>NZ_RHHP01000001.1 GCF_003710815.1 Brevibacillus centrosporus
AGGCTTTCTCAACAATCTGAGGCGATTGGCCAAAAGCCAGTCGCCTTTTTTTCTTCTGTTTTCGCCAATAGCTCATACACTTGTACTAGCATCCCATTTGGAAAGGAACAGACCGGTATGAAGTTATGGGGAAAAAGTATCCAGGTTGCTGCCACCTACATCGGAACAGTAGTGGGAGCCGGTTTTGCCAGTGGACAGGAAATTCTCGCCTTTTTTACCTCATACGGACATGCAGGCACCATCGGCATCCTAGCCGCTACCGCCTTGTTTGTGTGGCTGGGCTTCAAAATGATGCTGCTCGCTCATCAGCTGCGGACACCTTCTTATGAGTCGTTCAATCTAAAGCTGTTTGGTCCCTTTATTGGAAGAACAATGAACGTGCTAGTATTTCTCACGCTGTTTGGTGTGACTACTGTGATGCTGGCAGGTGCGGGTTCAGTGCTGGAGGAGCAGTTTCATATCCCGTATCTCCTAGGAACGATTGCCACACTCGTTCTTGCTCTTTTAATCCTGCGGCAAGGGCTCGAACAGCTGCTCGTCGTCAACGCCATCGTGGTGCCTTCCATGCTTATTTTTGCCATTCTCATCCTTCTGGAGGGCCACGTAGACTCCCCGCTCCCGCTTTCTGCACCCAATAGCTATGAATTTTTATGGAAGACAGTTTTGTACGTTTCTTTTAACCTCGCTATGGCCCAATCCGTTCTCATCCCCATCGGTTATGCCATCCGGGAACCCGTGGTCCTGCTGCGCGCAGCCGTCATCGGCGGAGTCGTCCTCGGTTTCATGCTTCTTGTCGTCCATACAGCGATGCTGGCGAACTGGGACGACGTTCGTTTCATGGACATCCCCATCCTCTATGTGACGGATCAATGGAATGAGTGGCTGCAATTGTTCTTCGTTTTTGTCCTCTACTCCGAGATCTTCACGACCCTGATCTCAAATGTATTTGGAATCGGTCAGCAGCTCCGCGAAATATTCAACGTACCTGAAACGCGACTGTATCTCTTTTTGTTCCTTGCCTCGTTCTCTCTCTGTTTAATTGGGTATTCACAGCTTTTGATGTTCCTGTATCCTTTGTTCGGATATTTGGGATTGACGACTCTTTGCAGGGTTGCCCTCCCTACCTTAAGTAAATAAAAGAAAAGACCGTCAATTTGCTGAGGCTCGATCGTTTACATCCAACCTTCCTGGACGAAAATAGAAAGGGTCAATCGTCAGACGAGAAAGGAACGAAGCAAATGCCAGTCAATCCTTATCTTACGTTTCAAGGAAACTGTCGGGAAGCGGCGATGTATTATGCAAAATTATTTGAAACAAGTCCGCCGCAGATTATGACTTTTGGCGATACGCCGCCGCATCCGGATTTTACGCTTCCAGAAGAAGCGGGGCCCCTCGTCATGCACACCAACATTCAGGTTTGTGGTACGATGCTGATGTTTTCAGATGCGTTTCCAGGCACTCCTTTCGTGGCAGGCAACAACGTAAGCTTAGCGCTCGTCCATACCAACATGGATGAGATCAAAACCTACTTCGAAAGGCTGAAAGAAGAAGGAACGGTGCGTATGGAGCTGCAGGAAACCTTCTGGAGCAAATGCTACGGCAGTGTTGTCGACAAGTTCGGCATGGAGTGGCAATTTAACTATCAAAGCGATGAGTGTGAGGTCTAATTTCGCTTCCGCCCTCGCCCCATGCAAAAAGGCACCATCATTGAGACGGTGCCTTTTGCTTTTCTGTCAGAGGCCTTCCTTCGTTGATGGAAACCCTCCTCTATAGGCGAATCTTACCTCACCAATCTGAACGGACTGTCTGCCAGCCGGACTCTCCAAGACGATAGACTCGTGGGGGGCAGACAACAACAATTGCCTGCCGATTGGAGATAAGAATGATATTCGATTTTGGTCTGGATCAATATCTGTGGGAAAAACCACAGTGAATAACTCTTCGTAGCCATCCTCTTCAAAACGCACGTGAACACTGCTTCCGAGCAAGGCCACGCTCTGCAGGCTTTCGGACAATGCTCCATCGTCTTTAGCCAGGATATCCTCTAACGTATCCCTGTATCGCTTGATCAGGGTATCAACGGTCTGTTTTTCTTTTCCGTAATCACGCACATAATGATCAAAAAAGAGGGAATATTGTTCGTCAAAAAACACTAACTGCTTGATCAGCTGTTCACGGGTAGCATCCATCGTTCTATGGTTCATAATAGATGTCACCTCCGATATGATTTTCTGTCTTGCGTTTGACCCACTTGATGTCTCCCATTTCGATTCCTCCTTATACAAATAGCCCCAGCAGGGGGGCTTCTTCTCATTCTAACAGGATTTACCTGTGGTTTCCATTGTTCTGGAGCACATGGCTCCAATTAGGAAACTTGGTTCCGCTAAGCATTAGCCATCGCTTATGCTGGCTAAAAATCTTACAAATTCTTACTTACTGTAAAAAAAGAACCTCATTCACTTGCCCTGAGGTTCTTCTTTGCGTGTTTATTGAATATACGTTGTGATCTCGCTTACTTCCTTGCGAGGGAGCTTTTTAGGTACATCTTTCGGATAGCCGAGTGCAATGACCATGTTCATTTGCTTTTCTTCCGAGATGTTCAGAAGTTTGCGGATTTTTTCAGAAGCCAGCAAAACCGGTCCTGTCATCGGGCAAGTACCCAATCCTTTTGCATAGGCGGCCAGCATCAGGTTTTGGGAAGCCAAGCAGCTGCTCTTGATTCCTTCCTCTTCCCAAACGGAGTCGTTCACCAGCTGGATCGGCTCGAAAATTTTCTCGCGGAATTTCGATTGATAAGGAGTAGCGAGGCAAATGATGAGTGCAGGTGCATCGGAGAAAGCCGTTGCGTAAGGCCCGAACGAACGCGTCAAGAGCTTGCCTTCCTTCTCGAATCCTTTCTCTGCTGCTTCTGCTGCTTTTTCATGAAGAGCATCCCAAGTGAGCTGCTCGATTTCTTTGATTTTATCTTTGTTTGTAATCACGATGAATTCCCATGTTTGCGAATTCGTATCGCTTGGGGCATAACGGGCGCAGTCGAGAATGTCGTTAATATCTTCGATGGAAACGTCCTGCTCCGTAAATTTTCGTACACTGCGTCTTCCGTGAATAATATCTTTTAGTGCGTAAAAATCCATGTAGAGTGCTCCTTTTGTTTATTTACACGAATACCATTATAGCGTAAATCGCTTGAATGTCGAATCTTCCCTTTTCTAAACTTCTCGAAATGTTGTCCATGTATGGTCCAGACGGTAAGGAGTGAAGAAAGCTGCTTCCACTTCCTGCGCAGGCAGCGGACGGCTAAAATAATAGCCCTGGATTTCCTGGCAGGAGTTTTCCGTGAGAAAATCAAGCTGCCCTTTTGTTTCAATCCCTTCTGCGATCACTTCCATATTCAAATGCTTGGCCATGGAAATAATCGTCGCGACAATCGCCTGATCACTGGCATTTCTCGTAATATCCGAAATAAACGAACGGTCGATTTTGAGCTTGTGAATCGGGAATTGCTTCAGATAGCTAAGGGAGCTGTATCCCGTTCCAAAATCGTCCAGGCTGATTTTTACCCCAAACTCATCCAGCTCTCTGAGAATCTCCGCAGATACCGCTGCGTCCATCATCATGCTCTCTGTTATTTCGAGCTCGAGATACTGCGGCTCCAGACCAGTCTCCTGCAAAATCTCACGGATGTACGCCACTAGATTGGACTGGTGGAATTGGCGGGAAGACAGATTGACCGATACCGGGATCAAAGGCCCTCCTGCCAAATGCCATTCCTTCATCTGCCGGCATGCCTCGTGCAAAGTCCAGGTCCCGATCTCGTAAATAAGGCCTGTCTCTTCCGCAATGGAAATGAAGACACCCGGGGAAAGCAGCCCTTTCGTGGGATGGCGCCAACGGACCAGCGCTTCAATGCCAATCATGCTGTAGCTGCCCGTCTGAAACTGCGGCTGGTAATACAGCTCCAGCTCTTGACGCTGCACGGCTTTGCGCAAATCACTCTCCAGTTCAATTCTCAGAAGCAGCTGCTCATCCAACACCGGAGAGAAAAACTGATGCCCGTTTTTACCGTTCTTTTTGACTTCATACATAGCCGTATCCGCATTTTTGAGCAGATCTTCCTCGCTTGCACAATGCGTCGGGTAAATGGCGATACCAATACTTGCCGAAACGTAGTAATCGTTATTTTGCAACCGATACGGCACTTCAATTGCCTTCACGAGCTTTCCAGCAAGCTCTGCCGCCAGAGAAGGTTCCTCGCAGTTTTCCAGGATGAGTGTGAATTCATCTCCTCCCAAACGAGCGATCGTCACAGGATAACCCTCTGCGCACTCACGGATCCGATTGCTCACTTCCTGCAGGAAACGATCACCGTATGTATGACCTAATGAGTCGTTAATCAATTTAAACCGGTCGATGTCCATCACAAACACGGCAAAGGGCGTAGGCTCTTCACGGTAGCGCTCAATCGCTTGCGATAACGCCTGATGAAACATTCGTCGATTCGGCAATCCTGTCAGTTCATCATGAAGGGCCTGGTACTCGATGATCGCTTTGGCTTGTTGTTCTTCCAAGCGGTTTTGGTTTTCGTAGGCTTCCAGTACGATTTGCTGTTCGAAGCTGAGCAGCTTGGTAACAGCTTCACGAAGTCCTTCCGTTTCCAAAAGTATACCTGACTGCTCATGAATGATTTGGAGCAGCGTATTTAACAATTTTTGGAACGAACCCATGTACCACTTTGGCGGGAGCCCAATCTTTTGGTGAACCATCGCAATTTTAAGACGTTTCTCAATAAAGGCTGAATCGATTTTGCCCTCAAACATCTCAATCAAGTGATTGGATAAAGTTTGCCGCAGCCTCTCTACCGTCGTGAATTTTGTTACCGTTTGCTTTAGAGAATCTACATCAAGGATCGCCTCATAAAAAGAAGACGTGATTCGATCAATTTGGGAGACTACCACCGGACGTAATTTTGCGATCAATTCCAAATCCCTGGAAGTCATATTTATCATTTGTATTTGAGAGAGCACTTCAGGATGATCGTCCAGCAGGATTTGACCTATCGCACTGGCTTGCTGTGGTGCTCGACCGTTGCTATCAGAATGAATCATGTGACCGTACTCCTTTTCAGGGATCGATTTTCTGTTTAGGCGCCTGACCAAGGAGGTTCGTTCCAACCAGACAGACTTATTCGTAATGGTTTCGACACCGTTCAACATTTACCTGCATTATCCAACCGATCGTGTTACAAACCTGTTACATATCATATTTTGGACAAAAGCTTTTGGGATTTTTTTCAAAAAGAAAAGCATCAACGCCACTGCTTGCTAATTGATGCCTCCTTTTTCCTTAACGAAAAATCGTCCATATGCCTGGAATCTCTTGCCCTACATACCAGACGGCGGAGCCTCTGAGGTTGTACTTCTTCACCAAATCCAAACGATTCTTCAGCGAGATTTCATCCTCCACCCAGATCTGGTGCTTCTCCCCGTTTTCAATAAATTCCACATAGTTTTGTTTCGTTTTCGGATCGTATTTTTTATCCAGCTTCTTGTCCATCAAAATCTGCTCGGTTTCAATCATATTGCGGTCAAAGCGAATAGACTGGTTGGTTTGGAGATTCGTCACCCATTCTCTCGTGTAAAAGGGAATCGCGAGAATGATTTTTTCAGAAGGAACATCCTTCATGAGAAGCTGTATCCCTTCCTCTACCCAACTTAGCGAAGCCACCGAGCCTACTTTTTCTCCCCCGCCCAAATCTTCGTCGTAGCCCATCATGACGATATAATCCGCTGTTTCCCCCAAAGCTTTCCTATCGTAGCTTCCCGACCAGAACGGATCCGGGTTTTCCCGAGTGACATCTACCGAAATCACAATTCCGTGTGGGCCTAGCGTTGATTTGAGTTCCTTGACGAAGTGAACGAAGTCGTCCTTGTTTTTCGGATTGATATTTTCAAAGTCTACATTGACTCCATCTATTTTCGCGGGGACGAGCTTTTCCTTCAGCATCTCGGCAATCTTTTTGTGGTTGTCCCGCTTCCCAATCATCTTGTCTGTCAGCTCTGCATTGAACTGATTGCCGAAAAAGGCCCACACCTTTCTACCGGCACCATGCGCCCATTCGATGTAGCGCTGATCCGCCTCACCAGAAACAATCCGTTCTTCATCCAGACTAAACCATCGTGGAGAGACCACATTCATCTCGGGAGAAGCGTTGTTCTGTTCAATGTAAATGTCGGTGGTTCCAAAAGCATTCCATCCAAGTAAAATACTGCTCTTGTTTGAAATATTGTTCACTTTTGCCTTGGGTGCCTCACTCTGGGGAAGTGCTTGCTGACGAGACTGTCCGGACGGGCTACAGCCGAAGACTCCAAGCATGAGGACGATGAATAAACAAATCACCCTGATTCGCATGTTCACTTTCCTTTCGTACATGAATTTGCTTCGGTTAGTTTGTCCAAATGAATACGCCATTCCCCCTTTGTGAGTGGTTTCCTGATTATCCCTGCCCTTGCCATGAAAGACGCAAAAAGCAGGCAAGAACGATATCCTGCCCGCTTTGACTCATGCTTTGCCTTGATGGCAAATTCGTTATCCTTGATCAACAGCTCCAGCCCCTCATCGACGATTTGGGCCAGCTCGATCTTTTTAGTGATGACGTTCTTGACGTCCAGTCGGCCGGATGCCATCAGATTGATGACTTCTGGGAAAACGTGACGATAGGCCAATGTCGATGTTACATTCAATTCCTTGATCATGACGAGGCTCATGTCCAGCTCTACTGGCTTCGTGAAAGCTGCAATGAACATGAGAGCTCCGCCTTTTTTCAAAACGGAAATCGCGTTGGAGAATGTCGGCTGCGCCCCCGCTGCTTCATAGGCAATCTCAACTCCGCCTGTCAGGGACACGATTGCTTGAACTGTATCCTCTGTAGCTGCATTCACGATGTAAGCAGCTCCCAATTCTTTTGCCTTAGCCAATCGTTCCTCGGACACGTCCACCATGACAATTTCAGAAGCACCCGCGGCCTTTGCTGCAAGCAAGGTAAGTAAACCGATGGGACCAGCGCCAAAGATGGCAACTTTATCTCCCACTTTCAGCTTGCTTTGACGAACGGCTTGCATAGCTACTGCCGTCGGTTCTACCAGTGCCCCTTCTTCCAAGGATACCCCGTCGGGAAGCTTATGCACATCTGCCCCCCATGAAAAAGGCGAGCTTTCCCCGACTATAAACCGGGAGAAGCTCGCTTTTTCCTGGATCTTACTGGTTTTGCTCCTCTTCCGCCGAGACCGATTTCCCCTGCCCGTACAATTGCTCATGCAGCTCTTCGATTTCTTCTCCAGTCAGATCGCCGCGCTTCAACAGTTCCTCTGCGATCGCATGGACGAAGTCGGAATAGTCCCGTACCAGTTTTTTCACTTGGAGCATTTGGTCCTGCAAAAGTTCGTTAATTTTCGGACGCAGTGATTTCAGACCGTCTACACGTGAACCGGTAGCCAACCAGCTGAACAACTCATCCCCCATCCCCACAATCCCGAGATAGGCACCAGCCAGCTCTGTCGCCCGATGCAGATCGGAGGTAACCCCGTTCAGCTTTTTCTGCAAAAATTCCTCTTCGACTGCTCTGGCAGCGAGACAAACCTGGATTTCCGCCAAGATCTCGCTGTCACTGCGGTTATATCGTTCATGCGTCGGTTTGGTAGCAGCCAAACCGAGTGCCCCGCCACGTCGAATGATCGTTACCTTCCAGACGCGTTCATGAGGCTTCAATAAAAATTGGGCGACCGCATGACCCGCTTCGTGGTACGCGACGTTGCGTTTTTCGTCCTCACTCATGGAACGCAGAGGCTGGGCGATCCCCCATTCATACGTCTCCATGGCTGCCCGAAAATCCTCGTAGTTGGTGACCTGCGCCCCCCGCTGATGGGCGATGACAACGGACTCATTCACGATATGCTTGATCTGCGCCGGGCTGTACCCGATCGTATCCAATGCAGCCTTTTCAGGTGTTAACGTCTCATCGTGCTTCACCTTTTTGAGATAGTATTGAAAAACATCGATCCGTCCGTCGTAGTCAGGGGAATCCACCCAGAGCTGTCGGTCAAAACGTCCTGGTCGCAGCAAAGCGGAATCCAGTACATCCGGGAGGTTCGTCGCTGCAATGGTCATGACAGGCGGTCGTTCCGCTTTTTTCCGACGAAGACCCAGCGACCGCAGCAGCTTCGCGATTTTGGTGCTATCGATGTTTGGAGGGTCCATTTGCAGCAGCAGTTCATTTAATAGCCCTGCTCCTCCCATCCCGAGCATCCCACCTGCGCCCATCCCGCCCCCTTGCCGTTTCATCCCGATGGCATCGATCTCGTCAATGAAAATAATGCATGCCCCGTGTTCGGTTGCCCGCTTTCTCGCTTTTCTGTACAGCCCCATCACTTTCAGATTCCCCACACCAAAGAACATGTTTTGAAAGCTGGGAGCCGAAGCATACGCAAAAGGAACTTGTGCCTCGTTGGCGATAACTTGCGCCAAATACGATTTCCCTGTACCTGGCGGCCCGCAGAGGAGAAGCCCGCGGATGGCCTCTCCGCCCATTTCTTTAAATTCTTTGACACCCTTGAGCAAGGTCACGATCCGTTTCGCATTTTCCACAATCTCGGGATTCCCCCGGTAATCATCCCAGGTCGAGCCTGTTTCCCCCGGTAGAATCCAGTACGTACGGCCACGTGCCAGGAACCAAAAAAGCGCGACAAACTGAATGATGATAAAGACAATCGCAAAAAGCAGCTGAAAGAGAAGAGTTACAATCCCCCAGGCGACCGCCCAGTAAGTCGGTCCACCCACTATCAAAATAATCAAGACTGCGGCAATGATTCCGAGCCAGAGGAGGATTTTTCGCCATCGAATCCACTGATATCTCCTCATGGCACCAACTCCTTTTGCGAAATATTTGGATTATTGTATGAGGAGACAAGCCTCGTGGTGCCACGTCCACCCATCGGTGCACTTTCCCCGATGAGTGATTCTTTACCACTATATTCGGAATTCCATCCAAATCATGTCTCGGATCGAAAAAGAAACCAACTCGGTATCCGCAAAAAACAGCCTTCCCCAAAGGAAGACTGCTCCCAGCTTCATTCAAAGCGTTTTTTTATGTCGAGAATGTATTTGATCATTACCGCAAGTCCTCCGATGAAGTAGAAGACCAATAACGTATATCCGGTGGGATCAATTGAGGTCATGGACACTAGGACGTTTAATGGCAAAATGTAGTACAAAATATCCTTCAGATAACCCAATACAAAGCCTGGGTCAAATGAGCCTTGCCAAAAGGAACGGAACAACACGATCAGAAAATCGATGATCATAAGTCCAAAAATCGCCCAGATCGTATAGATCATCCAGTCAGCCAACGAATAACCCATTGTGTATCACCACCTTATCCTCCATCGTATGCGCTCGGAAAAACGCAGGTGAGGATAGGCAGGGCGGATTTTTCCCTATTTCGTGACGCTCACGATATCTTTTACTCGAATCCAGCGTGAGTCATCCTGATTCACAAGTTTGACCGAATAATGCTCTACATCAATTTCGCGGACAAGCCCCCATGCACCGTTTACGGTTCCATAGACACCTGCCGCTTTCTCGAACCATTTGATATGGATCGGATAGCTGTATTGCGTGCTGTCATAGATACGAAAGCACATTTCTCCAAAATCGTCTTCCGCGACAACCGGTCGCTCCACAAATGCCGCCATTGATCGGGCAGCAGGATACTCTGCTTCTTGTGAAGATTCTCTAGCCATTCCAAACCCTCCACATAACGCGAACTTATGTTCTTATTATGCAAGATTCGTGAGTAAATGGCAAGAGTCTTTCCACAAGATATTCACCATGAAAAAAGCACCCTTATGGGGCGCTTTACATCAGGTTTAATGCCGTCTGAATGTTTTGCTGGTCCAGTTTTCGCTGCTCTTCCACGTCCCAAGGATCGTACCAGCCTCGCTCGATCATGTATTGGCTGATTTTTTCGTGCATATCTATCGCTTCATCCAAGTGCTTCGTAAGAATGGCTTTTATTTCAGGGCTTCCCGCTTCAGTCAGGGCCATTGCGTAGTTTCTCACTCCGCTTTTGGCTGCCAGTAAAAAGTCCATGGCCACAACTTGATCGGTCATTCCACCCAATCCAGTTAAATTTTGTAGAAAGCCAGTCATGATTCGATCCCCTCCCTCGTACTCGCCTTGGAAAGAATTTCACTGAGCTCCTCAAGCTGTCTAGTCGACACATCAACGTCTTCTGCCAAAAGCTGTCTTAACGCGTCATCAGAAACTATAGCCTGCATTGTTTTGGATTTGGTCATGCAGATCGTCTTAAATGTAGCGATCTCATGAACCTCCAGCTGCTCGTGCAATCCGTATGGCATGGCATTCACCTGCTCCTGTTCATTAAGGTTTCAATATGACTTTGATGCAATTGTCCGTTTTCGTATCGAAAACCTCGTACCCGCGCTTCGCTTCGTGCAAAGGGATGACATGAGTGATGATGTCGCCTGGATCTACTTTACCAGTAGTGATGAGCTCATACATGTAAGGCATATAGTGGATGACAGGTGCTTGTCCAGAGCGAATGTTGATGTTTCTTTGCATAATGTCCCCCAAAGGAAATGCATTATAGCGCCCACCGTACACACCGGTAATTTGGATTGTCCCCCCCTTTCGCACGGCTTGAGATGCGATGACTACAGCCCCCATCGCTCCTCCTTGAAGCTTTAAGCCGCTAGCCAGAAACTCCAAATCTGACATTTTCCCATCCATTCCTACAGCGTCTATCACAACGTCTGCCCCACCCTTTGTCATCTCTTTCAGATGGTTGCCGATGTTTGGCTCTTGCTCGAAGTTTACAATTTCTACCTGATTCGTACGCTTCGCATGCTGTAGACGATAATCGACGTAATCAACGGCAATCACCCGTTTTGCGCCCTTTAGCCAGCAAAACTTTTGCGCAAGCAGTCCAACCGGACCGCACCCCAAAACGATGACTGTATCCCCGTTCTTTACGCCAGCATTGTCTACGCTCCAATACGCCGTTGTCATGGCATCGGCGATCAAGCATAGCTTTTCATCCTCTACCTCACAGCTTTCAGGCAGCTTGAAATGTGTAAAATTTGCAAAGGGAACCCGTAAATATTCTGCTTGTCCCCCCGGGTATCCGCCCGTGGTTCCGCTATAGCCAAAGTAAGCACCCATGTCCCCATTTTGATTCGAATTGTCGCATTGGCTCTCTAATTGGTTTTTGCAATAAAAGCACTCACCGCAAGCGATATTGAACGGGATGATGACGCGATCCCCTTTTTTCAGCTTGGTGACGCCAGGACCTACCTCCTCCACGATTCCCATCGGTTCATGACCGATGATGTAATCCTGCTGCAGGTTGGGAATCATCCCATGGATAAGGTGCAGGTCAGAGCCACAAATAGCTGTACTTGTGAGTTTGACGATCATATCATCCGGCTTCTCTATCTTTGGATCAGGAACCTCTTTCACTGCAATGTTCTTAATGCCCTGATAAGTAACAGCCTTCATGCATTGTCCCTCCCCATCCCCTGTTCATCTGGTGCTTGATCGAACATACCTTTCCTTGATGTATCCCCAGGGAACAGATTCATTTGCCCGATCTTGATCGTGTTCCATGCAGAAAGCTGATCCAACTGATATTGCTCGTTGAGTTCATAAGGATGAAACCATTTTTTCCTGATCATCAGCTCTGCTATTTCTTGATGAAGCGCTATCGCTTGATGCAGCTGCTTGCGCAATACAGCGCGCGCTTCTTGTGACACCGTTTCTGTGAGAGCAAACGCGGTGTTTCGGACCCCTTCTTTGGCACGAATAAGAAAGTCCATAGCAAACGTCATATCCGCCAGCTCCGGCATATGCAGCGAGTTGATAGGATCCTGATAATCGTTATTCATCGTTTCTCACCTTCAATTTATAATGGGGGTCGGACGATTTTGAGGCACCGGTGCTTGAAATGGCGAACGTTGATACAGCGCCTGGAGCTCGGCTATGGCTTCTAATGACTGCTCCACGTCTTTTTGCATCAGAGCTTTTAACTCCTGATCAAATACGAGACCTTGCACCAGCTTCGACTTGGCCAAACCTAGCGTCTTTAGATTGAGAGCTTCATGTATTTCCAGAGACTCATGTGCCGCAAGCGTACGTTGGTTCATCCTGTCACACCTTCCTTTTGACTGCCAAACATCTCTTATTCTGTCCGATGTCCATCTGGGCATTCCGTGATTCTCAAGAAAAAGAGCAATCAAAAAGAGAATGGAAAATTTTCGCGTATACATTTCCATTTCTGGGAAGCATACAGAAGAGAAATCGAAGAATGACATGTAAAAAGGAAGGCAGGAAAGACAATGGATACGAACAATAACCCCCAAACAGATCGTGCTGACGATGACACCTTAACCAATAGACAGGGGCATCCGATCACAAACAATCAAAATATTCGAACAGTAGGAAATCGTGGTCCGGCTACCTTGGAAAACTATGATTTTATCGAGAAAATCAGTCACTTTGACAGAGAAAAGGTGCCAGAACGCATTGTTCATGCACGTGGAGCCGGCGCTCACGGTTACTTTGAAGCGTATGGAACGGTCGGCGATGAGCCTGTTTCCAAATACACACGGGCAAAGCTCTTTCAGGAAAAAGGCAAGCAAACCCCTGTTTTTGTACGTTTTTCAACGGTTGTCCACGGGCTTCACTCTCCTGAAACACTGCGGGATCCCCGCGGATTTGCTGTGAAATTCTACACGGAGGATGGCAACTGGGATTTGGTCGGGAACAACCTGAAAATCTTCTTTATCCGGGACGCCATGAAATTTCCGGACATGATCCATGCTTTCCGTCCAGATCCCGTGACAAATATACAGGATCCACGCCGTTTCTTCGATTTCTGTGCAAATTCCCCCGAGTCTTTTCATATGGTGACATTTGTGTATTCGCCATGGGGCATTCCCGCTAACTACCGCATGATGCAAGGCTCGGGCGTCAACACCTACAAATGGGTCAACAACGAAGGAAAGGGTGTCCTCGTCAAATATCACTGGGAGCCAAAACAAGGCATCAAAAATTTGACGATGAAAGAAGCGGCAGAAATTCAGGGCAAAAATTTCAACCATGCGACACAGGATTTATACGAGGCGATTGAGCGCAAAGATTACCCCGAGTGGGAACTGCTCGTACAGATCATGGAGGACGGCCCTCACCCTGAGCTTGATTTCGATCCGCTCGATGATACAAAGCTATGGCCGGAAGATCTGTTCCCTTGGCGTCCAGTCGGCAGAATGGTTCTGAATAAAAACCCGGAGAACTTCTTTAATGAAGTAGAACAAGCTGCCTTCGGAACGGGCGTATTGGTCGACGGACTGGATTTCTCTGATGATAAAATGCTGCAAGGAAGAACCTTCTCCTATTCGGATACCCAGCGTTATCGTGTGGGAGCCAACTATTTGCAGCTGCCGATCAACGCAGCCAAAAAACGCGTCGCAACGAATCAAGAAGGCGGACAATTACGCTTTTACAATGACAAAGCTCCTGGGCAAAACCTGCATGTGAACTACGAGCCATCCAGCATGGGCGGATTGAAAGAAGCGGAACAGGTGGGCACCGAGTACACTCCACATGTGGAAGGAAACCTGGTTCGAGAGTCTATCGATCGCCAAAGCAATACCAAACAAGCAGGCGATACTTATCGCCATTTTGAACAATGGGAAAAAGATGAGTTAATCAACAACCTCGTGAATGATCTCGCCATCTGTCCGCAGGTGATTCAGGATAAGATGATGGCACTCGCAGAAGAAGCAGATGAAGACTATGGCCGACGCTTACGGGCAGGCTTAATGGAGAAAAGCAAAATGAAGGATGGCTTCAAGATGGAAATAGGGGAAGAAATGCATCCGCTTGGGGCAAAAGATGCTCATCAGGCAGTAAAAGATGCCATCGAAAAAGGACACGAGCAAGATCCTTATTAAAGGATCGTAATTAGAAAGCATTAGAAAGCTCAAAACCCTGATTTTTCTTCGTGCTGGAGAAAAACCAGGGCTTTTTCCTGTGCCAAAACGTTAACAGCGTTCAAGTGACAGCCGCTTGATAGGCGTCCTCGTGATTTAGGATTGGAACTGCTTTGCTGCAATTGTACATAGATGCGATCGCAACATCTTCCGGATATCCTCTTTGAATCAGCTCCTGCCCTGATCCGCACTGTTGCAGTAGTTCAACCAATTGCCCTCTTGCCATCTGGAAGGCACCGACTGCCATTTGCGCCTCAGGGGATAGCGTAAGCTCTGTCAGCTCGTCTAAAATGGCTCCAGCTGCAATCATATCCTCGATCGCCGGTCTCAGTGTTCCATTCGGCCATCTCTCTCCACTCGCAATAACCGTTACGGTGCCTCCTTGGTCGCGAATAAATCTTGCAACAGCCGATGCATTGCGCAAACAGGCTGCAATCACGATCCCCCCACATTGTTTTGCAAGAACCGTACAGGTCGAACCATTTGGAGAAGGAAGAACGATACGGGTTTTTTCCGGAATGGAGGAAAGAGATGCCGGAGAAAGCGAAATCTCCTCCCCTCGCTTGCCCGCCAATATGGCCTGTTTTTCTCGTGCAAAGGAACGTGCTGTCTCGTCATTCATCTGGTAGGGAAATACCACTCCTTCTTTTCCGATCACAACATCTACACATGTCGTAAAGGAAAGAACATCAACAATTACCACAACATCGGAGGCTGCACCCACGTGCCCCACCCCTTCATATCCCCATTCAAAGCGGGCGCTGCAGTCCTTTTGTCTAAACAAGTCCGCTACTTTCATGGTTCTCCCCCGCCTTCTGATAGAAATGGTTCCTTGTCCCATTACGTTCGCCGTTACAAATGAAGACAAGGTGAAATAAAGTATATTGTCCCACGAATCAATAAACGAAGAATGGAGTGACATGAATGTCTGAACGCAAGCACAGGACACAAATCGTTCGTACAACTGGTATCCTTCAAAACAACCTCGGCGTAGCCCTCACTGCTCACTTGGACCTGGTCAATCTCAACAATGATCCAGTAGAGGTGCGTGTGCAAGTTCTGAACTGGGGTAATGCGGTAACGCAAACAAACCCTGTCAGCACTTTGCTCGATATCACGCAAACGCTCCCAGGAAACACACGCATGGCTTTCAATGCGACAGTACCTGCTTCCTTCCACTATGAAGTGCGTCTGTCTGTCGGCTGCAACAACGATAGCGAAGGAGACAATGTTCTTCTCACCACCTATGGACGTACTGCAGTTGGCGGCGGTCAAGTGGTTGGTCTCTCCGTACTGGATAGCCAATTCCAGACGGTTACAGTCGAATCTTGCTTCTAAGAAACGGCAAATGAAAAGGAATTATGGTCCGTCCATAATTCCTTTTTTATTTACATACGTTTGTACCAGTCAGGAACCAGCTGCTCAAAGAAGTCATGCTGCAGCGAGATGTGCTTGATTCTCTCCTGCATCTCCCGGGTTTGCTGAGGAATGACCCGAATCGTCCAGACTAAAGAAGAGAACATCGCCATCGCTGTGTAGAGACAGTACCGCAGCCAAAATATTTCCGAAATGCTCCCTTTTCGCTCATGATATCCATCGATTTGGCCGATACTATAGGGAGTGCTGATTTCCTGCGAAAAAAACGCAAGCTTGGTAAAGTCGTGAACGGGATCGCCCCAATCAAATCGATTGAAATCAATGGCTCCTGCGTAATGTTTGCCTGCCACAATCAGATTTCCCACATGAAAATCATCATGCAGAAAAACACTTGTTGTATCCTGAAGAGCTGCAGCATGTTCATCAATAAAGGCCAGGATGCGATCTGCATTCGCGATGGAATGACCACACGCACGATACGCCTCCATATAACGGGAGTGCTTTTGTTCGTAGCAGCGCTGGTACCAGTCTGTGACCTCGGATGGAGCGGCAATCGTATGCATAAGAGCCAGCTGCCTACCTGCTTCTTTCCCGATCCGATACTGCTCCTCTGCAGTCAAATTTCTAAGAGCATCCTTTGCATCCTCACCTGCCACATACGACAACACCATAAAACAGATATCGAACTCATCTACTAAACCAAGCTCAATTGGTCGTGAGGCTTTGACACCTTTTCTCGCTTGCAAAGATTGCAGAACTTGAAACTCTGCTTTCTTTTGTTCCCATTGCTCACGATCCGCCACTCGCAGCACTCGCTGTTCGCCGTCAGATAAAATCACATGGAATTTTCGATCTGTAGAAAAGCCTTTGAGGATCGGCTCGATATGAATCGTTTTTTGAAGCGAAGAAGCTGTACGAATCAAGTGATCCAGCCATGACTCCACGTGCCTTCCCCCTTTTTTTCTTCATAGGGTTCGATTATACGCGGAATTAGAAAGAAATGTAGTGGCGGAAAAAGAAAAAACTGCCCGCGAGCGGACAGTTTTTTTAGAAGGAGACTTACAGTTTTACAACGTTCTCAGCTTGTGGACCACGGTTGCCTTGAACGATGTTGAATTGAACGCGTTGACCTTCATCCAAAGTTTTGAAACCTTCGCCTTGGATTGCGCTGAAGTGAACGAATACATCGTCTCCGCCTTCTACTTGAATAAATCCGAAACCTTTTTCTGCATTAAACCATTTTACTGTTCCGTTCGTTTGCATTTAAAAAAACCTCCAAAAATGTCAATTTTGAATATGCTAGTCATATTTACCGAAGCAAATAAAGCTCACATATCATGAAGAAATATCAATAGTCTTTCAATTGAATTGATATGCCTTCATGATATGTGAATTCCTACTTACTTCTTGCATAATATGCTTGTGTGTATAGTACGGAACTCAAAGTCTAGTAAGGTACATCTTTTGAAAACCTAAAACAACGAAAGCCCTTCCTCTCTTTCATCCTTGCGGCTCCGATGACCGCGCCAGTGTGAATCGGGCATTCAAAAAAACGTAAGGGATCCTCTATCTGCGCACGTGGATATTACGATCGGATTTTCAAGTAGCAAATTTATTCTACCATGCCTGTCCAGTAAAAGCAACAGCTCACTGCACCATGCCATATTTTTATGCTTCTGATACAATCAGTGTAAGGAGTGATACGATTGAATAAACCTACCATAAACAAACGTGAATTCGAACAGTTACTACAAGAAAACGCGAAGCTAATCATTCTAGATGTTCGGGATGTAGAGAAGTATCAATCAGGCAGCCTCCACGTACCAGGGCTTGCTACCAAGAACGTGTCTTACATACATATGAAGGAACAGGATCAAGCTTTGCCAAAAGAAACAGCAGAAGCCTGTGCCGACGCTACGATCATCACCTTATGTACATCAGGAAACAAAGCGCAAAAAGCGGCTGCTCTTTTAAGGGAGAAAGGATATCGTGCATCGGCTCTGGAAGGCGGCTTAACGGCCTGGAATGCAGATCGAATGCAGTCAGAATAAGCATGTGGAAGCACCCTCTTTTCTTATGAGAGGGTGTTTTTCTTCCAAATATTACTCCTATCTTTCTCTCGCAAAGGTCTGTTATTCTGGGTCATGCCAAATCAAACAGCCGAAACTTCCTCTCGAATGGAAGTGCGGGGGATCTTTTTTTGCAGATGAGAGATCTGCATGGGGTGAATCGCCATAGTGCGTAGGGTTGTTTCCTCAACCCGAATCCGTCAACTAACCTCGTAGGCCAAAAAAAGGAGACGATGTGAATATGAAACGCCTCGGAACTATTGCGATCGCAACTTTGGGATTGGGATTTGCCCTCTCCGGCTTTTCTAACACAGCTTCTGCCGCTGAAGCAACGAATTGCCCACTGAAAACGGCAGCACCTATTCAAATGCCACAGCAGGCTCAGTGGTTTCAATACATGCCGCAAATGAAGTTCGCGCCGCAGTTTGGTTATCAACTGCCTGTACAAATGCAACAGCCAGTACAAGCACCTGCGAAGCAGCCCGTTCAACAACAACCTGTTCAGCAAGCACCGGTTCAACAGACTCCTGTAGCAGCGGTGCAGCCTGATAAGAATGCGGAGCAGCAAGTACAAGCTTCTGAAGTGGTGAAGCAGGTCGCGGATCTGGTTAACCAGGAGCGCGCAAAAGCAGGTCTGAAGCCTGTAGAAATGGATGCTTCCCTGAACAACGTCGCACAGGCAAAAGCGGCTGATATGTCCAACAACAACTATTTCGACCATACGAGCCCAACGTACGGTTCTCCTTTTGACATGATGAAGCAGTTTGGTGTTTCTTTTATGACTGCTGGTGAGAATATCGCTATGGGTCAACGCACAGCTGAAGAAGTCATGAACCAATGGATGAACAGTGAAGGCCACCGTCAAAACATCATGAACCCATCGTTCACGAAAATCGGCGTAGGCTACATCAACGGTTACTGGGTACAAGAATTTATCGGATAATGAAAAAAGCGAAAGCCGAGTCACTCTCCACAGGGTGCTCGGCTTTCTTTTGTTACGTTTGTTGTTGGTCTTCTGCGCTTTGCGTCTGTTTCGGTGTATAGCTAAAGTCTTGCCCTTCCAGCAGCGCTACGTCTTTTTGGTGCATTTTTTGCTTGGTCGGATAGGCAGATACTTGTTGCATCTCAGCGCTCACATCGTTTTGTTGAGTCATGCTGCTATCCCCTTCCTCTTCAGACCGTTGTAATATAATACCCGCTTAGTATGCGCGCTGGCCCCTTATGATATGCTCCAGATCCTTTAAAGCGGCAGCAGCGGCGGCAACCGGATCGGACTTTCCTCCGATAACGAGAAGCTCCCCCATCACATCGGTCTCCACGCGAACCGCTTTCGTGGTACCTTTAACGGTTGCAAATGGATGTGCAGCGTCCACTGCCTGAAGTTCTACCGCAGCCTTTATGCCTTGCGGTGTTTTTTGAATGGAACCGATCAATTTCGGCGTCAAGCCCGCTGCTTTCCATGAGGCAATCTGCTCGTCCGTTACCTCACGAACACTTGCCCGCGAAACGTCACTCAACTTTACCTGCGCATCAAATGCAGCGTTGGCAAGAATCGTTACCTTGCAAGCTGTATCCCAGCCATCGATATCAAAGGATGGGTCCGGCTCGGCTATTCCCATCTGCTGCGCGCGTAAAATGGCTTCTTCGCTCGTAATGCCTTCTTCCATCATTTTGGTCAGAACAAAATTGGTTGTGCCTGTGAAGACGCCTTCGATCCCAAGTATTTGGCAGCCAGCGAAATTGTACTGCAGCAAATCGATTGTCGGAAGTGCCGCTGCTGTCGCGCCACTGATCTTGAGGTTGACGCCTTTTTGTTTCGCCAATGCCGACAAACCAGCATAGTCTACAACCAACGCCCCTTTTGATACGGCGATCGCATGCATCCCTTGCTCGAGAGCCTGCTTTATGTAGGTCAGTCCGGGTCCGCCTGTTTTCAGATCGGACGGGCCGGTTTCAATGAGGATATCCGCGTGACTAGACGCGAGGAATTCGCACCCAGAGAAGGTGCTGTCCCCTCTTTTCCCAGCAGCTCCCCACTCGAGCAACGCTTCCTCTCCCAATCCATTCACATCATAAAGACCGCTAGTTGAGCGGACGGCACCGACCAAACGCACATCGGCATCATACTTCTCCCGATAATACCCTTGTCTTTGTGCAAGCAGCCGCGCTGCCTGTTTGCCCACAGTACCAAAGCCTGTAATCACTACATTCCACCGTTTCATGCTTTCCCCATCCTGCCTGCAATTCGCTTATCGAACCACACGTCTTTGCTGCATGAGAATCGGATTGGCGTCTTGCGGTTTTAATTTTTTTCCCGTTTTTGCAGAGTACAGCTCATTTACATAATCAATGAACAAAATGCCTTCCAGATGATCCATCTCATGCTGAAAGCAGCGTGCCGTAAACCCTTCTGCCTCGAGCGTAATGGTTTCGCCTTTGCGGTTCAGAGTCTGGACTTTAACGTATGTGGCCCGCTTGACGATGCCAACGACTCCTGGAATCGACAGACAAGCTTCTGGCCCCTCTTCCTCCCCGTCCATTTCAAGCATGACCGGATTGATCAATTCGATCAGACCGTCGCCGCAGTCCATCACAATCAATCGCTTGGCAATACCAATTTGGATGGCAGACAGGCCTGCCCGTCCTTTGTCAGCGTATATGGTTTGCGCCATGTCATTCAGTATCTTTTCTGTATTTGCATTGACGGACGAAACTGCTTTCGACCGTTCCCGCAAAATGGGGTCACCCAAGCGAACAATGATCCGCTCAGCCATAAAAATCCCTCCCGTGCCATTCTGTTACGATTTCAACGTAGCAAAGCCTTTTTCATCTGTCAAAGGAAATCCGTACAAATATCAGAAAAATCGTCCCCCTTCTAGATGACAAATGGATGCATATACGCTATCTTTATTGGTAAACGATACAGATGTTTTACTTGAAGAGGGAGGCTACCATGCACGCATTAGCAGCACAGCTGAATGCAACCATTAAGCGTGATAATCCACATGTTTACGAAATGTTGTCCAATCTAGCCAAGCTGATCTATTTCCCTAAAGAGGGAATCCTCAGCCAATCTGCCGAGGCAAAAGCGAAAGCGAAGAAATACAATGCAACCATCGGGATCGCGTTGGAGAACGGACAACCCATGCATTTGAAAGTCATCCAGGATACACTGTCCGCTTACCAGCCGAAAGACATTTACGAATACGCCCCACCAGCTGGGAAGCCTGAGCTGCGTGCCGCTTGGCGCAAAAAAATGATCGAGGAACAGCCTTCTCTGGCGAACCAATCGTTCAGCAACCCCATCGTAACCAACGCTCTTACTCATGGACTTAGCATCGTTGCTGACTTGTTTGCAGATGTTGGCGACAGCGTGATCATTCCAGATAAAAACTGGGAAAACTACGAGCTGACCTTTTCCATCCGCCGCGGTGCCGAGATCGTCCATTATCCACTATACAACGACAACATGAAATTCAACGCTGCTGGGCTTCGCGATGCGATCCTTGCGCAAAAAGAGAAAGGGAAAGCCATCGTCGTCCTGAATTTCCCCAACAACCCAACCGGATATACACCTGGTGCTGAAGAGGGCAAAGAAATCCTCGCAGCACTAAAAGAAGGCGCAGAAGCTGGCATCAACATCGTAACGGTAACAGACGATGCCTACTTTGGTCTGTTCTTCGAAGATTCCATGCAAGAATCCTTGTTCGCGAACCTGTGCGGGTTGCATCCTCGCGTGCTTCCGGTCAAAGTGGACGGGGCTACCAAGGAAGAGTACGTCTGGGGCTTCCGCGTAGGCTTCATTACGTTTGCTGATCCTTCCAGCGACCTGCTTAGCGCTTTGGAGCAAAAAACCATGGGGGTTATCCGCGCTACCATTTCCAGCGGACCGCATCCTTCCCAGACTTTTGTTTTGCATGCACTCAATTCGCCCGAGTTCCAAGCGCAAAAACAAGAGAAGTTCGATATCATGAAAGGCCGTGCGAACCGCGTCAAGCACATCCTCGACAGCGGCAAGTTCGATGATGCATGGGGCTACTACCCATTTAACTCCGGCTACTTTATGTGCTTGAAGCTCAAAACGGTGGATTCCGAGACGCTCCGCCAGCATCTGCTGGATCAATACGGCGTAGGTACGATCGCACTCGGTGAAACGGATCTGCGTGTCGCCTTCTCTTGCATCGAAGAGAACGGGATCGACGAATTGTTCGACATGATTTACAGCGGTGTCAAAGACCTCGAAAAAGCAGCCATCAAATAAGCCAGAAGGCAACGCTCTTCGGCCCGAAACCAAAACCAGTCATTCCTTGTTAAGCAGGAATGACTGGTTTTTTACCGTTTCAGAGAACCGGCACTCATGATTCTGACCGATGATCGATTCATGCTCTTCTTCTAGCGCAAGCTCATTCCGATACGTCCAAATGACTGTTTCATGCTGATATCTCCTCATTTGGAAAAGTAGCTTCCAAGAATTACCCCTATGATTTCCCTTTTTTCCCATAACGATGAACGCCGTCTTCTGTCCAATTGGCAACAGATGTTTATCAACCAAATAAAAAAGCGCCTTGGGCAAGGAGCCAGAACGCTTTTCTCAGGTACTCTACGTACCACCTATTCTTTTGCGATAGCCCCAGCTTGTTTATCGTTCGTATTCGTGCCGATGTAAATAGACCCGAGAACGCATTACACTCCCCCATGAGAAGCTCATTCCTTCTGCGATCGCAAAGGGAAGAAACAAAACGAAGCTGATCCCATTTATCGCTGCCGTCATCTGAAACGGCGTAATTTTTCCAGATAGTCGCTTCGCAAAAATGGTGAACAACGCTTCACTGATCACAGCTAGAAACACAAGCAGATTCCCTAGCATGCTGATCCTGGACAACGCCTGACTTTCGCCCGAAAAGGTGATCAAGCCGATCCCGCATACCGATAGCACGATCGCCCACAAACTGTTTCGCAGCAGCTTTTCTTTGAGAATCCAAAAAGACAAAAGAGCGATGCAAGCCGGTACCGTGCTGGTAATAATCCCGGCAGAAGTCGCCGTCGTCCATTTGACACCGTACAGCATGCAAATACTGAACAGGAAGACCCCAAAAAACGATTGCCAGAACAAGACAGCCCCCTCTTCTTTGCTCCAGGATGACTTCCATTCTCCCCGCATGGAGAGCAGCGGCAGCAGAATCAGAAGAGCAATCAGGAACCGCAGCTCCGAAAACAGGAATACAGGGATGTGTGAGACGATCTCCTTTCCGATCGAAATATTGATGCCAACGAATGCCATGGATATGGCTAACTGGAAATAGGCGAGCAGCATAGTGGATTCTCTCCTCCTTCACTATCTGCTATTATTTTCCATTGACTAGAAAAAACCTTTTTCCTCAGCCAGCATATGGCAAATCTTTTGGTTGTACGGACGAAGTCTTTCTTTTTTTCTCTGCTGCTCCCACCAGCCAAGCGCCAAATGGCAATCTTCCCAGTCCATACGAGATGGCAAAGGACAAGACCGAACATAGGAGAAACGCAACGAAGCTTCCCAACAAGCTATTATGAAAAAGCTGGAGCGCCGTGAGTCCTTTCATTAAATATGTCAGCACCAAGGCATGAATCAAATAGGCCCCATAGGAGTATTTGCCGAGCATCGCAAACCATTTGCTCCCCTTCCACTCTCCAGTCCACAAAGCGATCCTGTATACGAGTAAAAGCTGTACAACAGTATAAAGAAACATGGAGGGCTTCAAGGATGTCGCCACGTTTAAATTGATATGCCCAGTGCCAGAATCGCGAAATAGCTCATAACCGATATAGGCAAATAAAAGGAGAAAGCAGCCGCTGATCCAGACCCAATATCGTGTGATGGCATGCCGAAACGTACCCAGTGTGACCGCAGCCGTCCCTCCCATGAGGAAATAAAAGAAGTAGTAGAAGGCATTGCGATCGCGATACTTGATCCAGTACGAGTCCATCCATGCGAGATGAAAACGAAAACCATGCGCAGGAATGTACCGAGCCGAAAACCAAACGATGAAACTGTACACAATTCCGACCAAAACAATGATGGCAATCCCTTTTCCTCTCGTGCTCGCCCATTTACGCAGGGTGCGAAAGAGAGACTGCCAAAACGGATACAGGAAATAAAACTGAAAAATCATCACGACAAACCACAGATGGTATGAAGCACTTCCCGTCAGGATACTTTTCAAGATATGCCACGCCTGTTCAGAGCCACTCTGGGGAGGTCTTGTTTGCAATGCCAGGTAGATGGCCGACCAAATCCCGTATGGCACCAGAATCTCTGTGACTCTTTTCCGAATGAAGGACAAATAGGAAATCCGCTCATAATAGTTATAAAACAGTACCAAGCCAGTCATGAAAATAAACGCGGGTACCGCAAATTTCAACAGATGAAAAAGCATCCCGTAAATGATCGCAGTTTGTTCATCTACTCCCGGCCGCCTTATGTACACGCCGATGACGTGCTGATAGACAACAGCAAGAAAAGCGAAGGAACGAATCAGATCTAGTTCTGCGATTCTTTCTTTTCTGGTCATCCCTAATCCCCTAAACCTTTCCAATTTTAATCACTTTTGGATTTCTTTTTATCTTACCTTCCTCATAACCCCCCGACAAGTCTACCACAAAACAAAAGCCGATGCCCGGATTGGCATCGGCGACTCTTTCCTGATCCCCTATTCTTTTGCAGGGGGAGATGTCATCGTCTTGGGAGGATCTATCCGTTTCTTTTTCCTCAGATGCGCGATGATCCATAAGCAGAGCGGGATTAGTGTAAAGTAACCTGTCATTTGAATGCCAATGATCGTCTGGATATTGGTAGCAAGCTGGGATAAATTAGGGGCAACCCAAAAACTGAACACAACCAGCAAAAGGCCAAGCGGGAGTACAATTGGTCGATAATCTTCGAGCCGAAGCCATTGAGCCGTTCCAAGAGCCAAGGCGAAGTAGAAAATGGAAATTTTGATAAATGCACCCGTGACCCAGGTAGCAATCACGATGGAATCGATATTTTCAAAGAAATCCGCATAGCTGATCATTTGGATGGCGCTGTAAAACGGATACGTCATGTACGGTACTTCTTCTCCTAGAACAAGCAGCGTAGATAGATTGATACTGGTTAGAGCCAGCATTCCCATCCCTACCGTTACCATACCGGTGCGCATCCCTTTTTCTTCATTGGCGCTAAAAGGCAGCACAAACGAAAAGAGGATCACCTCGCTAAACCAGCCTTGGGGAGTGTACGCACCGCGAAGAACCGGGATCACTCCATGCTCCAGCATAGGAAACAGGTTATCGATTTTCATAAAAGGAATCATGAGAAGAAGCAAAGCTGCGTAGAGAACCACCACGATCGGAACGAACACCTGTGCAGTTCTAGCCAAGACCTCTACCCCAGCTCTCACTGTAATCGCACATAGGAAGACGATACTGCTGACCACAACTAGCACTGGCGTTTCTAAAAGGAAGGAACCGACGATAAATTCCCCATACTGTCTGATGATATTCCCGTTGCAGTACAGGAAATCAAACAGAATCAACAAACCGCACAGCTTCCCCAGGAAGGTGCCTACAATTTTGCCGCTGAATTGAATAATGCTCTCATCCGGAAAGAGCTTATGCAGCTGAAAAACGAGATAGACCGTAAGAAACCCGACGAGCGAAGCAACCATTGGCGACATCCACATATCCTGTTGAGCTTGTCGGGCAGTCGTAGCGGGAACAAGCAAATCTGCGGTGGCTACCATTACCGGAAAAATCATCATTCCCATTTGGGCTGCCGTAATGTATTGCTTTTCCTGCATGCTCGCTCACCCTGCTGTCAGTTGATTTTTAAAAAGGTAGTGATTGGCTTGTAGATTACTTCGAGCACTTGTGTCATCCCTGGTAAATCAGGATTGTGAACCAGAAGGATCGCGATGAACCAACCCGCGAGCACGAGAACGGCATAAGCTACCCTAGTTTTCCAGGAGCTTCTGCATAATGAATTCCACTCCATTGCGATCAATAGCCCTACGATCAACGATATGCCAAGAATGGCTCCCCACTTCACTTCTGTCTCACCTCGGATTCAGGTATGCCCGCTGGTATGGTGATGAGGCCAGGTCTTCTGATGTAGGAAGAAATCTTCAGCTCGATATCGAGGGTCGGAAACTTTTCCTCCCACCTGTCTTTGACTGCGGCGAATTCTTTCGGATACTTTCGATGAAATTGCGTAGCGAAGCCAAAGATGTCGGCTTTCATGCCATGCTGGACATGCTGGAGTGTTCTCTTGATTCTCGTTTCGATGTCCTTGCGTAAAGCGACCTGCATAAGGTGCAACAGATCTGGACTGACCAGGTTGAGATTGGTACCGTTTTGAATCAGGTCTCCTTCGGTTTCGATCGCGACTATCATTTTCCATTTCCCATTCTGTATGACGGGGGTGAGCTTGGTCGTCTCTCGAATCGGGTTCAACGAGACAAATCCCTTCTCGTTTTTCGCCTTTACGGTAACGGTCGTCGCCGCTATTTCATTACGGACCCACATGACTCCCCTCGTCATACGCTCCGTAAGCTGACCGATCATCTTGCCTTCTTTAAATACGGCGCTCCCCATCAAGTACGGGTTCAGCTTCGATTCGGATCCCTTGGTAGCATACAGGGAAATGATGGGAAGGATAGCTGCCTTGGAAGGGCCTTTCAGCATTTTCAGCAGATCGATCAATGTGACTTCCATTCCGACATGCAAACCTGACAGCTCTCGTACCGTTTCTGCCGAGTAGCGTTCGATTTCCGGTGCGACTTTTAGCACATCTGCTGCCTTCCCTTTGCTGACGTACATGAATGCCCGATTTCTCGGTTCAGGATGTCTTGCCAAATAATCAACCAGCTCTGTGATTCCGCTTTTCGCAATCGCTTCGCCATACAGGTATACCTTGCAATGCCCCCAGAAGATCATCCGTGGAATCTTCATCTGGATTTTTGACATGGCGTCGGCGATATTGACTCCCTCTGCGGAACGAACCAGCGTTATACTTTGCAATCCCCCTCCTTGCATCGCACCACCCCCACTCAACGCACGGGGGATGAAGACCTGGATGGACAGTTCAATCTCGTTGTGTTCTCCGCGATCAATTCCTGCAGCGGTTACGATCGCCACGTCGTTAAGCTCAATGCGGTCCCAGCAGCCCGTGAGCAGCAAAAGGCTGCAAATGAGAAACAAATATTGCCAGTGTTTTACCAAGAGGGCTTCCCCTCCGATTTGACCGGTTTGATCGGCCACACGAGGCTTTGTACTCCTCTCGCATACAAGGCTAGCTGTGGCGCTCCCTCCAAGGAAAAGGCAGCGTGCGTCATCGTGTTCTCTTGAAGCTCTAGAGAAGCTTTTTGCAGCCGCCACGGCTCATGATACACATCCGCATGGAAAATCTTTTTCGAACGACTGCATTCACAAAATAATGTGTAGCGCTCTGTCAGCCAATATTCCAAAGTTCCACTCTCGGCAAAGAAGCAATCCGACACAGGCCGGTAGCTTGCATGAAATGCCTCCGCCCCATCTGGTTTCCCCCATCTTCTGGACTGAAAATGAAGCCCTTCACTCCCCTGCACAACTTGCATCGCAGCGCGAGCATAAGGCAAGCGGTACCATTGTTTTGCAATGGCTGTAATCATCGGCTTGGAGGCATCCAAGGAGAGAAAGTAGATTCCAGACTTTTGTCCCAGCTTCACATAGGTGCGCACATTGATCTCTGGAAAGGTGGTCGTAAATGGAATAGGAGGTAAGCCACGCAGGCGCACACCCGTCATCATAAAAGGGATGATGCTCACCCATGCCTGTCCTTCAAAGGTATCGATCTGCAGTGAATCGGGAACCAGCTTTCGCAAAACATCAAAGGGAACTACCCAATGAGCAAACAACAAATGCTCCCACGTCTGCCTCATAATCCAGCCCTTCTGATCAGAAGGCCACTTGATCGGATGAATAGTCGATTTGATGGGAAGCCCTCCTTCCATGTCACGCCTCTTCCCCTGTGCGCTTCGTTTCAGATTTCGCTTTCGGCTCATAGGCGAGGGGAATCTGCGTTACTTTGCTGGTCCATTCATCGAGTGCTACTAAATCGGCTGCCGTCACATCCTTTATCGACGTTTTGCCTAATGCGAGAATCGCAATCTCCATCTCTTCTGCAAACGAGGCAAAAAAGTTTTCTAGATACCCGGCAGCCTCCTCTGTATCAAACTTGTCTTTCAGCTTCCCAGGATACCAGGTCAGCTCCGTAGGCGGTTCCCAGGGAATCGCTTTTATCACTTGATCGTGGGTCAACGCCCATACGACCGCGGTTCCCATGTAAATGCCGTCCGCCCCAAGCGCTAAAGCCTTCAAGCAATCACCGGGTGTTGCGTACCCGCCCCCAGACAGCAAGGTGATACGATCCTTGACTCCTCGATCTTTCAAATAACGCACCGCCCTCGATAATGCGTAAATCGTGGGCAACCCAAAGTCGTCCTCCAAAATAGGCGGACTCCCTTTCGTACCTGCCTGTCCGCCGTCAATGCTGATAAAATCGACACCTGCCTGGATGGCGATTTCCATGTCTTCTTCAAGCACTGCACTTGCGCATATCTTCACTCCAATGGGTACCCCACCGGTTAAAGTACGCAGTTTTTCTACCAATACCGGCAAGTCCGCTGCACGCTGCACATCCGGATGAATCGAAGGGATAACGACTACCTCCTCGCCTTCTACCCCCATGATCTGACTCGCTCTTCCTTGAATGTATTCTGCAGGGATAAAGCTAGCCGAGCCAGCAGAGGCTCCTTGGCCAAAATGAATTTCGATAGCATCCGCTTTGCGTAAAGTTTCCGGCTCTTTTGCCCACTTTCCCGAGCTGTATTGGATAATCAAATGCTTGGCGAACTGCCTTTCTTCAGGCAAAAGCGGACCTTCTCCCGTATTGGTCAGCGTTCCAGCCGCTGCTGTTCCTTTCGCGATGGCAATCTTTACTTTCTCACTGATACCAATCCCGTATCCCATCGCACCAGACATGATGGGCAAATCAAGCGTCAGTGGTTTTTTGGCCTTAGGACCGATCGTGATACGCAGATCGACATCTGCATCTTCGGGTGCTGGAAAGATGGCAAGCTGAGCGGGTGAAAACACAAGCCCGTCAAAGTTCAGAAATTTCCTCGGGCTGCCAAACGGTCGTTCAATGACTTGTCCCGACCCTGCCCGCAAGCTGTTCTCCAAAACGATTTGGGGGTTGATCTTTCTCATCGCAGAAATCATCTCGAACACATTTTCCGGATATCTATCCGCCATGAGCCGTTTCATGAATTTGCCGAGCAGCCATTGGACAGCAGGGCGAAAGAAGAGGAATATCATGACACCGATCAACAGGCTCGCCAGTAAGGTTCCGACAAAAGAACCGAGAAGGAAGTAAAGCCAATTTCCATTCATGTTTACTGCCCCTTTTAAAGCGTTCTACTCCATCCCTACCTTTAGATTGCCCTAAATTGGAAAAATGACCCACAATGACTTTATTCATCGTTTTTAATTTCCTCCTGAGGCACTCCTGCAGGTACAGATATTAGACCGGGGCGTCGTATGTTTACGTTTATTTGCGTATGGATCTCGATTTGAGGGAAAATCTTCTCCCATTGGCCCTTGGCCTTCTCCCACTCTTTCGGATACTCTCGATGAAAGGCAGCTGCGAAATTCACCACATCTGTCTGCAGCTCTTGCTGGAGTACCTTTAGCGTCATCCTCATTCGAGCTTCAATATCTGCACGTACGGCATTCTGCACCAATGCCAAGAGCTCCGGCTTCATCAGATTCAAGCGGGTCCCGTTTTCCACCACATCGCCTTCGGTATCCACGTGCACCAGCATGGACCATTTCCCGTTTTCCAGATGGGGAATAAGCTTTGTTTTGGTTCGAATCGGATTGACAGAAACGATTCCTTCTACGCCGTTCAATTGTACAGAGATGGCGGCTTTATTCATTTCATTTCGCAGCCATAGCAGTCCACGCGTTTCATGCAAAGTCAAGGAGCCGATCATTTTATCCCTTTTGAGAATGGCCGTTCCTACCATCACAGCTTTGACTTGAATATCTTCCGGCTTCTGCAGCTTCTTCCCATTCTCGATGATCGGAATGGCAGCAGCCTCCGATTCCCCACGCAGCATATTACGAAAATCCACCAGGGTCACAGCCATACCAATATGCAGGTCTGCGTATTCGCGCAGGGATTCAGCCGTGGAGCGCTCCAAGGAAGGGGTAATATCCAGCGTATCCAGCCCTTCCCCTTTGGAAATGTACAAATACGCGCGATTCCTCGGCTCTGGATGGCGGACAAGAAAATCGATGTGGTCGGCGAGGCCTTGTTTGGCTATTTCTTCTCCAAAAATGTAGACTTTGCAGTGCCCCCAAAATATTTGCCGCGGAATTTTTGCCTGCAGCTTGGAGATTGCATCAGCAATATTCGGTCCATTGCTGTTTCGCATCGTCGTCAGCTTTCCCTGCCCTCCACCCGTCCCCCCTGCTCCTCCCGCACCGCCACCCAATGCTCGCGGGAGAAATATTTGTACGCTAAGGGTAATTTCCTCATTCTTCGCCTTGTCTACGGATGCTGCAGTAATAATAGCGAGGTCGTTTACTTCCGTTCGATCCCAACAGCCCGCTACGAGAAGACAGCAGATGCTAATCCAAAGACATTTGACTTTCACCCCGTGTCCACTCCTTTTGTTCGATTCCGCTTTTCAGTCAGCGTCGATAGAAGCAGCAAACTACCCGGTATGAACACGAAAAATATCATTAAAAGGAACGGGATCGCAAAGGAATTGATTTCCCCTACAGTAGAAAAGTCGGGGATTCCCCAAAAGCAAAAGAGTATCGTCAGCCATCCGACGGGCAGTACAATCGGGCGAAAGTTTGACAGATTGAGCCACTGCGCCGTGCCCAATACCGTCACGTAATAGAAGAGTGTAACTTTGACGAATGCCCCGACCACCCAAACGGCCATGACCCCTGACTCCAGGTTTTCAAAGAAGTCAGCGACGCTAATATACCTCGCCATATCCATGATGGGAAAAAGCAATGTCATCGTCACATCACCGAATACGAAAAGGGTGATCAGATTGGAAACGATCATCGTGACCAGACAGGCGAGAATGGTCACCACCCCTGCTTTCTTAGCATTTGTCCGATCACTCATATAGGGCAGCAAAAACGATAGGAGAAACACTTCGCTAAACCAGCCTTGGGGAATAACCGCTGCGCGAATCGTAGGCAATAGACCATTGTCCAGAATCGGCAATATATTTTGCGGCTCCAAGTCTTTCAAAATGAGCAAAATCATGATCAAAAAAGGGACGACAAAAAACGGAAAGAAAATCTGAGCTGATCTCGCAATCACTTCAACTCCCCCTCGCACGGCAAAAGCACTTACAAGGACCAAAGCCGACGAAACGATACTCAAGGGAGTACCGTTTAAAAACAAAGCGATGAATTCGGCGTATTCGCGTACGATAAAACCATTGATTTGCAGGAACAGGAGAACGTAGAAAAAGCCGATCCCCTTCCCCCAAAAGGTTCCCGCGATCTGCTGACTTTGTTCGATGATCGTCATGTTGACATAGCGCTGATTCAATTGTTTGGCAATAAAGAGTGCCAAAAAGCCGCTGCACGATGCCCAGATCGGGGTAATCCACATATCTTGCATTGCATGCTTCATCATCAAGCTCGGACCGGCTATCATGGCCGTCGACATGATGATCGGATACAGGATCATTCCAGATTGCGTAGCGGTAATTTTCCCCTTTTCCAGCATCGCTCCCCCTCCTCTCGTCGTCCGTTCCTATTTGTGCTTTGCAGCCGTGAGATTTTGATTTTGACTTTGCCCTTTTTTTCGCAAAGCGGCGATGATCAATAGAAACAGCGGCAGGACAGTCTGGATTAACGGGCCGTAAAACGGAAAAGCATAGATGTCAAAATAAAGCCCCGTATTGAAGTTGGGAAAAGACCAGAAGCTGAACAGGCCGACAAAAAATCCGATGGGAAGGACGAGGGATCGATAGTCGCTCATCCGAAACCACTGGCTCGCACCCAGTACCGTCACATAATAGAAAATGGAAATTTTCACGAACATCCCCAAAATCCAAATCGCCATGACGAGGGACTCCATGTTCTCAAAGAATTCCGCCACGCTGATGTATCGAAAGGCAACCATGACGGGAAAAAGGAAATCGCCAATCTGTTTGCCGAGCACAAATAGAATGAAAAAGTTGATCATCGTAAGTAGCAGCGTCACACCGATTACCGCATACAGCGCGCTCGATTTTCCTTTCTCCTGATTGCGCACATAGGGCAGCAAAAACGATAGGAGAAACATCTCACTTAACCACCCACCGGGTACCAAGGCCCCTTTTATCGAGGGAACCAAGCCGTGCTCGAGCATGGGGAACAGATAATCCAGCTTCATGTTGTTGAGGAGAAGAGGAATAAATAAGACCGGAATCAGGAAAACCGGAAAGAACAGCTGAGCCGTTCGCCCAATGACTTCGATGCCAGCTCTGACTGCCCATGTACACACAAAAATCATCGTAATAATAACGACGCTGATGGGAGTCTTGTGAAGAAAGTTTTGGACGATGAACTCTGCATAGCTGCGGACGACAAAGCCGGACAAATGCAGGTAAAAAAAGATGAACAGAAAACCGATTGCTTTTCCCGCCACCTTCCCTACGACCTCCTCACTGTACTGAACGGACGTTTTTTCCGGATACATACAATGCAGTCGATGAGCAATCCAAACTGTTACAGTTCCCATCAGGGCTGCCCAGATCGGGGAGAGCCAAAGGTCATTATGCGCATACTTTCCTGTGATCCCCGGGATCGACATCACCCCTGATGCAACAACTGCCAGAAACAGCATCATTCCCATCTGGGACGCTGAGATTTTTCCCTTCTCCAGCATGTGCCCACCTCCTCTCCATCCCATCACTCTAATAAAATCGCAAACGGCTTAAAGAGAGTCTGTACCATCGTTGTCGGGCCAGGTATGTTAGGCAAATCAAAAAGCGAGAGTGTCCACGCGATCAGAATCAGGCTGAGAAAGACCAGCTTGTCCTTTCGCGGCTGCTTTTTCAGTCGTGGCCACTCGTATCCGATCAATACGACAGCCAATACGGTCATACTGAGGACGACTCCCCATCTCATGTAGCATCGCCGCCATTCGATGGCCCTGGCTTCATACCGGGTGCCTGCCTGTGAGGATTAGCCTCTCCCAACAACTTCGGGCGTGTATCCATCATCCACCAGGGGGCTCTAACCAACGTATCCTTCAGCTCCTGCACCCGCAGTGGGCCCACAGGACTCAGATAGGGAACGCCTAGGGAACGTAAGGAACATAAATGAACCACCGCCATAATCACTCCTAACATAATACCTAGCAATCCCAGTGTCCCTGCCAGAAGCATCATGGGAAAACGCAGTAAACGAATCGAGATGCCTGCGATGTAGTGCGGGATCATAAAGGAGGCAATCCCCGTAATGGCCACGACAATGACCATCGGTGCCGAAACGAGTCCCGCTTGCACGGCAGCCTGTCCAATCACCAGTGCCCCGACAATGTTGACAGCTGCACCCACTTGTTTCGGGAGTCTAACACCCGCCTCGCGAAGTGCCTCAAATGTAACCTCCATGATCATCGCCTCGACAAGGGCAGGAAAAGGCACAGCTTCGCGTGAAGAGGCCATACTGATCAACAGCGAAGTCGGTACCATTTCGTGATGATACGTAATCAATGCGACATAAAGGGAAGGAAGGACAAAGGACATGGCAGTAAAGAAATAGCGCAGCCACCGGATCGCCGTGCTGGCAAGAGATCGCTGGTAGTAATCCTCACTGGATTGAAGCAAGGAAAAGAGAGTAGTCGGTGCAATTAATACGAAAGGAGTACCATCCACGAGAATGGCGATGCGCCCTTCCAGCAGGTTTCCGCATACGACATCTGGTCGCTCTGTACTCAGTATTTGTGGAAAAGGGGAAGACGGCTGATCCTCTATCAGCTCTTCGATATAGCCGCTTTCCAAAATGCCATCAATTTCAATGCGGCTCAATCTAGAATTGACCTCCGTTACCAAAGACGGTTCGACTAATCCTTCGATATAGGTAACGATGATACAGGTCTTGGTATACCCCCCAATTTCTCTCCGCTCCATCTTCAATGCCGGTGTTTTTATTAATCGTCGCAGCAGAGAGGTGTTGACCGTGATTGACTCTGTGAAGCCCTCCCTCGGTCCCCGCACGACGCCTTCTGCTACCGGTTCTTCGACATTTCGTTTCTCCCATTTAGCTAACCCAATCGAAATCGCCTTCTCCTGCTGATCGATGAGCAGAACAGGATACCCGCTTGCTATTGATTCCACACACTCTTCCAAAGAACAAATCTCTTGCCACTTGGAAATCGGGATGACTTTTTGCAAGAAGTCTTCCGTGCGCCATTCAGTATTGCCTCGACCCTGCATCAGGGGCGCCAATACACGCGCATCCATTTCCTCAATGTTCGCCAAGCCATCGATATAAATGATCAAAGCTGGAGTTGTGCCGAATATCAAAAAAGAACGGAAGACGACATCAGAACAGTTTGTATAGAGAGTTCGCAGGATCTCTTCATTTCGTGCGATGTTTTTTTCCAGAGGGGTGTGCGAAGGCACATGCTTCTGCTGCATCCTGCCTTTGTTTGCTTTCCACCATTTACGCGGATTCCCACTCACCTGCCCCCCTCCCTTCCCTGTTCAAGATAAGGAAATTTTGCCCTGACTCTCCCACTTTTATCCACTTTCTCTGTTTAGAAGCAAAACAAAAACGCCCCTAAACAAGCAGGCGTTCGCTCGCAATTACTTAGCTGTTCTTTACAGGAAGCTCTCTTTTTTTCCTGATGGGCATGAGAGTGGCGTAAGTAAAGCAGCGCCACAACCATTCTGCCGGTCCATATCGAAACCTGTTTAGCCACCATTTGCTGGCCGCCACTTGCAAAGAAAATACGATCAGACACAGCAACAGACCCATTGCCATACTCGCTTCTCCGTAAAGTTGAAGCCATCTGGCGGCCACTACAGATACGATTGTTTGCAGCAAGTAATTCGTAAGTGCCATCCTGCCCACTGGCGCGAGCGGCAGCAACAGCTTGCGTGCCCTTTCGTTTTCATAGAGCAGCAACAAGGAACAGATATAAAACGCGCACAAACTAAGCCCACTCCACCCCACAAATACCTGTACGGATACAAAGGCTGATGCTGGAGGGCGGACAACTTCAAATTGAAGCAGGGGAATCATGACGACCAGAACGCAGCTGATCATCAGCAGGAGCCACCACAACCGCTTGATGGCAGGCAGAAACAGCCGCGTTTGCTGAAACAGTCCAAGTCTGGCAAAAGAGAATCCGAACAAAAAGAGCGGCAGAACCGACCAAATCGCAAACCATTCGTTGGCCAGCACAAGAGGAAACTCATTCACGAGCCGAAATTGCATCCAATCGCCCCAGTTCCCGCTCGTATATGCGTGAATCGCTTTCTGGGCAAGCCTCTGATCCGCTATCGCTCTGTGCACGTCTGGCTCACTGGGAAGCAGGAGTGTCATCGCATAGAGCAGCTGTAAGCTCAGCAGCCAGAACCATGCCCACCCTTGCACCTGCATGTCCCGTTTTCGATAGTAGAGCAGTAAAATCAATCCTGTTAGAGCGTATGTATGCAAAATATCGCCGTACCACAAAAACAAAAAATGAATCACCCCAATGAGAAACAATCCACTTAGCCTTCGCATGTACAGCATACTCACCCTGTGGCCCTTTGCCTCTGCTCTACTCATAAACAAATAGAAGCCTGCTCCGAAAAGAAAGGAAAAAATCGTGTAAAACTTCGTCTGGACAAACATATTGAAAAAAAGGCGTATCCATACATCCAGCATGGAATGATCAGCAGGCAACCCGTCCTCCGGGAGAAATAAAGCTGGCTGCAAAAACGTTGGCATATTCACGAAAAAGATCCCGAACAAGGCAAAACCTCGAATCACATCCAGCTGATGGATTCGTTCTGCCTCGGAAACAGGTATAGCCTTCATCGACATCGTCCCTTTCCCACTCGCTTTCCTTATTATGGCGAAAGACCGCGTTACCTGGCAACGTTGGGGTGCGTACACAAAAAAACAGCCTTCCATAAGCGAAAGGCTGTCTATACCACTACTTTTGACTGGAATCAGGATACAGGTCCTCGCTTGTAGACAGAGGCTGCTTTTTTCCCAAAATCCAAAAGCATCCCCACACATGCTGCCAACAAAGCAGGCATGATCCATCCCGCACCCTCTTTGTACAGCGGCAAGAATGTCAACCAGAAATCCCATTGATGATTCAGGAATGTCCCATTTACCATATCTACGATCCCAAAGCATGCAACCAAACCGACTGTCGTCGGATAAACTTTTGACGAAGCTGGTATCCAACTCCCGAACAAAGCCAGGACGATGAGCACGATCGCAACTGGATAAATCGCTCCCAAGATCGGAACAGAAACGCTCAAGATTTGCGTCAGTCCCAGGTTGGCAATCGCCATGCTCAACAGGCACAGAATCGTTACCCAGATGCGGTAGGAGAGTCCGCTGAAAAGACCTTGAAAGTATTGACTGCAAGAGGTAACAAGTCCAATCGACACACATAAGCAGGCGATCGTAAATACGACCCCTAAGATCACCGTTCCACTTTCCCCGAACAGATGATTCATCAGGCTTGTCAAGATTTGAGCTCCATTTTCAGCATGACCTAGGAATGCACTCTGGGAACCGAGAATCCCCAGCATCACATAGATGACCGTCAGCAACAATCCCGCGCCCAGACCTGCCTTGATCATATTCGCTGATATCGCGCGTGAATCATTTACCCCTTTACTGCGCAGAGTATTGGCAATCACAATGCCAAACACGAGGGCAGCCAGGGCGTCCATCGTCAAATACCCGTCCAAGAAGCCTTGGATGACGGGGTGAGCTGCATACTTCTCCACAGGAGCTGTAGGTGCTCCCATCGGCGTTACCAAGCTCATCAGAAAAATCAAGACGATCAAGGTAAGCAATGCAGGAGTCAACAGCTTCCCAAAGCGATCGACAAGCTTGGAGGGAGACAAGCTCAACCAAAAGACGACACCGAAAAATACAACGGTGTAGACCAGCAGGCTATACGGTGAGATGACCATCTCCTGTGGCAAAAATGGTGCCATTCCCATTTCAAATGCCAAGCTACCCGCACGCGGAATCGCAAGCCCCGGCCCGATCGAAACGTAAATCAGGAAGGGAAACACCAAAGCGAACAATGGGTGCACTCTACTCGCCAAATCGTAAAATGTTCCTGCTTTTGCGATGGCGACTACACCTAATATGGGAAGACCAACCGCCGATAAAATGAAACCAATGAGTGACACCCACACGCTCTCTCCAGCAGACTGACCGAGAAATGGCGGAAAAATAAGATTACCTGCACCAAAAAACATGGAAAATAGCATAAAACTAATCCAAATCACTTCTCGTCTCGATAGTGTTATCATCGATGATCATACATCCTCCCATCATAATGAGAGGCATTCTATCAATTTTCTATACGAGATTCCAGTCATTCGGGCATATTCGCAATTGCAAAATCATTGCAAGTTTTCACTTTCGGCAACACGATACAGCCATTCTTTCACCATGGCCGTAAACAAACCGCTCTGTTCGATTTGCAAGTTATGCCCCGCTCGATCGAGCACGGCAAAGCTGGCACGTGGATACTGCTCCAGTATGGACCATACATTTTGGTAGCCCGTTACATGATCCTGCCTGCCCGTCAAGAACAAGACTGGCTTGTCAAAGGGCTGCATTTCTTTTTCATTCGGCACGGAAAACGCATAGCGTTCCCGTATCTTTTGCAGAAACACCGTATCGGCAGCATGTAACCCGGGCAAAATCTCCTTTTCGAACCGCTCAAAGTTGTATCGATCCTGTACGACAGCCAGCGGTGCAAAGCGACTCATTTGATCAACAGTCAATGTAGACAAAAATTCTTGATTCTCTGCGATTACTCGACCTTCAGGCAGGATGCGAAGGTCTGGATTTGCTTCGATGAGCGGACAGATAAACAGCATTCCTGCCACTCGTTCTGGTTGTTTTGCCGCTAACGCCCTGATCAAATACCCCCCGTAGGATTCTCCAGCCAGTACGTATTTCCCCTCTGGGAGCACGTTGTCAATAAAACGCTCCACCACCTCCAGCATCTGATCAGAGCCTTGGATCCAATCCTCCCCCTTGGTTTGTCCCATTCCCGGCAAATCCAAGTAAATTCGGTGCCATCCCGGCTGATTTTCGAAAACAGGCTCCATACAGCCAGTCATCAAGCGATGATCGGGCGTAAACCCGTGAATCAGCACGATGGGAAAGCCTTCACCGAACGTTTCATAGTATACGGAAACATTTCCTAAATTGCAGTACATGCAAGCACCTCCATACAAATAGAACAAATGTTCTCTTTCCGTTTATCATAACGGAAAATACAGAAAAAGGAAAGGAGTAAAATAAAAACCACCTGTTTTACGTACGAAACTGTACGACAAGTGGTTGAGTCACTCTCCTATTTCTGCATGGCAATAATTCGGCGGTAAAACGTCTGGTCTTTCAGCTTGCGAAACAAGGAAAGCGACGGTCGAAAATTGGCCTCGATAATCCAAGGCTTCCCCTCAATATCGACGCCCAGATCCAAACCGATCCCGCGCAGCGTCGGGTATGCCTTTCCCAGTGCGTCTGCCGCCGCCAATGCTACTTTCTTGATTTCTGCCAGCAAATCATCTGGTGCGTCCACATTGGATAAACGAATGGCCGTTTGAAGCGGCAAAACCTTCCCCCGGCTCCTTGCCACGTTTGTGACGACGAAGCCCGGTCCTGCCAGCTTTGCTACCCATCCCGTAACCAGCCACGTCGATTTGCTGGTTTTGCGCTGCACCATGACACGAATATCAAACGGCCTGCCATTGATCCTCCCCAGCGGGATCAATGGCTGGAGCAAATACGGCTTTGGCCGAAACAGCGATTTTACATAAGAGACGGTATTGTCACGGCCCTCTACAATCCGTTTGGCATTCCCCGCATGTACCAGATATCGCTGGTTTCCTTTGTCTGTCAGCTGGATAATCCCCGCACCGCCACCGCCACCGGATGGCTTGAGCATTATTTTTTGGTAGTCTTCCACGTACTCCCACAACGTATCTGGGGCAAACAAACGTGTGGCAGGCAGATAATCGCGCAAATACGCATGCTTGATCATGTGCTGATGTTTGCTCCACTTTCCAACATTTGGCGGTTTTATGTCGCTGCCTCCCCATTCGTTATAAGATGATGCTCCTCTATTTTAGTAATACGGTTCTTTTCATCGACAAAAACAACTCGCGGGATCAGCTGATCCACTTCTTCCTCCTCGTACATGCCCATGCTAAGGATGATCACCAAATCCCCTGGCTGAAACAAATGAGCAGGTGGACCATTTAAACAAATCTTGCCCGTCCCTTCAGGCGCAGGGAGGGCATAAGTCTTCCAGCGTGTTGCATTTCGCAGGCTTGTGACCTGGACGATTTCATACGGCTTGATGTCCGCTGCCTTTAATAGAAGGGCATCGATTGTGATACTGCCCACATAATCGAGCTCTGCTTGCGTTACCGTCGCGCGATGGATTTTTCCTTTGCACATGTGTCGTTGCATCCGTTATCCTTCCTTTCCAAACCGATGACACCAGTCTATGTAGAAACGGCTGTCCGTGAAACCCGAAGCCGCTCCAATCTGATCAATCGTGGATCTTCACCTTGCTCCAATCTACGCTGTACTCCACACAGAGTTGCTCCAATTCCTGGGCAATTGCTGCCGATAGCTTGACGCCGTTTGCCTGTTGCTCAATCATTTTTCGTCGCTCGATCTCTCCAGGAATCAGAATTTCCTCGATACCCGCTCTTTTCGGAACAGACTTGATTTCACGAATGTACTCGTCCATCCTGCTTTGGAATACCGTCAACGGCCAAAAGCGCTGAATGTCGATGGTCAAAAACACGTGACCAATATTTTGCGGATGTGTCCAATTATCATACAAGCTTTGTACAGCGGGTCCGCTCGCAGCTCCCGTCAACAGACCGCACAGAATGTCAATAAACATCGCCAGTCCATATCCTTTTGCTCCGCCAATCGGCAGCAGGGAGCCCAGCAAAGCTCGCTGCGGGTCCGTGGTCGGGTTGCCATCTGGATCGATCGCCCAATCCTCTGGGATCTTCTCTCCCTTTTTCGCTGCCAAAGCGATTTTTCCACGTGCTACCACACTAGTCGCCATGTCGAGTAAAAAAGGAGCTTCCTGTCCCGCAGGAATACCGATGGCGATCGGGTTGGTCCCGAAGAAGGGGCGAATGCCGCCTGTGGGTGCCATCGATTCTGGTGCGTTTGAAAGAACAAGCAGAATTAACCCTTTTTCAATCGCCTTCTCCGCGTAAAAGGAACAGGAGCCAAAGTGATTGGAATGGCGGACTCCGACGAAGCCGATTCCTGTTTGCCTTGCGAGGGACATCGCCAGCTCCAGGGCTGTCTGACCGATCACTGCTCCTAGCTGGTTCTTGCCGTCCACCAATGCCGCAGCTCCGTCTTGCCTCACAATCTCCGGTGCTTCTCTCAGCGAAAGGACGCCAGCTTTGATGCGCGAAAGATAAATAGGCAACCGGGAAAGTCCGTGCGACTCTATTCCCCTCAAGTCTGCATGAACCAGGGATTGAGCGACCGTCTGTGCATGCCTCTCTGATACCCCGACCTTCTCAAACAGTTCAGCGGCCACTTCCTCCAGACGTTTCCAATCGTATCGTATAGAATCCAAGGTTTGACTGCCCTCCTTTTCATCGTTTCAACGCTCATGCCCGAAATCATCTGGATATAAATATGATGGCCGACTATGCACCGACACGGCGTTGGCCCAACGACGAGCAGTCGAAAACGCGAGGAAAAGAAAAAACTGGACCTCAGCTTTTGCTGAACGTCCAGCTTATTTCTACCCATCCGCTTATTCCAAGGAAGCGAGTGTCGTCGCGATTTGATCCTGTAGCTCGGTCATGATTTTACTGCTCTCTGCATAGCCATTCACGAGGATGGAGAAGACGAGCTTTTTGCCCCCCTTCGTTGTGACATAGCCTGACAAGCTGTTTACACCCGTCATCGAGCCGGTCTTCCCATGCAGGTTGTTTTCCGCGGGCGTTCCCTTTAAACGGTTTTTCAGCGTTCCATCCACTCCCGCAATTGGCAGAGACGAATCGTAGGCAGAAAATGCAGGAGAGTGGGTCATCCCCTCCAATTCCGCTACGATGTGGCGTGCGGAGACCAGACTGTATCTGGACAATCCCGAGCCGTCAAACATGTCGAAATAGATACTTCCACCTTTGGCAGCCAAGTCCTCATGAACGACCTGGGCGCCCTTCTCTGCGCTGCCTTCGCCTTTTTTCACCGCGCCTAGAGTCTTCAGGAGCATTTCGGCATAGAAATTATCACTTTGCTTGTTCAAATACCGGACGATTTCCTGTAACGGCTTTGAAGCGAATGCATTCCATTTGACTGCCTTTGCCGGTACTTTTCCGATTGTTACGCTGCTGTTCGGAGCGAAGCTGACACCTTCATTGATGAGGGCTTCCTTTAGCACGGTTCCCACGTATTTTGCCGGATCTTCTACTGGGAGCCGCTCATAATCGCCTGGGTGATCGGCTGGCAGATTCCCCTTCAAACGAATGGTATTGGTCCCACGATCCCGCGTAATGGCAAACGTATTTTCCTCCCCAGCCGGGACCGTATGCGATTCATTGATCACCTGCACATAGGAGGTTTTCGGTAGCAAATTCATGCTGACAAGCTCCCCTGGCTGTCCAGCCGGCTTGTATTCGATCATGACCGTACCGCGGTTCAAGGCAAGGGCGCCTAGAGTCGGATTGTAGTAATAGCTTTCGTCATCCCAGGCCCATCCCAGACCCAGACGCTGCTCATCAAAATAGCTCTCGTCCATCACCAGATTTCCGTTCACTCGCTTGAGTCCTTTGTCTTTTAGCCATTTGGCGATTTGTTCGATCGATACGCCATCCTGTACCTTCAGCGCATTTTCAGTGTGCAGGGATGGATCGCCATAGCCTTTCAGATACAAATTGCCGTTTTGAACGCCGCTTTTTTGTATCGCCGAATCGCCATAAAGCTCCGTTTGAAAGGTGTAATCCACTCCCAGCTGATTCAAAGCCGTTCCTGTCGTCAGCAGCTTCAGGTTGGAAGCCGGTGTCACCAAGGAATCTGCGTCACGCTCATACAAGACCTCACCGTCCAGGGATTGAATAAGCACGCTCGTAGTTAATCCCACTGTCGCTGGTTGATCCAGGATCGGATCGATCTTGGCCGACAGCTTATACGTCTTGGCAGGCTTTGGTGTAAAGCCTTCAGGGTACACGTTTTCCGGATACATGGCCAGCTGTACTGCTACAGCATCCTGCATTTTTTGGGCGTACTCGTACTTGTACAGCCCGTTGAAAATCATGGAAAATGCCAGCTTGTGACCATTTCGGGCTGTTACATAGCCCGACAGGCTGTACACACCTCCCATCGAACCTGTTTTGGCAAGCACATTGCTCTTGGCAGGAGTATCCTTCATTCGATTACGGAGCGTTCCATCCACGCCAGCAATGGGCAGAGAAGCCTGCAGAGCTTCTCGATAATCCTGATCTTGAACGAAAGCGAGAAGCTTGACCATTTGCTCCGCAGTAATGAGATTGAAACGCGAGAGGCCAGATCCATCTGCTATCTGGAATCCTGACTCAATCCCTGCTCTTTTCAATACATCTGCAACAACCTGTGCACCTGCTTCCGAAGTCCCTTTGCCATTTTGCGTGGCCCCCAAAGTCTTGAGCACCATTTCCGCGTAAAAGTTGTCACTTTCCTTGTTCAGCTCCACGAGGATATCGCGAAAAGGTTTGGAAAGATGCGTATGAAGGGGCACTCCCCCTTGGACTACTGTCTTTTTTATGGCTGCTTGGGGCTGAAGCTGAATTCCGGCTTCGGCCAGCTCCTGCTTCCAGATGTCCCCGACATACAAAGCTGGGTCCTCCATCGTGACATCTTCTTGATACGGTTCTGCGGCCGTTCCGATCGTACCCGTAACGATCACTTCGTTTTTTCCGCGTGGGCGCTCGACTACAATATCCGCTGCCGCACCCTCCACCGTTTTTGTCTTGTTGGTCACGGTAAGATAGGAGGTCTTCGGCTCAAGTGACAATGTGGCCGCATCTCCAGGCTTTGCACCTGCCTTTGAAGTTACGGTGACGAAGTTTTTATGAACGGCAAGAGCGCTGATCTGCGCGCTGTATCCGTAAGGCTCATCGTCCCACATCCATCCGATTCCCAGTCGGGTTTCATCAAAGTAGCTATCATCCAGGAGCAGGTTCCCATGTACTTGCTTGATTCCGATTGCTTTTACCGCATCGGCGAGTGAGCGCAAATCTTGTGGCGCGAGAGTCGGATCCCCGTAGCCCTTCAAGATCAGATTCCCTTGCAGAATCCCCCCAGGCGTGACATTCCCGTCTATGTAGAGCTCCGTTTTCCATTGATACGAGGGCCCCAACCGATCCAAAGCAGAGATGGTCGTGGGCAGCTTCATGTTGGATGCGGGTGTATAGTTTTTCTTTTCGTTATGTGTGTATAGGTACGCTTTCTCTGTCAAGTCATAGACTGCAATTCCTGCTGACGCGCCCAGGCTCTCCTTGTTCCCTCTCAAATCTGCGAGGGATTTTTCCACTTGAGCTGCCAGAGGACCGCTTACTGCTACCGCCTCTTGTGCAAAGACAGGAACCGCTGTCACCTGCCAAACTAGCATGATGAAAAGTAACCACGTACAAGTGCGTCTGACCAACCGTGCGTTCATAGAATCCTCCTCGTGTTATTCTCTCTGATCGAGTCTCTCAAGCGGGTTGACCCAATGATAGCATGCATTTTTCCTTTTCGAAATATTACCATAATACTAAAAGTTAAAATCTGGATACCTCCCCTTCCTCTGATCATACTAAACAACATGACTGTCTATCGGAGGTATCCACCTTGTTCAAACGCATTTTACTCGTACTCCTCCTTCTCGGGACGATGGCAGCTCCTGCTATAGCGGCAACCGATATTGGGAGTCTCCGTATCAATCCAGCTACCTCAAGAACGTGGCAGGAGCTCGTCAACCACAGTGAGCTTATCGTCGTCGCCTGGGCAGACACCTCCAATCAGTCTGCATCGACAGGCCGTTCCCTGCGTGAAGGAAAACTCGTAAACTACGCGCAGACCCTGCATATCAAACAAATTTTGAAAGGCTCGTCTGCGCGGATGCTAAAGCTGGTGAGCACAGGCGTAGAGCCTTTGCCTGATGCCAGCAGTCCTTTAAATCGCACCTATCCAGGTCCGCTTGCAGAAGGAAACTACATCCTGTTTTTACACCGAGTTTCTGCACCTGATTTATACAGTGCGTCGGGACTGTGGCAGGGCGTTTATCCCCTCTTTCAGGGAAAGAGCATTGCGCTGGAAGGTGCTGGCTTTTCAGAGCTCAACCAACTGACAATCGAAGAATTCGCGAAAAAAGTGAAGAGCGTCTCTTCTTAAGCGATACGAGCCAAAGAGGCATACAAAAAAGAAACCGCATCGGCTCAGCGGTTTCTTTTTTGTACAACTATGTCGATTTTGGCTAACTTCTCATGACATAAATGAACACAAACATAGACAGCGCGCATACCAAGATCGTACCGATGAAGCCCCACATGACAAGCTTGTTGTTGCTTCCCTGGTTATCACTCATGCAAACTACTCCTTACCCCTATCATTCAGTTCTTTCATTATAAAATAAAAACGCTCTCATCGAAAGGGCAGCGCTGAGATGATCGTTGTCATTTTCGTATATTTTCTAGCAGCCAGCGAAATCTTAGCTTGTATGTATTCTTTTCATGAAGGGGGAATTCTACGTTGAATACGGAGACACAAGGAAAGCGCTATGGCAACATCATTTTCATGAAAGAGCTCTCGAATAATGCCGCCCAATTGCTTCCGTTTCCCATCTATCGAGAGCTGCGAGAAAAAACACCTGTCCGTTATGACGAGGACAGACAATCCTGGGATGTTTTTCGGTATGAGGACGTCCATCGCATTTTAAAGGACCCGGCAACTTTTTCATCCCGGCGTGGATTGGAAGTGAGAGGCGAAACGCTGCTCACAATGGATCAGCCCAAGCATACTCACATGCGCAATCTGGTAAACAAGGCATTTACTCCAAAAGCGATCAACGACCTCGCCCCTCGCATTACTTCCATTACAAACGAACTGCTCGATCAAGTCGCTTCCCGTGGAAAAATGGATATCGTCTACGACTTGGCCACTCCTTTGCCTGTGATCGTCATCGCCGAGCTATTGGGAGTTCCTGCAAAGGATCGCATGCTGTTCAAGGATTGGTCGGATACGATGGTCAAAGGAGTCGAGGACAACACGGACACGGCACTTGCTCACATGATGGCGGAAAGAGATAAAGCAGAAGCTGAACTCGTGCAATACTTTCTCAAGATTCTCGAGGAACGGCGCAAAAAGCCTGAGGACGACCTTGTTTCCGCTCTGTTGGATGCTGAAATTGACGGAGAAAAGCTGCAAGAGCAGGATATTTTGAGATTCTGTATTCTGCTTCTCGTCGCTGGTAACGAAACCACGACCAATCTGATTACAAATGCGACCCGTCTCATGACCGAGCAGCCCGCCATTCAAGACCAGGTACGACAGCAGCCAGAGCTGGTCAAAAGCATGGTGGAAGAAACCCTTCGCTACTATCCTCCGATCGTTGCGATCGGCCGAGTAGCTACTCAGGATGTAGAAATTTGCGGCCAGCTCATCCGGGAAGGGCAGCAAGTAGTATCGTGGGTAGGCGCAGCCAATCGTGACCCGGAAAAGTTCGATGATCCCGAGACGTTTCACACGGATCGCAAGCCGAATGCGCATATGGGCTTCGGATTTGGCATCCATTTCTGCCTCGGAGCACCTCTCGCAAGACTGGAAGCACAGATCGCCCTTGAAATCCTGCTAACGCGATTCACGGATATCGAGTTCGAGAAAACGTCGCTGACCCCTATTCCCAGCCCTTTCGTTTTCGGTGTAAAAAGCTATCCAGTTACTTTCCGTGAACGTAAGTGACCCCCTTCTCCCTGCCCGGCTCCTATTGTGAGCTGGGTTTTTATTGTTCTTTTGTAACCTCACTCTGATAATCTGGAGTCATCTCGCTTCTTCATATTCGAGTAAAAGCATCGGCAGACTAAGAATTTTTCCTTTTCATCTTACCGAAAGAGTGGTAGAGTCTATATTTGTTTAAAACGATTGAAATGCACGATAGTTAGGAGACTTACGTAAATGGACAGCTTTAACAGTCAATTTTTATCATCGGTTCTCATTATCGCTCTCGGCTATTTTCTCAAGCGGTGCAACATCATCAAAGAAAAAGATGGCGAAGGGCTGGCACGGATTATTTTTAATATCACGCTTCCTTGCTTGATCGTTTCTACTTTTCATAATGTAACACTTGATGGGTCTCTCATGCTCTTGGTAGTCATCGGCTTTTTGTACGGAGTCATGGCCGCATTCCTAGCTTATTTCGCATTCCGTAAAGAAAACCGTCAGACGAAAGGGATGCTAGGAATGATGGTTCCGGGCTTCAATGTGGGGCTGTTCGCCTATCCGCTCGTTCAAGGCATTTGGGGTCAGGAGGGGCTGGCGTACTTCGGGATGTTCGATGTTGGAAATGCCATGATCGTCTTCGGAGTCAGCTATTTGATCGGCAGCTATTATTCCGGTGAAAAGGTCAAGCTGAATTTCAAACAAGTACTGAGCAAAGTATCCAAATCCATTCCTTTGCTTACGTATCTCATTATTTTCGGATTGAATCTTGCTCATATTCCGCTTCCGGATCTGTTCCTCGGCATCACCGGGACGATTTCCAAAGCGAATACGCCCCTGTCTTTGCTGCTGCTCGGCATTTATTTGAATTTCTCTTTTGACAAGCGCTACCTGCATCACTTCTGGAAGGTTCTGGGTCTGCGCTACATCGTAGGTCTGGCTGTCGGCATCACCTGCTTTAGGCTGCTGCCGTTTGAAGATATGTTCAAGTACACCTTGCTCGTTGGCTTCGTTCTACCGATGGGTGTCTCTGTCCTCGCCTATTCCGTCGAGTTCAAATACGACTACAAATTTGTCGGGATGGTCTCGAACATGACGATTCTAATCAGCTTCGTACTCTTGTGGGGAATATCCAATATGGTAATGTAAAAAAACGGCAGTTCGGGAATCGCGTTCGCTCCCAAGCTGCCGTTTTTTATTATGCTCCTCGAGCTGAGCCTTACTTCACCACTTCACGCATGATCTCTTCCGCCTTCACGTCTTGCGTGATCAGGTTTTCTTTTTTCATCCAGTCGATCAGCGTCTGCCAGGATTCTGTGGTCTGGCTGCCAAACGTTTTATCTCCTGCGTCCATCAATGGAATTAAAATCTCCAAGCTTTTCGACTCGATGTCTTTTTCCAGTGGGAACTCGTTCGCTTGCTTGCTCAAGAGCAGATCCAGCGCTTTTTCTTTATTGTCCTTGACGTATTGCTGACCTTTCGCAGCTGCACGCATGAAAGCCTCTATGGCCTGCTGTTTTTTCCCGAAAGTATCGTCACTAGTCGTCATCACCAGCTCGTAGTAATCCGGTACACCAAAATCAGTAGGTGCAAAAGCATGGACTGGAATGCCATTTTTCTCGAGGATCAGCTGTTCATGGTTCTTGTAGCCACCGACGACTGCATCGACCTTTTTCCCTGTCAGAGCAGGAACGATGTCAAAGCCAATATCGGTAAAGGAAATGCCGCTGTCATCTCCGCCTGCTTGCTTCACTACGTTGCGCACCACGGATTCATCCAATGGCACGGATGGATAGCCAACGTTTTTTCCAGCGAGCTTTTGCGGACCATCAATGCCGCTATCCTGTCTGGTCATGATAACGTTGAGCGGATGGCGAACCAGCGCTCCTACGGACACGACGGGAATTCCTTCGGAGCGAGCTTGTACGACCTGCGTCTGGTAGCTGATCGCCAGGTCTACTTTTCCGGCGGCTGCCATTTTCAGCGGGTCGTTGCTGTCTGATGGCATCTGTAGGTTTACTTTCAGATTTTCCTCTTTGAAATAGCCTTGTTCCTCAGCGGCATACAAGAAGGAATGGACGGCATTCGGATACCAGTCCAAAGCTACAGTCAATTCAGTTGGTGCATTTCCTTCGCTTCCACCAGGTGCAGGTGTAGGTTGTGCTCCTGATTGATTTCCGCAAGCCGCCAGACCTGCCGACAGCAGCAAGGCTGCAACCGTTTTGCTCCATTTTTGAATCGGTTTCATGAGTAAAATCCCCCTATTTTTCTTTCGATGTTTTTCTACTTGTTCTTTGATGCGGGGTAAAATACTTCTCCATACGTCCCACCAGCCAAAACAACAGCATGCCCAAAATGGACAGCAGCAGGACGGAGGCAAACAGCGCCGGCGCCTGAAAGTTTCCAGAGGCGCGGCGACCAAAATAGCCGAGCCCCTCACTCGATCCCAGCCACTCCCCGATAGTCGCCCCTGCGACACTGTAGGTAGCCGCCACCTTCAATCCACTGAAGAAGTGCGGCAAGCTCGACGGAAGCTGCAGCTTGGTAAAAATCTGCCAGCGATTGGCTCCCATGGTTTTGAGCAACTGCAGCATCTCCTTGTCTGTCGAGCGCAAGCCGTCATACGTATTGACCACGATCGGGAAAAACGTAAACAGAATCGTGATCGCGATCTTTCCTGACAAATCGTAGCCGAACCATAGGATAAAGACCGGTGATAAAGCGATGATCGGAATGGTCTGGGAAATAACAATATACGGATAGACCAATCGTTCAACCACACGACTCATATTCATCGCAAAGGCAAGCAAAATCCCAAACACGATGGAAGCGCTAAGCCCGAGGATAACTTCCTTCAAAGTCACCCATAGATGCAAACCCAGCAGGGTCTTGCGCAAGTCCCACAACGACAAGACGACGGTGCTTGGCGGCGGGAGAATAAAGGGAGGCACATGCAGCAAGCGGCAGACGGCTTCCCAGACGATTACGAAAAGCGCAATCGAGATCCCGAACCACACACCCCGATTCCACCCGGCCATCACGCTTCCCTCCCAGCTGGGGATTTGCTGGCATTTTGGCGCAGCAGCTCCCAAATTTGCTCACGTAATGCCAGGAATTCCGCACGATTTCGGTGGGCAGTCGTTCGCGGGCGCTCTACATTTACCGCAAGCTCCACAGGCTTTTCAATCGGCTTGCCGTTCAACACAATGACGCGATCCGCGAGCAAGATGGCTTCATCGATGTCATGGGTGATCATCAGCATCGTACTGCCGGTCTCCTGCCACATTTCCATCAGCCACTCTTGCAGCTCCATTCTTGTGATCCCGTCGAGAGAGCTGAACGGCTCGTCTAGCAGCATGATGTCGGTGTCAGACAACAATGCGCGTAAAAACGAAACGCGCTGCCGCATTCCCCCCGAAAGCTCTGCCGGGTACGCATCTGCCCATTCGTGCAACCCATACCGGGGAAGCTCCGAACGAACCCTGTCTTGCGCTTCTTTTTTGGCAACTCCTTTGATTTCCAAAGGAAGCGCCGCATTTTCCACGACCGTACGCCAAGGGAGCAGAGCATCGCGCTGAGGCATGTATCCGACCATCCCAAGCCGATTTTCTGAACGAGCACCATTTAGCGTGATGGAGCCTTGTTCAGGCTGCAAAAGCCCTGCAATCAGTTGAAACAACGTACTTTTCCCAATCCCGCTTGGGCCGATCAGGCTGATAAACTCGCCTTTTGCAACGCGCAGGTCAAAATTTTGAAGAATAGGCTGGTCTCCGTACGCAAAACGGACACCGGAGAAGGCCACTTTGTCTAGCACGGCCAAAATTCCTTTCTGTACGCCATATCCCAGAACAAATATTCCATCTTGGACGTGGTCAGGAAATGCTCTTCCAAACGAGCGAGCTCTTTCTCATTTTTCCCCTCTGCCAGCTCGTTCATCACGCCAATCAGCCAGGTTGCCAGTTCCCCAAACTCGTCAGAGCTGTAAGTGCGCACCCACTCTCCGTACAATTCGTGATCGAGCGCCCCCTCTATCTTTGCCAGCTTCTTGCCGATCTCCCAGTAGCCCCACATGCACGGAAGAAGAGAGCTGACCAATTCAGCCAGAGAGCCTTGGTGAGCGACTCTCAGCATGTAGCTGGTGTACGCGAGCATTACAAAAGATGGCTCTGTCGCTTCGAGCTCTGCGCGAGAGATCCCAAATCGCTCGGCGTACTGTCTGTGCAAATTCATCTCGCCATTCAAGGTCGCTTCCTGCAAACCAGCAAACTTCGCACTGGTTTCCAGATCGTATGCTTTTGTGCTTGCAATCGCAAACATCTTGGCATAATCGATCAAATAGACATAGTCCTGCTTCATGTAATATTTAAATGATTCGACTGGCAGCGTTCCGTCTCCCATTCCGGTGACAAAGGGATGCTGATGAGTCTTTTCCCAGATCGGGGCTACGCTTTTCCAAAGACGATCGGTAAACGTTGTCATATGAGATTCACGCCTTTCCTTCCTTATCCGTATTGCACCAATCTGCAATAAACTGCGCCATGATTTGCGCAAACAAAACAAGCTGCTCGGGATCGATCGATTCATCCACCGCATGGGCATGGGAAAGCTCTCCTGGTCCGAACAGGACAGCTGGAATACCTGCGTGAGCAAACCAGCCCGCATCCGTCACGGTGACCGACATATTGACGGTCGGTGCCTGCTGGACCTGCTGTTCAAAAGCAGATTGCAAAGCAACCAATCCGGGATGAGCATGATCCAGCTCGAGCGACGGGAAAATCTCACCGCGCTCCTCGATCATCGAACGCCCACCCCAGCGAAAGGTCGGCGGGTTGTCGCAGAGCCATACATCTGCTGCCGCTGCTCGCAGTACATGATCCTCTACTTCCCGAATGATCTGATCGTACGATTCATTGGGATAAAAATGAACCGTAATCCAAAGTGCACATTGATCCGCGATAAAAGCCGCATGGCGACCGCCTTCGATGACAGCGGGATTAATCGTGTTGCTGCCAGCTGGAAAGCCCGGGTACGATTTCATGACCGCCCAGTGGCGTTCCAGATCCTGCAAGGAAGCAATGACCTTCATCATCTTCTCGATCGCAGAGGCACCTTTCACTCTCCCGCCAGCATGGATCGTTTTTGCCCGCATCCCGTCATGCAAGGTCGTTGGGCTTTCGATCGTAATCCAGCCCGTGATGACACCGCCCTGCCCTTGCATATGCAAGTCGCTTGTATCCACGACGACTGCATAGTCTGCCTGATAGCCTCTCTCGATGGCAGCCAGCGTGCCAGCTTCACCGGCTTCTTCCCCGATGACCGACTGGAACAGCAGATCGCCCCTCAGCTCTACGCCGTGTTCGCGAAGCATTTTGATCGCAAACAGGCTGGCGGCCATTCCACCTTTCATATCAGCTACGCCGCGTCCATACCAACGTCCGTTCTTTCCTTTCGTCAAAGCAAACGGCGGATATGTCCAGCCCGCATCATCTCCGACCTCAGCTACGTCGATATGCCCGTTGATGATCAAGCTGTTCGCAATCGCGGACGCAGAACCTTTGAGCGTGCCCACCACATTGTCATCGCCCGGAAATACCGGCCAGCGATCGATTGCAAAGCCCAGCCCCTGCAATTCTTGCACAATCAAGCTCTGCGCCTGCTCGCTATTTCGTGCAGGCGGGCTGACTGTCGGGTACGAGACCAGGCGGTCCAGCAGGTCAAACAACTCCTCTTGTCGACTGGCGATTGCCTCGACTGCTGCACGTACCCCACTCACGCTACTCAATCATCCCTTCTGTTGGGCTGCTTGCCGAAGCGTAGCGTTTTTTCGCGATGCGTCCTGCCAAAAAGCCTTTGCGTCCCGCTTCCACGCCCAGCTTCATCGCTTCTGCCATCAGCACCGGATTGTCTGCCAGCGCTACTGCTGTATTTAAAAGCACGCCATCCGCGCCCAGCTCCATGGCTTTTGCGCAATCCGCTGGCGCACCGATGCCCGCGTCGACGATGATCGGTACTTTTGCATCCTCGATAATGAAGCGCAGGTTGTTTTCATGCACGATCCCTTGACCGGAACCGATCGGAGAAGCTCCCGGCATCACTGCGTGAACGCCTGCTTCCTGCAAACGGCGCGCAAGAATCGGGTCGTCGTTGGTGTAAGTCAAGACGATGAAGCCTTCCTCCACCAAGATTTTGGATGCCTCCAGTGTGCCGATTGGATCTGGCAGCAATGTTTTCGGATCACCGATGACTTCGACCTTGATCATGTCGCACAAGCCAGATGCTTTCGCCAGGCGAGCGATGCGCACAGCCTCTTCTGCCGTGTAAGCCCCTGCTGTATTCGGCAGAAGCGTGAACTTTTTCAGGTCGAGCTGTTCCAAAAAGTTAGGCTCGTGTGGGTTTTCCAAATTCAGTCGACGAATGGCAAAAGTGAGAATCTCTGCCTCTGATACCTCGACTGCCTTACCCTGTGTTTCCAAATCAGCAAACTTACCCGTTCCCAAGAGCAAGCGGGAGCGAAACTCGTACGGTCCAATTTTCCATGTATCCATCAGGATCATCCTCCTCCAACAAAGTGAACGATTTCAATACGATCTCCATCCATAATCGGTGATTCCTCATAGTGGGTGCGGTCGATGATTACCCCGTTTTGCTCCACGACTACGATCTTCTCCTGCAGCTGATAAGACGCGAGCAGTGCGCGTACATTCTGGACATCATCAGCCAGCTCCACCTTTTTTCCGTTCAGAACTACGACCATCGTATTCCTCCTATCCGTAAGAAATCCTCAATCGAGGCGTGTTCAAGGAGGAGCGACCGCGTTTTAGCGGAAAGTTTTCATGCGCTCCGGAATTCATAAACGTAAACGCTTATAAATTCCTTTACGTTAAAAAACGGCTCCTCCCGTCGCTGGAAATCATCCAGTCAAAACAGAAGAAGCCGTTTCCCTAATCATCACGCAGATAGTTTACAAAAAAAACCATCCGCCGTGGATGGTTTTGGTTCATAACGATTCGTTATACCTCTTCCTCCGCTGGCATGACCCAGTTCAGGTTCAACGGTCAGTAACACATTCGTTACAATCTCAGCCAACTATGCTCGGCCCCCGCTTGGTAGTGTTCTTATTCATTTGTCGTACTTTCGATACCTACAGTATCACTCTATTTCTATTTTGTAAAGGTTTCCTTGTGCATCGCTTCCAGCTCCACCAGACAGCGCTGCGCCCACAGAGACATTTTCTTCAATTTCTCCATTTCCCGCTCCATCGCAATCCGCACCGATTCCTTGTAGTCAGGGATCGCTCCGCTATACCGCATCACGGCATTGCTTGGGCACATGAACTTTTCTTGGTACGACAGCGCTGGGCGTTGATGAAACAAAGGCACGTCGACCTCAAACGATGTATGCAAGTCTCCCTGGGTCGGGAACTTGGTGACAGCCAGTACCTTTACGAGCAGCTTGGAATCATGGTTCTCGAGAACTTCCGTTATATATTCCCCAGTCTTTTGCGTGACGCGTACGATATCTCCCGGATTCCACATCATGGCGCGATCATCCTCCTCTGTTATTTTCTTTCGTTATCCTTTAGGAAAGAGCTGCCTTCAACAGCTGTTTTGCATGGTCAAGAACTTCCTGCGCAGGTCGAGTTGGCTGGCCACCGCCTTGTGCCATAGCCGCATTCCCGCCGCCTTTTCCGTCGATTAAAGGCAGGGTATCCTTAATCAGTTGGTTCACCGCCACGTTTACCTCTGCTCCTCGGGCAAAGACAAGCTGCAGTTTTTCACCTGTCGCTGCCAGCAGGCACACGACATTCGGCTCTTGTGCTACAGCTTGATGAGCAAATTGCTGCAGCTGCTGGATCGAGCGGTCGCTAAAGGTCATTTCCAAAAGTCGCACCCCTCCCAGCTGATCCGCTTGTGCCAGATGCTGACGTACCTCCACTTCAAGCAAGAGACGCTCCTTTTCCACCAAGCTTTGCTTCAGCGCATCACGCTCGGCGACCAGTCGCTCTGTTTGGGCTACAAGCTCCGCGTCACTCGTCATGAGCAGCTTCGAGACCTCTCGCACCATGGACTGCTTTCTCGTATAATCTCGCAATGCACGCCAGCCGCAAATAAACTCCAGTCGAATATTGCCCCGATGACGCTCCCAGCCCAAAATTTTGATCATCCCCACTTCGCCGGTATGTGCAGGGTGTGTCCCCCCGCACGGATTGTAATCAAACTCGGGAATGATCACGACACGGATGTTTTCAGTAACAGTCGGCTGCTTTTTTAGCGGCAATGTCGCCAGCTCTTCATCATCTACAAAACGCGCGGAAATCGGCCGATTTTCCAGAACGATCTGGTTGGCGCGCTGCTCGACTGCTTCCCATACCTCTGGGGTCAGCTCATCGAGTCTTACATCGATCGTGACTCGCTCTTTTCCCAAATGAAAAGCAACGGTCTCTGCTCCCACTACCTCCAGGAAAGCTGCCGACAAAATGTGCTGCCCGGCATGCTGCTGCATATGGTCGAATCTGCGTTCCCAGTCGATGCTGCCTTCGAGCTGCACCGTTTCTTCCGGGATGGGGGATGCTAAGCGATGACGGACTTCTCCATCTACTTCTTCTACATCGATGACACGCGTTTCACCAAGATGACCATGATCAGATGGCTGTCCACCGCCAGTCGGATAAAAAGCGGTCTGACTCAATACCACATAGGGCGTGCCGTTCTCTTCCACGCCTCGTTTCGTTACTTCGGCCGTAAATGTTTTCACATAGGCATCCTGGTAATACAGTCTGTCCTTCATTTTTCCTGACTCCTTACCGCAAGAAGCAAAAACACATTTGCGCTGCTTCCGCCATTTTCTCCCGTACGGGGTTGCTAGTATAATAGATAAGTAGGAGGTGTTTCTTTTGTCCAAAAAGTATTTTACTCCCGAGGAAGCCAATGAGCTGCTGCCCTATGTACGCGCAGAGCTATCCTTTATGCAGGAAGCCAAACGCACTTTCTATAAGCTCTATCAACAGCGTGAAGAAGTGAAAAAGCTTTTGCCCGTGGACGAGAGCGAGCTCTTTGCCGTTGAATGCCGCCTGGAATTTATGGAGTTGGAAGCCAAGGCACGTATCACACGCCTTCTTGAAAAAGGCGTTCAAGTGAAAGATGTCGACATCGGCTTGTTTGATTTCCCGGCGATGATCAATGGCGAAGAAGTCCTCCTGTGCTGGCGGGAGGGAGAAAGTGAGATCACTCACTACCACGGACTGCATGAAGGCTTTCAGGGACGCAAGAAGCTTGAGTAAATCAGCTTCTTGCGTCACCTTCTAGCCCAGCAGCAGCTCCATTTGTTCTTCACGTCTAGCTCGCTCTTCCGGTGTCGCCAAATCATACTTTTTCAGCAGGTGGAACAGCTCGTTCAGTCTTTCTTGCGACAGCTCGGTTGCAAGCAACGTCTGCAGCTGTTGGACTCGTTTCTCTGGCAAAAAAGGAGCTTGCTCTCCCAGCTTTTTTTGTACATCCTCCACACTGTGGTCCAGCTTGCATTCTCCCATTTTTCTCCCCCTCCTTCTACTCGAAGCATGACGCTTCATCCTTACTTTTTGCCATCATACCATGATTCTAGCAGATAGGAAAACGTATACAGCAGTTGAAGTGAGCTGGCCACAAAAAACAGGCGCACAGCCTAAAAGCACTGCACGCCCGTTCCTCATGCCCGTTTTCGTACTCGGAAGTTCCCTTCGATCAAAAGCCAGTTTTGCGGAAACGGCAGCCCAAGCTTCCAGTAGCTCACACCGCGCAATCCAAGCTGCTTGACGAGATCGAATTTGGCTTGAATCGACCTCGCATCTTCAAACCAGACCTGGTGACGCCTCCCATCAGCGGCTGTGTATTCGAAAAAGGGTGCCTGTGCCCGATAGTCGTACTGGATGTGGACATTGTGCTCGGCTGCTAAAGCGATGGCGGCCTGAGGACTGAGTGCTCTTGCAGTCGTCCCTTGCTCGAATGGCAGGGTCCAGTCATATCCGTACAGGTTTTGACCCATCAAGATTTTCTCTGCTGGCATTTCCGTCAAGGCGTACTGCAGCACCCTGCGCACCGGCCCGATCGGGGAGACCGCCATGGGTGGACCTCCGCTGTATCCCCACTCGTACGTCATGATTACGACGAAATCGGCAATGGCGCCGATCGCCCCGTAATCGTGAGCGGTGTACCATCTTCCTTGCTGCTCTGCACTCGTTTTTGGTGCTACCGCTACCGACATCATCATCCCTGCAGCCTGTGCTCGCTGCTTGGCACGACGCAAAAAGCGAATGTAGGCTTCTCGGTCTGTTGGCGGCAGTGCTTCCATATCAAAGTGGATGTCCCCCATGCCCAGCTCCTGTGCAGTGGAAATGATCGAGTCGAGCAATTTGTTCTGCAGCTCCATATCGTTCAAGACCAGTCCGCCCAGCTCTGTGCTGAATTGACTCCCCTCGAGGTTCGTTACAACCAGCATCATGACCACCTGATTTTCGCGTGCAATCGCCGGAAAATTGTTCAGGGCAGGCCGTGCCAGCGTGCCATCGCGCTTGATTCGGAAGCTAAACGGCGCTAAATAGGTCAGATGAGGAGCAGCTGTGCGGACATCGTTTTCCAACGCCTCGGAAACGGTCCTTCGCGGTTCGGCATAAGCATTAAAGTCTGCTGCTCTTCTGGGGCGGGGCGGAATATACAGCTTTTGACCAATCTGCAGCGGACGATACTGGGATATTCCGTTAACCCGCGCCAATTCTGCCGCACTGATCTGGAAGCGTTGGCCGATCGTGTACAGAGTATCCCCTTGTCTCACCCAGTAAAAGCTTCCCTCGATGGGAATCACCATCGCCTGTCCGATGACAAGATTCGCTGGATCGGGAAGCTCGTTGGCTCTTGCTATTTCGGACGCGGTCGTCCCATATGTTTCGGCGATGCCAGACAGCGTTTGTCCTTGTTCCACCACATGAATCTGCATACGCCTCCTCCTTCGCAATCAGTCTCTCTTTCTTTTTATTCCGCGCGAAGGAATTAGGTGTATGTCTAGTTCAAAACCTTTAGACGCTCAAAGAGAAACCCGACTGATTGCATGGCAAAATGCCGCTCCGCCAGCACGCCCTCTCGGAACAATAGCAAGGCAGGAACGCTGCTGATCTCCCACTGAGAAGCCACGTTCGGTGCCGTATTGATATTCATCTGGTACACATTTGCCTGGGGTAATGCTTCGCAAACAACATGTAACATTCGCTTAGCTACCTTGCAGGTCCCGCACATCGGCGTATAGACGAACAGGGCGAATGAATGCTTTTGCTCCACCTGCTGTTGGAACTGTTCGACCTTTATTTCTTGCATGGCATTTCCCCCCTTGACTTCGAGTTTACTCTAACACTTACCATATACCCAACTTCGAAAATAGAAAAGGGGATTGTGTGATGAAAAGTGCCCGTGTAGTAGTAACTGAATATGGAGGGACAGATGTCCTCAAGCTCGCTTTGGAGCCGTTGAGAAAGCCTCACAGGGGTGAATTGTTGATTCAAGTGGAGTACTCCGGTGTCGCTCTCGCCGATCTCATGCGCAGGGAAGGTCTGTACCCTTCTACCCCACAGCCTCCCTTTACACCCGGTTATGACGCGATTGGTATCGTCATCGAAAAAGGAGAAGGCGTCACGGCATTTGCAATTGGGGATCGTGTCGCTGTCTTTATGGATGGCCTGGGCGGTTATGCATCCTATCTTTACGCACCGGTCGGCGAAGTCATCCCGGTGCCTGCATCGTTAGATCCAGCGAGTGCATTGTCAATCCTATTGAATTATGTGACTGCCTATCAAATGCTTCATCGTTTCGCCTGCGTGTCGGAAGGAAACCGCGTGCTGATTCATGGAGCCAGCGGCGGGGTAGGAACGGCCCTTCTGGAGCTGGGAAAGCTGGCGAAGCTGAAGATGTTTGGAACCGCCTCCGCCCAAAAGCATTCTGTCGTGACGAGCTACGGTGCCTATGCGATCGATTATCGCCAGGAGGATTTTGCACAAGTCCTTTCAGAGCAAGCACCAGAAGGTATGGATGCCGTATTTGATCCGATCGGAGGCAGGAACTGGGACCGTTCTATGCGAACCTTACATAGACGGGGCATCTTTATCGGGTATGGGTATACCTCGGTCTTTTCACAAGAAGAAGAAAATGATTGGGCGGCTCGCTGGCAGGCGTTGACCGAAGCTGGGACAACGGCAAACGGAAACCCCGTCCACCTATACAGTATTACGACGCTGAAGAAAGAGCGGCCGGAGTGGTTTTTCGAGGATGTGCAGCATTTGTTTTCCTTGTTGCTTCAGGGGATGATTCAGCCTCTGATTTCCCATCGTATTCCTTTTCATGAAGTGGCACGGGCTCATGAACTATTGGAGACATCCAAGGCGACTGGGAAGATCGTCCTCGTCCATTCCTGACTGCGTAAGGGAGAGATTCCATCCTATGTACACCATCAGTGATATCGCCCGGCTTACAGGGATTTCCGCTTACACCCTGCGATACTATGAAAAAATTGGCGTTTTGCCCGATCCTACGCGTCAAGAAGGCAGGAAAAACGGCATCCGTCGATACAGTGATCAGGACCTGCGATTTATCCGCTTTATCCACGGCTTGAAGCAGACCGGCATGAAGCTGGAGGAAATCGCAGCATTTGTACAGGAAGGCTGCCTGTTAGCCGACGATTATCCCGTCATGCATGTCGACGAGACTCTGAAAAAACGAATTGAAATCCTGGATGAACATCTTGAGCATTTGGAGAAACAGATGCAGCAGCTCGAGGCTGTCAGAAATTTTACTCTCGAAAAACGTGCCTTTTACGTAAACCTGCAGGCTCAGCGTGGCCCGATCAAATAGGGACAAACAACAACAAAACCAGCCCAAACATTTGTTTGCAGCTGGTTTTTTTATTTGCGAGTATCTGTATTCGCTTATTCGTCTGTTTAGCTTCGCAAGGAACGTCGCAGGATTTTGCCCGTGCTGTTTTTCGGAAGCTCTGCTACGAATTCAACCTGGCGTGGGATCTTGTACTTTGCCAGCTTATCGTTGCAGAACGACAAGATATCCTCCTGAGATACCGCGATTTCTCTCAAGGCGACAAAGGCTTTGACCGCTTCTCCATGTACCTCATCAGGAATACCGATGACGGCCGCTTCGATAATCGCCGGATGCTGATAGAGCACTTCTTCCACCTCACGCGGGTAAACGTTGTACCCATCTACGAGGATCATATCCTTTTTCCTGTCGACGATGTAGACGTAGCCTTCCTCGTCCATGCGCGCCAAATCACCTGTGTACAACCAGCCATCCTTGAGAGCTGCCTTCGTTTCTTCCGGGAGTCCGAGGTACCCAAGCATGACGTTCGGACCATAGACGATCAACTCTCCTACCTCCCCGCGCGGAACTTCATTTCCTTCTGGGTCCACCACCTTGTTGGTTACACCTGGAAGATCGATGCCGACAGATCCCGGCTTGCGTGTGCCGCGAATCGGATTGAATGCAGTCGCAGGAGCCGCCTCAGACAGTCCGTAACCTTCCATGATTTTTACGCCGAATTTTTCCTCGAACTTGTGCAGCAGCTCGACTGGCATCGAAGCACCACCGGAGCAGCATACGCGGATGGTAGAAAAGTCAGCCCGCGTAGCGGAAGGAAGCTGCAGCATGTAATTGTACATGGTAGGAACTCCGGCAAAGCAAGACGCTTTTTGATCGCGAATGACATTGACCACCTCTACTGGATGAAAGCGCTGGACGATCAAAATGGTAGAACCGGAGCGAATCGGACCATTCAGACATACCGTCATGCAGAAGACGTGGAACATCGGTAAAACGGCAACAACGCGATCATCCGGTTCAAGCTCAAACAAGATTCCCATCGCTTCAGCGTTCGAATCCATGTTGCGATGAGAAAGCATGGCCCCTTTGGGTTGCCCGGTTGTTCCCGATGTATATAAGATAACAGCCAGACTATCCTCGTGTCGTTCTGGCTCTTCGTATTCGGTCGCTTTCTCACTGATCAGCTGGCCGATCGTAAGTTCCTCCCCCACTGGCTCTGTGTAGATGACCAGCTGCAACTCAGGAAGCTCTTCTTTTAACGAATTTATGGTCGGGGCCAGCGCCGGCAGAGCCACTACTGCTTTGGTATGGCTATTGGACAATATATAACTGATCTCTCTAGGAGTATAGATAGGATTCATGGGGACGACAGCCGCCCCGACTCGGAGAATGGCATAGTAAGCGCTCACAAATTCGGGGCGGTTATCTAACAGCAGAGCCACTGCATCCCCGCTGCCGATCCCTCTTTTCGCCAGGCCCGCTGCCAAAAACTCTACCTGCTGGTCCAGCTCCGCATATGTAGTGCTCTCTCCTTGATAGACATACACGGGACGATCTGGAAAGTTGTGGGCACTACGCTTCAAATTCTCGTTCAAATCATACATCTCATATCTACCTCCTTTTAAAAATTTTAACATTCTGAATAATCGGGCGAAAGTATTAGTTTTCTATTTTGTTCGAGATTGGAGAGGTTATTTCCATTTTTCCTTCATTCCGTTTGGCGAAGAGCAGAAAAAGGACTCCGAAAACTACAAAGATCAAGGCATTCAGGCTCATCGCATGACCAAAACCGACAGCTACATCCCCCGCTGCCTGCACGATGGATCCCGTGACGAGCGGAGAAATGATCCCTGCTAACGTAACCAGGCTGGACATCACCCCGACAAGCAGACCTGTTCTAGCGGGCATCAGACTGCTCACGATGACGGATGAAGCCATTCCTACGGAAAAAGCAAAGCCTTTTCCCAAGCAGAGTGCGATCAGGACAAGCGCAGTCGATTGTACCCATGTGACGGGGTAAAAGAACAGTCCACCGAGAATGATCGATACACCGCCGACCCATACGTAGGATTTGCGATAAGAGCGATGCTTTTTGTACAACCGGTCCCCGATCGATGAAATGAGAATCGTCATGAGTCCCGCTACCAGCCCCGTCCCTGCAATCGAGTAGGCCATTTGCTAGTTGGTGAGGTGGATGGCTTTCACCAGATAGACAGGCTCCCATACGGCTGCAAAAGTGGTGCCCCAGATTTGTCCGAAGTAAATCAAAAAGCAAAAAATGTAGGTGGAGGAGAGCATGACCTTGGATATTTCTGACCACTTCGCTTTTGGTGCTTCTACGCTGACTGGCGAAGAAGCAGCCACCGCAATCGCGGGCTTTTCTTTCCCCATCCAGATCCAGACAAGAAACCAGATGAGGCTGAGCGCCCCCATGAATGCCCAGGCAAAGCGCCAACCGTTCTGATCGATCATGGCAACCAGTAATGGCGCGGACGCAACCGCTCCCACAAAAGCACCAAAATTGACAGTGGAATAAACGAGGCCTCGTTTTTCTTCAGGAAACCATTTGTTTAGATGACTGACAACTGTCGCCCAAAACGGACCTTCCCCTATGCCGAGCAGGACACGCGCCAGGACGAGCATCGGCAAACTGGCGATCGCATAAGCTCCAAACTGTACCACCGTCCAGGAAATCGCCATGATCGCCAGCAGCTTTTTCGTTCCGATCCGATCCGAGAGTGCCGCACCCAGGATCCCTCTCAAAGCCTGCAGGCGCTCAACAATGGCAGGAGATGTACTTTGCCTCGGCCACCCCATGCGATGAATCGGCAAATCATAGCCCAATTCGATCGGGTGCAGCTCGATTTCTAGTAGCTCACCATCCTGCATTTTCCAGATCGGGACGACAGCTTCCCACACTTCCCGATGAACGCACAGCCCCCTTGTGTAGTTCGCACTCATCGCCTCTAAGGCATCCGCTACGTTGTGGTCGTGAGTAAGTCCGTACTGTTCATAGAAATCCGCGGGCTGACTGGTAACAGCCTCCGTCTGGAATATAAAATCGCCCAGGCTGTAGAAAATGGGGCGGTTCTTGTAAATTTCGATCCCTCTTAGCAAATGCGGACCATGACCAACAACAGCGTGTGCACCTGCATCGATGCAGGCACGGGCAAACGTTTCCAAAAACTCTGCCGGTGCTTCCTTTTGCTCCCCTTTCATCTCATGGGCATGGATGCTGATAATGACGTAATCCGCCCTTCGCTTCGCTTCCTCAATCGTTTTGATGATTCTCTGCATATCGCGTGGGTGCGGCTCTGTTTTGGTTCCTTCCTGCTCGCCCATCTTGAAAAGCGAGTTCCCAAACAGAAAAACATTCTGTCCCGGTGAATTCATGAAGCCTTCCTCGATCAAGACTTTGCTGAAGGCATTTATATCCACAGAATCCGCAATTGACTTTAATTGCTCCAGCTTTTCTTTTGAGAGATGGTGCGTCATGATGTAGCGCATCGGATTGATTCCCGGTCTGCCGATACTGTCTCTACGCTGTTCGCCTGCCGCCCACCATGGATGGAAGGTGGAGGTAGCTGCAATCAATGCGACGCGGGCAGAATCGCATTCCAAGTACCTTGGCGCACCCGCTTCTGCCAAATTCTTACCTGCGCCCGCGTGAACGAAACCGTATTCATTTAGATGCTGTTCGGTCGCCTCCAGTCCCCCGTACAAATAATCGAGAGTATGGTTGTTCGCCCAGCCGATCATGTTGAAGCCGTACTCTTTCATGACCTGCAGGACAGCCGGAGGAGACATTGCCCACGTTCCCCCGCTCTGCGCGCTCGGATATCCTTTGCTGTCATGTACCGTCGTTTCTAGGTTGGCTAGGCGAACATCTGCCCGGTGAAGCAAAGCAGCTACCTCTTCGAAGGCCTCGTCCTTATGAAGTAGGCGTGTAATAAAGCTGTCGCCTGTTGCTGCAAACGTGACTGGTTTGGTCATCGTTCTCATCCCTCCCTCTCAAATCGTAAATTCATCCTCATCGCCAATGAACGAGTATAGCTGTGAACTGATTTCGTCGTAGTGCTGCAGCCGTTTCTGTACATTCTTTGCGTCGTAGACCATCACTCCTTTGATCAACACGTTTAACAAGGAAAACAAAACAGGCATTCCACTGGTTGCAGCAGGCTGGGGAGTCGTAACCTTCAAAAGCAGATCCGCCATCTGGCTTATCGGTGACAGCTCCCCTTCCGTGATCGCGAGTACCTTGGCTCCCAATGCTTTGGCAGATTGGACGAGCGCCACCGTTTCAGCCGGATGTCTGGGAAAGGAAAGCGCAATCACGAGCCATTCCTGGTCTCGTTCTGTGAGAAAGTAGTCCGCGTTATCCACCGCGCCCGTATACAAATGGGTGTTTCCCTTGATGGCATTGAGGGTCGAGAAAAGCCATTTGGCAGGAATATGGCACCAGCGAAAGCCTACAACGACAATTCGATTTGCCGAGATAATTTGACGTGCGGCTTGGTCAAGCAGGCCGTAATCTAGCTGCTGCAGACCTTGCTGCAAATAAGCGATGTCCGTTTCCATGACCTGCTGGGCATAATTGTCCTTTGTCCGTATTTCTTCTGAGTCGCGGTACTTTTGAATAGGACCTTTGCGCGGATCCGCAATCAACAGCGCCTTTTTAATCTCATCCTGCAATTGGGTATAGCCTGTGTAGCCCAAGGCGTAGCAAAAGCGAATGACAGTCGCTTCGCTCATGTTTGTCAGATCAGCAATTTTTTTGGCGGTATGGATTGCGATCAGGTTGGGCTTTTCGATGACGAATTTGGAAATGATTTTTTGACTGGCTGTGAGATTTCCATACTGCTTTCGAATCCGTTCTTTTACATGCTCATCCATCTGCGGCACTCCTTTTGAAGACTGATCGGAAGTTAATTTTGTGAATACTATATCTTCTGCAATAATTCACTACAATACTTCCATAAAATTGTAGTTTACGCTTCATTTTGAGGCAAATATACCCTGTACCGTTATCGCCACTTATTTCACGATGGAACAAAAAAACGCCTCCCCACATGGACAGATGCCGTTGGGAAAGCGATATTCGTTCGAAAGATAGGGAGCCAGGCTGCGCTGATTTTTATGGAATCTTCATAGACTGGCACTGTTTCGTGAACGAAGGCAGCGGATAGATTCTCAGACAGACTTCATGAGAAAAGAGGCTCAGTTGCTGCCGTCTCTTTCTACCTTCCTCACGCCTAATAATGCTCCAGATCAGCTGACAATACATACCCGTCTATCGGAGAAATGTAATACGTTTCGCCATCGCAATCGAACTGATAAAAAACGGCAAACTCTCCATGCGCGTCTTCCAAGGTTTGATTGCCTACAAACTTGACTGATTGGATCGGCTTTTCTGCATACGGGTAGTTTTTCAGGTAGGTTTCTGCTTCCTGGATCGTCAACTGAAATCCCCCCTTGGGCGTCTCCTCCCTCCGTTTTTCATCCAGCAGCCAGTTCCCTCCGCTTTTTTGAAGCGTGCTGATCTCATAGTATCCGCTGTTTAATTCATTGGCGAACCACATCGTCTTCACTATGATGCGATCCTTTGTTTGCTCCAGGATGGTTGTGCGAGCTCTTAGCGTCCCAGGCTCATAGTGAAAGAGAAACAATCGCGTCATGCCAATCCCGCCAGCGTAGTATTGCTCCAGTTGTTCCTGATCGATGAAGCGGTTTGTCATGTAGCGTTGCAGATCTTCCCGGAACTCCTCGAAGGGCAAATTCTGATTCAAAGCCTCTTCTTGCCTGCTAAAATAGTAGCGAGAAATTTCTACTAGGCGGTTCACGACCCACTCTTTGCTCATTTTTTCCCCTGCAGGTCCTGGCTGCTTTCCAGTCTCATCTCCTCCGTGGGAGCACCAGCTCCTTCTGAGCAGCCTGCACTTACGAGAGCAAAGAGAAGAATGAAAAAGGCAGCAGCATGTCTCATAATTCCTCCAACAATTCCCTGGTTTTTGTAAATTTCACATCGTTTGAATGAAACAACTCTTGCAATGATTTACGTAATCCTGTAATAAGTGGTATGTAAAACGACTCCCGAAAAGAGAGGAATTCGTATGAAAACGAGACTTTGGAAGCTGCTTCTTTCCCTGTCCATTTGTACGAGTGGTATGGTCGGTCTATCTGCTGAGGTATCGGCCTCGACAGCTCCCCCTGCCACTACGATTCTACTAGATGGTTATCCACTCGCTTTTCCGACACCGCCTGTCATTGAAAAAGGTACGACAATGGTACCCTTTCGAGCCATCTCCGAAGCGATGGGCATCGATGTGCAATGGGACAAAGCGACGCAATCCATTACGGCGATTCAAACAAGCGGGCAGGAGCGTAAAACGGTCAAAATGACTTTGAATAACCCGCAGTTTTCGGTCAATGACCAGCCCTATACTCTTGCTGTGGCTCCTTATCAGACGAAAGGCAGTACCCTCATCCCGCTGCGGTTTTTCAGTGAGCAGTTCGGAGCACACGTGAGCTGGAATGAGTCGACGAAGACGGTTTCCATTACTTCCCCAGCACGCGACCTCTACAGTCTGGCATTCTATGCGATTTCTTCCTTTGCCCAAAAGGACTTGATTTCCCATTTTGACTCTGTTGCATTTGGCTGGAGCCGGATCGACAAAGACGGCAGCCTGACTCTTGTAGGCAACGATTTTTACTGGCCAAAGGCAGCAGGTGCAACCACCCCGGAAATGATTATCGATGAAGCGAAGTCCAGCGGAACCTCTCCCCATCTCATGGTCTTTGCAGGGGATGCCAACAACGAATTGACTACCTTGCTCTCGGACAGCAGCTTGCGGGATAAGGCCATCGCCAACATCCTCACTATTGTACAGGAAAAAGGACTCGAAGGGATTGTCCTTGATTTTGAAGGTCTGGGAATGAATGGACAGGGAGCAGAAATCAAGCAGGACTACAATGAGTTCGTCCAGCTCCTCTCTGCACAAACGAAAAGTCTTGGAGTCAAGCTGACACTGGTGCTCCATCCGCTCAACGGAGCTTATCAGGGCTATGACTATGCCACCCTCGGCAGTCTCGCTGATGATCTCGTCATCATGGCCTACGCGTATGAAAACGAGAAAGGCCCCGAGCCGATGAACCAGGTCGATCAAGCCATTAAGCTGGCACTCGCCCAAGTGCCGAAGGAAAAGCTAATCCTGGGCATCTCTATGGGCAGCGAAAACGAGCAGTCTGTCAATCAAAAGATCGGTCTTGCCAAGCGCTATAGCCTTAAAGGCTTTGCCTTGTGGAGACTAGGCTTGATCAGTCAGCCTGCAATGGCGAATATGCAGGAAGCTGTTCATCTCCAGTAATGTACGTATAAAGGAAAAGCCGATTCCCCTGACACCAATAGGGGTATCGGCTTTCGTATTTTAAAAATAGTTCATGCTCATTGCCTCACGAATCTCTTGCATGGTCTCTTTGGCTACCTGCCGTGCTTTTTCCGTACCCGACATCAGCATTTCACCGACCTTTTTCGGATCGTTTTTGTACAAGCTTCTGCGTTCTCTCATGGGTTCGAGTAAATCATTGACGCTTTGCGAAATGCTTCGTTTGCATTCCATACATCCGATTTGGCCCTTTTTACAGCTTTCATAAATCTCATCTGAGCCGTCTTTACGAAATACTTTATGATAAGCGTAGACGGGACAAATTTCTGGATGACCGAGATCCGTTTTGTGAATGCGTGCAGGATCCGTCGTCGCTTTTTTGATCTTCTCACTCACCTCTTCCCGCGTGGAATCCAAATAGATGGCATTTCCAAGGCTTTTGCTCATTTTGTGATTGCCATCTAATCCGACAAGTCGTGGAACATCCCCTACGAGCGGTTTGGGCTCCACTAAAACAGGTTTATACAATTGGTTAAATCGCCGGACAATTTTCCGTGTTTGCTCGATATGAGGCACCTGATCTTCTCCTACGGGAACTAACGTCGCCTTGCAGAAGGTGATATCTGCCGCCTGGCTGACGGGGTATCCGAGGAAACCGTAATACATCTCTTGATAGCCGCGCTCCGTGGCTTCCGCTTTGATGGTAGGATTATGACGCAAGGAATTAACAGTCACAAACATGGAAAAGTAAATGGTTAACTCCGCAATCTCCGGGATCAAGGACTGAATAAAAATCGTGGCTTGATCAGGGTCGATGCCTGCTGACAAATAGTCCAAGGCCACCTGCCGCAAGTTTTCTTGAATCAAGTCTGGTTGTTCAAAATGAGTCGTTAGGGCCTGGACGTCAGCAAGCAGCAAGTACGTTTCGTATTGGGTTTGCAGCTCGACTCGGTTCTTCAAGCTGCCAACGTAATGCCCAAGGTGAAGCTTTCCCGTAATCCGATCCCCTGTTAAAATCCGCTCTTTCATTTCTGATCCTCCTCAGCATTTTGCTTGTGTCATGTAAACGAGAGATCCACCAGCCATCATCCATGGGCATCACCCCTTTCAAGGAAAATAAGAAAACCTTTATCGTGGTCTGTTCAAAGAGGAGCGACCGCGTTTAAGCGGAAAGTTTTACCGAAGTTATGCAAGAAGCGGACGCTGAGGTACTTCGTCATGCGCTCCGGAATTCATAAACGTAAACGCTTATAAATTCCTATACGATAAAAAAACCTCGCCCAATAAAGGACGAGGTTATCGTGGTACCACCTTTTTAATGCAAAAAGCGATTCACTCAGGTGAGGATCGGTTCGCAGCAACCACCGACTCTCTGTGCCTCATTCTCTGATACGTACTTGCTCTTCCTCAACATCGTTTATCCGTTCCTATATGGTTGTGTAGACATAATAAACGAAAATCTTCCGTATATCAAATGGATTTTAAAAATCAAACCGAAAATCGTCATCTGTCAATGGCTCAACGTGGAGACTGCGAACGTAGCCATTCCCCTTCTTGGAAAAGAAATCATGCTGCTTGGTATGGGTGCTGATCCCGTTTAACACGATTGGATTGACATCCTCTTCCGGGAAGAACGGATCGAGTCCGAGGTTCATCAACGCTTTATTGGCGTTGTATCGTACGTAGGCATGGACATCCTGTGCCAGACCGATTGATGAATACAGCTGCGTCGTATAGGCCTCTTCATTTTGATGCAGCTCAGCCAGCAGCTGATACAGCTCTTCTTTGCATGCCTTCTGCTCGTTGACAGTCAAACGCTGGTAAACCTCCTGCGCCAGTACACCCACGTACAATCCGTGAATGCTCTCATCCCGCACGATCAGGTCGATGATTTCTCCGCTGCTCGTCATCTTGCCTTGCCCTGCGAGGTAGAGGGGATAAAAGAAGCCGCTGTAGAACAGGTAGCTTTCCAAAAAGACGGAAGCAACCATAGCCATGTACAAATCCTTTTGCGTATGGATTTCCTGATAGCGGCTGGAGATCATTTCGGCCTTTTTTTGCAGATATGGGTTTTGCTCGACCCAGCTGAAAATCTCGTCGATCTCCTCGGTCGCGGCCAGTGTGGTAAAGATGCTGCTGTACGACTTGGCATGGATTTGCTCCATCATTCCCATGAAGGCGAGCACGGCTTTGCGCTGCAGTCCGTCCACATGCTCCATGATTTTCGGCATCCCGACTCCTCCCTGGACGGTATCCAGCAGAGTCAATCCTCCGAGTACTTTTTTATAGGTGTCACGCTCCGTATCCGATAGCTCCATCCAAGCCATTTTATCGTCGGATAGCGGAATCTCATCATCGGTCCAGAATTGCATGATGTTTTGGTTCCAAAACGTCATGGTGAAATCATCGTCGGGCCTGTTCCAATTGACAGCTTTCATGTAGGCTTTCCTCTTCTCTATTTCGTTCTTCCTAGCTCTCTAGCAGACACCGCATGGCGCAATCCCCGAACCCTCTGACATCCCCCAAATAGTCGTAGCCAGGAGGAGATCCGAAGCTGTTAAACATCCGCACAGCTACGAATTCGTGCTCAGGAATGACCAGCAGCGTAACGCCTGTATAGCCTAGTATTTGATAAGACCCCCTCGGTACTCGCTCCCCGATCTCGGTCTTATCCGCAGGCAGGTCCTTCACAAACCATAAAAAGCCGTTCTGTGGCAAGTCCTTGCCCTGCAGCGGAGGGCTTTGCACCGTTGTCGCCAGATCGATTACTTCCCGGGGGACGAGCTGTTTGCCGTCCACTAAGCCTTTTTTCAGGTGAAAATAGCCCCAGTATGCCAGCTCACGTGCGGATACGTAGAGATTCATCTTGTCACCCTCGGTGCTTGTGCTCGTGTACCAGCTGACGTCATCCGGCTTGCGAATGACTTCAACCATTTTCGGATCCATCTGGGCGCGCCAGCCTGTCTCTACAAATCCGAGCGGCTGGAAGACTTGCTCCTGAACGATTTGGGCGATCGTTTTGCCTGTCGTTCTTTTAACGATCTGCGCCAGCATATCAATGCCGACTCCTCGATACGCCCAACTGCTTCCAGCAGGAAATTCTCGTACGATCTCCCCCGTATAGGTTCCGTGCAAGCCGTGTGTATGCGTCAGCAGATGGCGAATGGTGGTCCCTGTCATCCGCTCCTCGTCCAAATGCGGCAAGTATTTCATCACCTGATCGTCGATGGAAGCGATGGCTCCACAGGTCACAGCATAAGCAGCTGCATAGCCAATATAGCTCTTCCTCACAGAAGCTGCGTGGAACTGGGTATCTGCTTGAACTTCTCGTGCTGCCTGCTCCAGGGACTGCTTGCCCCAGTATGTTTCCATCACGATCTCATCACGGTGAATGACCATCAGAGCCGCTCCTGAGCCTATTACATGCTCAAATGTACGCTCCACATGCGATACAAGCGGATTGAACTGCTTCGTCAGCGTTTGCCTCAGATCCACGGTCTCGGCCTCCTAGTTTACACTGCGCAGCTAATGCACTCTTCCACTGTCAAATGCTTGGTCCGTGTATAGTAGAGCGACTTCAGACCTTTCTTCGCAGCGTAAATGTAGTAGCGTGCCAGCTCTCGCGTAGATACATTGCTGTTGACGTGCAAAACAGTGGAAATCCCTTGGTCTACATGCTCTTGGATCTCCGCGATCAGGTCAATTACCTTGAATTGATCGATGACATACGCTGATTTATAGAAAAAGTAATTCTCCTGTGACAGGTACGGCATCGGATAGTACGTAGTCGAGTTTGCGTATGTTCTCGTTTCGATGTGCTCCACGATCGGCATGACACTCGATGTCGCATTCTGAATGTACGAGATGCTTTGAGTAGGTGCAATCGCCAGTCGGTAAGCGTGATACAAGCCATAGGTCTGGACCTTTTCTTTCAGCTGTGCCCAATCCTCAGTTGTCGGGATGTACATGTCAGCGAACAGCTGCTTGACCTTTTCCGTCCGAGGGCGATAATCCGTCTCTTCATATTTCGAGAAGTACGTCCCTTTGGCATATTCAGACTGCTCAAAACCGAGGAAGGTCGTTTTTCGCTCTTTAGCAATCTCCATGCTCATTTCAAGGGAGTAAAAGTTCATCATCATGAAAAACGTGCGGGCGAAATCTTTCGCTTCCTCGCTCTCGTACGCGATCTTGTTTTTTGCCAAATACCCGTGCAAATTCATGGCACCCAAACCGACAGAGTGCAGCTCCCGATTTGCCTTTTGGACACCCGGTGCGTTCTCGACAGCAGTCATGTCACTTACTGATGTGATGGCTTCAATGCCCTCATGGACCGACTCGCGAATCTTCTTTTGCTCCATCACATTCACGATGTTCAGGGATGCCAGATTGCAGCTGATGTCCCGACGGATGATGTCCATTTCACCGTAGTTGTTGATGGTCGAGGTATCCTGGAGCTGGAAGATTTCCGTGCACAGGTTGGACATTTTGACCGAGCCTATGTCTTTCAGCGCGTGATTTTTGTTGGCGTTGGTCTTGTTCATGATGTACGGATAGCCGGACTCCAGCTGAATCATAGCGATCTTGGTAAGCATGTCCCGTGCACTCATGATCGTCTTTTTCTTGATGTTGTCATTTGCGAGCAGCTCTTCGTACATTTCGTCCATGTTCATGTCATCCAGATGCTGGCCGTATTCTTTATACACCGAGTACGGGGCGAAAATGGTCAACGGCTTGTTCTCTTCCGCCAGCTTGTAGAACATGTTTGGAACAATCAGCCCGATCGAGAGCGTTTTGATCCGTGATTTTTCATCCGCATTGATCTTTTTGCAATCGAGAAACTCGTTGATATCCCAGCCGAAGATGTTGTAATAAGCAGCTCCTGAGCCTTTGCGCTGACCCATCTGGTCCGCGTAGGAGAAGGCGTCCTCCAAAAGCTTCAGTACCGGCATAATTCCTTTGGCAGCACCTTCTACTCCTTTAATCGGTTCGCCGCGGCCGCGCAGCTTGGACAGGTTGACGGCCACTCCACCGCCGATTTTGGACAGCTGCATACATGTGCCCAATATGTAGTTGATCGAATTGAGGGAATCGTCCATTTCGAGCAAAAAGCAAGATACCATTTCGCCACGACGACTTTTTCCTGCATTCAGAAACGTTGGCGTCGCAGGCTGCAAGCGTTGGTCCATCATCGAGACCGTCAGACGCTTGGCACGATCAAAGTCTCCTTGCGCCAGCGAGAGTGCGACAATCGCTACGCGGTCCGGATACTGTTCCAAATACATCGATTTATCGTCTGTTTTCAGGGCATAGTCTTTGTAAAACTTCGAGACAGCCATGTAAGAGGCGAATTGAAAAGACGCGTCCTTTGCCAAACGGAATACTTCTTCGACCTGCTCTTCCGTGTAACGTTCATAGACGTTTTCGTAGTAATCGTTTTGGATCAGATAATCCATCCGTTCCCCAACACTGTTAAAGGTCAATGTTTTGGCTTGTACTTCCTCAAGAAAGACTTCGACGGCTTCCCGATCTTTTTCCAGCTGATAAAAGCCATCCTCGCCCCGTTGCATCAGTTCGTTGTTCAGTTCAATATGCCGCAATGCTGGCCACCCCGTTCGTAAAATGTTCGACATCCCTGCCGGTACCGGATAATTCAAATTTGGAAATCACAGGAACACCGTATTGATGGGAAATGGTATCGGCGCTCTTCGCAAAGCTCGCGCCCCAATTGCGATTGCCGCTCGCCGATACGCCTTTCATGTAACGATGGTTCCTGCTGAGGAACGATGCCACCTTTTCAGGGACTTGTCCGAAGCCAGTCGTATACGTGACTAGAACAAACGGTTCCTCGATCACCATCTCAGAGTCAATCTCTATACTTGGCAAAGCCAGCTTTCCTACAAATCTACGAACGTTTCCCGTTTTGGAATCGTACGCGATGAGCATACGCCCTCATCCTTTCCTCTATGTAGCGCGATCCTATCTACTTGTCAGGAAAATAAAAACGCATTCGACGGGTAGAGATAGTCGAATGCGCAATCATCCACTGATAATCGACTCGCCAAAACGAATCGAGCGCTCGAACACTTCCCCTATCTCCCGTAGGTTTACTCGTGTTTAACGGGTAGGCAGGTCTCCTGGCTATAGGATCATCGCTTCATTTCGCCTTCCCAATCACGTCGACCAGTGGCGTAGCCTATACAAATGAGCTCTCCTCTTACAGTGGCGGGACCGCGTCGGATTCTCACCGACTTCCCTATTAAGTCTGCCGATATTTCGTAGCAAGACACCTATCCGCATCAATATGTAGTTGGTAAAACTTACTTTACATCAATATATCGTGTCAGTCAAGAGAGAGGAGCGAGTTTTCCCCCTTCGAGAAGCAAAAGGTTCACAAAAGCTTGATAGATCTACTATTTGTCAGATCTTGTAGAATCAGGAAAAAAGAGAACCGCCCGCAAGCATGCGGACGGTACGCATTTCTATCATCATTTCTGCCTCGCTTGGAAAGAAACGGAACACCGCGAGCCTATTGCAAAGAGACCACCTTTGTAATTTGCGGCAGCTCCTCGATCGCGCGAACGACCGCTGGTGTGATTTCTTCATCTGTCACGGATACGAGCAACGCATTTTTTCCTTTTTGCTCCCGTGAGACGTTCAGCTTGGAAATATTGATTTCGTGTTCGGCTAATTTCCGAGAGACATCGTAAATAACTCCCGGGTAATCAACGTGGTGGACCAGCAAGCCATGGGAACCTGCCGGGATACGGCATGCACAGTAGTTAATCTCACTGATGTACACTTCTCGCCAATCTTGGGCAAACGTGTACTTGTTCCCGCCGGCACGCAGAATCGCCAAATGGTTGGCATATTCACCAGAGCTGTGCTGGACAGGCAAGGAAACGCCAAAACCATCCAGCAGCTGCTTTGCGATTTCGTCTTTGTTTTCATGCGCTAAAATGCTCAAAGAGCCTCCTGCCAGATTTGGTTCAATCCGCTGCAGAAGTCGAGCGAGCTCACGAAGCCCAGCAAATTCGGTCATGATCAACCCTACTCTCCCAAAAATGGTTCACGCGCTCAAGGAAGAATCCATTCTTCCGGTTCTTTCAAAATGGAGGAATGATTTTCAGAACGGTACCAGGCCGTGTACGGCTTCCCATCTTTCGTATAATCGATCTTGTAGATGGTATTCCCTTTTCCGCCTCGTTCAAAAGGGCTCTCATCCGCAGGAACAGCGGTCACACCATGCGCTACAATGACCCCGCCTTTTTCAGCAATGACCTTCTTGATGGTCGCCATATGCTCGTTTCCTGTTGATGCCATGCCCCAATATGCCAGGAATCCTAGCAGAAGTGCTCCTGCTACAAAGGATACAATAATGACTTTCGACTTTTTCGTTGGATCCACCGCGTTACCCCCGTCTGTCTCGGTTCTTCTATTTATCCATCAAGGTGACTTTATCAATCGTACCGCCACCCAAGCAGTATTCTCCGTCGTAAAAGACGACAGCCTGTCCTGGAGTGACTGCCTTTTGCGGTTTGTCAAATACGACCTCCACTGTGCTGCCTTCCCGAATATGAACGGTGACCCCTTGATCAGGCTGGCGGTAGCGGAATTTTGCCGTACATGTAAATGTCGAAGCAGGCTGCTTGTCACTGACCCAGCTTACGTCTGTTGCGATCAGGCTGGTCGAGTACAAGCGCGGGTGATCAGAGCCTTCTCCTACGATCAACGCATTTCGTGCCAGATCTTTATCTACCACGAACCACGGTTGACCGCTCGTTCCATGACCACCGCCGATGCCTAGTCCCTGACGCTGGCCGAGTGTGTAGTACATCAACCCGTCGTGATGACCAATTACAGTCCCATCCACCGTCTCGATGTTACCTGGCTTGGCTGGCAGATAGTTCTGCAAAAACTCGCGGAAATTCCGTTCTCCGATAAAGCAGATTCCCGTGCTGTCCTTTTTCTTGGCCGTCGCAAGTCCCGCTTGCTCCGCGATTTCACGGACCTGCGCTTTCGGCAGATGCCCGATCGGGAACATCGTTTTAGACAATTGCTCTTGGCCGAGCACGTTCAGGAAATAGGTCTGATCCTTGTTGGAATCAACACCGCGGATGAGCTTGAATTCCCCATCTACTTCCTTTACCTGCGCATAGTGACCCGTCGCGATGTAATCCGCCCCCAGATCCATGACTTTGGCTAAAAGCTCCCCAAACTTGATTTCCCGGTTGCACATGACATCCGGGTTTGGTGTGCGCCCACGTTTATATTCATCCAAAAAATACTGGAATACTTTATCCATGTATTCTTTTTCAAAATTGACAGTGTAGTATGGAATACCGATTTGTTCACAGACGCGACGAACGTCCTGGAAGTCGTCTTCCGCCGTGCAATGGCCGAATTCATCGGTATCATCCCAGTTTTTCATGAAGATGCCGATGACGTCATATCCCTGTTGTTTGAGCAGGTGAGCCGTCACGGAGGAGTCGACCCCGCCGGACATGCCGACAACGACGCGTGTGTCTTCTGGTCGTTTCATAGTCTTTCTCCTCTATTCTCAATTTGTTCCTCTAACAGATTACCACGTTTCGCAAAACAAATCATGTATTGTTACACTTCGTAGAAAAAACGCCTGTCGCACGGGAGGCAACAGGCGCATTTACATCTTTAGCTTTGGGATATCTCGTCTTTGATCTCAGCACGATAACCTTCGATACTTTCTGCCCGACGCTCGTTTTTCGCTTCAATGTTTGCTTTTTCCTCTGCCGAGATTTCCCCTGCATTCGCAGCTACATAGTCTTGTGACTCACGAATACGTTCCTCCGTGTTTTGCAGCATCTCCTGCAGCTTTTCTGCGTTGTCTGAACGATCATCTGGTTTTGCCATGAATAAGCCCTCCTTTGCAGCGTGGTATCTTGGTGATTGCACCTATCCCATTGTGCGCCATTTCTGGAGTAATTATGCTTCTATGCCTGTGTGGCAATCGCACCTCTGTCTCTCGTTTTTCCTACCTTGCGAAGAAGTCCGTGCTATAATGCGAGTAACAGATTACATGGCAAAGAGGTTTTTACATATGGCATCACTGGATCTGCTTGAACGCATGCTGCTCAAAATCATCTCGGAGACTGAAACCGTCAGGCTAAAGCGCCAGTGGATTCATGCCCACAAGCAAACCGATACAGAAGAGGAGCAGCGGCTGCGAATCGGACTGCTCCTGCGCAGGCTAGACAAGCTCCCCGAGGAAAAACGCCGGGAGGTACTTGACCTGTTACAATGGTTTAACTGGTAGGGCAGCGAATCAACGGACGCTTGCACCAAGCGCCCAGTGACCGTTCGTCCGCACCATGCTTTTCACGTCTACGATCGCGTCTTGGTTTAACGGTCCGTAAATATGGGGGTACAATAGACCATCCTTAGCCTGCTCATATTTTACTGGCGAGGAGGACTTGGCTTCATCGACGACGAGCACCAGCAGCTCTCCTTCATAGGTCGCATAGACGCGGTCAGCTACCTTTGCGAGCAGATCGTCCCCTTTTGTCGCATGGATAAAGCCTTCCTGTTCATAGTCGCGCGGAAGGTAATGATCCCGTCCCTCCCACTGTTCCCAATAGCTTTTCGGTACCAGGCAATAAATCATCGTCATGTCTGTATCTTCTCCGTTTCCTTTTTGTCTCTATTAGCGGCGCAGATGCTTGTCAATATGACGAATCGCCTTGTCGTAAAACATGGTATCGATTCGCCCCTGATCCCGCCTCCATTGGATGAAGTTTCTTAGCGAATGCAAATCCACCCAGGCATCCTTTGACTGTGGATTGTTTTCTGGGACCTCTCCGGTGATTTCCCCATCATGAACCAGCCTGGCCATCTCATTTGGATGGTATCCGATTTGATAGGCGATATGATGCAATGCGATTTTCATGGAACCTCCTGACTGCTAGCATGGTTTCTCTTATTGTGCCAGTCTTTTTTCCTTATGCCAAGACTTCCTCATGGGAATATGCAAGTTTAGGATGAACCTTATCCAACATTTCGGAGGTTTCCATAAATGATCAAAAGGCATGACAAGGGCCAGCCACGAAAGCCTCTCAGGAAGCGGCCTGCTCTTTGAATCATCTTCTTCCTGATCGCTTTCGTTTATGTGAACAACAGCTCGCTTTTTGCAAAGCCATCTACACGCGAGCCTTTTCTCCTCGCCCACCGGGGCATGGCGCAGACCTTCCACATGGAGGGCATCACGAACGATACCTGTACCGCTGAAAGGATCTATCCTCCTGAGCATCCTTATCTGGAGAATACTATCGCCTCCATGCAAGCCGCCTTTGATCGTGGGGCAGATGTAGTAGAATTGGACATACAGCCGACCAAGGATGGACAATTTGCCGTCTTTCACAACTGGACGCTCGGTTGTCGCACAAATGGCGAAGGAGTTACCCGCGACTTCTCGCTGGCCCACCTGCAAAAGCTGGATATCGGGTATAACTATACAGCGGTTAAGGGAGCTTTACTTTAAAAAGCTGCCTGCTCCCTTATATTGCCGTAGGCTGGTCGGGGTATGTACCTGCTGCCTGCGGTCAGACGCAGCTGCATATTCCAGATAAAATTGCTTCTTGGCTCTGGGGGTGGCCTACCCGTTTTATGGAAAGAATGGACAAGCAAGATACACGAGTCATTCTCGTAGCGGGTAGCGGCGATGTGTCCAGCGGGTTTGATACGCTTGATGACCTCAAGCGGGTTCCAGATGGTTTCTCTGGGGGGATCTGGACAAATCGCATCGATCGGATCTTTGCCGCATATACAAAAAATGAAGAATCGCGTTGTAAAAAATGAAACGAATGCCCGATATATTCGTATATCCTAATATCGACACCATAAGGAGTGATGGGAAATGCTGAAAAAACTGTTGAAAAGCTTGATGGGGAATCACTCATCCTCTCACAGTTATCGCAAATACAGCAGCAGTGACCACAAGTATCGCAAAGGATACGGCCATCCCCATGGACACGGCTCCGGACACGGGCATTCTTATTACGGAAGCTCTCATTACAAAAGAAAGCATTCCAGCCGCAGCTTTTTCAGCAGCTAAGCGAATGCGCCCTCCCCTCTTGGCTGGCAGGAAGACTGTTCATTTCGAACAAATCTTCTGCTTGCGGCAGAGGGGTTTTTCGTTGTTTACGCAAAAAAGCGACGCCCCCTTCCCTAATTAGACTGCTGGGGAAGCGAGCGCCGCTGATTGGATTAATACATTTGTTGAACTTTTTTGACGATAGGTTGTACAAAACGGATGACAGTCAGGGAAGCTACAACGGCTAATCCACCCGCCAGCAAGAACGCAGAGGTAAAGGAGCCAGATGTATCTACCAAATAGCCTGTCAGAGTCGGACCGATAATCCCTGCAGTGTTCGCCAGGAAGTGCATGAATCCACCAACAGATCCCACGTTGTTTTGATCGACAACGTCCTGAACAATCGCCCAGTAGATCGCACCTGTCAGGTACAGGAAGAAAACGGACAGTGCTACCAGCGTAACCGCGCCTGCAGTCGTAGTTACGAGTCCTGCAAAGCCAATGCAAACCGCGGAGATAAACAGGCATGTTACCAGAACCACTTTTCTTGAGAAGAGCATACCTTTGTTCACAAATTTTTTGCGAACGTAATCGGAGACAAAGCCGCCTGCTGCAAGGCCAATAAATCCTAATACCCAAGGAATAATCGTAATGATACTCATATCTTTTACACTGACACCGTGCGCTTTAACCAGGTAGCTAGGGAACCAGGTCAGGAAGAAGAACAAGATGTAGTTGTAAGCAAAGAACGCAAATGCCGTGAACAAGACTGTTTTTTGTTTCAGATAGAAAGTAAGCGGAATTTTCTCGGTTGTTTCTGATTTTGTTTGTGCCTTGGTGCTTTCCTTCTGGCTATTTGCTGGTCTTTCCTTAACAGATTTCCACCAAAACGCAGCCCATACCAAGCCGATGACCATAATGAGAAGAAACGAAACTTTCCAACTGTAAGCGATTGCGATAAAACCTACGATTGGACCGGAAATCGCACCACCCAAAGGAGTACCGCTGTTTGTCAGACCGATGACAGATGCACGTTGATCAGCCGGGAACCAGTTGTTGACCATCTTGTTGATCGTAGCGGAGAGAGGCCCTTCCCCCATCCCGAACAAAATGCGGATGACGATCAAGCTCACGAACCCGACTGCCAATGCAACGGCGCCACTGAAAAGCGACCAGACGATCATCGCGACGAACAACGTCAGCTTCGCTCCGTACTTATCGGAAGCGACACCACCTAGGAAGTTGAAAATAGCGTAACCGACCGAGAAGCTGGAAAAGATGATACCCATTTGAGTTGCCGTGAGCGTTAGATCATCTTGAATAAAAGGAGCGGCAATCGATAGCGCAGAGCGGTCGAGATAGTTGATCACGCCTGCCAAAAATAACATGATAATGACGGGAAGCTTGTCCTTTGAAAACACAGAATCTCCTCCTTTTTTTCTTACCGTGATGGAATGAATCCAAAAGAGCGCTCCATGGTGCTGCTCTGTGATCGCTTTCTGCAAACGGAGCAGGAAAACGCATACATTTTGTTTTTTAGAGAGTAAACCGGTTTAGTTTTGGAGTGAGAAAGCCCGGCTTCACCGAGAAAAATGGTGGAGCCTTCGCTTCCCCTCTCTACTGCAGAACTTTGAACCACTTGCTTATTTGACCGCACAGGAATCTCTCAAAATCATCGCTGGCGCAAATCGCTGGATAATCGGCAGTTCCTCTGGTCTTTCTTCTTTTCGAATTTGCTGCAGCAGCCGCTCCGCTGCACTCTTCGCCATTTCCTTCGTCGGCTGCGCGATCGTGGTGATGGATGGCGTATAGAAGCTAGCGAAGGATACTTCGTCGATTCCGATGACGGCAACGTCCTTCGGGATGTGCTTGTTGTTTTCTTTCATGAATTTCAAGACCTCAACGAGCACGATGTCATTTCCCGCCAGAATGGCTTGTGGGGGTACGGTCTGCTGAAACAGGTCCGCTAACGCGAGGGAGATTTGGCCGACATCCACCGTTTTGATGTAGGCCTCGTTCACCTCCATGCCGTGCGACCTAAGTGCGTCTCGATACCCTTGAATCCGTTCGACACGTGGTGAGATGTTGCGAATAATCGATGTCGTCACGATCGCGATTCGGCTGTATCCATTTCTCACAAACTCGTCGACAGCCAACCGGGCAGCCAGGTGATTATCCAGCATTACGGTATCGATGCCCAGATGCTCTATCGTCCGGTCCATGAAAACGATCGGAAACTCGTCGTCTTTCATCTGCTCATACAAGTCGAGGTTGCCGCCGGTCGGGAAAATGAGAATGCCATCCACTTGCTTGGCCCGGAGCATTTCAATGTATTTTCTTTCCTTCTCGGGCTCATCATCTGCATTACAAACGATGATCTGAAAATCGTGCTCGTGAAAGAAGTCTTCAATCGCGCGGATGATATAGGTTGAAAATGTATGCAAGATGTTTGCGACCACAACGCCGACGGTAAAGGTCGATTTCTGCTTCAAACTTCGGGCGACGCTGTTGGGCTGATAGTTCAGCTCTTTGATCGTCTCCTCGATTTTTTTCCGCGTTTTTTCGCTCATGTAGTCGTATCGCTTGTTGAGATACTGCGACACTGTGCTTTTCGACACATTCGCGTGTTTGGCAACATCTGCTATTGTGATATTTTTCATATTTCCATCCCATCTTTTGCTACTTACGCAACAGTTTCATTTTACTAAAACTAGCATAGCCTGGTCACGATCAAAATAAAACGTTTTAGTAAAACGATTTATTCCCTGTGTAGCAAAATTATAGCGTGGATGAAAACGCTTTACAATATTTTTTGAATATTTGATCCTGAAATGGTGCTATCCGCTTTCGCTCGGCGATTGGCACTTGCTTCTGATCTGCTCCGCCGCTTGTTTGGGCAGCTTGCTCCCCGTAATGGCTGAACCGACGATGACGGTGTGAACCGACTGCAGAAGGAACCGATCTATCGTCTGCTCGTTAATCCCGCCCGCCACGCTGATCTTCACATGGGCGAGAGGCTGTACAAGCTCAAACAATCGTTGATCAGCCTGATGGCCAGCGGACTGGTCGTCCAATCCGACATGCAGACAAAAATGGGAGCAGCCCGCTTCCGCCAGCTGGTTTACCCTGCTTCGATCCGTTATGCCCAATAGATCTACGATCGCTTGCTTTCCCAGCCTACCTGCCACCGCATGCACGTCACGTATCGTCGAGAGCGGCGCAAAGCCCATTACGGTTACAGCATCGGCACCAGCAAGCAATGCCTGCTCCGCTTCGTACCTGCCTGCGTCGCAAATTTTCATGTCTGCGACGAGGGGCAAAACCGGGAAAGCTTCTCGCACTTCTCGCACGATGGCCATCCCGTATTCTTTTATGACGCCCGTGCCGATCTCGACAAGGTCAACGGTATCCTGCAGTTGTTCAATCAGGCGCAAGCATTCCGACCATTCCAGTCGATCCAATGCTACTTGCAGTTTCATATCCATCCCCCCGTCTATGCGAGAGTGAAGCTATACACCAGAGTAGGCCATAAATCCGCCATCGACCGGAACCGTAACACCTGTCACAAAACCTGAATAGGTGTCATCCACCAGCCAGAGCAGAGTACCCAGCAAATCTTCCGGTTGACCAAAGCGCTTCATCGGCGTCCCCGTCAGTATTTTTTGTGATCGGGTCGTATAGTTCCCCTCTTCATCCAGCAGCAAACTGCGGTTTTGCGCCGTCAGGAAAAAGCCGGGTGCGATGGCATTGACACGCAGGCCCGTTTCGGCAAAGTGTACGGCCATCCACATGGTGAAGTTGTTGATCGCCGCCTTGGCTGCACTGTAGGCAGGAACCTTTGTCATCGGTGCATAGGCACTCATCGAGGAAATGTTCACAACCGTCGGTGCATCCGTCTGCAGCATCGCTGGTACGAAAACCTGACTAGCCAGGAAGGACCCCGTGAAATTGCTGTTAAACACATGGGCAAATCCTTGTTCCTCCAAGTCAAAAAACGATTTTCCCGGGTTGTCCTCGCTGTGTACTTCTGAGTCCGTGATCGCAGAGGGATGATTGCCTCCCGCTCCGTTGATCAAAATGTTGATTTGACCAAACGCTGCAATGAGTGTTTCTTTTGCCGTCTCCAATGACTCACGGCTCAGTACATCTGTTGCAATCGAGAGAGCTTCCCCGCCGTTTTCACGAATTTCATCCGCAATTTGCTGCCCTTTTTCCGCTGTGCGATTCAAGATGGCTACCTTTACCCCATGCCTAGCCAGCTCTTTCGCCATGCGAGAGCACAAGACACCGCTGCCTCCCGTGATGACTGCTACTCTGTCTTTCAGGTTCTCATGGATCGGGATCATCTGGATTGCCCTGCCTTTGCGTTTTCGTAAGCATCCCACAGACCAAGCAGGTACATGATCCCCAAAGCACGGTCATACAGTCCGTAACCTGGTCGGCACACCTCGCCCCAAATATGGCGTCCATGATCCGGACGGACATATCCGGTGTAATTTTGCTTGCTCAGGGCTTCCACAACACCTTTGACGTTAATGGAGCCGTCCTGTGTGTAATGGGATGTCTCGACGAAATCGCCATTCTCGTAAATTTTCACATTTCGAATATGGGAGAATGGTGCGCGAGAAGCGTATTTTTCTGCGATTTCCACCATGTCATTCTCCGGGTTTGCCCCCATCGAGCCAGTGCACATGGTAATGCAGTTCGATGGAGAGACGGAAATCGCGAATAATCGCTCATAGCTTGCCGCTCCCGTAATGATCCGAGGCAATCCGAAAATCGACCATGGCGGATCATCCGGATGAATCGCCATTTTCACGCCGCATTCTTCGGCGACCGGTAAAATCTCTTTCAGAAAGATGCCGAGATTGTCCCAAAGCTTTTCTTCATCCACCTCTTTATAGGCTTCAAACAGCTCCGAGATGCGCGCCATCTTTTCGGGCTCCCAGCCTGGAAGTGTCAAATCGGATGCTTCCGAAACGGTACGAATTAGCTCTTGAGGATCCAGATGCTCGACTTTCGCCTTTTCATAAAACAGCGCAGTCGCCCCGTCCTCGAGCGGGTGGAACATTTCGGTCCGAGTCCAGTCAAAAATTGGCATGAAGTTGTAGCAGATGACTTTTACGCCTGCTTCTGCCAGATTGCGGATGGTTTGCTTGTAGTTTTCGATGTACGGGGTCCGCTCTTCGTTCCCCAGCTTGATCGCTTCATGGACGTTCACACTCTCCACTACTTCGGCATGGAATCCGAAAGACTGGATGTAGCTAACTTCTTCTTGGATCTCTGCTTTTTCCCACACTTCTCCCACTGGCTTTTGGTGCAGAGCCCAAACAATGCCCTTCGTTCCGGGAATTTGCTTCACCTGGTCCAACGAAACCGTGTCATTGCCTCGTCCGTACCAACGAAACGTCATTTGCATACGATTCCCTCCTTATTCCGCGCTTTTGCGCATATAGCTTTGACTCAAGGAAACAACTGCCTCGAAGCCGCCCGTTCGATAGGCTTTGTTCAAATCGCTGCCAATCCCGACCGCAACTGCCCCTGCCTCGAGCCAATCCTTCATATTCTCTAAATGGATACCGCCTGTTGGCATAATGCGGACGTGAGGAAGCGGACCGTTGACAGAGCGGATAAAGGAAGCGTCGAAATTGTTTGCCGGAAACAGCTTCAGCACGTCGCAGCCAGCTTCCAGTGCTTGTACCATCTCTTTGATGGTCATGCACCCTGGCAAGTACGGGATCCCGTACCGATTGCACACCGTCGCGATCTCTCTCTCAAAATGGGGACTGACAATGAATTTGGCTCCCGACAGCATCGCATGTCTCGCAGTTTCTGCATCCAAAACCGTACCTGCCCCCAGAAGGGCGTTCGACTGCTCCAGTGCCTGAAAAACAGCTGCTACATTCGGGGTCGTATAGGTGACTTCAATTGCCTGAATCCCGCCTTCAATCGCACCTTTTGACAGCTGGATCGCTTCTTCAGCGCTCGCGCCGCGGATGACTGCTACGACTTTGGCGGATTCCAGCTTCTGCAGGACATCGTATTTCCTGTTCACAGTTCCACCTCCTTACTCAAAAACGATCAAAGCTTTGCGGACCTGATCCGGATGCTTTTCCACAAAATCAAAGGCTTCTTGCACCTTTTCCAGTGGAAATGTGTGAGTGACAAGTCCGTTGTGCTTCAGTTTTCCTTCATTTAAATAGCGAACGACTTTCGGGAACTGATTCGTCTGCAGACGAGAGCCTACGATCGTTACTTCTTTTTTGGTAATCGGCAGCTGCGCAATGGCAGCAGGCCGCTCATCAAAACCTAGGACGACCACTGTTCCAGCAGGAGATACCACGTCTACCGACAGCTCAAACGTCATGGGCAGGCAGACCGCATCGATCACGACATTGACGCCTTCCCCCTGCGTCCACTCCGCCACGGCTTCACGGACATTTTCTTTTCCGGCATGGATGGTGAAATCTGCGCCATTTTCCTTTGCAAAGACGAGGCGCTCTTCATTTAGATCGGTTATCATGACAGTGGCCCCCTGCAGCTTGGCCATTTTCAGAATGCAAATACCAATCGGACCAGCACCTTGGATCAACACAGTGTCACCTTGCTCCACTTGACCTCTCCATACTGCCTGAGCGCCGATCGTGTACGGCTCGGCCAGCACGACTTCTTCCCAGGGAAGGCTGGCGTCTACGAGATGCACCTGTTTCTCTGGCAGCACGAACCACTCGCGCATCCCCCCGTCCTCATGCACACCGAATACGGACAAGGAAGCGCATACATTCGGACGGCCCTTTCTGCACGCGTAGCAAGTGCCGCAGTAGCGAATAGGCTCCACTACCACATGGTCACCTACATTAACGTTTGTCACTGCTGATCCAATCTCAACCACTTCGCCAGCCACTTCATGTCCAACCACTCTTGGCAAGGTCGCTAACGGATTGGTTCCGTGATAAATATGGACGTCAGAGCCGCAGATGCCGACCCGCTTCACTTTTACCAGCACATCTGTTGGCTGTGCGATCACAGGCTTATCTACCTCATGCAGATGAAGCTCATACGCTTTTCGAACTTGGACTGTTTTCATGCTCGCTCACCTACTTCGTCAAAAATTCGTAGACACTTTGTGCGATGGAAATGCCGTGGGCGCGATTTCTTTCTTCATGCAGCTGCTCGATCTCACCCGGTATGTAAACGCGGTCAAAACCAGGCGCAGGTGCTACAAGCGAAAGCTCTTCCATCATCCGATCCATCTGCTCCAGAAACACGTCAGCGTCCGTGAAAAAGGCAGGATTGATCACACAAAAGTAATGGCCCAGCTTTCTTTTCTGATCCAGGTCTCCATACATCTTGCTAATGTGCGGGCCAAAGGCGGCTCCAGCCAGCAAACCGGAAAAAATATCGACGATGACGGACAATCCGTACCCTTTTGGACCGCCAAAAGGCAGTAGAGAGACGACATCATGTGGGTTGGTTACGGACGTTCCCTGCTCATCTACACCCCAGCCATGCGGAATTTCTTTGCCTTCTTCACGCGCTTGCAAGATTTTGCCCAAGGCCACGTTGGAAGTAGCCATATCCAGAATGAAAGGCTTTTTTGATTTCGCAGGAACGCCGTAAGCAATCGGATTTGTTCCCAGAAACTGTGTCTTCCCGCCAAAAGGGACGACGATTTTGTCCGTATGGGACATCGCGATGCCGATCAGCTTGGCATCCGCCGCTTTTTGTACGAAGTAGCTGAGAGCCCCGCAATGGCTGCTGTTGATGGCCGTGACCATCCCGACTCCGTTTTTCTTCGCCATGTCGATCGCATGCTCCATCGCTAGATCCGCGATGACATGTCCGAAGCCGTCATCCCCATCGACCACGCCTGTTACCGGCCCTGACGGCGAAAAGGTCGGGCGGGCGTGGGGATTGATCCCACCTGCCTGCAGACGATTCACATAATGCTCCGTCCGCAGCACTCCGTGGGAGTTTACGTTGCGCAAATCCGCGTGCACGAGGACATCTGCCACTTTGCTGGCGTCGTCACTATGCAGTCCTGCTTCTGTCAGCTTCTTTACCACAAGCTCTCTAGCTTCCTCTGCTTGAATCACAATGCTGGACATTGGATTCCCTCCTACTCCAGATTGGCATGCCTTGCCCTGAAAGATTCATTTGATTGTGTTTCTATTAAACTATCGATGATCGCGGCATCCAGAAGCAAATGGGCGGCCTGATCAAACTGGTTGCCCAGCGGCTGTATGGTTGTCGGCTCATCAGCTAGACGATATTTTGTCGCAGCAGGTATGCGCAAAACTGCTGAACACCATGCAAGCTGTCGAACCGCTTCACTCGTGGTCACCACACAGACGAATGCTCCGGCAGCTGCGGCGGACTGAGCAATCTGGCTTGTCAGTGGTGTCTGTCCAGAGCCAGAGACGGCGATCAGCACATCATCGGCACCGATCGCAGGCGTCGTTGTTTCCCCGATGACAAACACGGACTTCCCGCTATGCATGAGGCGCATCGCAGCCATTTTCGCGACCAGACCGGAACGCCCTTCCCCTGTGAAGAAAAACCGCGACTCCCGCTTCAGGAGTGAAACAAATGTCTGATACTCTACTTGGCAACAGCCATTGAGTGCAGCTCCCACTTCTTTCAAGATCAACGGAATGGTCGTCACTTTCTCTCCCACCTTATCTTTCAATCACGGCTTCCTGACGGATAAAGGGAAAGACTTCTTCCAAATAAGGCAGCCCCTCATTGTCGCCAGACACTGTCGTAGCCAACGCTCCGACTCCATTGGCGAAGACCAGCCGCTCCTCGCAGGAATAGTCGTTTAGAAAAGCGTAGATGTAACCGGCATCAAAGCCATCTCCTGCCCCGACCGTGTCAACGGCCTCCACGGAAAACGCTTCTTTTTCATGCCAGGTTCCTTTCGTGTACAGCTTGGACCCGTTCGCGCCATCTTTGACGACGAGCTGATCGATCGCATATTTTTCTGCCAGGGAAACCAGTGCTTCTTCACTGTCCTCTCCCAGTATCAGACGAATCTCATCTCTGCCCGTCAGCAAAATATCGACGTACGGGAAGAGTTCAAAGTAGGCTTTTCGCGCCTCTTCAATCGTCCACAGCTTGAGACGGATGTTGGGATCGAATGAAATGGCAAGTCCTTTTTCCTTTGCAATCTGTACCACTCGCATGATGATTTGCATATTTTGCGGGTCGATTGCCAGATAGACACCCGTGATGTGAACGAGATTGATTCCTTCAAACATGGAAGCCGTAATGTCTTCCGGCTTCATGGTCAAAATAGGGGATTGGTAACGGTAGTAGAACGTTTTTCCCGATCCGTCTTCACGAATTTCTTTAAAGTTCAGGGAAGTGGGATACCCTTCCACAAAATGAACGTCACTCATGTCGATCCCTTCGCCACGCGCGAAATGATCAATGACTCGTCCAAACTCATCTTTCCCCAGTCGGCTTACCCATTTCGAGCGCAAACCCAGCCTCGCACAGCCGATCGCAAAATTCAGCTCAGCGCCGCCTACCTTTCGCTCAAACTGCGATACAAATCGCAGCGGGCCCTTCACGGCCGGGTTCATCGTGATCATTGCGTCTCCCAGCGTGAACACACCAAAATTCGATGTCATTTTCTTTCCTCCTAACACCCTCTACCACGATGCAGAAACGATTTATACTGTCATAATCGGTACATTCCAAAGTGTACTAAATCGGTTTAGCGAACCGGTTTAGTGAAAGTATAATTGAAACCCTTTTCATTCGTCAACAAAAATTCGCAATATTATTTTAGTGTCTGACAAATTTCTGCTGAGCATTGGATTTATAAAGAAAACCCCAGACGAGTATCAATTCCTCGTTTGGGGCAGCTCTGTGCGATTTTCGTACAATAGTGTTGTCGAGTCTGTTGGAGTCTTTTGAAGAACTTCTATTTCGCTGCTTTGTACCAAGAAGCTTCTCTGTTGCATCCTCCGATATCAAGCGATTCGACACTCCTTATATGAAGCCCCTGGAAAATTACGAGAGACGGAACCGCAGCAACCGCTACTCTTTTTTCCCGATCAACCCTTCTACTTCTTCGATTTCCTTCGGGATCTCCCCTTCTGGCGTTCTGTAAAGCGACCATTTACGGGGAACGTCCGCGAAATATCAGCCGCATAGTAGTTGGAAGCTGCCCCGAGGTCGAGAAGGACCAAGTCACCATCTTCCGCTCGCTGGTCATTGTCTTCATAGTGCAGAACAGTGGCATTGAGTCCGCTTGCAATAATAGGCAAATAGGGAAGCTCACGAACACCGTGTGACTTCAACGTGAAATCGTAGTGCGCTTCCAGCTCATATTCCATAATTCCTGGACGTGAATGGGACCACATGCGTCGAATGGCCTTATCTGTGATCGCGATCGCACGCTTGATTTCTACGATCTCTGCTGGACTTTTCACCATACGCAGTTCTTTCAGCCATGGGCCAGCGTCTTGAATCTGTAGAGTCCGGTACTTCTTCTGCGCCTCTTCGGCAAAGCTTTCAGCAGGGGTCAGCTCATCGCTCCACTGATCGCGGTACAGATCAAGATAGAGCGAACATTTGCCTTCGCAGCGTCTTACAAAGGTTCCAAATGACTGTAACCACTCATCCAGATAGTCAAAATGTTCGATACCAGACTGCTTCCTCGCTTCCTGATCCGAAAGAACGGCTCCTGTCCATTTCGCTTCCAGTTCATTGGGACGCTGCAGAAATAACGTCTCGGTCACGATGCCAGCACGTTTTGTGATCATCAGAATGAGCTTGCTGCGCGCAATGCCGGTCAGATAATAGAAGCTGCGGTTCGGCGAAAACGGATATTTATCGTCACCGCTTCGAGTCTTGAGAACTCCTGAAAATAGGACAAGTGCACTGTGATCAGGCATTTTTTCCGCGAGTCGTTGACGGCGATTGACAAACTCTTTTGGATCCATCGTTAATGGCATCTTGTGCCCTCGCCAATTCCATTATGTTTAGCCAACACTCTTATGTTAAACGATCGTTTAAATTCACATGAAAGAGCGTCAGTGCAGAACCGTAACGATGGTCCGAACTGACGCTTTATGACAGAATCTCAGGATGCTGCGTGAGCACCCAGTGAAGGAGTCGGAGATGCGGGAAAGGCTGCAGTCTGCCGTTTAATGGAAGATCTACTCGCAGAAGCGCTTTGCCTCCTGCATCCAGATACTGTCCCAGCGTGATTTCCTTTGAGAGGATGGTGGAAATCTCCTCTGGACTCAGAAGGAGCAACCCCTTTGTCTCATGAGCTGGGACGGGTTTGTCTTGCGATACTGCCAAGTAGATCGGTGTCATGTTGTGTCTGTTCAAATGTCTGCCAATCAAAATAGGGGCAACCCCCTCTTCCAGCCACGCGCCTTCAAACAAAGCTGGCGTGTCAGCCACTGCAGTCTCATACCAATAGGTTCTCGGCGGAGGAACTGGACTGACCTGCAAACTCGCTTCCTCATGAGCTTCACGCGCAGCGCATTGCCAACCTGTTTCCCTGCCTTCCCGATGGCCCCCCAGCCGGACGATGCCTAGTGCAGTTCCAGCTCGGTTCGGTCCGATTTGAAAAGGGAAGCGCCCTTGTACCCTGACATAAACACCAGCCGTCACGATGACTTCATTCGTTATTTTGAAATCACTCTCCCCCTTTCTTCCATCAAGACCTCGTCCATCGTTACGCCCATGCCGACCTATTTGCTGCCGAATATTGTTTACATATTCGTTGCCGCTTTTTTGTATGACTGAAAAATCCGCTTTCCTGAAAATCAGGAGTTGACGCCCAGGTTCCCTTGGGAAATGCCACTGAATTTTCACAGATGAACGCCCAAGTAAATGGTAGTATTTGGATGAGAGGGTATCACTTCTTCAGACGGAAGGGTGGTTTCGATGGCACAAGAAGGGTTTATTACCTGTCGCGGCGCTAAAATCTTTTACGAAATGGCGGGATCTGGCGAAACGATCGTCTTTCTACACGGTTTTCCTTTGGATAGCCGTATGTGGGAGCCGCAGATGGCTGTACTCTCGAGCCAATACCAGGTTCTTCGTTTTGACATGAGAGGAATGGGGCAGTCTGCCAACCCAGGCGGTTCCTATACGCTTTACGAAGATCTGCACGATTTGCTGCTGCAATTGAACATCTCGCGCGCTTCACTTGTTGGCGCCTCATTTGGCAGTTATGCCAGCATTGAATTTGCATTAGCCTATCCGGAATTGGTCGATCGACTCATCCTATTGTGTCCAGGGGGCTTTGTTCCCCCTTCTGATGAATGGCAACAAAAGCTTCAGGTGATGCAGGAGCAGCTCCAGAAGGGAAATCTGGAGCAAGCGCTGGACATCACATTGCATATCACGCTGGATGGCTTCCATCAGCAAAGCGGGCGCGTCCAAAGCAGGCGCCAGTGGCTATCAGACATTTATCGAGATATTTACACCCGGCCAACCGTCACAGGAATGCCGACCTGGCTGGAGCCTGATCCGAGAAGTCGTCTATCGGAAGTATCCGCCCCAACGCTTATCGTGTCAGGTGAGCTCGATCACGCAGACTTCCTCTTGACGGCAGAGAGCTTGGTCAATCAAATCCCTGATGTCCGTCAAATCTTTCTCAAAAATTCCGCTCACTTCCCGAATATCGACAGTCCGCAAGAAGTCAACGCGTTCATCCACAGCTTTTTAAACGGATCATTAGGGACCGCAAAATAATAATCATTTTCAAATGAAAGGGGCGACTCACCGGTCGTCCCCTGCTTCGTTTTTGCGGGATTGCCATCTCTCCACGCTCCCATATATCGGAAAATCACTGGCATCAGCATATCATATACGCCCGATACTACGAACCCTGAAGACTCGACAAGCAAAACAAAAAACAGGAACGCCCCAAGCGCGCACCTGTTCTCTCATCCACCTCTTTTTACTGCTTGTCCGCTTCTTGAACCACAGGAAACCAGCCCGGAGAATGAACAATCATTTTCCACAGCGGATCTGGAATCACGAGGCGCTCCTGATCGTCCTTGGTTAGAGTCGTGACGATCTCCTCTTCTTTTCCCGCCTGGATCTTCTCGACCCAATCCGGCTCCACGATGAATGCTCTTCCAATGGCAATCAGCGGGATATTGGCTGTCAGTGCTTTCACTGCGTCGTCTGCCGTGTTGATGCCACCAACACCAATGACGGCTACCTTGTCACCAACACGCTCTTGGACAATTTCGATCCGAGACCGCGAATCATCCGTACCGCGGCGGGATACGCTCCAAAATTCATTAACGGACAGATGCAAATAATCAAGCCCTTTGTCAGCCAAAGCATCTACCAAAACAAATGTCTCCGCCATGGTAATCCCAGGTGTCTCTGGTTCTTCTGGCGAAAAGCGATAGCCTACCACAAACGGTTCCTTTGCATGCTCGGCGACCACTTTGTTGATTTCATCCACCACAGCAAGAGGGAATGAGAGTCGTTTCTCCACACTTCCGCCCCAACGGTCTTCGCGTTGATTGGAGTGAGGAGAGAAGAATTGCTGAACCAAATACCCGTTTGCACCGTGAATTTCCACACCGTCGAAGCCTGCCACGATCGCTCTGCGTGTTGCTTCGCCAAACCCTTTGATAATGTCGATAATCTCTTCTTCCTCGAGAGCACGAGGGACGACAGCGCCTTTCCGTTCACTTGCTATTGCGCTCGCACTGACCGGCTCTCCATTTGGCACTTCAGACGCAGGGCTTAATCGACCCCCATGAAAAATTTGCAAAATTGCTTTCGCACCTTTTTCCTGAATCCTGGTTGCCAATCGTTTTAATCCAGGAATGAAGGAGTCATCATCTACAGAAAACTGTCTCGCGTATCCTTTTCCATTTGGTGTCACATACGCGCACGCCGTAATCACCATCCCGGCGCCACCAGACCTTCTAACGTAATACTCGAGCTCTTCGTCCGAGACCGTTCCATCTTCATTCGAAGAAATATGCGTCATTGGAGCGAGGACAATTCGATTTTTCAGCGTAACTCCGCTGTTTAATGTGACATTTTCAAATAGTGGGGCAAATTGAGCTTTCACGCGACTACCTCCTGTTGACTAGATAAGAAACAATTATATTGATTATAGTTACTTTCTTTTTTTCGGTCAACTTTCGTAGCATGAAAAGTACAGGCTTCATCATTAGTTAACGTAACCCTTATTATGTCTCGTTCCTTCTGGATGTCGGCTATGCTACAATATATAGAAAGGAGTGTGCGCCCATGAAATCTTCCAAATCATTTTATTATACGGTCGACCAGTCGATGGTGGATGAATACAAAAAAATGCTCGATCTCATGAAAATACCGTATGTGATCGAAACTCCTGTCGCCCTTTTGGCAAATGGAGCGAATCAGTATTCGTTCGTCTTCCCAAACATGCCTGGAAAGCTGTATGCCATGGTCAGTAAACTATTCCAGGGAGATGCCCATCCTTACCCCCAATAAGGGCATTTCCCCGTTCGCTATTCTTCCTCATGAAGACGTACTTCCCGAATGCAGTCTAGATGATCATTCTTCACATTTCCAACCGCTTTGCTTACAGGGTAGGCCTGCATCCACTCTGCCTTGTAGGGTATGAGCATGGATTGTAGATGCTGGTGGTCGTGGTATTCGCGATCCAGCCAGATCGATTCGTCTTCTTCCCGCAGGATGACAGGCATACGCGGATGAATCGGCGCAACAACATCGTTTGGGGTTGTTGTAATGATCGTACAGGTATGTACTTTTTGTCCGTCCGGTTGCACCCACGTATCAAACAGCCCAGCAAATGCAAACGGCTGTTCATCTTTCCGCATGATCCGCATGGGCTGCTTTCCTTGCTTCGTTTCCTTCCACTCATAAAAACTGTCGGCAGGAATGATGCATCGTTTTCTGCTCAGCAGCTTTTGAAAGGACGGCTTCTCCTGCAGGCTCTCCGCTCTTGCATTGATCCATTGAAACCCCTTTTTGTCATCCTTCGCCCAAGAAGGGATCAATCCCCAGCGCAGCTCCCCCATCCGCCTCTTCCCTTTCTCTGCGATGATAGCCAGAACCTGCTGTCCCGGTGCGATATTGTAGCGCATGCGATACTCCAGGTTTTGCATGTCTACTTGAAAACGTCTGACCATATTCTCAGGCGCAATTACCAAGGTAAAGCGTCCACACATAATATTCCCCCCTTTCCGTTCGATTCAAAGAAAATAGAGTTGGAGACTGAGCTTGTTCATTATTATCATGCCCGGTTTCATTAGGTATCCTTGCCGTTCTCATTCTCGGGACCACTCAAACAATTGTGTGTCAAGGTGTTTAAGCACTTCTTCACTCACTGTTCCACACCAGTATTCACCAAATGATTCGCATGTCCTGCCTTTCGTTTCTCTAGTGACAGCGTTTCTGTGCCACACGCATGATTTTAGGCAAAAAAAAGGACCCAGAAATGTTCTGGGTCAAAGATAGGAAGTGGAGAGAATGCATGCTATGTAATATATACTAACATATTAACGATAGGTGTCAATGAGTTTTTTGATTTTTATGTTAGTTTTTCTGACATTACATAGCCTTTTGATTTGTCGCTTCCACTCGCTTCTCCGTGTGCTCTTTTTCAACAAGAGAGAGGAATTTCCCAAAGGTTGAAGCCAACGTCTGTTGAAACAGCATGCCCAATACAACTGGCAGTGCGACCGGGGCAGGAAAATAAGCAATAGCCATAACGGCACCCGCACTTATGTTTCGCATCCCGGTATTGAAGGTCAATGTTACAATGATGTCACGTTGCCATCCAAATGCTCTCGAAACCCACCACCCCATCAAGTAACCCAAGATGGCTAACAACAGAACGACAGCAGCCAAGCCGATTAATTTTCCATCGATCTGCACCAGATAAGGTGACACGACAGACGCATTAATCGCAACGACAACACCCATTCCCAGCTTCGAAAACGGAGCGAGCTTAGGAGCCAACGTCTTTTTGATTTCACCACGCGTCAGCTGATTCAGGAGCATTCCCAATAGCGACGGGAACATAATCATCAAGAAAAGTCCTTGCATCATCGCACCTGCATCCATATCAACCTTGGCTCCGACCAGCAAAGCCATCCCCAAAGGTACAATCAATGGAGCCAGCATCGTATCCACCAAGATAATGGACAACGTCAGAGCAATATTCCCCATGTAGATAGAAGTCCATAAAAAGCTGGAGATCCCGGTAGGAATCACGGATGCCAATAGAAGCCCCGTCAAGACATGCACATCATCGGGATAAAATAAGAGTGCAGCGCCCCAACCCACAAAAGGCATGATTGCATGCAAAAGGAGCAAATTAACAACAAGCGGAAGTGGTCGCGCAAGAACTCGAGCGAAATCTCCAAACCCCGACCCCAGACTCCCCGAAAAAGTCATGAACGCAAACACCCAGGGAGACAGAAAAGAGAAAGGCTGCAAATGACTTCCCGTCAGCACGCCAATCACTACGCTGCAGGGTGTAAGCGCAGGCATGATTTTTTCCAGCAGTTTGTTTAGTTTGGCTAAATAGTCCACATTCGTTTCACTCCCAGCACATCCTTGTTACCTAGCAAACAAAGTTTTTCTAATGTGAGGTATGTTATCACGAACTTTCATTTTCAACAAGACTAAATGTCGTTTTTATCTGTTGCTACTGCTTGTAGTCTTGCATACATTCTCCAGCAGATGTATAAACTACGATGGGAAAGGAGGAGTTTGATGAACGGGATGGATTGGGTAGAATTTATCCGAAAAACCGAAGATAAGATGTTTCATCTCCACCGAGCCATTGACGGGATCTGTAATGAATCAGAATACAAAGAGTCCGTTGCCGCTTTGACCGAGGTAGTCAGAGACTATCAGGTCCTGGTGGAAAAAGCGAAGGATGAATTGCGATCCGTAGATTTACGCCGTCACGACCATGAGCATTGATCATTACCAACACACATACGGACAAGCCCACCAGATAGGGAGACTTCCAGCATCGGAGGTCTCCTCTTGTTACGATAGAGAACCTTATCCTCTCATGACGTCCACTCGGAGCGCACATAAAAAACCCGAGCTGTGAGAGCCTCGGGTTTTAATCCTGATTACTCGCCTAAATCTACGTTGTGGTACACTTGCTGAACGTCGTCCAAATCTTCCAACGCGTCGATCAACTTTTCGAATTGTGCAATGGCATCTTCTGGCAGCGTAATCTCATTCTGCGCCAGCATGGACAGCTCTGCTACTGTAAATTCCGATACACCTGCAGCTTTTAACGCTTCTTGTACAGCATGGAACTGATCCGGCTCGGCATAGACAATCACAGCGTTGTCTTCTTCGATAATGTCGCGAACATCTACATCCGCTTCCATCAAAATTTCCAAGACTTCTTCCGCTGTTTTTCCTTCTAAACCAATAACGGCAGTAGCATCGAACATATAGGCAACAGAACCTGTTACACCCATATTTCCACCGTTTTTGTTGAATGCAGCCCGCACTTCTGGGGCTGTACGGTTCACGTTGTTGGTGAGGGCGTCCACGATAATCATAGAGCCATTCGGTCCGAAGCCTTCATAACGCAGCTCGTCGTAAACCTCATCCGATCCACCTTTTGCTTTCTCAATCGCCCGGTCAATAATAGCTTTCGGTACGCTATATGTTTTGGCACGCTCAAGTACGACTTTTAATGCACGGTTCGATTCAGGATCAGGCTCGCCTTGCTTTGCAGCCACGTAGATCTCTTTTCCGAACTTTGCGTATACACGGCTGGTGCTAGCGTCTTTGGACGCCTTTTTTTCTTTAATATTGTTCCACTTACGACCCATTTTTCCCACTCTCTTTCGATAGCAAAGGATTTCTTTCCGTTCTACGTTCATCGACAAAAAGTGCGAATGATTTCCCGCACTCTTTCACAAGTCTATATTATAACTTATTTCTCTCTTTTTTATAAGGGTGATTCTTAAAAAAGAACAGTTGGGTTTGCTGCTTTCTTCCTTCTTAGGCTTGAAAAGAGAACCGCCATGAATGGTGCTCCATGGCGGTCCGATTTTTTATTTGGCTAACTGACTTTCGCTCCTGACGCTATTCAGCTTTGCCATCACGCGTTCCCACATGGGGATAAAGCGTTTAATCAAAGGGCCAATCGATAGCGCAGTTACCAAAGTACCGATAGAAACAGGACCTCCCAGCAAAAAACCTAGCAAAGTCACGGTGCATTCAATCCCGATCCTGATCCGGCCGACATCCCAGCCGGTTCGGTCGTGCAGCGCTAGCATAAAGCTGTCCCGCGGTCCTGCCCCCAGCTGCGGTGAGATATACATTCCAGTCCCGAACGTGTAGATCAACAAGCCAGCCGCAAATAGAAAAATACGTTCACTGAGCGTTCCGCCGATCGGAATCCAATTCAGCCACATAAAAAGATCAATGAACAGCCCAAAGAAAAACATATTCAAAAACATTCCTACGCTAGGCTTTATTTTCCCAATCACATAAGAGGAGACGATGATCAACAAACCTACGATTTGCGACCACATCCCGATCGTTAAGCCAAACGTTTTCTGCAATCCAATATGAAGCGTATCCCATGGCGCTACTCCTAGATTAGCCTGGATCATCATCCCGATCCCAAAACCCATGATGGCCAATCCAAGCATAAATACCCCGTAGCGCACAATCAACGGATGAAACATGCTCTTCCTACCCACTTACAGCCCTCCCCAGAATCGTGTTATTCGTCTTGGATTCGAGCAATAGAGGGAGGGGCCAGCATCCAGCCGCGCAAATTTTCCAGCATCATCGCAAACTTCCTTTCCACCTTACCAGTATCCTTCTGATCTGGTTTGCAGCCAGCTCTATGATCCGCAAATCACCAGGTGTTTCCTGTATAGATGGCCCCAGGCATCGGCATATCTTTCAACCCTAAAATAATTATTGACAAAATTTTTTCTTTGTGTTATGATTGAATATTTTTTTATTTACAAACACCCCTGCAGCTTCCATAATGTTCATTGAGAAAACCTTATGAATCCTGAAAGGAGCTGGACAATCATGGAGACACTACCTTGCCAGGGCTGCAAAGGACTTTGCTGTGGTCCTGTTCCCATAACCGAACATGAGCTGAAAAAGATACAGAAAAAGCTCAAAAGCATGCCGCGAAAAATCCGGGAGAGCTTGGAAAAGCAGCAACGCTTATTTGGAACCTGTATTTTTTATGACATCGATAAAGATCAGTGCGGAATACACGCAGCACGCCCAGAAATCTGTCGAGATTTTGGGTATTACACAGACCTCGTTTGTTTTCGAAAACCAGAATTGGCAATGAGATCTCGTACTTTGCGAAAAGAAAAGCCCATCGGACACTTGAGCATCGATTTTACCTGGAAGGACTTTTGACTGCCTCTGCTTCCTTCTCCATCCTACCATGTTCAACTGCGTTATACCTACAAAAATTTATGTAATCTTGGAATGTTTGCGAATCATCGGAATCTGCCTGGATAGGCTGCCGAAACGTAATCGACAGCCTTCCCTTGCATCACTCTGTTATTTTATAGCGGTAGGCAGTTGATGCGGTTCCGCCTTTTTGATCACTTGCGGTCACGATGATGGTCACTTCTCCCGGTTTTTGAGCCATGACTTTCACACGGCTCCCTTCCACTTCCACTTTTGCGACGGCCTCACTCTGAGATAAGGCAGAATAAATGAGTTCATCTCCGTCCGCGTCCGAAAAAACCTCGCTGACATCGATTTTATACTCAACCCAAGGAGAGATCGTCTCTACATCCGGCATTTTTTCCGTGAGAGCTGGGGCATGGTTGACAGCTTCTGATCCTCCGCTTGATTCCGTTTCCGCCACATCCCCAAACATGAAAAAGCCCGACACGGCTGCCACCATCACTTTTGAAAGCATCCACATATTCACGCGAGAATCACTCCTATTCGGACAGTTCATTCGTTGTTTCCTAAGGATACCATACTTCGAGGCTACTCCACATGGTGCGGATGGTTTTCCTGATATTTACACTGACTTGCCATTCGCGTACCCTAATCATGGGCGCATTCCTAATCGAGTGAGCCCTTGTAAAAAACTACAGGATCAAGCAATCCACTAGACATCTTTGATTGAACGTTATATAATATTGTTAAATTAAAGCAAAAAAAACGTTTGCGGGTGTAGTTCAATGGTAGAACTCTAGCTTCCCAAGCTAGTAGCGTGGGTTCGATTCCCATCACCCGCTCCATCGGAAAAGTCTTGCGCAGCAAGGCTTTTTTCATTTTCTGCTAAAATGGAGCTGCTCGGTCAGGATATCCAGCTCATTCTCTAATTCTAGCTTGTTCTAATCTCATCACTCCTACATAAAAATGAAGTATCAGCCCTGTTGAAAGGAGTGAAATCATGACCCAACTCAACTCAGAATATCTCATGGAGCTATACAAAAAGATTACGGAGATTCATGCCGCCTCGTTACAACTGAGTGCACAACAACCGCAAACGGAATTGATAACTGTCATTGATCATTTGTCGAGAGTAGCTGGGTTCCTCGTTGATCTGAGACTGCAGGAACTAGAGAGTGGATCGATCGCCTCTGTCAATCCGACTGGCTATCTGGATAGCAAAATTGGCATTGCGAATACGGTGATGAAAAGGTATCAAGAAAATGTGCTAAGCTACTAATCCCTCTTCGGGGGGATTTTTGTTTGCGCGAATTTCGTCTGCAGAAAATGACAAATCAAAAAGCACACCTCCCAAGCGCTGTAAACACTTGAATTGTGTGCTGTATCGTTCTCTTTATGGAAATAGTGGTGCCGGTGAAGGGACTTGAACCCCCACGGTTTCCCTCACGATTTTGAGTCGCGCGCGTCTGCCATTCCGCCACACCGGCATATCAATCTGTGTCTTCATACTAGCACAATTTTGATAGAAAATCAACGTTTGATTTTTCTCACCACTTACAGCTTCTCCAAAATTTCCTCAGCCCACTGATGAAAAACAGCCAATGCTTCTTCCACGGTTGGAAAAGAATGCTCTGCTTCACAAATAAATTCCGGAAAATCTGCAATGCGATTTTTCCGAATACGTACCCCGTCTGCCATGCACTGGATATCCAGGAAGTACGGTACAGACTCGTCAATGCCATAGCTGTTTTCCAAAAACTCATAGGTCCGTACCCATTCCAGAATACGTACTTCCGATGGCTTTAATCGCAGTACTTGCTCCAAGGACATAATCGTTTCATTACCGTAGTAGTGCATTTCATTCAACCTTTCTACATCTGATTCTCCATCGAACCGTGAAATCAAGCAAACAGGCGGAGAGGAACTCCGCCCGCCAAGAACGAAACCGTTACGCTAGATGGAAGAGAGAAGCTCTCGAAGCTCCTTCACGATGACAGCTTGGTATCCAGTACCTTCCCCGTATTGCTTGAGCATTTCCGCGCGTGCAGCCTTGAGGTTCTCCTCATACTCAGGCGCATTGCGATCAGGGTTCTGCTCCTTAAACGCGATCATCACGTCTTGGACATGCTTCGGACGCGGTCCCCATTTCGCAAGCACATGTCCACCCGTATCTGCGAAAAGAACCACTGGGATGGAGCGGCCGCCCATGGTCAAGAATTCATCCATGAGATCCAGATGCTCTTCCATAATAAAAATCTCTGTTGGAATTTCCGTTTCTTTCAAGGCTTCCAGCACCACCGGTATATTGCGAACAACGTCACCGCACCAGTCCGCCGCGATGATCAGACAACGAAGATCATCCCGATTGGCGAGCGAAGCAAAAAAAGCACGGTCTTCCTCACTCGGCCACGTAAACTCTGCCTTCCTGCTGAGAAAAGTATCCTGATTCTTGGTCATCCCATCGATAAAGGCTTGGGGTTTTATCCCGTTACGGAGCTTGTGAGACACGTTTGCTGCCATATGTATTCCTCCTCCATACTCTGTATCGTGTTTACGATTCTACAGCCCCCGCGAAAACTCCTGTCTTTCAAACAGCAGGAGCTGCTTACTCTTGGTTCTTCTCTTCCTCTTCTTGTTTGGCCAGCTCCAGCATTTTCTGCATCAAAATATGCTGGGGCATATGCATCAGCTGCTCCAGCGGAACATTCAGTTTCTCAGCCAATTTCACGGCTGTTTCGGGCGATATTTGCAAGGGACGCACAAAATCACCCTCCTTTCATCTGTAAAAATAGAAGTCTCTTCAGTATAGTACATGCCAGACGATCTTGCCATAGAACGCAGGCATTCGAGGGGAAAACGGTTCATGCTCCACGCGAAAAAACCCCTCGTCTCTGCTGGATGAAGGGTTCTCTCTTTACAACCGCCTATGTCTGCCGTTTCGTCAGGATGCACGGCACCCCGTATCCGATCTCGCCGGGCTGGGACATTTTCTCGAGATATGCTAACCCACGAGCACATTGCTGTTTGCACACCTGACAAGTAGAAGAAGTCACAATTTTCAGGTTTAATTGATTTGGATGCTGCCTAGAGTTTTTCTTCTTGATTTTCTTTGCCTTAGCCATCTTCTCCCCTCCCTTAGCCCTAGATCACTCCAGTCTATGAAGGAGAACAACCCCATTCTTTAGGCAAAGACACAAAACGGGGCTCTTTCCACGAAAATAGGCAGAATGGTCGCATGCCGCGCTATTTTAATGGTTTTCCTATAAAAAGCGTCCTAACCTCTTTAGGATCCACCACGGACCAATTAGGAGATAAACAGGATTCTTGAAAAAGGACGGAGGATTTCCTTCGAAGAAATGACCAACAAATTGAAATATCCAGCCAAGAATAAATAACACTGCTGCCCACTTCCCATTCCAGAAAAACAGCGGCAAGGAAACGACAATCATCGGAATACCAATCGCATGTGTCAGCTTGTTTACAGGGTGCTGATGATCACGATTGTAGCACTCCAAAAACGAGATCTTATCCGCCATTACGACTACCTCCTTTTCCACATTTTAGCACGATTTTCACCGCACAGAGACATGTGATAGCCATCGTGGCAAAAGCAAAAAACGCTGCGCGGACACACAGCGTTTTGGGAGGTTCTCTCTATCGTTCACGGTTTTTCCTGGAGCAGCTTGCGCAGTTCCAGCTCTAGCGTTGGTGCATCTATCATCCCGATAATCTTCTTTCGGACGACGCCATTCGTATCGATCACGTACGTAGTTGGAAAAGCTTGAATCAGATATCGGTTGGAGACCGTTCCGGCCACATCCATGGGAATCGGAAACGTGAGCTTGTAGCTCTGCACAAACGCGGCTGCAGCCTCTGGACTGTCGTTGTTGGTTACATTGATGCCGTAAAAATCGATCTGGTTTTTGTATTTCTCGTAGAGCTTCTGCAAATCCGGCGCCTCCATACGGCAAGGACCGCACCAGGATGCCCAGAAATTTAGCACGACGGGCCTGTCCCTTTTTCCTTCAACTTTGTACACTTGATTATCCAGCCCAGTCAAAGAGAAATGAGGCGCTGCAAACCCTACTTCCGGCTTTTGCACCTCAGACACAACCGCGACGGACTCCTGAGGCTGCTGCCAGACTGCATAGCCGACGCCTACTGTAACCAGCATCGCCAACGCTATTTTGTTCATTACGTCACCTCTGCTTCATTCGATCAGAATCCCGTAAACCCACCGTACAGTTGAATGAGCACACGTGTAATATCCGTCATTTTATCGGTGTACAGCAGCACGCCAAACAAAATCATGATAGCCCCGCCCACCTTCATAAACTGATCGGAGTATTTGACGATCGCGCTTACTTTGCTGATAAAGAAAGTCATCACAAAAAACGGAATAGCAAAACCCAATGTATAAGCGAGTGTATACGACAAGGCACGAGATGGATCCGTCACGCCCATGACAATAATCCCGGAAAGGATCGGTCCTACGCATGGCGTCCAACCAGCTGCGTAAGTCATTCCTACCAGTATGGACCCAGTATACCCCAATGGGCGCGATTTTAAATCAACTTTAAATGAGCGCATCATCCAATCCATTTTAAACACCTGAAACATAATCAGTCCAATGACAACAAGCAAAATGCCGCCTAGCTGACGGATCAAGTCCTTTTGATTGACAAACAAACTGCCGATCCAGGAGGTCGATAACCCAAGCGCGATAAAAATAATGGAAAATCCGATGATGAAAAACAGCGTGTGCAAGAGCGCCTGTTTCTGAAAAACAGTCTTCCCCTTTTTCACTTCATCGACAGTAATCCCCGTTATGTATGATAAAAAGGAAGGATAAAGCGGCAGACAGCAAGGCGAGATAAAAGAAAGAAAGCCCGCGCCAAAGGCTAACAAAATGGAAAGATTTCCAGTCATACATACCTCCAAATTTGATTCATCCACTATCTACCTTATTGTAGCGAAACTTTCTTCATGTCAAAAGTGGGACCTACACTTTGTCTTAAATCCGTGACATTTTTGTTTACGTAATAAATATTATGTTTACTTATTTCCCTCACTTCTGCCACCCCATACTGTCGTTGACTTTACTTGTCCTTGTAATTACACTGAAATCACCGAAATGAGCGAATGTTGTTCGCGAAACCGATCGTTACGCTCGTTTCAATGGACTCAAAGAATAGGAGAAAATAAATGGATATCTTGATCAGACAAGAGCTCCCGGAAGAATATAACAAGACAGAAGAAGTAGTCGAGCGGGCATTTCTAAACGAAGAATTTAGCGACAAAACAGAACATTTGCTGGTTTGCCGCATCCGAAAATCAGATGCATTCGTTCCTGAGCTTTCTTTAGTCGCTGTAACACAAGACAACGAGATTGTCGGACATATCCTTTTGTCCAAAATTCACATCATAGATGGTACTACCGTTGTCGCAAACTCATTGGCGCTTGCTCCCGTTTCGGTTGCTCCTAAGTTCCAGAATATAGGGATTGGCAGCCAATTAATCCGCAAAGCCCTGATCAAGGCTAAAGAGTTAGGCTACCAGTCAGTCATTGTTTTAGGGCATAAAGATTACTACCCGAGGTTTGGCTTTAAACCAGCTAGCCTGTGGAAAGTAAAAGCTCCCTTTGATGTTCCTCCCGAATTCTTTATGGCCTTGGAATTAACGGAGAATGCTCTTGCAAATGCGCAAGGTGTCGTCCACTATTCAAAAGCTTTCACAGAATAACGAAGTGTAAGGAAAAAGGCTGTCGCCAAACGGACTGCCTTTTTTTCGTTCAACACTCCCCACTGGACCTGAGCTGCTTGATTTCTGTGCATACAAAAAAGAGACGAGCCTCGCCCGTCTCTTTCCTCTTTGCTTTACTTCTGAATGCTTACTTTGCTGCCATCTGTCAAAAGGGTTTGACCTTTGACTACAACCTGATCCCCTGCTGATACTCCAGACACGATCTCGATCGTATCGCTGGTAGAAGCACCGGTTGTTACCTCCACTTGTTTCGCTACATCGCCTTCCAGCTTGAATACGTACTGCTTGCCTTCACGCTCGAACACGGCTTTGCGAGAAACAATGAGGCTGGATTTTTGTTCACCGGAAGCATTCGGGAACGTGATATTGACTACCATATCGGATTTCAGCGCATTATCCGCATTGGGAATGGTCACCTCAACCGGATAAGCTTTCAACGCTGAATCCATCACCGGGCTGACCGCGGAAACTTTCGCATCAATGGTTTTTCCGGTGGACTGCACATTCACTTTTACTGCCGTACCGACTTTTACTTTCGTAATGTCAGTCTCGGACAGGTTGGCTTTTACCAGCAGCGGGTTCGTGTTGACGATAACCACAACGGGCTGTTGACCCGCCATCTGCCCAACTGCTCCGTTCACACTGGAGATAAAGCCATTGATTGGAGCTACTACCGTTGCATTCGCCAGCTGGTTACGTGCGTTTTGCAGACTGACAGACGATTGGTTCACCGAAGCCTCGGATACTTGTGTGCCCGTTTTCTGCTGCGCTGCCTGCAGGCTTTGCTGCGCGTTCGCATAGGATGTCTGTGCATTTGTCAGCTGGGTGTTTGCTTGCTCCAGCTGCTGCGAAGCAATCGCGCCCTGTGTAAACAGCTCCTGCATACGCTGCTGGTTCAGCTTGGCATCCGCCAAGGCTTGCTCCGCTTGCTTCAGTCCGTTTTTCGCTTGGACCAGTCCTTGGTCAGAGCTGCTATTGGTCTGTCTCAGGTTGGCCTGCGCCACACGATAAGCAGCTTCCGCCTGCTGAACGGCATTACTCAAGTCCTGCTCGTCAATTTTGAAGAGGACCTGACCTTTTGTCACGTATTGTCCCAGCTTTACCGGAAGTGACGAAATTTTCCCGCTGACTTTCGGTGTTACCTGCACTTCTTCACTTGGTGCCAGCTTGGCAGTCAGTCCAGCCTCTGAGCTCACTGTACCGGTCGTGACTTGCTCCACTTGCACCGGTGTTACGGACTCCGTCTTTTCTGTAGGTGTCTCTGCCGCTTGCGGGCTGGAACAACCTGCCACCAGACTGATGGCGAGCAAAGCTAGAATGACGGGTTTGTTGATTTTAATCATATATGTCCCTCCTTATCCCACAAACGTCTACACTTCCAGAGCGGGAGCGTTTTTGGCATTTTTCTTGGCTTCTTTTTTCGCTTTTTTCAGTGCGCGTTTTTCACGGCGCTTTTTCCCTCTATCATCGAACCACGAGGTAACTACTGGCACCAGTACGAGCGTAATGAGTGTCGAGAAGCTCAAACCGAAGATAACGGTAATCGCCATCGGTGCTTGCGTCTCTGTACCCGACCCACCTGCGAATGCCAACGGCCCAATCGCCAGAATCGTGGTCAATGTCGTCATCAAAATCGGACGCAGACGAATCGGACCTGCATGCAGGATAGCATCGCGAAGCTCCCAGCCTTGCGCACGCAATTGGTTGATGTAGTCGATCAATACAATCGCGTTGTTCACGACCAGACCAATTAGCAGGATGTAACCGATCAAGACAGATACGCTGATCGACGTGCCTGTTACCAGCAAGCCAAGCAGTACCCCTGTGACTGTAGGCGGCACGGAGAACATGATGATGAACGGGCTGTAAAGCGATTCAAACTGCGCTGCCATTACCATGTACAGCAATACTACGGACAAGACAATCGCAAGTGCCAAGCTGCCGAACGATTCCGCCATGTCTTGGCTTTGACCACCAAACTCCAGCTTGTAGCCGTCAGGGAGGTTCAGCTTATCCACTTTAGCTTGAATATCTTTGGAAACGGCGTTCAGGTCACGACCTGCCAAATCAGCGGTCACTTTCACTTCACGCGTCATGTTGGAACGATTAATGGTCAATGGTACATCGACTTTGCTGATCGTTGCCACAGACGAGAGCGCGACTTGTGCTCCGCCTGGTGCCGAAATGCGAAGATTGTTCAAGTAGTTAATATCTTCCTGATAATTTTCAGGCAACTGCAGCTTCACATCAATCTCGTCGTCACCTGTACGATATTTCGTAACTGTCTGTCCTTGGAAAGAAGTACGAACAGTGGAAAGAATTTGGCCGGTTGTCAAACCGTACAGGCTCGCTTTCTCGGCGTCTACCTTCACTTCAAACTCTTGACGGGACTCTTCCAAGCTCGTCGTTACGTTATTCGTACCTTGTACACTTTCTACCTCGCCTTTCACAATGCCACTAATGTCTTTCAAAACTTCCAGATCATCCCCGCGAACGGTCAATTCGATTGGCGATCCAGTTGACATTCCTTCTGCAGCACTTACCGTAATTTCCGGACCTGCAATCGACTTGAGCTTCTTCGTCAAATCAATCACGATATCATCCGACGAACGCTGACGCTTTGTTACATCCACCAGCTTCAAGGTAATGGTCGCCTGGTTAGAGGACAAGGTACTTGCGAGCGGTGAGCCGCTGCTACCGATCGATACCCCAACGATGTCCTTTTCAGGCACCTGGTTCACGATTTCTTCCACTTGTTTCGTGACTTTTTCTGTCTCAGCCAGCACGGTACCGTTCGGCATCTTGATGGAGACAGATACTTGCCCCTGGTCCATGCTCGGAATAAATTCAGCACCGATCAAAGGCGTCAGAGCCAGGGAGCCCACCATCATGATGATTGCTGCGGCGATAACCGTTTTACGGCGGCCCAAAGCCCAACCGAGCAATTTGGCATAAGCTTTCTCTACTTTATGGAACCCGATGTTAAACCAGATAACCGGGTTGATCCCTTTGTAATTCTTGCGTTCGGTATGCTCCGGCACCTTTTTCAAAATGCGGGAGCTCAGCATTGGTACGAGCAGAATCGAGAACACGAGAGCTGCGATGTGAGAGAATACCACCGTCAGAGCAAGTGGTCCAAACAATTCCGCTGCGATCCCTTCCGTCAAAGCGATCGGCAAGAATACGCAAATCTGTGCCAAAGCGGAAGCCATAACGGCTGTTCCCACTTCTTTGGAACCGACCAGTGCCGCTTCCATCATGCCTTTCCCTTTTTCGCGTTGTCGGAAAATATTTTCCAACATAACGACCGCGAAGTCAATCAAGGACCCGAGACCCAGTGTCAAACCGGAAAGAGAAATCAAGTTGATCGTCTGCCCCGTCATGTACATGAGCAGGAAGGTCGCTACGATCGAAACAGGCAGTACGATGATCGCGATGATCATAGACTGGAAGCTTCCCAAGAAGAAGAACAGCAAGATAATCCCGACAAGTCCACCCAACAGGGCGTGTTCAGCGGTTGTGTAAATAGAATCTTTGATGTAAGTAGATGTATCCATCGTTGTTGTTACTTGTATGTTTTCAGGCAAATCCTTTTTGATTTGCTCCATCTCTTTGATTACGGCATCGGCTACTTCAATCGTGTTGCCGCCGGATGCTTTCGTAATCGAGATGCCCAAGCTTGGTTTCCCATTTACATAGCTCAGCTGGGTGACGTCCTCGGTTGTATCGTTCACCTGTGCGATATCACTTAAGCGAATAGAACCGCCACTTCCTACGGATATCGGCGTCAGAGCGATCTGCTCGACATTGGCAAATTCACCTTGTACCCGAATGTTAAGTTTTCCATCCCCTTCACGGACAGCCCCTGCCGAACCGGACAAGTTGCTGCTGCCGAGAGATTGCTGAATCTGATCAAGCGTCAAGCCATAGGCAGAAAGCTTGGCTGGATCTACGATGACGTCAATGACGCGGTCTTGACCACCGTTGATTGCTGCAGAAGCTACACCGTCAATCCGTTCCAAACGGGACTGGATCAAATCCTCTGCCATGTCCTTCAGTTTGTTTACATCCGCATCACCCGTTACCGCAAATTGAATAATCGGCTGAGAGTTCGGATCAATCCGAAGTACACGTGGAGCATGTGCGGAATCAGGCAAGGCTCCTCGAACCTGATCCACCTTTTCCCTCATATCCAGGGTCGCTTGGTCCAAATCCGTACCCCAGTTGAACATCAAAATAACCTGCGATGCACCCTCAATCGAAACGGATGAAATACTATCCAGGTCAGAAACCGTTCCGAGGGCATTCTCTATCGGCTTCGTTACGAGCTTCTCTACCTCGCTCGGCGAACCACCGTCTACGGACGTTACGACGACCGCTACCGGGAAGTTCAGCTCTGGCATCAAATCAATTGCCAGGCGGGGTAAGGACACGAAGCCAAAAATAAGCATGGCCACCGTCAACATGATCATCGTAACGGGGCGTTTAATCGATAGCTCTGACAGATTCAATTTTACTCACCTCTTTTAATTCAGCTAGTCAGTTTCTTTTTTGGTGAAAATAAATCTTGCAATGCATGAAGAGATGAGATTGTCTGAGGATCTTCCATCTCGGCCCGATCCTGCTCGGTTACCCGCTCAGTCAAGGCGACCCACACGATTCTCCGATCACTCTTATCCCGATACCTCCTCACCAGCTCTTCCTGCTCGAGCCTGTTTATCAGTCCGGAAGCTGTACTGTATGAAAGATCGACAGCCTTGCTAATGTCTCCCATCGTCCTCGGACCCTTTTCAATCTGCTCCAGGATGAGCACCTGTTGCCATGTCACATCGCCGGTATCCAGTTCCTTCTTCGAAATCGATGAAAACAAGGCACTCGCTTCCCGCAGAAGCTTTGCCAGCTGAATCAACTCTTTCATGAAAGCCTCCCCTTGCGTTGACTGCATCACTTTAGACTCTACACTACCCTGTGAGTGTATTTACCCATTTCATTCTACCTGCAGACCCAGGGAGTGAAGTCTACCAGTTGGATGATTTCCAGGTGTACAGTGTCTATCTAGAGATAGATGACAGCCCATGCTAGAATGAAACTAAGCGAAAAACCCGACAGAGAAAGAAGGACGTCTCTTTGTTGCGAATGAGTCTAAAAGCGATCCAAAAGCGTTTGTTGATCATCTGGTTTTCAGTTCTCATCATTTTGTCTTTACTTCCGAATTCATTCATGCGGGAAACACCCATTCAATTTTACACTACTATGGTACTATTCTTTTTCTATATCGTCTTGTTCTGGGTGTCTAAAAAGAACTGGAAGCCTTACCAAATTGAGCTAGTTACCATCCTTCTCGGGTCCATGTCACTGATCAAGAGTGTTTTTATCGGTGGAGAAGGCTTTGGCATGATGCTGCCACTTGCTGTGTTTATCGGTTTTCATATTGAAGGAAAACGCTCACTGGCTTATGCCACTTTTTTCGGCGTCTGCACGACCCTGTCTTTGTATTTCGAAGACATCTTGCAGCTTGCGCACATCGTACCGTTCATTTTGACCTACATCGGCTGCTATATCGGTGCACGGGGCTACCGCATCCAGGATACTGCCTATAAAACCAATCAGCTGCATTTGGAAGAATTGCAGCAGGCGCACGCGGAGCTGCAGGAAGCACATGAACAGCTGCAAGAAGCTGCCCTCCATACCATGCAAGTCGCCGTTCTAGAGGAGAGGACCCGCATCGCACGGGACATCCACGACGCCCTCGGGCACAGTCTGACGTCCCTCATCGTGCAGCTTCATGCGGTCAAGTACATGCTGCAGGACGGACCTCCCCAGGCACAGGAAGCCATACGGAATATGCTTGGTGTCGCCAAGCAAAGTCTGGAGGAAATCCGCTCCTCTGTGCACACACTTGCAGTGGATAAAACCTCGCTGGGTCTGACCCCGCTTCGTGCCATGCTCTCACAAGCAGAAAAGCATACCGGTGTAAAAATGGAGCTGGTTACGGACAAACTGGACATCACCTTGTCTCAGGAGATCACGATCACGATTTACCGCATCCTGCAGGAAGCGGTTACAAACACATTGCGCCATTCCGACGCCAAGCATATCGAGGTAGTGGTTGAAAATCGCGGTCAGCATCTCTGGTTCAGTATCCGCGATGACGGCAGCATCACACCAAAACAAGCCGTAAAACCAGGCTTCGGACTGCACGGGATACAGGAACGGTTGACAAAGCTCAATGGACGATTCCGCTATTTTGTCCGGACTCCACACGGATTTCAAATTGATGTAGAAATACCGCTGAATACACCCCCACAAGAAGGGAGCATACGCAGATGACAGATACGCATCATCAAGAGAAAATTCGCGTCGTTCTGGTAGATGACCAAACGATGATTCGCCAGGGACTCGGCTACGTCATCCAGATGCAACCGGATATGGAAGTAATCGGGGAAGCTTCTGATGGCGACGAAGCGGTCGCGCTGGTGGGTGAGCTCAATCCCGATGTCGTTTTGATGGATGTGCAGATGCCCAACAAGTCCGGGATCGACGCTACTAGAGAAATTATGCTCCTCCACCCCACGTTAAAGGTGCTGATTTTGACGACCTTTGACAATCATAACTACGTAGTGGACGGCATCCGCGCTGGTGCTGTCGGCTATATGCTAAAAGACGCGGATTCTCAAGAAATGCTGGATCTGATCAGGCGCGCCCATCAGGGAGAGGCCCTGTTTCACACCGTAACGGCTGCCAAGGCACTTGCGGAGGTCCTGCAAACACAGCAGCCAGCACCTGATACTACCCCGCAAGCCTCTTACCTGTTGGATGAGCTGACGGATCGGGAGCTGGACGTCCTGCAGCAGATTGCATACGGTTATCGAAACGACCAAATTGCACAGAATCTGTTCATTTCAGAAGGAACCGTGAAGACCCATGTCCATCGCATTTTGCAGAAAATGGGCGTAGAAGACCGCACGCAAGCGGTTGCCATGGCACTTCGCCAGCAACTGGTCAAATAACAAGCGAATTTCTTTTCATCGATTCACAGGAAAAAAGACGGAGGAAGCATCCGTCTTTTTTTTGCATGTTTTACAGCTCTTCCTTGGAGCGTAAAGGCAGACAAATTTCAAAACGAGCACCTTTCAAATCGGACGAGTTGCCCGCGAAGATTTCTCCTCCATGATCTGTGATGATACGCTGTGTCGTAGACAGCCCGAGGCCGGTTCCCTCCTGCTTCGTCGTAAAAAACGGAATGAACAGGTTTTGCAAAGTCTCTTCAGACATTCCCCGGCCATCGTCCTCGACTGTAATCACGATCCGATGAATGGATGCAATGACTGTGATCCTCACCAGTGAGCCGCCGTTCGAGAGTGCTTCAAAAGCATTCTTTAAAATATTGAGAAAGGCTTGTTTGATTCTCGAGCGATAACCGTATATGTACCAAGCTCCATGGGCAATTTGCAGCTCCAGCTTGATTCCTCGGCGGTTTGCTTCGGGCTCCAGTAAACGGATGACACCTGAAAGCTCCTCGATCACTGGAAAGCACTCCGAAACGATCTTGTCATCCCTGTAACGCGCTAGAACTAGAACATCATTTAGAAGCTCGTCAATTCTCTCTATCTCCGTCAAGATCACAGAAAAATAGGTCTCTCTGCGATTCGTCTCTTCCTGTTCCCTCAGCAGCTGGATAAAGCCTTTGATCGACGTCAGCGGATTTCTGATTTCATGCGCCATTCCTGCTGCCAATTGGCCGACTGCCGCGAGCGCTTCCCTTTTCGTCAGTTCCTCTTCGTATCGATTGCTGTCGGTTAGATTCCGCAATACGGCAATCGCTCCCCACAGCTCCCCATCATGGTAGATCGGACTCGTACTTACCGTCGTCCATTGTCCCCAATACTCCGCGACATAATGACCAGTCTGCCCCCGTTCGAGGACCCACTGCACAAAGCGCTCCCCTTCATGCGGGCGAAAGATCTCATCGATGTTTTGACCCAGGATTTTTTCTCGATTTACCTGAAACAGTTTGGCCAAGGCTTGGTTGGCTTCCACGATGTTCATTTGACGGTCAATCATCAGCACGGCAATATCATGTGATTGCAAAACGATTTGCACTAATTCTTGCTCCGCTACTTCCGCAAATGGGTCACCGTTTCGGTTTTTCACGCGGGCGGGTACCTGCACTCCCGTCCCTATGTCGGAATGGACTTGGCCCAATTCCAGCAGCTTGGCCACTTGATTGTCCACTGCTTGGTACAGCTGCAGCTCGACTTGATAAAAGGACAGCTTGTCCTCTGTAGTGATAAGGAGACAGCTCGCATGCTCCAGCAAATGCTCGATGATCTTGTCCCGTCCGTTCCGAAGCTGCTCAGCTACATGCCGGTTGGATAAGCCCAGCTCTTCAAAAAAATTTGAGAATACGAATATCTGCTGTCTGACCTGCAGGGGATCAGAGGCTGCAAGAGCATCCCCTAATCGCAAAAAAGTTTCAACAAAACACTCTTCCCGATACATTCCACGCTCCCACACAAGTGCTTGCTGCTCGTCTGAAAGAAATGAGAGCATTTCGGCCGCCATCACAGGGGCCAGATCTGCAAAATACGTACGTATTCGATTTTTCAAAACGCTCTGGCTCCTTTGCTTCCAACTGTACCGTGGTGATTTCTTCCATTTTCCGAATGCTTCTATTATGGCTGGAAATAGGTTGATATGTAAAGCATAGTCACTAGCGAAATAGGACAAAACCAAGGCGTTTCCTACAAAAAAGGCATTTGCCCCTGTGATCAGACAAATGCCTTTGGCTATTAGGAATGGGATTTTACCGTGTAGTTTCGCAGCTCGGATTTCACCGGGCTGTTCGGGTTGCCGCCTGCGTGTGCTCGTTGGAACGCTTCACTCTGCGTCCAGTTTTGGAAATCCGCTTCCGACTCCCATTTCGTAAAGACGACGTACTCATCCCCTTCAGACGGAGCCAAGAAAAGGAATTCAAGGAACCCAGGAACACCCTTCATCCGCTCTCCACCACTGCCAAATGCTCTTTCCAAATGCGATGCGTAGTCAGCTGGCACGCGAAGTCGGTTCATCGATACGTACATAATATTTGCCACGTCCTTTCCCACATTGGTTTTCCCTTCCATTATACATGGGACTCTAGCAAAACAAAAATAACCGCTGACGCATCTATTCGCGCCTGCGGTTCATTTGTTGTTCCAGCATAATATCCATCAGCAGAGTGTCCTGCAGCGGTTCTTTCGGATCCGTAGTCAACAAGGCAGCGACTGCCGCCATCGCGCAACGAACGGACTGATAGGAGTAAAAGGCATCTCGCTCTGATTCACTAAAGAGGGACAGGTCCGAGCGTTCCTGCACAGGATACGGAAAATCGGTCTCTACCCCAGCGCGGTCTAAGACGATCAAAGCCTGTTTAATCGCCAAGAGCGCAGCGCTGACGCTGATCCCGTATTCCTTTCGCAAATCATCCCACACTTGAAACGCTGATTTTTCGACTCTCTCTTGATTCGGACGCGTGATGATTCCTGATTTACGCCCTTCTTTCAGCAGCCAGTCGACAAAAATATCTGGGCGTGGAGGAAACGCGTATACCTGCAGCTTCATTTCCAGCTCTGTAGGAAAGTCCTTTGCAAAGCGTGCATGAGAAAGCGACATTTCATAGCGCCTAGAGGGATGGCCAGGAACCGTAACAAAGACAGTATCTTGACGGACAGCGGCCACCTGCAGCTTCGTACGAGCGGGGATTCTGCCCTGAGGTGCCTTCTCCCTGCGAATATTCCCAGGTATCAGCTCTGTACCAAACTGGTGATATTCGAGGGGAGAATCAATCCATGGAATCGGTTCCCGCTCCAAAATCTCATAAAGACCATTAAAAGTAACCCATTCCCCTGGACGTCGCTGACTGCGAATAAGGACGGTATGACGCTCTTCCTCTGGCGGAACTTCGGTGTCCTGATCGTCAGGAGCAGGATTCAGACGCTTATGTTCCACAAGCGCACTTTCATTCATAGACAGACGCTCCAGCAGCTCCCGTTTGCTGACCCACTCATATCCGATTCGGTATATCCGGTTTTTCATCGGCTCCACCTCCTTTTGGTCGCCATTTGGCGTTTTTGATTTAGCCGGTTATTCGGTTAACGTACCATATGTATTTTGAGACCTGTCCGTGCTAGACAGTTCGTACAATTCCCTGCAGAGCACGTGCCGCATCGCTCGGTGAATCCGCTCGCGTAATGGCGCTGATCACAGCCACTCCATCCGCACCTGCGCGAATAACTTCCGCGGCATTTTGCAGCGTAATCCCACCGATCCCCACAATAGGAAGTTCGCGGCCAACAGCTTCTCGAATGACCCGCAAGCCTTCTGGTCCGATCGGCTCTCCCGCATCCGCTTTGGATGAAGTGGCGTACATCGCTCCTACACCGATGCAGTCGACTCCGCCCGTTTGAGCGGCCAATGCCTCTTCTATGGTAGCGGCAGAAACCCCAATGTACATGTTTGGCCCTACCGCCTCTCTTACCTCAGCGAGCTGCATATCGTCTTGGCCTACGTGTACGCCATCTGCCTGCAGACGGATCGCCAAGTCCACATCGTCGTTGACAAAAAAGAGTGCCCCGCTCTCACGGCAAAGAAGCTGCAGCTGACGCCCCAGCTCATCGCGTTCATCCGCCGTGAGCTTGCTTCCCTTGTCTCTCAGCTGAAGCGTGCCTACCCCGCCTTGCAGAGCATCTGCGACGATAGCTACTGTCCGCTCGATGGAGTAATCGCAGTCCTGCGTACCGACTACAAAATAGACTCCCATTTTTTCGCGAAGTACGTTTCTGTCTTTCATATTGACCTGCCCTCCCAAGTGTCCAATACATTCCGATATGCTGCTGTTGCTTCCTTGACGTTGTGTGCATCGGTAATGCCCGATAAAACAGCGATACCTCGGCAGCCCGCCGCTAAAACTTGCGTCGTATTCGCCGGGGTAATCCCGCCAATTCCAATCACAGGAATGGACAGCGCCGCCGTGATGCTCGTAAGCTCTCCAGTTCCTCTCGCAGGAACACCCGGCTTGGAGCCACTGGGAAACAAATGACCGTACAACGCATAGGTTGCCCCTTCTGCAGCAGCTGCTTCTGCTTCCTTAACTGAATGCACAGACCTGCCAATCCATTGCTCCTTTGCTAAGAGGAGCCGCGCTTCTGATGGCGTCAAGCTGTGGTAGGCCAAATGGGCTCCCCGGCAACCGCTTGCTGCTGCAACGTCTACTCGGTCGTTGACAATCAGACAGGAGCTTGGCATGACAGTGGACAAAGCTTTTACCCAGTCCATGCACTCTCTTGCTGTACGCTGCTTTTCGCGTATATGTAAATAATCCATTCCACCCGCATAAGCTGCTTCTGCCATTGCCAGCACTTCCTCCAAGCCTTGACGGCCGTTCGTGATGACGTGCAGCTCAGGCCTAGTCGACATTGCTCTGCCCTCCGCCTCCAGATAAGGCTGCCAAGCACTCCTGCAGCCACTGCTTGGTCTTGTCATCCCCTTCGCTAGGTGCATGAGCCAATAAGTCGATAACTAATCTTCTGAGGAAAAACGTCTGTTGAATTGTCATGGGAAACGTAATCTTTTTCGGTTTTTCTTCTTGCTTCTCCAGCGTTTCCACGCCCGCGAGCAGCATATTGGCGATAGACTCGACCAGCTCGACAATCTGCTCGTTTTGCTTCAATTCATCGTAGACGCCGTCAAAGAGACGACACAATATCAAAAATGCCTGTGACGACAAGGTCACCGGCTGTACTTCCTGCATCGGTTCCGTCATGCTCTTCCCCCCACTTGCTTTCCTGATCCTGGCTAGAAAAAACAAAACCTATTATAGCACAATGCAAGGGAGCATCCATGGAGAATTAGAAAAACCGCTGAAATCAGCGGCTTTCACTTGTTCCTTCATTTCGGTCATTGTGATTGGACTGGCGCAGATTTGTATTCTTGTCTTTCTCATCAAGCGTCTTCCCGCGGTTTTTACCCAGATCCTTGCTGTTGTTGTTCTTACCCATGAATCCACCTCCCCTGACGCAGTTGTCAAAGGATAGCGTAACCAATCTGGGACTCTTTACTCCCCAATCTTAATCAGCTTTTCACAAGTTTGTGCTGTTTGCTTTTGCTAAGCGAGAAACCGATTGCAAAAAGCACGCGCCAGCCTAAGAGAAAAGCGAAGGTAATCACATACGCAACCCATGTGAACACCCAGGTCATCGGAACCCCTGTCCACCACGCTCGCAGAACTAAACCAATCGGTGCGGCAAGCGTCCAGGTGAGAAAGGTGGACAGCATCAGCCATCCAAAGGATCGATAGGACTTTTGCCCATAGCTGCGAAAAACGAAGATCGCCACTAGCCAACCTACCAAAAAGGGAGCAAGAGTATCGAGCAAGCCCAGAAAAGACACGGGTAAATGATGAGCCAATTTTCCATAGTAGGCGAAAAGCAGGAAAGCTAACAGATCACCTGCAAACAGGACATAGCCAGCCGACAGTAAGCGAAGTTTCATGAATATCCTCTTCTCTCATGAAGCGAAGTATACAGCAAGCATGCTTCCCTTGTATTGTACACATCCTGCCTGCTGACTCACAATCGTTCCACCCGTTTATTCACGAAACAGCAACAAATGCAGCTTTTCTTGGACGTTTTTCCATTCCGTATTCGTGATGCTGAAATAGACAGAATCGCGAACGTATCCATCCGGCAAAATCATGTGATTGCGCAGGACACCTTCGCGGACACCACCGATTCGGGCAATGGCCCGTTGGGAATTCAGGTTGCGTGAATCAGTCTTGAGCTGCACACGAATGCATCCCAATTGTTCGAAGCAGTGGCGCATCAGCAAATATTTGCACTCTGTATTTATCACACTCTTCCAAACCGAGGGAGTGAGCCATGTAAATCCAATTTCGAGGCCGCGGTCTTTCCTCGCGATATTTAAGAAGCGCGTACTGCCGATGACTTTTCCATCTTCTTGGCCTATGATGGCGAAAGGAAGCTCAATTCCTTCTTCCTCATTCCTCAAAGCCGTTTCCACAAAGCTGACCGCATCCTGCAGCTGGTCGATCTTGACGCTCATATACGTCCAGATATTCTCGTATCGACCTGCCTCCCAGATTCCCTCGATATGCGCATGGCGCAAAGGCTCCAAGCGGACGTATTTTCCTTCTAGCGTGACGGGCGCAATGTTTAGCATGATTGTGTCTCCTCCGACTGTTCTGCTAAAGCTGCAAAGCAGAACAGCTCTCATAAATTTTTCCTATGATAAGGGGGGACTTCCAATCTGTCAAACATTCTTTTTATTGAACATGCCCTCTCGCGTCAACTTTCCAAGTATCGATGACTTGCCCCTCACGTACGACATGAACCTGATCAAACAAATTCATCACGGCGCAGGCATGATTGGGAATGATCTGGACACGATCGAGCAGGCGCAGGCTCGTCTCACCTTCGATACTTGCAACCCCATGTTCTTCAGACAAGCGCTGAATGACGATCTCGGGATGACCGACCACATGGCCGAAGCCTTTGACGGTTGCATTCCCGTGCGCCCCTTGGTCCAAAGCCAGTGACTTGCTCCCTGTATCCAAAACGAGCCGCTCGCCTGGACGGTGGCTTACAACCGTAGCCATCACCCGCAAGGCGCATTGTGAATATGTCGCAGCTCCTAAGCCTACTTGAATCGCATCGTAAAACACGGCATTCCCCGGGCGTATCTCCGTGATGCCAGGGACTTTGCCGGAAATCCGAAAAGTCGGGGTCGACCCGACGCTCCTCACCTCGATAGGAATCCCATGTTCTTCGCAGAGCTGCGCGCTCGCCACGATACACTCTCCTTCGTAACGGCCGATGCGCTCAATCTGCTCGTAATCTGTGGCAGCGTAAGAATGTCCAGCATGCGTATATAGCCCTTTCAATTTCAAGTTGGGGCAACGTTCACTGACATACTGTGCCAGCCTCAGGGTAGGCTCACCTGGATCGACACCGCAGCGCTTCAGGCCGGAATCGATTTTCAGCCAGACTTCTACCTCTTGATCAATAGGGTGAAAGAAATCTTGGACGTGGGCTGCTTGCTCTTCCGAATCAATCGTGAGGATGATCGTTGCAAGAGGAAGCAGCGCTGCTACTCGCTTCAGCTTTGTACGTGACGCGAGCGGATAGGCAATCAGGATGTTGTCGATCCCCCCTTTCACCATCACCTCTGCCTCCGATACTTTTGCTACAGTGATCCCGCACGCTCCGTTTGCCATCTGTAGCTTTGCGATTTCAATCGACTTGTGCGTTTTGATATGGGGACGCCACGCGATGCCTTGTTCTTTCGCAAAGTCGTCTACCTGCCTCATATTCGCTTCCATGATGTCAAGGTCTACTAGCAATGAAGGTGTGTCCAATTGTGTTATGTCCACTTTTCCATGCCCTCCAGATCCATTTCATAATATTAGGAAAAAGCATTACGTTTGTTTCATCATACACGGGGATTCGATGGTTGAAAAGGAAGCAGAAAAAGTCCCGTTTGCAGCTTTTTTCTACAAAGGGGACTCCTTCCTCTTACGCTTCCTCGGAAATGACAACTTCTTTTCCACGCATCTTCAATAACAAGGGAATCACCAGCCATAGGAGCGCACCGAGAAGAAACACAGCCGATATTGGCTTGGAGAGAAAGATGGTAAAATCACCGTTTGAGGTAGTCAGCGCACGACGCATGTTATTTTCGATCATGGGCCCTAGAACGAGCCCCAAAACCAAAGGTGCCAGCGGGAAATCATTTTTCGCAAAAAAGTAACCCGCCACTCCACAAATCACCAGTAGCACGAGATCGAAAGTACTAATCTGGACTGCGTAAACTCCGAACACAGAAATTGCGATAATCATCGGAAGCAAATATTGCGATGGCGTCTCGATGATCTTGGCAAACACCTTGACGAGCGGCATGTTCAAAATCAGCAGCATCACATTCCCGATGAACATGCTGGCGATCAACCCCCAGGCGATTTGCGGATGGTCCGTGAACAAAAGTGGACCAGGCTGAACATTGTACATGAGAAGAGCTCCCATCAGGATCGCCGTTGTACCTGAGCCTGGAATTCCCATGGTTAAAAGCGGAACCATCGCGCCGCCAGAAGCTCCATTGTTTGCAGATTCCGGCGATGCTACCCCCTCGATCGCCCCTTTTCCAAACCGGGACGGATCTTTGCTGAGCTTCTTTTCTACGATATAGGCAAAGAAGGATGCCAATGTAGCTCCTGCACCAGGGAGGACGCCGATAAAAAATCCAAGAATGGAGCCCCGTGCAATCGGAGCGGCGCTTTGCTTCAATTCCAGTAGAGACGGGCGAATACGACCGACCTTTATGATTTCCTTGTTCTCTTGGTCTTGTTCGAGGGTGGTTTTGAAGACTTCTCCTAAGGCAAACAGCCCCACTGCGATCGTTAAGAACTCCAAGCCCTGATACAAATCAGGGACATCATAGGTGAACCGGGCAACACCAGACACACTGTCAATTCCAATCGTAGCCAGCAACAAACCGAAGACTGTCATGATCAGCGCCTTGGTCATTGACTTTCCACCCAAGCCGCTTACCGCGCAAAGACCGAGAATCATGAGGGAAAAGTACTCCGCTGGTCCAAATTTCAGGGCGAGGACCGACAAAGGCTCCGCCAAAAAAACCAGGGCAATCAGCGCCACGATGCCTGCAACGAAGGACCCGATCGCTGAAATCGATAGTGCCGTACCTGCTCTGCCCTGTCGCGCCATCTGGTAGCCGTCCAGCGTAGTCACTACCGAAGAAGATTCGCCCGGGGTATTTAACAAGATCGATGTCGTCGATCCCCCGTACATCGCGCCGTAATAGACACCTGCCAGCAGGATGATTGCACTCGCCGCAGCCGATTCCGGGGGGAGACCAGATGTAAGTGATGCCGTCACAGGCATGAGAAGTGCCACACCGCTCATCGGACCGATTCCGGGAAGAACCCCTACTGCCGTTCCGATCAATACGCCTACAAAAGCATAGAGCAGGTTATGCCATTGCAAGGCGAGGAGAAAGCCATCACCCAAATATTGCAGCGCATTCATGATCCATCCCTCCTTACAAGCCTAGCCAGGAAGGAAATCCAGGCAGCGTTCCCTGCAGTAAATAGACGTACATATAGTAGATAGCTGCAGAAAATAACAGCGATATGGCGGCAGCCTTTATCCAGCTGCTGCTGCCCATCACCCGAAAAGCAACGGCCAGGAAGAAAAAGGTAGCGAACAAGTAGCCGAGTGTCTCAAATAGAAATACGTAGAGAAAGGTTGCCGCGAGTATCAGCAAAAATCGCCCGTAGTTACGTTTCTCGGAGGCTGCTGGTGCTGGCCCCGTCTTTTTCTGCTTACTCGTCTCCCAGAACAGTCGCAGGCTCAGCAGGATTAAGAGAATGCCAAGTCCAAGCGGAAACATATTAGGTCCTACTTCACTTCCGTAAGCGCTGGCAGCAATCGAACGGCTCTCCACAATAAACGCTGCACCTATGATGGCAAAAAAGATACTTCCCAAGCGATCAAATGTGAGATTCATGCTCTTCCTCCTGTACGATTTCATTAGCAGTCGCGGGCCGCCAAGATTCATCTATGAAAAAAGGAGAGGATGACCCTCTCCTTTTTTGTTTATGTGCGCCCAGCATGGGCGTTATCTCTAGGGTTCAAGTCCCGAGTGGCGAAGGCAGTAGTAGCCATTAGCTCAAGACAAGGGTGTCCATCGTGAGATGGAATCTGAAGGAAGTCGGCGGCAAACCTCCGGTCTGAGGAACACGAACCTCATATGAGGCTAGCATTCGTTGGATGAGTCTGCGTAACAAGGCAAAATCCTTACTGCCAAAGGCGAATGAGAGTAAATGGGGCAGATAGATGGAGGGGAAGATAACGCCCTTACCTGGGGAGACCTGACTGGAACGCCATGCTCACATGGTAACCTTCTTTGAAAAGAGAAGCTGAACGGTCAGGAGTCAGCAGAGGTCATAGTACCCTAGTAAAGGACGCTTGAACGGGGAAGGACTGAACATTTAGGAAGAACGAGAAGCGAGGCGTTCATTCTTGCTTATGAAGCAGACAATCCGCAAGGACTTATTCAGTGGAGGAAGTGGTGAATTCCACAGGGGACTCTGAAAGGGCTGAGGTAAGAATGGCACAACTAGAAAGAACGTTCACGCGAAAGGAATATCCGAACATGATGAAGCAACTCCTGTCACGAGAAAACCTTCTAACAGCATTAAAGAGAGTGGAAAAGAATAAAGGAAGCCATGGTGTGGATGGTATGTCGGTAAAACTCCTACGCGTACATATCATGACCAATTGGGTCTCCATCCGCCAGCAGTTAGAGGATGGTACCTACCAACCGCAACCAGTCCGAAGGATCGAAATCCCGAAACCTAATGGTGGCGTGCGGTTATTAGGAATTCCTACCGTGACAGATCGCTTCATCCAACAAGCAATCGCCCAAACTCTCACCCCGCTTTTCGACCCGATGTTCTCCGAACATAGCTATGGTTTTCGTCCCAATAGACGAGGTCATGATGCTGTTCGGAAGGCAAAAGGATTTATGAAGGAGGGGAAACGGTGGGTCGTCGATTTAGACTTGGAGAAATTCTTCGATAGAGTAAACCATGACAAGTTAATGGGTTTAATCGCCAAACATGTCAAGGATAAGACACTTCTCAGGCTTATCAGAAGCTACTTAGAATCGGGCATCATGATTAACGGACTTGAAACAGCAAACGTAGAAGGAGTACCGCAAGGCGGTCCTCTCAGTCCGCTTCTCTCCAACATCATGTTGCATGAATTGGATATGGAACTGGAAAAACGTGAACTTAGCTTTGTACGCTATGCCGATGACTGTAACGTTTACGTTTCTTCAAAGAAAGCTGGAGAACGTGTAATGAAATCCATTACTACGTTTATCGAGGGTAAACTAAAGCTTAAAGTGAACCAGGAGAAAAGTGCAGTTGACCGACCATGGAAACGAAAGTTTCTAGGGTTTAGCTTCACTTACCAGTTCGACCCAAAGATTCGAATTGCGAAAGAGAGTATGAAGAAGGTTAAACAACGAATTCGAGAATTTACTTCAAGAACAAAGGCACTTCCCATGGAGTATCGGATTGAACAGCTAAATCAGTATCTTATCGGCTGGGCGGGGTACTTCTCGCTTGCGGATACACCTTCAGTTTTCTCCAGTCTAGACGAATGGATAAGAAGAAGACTCCGCATGTGCCTGTGGAAACAATGGAAGAAGCCTCAAACAAAAGTGAAAAGGCTTGTTACCTTGGGAGTTCCCAGGGCAAAAGCCTTTGAATGGGGCAATTCTCGTAAGAAATATTGGCGAATTGCTGGTAGCCCTATACTTCAAAGAACTTTGGATAATGCCTACTGGCAGACCGAAGGTCTAAAAAGTTTGAGGGATAGATATTTTCTTTTGCGTCATACCTAGATGAACCGCCGTATACCGAACGGTACGTACGGTGGTGTGAGAGGTCGGGGGTTAATCACCCCCTCCTACTCGATTTTGCCATGCCTAGAGAGGTCAGCAGCTCTTTAACCAGCTTGTCTTGTTCGTCAAGGAAAGAAGTGAAGGTCGCCGCATCCTTGTATTCCGCTTCCCATCCGTTAGCCGTCAGTTCTTTTTTCCATCCCTCATTGTCGTTCAGCTCTTTGAGTTTCGCATCCCAGTAGGCTTTAGCATCCGCCGGCATCTCTGCAGGACCAAAGACGCCGCGCCATATCGTGAAGGTCGCATCGATTCCCTGCTCTTTCAACGTTGGCACATCGCTCAGCACGCCAGTCAGCCTTTGATCGGAAGTCACACCCAACACTCGGATTTTCCCCGCTTTCAGATACTCCCCCACCCCGGATGCATCTGTTGCGATCATATCGGCATTTCCACCCAACAATGCGGCAATCGCTTCGCCACCGCCATCGTAGGAAACGTATTTGACGCTCTTTGGATCAATCCCATACTTGGCAGCAGGAAGAACGCTCACCAGATGGTCCATCGAACCAGGAGCGGAGCCACCTGCAACCGTAAGCATGGTCGGATCCGCTTTGATCGCATCCAGCAAGCTCTTGATGTCTTTATAAGGGGAGTCCGCCTTTACGACTAGCGCGCCAAAATCCTTCGTCATTTGCGCCAGCGGGGTTACTTCCCGGTATCCGTATGGCGTATTTCCTTCCTTTTTATTGTTGTTAATCAGGATTGGTGGGGAACTGACAAACAGTCTGTATGGATTCCCTTTGTCCTTGTTCACATACTCTGCCATGAAAACGGTCCCGCCGCCGCCAGGTTTGTTTTCAATGGTAATGGTCTGGCCTACCAGCTTGCTCTCATTCAATACCTTTCCCAGCGACCGAGCCGTTTTGTCCCAGCCACCGCCCGCTCCTGATGGCGCTACGATGACAAGTGGCTTTTCCGGATAACTCGAAGCGGCCGGTGCCGTTTGTGCTCCAGTCCCTCCTGAGCTGCCATTGTCACCTGTGCTTCCCGTACTTCCCGTCCCAGCATTTCCCCCGCTACAAGCTGCCAGTGTGAGTGTGAAGAAAACAGACAGCGCGATCCATACCTTTTTCTTTTGCATCCCGCATCCCCCTTGACCTTACGTTAATGTAAGCGCATACAACACTTACCCTTACCGTATCATGAGGAATTGGAAGTGAATAGTTTTCGTGCATAAGGTCTATTCTGAATTTTGTGCACTTTTCGTTCATATTGTTCACGGGCTGGCTAGGACAAGTACCGATACTTTCTTTCTGGTCTCCCCACTGTCCCATAGAGCAGGTCGGCGCGGGCCTTTTTCTCTAGAACGAGGTATTCCAAATAGCGTCTTGCTGTCGTTCTGCTGGTTCCAATTACTTTTCCGATCTCTTCTGCCGAGACGCCCTTCTCTCCCGTTCGCCGGATCGCTTGGATTACTTTTTCCAGCGTCAGCAGATCGATTCCTTTTGGCATTGCGGTCTCCCGTGTCTTTCCTGCCTGAAGATTGCGGGTCAGGATCCGATCGATCACTTCTTGATCGACTTCTCCAACCTCCTTTGTCCGCCATAAATGCTGGCGATAGCTCTCCAGGCGTTCGCGAAACCGTTCAAAAACAAGCGGTTTGACGATGTAATCATACACGCCTCCCCGTAGCGCCTCCTGTACCATCTCGATCTCTTTTGCAGCCGTGATCATCATGATATCGACGCTGCGATGATGCTGGCGGACGTGCCAAACCAGATCAGTGCCGAGCATATCAGGCAAATAAACGTCGAGCAGAACCAGATGCGGCTGCATAAAAGAAAGCAGCTCTTTCGCCTCCGCTCCGTTCGTTGCTGTTGCAATGACGTCGAACCCCTCTATTTTACTGACGAATCGTCTGTTGATATCGATGATCCTCAAGTCATCTTCCACGATCAGCACTTCCACCTTCTGCACCCAAATCCCTCCGTTCCTTCGGGAGTGACACCGTGAACAACGCGCCTCCCCATTCACTTTCTCCTACCAGAATATAGCCCTTCATTTCTTGGATAATCCCCTGCACCTTTGCCAGTCCCAGCCCTCTATGCTCACCTGGCTTTGTGCTAAACCCATCCTGAAAGATCACTTCACGCAAACTCTCGGGTACACCCGGCCCCGAATCCTCTACTTCAAACAGGATTTCTGCCTCCGTATCGGACAGATAGCATTCCACTACTTTTCTCTCGACAGCAGCTTCGTTGACGGCCTCCAAGGCGTTCTGGATCAGCGTGCCGAGCAGCACAATGACTTGCTGACGGTTGATCGTTGGCGGAAGAGACTTCAAGCTGCTGTCTTGATTGATTTGAAACTGAATTTTCAGTTCCTTTGCGCGATTATGCATTCCTACCAGCAGGGCGCCGATCAAAGGATCCGGTATTTTTTTGGCCAAAAAGAGCATCATTTCCTGCTGCGCGGATGTCTCGCTGGTAATCAGTTCGACTGCTTCCTGAATCGAACCTAGCTGCAGAAGACCGGAAATCGTATACAGCAGATTGTGAAACTCGTGGGTCTGTGCGCGCAGCACCTCTGCATAACGGCGCGTTTGCGATAACTCGGACACGAGCTTGTCGATCTCTGATTTGGGACGGAAGCTGCTGACGACACCGACGATTTTGTCTCCCAGCCTCATCGGAATACGGTTCACGATGATTTCTTTCCCTACGAGTATCGTTTCTCTGTCCAATTGATGCTCGCCTGTTTCAAGCACGTCTGGCATACGGCTGTCCGGCAAAACCTCCGTGATTTCTTTGCGGTGAAAATCTTCATTTGGAAGCTCCAAAATGCGTATGGCTGCCTTGTTCATCATAGTCACCTTGTTGTTTCGATCGATGGCCACGATCCCTTCCCGCACGGATTCCAGCACGGCATTGCGTTGAATATACAAAGCGGCGATCTCTTCCGGCTCCAGTCCCAGTATGACTCGCTTTAAATAACGGCTAACACCAATCGCTCCTACAACGCCAAAGACCAGAGCCAGAATAATAATCAGAACGACCTTCTCCTGATAAGCCCCTATGGCGCCCTCAATATCCTCTAGCAAAAAACCAACAGAAACAATGCCGATGACATCCCCGTTGTCATTTTTGATCGGGACCTTCCCGCGCAGCGATGGCCCAAGGCTCCCCACCGCCTTTGAAATATAGGACTGCCCGTACAGGAGTCCCTGCTCATTGTCACCGCCGACCATTTCCTTCCCGATTCGATCCGGCAGCGGATGGGCGTACCGAATTCCCTCCCGATTGCCCACAACGACAAATTCCGCCTCAGTCTGTTTGCGTATATTTTCCGCGATCGGCTGAATCAGAGCGGACGGATCCTCTGTCGCAAAGGCATTGCGCAGCTCGGGGTCATTCGCCACGATTTTTGCCACGCTCAGCGCCTTTTTTCCCAGCTGTTCCTCAATAGAAGAACCAATAATGGAAGCAAAAACAGCTCCCATTGACCCAATAATCAGAATAATGACGAAAGTAAATAGCACAATCATTCTCGTTTGCAAGGACAATCGCAATTTGGTTGTGGTCACAAAATTCACCTCTTGGAACATAGTACCATCTTCTCTGCGTTTTTCGATAGCTTGCTCTATGCGGTCCACTCTAGCGCGAGGTTTTGTGAAATTTGTGGAATTTGGTCTTCTCGTCCACAATATAATGTTACAACTTGTATTCGAGACAAACTGGGGCTTTTGTCCGAATACCAGAATCACTACTGGAAAAGGAGGGATTTGCTGTGAAAACCCAAGCGGAATCAAATGGCATCGTTACGCTGACAGGCGAAGGCGAGAAGCTGGTCAAAGACAGCCCGCTCTATAACGAAGGGCTGCGACCAACTACCCGTGCCGAACACTCGTGGACAGCGTATAATTTTGCCAGCCTTTGGGTCGGGATGTCGATCTGTTTGCCTACTTATGCGATGGCTGCAGGCTTAATCTCCCTCGGCATGAACTGGTGGCAGGCAATCATCACGATCATTCTCGGGAATGTTATTGTCCTTATTCCGATTCTCCTCAACTCCCACGCAGGCACAAAATTCGGAATCCCGTACCCTGTTTTTGCCCGTCTTTGGTTTGGGTCAAAAGGAGCACATATTCCAGCGGTTGCCCGTGGCTTGATCGGGGCGGGATGGTTCGGGATCAACTGTTGGTTCGGCGGGGCGGCAATCGATACGCTGCTGATGTCCATGACAGGCTGGGAGCATGTCCCCGGGCATCTGTGGATTGCCTTCTTTGCCTTCTGGCTGCTGAACGCATGGATCGCCTATCGGGGACCTGAAACCATCAAGAAAATGGAGGCTTGGGCAGCTCCCATCCTCATTATCATGAGCCTGGCCTTGCTGGTTTGGGCATTGACAAAAGCAGGTGGCTGGGGACCTATGTTGTCCGCGCCATCCAAATTCACTTCCTCTGGCGAATTCCTGAAAGTCTTCTTCCCTGCCTTGACTGGTGCCATCGCATTTTGGGCGACAATGGCTCTCAATATTCCTGACTTTTGCCGATACGCGAAGAGTCAAAAAGCACAAATCATCGGGCAATCCTCTTCCTTGCCAACCACGATGGGCGGCTTCTCCTTCATCGGGGTAGCCGTAGCGTCTGCTACCGTCGTCATTTATGGGGAAGCGATCTGGGATCCAGCAGCGGTCCTAGCCAAATTCTCTCCGTTTGCCATTTTCCTGGGAACGATCGGGATCATCCTCGCCACTCTCACTACCAACGTCGCGGCGAATATAGTTGCCCCTGCCCGTGCCGTTGAAAACCTCGCTCCTCGCAAGCTCACTTACGAGCATGGCGCCATCATCGCCAGCGTAGTGTCCTTGTTGATGCAGCCCTGGTACATCCTCGAAAATTTCGGAAACTACATTTTCTTATGGCTCGGCACGTACGGCGCGCTGCTAGGTCCGATTGACGGGATTGCCATCGCTGACTACTGGCTGGTCCGCAAGAGAAGAATTCACCTCACCGAGCTTTATAAGACAAATGGGATCTACTCCTACAAAACCGGCTATAACACCCGCGCTCTTTGGGCCATGGCAATCGGGATCGTCATTCCCTTCGTCTGCAAGTACGTCCCGGCTCTCTCCATCATCTGGGACAATGCCTGGACAGTCGGCCTGCTCATCTCCTTGGCCATCTACACCTGGATGATGCGAAATGATTCTACGATCATGAGCGTGAAGGACTACGAGAAGGTCACAGCACGTGGTGGAGAGTCGAAAGCCTCATAAATACGCGATCTATGAAAAAGACTGGCAAATCCTTTGAGGGATGCCAGTCTTTTTCTTTTCGAGTATTTCTACCATTTGAACTGACTGATGGATTCTTGCAGCTCGTGGGAGAGTTTATTCAGATTGTTGCTGGAACGTGCAATTTCCTGCATGGACGCCACCTGCTCTTCCGCTCCAGCAGAAACGCCTTGCGTATGCAGGGCAGCTTCTTCGGCCAGTCGATTCATTTCGTCCATAGCGGATGCCACTTGTTGAACGCTGGCAGACATTTGCTCCGTCGCTGCCGATACGTCCTGGATTTGATCCGCTACTTCTTGGGCAGAGGCAACGATTCGTTGGAAGGTCACTCCTGCTTCCTGTACAACGATCGCTCCTCTTTCGGCTTCCTTCGTTCCATCCTTCATCACGTGCACAACCTGCGTCGTCTCTTGCTGAATTTCTCCAATCAAGCGAGCAATTTCCAAGGCTGATTGTTCTGACTGCTCAGCCAATTTTCGCACCTCATCGGCAACTACGGCAAATCCTCTGCCATGTTCACCAGCACGTGCCGCCTCGATCGCTGCGTTCAAAGCAAGCAGATTCGTTTGGGAAGCGATGCCGGTAATCACATCGACGATCTGCCCGATTGCTTCCGAACGCACGCCGAGCAGTTGAACGAGTTCCGCTGCACGATTGACGGATTGCGAAATCGAGTCCATCTGAGATACGGCTTTTTGAATGTGTGCATTTCCTTGTTCTGCTTCCACAGCGGCTTGCGCAGATGTTTCAGAAACAGAGCTGGATGTGTCGGCAATTCGCTGGATCGCGATCGACATCTCTTCCATGACACGTACGCTTTCTTGCGTCCGTTGCGTCTGAACTTCCGATGCGCTTGCGATTTGTTGCACACTTTCAATCGCTTGCTCGGATGCGTGTGCGGATTGCTCTGCACTCGCCGAAAGCTCCTCAGAGGATGCTGCTACCTGTTCCCCTGCTACTTTTACTTGTTCAATCAAGGAGCGGAAGTTGTTAACGAGACCGTTGAAAGCCAATCCCAGCTTCCCAACTTCGTCGCGAGTCACGTAGCGGACTGGCTCTACTGCCAGGTTACCTTGGGCAAGTTCTTCCATTCGATTGACGACGACACGCAAAGGCTCGGAGATCATGCGGGAAATCAAATACCCAAGGGCCATTGCGATCACGAGGCTAAGAATACCGACTCCAGCCAGCAGCAGCTCTGCATTTTTGGAATCTACTTCATTTGCCTGACGAATTTGTTCGGCTTGCTGCGACTTGTAATTCGCCCAAGTCAACTGCTCCTGATTGATCCAATTCAGAGTCTTATCGGTAGCGCGATAAAAGGAATAGGCCTGGTCCGTTTGCTGTGCACTGATCATCTTGATCACTTCGCCCTGATCTCCTCGATACTGGTTGAGGAGTTCTTCGAGCATGTTGGCGCTCTCCTGCTCGGTCTTATCGAGCTCGGCTGACTTCAAGTTTTCAAAGATTCGGTTTGCAGCATCCATCCGCTGCTCCAGCTCCGTCTTGTACTCGGCCAAAACAGCTGGAGAAGTTTCCAGAATCATTTTGTAAACCAAGCCGTCAATCGCTCTCATCTCTTGACGCCAATCATTAATCCATTTGACAGGCAGCAGCTGATCCTTGTACATCGACTGAATACGGTCACTCGCAACTTGCAAGTGGTAATAGCCAGTGAAGCCTACCCCTACCAAGAATACAGCCATCAAAATGATTAGGCTAAACAGTTTTGCTCTCGTGCTTAAATTCCGAAAGAGACTCATCGTTGTTTGGCGATCCTCCTGTTCATGGTGCAATAAAAGTAGAAAAAGCTCGAATATTGTCTAATCTTACCAAATTAAGACAGACAAGTCGATAGTCTTAGGTTATTTCACTCAGATCCACAACCGACAAAATGGAAATTTCGTGAATTTGCATATCAGGTTGATAGCAAACATAGTAAGTTAGTTCTGGACTGATCCTGTACTGTAGTCCTGTATACCCTTCTGCTAGCAAATAGGAACGTACCTCGTCCCCTGTCCACTCCAGCCATTCCCGATACCCCATGGAATGAGATCGATGCTCCAATGCCTCCATGGAATACCCCGCGCGCAGTACATCGGTACGCAGCTCATTTTCGCCATAACGCTCGTCCAAGCGCAGCAGTCCGGTCGCATCGACTTCCTGGCGCAAGATGGCTGCTTTGTCCCATACCGTTTCGGCATGACAGATGGCATATTGTGCCGCGACCTCCGGATTGCTTACCAAGTATACGCCTGAACCAAAAACAGCCTTTGCACTTGCACCATTGACAAAATACCTGCGCTCCTCTCGCTCATACCGCCCCGAGCGAACGACTCGCAACGCCTCTTTATATTCCACACCCCGATAAACGATTTGCCTCATCCCGGTATTCTCCTCACGTTCCAGTGATAGGAGCTACTCTTTCATGCGAAAAGGAGGAAGACGCTAGGTTGGCGCCTCCCTCTCCTCATCAAGGCAGAAGTTTAACCATGTCATCATACGTCTCTGGACGGCGGTCTCTGTAGAACTGCCAGGTATCGCGGACTTCGTGAATCTTGTTCTTATCCATTTCCGCGATAATGATCTCATCCTGATCACGGCTTCCTACAGCGACGAATTGTCCCCGCGGATCCACCAGATAGGACTGCCCATAAAATTCGCCCATGTTCCAAGGTGCTTCCATTCCGACCCGATTGATGGCGGCGACGTAATATCCATTGGCTACGGCATGTGCTGGCTGTTCCAACTTCCACAAATATTCGGAAAGTCCAGCCACTGTTGCAGAAGGGTTGAAGACAATTTCAGCTCCGTTCAACCCCAAGAGACGTGCGCCTTCTGGAAAATGGCGATCGTAGCAGATGTAGACCCCTACTTTGGCAAAAGCCGTATCAAACACCGGGTAGCCTAGATTGCCCGGCTTGAAATAGTACTTTTCCCAGAAGCCCCATCCGTTGTTCCCCACACCTACATGGGGAATATGCTGTTTTCGGTATTTGCCCAAGTACGTTCCATCAGCGTCAATGACGGCAGCCGTGTTGTAGTAGGTCCCGATTCCTACCCGCTCGTACACAGGCAGGATCATGACCGTACCCAGCTCCCGTGCCAATGAGCTGAACTGTTGCACGGTCGGCCCATTTGGTACTTCCTCGGCTGCCTGATACCATTTCGCGTTTTGCTCGGAGCAGAAGTAAGGACCGTAGAAAATTTCTTGAAGGCAGATGATTTGTGCTCCTTTACTGGCAGCATCTCGCACCATTTTGACGTGCTTTTCGATCGCCTTCTCTTTATGGAGGTGAACGGGTTCGTCCCCATTCACATCGTTTTTTGCCTGGATCAGCCCGATGCTTACTTTATTTACCATCCCATCCCTTCTCCTCTCTATTCCCTCTCTTACGGACGTGTAAACCTCGAACGTTTCAAATAGCGTCCTGCACCCGCTTGACCAACAAACTGTTTATCACGAACGACGAAGGAGCCTCGCGACAAGACGCTTACCACTTCCCCTTGGACTTCCATTCCCTCAAACGGGTTATAGTCTATATTCATGTGATGGGTGCTTGCGGATATCGTTCTTTTCACGTCGGGATGAAAGAGGACGAGGTCAGCGTCCGATCCAACCGCTACCGTCCCTTTTTGCGGGAACATCCCGAACAGTTTCGCCGCTTTTGTCGAGGTGAGATCAACCAGCTGGTTCAAGCTGATCTTTCCTTTCTGTACCCCTTCGGAAAAAAGCAGGGTTATTCGATCTTCAATGATTGGCCCGCCGTTTGGAATTTTCGTAAAATCATCGCGTCCCAGTTCTTTTTGCCCCACGAAGTTGAACGGACAATGGTCAGAGCCCACCGTTTGCAGGATGCCGTTCTTCAAGGCGCTCCAGAGCACTTCCTGATTCCATTTTTCACGAAGCGGTGGGGACCAGACATACTTGGCACCCTCAAAATCCGGTCGATCCAGGTCTTCGATATCGAGCACGAGGTATTGCGGACACGTCTCCCCGTAAATGTTCCAGCCTTTCTCACGCGCTTCTGCGATCCGACGTACGGCGTCCGCGCAAGAGACGTGCACGACGTACAGCTGCGCGTCCGCGAGAGCTGTCAGGGCGATCGCACGTCCAGTTGCTTCTCCTTCCGCCTCTGGAGGTCTTGTGTAGGCATGGTAGATCGGGTCCGTATTCCCTTCCGCCAATGCCTTCTTGGTCAAATAGTCAATGACATCTCCATTCTCCGCATGGACTTGAACCAGCGCTCCGATTTCCTTTGCGCGTATCAGTGTTTTGAACAAGGTCTCATCGTCAGCCATCAGAACGTTTTTGTAGGCCATGAACACTTTGAGCGAAGTAATCCCTTCATTGGCAACAACGGACGCAAGTTCATCCAGTACCTGATCGTTAGCATCGGAAACCATCAAGTGAAAGCCATAGTCAATAACCGCTTTTCCACGCGCTTTTTCATGCCAGGTAGCAATCGCGGATTGCAGCGACTCTCCTTTATTTGTCAGGCAGAAGTCGACAATGCTCGTCGTTCCGCCAAATGCTGCAGCCTTCGTCCCTGTAAAAAAGTTGTCGGAGGTCACTGTTCCGCCAAAAGGCATGTCGAGATGCGTATGGGGGTCAATCCCACCCGGCAATATGTAGCAGCCGGTGGCATCAATCTCCTCTGCGCCAGCGGTATCGAGGTTGTACCCGATGGCGACGACCTTCTCCCCCTCGATCAGCACGTCTGCCTGGTACGTATCTGCTGCCGTTACAACCGTCCCGCCACGAATCCACTTTTTCATCCTTGCCCCTCCCCTGTTCTTTTTCTGCAGCCAGATTGAGACACAGCTTTTCCGTACAGGCTATGCGCCTATTTGGAAAAAGATTACGAACATCTGGTACTTATGTCTCAGCCGTCCCTTTTGCTGCCAATGCTGCCTGCCGTTGATTCCAGCTGAGTGGCGGCAAGTCGCTCGGAATTTCGACCATTTCGATCGTTCCCTCCACCGGACATACGATGGAACAAAGGTTGCAGCCCACACAGTCCTCTTCGCGTACGACGAGCCGCTCCGCCCCTGTTGCCTCGTCCTTCAGAATGTCGATACATTGATGGGAAGTATCTTCACAGGCGATATGGCACTTGTTGCAGTTAATACAGGTCTCCTCGTGAATCCGGGCAACTACTTTGTAGTTCAGATTGAGATGGCCCCAATCCGAGTAGGTAGGTACAGCCTTGCCGACGATGTCCATAACGGAGGAAATCCCTCGTTGATCGAGGTAGTTGTTCAGCCCGTCAATCATGTCCTCCACGATTCTAAAGCCGTGATGCATGGCAGCCGTACACACCTGGACGCCAGTCGCACCCATCAGCAAAAATTCCACGGCATCCCGCCAGTTGGAAATGCCCCCAATGCCGGAGATCGGCACGCCAACCTGGGCGTCGCGAGCGCATTCCGCCACCATGTTCAAAGCGATAGGTTTTACTGCTGGGCCGCAATAGCCGCCATGTGCGCCTTTTCCATCCACATGAGGAATAGGCAGCCAGCGATCCAGGTCGACTCCTATCAAGCTGTTGATCGTGTTGATCATACTGATCGCATCCGCTCCGCCCAAAGAAGCAGCCCTGGCCGTAAAACGAATGTCCGTGATATTAGGCGTCAGCTTGACGATGACGGGTGTCTGCGCCACTTCCTTTACCCATTCGACCTGCTGCCGGATCAGATCGGGATGCTGACCGACTGCCGAGCCCATCCCCCGCTCCGCCATCCCGTGTGGACAGCCGAAGTTCAACTCCAGTCCGTCAACGCCAATTGCCTCCACCTTTTTCACAATTTCATGCCAAGCCTCTTGCTTGTGCTCCACCATCAACGAAGCGATGAGTGTGTGCTTCGGAAAACGTTTTTTGGTCTCATCCATTTCCTTTAGATTTACTTCCAGCGGTTTGTCGGTAATGAGCTCGATGTTGTTAAAGCCGAAAACGCGCTGTCCCCCAAAATGCAGTCCCGCAAACCGCGAAGTCACGTTGATGATAGGCTCCCCCAAGGTCTTCCAGACAGCTCCGCCCCAGCCTGCTTCAAATGCCCGTTGCACTTGGTAGCCGGAGTTTGTCGGCGGTGCGGATGCTAGCCAAAAAGGATTGGGTGATTGTATGCCAGCCAGATTGATAGATAGATCTGCCATTTCCTCTCTCCTCCTTACGCGTGAAATTTCTGCAACACTTACACGGGCTGCTTTTGGTCTGTTAACGTTTGGTGAATGGCATGCGCCGCTCGTCTGCCGTGGTTGGCTGCATCGACTACCATCGCATCGGTCTTCCCGCCTCCGAAAATAATGTCGCCCGCTGCGAACACTTTCGGGTTACTCGTCCGATAGGTGCCGTCCTCGACTTCGACGATGCCTTTGTTGTGCTCCAAATGAAACGCATCGATCAGAGGCACAAGCCGTTTCTGCCCGATTGCTTTGACCACGAAATCGACTTCGATCACAAACTCACTGCCGGGAACAGGTACGGGGCGCTTTCTTCCTTTCGCATCCGGCTCGCCCAGCTCCATCCGGATCAGCTCCAGCCCTTTCACCGTGCCACCTTCCCCGATCACGCGGGACGGGGCCACCAGCCAACGGAATTCCACCTCATCCTGTTTGGCAAACTCATATTCGAACTGATAACAGGACATTTCGTTCACGGTACGTCGGTAAAGGATCTGGACATTGTCGGCTCCCAGCCTCTTGGAACAGGTAGCCGCGTCGATCGCTGTATTGCCCGCGCCAATGACGACCACTTTCTTCCCGACCATTTTGTCCGTCAAGGCTTGGGTCTTCGTCTCTTCCACCAGCGTAATTGCGTCTAGCACGCCTTCCAGATTTTCGCCCTCAATCTGCAGGTCAGGAACGTTTCCCATCCCTGCGGCAAGCAAAACGGAATCAAAGTTCGCAAGCAGTTCCTCGGCACTTACATCTATGCCGATCTGGGTATTCGTCTTGATCTCCACTCCAAGCTCTTCAATTTGCTCGACTTCCCACAAAGAGATTTCCTGGGGCAAACGGAAGGAGACGATCCCGTACGTATTTAGCCCGCCTGCCTTTTCCTTCGCTTCATACACAGTAACCTGATACCCCAGCCGCGCAAGCTCCCGGGCGGCTGATAAGCCAGCCGGTCCCGCTCCGATGATAGCGACACTCTTTCCATTCGCTTCACCTTTTTGGAACAGATTCGCCTTGTTTTGGATGGCCCAGTCCGTTGCATGTCGCTGCAGCAGGCCGATCATGATCGGCTTGGATGCATGATTCAGTACACAGGCGCCTTCGCAAAGCTCCTCTGTGGGACATACACGGGCGCAGCTTGCCCCTACTGGATTGGAATCCATAATGGTGCGAGCCGAGCCAAACAAATTTCCTGTCGAGATCTTCTTGATAAACGAGGGAATATCGATGGAGGTGGGACAGGCCTTGATACAGGGGGCGTCATAACAATACAGGCACCGATTTGCTTCATCGATGGCTTCCTTCGGTTTTAAAGCAGGGACCACTTCTTTAAAGCTGCTCTGCAGATCATGCGGAACGCCCATTTTTCACAACCTCCTTGCCCATTGTAATAAAAATAATGTGCTTGCTATTAATCAATGTGAGAATGAATGATTTTATGATTGTTACATTACCTTTCGAAATACAAACGGGACGCAATCATTCATGGACGCGTGGAATGATTGATTTCATTCGCGAATAGGGATAAACAAACGAGATGGTTATGACAGTGAGGCGATCTATCCATGAAAGACTACGAGCAGCAAATGGCTCGCATACGAAATCAAATGGCTCAGCTGAACGAACAGCTGGTCCAGCTCGAAGCCGAGCATCTTGCCTTTTGCGAACAGCAGGAGCGTCGCTTGTCGTATCTCTCCTCAAGAGAGATTCTGGACATACTGGAAGCTCGTCATGGGCGAAATGGCAGCATGGCTACCATCAAGCGCTGGGCGGATAGCGGTAATCTAGGAGAGGTCATTGACGAACGCGAGGCTTTTCCTTTGCTGGCCAGCAAACAGGGAAACAAGCGATTCTTGTACCCGCGCGAAGAGGTTTTTCGATTTCTGCACGAGAAAGGGTTGTTTGAGCCTGCTTTCGATATATTGGATCGGGTCCGTCTCCGCTCTCCCTCTGGTCAAGTGGGAGCTTTGGTTACCTCTATCGAGAGAGATGGTGATCGCTTTACCTATCAAGTCCAACTAGAAGAAACGGGAGCTGTCCTGACAGCCATTGACGAGAACGACTTGCTACTCCCGTAAGGAGGCCTTATGGAACTGGCAGCGATTACTCTGGAAAACACGGTTCCTAATCAGGAATTATCGCGACGGATACGAGATTTCCATAAAAAAAAGGGGCAGCCCCTCGCCATTCGGTTTAGCGAGGAACTGACCCATATCATTTTGGAAGCACCCTGCCTCTACGTTCCTGCTCCACAGCAGCTAGATGACAAAGCCATCGTGGACGGACAAGTACGAAAAAGTGCTGATTACTTTGAAATTCATCCGAAAAGCAAGGGCAAAACGATCAACCTGCATCTGGACTCCGAGCTGGTAGCAGAATTGGAAATGATTCGATCGCGCGTAAGCAGCAAAACCCAGTCAGAGGTCATTCGGGAGCTGTTTATCCGCGGTATGCGCTCCTATCTGAGAGAGGAGGAAGAAACATAGTCTGTCAGGAAGGCTCTCCGGCACTCACGCCATTTGTGTTGTCGTCAGCTCGTATTCGTAGCTGCTCCGATACAACTGGACAATCTCTTCGTGCGTGGGCACGAGCGGATTGTTTGCAGGACTTCCACTCGCGAGCGCATCCGCTGCCATTTTGGGCAATGCAGCTTCAAATGCTTCTTTATCGATTCCCCACTTCTTCAGGTTGGGGATGTGCAGTCGTTTGCACAGCTGCTTCATCTCTACGATAGTATTCTCAGCCGCTTCTGAGACAGATTGGCTTTTCCACTCGGGATGCAGCATATGTCCGATGCTTGCTAGTTTTTCGATGGCACTCTCTTTTGTATAATTCAGCACGACGGGCAGCAGCATTGCATTGGAGATGCCATGCGGTACGTGAAAGAGCGCACCAATGGGTCGGGACATTCCGTGAACCAACGTAACAGAAGCATTTGAAAAGGCTGCGCCAGCCAGCATGGAGCCCAGCGCGACCTTTTCTCTGGCCTCCATGTCCTGCCCATCCTGATAGCTGCGCAGCAAATGGCGGATGATCAGCTCCATAGCCTTGAGCGCGAGCATATCAGTCACGGGCTGAGACTTGCGGGAAAGATAAGCCTCAACCGCGTGGCACAGGGCATCAATCCCCGTAGCGGCTGTCACAGCTGGTGGGCACGATAAGGTCAAAACAGGATCGACGATGGCGACGACAGGTAAAAGCTCTGGCTGTGATATCATCATCTTTACTTGCGTCTTTGTATTGATGATCACCGTGACTTTGGTCACTTCCGAACCTGTTCCTGCTGTTGTCGGGCATGCGATCAGCGGGAGAGGCTTTGCGGAAAATGGTTTCTGTCCTCCCATATAATCCCCGATGTACCCTTCGTTCGTCGCCATGCATGCAACTGCTTTTGCTGTGTCGATGCAGCTCCCTCCCCCGACAGCCACAATCACGTCACAGCCTTCCTGCTGGCAGACCGCGAGTGCTTCCTCCACATGGATGTCGGTCGGCTCTGTTTCAATTCCCGTATAGGTGGCGTAGGCCAAGCCCTGTTCCGCTACATACGTCTCGCAAAGGGCCACATTTCCCACTTTCTCCATGATCGGATCACTGATGATCAATACCTTTGCTCCCAGCTGTGCTGCCTGTATGCCGACCTGTGAAAACGAGTCTCGACCGTAGATGATTTTTCCTGGCATCAGCAGCTGATAATATCCCTCGAACAAAAGCCCCACCTCACTTTTGGCATGATTGGTATCCTTTCCTTTTCTCGCGAGATCTCCGAAATGCCTTCTGTATTTATAAAATATTGCGAATTTCATTTCTATTCCGCCAATCAATCCTTATAGAGCACACTTTCTGGAAAAAAACCGAGTAAAAGAACGGGAGCTTCGGTCATACTAACACTACTTATTGCGGCTTCTCACCAGGAGGTTGACAGAATGACTCTCACCGAAGAACAAAAACAGTCCAGACGCATCACGGCAAATATTTTCAAGGGCTCGCTGGGTAACCTTATCGAGTGGTATGACTGGTACGTCTATTCTGCCTTCGCCGTCTACTTTTCGGAGGAGTTTTTCCCAAAAGGCGATCCGACCAGCCAGTTGCTCAATACTGCGGCTATTTTTGCGGTAGGCTTCCTTATGCGTCCAATCGGCAGCCTTCTTATGGGGCAATACGCGGACAGGCGAGGGAGAAGAGCAGCGTTGACACTTTCCATCACGGTTATGGCCGGCGGCTCGCTCATCATCGCCGTGACGCCGAGCTATGCCACCATCGGCATGCTCTCCCCAATCATCCTCGTACTGGCCCGCTTGCTGCAGGGGCTCTCTTTGGGGGGCGAATACGGCACATCTGCTACTTATTTGTCGGAAATGGCTAGCAGCGGGCGCCGTGGATTTTACTCAAGCTTCCAATACGTTACATTGGTAGCTGGTCAAATGGTTGCGCTTGGCGTGCAAATCATTCTCCAGCTCATGCTAAGTGAAGAGGCGATGATTTCATGGGGGTGGCGAATTCCTTTTGTGATCGGTGCCACGGGAGCATTAGTTGTGCTATGGCTGCGCCGTTCCATGGACGAGTCCGAGCAATTTACCAAAATGGGGTCCGAAAGCAAGAAAAAAGCGGGTACACTTCAAGCACTCATGCAATATCCCAAAGCTGTGTTCACGGTCGTAGGGCTGACGCTTGGCGGGACTGTTGCTTTCTACACGTACACGACTTACCTGCAGAAATTCATGGTCAATACAGTCGGACTCGACAAAAAAGCCGTGAGTTGGATCAACTTTATCGCCCTGCTCATTTTTGCCCTGATTCAGCCGCTCGCAGGCTCACTCTCAGACCGGATCGGAAGACGCCCTTTGCTGCTTAGCTTTGGTATTTTCGGAACCCTGCTCACGGTTCCGCTGTTTCTCCTGATGGAAGGCGCGCACAATTCCATCGTTGCCTTCCTGCTCATGCTCTTGGGGCTGATCATCATAACAGGCTATACCTCGATAAACGCCGTCGTGAAGGCAGAGCTCTTTCCTACTGAAATTCGTGCGCTGGGTGTGGGCTTCCCCTATTCGCTCACCGTCGCCATCTTTGGTGGGACAGCCGAGTTTGTTGCGCTTTGGCTGAAAAGCATCGGGATCGAGTCACTCTTTTATTATTACGTGTCCCTCTGCATTTTCATTAGTCTCATTGCGTATTGGCGCATGGGGGAGTCTTCGAAAACCTCCAGAATCGAAGCAGAGCTGAAGCACGGCAAGTCTTGAACGCAGGCCGCACTCAGACGTACAAAAAAGCCAATCCGTTCACACAGCAGCTGTGGATCGGATTGGCTTTTGGATGGAAAGATTTACGCCTGGAAAATCTGATGGATTCGCTCGATTTCTTCTGCGGTTAAATGAACATCCAGCGTCTTCAACGTATTGGTGACTTGCTCCGGCTTTTTCGCCCCTGGAATCAAGGCATCGATCCCATCGACAGTCAAATACCAAGCGAGGACGACATGTGCGACTTCCGCGCCTTTGGCATTCGCGATTTCCCTGACTTGCTCGACCTTCTCCAGGTTACGGGCAAACGGCTCCCCTTGGAACATCGGATTGCGGCTTCTGCCATCGACGAAGGTGGTATCTCTCGTATATTTTCCTCCCAGCAAGCCTGCAGCCAGAGGGAAATAAGGGACAAAGGAGATTCCTTTATCTACGCAATAAGGCAAGATTTCCTTTTCGACCTCACGCTTGAACAGGTTGTACTCGGATTGAAGAACGTCCACATAGCCATCTGCATTTGCTTGCCGCAGCTGGTCGATCGTAAAGTTGGATACGCCGATTGCACGGATTTTCCCCGCTTCTTTCAGCTTCGCCAATGCGCCAACCGCTTCGTCTTTTGGCGTGGTTTCATCTGGAAAATGTATGTAGTACAGATCGATATAGTCCGTCTGCAGACGACGCAGACTGTTTTCCACACTCTCCTGCAAGAACACTGGAGAATTATCTACGACAACTTTGCCGTCTACGAATTTATGCGCACCCTTCGTCGCGATGACGACATCTTGACGGTTGCCTTTTTCTTTGATGACCTCGCCAATCAGTTCCTCCGAGCGACCTGGCCCGTAAATAAAAGCCGTATCGAGAAATTGAATTCCGTTTTCAAAAGCTGCTCGAACGACCTCTCTGCCTGTCTCATCACTGAGGTTCGGATAAATATTGTGGCCACCTACCGCATTCGTTCCCAGTCCAATTGGGTTGACGTACAAATCCGTTTTCCCGATTCGTGTTTTTTGGGTCATGATAACGATCCGCTCCTTTGGCTTTTCCGATTTGTTCGTCTTATTCTGATTGTACAGATGGGAGAAGTGAGTAATTTATCAAGAAAATTATACCAGTTTCCAAATAGAGTGTCTAATTCTCGGGTGTATGCTCACATTAGAAGATCCGTTGCTAGAAGATCCGTTGCTAATCGGTTTTAGTGCTTCCGCATCCGACCTCCTCGGGAATTCCATTCACGTACATGTCCTTGGCTGCCGCGTATGGTTTCACGCCGAGAATATGCATTTCTTCCAATCCTTCGACGGACAGGACTGCGATTTTTTTTGGCTTCTCAGGTACCTGATACTCCTTGCCCAAGTAAGTAATCGGTTTGCTGGCAGACGCACTCGATGAAGGCGCAGCTGCTTCGCTCTTTCCGTTTGTTTGATTCCGTCCATTGCTCTCCGCCTGGCTGCCGCAGTCCGTTGCCATGAGAGAGAACAACAATAGGAGTGTGGCGATTCCACCTGCTATCTTCTTCCCTGTAATCTTCCTCTCGCTCAAAGGTCTTTCTGCCGTAAATGATAATCATTATCGACTGAAATGATAGCATACGCCTCGAATACCCATCCATGATAAAAAGTGACCTTCGATTTATGAAAATATGATGCCTCCGAAAATTGCCTCATCCAACGGAAAAAAGCCTGGCAAATGCCAAGCTTCCTCTTGATTCTTTTCCTTTATCCTGTGAGCTGCTCCATCACTTTCCCCAAACTGACTCTGTCGTATCGATCTTTTGTTCCAGCAGCCGCTTTGCGAGTGCGATCTTTTCGTCAAAACGCCCCAGCCATTCCTTCGCTTTCCCAACAGCATTGACAAGCTCGGCGATCAGTATAAATTGATCCCGCCAGCTTAGCGATGACAAGGAGATCGCTACGGTCGGGGCAATCCTTCTCAGCTCGTTTAGATCCTCATAGGAGTCGTAGCACAGGACCAAATCAGGCGATGCCTTCGCGATCAGCTTGTTGTAATGAAAAGTGAGGAGATCCACTGTCTGGACGTCTGCTCCCTCTAGCTGGCTGCGAAAATGCCGCTGGATAAATGGATTGATCTTTGCGATGATCGGAGTGACACCCAAAGCGAGCAAGCAGCCTGTGTAATTCGCATACACATGGAAGGAAAGCTCGTAAAAGCTGCACCCTTGCTGAGTATCACTGCTCGTATAGAGGAGTTCCGTGCCTGGATTGCAAAAGAATACCTTTCCGCTTTGATCCAGTGCATAGCGCTTTTCCCCGATACGCCATTCTCCCTTTCCACCGATCGTGACCAGGATGGCCTGGCAATCAAACGTCCTTTATTCCAATAGATCAGAAGGACGGAATTTCACGATATCGATTTACTCCAAGGGAAACATCTGTTGGTCGAGCATAGCAGTAACCCTCTTTCACTTGCATCGGCAGTCTCTCGTTCTCGCCCTAGGCTTTCTCTAAAGGACGCCCTCCAGACTCGCTCCTTTGGCAAATAGACGCTCGATATTTTTTTCTACGGTCGGATCAGGAATCAACGGCGGCGCATGGTGCGGCTTCATCCGAGCATCGATGATCATGTTGTCGCACGCCCAGTGCTTGTTCTCATAGTAGCTGTTTACCCCGTGAATATCGTGGGAAGGGTTGCTGCGCGTAAATGTCGCCCACAAAAAATTGTTGAGATTCGCGGAGAGAAACGCACTATCATCGCAGAGGACGATCATCGGGCAAGTGGGCAGTCCGCCGCGTTCCCTGATCGCATCGCTCAGCTCGTTCATTTCCCGTGCTACTTGCTCGTGGCTGGTAAAGCTTGGACCCTGGATGGCGACGATCCCCGGCATCACGAGGCGAGGAGCGGTATACGAACGCAAATCCTTCAGGGCTTCTGGTACGTCCGTGCACAAATCTCTGCATTTATCCCCATAGGCGGCGATGACTACCTTGGAGCCACTGTTCAGGCCAGTTCCCGAATAATCGAGCGTATCGATCGTTGTATTCGTTTGGAAGTGAATATCCCGGTGCAGATCCAAGCGTTCCAGGATGTACGTCAGAAACTCCTCTTCGCGATGGGTATCCAAAGGCTGCTTGTCTTCTGCGGTAATGAACAAATACTTGGCCAAACTCAGCTGACCCGTCCCCAAAATTCGGTTGGCAATCGTCAGCAGCTCCGTTGGCTGTTTGACCTGCTGGTAAGGCGTGTACCGTTCGCTGCCAATGGCAAAAAGCAGCGGATGTACGCCGGCCGCATCCACAGCATGGACCTCTTTGACCCCTGGAATCTCTTTCACGATGGCATCCCCAGTCAGTTCGTGAATGAGCGCGCCAAACGACGTATCTTCCTGTGGAGGACGCCCTACCACGGTAAATGGGAAAATAGCGTTCGGCTTGGCATATACTTTTTTCACTTTCATGACCGGAAACGGATGCGTCAGACTGTAGTACCCCAAGTGATCGCCAAATGGCCCCTCTGGCTTCGTATCTCCAGCGTGAATCTCCCCGGTAATGACGAAGTCCGCATCGTTGCTGATGCAGTAGCCGTCGATGTAGCTGTACTGAAAACGTCGTCCTGCCAGCATGCCCGCAAACGTCAGCTCACTCATGCCTTCTGGCAGTGGCATGACGGCGGACAGCGTGTGTGCAGGAGGCCCCCCGATAAAGCAGCTGACTTTGAGAGGCTCTCCCCGCTTGTTGGCCTTGTCCTGATGGATGCCAATCCCGCGGTGAATCTGGTAGTGCAGCCCGATTTCCTTATTCAGCTCGTAGTCATTACCGCTCAGCTGTACGCGATACATCCCGAGATTGGAATTCATGATGCCCGGCTTGTCTGGGTCTTCCGAGTATACTTGAGGCAACGTCACGAACGCTCCCCCGTCCATCGGCCAGCTTTGGATAAAAGGGAGGTCAGTAATTTGAATCTCATGGGTGGATACGGGTTGGCTATTCGATTGCTTTGCCGGGAGTGCTTTCCACGCCGCCAGTCCGCTTCCGATATGTTTAAAAGGATTCTTTAAGGCTTTCATCGGGTCGTTGCGCAGAGCGATGACGTTTTCGACAGCCCTCCACGTATCTCTGAAAATGAACTTGCTGCGTTCGATGGTTCCAAACAGGTTGGACGCTGCTCGAAACTTCGATCCTTTTACGTTTTCAAACAACAAGGCCGGTCCATTTGCTTCATATGCTTTCAAGTGAATCGCAGCCATCTCCAGGTAAGGATCCACTTCTTCTCGAATGCGTACCAAGTGTCCATTCTTTTCCAAATCAACTAGGCAATCTTCTAAATTCCGATACATCAACAATATTCTCCATTCGCTAGAAGGTTGGTTGATAACAGCGTTCCCTTATCTATCATACATCATGAGACAGGTGTATCGCCTGTTGTTTTTGCTTTTTTCCAATCCGAGAAGGGAATGATCGACGAAGCTCTCGTAAAGCGTTTGATCGCAGGACAATTCCCCCAGTGGGCGGACCTTCCACTCGCTTCCGTACAGTCAGGAGGAACCGACAATGTCATCTTCCGGCTCGGAGAACACATGTCAGTCCGAATTCCTCGCGTAGACTGGGCCATCGGACAGGTCGAAAAAGAACACAAATGGCTGCCTTCCATGGCCTCCATGCTCCCACTCCCCATACCGACACCAATAGCGATGGGAATGCCAGCCCTGGACTATCCATGGAGATGGTCTGTAAATCGCTGGCTCGAAGGGGATAACGCCGTGAATGAACCCATCGGGGATCTTCCACACGCTGCACATTCCATGGCCTCCTTTCTCAGAACGCTCCAGCAATTCCCTTCCACAGAAGGACCGGCACCTGGCCCTCACAATTCAGGGCGTGGGGAGCCGCTTATGCTTCGTGATGCAGCCGTACGAAAAGCAATCGAAGCTCTGCACGATGTATTTGATAGAACAGAAGCAACCGAAGCGTGGGAAGCCTCCCTTCATGCTCCGAAATGGGAGGGAGAGCCTGTCTGGCTGCACGGCGATCTCCATCCGGGAAATCTGTTGGTACAAAATAACCGTCTGAGCGCTGTCATTGACTTTGGCCTCTTGGGAGTAGGCGATCCTGCATGTGACTGTATGTGCGCTTGGACCGTCTTAAACGATCAATCCCGACCAGCTTTTCGCGAGGGTTTAGCCGTTGACGATGTGACCTGGCTACGCGGGAGCGGTTGGGCCCTTTCGTTTGGACTCACGGCGCTCGCTTACTATCGCCATACGAATCCCGTTCTGTCGGACATTTCCAGACGTACGATCGAGGAAGTACTCACTGATCACCGAGGGAATCACATCTGAAGGGAGAACCGGGCGATCCAACAGGCAAAAAAAAGCATCTTCTGGGGAATCATTGGGCCGAATGGCGCCTTTGATCCGCAAAAGATGCTTTTTGCTTATTCTTATTTATACTCACCCAGCAAATAGTTGTAGAACGGCTGGTCTACCCAGAACTGATAGGTCTCCACGGTAAGCTTGCTGTCCAGCTTCTTAAAGCCTTCCACTACTTTCGCCGATTGGTCATTCAGCGAGAACGACTGCACGATATAGCGGCCCTCTTTCAAAAGGTTATTGGTAATGACAGGATAGTCTGCCAGCTCTGTACGAGAGTGGTAGAGTGGCTGCCACCAGGAGCCTTTGATCAGACCTGTTTGATCCTCAGCATCTTTCTTCGCATATTGCAAAATTAGAGGCTGGAAGCGTTTTTTGTCTTCGACGCTCGCAAATTCGAAGCTAAGGTCGTATTCTTTCGCGTAGGCGATGTAGTTGCCATTTTCAATTTGGACCACTTGGTAATCATCTGTTTGAACAGGCTCTCCCCACTCTTTCAGATAGATGAATGCCGAAGTCTTTGGCTCGAACTGGACTTTTGCATCGATGCCTTCGCTTTTCAAAAGGCCGATCAATTGAATAGCATGGCTAAGATCGCTGTGACCATAGGTAATGGTCCTCGCTGGATCAAAGTGCGGGTCAAACGCTGCATCCTTCAAATTGTAGCCCGTTACGAGGTTTTGTTTGAGAGCCGTATCCACGACTTCCTGCAGCTCTCCTGCCTTCAGGATTTGGGATTCGTGCCATGCTTGAGCCAATTTACCGTATATCCCGTCTTCGCTGATCGTACCGAGGTAGTTTTTATAATGACCGCCGAGCTCCGATACCTTTCCAAGCAATTGATAGGCAAGATCCGCTGAAACGGCACCGGTCACTTTACTGGCGCTCAGCTGACTTGCTGAAACGATGCCTGTATCCAATGCTACAGCAATGCCCTGAGCGGTCTTTTGCGAGAGGGTTCCTCCCTTTGCATAGGAAATGCCTGCTTTTTTCAAGGCTGCCGCTACCTTCTGTTCGCTGTATGTAAGAGCCAGCTCTTTCAAATCAGCTGCTTGGATTGTCGCACTGATCGCTTCGCCCAAAAGCAACGGCGTCGATCCTGCGGACAAGAAACCTTTGGCAGCTGCCTCTTTTTCCGTTATACTGGTAATGCTTGCCACAACTTTGGCCAATGCGGTTCCGTACTGGTCACGCGTCACATTTCCTGTAAGCTGGATTCCGTATTGTTGCTTTACATAGCTGCTAAACTCTACATTCGCGCTAGACGCTTGCTGTACAGAAAGTGTTACAGGTGCAGCAGCAGCGGTTGTCTGTTCGGCAGCACTTGCAAATTGTGGCAGAACCAAAGTCGCCAGCAGTGCAGCAGATGCGGAAAGCTGCAGCATTTTTTTCGATTGAATCATAGAAGTTCCTCCTCTTGCTCTCTCTGTAAGATACAAAAACCAATTATTCCGATATTGATACTCGGTTATTTCATATTGTTTAAAAATACCATCTTTCACCTAGCATTGTCAAGGTATAAAAAAGCAGCCCGCTGAGCGATCAGTCCAAGCTGCTTTTTTCATTACGCGCTATGTCCCCCGGCTCGCGAGACTTGTCAAAAAGACTTTCCCTTTGGTTATTTTTGCATATTCGACAGCATGAATAGCATTTGCTACATCTGCTAAGTCGTAGAGCGAATCCACCTTCATCAAACGACTGCAATCAATCGAAAGCAAAATGCCTTTGATAACTGAGCGAAAATTCGCCCAATTGAAGAACCATAGGCATTGACCAATAAAACATCGTCCGAACGTAATTTTAAAACTTCTGTACAAATCACCAAAGCCGTAATTGGATTTATATACATCTGCGAAGCTGTAAAATCATCTATTGTATCAGGTATAGCAACTGCAAATTTAGCGGATGTCTTCACAAATTCTTGCCATGTACCCTCCCCACGCAATGGTAAAACACGTTTCCCAATGAGATTTGGAGGAGCTAAACGCCCTGCATCTTCTACAATTCCTACCCCTTCATAACCTGGGATATTGGGTAAAGAAATCCGATGAGCATAAGACCCTCTTATCGGTATTAGGTCAGAAGGGTTAAAAAAACTATGCCTTGAAAGAAAGAGGACACATTTTTGTGTCCTCTTTCGGATTATTGTATATATCACTTCTCGGTCAATTCCGACCATTTGTTCGTTTTCACTGGAGGCGTGTAATCCCGCATTTTATCCAACAAAACAGCAGGATCGCTCTCGCACAAGATCAGCTCGCCTTGCATTACAGGAATGAATCCTGCAGCCGTCGCATGGTTCACCATTTCCATCAGAGGTGTGTAATAGCCGTCTACGTTCAACAGTCCGATCGGTTTTGTATGGATGCCGATTTGACCCCAGCTCACTACTTCAAAAATTTCCTCGAATGTCCCGTATCCGCCTGGCAATGCAATAAAGCCGTCAGAGAGATCATTCATCATGGCTTTTCTCTCGTGCATTGTAGTTACTTCATGCAGCTCGGTTAATCCAGTGTGCACGATTTCACCACGGAAAAGTCCTGTCGGCATGATCCCGATCGCTTTTCCTCCACCCGCCAGTACGGAGTTGGCTACTCTCCCCATCAGTCCCATATTGGACCCGCCATACACCAAGTCAAGCTCGCGTGCGACCAGCTCTCTGCCCAGCTCTTGTGCAATTTGTTCGAAAGCAGGATTGACTCCTGGATTGGAGCCTGCGAATACACAAATACGTTTCATGATATCCTCCCGAGACTTGGTTGATGTGAATGTTATTTGCCACAATAGTTAGTGTATCGCATCATTTTTTACCACGCCATAAAAAGAATGACAGAAACAAACAGAAAAAAGCAGGTAGATGATCAACATGGCTGAAATCGCCTGTCGATATTACCTGCTTTTCAAAACTGGTGCCACTCTTTTATTCTAGCGTATCAAACGCCTCTCTCATTACCTGTGCGATGAAGTCAATATCATCACTGGTCGTGCTAAACGGCGGCGAGAGCGTAAGCACATTATTGAAGCCAGGGATGGTATCTCCGTTTCGTCCGATAATCAGCCCGCGTTTTTTGCATTCGGCAATGACCTGTGTCAGCTTGGCCGGTGCGGCAGGCTCCTTCGTTTTACGGTCTTCTACCATCTCAATACCCATCAGGAACCCAAAGCTGCGAATATCCCCTACATAAGGATGCTCGGCCAGGAAAGCTAGCTTGGTGCGCAGCTCTTCTCCAAGCTCTTTGGAGCGCTCAACCAGCTGTTCTTCCTCCATCAACTCGAGGTTTTTCAGGGCAAGCGCACAAGCTGCAGGGTTGCCGCCAAACGTATTCACGTGGCGGAAGTGCAGGTTGGTTCCTTGCTCGTTGAATTTATCGGCGATAGAGGCACGTACCGCAGTCGCTGACAACGGCAGATAGGCGCTGGTGATCCCTTTCGCCATCGTCACGATGTCCGGCTTGACGCCGAAATTTTGGTGACCAAAACGCTCACCGGATCGACCGAAGCCACAAATGACTTCATCCACAATCATCAGTACCCCGTACTTGTCGCAAATCTCGCGAACCTTTGGCATGTACTCAGGAGCAGGTACGATGACTCCGCCTCCGGTAATGGTCGGCTCCATAATTACCGCCGCTACCGACTTCTCCCCTTCCCAGTTGATGACCTGATCGAAAAACTGGGCGCATTCCATATTGCACTTGCCGTACGACTTGCCTGCCGGACAGCGGTAGCAATACGGCGGAGGGACATGCAGGAAGCCTGGCGCCAACGGTTCGTACTTCTCTTTGCGAATGGATTGGCCTGTTGCTGCCAGTGCACCCATCGTGTTTCCGTGATACGCACGGTGGCGGGAAATGAATTTGTATCGGCCCGGCTCCCCGTTTTGGTGATGGAATTGGCGGGCAATTTTAAAGGCGACTTCGTTGGCTTCCGAGCCACTGTTGGAGAAAAAGACGCGGTACTCTTCCCCCAGCCATTCACTGACTTTTTCCGCCAGACGAATCGCCGGCACATGGCTTTGCGTCAACGGAAAATACGCCAGCTGCTTCAGCTGTTCATACGCCGCATCGGCGAGCTCCTGGCGGCCATACCCGATGTTTACGCACCACAGACCGGACATCCCGTCCAGATAGCGGTTCCCGTCAATGTCCGTGATCCACGAGCCGCTCGCTTCGGTCACGATCATTGGATTGGGGTTGTACGGAGACATATGATGCCACATATGAGAACGGTCTGCATCCAGCAGGCTTTCTTTGTCAAAGGATTTCGTCAGCTGATCCTCCATCTCAGATTCCTCCTTATTTCACGAACACTTTTTGCGATCCGATGCTGGTATCTCCATCCTCAAACCAGCGTGATGTCACTGTCTTTTTCTTTGTATAGAACAACACGCCGTCCTTCCCGTTTGCATGCAAATCTCCGTAGAACGACTGCTTCCAGCCAGAGAAAGCAAAGAAGCCCATTGGTGCTGGCACACCTACGTTCACACCGACCATCCCCGCTTCTACCCGCTGTACGAACTCCCGACCCCATTTCCCGTTGTTCGTATAAATAGTTGCCCCATTGCCAAAGCGGGAGCGGCTAATCGTCTCCAGGCCATCCTCGAAATCCTTCACGCGCATGACGCTCAGAACCGGCGCGAAGATTTCGTCCCGTACGATGACCATTTCCGCATTTGCCTTGTCAAAAATCGTTGGGCCGAGGAAGTAGCCATCTGGATGTGCTTTTGCATCCTCGCGTCCGTCACGAACCAGGTCGGCACCAGCAGCTACGCCTTTTTCGATGTAATCATGGACTTTGGACAGATGGGAGTCGCGGATGACTGGCCCCAGGTCAACTCCTTCTTCCAGACCGTTCCCCATGCTCAGTGCATTGGATTCCTCGATCAAGTGGGAGATGAGCTGATCCGCGACCTCTTCCACAACAACTACGGCACTCGCCGCCATGCACCGCTCTCCAGCACATCCAAACGCAGAGCTGGCAATCGTTTTCGCAGCACGGCGCAGATCCGTATCTGGCATGACGAGGTGGTGGTTTTTCGCCCCTGCCAAAGCCTGTACGCGCTTGCCATTGGCAGCGGCCGTCTTGTACACGTATTCTGCTACCGGCTGGGAGCCTACGAATGAAATTGCTTTTACATCTGGATGGTCCAGCAAGCCGTTCACGACATCATGCGCTCCGTTGACGACGTTGAACACTCCGTCTGGCAGCCCTGCTTCCTTTAACAGCTCGGCGATGCGGACACTGGAGATCGGAGTACGCTCCGAAGGCTTCAGGACAAACGTATTGCCCGCAGCAATCGCGATCGGGAACATCCACATGGGAACCATCATCGGGAAATTGAACGGGGTGATCCCTGCGACGACGCCCAAAGGAAAGCGGAGGACTTGCCCATCGATTTGGTTTGCGATGTTCGGCAGCGTCTCTCCCATCAAGAGCGTAGGCATTCCACATGCGAACTCTACCATTTCGATGCCGCGCAAAATTTCCGCTTGTGCTTCCGGAAAATTCTTTCCGTTTTCTTTCGTAATCATTTCGGCAAGCTCATCCTGATGCTGAAACAAGAGATTTTGAAAACGGAACATCACCCGCGCCCGATCTACAACAGGAGTCGCGCTCCACCCGACAAAAGCTGCTTTCGCTGCTTGAACGGCCAGATCTACGTCTTCCCTGGTAGAAAGCGGTACGCGCGATAACAGTTCGCCCGTTGCTGGATTCGGAATATCTTCATAGCGACTCGTCTGGGATTCGACCCATTCTCCTCCGATGTAGTTTTTTAATGGATTGCCGACAGTTGTTGTGCTCATCCGCTCAACTCCTCCACGTTCGTTCATTGTTTGACAATTCCATTTTATCCAAAAACAATGCCTGTCATCACTAGACAAAACGACAATCATTGATTAGTCTGAATCATACAGAATGTCAAATTCAAAAAAATGAGAGCCCACCTATTTTCATGCAGACACGTGAGGAGGGATTTTATGAGCAATGACTGGCGCTTAACTGTTGCGGAATCGATCAGACGTCCCTTGTTCAAACACGCGGAGGTGGTGGCTGGCAGGAGAGGGCTAGCACGCCCGATACGCTGGGTCCACGTCATCGAGTCTGCAGATTCCTGCCAATATTTAAACGGAGGAGAACTGATCCTCGCGACTGGCCTTGGTTTTGGCGGTGAGCGGGAAAAGCGGTTGGCTTACTTGTCCGAGCTGATTCGCAGGAAAGCAGTCGGCTTGTGCATGGAGCTCGGAGATTACATCCCGCAGATTCCCCAAGACATGCTGGAACTGGCTAATCACCACGAGTTTCCGCTCATCGTCTTTCATCAGCCGGTCCGTTTTGTCGATATTACCCAGGACCTGCACGAGCATTTGGTCAACCGCCAAATGCAGGCATTGCGCGATCTGGAGACTTACTCCCGCAGCCTTCAACAGATCAGCCTGCAAACGCAGGGGATCCCCAGAGTTTTGCAGCATTTTCAGACGGCAGTCCAAACACAGGTGTTTTTCTATACACCAGAGAGCACTCCTCTCTACGTTCCTCCCCTCCCTCAAAGCGTCCAATCCGAACTCACGGAGCTGCTGCGTACACACTTTGGACAAAGGGAGGAACCGATCACGACAGCAGGCTCCTTTGCCCTGACCGATACGAAGCAAATAATTTATCACCCGGTGATGGCGATGGGTCACTTGCTAGCTTACGTAGGACTTGTTCTCTTTGAACGTCAATCCGATGAGTACCTGCTTCTGACCTTAGACAGTACGGTCAGCACACTCGCTCAAATCATGATGCGCAAAATGTTTGTAGAGGAACAGGCTTTGGCCTCTGAAAATCGCCTGTTCGATGATTTAATTGCCAACCGACCAGTCCCGGAAGAATGGATGCGATCTGTGATGGGTCTTCCCATGACTGGCAAGCCTCCTTCGTATCACACCCTGCTGCTCTCTTTCCAAAGAAGCCCAGGAGATCATCCCGATGCGCAGCCACCCCACGACTTGACAGCTGTATTTCGCTCTGCCCTGACCCGCCTAGGCTTCCGCCCTTTTGTTCGCTGTACGGGACAACGGTTTACCTTTCTCCTCGTCGAAAAACAGTCAGTGACAGATTCACGGCGTTTCCTGAAAAAGGTAATGAAAGAGCTGACACGCATCACGAAGCAAATGCTCGGAGCAGATACCCATATCTGGTTTGGCATAGGACGGACCGGAAAAAAACTGGCGGATGCAGGCAAGCATCTGGCAGAGGCAGAACAAGCACTCGCTTTCCAAAATGAAGCACAAAGCCCGTTTTTCGCAGACCTTGGCCTATTTCGCCTGCTTTTCCACATCCCGCACGAGCCTGTGCTGCAAAGCTTCATTCATGATTACCTCGAGCCGCTCCTCGTACATGATCGGGAGCATGGATCACAGCTGGTGCACACCTTGCGCGTCTATCTGGATACCAATCTGTCCAAGCAAGAGGCAGCGGAGAAGCTATACATCCACAGACAAACGCTGTACCATCGACTCGACAAAATCGCAGAATGCCTCGGGGAAGATTACATGCTCCCCCACCGGCGATTGTGTTTGGAAATTGCCTTGCGGGCGCTTGATTGGCTGAAAAGTACGGAACAGGTTACAGTGCCTTCTCAGCAATAAGGAACACGTGCGAATCCAATAAAAAAAGGACCGGCCCGAAGCATTCTGAAGGACCGATCCTTTTGTCTGTGCGTAATCTACCACCTGCCTGGATAAAGAAGCGATAACAAAAACCTTGCTTTCTCGCCTTTTTTGAGCTCAACTCTAATTTTGTACAGACCAGATTTCAGGTTTTCTACCTCTAGCTTTTCCGGATTAGCTTTGCTTGTACTTGCGGCAATCAGCTCTTTTTTCCGATTGTACAGAAACAGATTCACATCCGCTTTTTCCGCCCATTCGGCTGACAGCTTGACGTCACCATCGCGCATGAGCCGGATGGTATACTCACGGTAATTCTTCTCGGTATCGACAGTTCCTCTGTACGTAACTTCCTTCGGTGTCTTTGCAGGAGGCTGCTCTGGTTCTTCTGCCCATTTGCCCGTCGTCGCAATCGCATATGGCTGTGGACCCTTCGGTATGTTGTAGCCTTGCACAACCACCTTGTATTCTCCTTTTTCCGGCTCCTTGATCCATATCTGTTCGACGTTGTTTAGATTATCTACCTCGTCATCGAAAGGAGCCTGGAAAAAGTCATTCCCATTCAGCTTCTTGCCTTTTGGCGTGGTCACCGTCAGATTCAAGTCATTAACCAATGCGCGTTTGGCTGCCAGAGAGGCAGGATAGTCCGTCCAAGCGAGTGTAATCGCCAACGGTTTTGAATCATCCGACACTTCGATGGCGAATGATGCCTTTTCCTTTGTCCGCAAGCCCTTCTTTTCATCTAAGTAGTTTGTTTGGATGGCGCTTTTTAGGTTGGCTCGACCATACCCTTGCAAGCGCATATCCTCGTTCAGCTCATCCGCACTGCTAAGCAGGATGGCTTTGATCAGTGCTGCACTGGGTGTTTTCTCGCCCTGCTCGTTCAAAAATTCGCGTACCTGTGCGACTCCGCCTGCCATGATCGCCGTCGACATACTCGTGCCCGTCATATACGCGTAATGTTCATCGTACATTTGATCGAAGTTTTTCCCTGGAGCGAGTGAAGATCGAACGGAGAGAATAGAGGTACCTGGTGCAACAAGATCGGGCTTGATCCTGCCATCCTCCGTCAATCCCCGGCTGCTGAACCGCCAGACATCATCCGGGTCGTCAGACTGTGATCCGAAGCGTGGCCTCTCGTTTTCCGTCGCTCCAACAGCGATGACGTTTTTTGCTGTTGCCGGACTGCCTATGGTCTGGTAGCCGTTATCGCCGACATTGCCTGCGGCCACGAGGGCAATCATGTCCGGATGCTCCCATAAAAATTTGTCAAAGAGGTACGAGGTATAGCTGTACTCCCCTTCATCGTCATCTCCCCAGGAATCGGAGTGGATCCGTGCCCCGTCCTCGTAAGCCTCGCTCAAAATTCTCTCTACGTCTGTCACCAGACCCTCCTCTTCATTTTCGATGGCATGAAAGACGAGTTTGGCCTCTGGCGCCATCCCTTTCCTTTTTCCTTCCGAAGCAGCACCGCTCCCGAGAATGGAGCCCGTGATGTGCGTACCATGCCCATTCAAATCTCTTGCATCCCCTGGCCTGCCCAGCGTATGCAAACGCTCGACCTGCCCTTCCAAATCCGGGTGCAGCGAAGCTTCGTCCCCGGTATCAAGCCCTGTATCGGCTACACCGATGATCTGCCCTCTCCCGCGATAGCCCGAGGAGGAAAGCTCGTCCACATGCAGAATAGTGGAAGCCACTTCGTTTCGCAGCGTATTTTGAGGAATGGGCACGAGCGCAACGATATCCTCGGACAAAACGAACTCCTCCAGGGCTTGTCCACTCTTCTTTTCTCGTGTCATCCTTGCCATTTCATGGCTGCTATCTTCTGTTCGTTGCCCCGCCTCGCTACTCATTCGGCTGTTGCTGCTGTCGTCGTCAAAGCGAATCATCGCCACTTCTGTAGCCTGTTCTTTGCCGAAAGCAGATCGAAGTGCAGGAGAGTTTTTCGAAACCGGGGAGAATGGCTTGACACTCTTCACAAAGGACAGCCTTTCCAGCTTCTTTTGATCCGAAGAGCGTGCGAGCTTTGCCACGAAAGCAAAATCCGGCAAATAATCCCCCAGCTTGACATCGAGGTCTTCGATTTCTTCCTTCCACTCTTCTTGTACCGTTCCACTTAACTGAATGATGACGAGCGCAGACGATCCCACAGTCTGTTGCCTCATCGTTTGTTTTTTCGCTTCGATCTCAATATGGCCCCGTCGTCCTTCCCGCTCTTTTGCATCTACCGGGAGCGGCATCGCCAAAAGAGTAAGGGCAACTACCGTCGAAAGCCCTGTCTGCCAATATCTGCGCAATACAAAAACACCCTTCCCAGAAATCGCGTAATGTTTCCATTATACGGGAAAGAGTGTCTATGAAAAAAGCGAAGAAAGAACCGGTGAAGGGACAAAAAGCTAGACTTCTGTCCCTTTTTCCTCCCCGATCCATTCGAGCAGCGGCGCAAAATCCGCCCATTCCAGTGTGGTCAGCAGCGCCTGATCCCAATCCTGCTTTGGTACTTCCATCAAGCGCAGCGCTTGGTTCTGCATGGCTTCCTGCAGCAGATTTCGGCTAAATCTGGCATTCCCGTCCAAGTGGCGTGTTTTTTTCGCTTCGTTTAAGCTGTCTTTGATTTTCACGACGACACTCGCCTTGATTTGGTAGCCAGCTTGCAGGGCTGCCTGCTCCAGGATGAGGACTAATTCGTCTACCGAGTAATCAGCGAAGTGGACGTATTTTTTGAAGCGCGAAAGCAGGCCCGGGTTGCTCGCAAGCAACTGATTCATTTCCAGCGGGTATCCTGCGAGGACGACAACCAGATTTTCCTCATGTCTGGTCATTTCCTCCACCAACGTATGAATGGCTTCGTGACCGAAGTCGTTCTCGCCATGTCCTAGCAAGGAATAAGCTTCGTCGATAAACAAAACACCGCCGAGCGCTTCTCTCACTTTTCTGCGGGTCAAAGCAGCTGTCTGTCCAACGTAGCCTGCCACCAGATCTGCGCGGCTCGCCTGCACCAGATGCCCTCTTTTCAAATAGCCAATCTCTTGTAGGATCTGGGCGTACAACGAGGCGACGGTGGTCTTGCCTGTCCCAGGGTTCCCTGCAAAAACGGCATGCAGCTCGACAGGGCTCATCGGCATTCCCAGAGTGCCACGCTCTTTTTGTACGGCTACGAATGCGGCGATTTTCTTCAATTCAGCCTTCACCTGCTCAAGGCCAATCAAGCCCTCCAGCTGTGCTGTCGCCGAATCCTCTGTCGAAGCTTTCTCTTCCTCCGCCACATCCTCAGGAAGCAGGATGGTATAATCCTCCCAGCCCAGCTTTCTTCCAGCGGTCGCACGTCCTTTTGCAAAAATCGCGTCCAAGACGATGTTGGTAACCGTTCTCGCATTCCCGAAGGTATCGTCCACTTGGGCTTTTTCGATGCGAGCAAGAAGAGCTCGTTTCGCCTGCTCTGTCAAGGAAAAGTCGTTGCGCAAGGCTACATGATCGGCGATTTGCATCAATTCCTGAGCAGAGTAGTTCGGCAAAAGGAAGTGTCCTGTCTGTGGAAACCGGCTGTAGAGCCCCGGATTGGCTTGCAGAAAATGACGCATCTCTTCGGGGTATCCTGCCAAAATGACAACAAACCGACCCGCGTACTCCCCACTGGTCATCGCCGAAACCAATGTATCGATCGCGACCTGTCCATAGTCACTCCCCGAGCTGTCTGGTCGTTTCAGACTATAGGCTTCATCAATGAACAAAACCCCGCCATTTGCCTGCTTTACAAGCTCCATGACACGCTGCTCTGTCTGACCCACATAAGCGCCGACCAGATGGGAGCGATCCACCTCAATCATCTGCCCTTTTTCCAGTAAACCCAGTTCATGATACAGACGGGCAATCAACCTCGCTAGCGTCGTTTTTCCCGTACCTGGATTCCCCATCAAAACGAGGTGCAGGGGCAATTCATCCTGCATATGCCAGCCTTTTTCCTCACGAAGCTGGCGGTACTGCAAAAACTGGGCAAGCTGGCGAACCCGCTGCTTGATTTCTTCCAGTCCGATCAGGTCTTCCAGCTGCTCCAGAGCAACCTTATCCCCTTTTTTCTCCTGCATACTGTCTACCGGCTCTTCCTTTGACAATAGACGCGTTTTTAGCTCGTGCTGTTCAGCCAATTTTCGGATTGTCTCCTGCAGCTGGGAGAGCAGCTCAGTGGAAAAGAACACGCCAGACAGAGAATTTCCATACGCTTGGACTCTTTCGGTCAGCTCCAGAAGCAATCGCTCTCGCTCTGCATACAGCTGCTCTACCTCTTGTGCAGTCGCCTCCTTTTCGGCATCCTGCAATTTACGCGCTGCCGATGTCGCATTTGCAGCTATCAAACGCCACTTTCCTATTTCGGCGATTTCTGAAGAAGCTAGTGCACTGAGTACCTCCACTGTTCGCCGCCGCGTCACTACGTTGTCTGTCTCTCGGATCACAGGGAAGGCATTGGCAAACACATGCTCACGTAAAAACGAATAATAGAGCTGCAGCTGCGATTCCCAGGCAGGCTGATAGGATGGATCTACCGCTGCAGCACGTTCCAGCCATTCCTCGGCCAGGGTTGCACCGCCTTTTTTGTGCATGCGAAGGGCTGCCAGCTTTGTCAGCACGACAGCCTCTGCATGGTCAAGCTCTTCATCCCTGAACTCCGCATTTCTCTGCTGCTCGATTTCCCGCAGTAAGCCAAGCCATTCGCCTTCTGTGACGTTTTGTATCGTAGATGGGTTCTTCGTCCATCTCTCAAGCATTTGTAATGGATTTTGTTCATGCTGCTGATGCATACCTGTCTTTGCTCCTCCCGAACCTGACTATCCTTCTTGTTGTAGCATATTTAGAGGAGCATGAAAAGATTTGCGTGCCACTTTAGGCAGTGGGTGCGATGCTTCGCTGCTGCTGTTTGCGGATTTGTACGCGTGCAAACAGTACCGCAGCTGCGATAACAACGGCAGCCAATCCGAATTCCAGCCAATTTCCTCCTAAACCGTACAGAGCAGCTCCTACAACTGGACCAGCCGCCATCCCGATGTAGCGAATGAAGTTGTATACCCCAATCGCGGTCGCACGCTCCTTTTCAAAGACTTCGGAAAGAAGTGTCGTGTGCGTAGGCATCCCGATCCCCAGAGTAAACCCGAATAGGGCGCTTGCTGCCAGCATTACAGGCAGGGAGATATTTGTTGCGAGCATGAACAAGACAGTTGCGACAGCATGAGAAGCGGAGGTCAAAACCAGTGCCTTGCGTGTCCCCCATTTCTTTTGTACACGACCGGAAGTCTTGCTGCTTAGCACAAACACAGCGGAGATCAACATGTAAACAAGACCGATCTGACCCGCAGACAAATGATAGGTTTCATTCAGATACACGGGCAAGAACAGGAGAAAGGCATGATACGCAAACATCTGCGTAAATCCAATCAAGATGACAGATGCCCCGACTGGCTGAAATAGAATATCCCGGAATGAGCCTAAGCCAAATCTTTTGGCGCCAGGCTGCTCGCTTTTCGTTTCCGGGAGCCAGATCGCATTCATTGCCAAAAGGCCAATAGCCGTGATGGTAAGAAACAAGAAGACCGCACTATGTCCCCCAAAGCCTCCAATCCAACCGCCTAGCAACGGGCCAATAGCAGGTCCAATTCCCAGCATCATCTGATACGTCCCCATCGCCTCAGCACGTTTCGCCCCAGTAAAAATATCGCCAATGACAGTAGCCGCCACGATCGGAATCGCTGCAAAGCCTATTCCTTGAAAAACCCGGAAAAAGAGCAGTCCTTGGATCGTGTCGACCAGATAGCAGCCAAGGGAGCCCAACACGTATAATCCTAAGGCAGGTAGGAGAATCTTCCGGCGTCCGTACTGGTCCACCAACGGACCATAGACCACCTGCATGATCGCGAGTGCCATTGTAAACAGGGACACGGTCCAGTTGATAATGGTGGAAGTCGTATGGAACTCTTGCTGCATCGCAGGCATGATAGGCATGAACAAGTTTTGGGCGAACGTTCCGACTAAGATGGAAGACCCAAGTAAGAATAGAATTCTGTTTGCATTCACGAGAAGGATCACCCCAAACTGCATTTTTGTGTCCAAGGAAACAATAGGTGTATAAAAAACATAAGAGCAACCTGACAATTACTGATTATTCCAATTTTTCTCCATTTCTAAAGTCGCATCTCGCATGACTCTCTGTAAAAACTCCAGCTCCGAATCACTGTACTGCGACAGAAAGGAAAGCATTTGACGCTCCAAACGTCTATGAAAGATTTCATGAAACGAGAAAACGGATTCCCCACCGCTGGTCAGTCGAAAGAACACCTCTTTTTGGTTGTCCTCCAATTGAAAGCGATCGATCAATCCCTTTTTCAGGAGCTTGCTCGTTATTTTGGAAATAGCGCTTTTTGTTACCCCGATACGTTGAGCCAGAGAAGTCACATTTACATTCCCTTTCTCCCCAATCGACTGAATGACGTGAAGCTCCGTGATAGACAGATCGGCAACCTCGTCATAGTCAGGCATGCTCTTCCGGATTTGTTCCAGTAGAAGAGCTTCACGACGCTTGGCACGATCTTCCTGCTTGTGCAGCATTAAAACCCATTGATCCCAAATTTTTTGCTTCAGATCCACTTACCAGTACAGCTCCTTTTTGTGTCCTTGGAAACTTTTCATACTTTATCACGAAAAATACGCATTTGCAATGTCCATTTTTCTCGCCTGTGAAAAGAAATCGCAGCCCCTGCTGAGGCTGCGCCTTCTGATCTTCCTTACACGTTGATGTTGCCCATTTCTACATCCGCGGAGAAATGGGCAAGCGCAGCGTCAAATACATCGCTCTCCGAATCTGCTGCGATCTTGAACATCGTAACCACCTTGTTTCCGCTGCGTACCTGCACATTGTACTGAGAATCTCCGTCATACGTGGTGGCAAAATTGTATTCCCTACCGTTTACATTCATGTTTCGTTCCACAGTGGTCACCTCCTGCCATAGTGTGACCGATCTGTCCGTTCATTATCCATGATTAGGCAATATCGCTACCGATTTCCCCGTTTTTGCTGACTCGACTGCCGCCTGAATAATCAGCAAAGCCCGCACTCCGTCTTCTCCTGTCACGACAGGTGCCCTCTGCCCTTGGACGGCTTCCAGGAATGCATCGATCACCCCGCTGCTCGTCTGGTTGTCATTTGTCTGAATCGCACCTACCTTATATAACATGCGCTCTCCCGTTGATTTCACGACCTCGATATCCGCATCCGGATTCGCAAATATTTTCATGATTCCTCTTTCTCCGTACAAAATCGTGCTGTTGTCTTCGTCTCCGTAATAGGTCCAGCTAAAGGAGGCCGTCCCGACTGCTCCCGAAACCAGCTTCAGGAGGCACACCATGTTGTCGTGCACCTGGATTGGCTCCCCTTGCTCGTCCTTTTTGTCGAGAACTCCTGCAAACGCGCTCACTTCCGCTACCTCATCATCCAAGAGAAACCGCAGCAGATCCACTTTATGAATACCTAGATCACCGGCGACGCCGAGAGTCGAGCGATCTTTTTTGAAAAACCAGGTCGATTTCGATGCATTGACACTCCAATACTCCGGTCCTTTGTGGCCAAAGCTAGTCTGAAAGGTAAGCACCTTGCCCAGCTCTCCCGACTGAAGCAGCTGGCGGGCCATCTGGTGTGCAGCAACCAGACGTTGATTGTGATCGATCATGAGCACCTTGCCTGATTGTTCGGCCGCTTCCACGATCTGTCTGGCCCCTTCCAGCGTTGTTGCAATTGGCTTCTCGCAGAGGACGTGCTTCCCTGCTTGCAGCGCACTGGTTGTAATCAGATGATGCATCTCATTCGTCGAGCAATCACTGATGGCATCAATCTCCGGGTGATTAACGATCTCTTCCCAGCTCGCAGCTACCTGTCCACCGAAACGCTCTGCCAGCTTTTTGGCGCGATCTGGGTTGGGATCGTACACGCAGTAGATTTCTGCTTGTGGATGATTCGCGTATTCCGGTGCATGGCGATGAGTAGCGATTGAACCGCACCCGATAATACCCACTTTGATCGTCATCGTATCTACCTCCTCGACCTTTCGCTATTGCTGTTCTTTTTTCTGCAGCAGGACCGCTGCGATAATGATCAGCCCTTTGACCAATCCTTGCAAATAGGGCGATATATTCATCAAGTTCAGCATATTATTCAAAACTCCAAGGATCAACACGCCAAAGAAGGTGCCGATCACTTTCCCGCGTCCCCCTGACATTCTCGTCCCGCCGATAATTACGGCTGCAATCGCATCCAGCTCGTAGGAGAGACCCGAGCTTGCTGACGAAATCGAGTTAAGACGGGACGATTCTACCACAGCTGCTGCCGCAACGAATATGCTGCACAGCATGTAAACGCCCATTTTTACCCGATTGACACGAATGGTAGACAGAAGAGCTGCCTTTTCATTGCTCCCGATCGCATAGACGTAGCGACCGAAGCGCGTTTTGTGCATCAAGACGTACACCAGCAGCGTCATGAACAGAAAAATGTAAACAGGCAGAGCCAGGCCAAGCCACTCTGTGTTGGCAATAACCGTATACCCCTCCGCTTTCCCCGAAAGGCTCCCCCCTGCTGCAAAGTAAAGTACGATGGAACGGGCAGACGCCATCATGCCGAGCGTTGCGATAAAGGAAGGAATTCTGCCTTTGGTCACCATCAAGCCATTGAGACTTCCCACGATTGCACCCGCTGCCAAAGCGGCTAATAGAGCGAGGAGCACGCTTTGCGTTGCATTCAGGACACTGACGGATAACGCTCCCAACAGAGCAAGTACGGCACCAACCGAAAGATCGATTCCTCCGGATAGCATCACGACGGTCATGCCCAACGAAATGATGCCGATGATGGAAACTTGACGCAATATGTTCGTGAGATTGTCTAAACTGACAAAATGGCTATCGAGCATGGATGCAATCAGAATAATGACGACAAAAGCTACAATGACGCTATACTCCGACCAGAGCCACTGTCCTCGCGCCTTCCAGGAGGATGCTTTTGTGTTTTGTGCAGTTGGTGGCAGATTCATCATCCGGCTTGTTTCCCCCTCTTCACGCCTGTCGCATAGAGCATGATTGTCTCTTCGTCTACCTCCTGGCGTATCAGCTCACCGGTAATCTCTCCCTGGTACATGACCATGACGCGGTCACACAGTCTCATGATCTCCGGCAGCTCGGAGGAAAGGATGATAATCGCCTTGCCTTTTTTCGCCAGCTCCGTAATAATCTGATAGATTTCCGCCTTTGCCCCGACGTCGATTCCCTGCGTCGGATTATCGAAAATGAGAATCTCCGGATCTGCTTCCAGCCATTTTGCCAGGACGACTTTTTGCTGGTTTCCCCCACTGAGACTGACGATGGGCAAATTGGGATCAGCTACCTTGATGGATAGCAGCTCGCGGTATCGCTCAAATGCAGAACTCTCCTTTTTCCCATCCAGCAGAAGCTTGCTCTGAAAGTTCTTCAGTGCGGTAAGACTCAGATTTTCCATAATGCTCATGTCTTTAATGATGGCATTTTCCTTGCGATTTTTCGGAACGAGCCCAATGCCAGCAGCCAGAGCCTGTCGCGGATGACGGAGCCTGTGCTGCTGTCCTTTCACACGAATCTCTCCTGTGTACGGGCGACAACCAAAAATGGCTTCGAACAATTCCGTCCTTCCATCTCCGGCAAGACCGGTAAAGCCGAGAATCTCCCCTTTGGCCAAAGCGAATTGAATGCCTTGAAACCATTTTCCGCTGCTCAAATTGGAAACTTCCAGAAACGTCTCCTCCGCACGTACAGTTTCCTTGCGCGGTTCGTTCCCGACTGATTTTCCGACCATCAGTCTCGTCAGCTCTTCCTCATTTGTATCTCGGATCAACCCGCTTCCCGCTAGCTGTCCGTCTCGCAAAACCGTATAGCGATCACAGATTTGCAGCACTTCTTTTAATTTGTGCGAAATGTAGATGATGCCCACTCCGCCATCCCGTAGCGTGCGCATCGTCTCCATCAGCTTTTCGACTTCGTAGCTTGTAAGGGAAGTCGTCGGTTCATCCATAATAATCAGCTTGGCATCGGTTAAAAGTGCCTTCGCAATCTCTACCATCTGCTTGTAGGAGGGCTCCAGATCTCGAACCAGCCTTTTCGGATGAATCGTTGCCCCCATTTTTCCCAACAGCTCCACCGTGCGCCGGCACATATCCTCTACGCGCAAGAATCCGAACCGATCCGTCCACTCCGCTCCCAGAAAAATATTTTCATAGACCATAAGATCACCGACGACATTCAGCTCTTGATGGATAAAGCGGACTCCTGCCTGTTGGGAAACCCGGGGATCGGTCATCTGAATGCGTTTCCCATCGATAGAGATCTCCCCTGCATCTGCATGCAAAATGCCGCCAAGAATGTTCATCAAGGTAGATTTCCCGGCACCATTTTCTCCGAGCAGGGCGTGAATCTCTCCCGGACGTAAGGTCAGGTCTATCCCCTTTAATACGGGAACCCCACCAAAAGCTTTGTGTATTCCCTGCATGTGAAGGCCATTGTCAGACACAAGCGCACCTCCTGCCAGAAAACTCACTACCAGTTAGAAAGGACGGCAACTGTCAGACAACTCCTCTGCGTGGCCGTCCTCTCCTGTGTGTATCAGGCAAATCTAATAATTTGCATTCGGGTCGTAGAACTTGTCGATGTTGTCTTTCGTAATGGGTGTAGCCTCCAGCATGGTGACCTTCTCTGCCGGAGTCTTTCCATTCACGATATCTGCGGCAAGCTTGACAGCGTCTTTCACCATCAGAGGCGAATACGTAAATGTGGCTTGCATCAGTGGGTCGCCGTCTTTGATCAGCTTATACACATCCTTATGACCACCCGCACCTGTTACGACTTTGATGTCGGTGCGTTTTGCCTCTTTAATCGCCTGCAGCACACCGAGGGCCATTTCGTCGTCATGCGTGTATACAGCATCGATCTGAGGCCGAGATTGCAGAATATTCCGCATAACGTTTAAAGACTTTTCCTTCTGGAAGTCACCCGATTGGCTAACGATGACTTGCATGTCTGGATGGTCCTTGATCGCTTCCCGGAAGCCATCGCTGCGCATCGTCGTAACGGAGCTAGGTACCCCGATGATTTCGACGATCTTGCCTTTGCCCCCAAGCTTGTCGACCAAATAAGCTCCCGCATGTGACCCAATGCCTTTGTTGTCGCCCTTTACCAGCGCAGTGAAATCGTCACTCTCTAGCTCCCGGTCCACTACGATCAGCGGAATGCCCGCATCCTTTACTTTTTTCGCGACCGGGGTCATGGCAGCAGATTCGATCGGCAGCATGACGATGGCAGACACTTTCTTTGAAATCAGGTCTTCGATGTCATTCGTCTGCTTGTTAGGATCAGCCGCAGTGGTAATCACATACTTGAGACCTTCTGCTTTTGCTTCGTCCTCCGCATTCTTGATGACTGCCCCCAGCCAACCGTGGTCAGCAGCGGGAAACGACATCCCAATGACTTTCTCTGCAGCTGCCGGTGCTGGAGTGCTTCCACTTCCTTGACCGCTAGAAGTGTTTCCCCCGCCAGCAGAGCCACCTCCTCCGCAGCCTGCCAGCATCAGCATACCCGCGAGTGCCACAGTTGCCCATTTGCCTACATGAAAGCGCTTCATGCATTCTCCCCCTTTGTTTATAAAAGATAACCCGGGTCAACCCAGCTGCAAGCGTTTACAAGAAACCCGGGATAAAGCCCTTCTCTTGGGCAGCCAGCCCTCACCCCATCGTGGATTCCCGGATGATCAGCTCGTAGTCCATGACGATGCTATCTACTCGCTCTTGTGGTGATGAGATCCGCTTGATCAGCATGCGTGCTGCCTCACACCCCATCTCGTACATCGGCTGCGATACCGTCGTCAGGCTGGGATTCATCATGCTCGCAAATGGAATATTGTCAAAGCCTACAACAGCTATGTCATGAGGCACTTTCAGCTCCGCTTCCTTGATGCTGCGCAGGGCTCCGATCGCTAACGTGTCGGAAACAGCAAAAACGGCAGTGGGACGTTCCTCCAGTGCAAGCAAGGATTTCATCGCTCGATGGCCACTTTCAAAATGCAAATCAGTATGAACGATATAACGGCTTTCCACAGGGATGTCAAACTCCCGCAATGCCCGCAGATAGCCTTCCTGGCGAAGTCTCGCATACAAAAAACGTTCATCTGAATTGATGATCGACACGCGTTTGTGTCCCATCATTAGCAAGTGCTTCACGGCTTTATAAGCTGCTGTCTGGTTGTCGATCGACACGTATGGGGTCTGATCCGTCTCGCTGTATTCACAGCATTGAATCACGGGGTACTCATCCCCCAGCTGTCTGATACTCGCCAGATCAACCGCAGGATCCATCGAGATGACTCCGTCCGCCATGCGATTTCGCAAAAGATCCAGATAGACGTTTTCACGATCCGGATCGGAATCTGTGGTGCATAACAGGGTGTTGTAATGGTTGCGTCGTGCGATGTCTTCTATTCCCTGCACGATTTTAGAGTAAAACGGATTGGAGATGCTTGGTACGAGGACGAGGAGCATTCGGCTTTCCGCACAGCGGAGATTTCGCCCGAGCATGTTCGGGTTGTATTGAAGGCGCTCGATGACATCCTCGACCTTGGCTCTCGTTTTCGCAGAAACGGAGGTGTGATGATTCAAGACACGAGAGACGGTCGCAACGGAGACGCCCGCTTCCTTTGCTACTTCCTGAATAGTTACCATATGTCTGGGGTATCCCTTCAAAATTGTAATCGATTACAAGGATAATGTAGCGGACGCAGAGCCTAGGTGTCAATAAGTTTTTTGAATATTTTTATATCATTGACGATTCAGATTATCTTGATCTATTATGATTCATGTAATCGATTTCATTTTGATTCGAATGCGGAGGTGATTTGCATGCATCTAGGTGTCTTCACCGTTCTCTTTTCCCAAAAATCATGGGAGGATATGCTCGATCTCGTCGCAAACCATGGCTTGAAAGCAGTTGAGCTCGGAACCGGCGGCTATCCGGGAAACTCTCACTGCCCTCTCGACGAATTGCTAGACAGTCGGACAAAGCAGCAGCAATTTCTTGCGGCCATTCACTCGAGGGGGCTTCGTATTAGTGCTCTTTCCTGCCATGGCAATCCACTTCATCCCCAAAAGGCAATCGCGCAGGAAGCAGATCAGCTCTTGCATAAAACGCTGCAGCTAGCAGAGCAGCTGGAAGTGCCCGTCGTCAATACGTTCTCGGGATGCCCTGGGGATTCCGACCACGCTTTGTATCCGAATTGGCCCGTGACTCCCTGGCCCCACGACTTTCAGGAGCTGCTCGACTGGCAATGGAAGGAAAAAGTCTATCCGTACTGGACACAGATTGGTCAGGTCGCACAGTCCCGGCATGTCAAAATCGGTCTGGAGCTCCACGGCGGCTTTTCTGTCCATACGCCTGGCACTCTCCTGAAACTGCGAGAGCGTGCAGGTGAAGCCATCGGAGCCAATCTCGATCCCAGCCATTTATGGTGGCAGGGCATTGATCCTGTACAGGCGATTCGCATACTCGGACGCGCCGACGCGATTCACCATTTTCACGCCAAGGATACAGCGATTGATCCGATCAATTTGCCTATGCATGGGGTCACCGATATGCAGCCCTATACGAAAATGGTGGATAGAGCCTGGCAATTCCGCACAATCGGTTATGGTCACGATCTGAAAACGTGGGCAGACATCATGAGTACTTTGCGCCTCGTCGGTTATGATGATGTGGTGAGTATCGAGCACGAGGACGGCTTGATGTCCATCGAGGAAGGCTTTCGTCGGGCAGTTCAGAACCTGCAGCAAGTCTTGATCAGCGAGCCTCTGCACGAGATGTGGTGGGCATGACAGAAGGGTTCTTTTTCTTTCTAGCTATATGAGCCAGAAAAATGTTATTATTTGGTAAAATATAGCAGGATGGTGATTCCTTTTGTTTAAACGCTACACCAACAAATATGCGAGATGGGTACGAGCCATGGCTAAGACGGCTGCGATCATGAGTGGGCTCCTTGGATTTTTGCTATTACTGGACGATTCTTATTTTCTTCAAGCCTGGTCTACCATTTTTTCCTCCATTCTGGGTCTGATACTGCTTTTGGGATTTGCTGAGATCATCGAGTGCGTCTATCGGATGTATCAAAGCACGGAACCCCGCATCCTGAAAGAAAAACGGCTTTCCGCTGAGCCTGAAGTGGAAGCGGAAATTTCATAAATCCCAATGAAAACCAAAAATGCCCGCTCATTCCTGCTCGTCCGAAACGAGAGAAAGAATGGCGGGCACATCCCTAATGCTGCACGATCGTTATTTAACCGAATATACCTTTTTGCTCGGCAATTCCAGGCAGTTCAGCTGGCCGCCAAAAACAGCGCCGCCATCGATGCCAATAATGTTGTTTTCTCCGAAGTACACGTCATTTTTCCCGTGCAGACCTTCCGTCGGGGTATGACCGAAAACAACTGTCTTTTCGCCTTTGTAGCCTTTATGAAACTCCTCGCGAATCCACATCAGTGTGTACGGATCTGTTTCATGGATCGGGGTCGTCGGATGCACGCCACCGTGAACAAAAATGTACTCTTCTGTCTCGTGGTAGCATTGCAAACCTTTCAAAAAGGAGAGATGCTGCTCCAGCTCCGGTGTCAGCTCCAATGTCTGCGGCGCGCGGTTTTCTTGCTCCGCTGCAGGATGCCCGTAGCTTTCCATCGTTTTATAGGCTCCATTGCGAAACCAACGCTCGATGAACACTTGGTCCTGTTCGAACGACTTGATCATCATATGATCGTGATTTCCCATCAGGACGATGGCTCCTTTGTCGTGCAGCTCCATGACCTTGTCCAAAACTCCTTTGGAAGCTGGCCCACGATCTACATAATCTCCCAGGAGAATCAATTGATCCTTTGACGGATCGTAGTTTACTTGTTCCAAGAGCGATTCCCACTTCTCCAATTCCCCATGGATATCACTGATAACCAACATGCGTTCCATTCTCTGCTACCTTCTTTCTCTTGCTTGCTCTCCCCATTTTACGCCCACCACTTGCCTATGACCAGTCCAAAACGTCAGGAAGAAAAACAGCCCTGGCTCGGATGCTCCGATACCAAGGCTGTGTCGATGTAATTAGACAGGAGAAAACTCGGATAGCACCGTCTCCTGACGAACGGTTTCCCCGGTAGGCAAGACTACGAGAAGCACACCCTTGCCTTCCCCCTCTTCCTTTTCCTCCCAGTCGATAGAAAACGGTACACGTGTGAAGGCATTGTCCTCATTCGTGCATACCAGCATGGCACGCAATGTCTCGGACGTCATAGGCACTGGCACACTGGGTCCCGCTTCACTCGGAATCGAGAGCCATTTCGGCGCATCTTCGAAATATTGTACCGTATCCAGGAGCAAGGACAGCTGCTGCCAGTTTAGTGGGGATACAAACGCTTCAAACGGACGAGACATGCCGCTATCACTCCTTCTCCTCGGCAGATTGCTGATCAAACAAGCTGAATTGATTATCTGTCGTTTTCTGTCCGGATCCTTGGGGAGGTGCTCCTTCGCCCGGGTTTTTCGGCGATGCTTCCTCTTTCCCTTCTTCCGTTGGCAAAACCGTTTCAAATGCAACTGCTTTGGCTCCACCCTCGACGATCGCGCGGCCGATTCCACCCTGTTCGTTTACGATCACTTGATCGGTATCCACCAGGGACCATTCGTTTTGCGCCGTCCAGGCATAAATCGTTTCCTCGATGCTGCAAGCAATCAGTTGATGCGGGTTGTTCTTCCGTTTGCGAATCAGTGTGACACCTTTACCCGCACGGCCTTGAAGCGGGATGTCGGAAATCGCCGTCCGTTTTACCACTCCTTCAGTCGTCAGCAGGCTGAAATCCCGCGTGTCATCGGCCTCAACTGGCATCATCTTGATCACATCGTCACCCGTGGCAAGCGCAATGGCTTTTACCCCGCTGGAAGCTCGTCCTGTTGGACTTACCTCTGTTCGCAGAAAGCGGATTCCCATGCCGTCTCGTGTCGCACCCAGAATACCACCCTCATCATTTACCACGAAGGCAGCGATGAACTCATCATCCTCGGATTTGAGCTTCGCGGCCACAAGCGCTCCGGAACGATTGGTCTCGTACTCGGACAAGGCTGTTTTCTTGATCAGGCCCAGTCTGCTCACGTGGTACACGTACAGAGGCTGCTTGAAGTTCTCGACAATGGTAAAGCCTACGATCTTCTGCTGCTTTTCAAGCGGAATCACGTTGACGATGGCCGAACCGATATCCTTCCATTTGTCGTCCGGGAAGGAATTGACCAAGGTCGCAAAGTATTTGCCGTCCTGTGTGAAGAACAGCGCGGTGTGGGACGTATTGGTCTCCACGAAGTACCTTACCCTGTCGCCTTCTTTGACACCACAGGTCTCGAGCGTTCCCCCCACCGACTTAAAGGAACGAGGGCTGGTTCGCTTGATGTAGCCTTCATTGGTGAGCGTCACAATGCAATCCTCCGCATTGATCTGCATGGCAATGTCGATTTTGATCTCCTCGATCTCACCCTGAATTTCGGTTAAGCGTGGTTCTGCATACTTTTTCTTGATCTCGTTCAGCTCGCCCGTAATCACCTGAATGAGTTTCTTTTCGCTGCCGAGAATGGATTTGAGCTCCTCGATTTCTTTCGCCAAGGTCGCCAGCTCCTTCTCCAGCTTCACGATGTCCAGTCGGGTCAAAGACGCGAGCTGAATCGCCAGAATCGCATCTGCCTGCAGATCGGTAAACCCGTACTTCTCCATGATGTTGCGCTTGGCATCAGCACGATCCTCGGAATCCATGATCGTATCGACGATTTGTCGCAAAATGGATTTGGCACGAATCAGACCTTCGACGATATGCTCCCGATGCTGTTTTTTATCGAGATCGAACTGGGAACGTCTCGTGACGACCTCTTTTTGGTGATCGATGTACGCACCCAGCAGCGCTTTGAGGCCCATCTGCTTGATCGTACCCTCATGGATCACGTTCATGTTGTAGTTGTAATAGATCTGCAGATCGGTATTTTTGTACAAGTAGTTGAGAATCGCCCGTTCATCGGCTTCCCTGCGAATATCGACGACGATGCGCACCTTTTTCTGTTCCGCCTCTTTACGGCCCGTCTCGTCACGAACCGCGATCGCGCCCTCGATTTTTCGTTCCATCACGAGCTCATCGATCTGCGCGACAAGCTTGGACTTCACGACCTCGTAGGGGAGCTCGGAAACGACGATCTTTTTCAGCTTGCCGCCTTTTGGCTCTTCCACATGAGTCTTCGCACGGATGATAAACTGCCCTCGTCCGGTTTCAAACGCTTTTTTGATGCCGGATACACCTTGTACGATCGCACCTGTCGGAAAATCCGGGCCTTTTACATGCTCCATCAGCTCATCCAGCGTGATGGTTGGCTTTTTCATCTGCGCGACAGCCGCATCGATGATTTCCCCCAGGTTGTGCGTCGGAATGTCCGTTGCAAACCCTACCGCGATCCCTGATGCTCCGTTGACGAGCAGGTTGGGAAAGCGCGATGGCAAAACGGCTGGCTGCTGTGCCGAGTTGTCGTAGTTCGGGATAAAGGTCACGGTATCTTTTTCGATATCGCGCGTCATCTCGTTTGCCAAAGCCGACAAACGGGACTCGGTATAACGCATCGCCGCTGGCGGGTCCGCGTCCAGACTACCGAAATTACCATGTCCCTGAATCAGCACGTGGCGCATTTTCCACCACTGAGCCATCCGTACCATCGTCTCATAAATGGCGGAGTCGCCGTGCGGGTGATAGGTACCCATTACGAAACCGACTGTTTTGGCCGATTTGCGGTACGGTTTGTCGTTTGTATTGCCTTCCTCGTACATCGCATAAAGAATCCGTCGCTGTACAGGCTTGAGACCATCCCTGGCATCCGGAATCGCACGGGACAGGATGACCAGATTGGCATAATCTCCAAAGCGCTTGCCCATGATTTCAGCAAAGCTTTGCTCAATAATCTGATTGGACAGCATGCTTATTCATCCTCCCCCATCTCAAAGGTGACATGACTCTCAATCCACTCACGTCGTGGGGGAACTTTGTCACCCATCAGCACGGTGACCAGTTTTTCCGAATGAGCGAGGTCTTCCAACTGCACTTTAATCAGTTTGCGTGTCTCCGGGTTCATCGTGGTCTCCCACAGCTGATCCGGATTCATCTCACCCAGACCTTTGTAGCGCTGTACCTCTGCCCCACGGCCCGATTGCTTTAAGGCCTGCTCTAGGTCGTAATCGCTCCAGCAGTAAATCCCCTCTGCTTGCTTGCCGCCTCGGCCTTGCTTTTTCACTTGATAAAGCGGTGGTTGAGCGATATACAGATGTCCTGCTGCAATCATCGGACGCATGTAGCGGAAGAAGAACGTCAGCAGCAAAGTCTGAATATGTGAACCATCGACGTCCGCGTCAGACATGATGATGACTTTATCAAACGCACAATTCTCGATGTCAAACTCTTCTCCGATATCCGTTTCGAGCACTTCCAGAATGGTGCGGAACTCTTCGTTCGCCAAGACTTCCGATAGCTTTGCCTTTTCCGTATTCAGCGGCTTTCCTCTCAGGCTAAATAGCGCCTGAAACTCGGAGTTGCGCGCCTGCTTGGCAGAACCGCCCGCAGAATCCCCCTCCACGAGGAACAGCTCGTTTCGCTTGGAATCCTTGTACTGGGGCGGTGTGAATTTCTCCGAGATCGATTTGCGCTTTTTGGAGGTCTTGCCTTTTTTGTCTCCACGCAAAGCTTCCCGCTGCTTTCTCAGCTCTTCGCGAATTTCTGCCGAGCGCAAAGCCTTGTCGATCAACAGCTTTCCGATTTCCGGATTTTCCTCCAGGAAGAAGCCCAGCTTCTCGGATACGATCTGCTCCACGATAGCTCGCGCCTCTTCGTTCCCCAGCTTGTCCTTGGTCTGCGATTCAAACTGGACATCAGCCATTTGCAGCGAGAGAACACCGAGGAAGCCTTCACGCAGATCATTCCCCGTGAGATTGGGATCCTTGTCTTTCAGATACCCTTTTTTACGGGCAAATTCGTTAAAGATCCGGGTCGTCCCGTTGCGAAAGCCTGTTACGTGGGTTCCGCCGTCGCTGGTGACAATCGAGTTGACGTAGGAAACGAGCGTTTCAGCGTAACCGTCGTTGTACTGGAATGCCAGCTCCACGTAGACGTTATCCTTTTCCCCTTCGAAGTACACGATCGGGTGAAGCGCATTTTTGCCTTCGTTCAAATAAGCGACATAGGATTTCAGACCATCCTCGAAGTAAAACTCCTCACGCTTTTTCTCCGGTCCGCGCTCATCAATCAAAACCATCTTCAGCTTTTTCAACAAGAAGGCGGTTTCGCGAAAACGGTCGCGAATCGTTTCGTAGTCAAAGCGAACGCTGCCGAAGATCGCTTCGTCCGGCAAAAAACGGACGGTCGTCCCAGTGCGCTTCGTATTGCCAATAATCTCAAGGTCTGTCACCGGCTTACCGACATGCTCGATTCCTTTTGCATCGACCTGATATTCAAAGCGTTGCTTATGTATTTTCCCTTCGCGGTGAATCTCGACCTGAAGCCATTTGGACAAAGCCACAACTACGCTGGAGCCAACTCCGTGCAAGCCACCGCTTTTTTTATACCCGCCGCCGCCAAATTTCCCCCCGGCGTGCAGAGTCGTAAAAATGACTTCTGGCACAGGACGGCCTGTTTTGTGCATACCGGTAGGAATCCCACGACCGTGGTCCTCTACGCTTACACTGCCATCCTTGTACAAAGTCACAATGATGCTATCGTTCACGCCTGCCAGCGCTTCATCCTTCGCATTGTCCACGATCTCCCACAAGAGGTGATGGAGTCCTCTGCTTCCGGTAGAGCCGATGTACATGCCTGGCCGTTTGCGAACGGCAATCAAGCCCTCGAGGACCTGAATATCTTCTTCGGTATACGTTAACGTATGAAGTGTGTCTGTTTCCTTCAATCGCGTTCTCCCCTCTACATTAAGCAACTTCCTAAAAAGCCTCTACTCCTGAAGCTCCCTTTACCAGAAGCTGGTTTCTTCTTGAGAAGATGGCAAAACAATACCAGGTACCTGTTTTTCCATTTCATGTGCCCAAAAAAGCGAACACTTAATCGCTATTGTACCGTATGCTTCCCATTGTATTCAATCCTGGTATCAAGATGGGGCAAAAAAGCCACCTCGCCCCGTGCGAGATGGCCGATTTTCAACAGATGATAACCAAGATATAGTGTAGCATTACTGGTAAAGAAAGGTCAAAGAGAATGCATCAACTTTTTCCATTCATCCACCTGCAAAGGCTGGGCAACCTAGTAAGGCATCGATTCCTGACGTGAAAAAGGGGGGAACCAATCGTGATAAGTGCAACCAAGCCATTTGTGAAATTCCACCGGTATGATCAAGAGCTTGTCTCGGATATTCAAGCGTTGAATTCATCGGGCTACCACAAAGACGATATTTGGGTTCTAAAGTGGAATCCGGATAAAAACCATTCGAACCAAAGGGACAATTTTTATAAATACAGCACCCACTTTGAAAGTGCCGTCGGTGACATCGACAGCAAAGCGCATTTCTTTGACAACGGCGGAGAAGAACTGCGTACACGTCTGGAAAAGCTCGGCCTGACCAAAGACGAATGCTCGTCCCTCGTGCGGGAGCTTCAGGACACGGATTACACATGTCTCTTGGTCGTTCGTGATCTGAAGGACAATATCATCAAGATGAATGACTGACAAAGGGAAAATCAAAAGCCACTGCCTGGATCAACCCAAGCGGTGGCTTTGCCTTTGAAATGAATCGATTAGTCTTCCTTGATCAGTTCGATTCCCTCGAGGACTTCGTTCAGCTTCGCATACACGGTGCTTTCCTCGTCTTCTTCGAGTGGAACCATTTCGCCGCCGTCAACTTGGAAAACGAAGATGTCTACTTCCTCGTCCAGCTCTTCTTCGCTTTCTTCATCTTCAATGGCTTCAGTCAAGGCAATATATTCTTTACCGTTCAGGTCGAACATAGCGATTACTTCAAAATCACCCAACGGTTCACCATTTTCGTCATCCAGAGTAATGATATCGCCCAATTCAAGGTCTTTATTTTCTTCCGTCAAAGCGTTCACGTCCTTACGATGTTATAGGTTCTCGATTCCATCATACCGTTTTTTTCCGGTATAAGCAAACAGGCGAATATAACAATCCTATATAGCATGCCCCTTCATCAAAACAACCTACCTCAATGGGCAGGTTGTCCAGTGTCTACTCGTTGTATTCTTCCAATACACCTTTTTCCAGCAAAAATGCTTCCTCTGCCTGCAAAATGGTGATGATCGCTTCTCGCTTGACATATGTCCCAGCAGAGGCGAGGCGCTTCTCGATAAAACGCAGCATTTCTTCAAAGTCGATGACTTGTACCTCTTGATTGCTCATCATAAAACCTCCTTTTTCCAACACAACTCTCTTAGTTTACACGATTCGGGCGTTTCTTCCAACTCCACCATTTCCTCCGGATCGGCTTCAGCAAATACGCACTCAAGCAGATTAGCACGACCGTCAGCACGAGGTAAAAACAAGAAAAGAAAAGCCATGGGGAGAAGGCAAGCTGATCGATATCGGCGAGTGATTCCCCAAGAATCCCAAACAAAACGACGACGGGATTGATCCCGGCCAGCATCTGAAGTCCGGGCAGATTCCACACCTCGTTGTTTGGGAATTGCTCAGGATACGCTTGCTGCAAGGACTGCCCGATAAAATAAAAGAGCAATCCTGTTCCGACGATAAAGCAAAACGCAATGCCGTACGAGGTAATCGTACTCACTGAAGTCCGCTTGATCCAGGTCGAACAAAACAGGCCGAGTGTCCCTAGAAACAGCATGTTCACCCCGAGAAAGACGACCAGCTGAACCATTTGTTCTGGCGAGACACTCCCGTACAGGATGACAATGCTGTATAACGGCATGGATGCCACAAGCAGCAACGCCGAAAAGGCAAGCGAGGTGATGAGTTTGCTCAAGACGATCGTACTTGGGGAAAGCTGGGTTGTCAGCAAAATCTGCAGGGTCTGTCGCTCCCTCTCCCCACTGATCGCCCCCGCCGTGAGAGCAGGTGCAACAAAGCACACCATGGCGTAATGGATACTGGCAGACAGGAGGAACAAGCTGCGATTTTCCCCTAGAGCACTCGCCCGTACAGGATCCATGAGCAAAAACCCCAAAGGAATCCCACCCATGATGAGCAAATAGAGCCCTAAAATGAACATCGTTTTTTTCGAGCGAAATCTCTCCCGCATTTCTTTCACGAGAATCGGATTGAAGAAAAAGCTCTCCATCACCCACCCACTCCTTCTGTGATGGCCAGAAACACATCCTCCAAATTCTCTTTGGCATCGCCATAAAAGACTACGTCAACGCCTGCCGCAATCAATTCATGCAGCAATCCGGCTTTTTGCTGCTCTGTTCCGTCAAAGCGAAAACGAAACTCCTCGACATACTCGTTCAGTTGGCTGACAAATGGGCATTCGTCCAAGATACGAGCGGCTAATTCTTCTTCTGACAACGTTCGCAGGATCATCTGCTTTCGACTGCGGTTTCGTTGACTGATATCACGGACGGGACCGCTTGCGATCATCCTCCCTTGCTCAATCACACCGATCTCGTCGCAGAGCTCAGCTAACTCAGGCAAAATGTGCGAGCTAATCAGAATGGTTTTGCCCATGCCGCGCAGTTGCTTGATGATCTCTCTCAGCTCTATGCGTGCCCGAGGATCCAAACCGGAAGCGGGCTCGTCCAGGATCAGTACAGACGGATCGTGCACCAGACTGCGCGCCAAGCTCAGCCGCTGCTGCATACCACGAGAGAGGGAGTCCACGTAGGCGTCCGCTTTATGCGAAAGGTTGACGAGCTCCAGCAGGTCAGCGACTAGGGCTGGCCTTTTCCTTGCAGGTATCTTGAATGCGCCTGCGTAAAACTCCAAATACTCTACCGCTGTCAGGTTGTCATACACGCCGAAAAAATCTGGCATGTAACCGAGCGATTGACGCACCGCCTTGGGATTTTTCCGGACATTTTCGCCACATACGAACGCTTCTCCCTCTGACTGTTCAAGCAGGGTAGACAGGATCAGCATCGCCGTTGATTTTCCTGCACCATTTGGACCGATGAAGCCATATACCGTTCCTTGCTTCACGGAAAAATTCAAGTCCGTCAGCGCATGAAGCTGACCATATCGCTTACTGATGTGTACCATTTCAATTACCAAGCCTGCTCCCTCCCCTCTACCTGAAAGAAAGGCGTTGGCAGTGTGAGTCGAGGTGAAGCATGATGGGTAAAACGCAGGAGGAGAGTACCTCTTGGAGTCATCATTTCTTGCAGCTGCTTGTCCACAACAAGTCGTTCCCCTCGTTTGAGCGCTATCCATTTGCCTGTTCTCTGAGAAAAGACCTCGATATGAAAGGGTCGAAATGAACTGAGATCCAAAGGAACCGTCAAGCGCTCGACTTTCAGCCCAGTTCCGGCTGCATCCAGTTCGAATGTGATGCTGCCTTTTCCCAGCTCCCACAGATAAGGTGAATTCGAATCTACGTCACCGCTCGTATCGCTTACGGAAATGCCCAACAGTCCGTATGGATAGGTGACCATTCCCTTCTCGTCCGCTTCCAGACGTACGGTCTGATGGACGACATTCCAATAGTGCGCGAGATGCGGCTCCTGCATGGAGAGCAAAGGCAACGGCTCTGTATTCACTCCTATTACGCGCAGCTTGTTTTCACGACTGAATGAGATCACATTCTCTTTTAATTGCTCCAGCCGCTCTTCAGGCGACAGTATTTTATTCCCCTCTCCAGTACGCGGCATCAACAAAGGATCGAGCCGGATGTCGACCTGTTTTTCTTCGCCGATCGCCAGTGCGCCGATAGGAATTCGCTGCAAACCGATCTCGACAAAAGCGGACTCCATGGAAAAACGGGTATGATTGGTCACACTGCCTTGCAAATGGTCTGCATTTACGGTCAAATGCGCAGTAAAAGAGCCTGCATCCCGCAGAGTTCCGAAACCGATGGCTTGCTTCGGCGTAAGATAGGGGACATTTCGAAACGAAATCAGCTGATTCCCTGCCGTAATTCCCTCTGGCACGTAGTCATTTTTCCCCATGGATAGCGGCAATGCGACCATCAAAGACTGTCCATCGATATCGTACTGATTTTGATCGACTGCTAAAAAAGTAGCAGCTGTCCGGGTTTGCGCGAGCTGCTCATCTACGATTTGAACCTCCGAGATTTCGTAGCTTGCACTCGACTTTACGACGAGTGGTTTCCCAAACAGATAAATGCCTACCGTCATAAAAACAGCAGTAACCGGAATCACGCCCCATGCCCACTGCCTTCTGCCCTTTCGTTTCAGCAAAAGGTAGACAACGGGAGCGATGACCACGATATAACCGCACCAAAGTACCACCATCCAGACGGGGGCTGGCGTTTGTACTCCGGGGATCTGCTTGCTTAACTCCAAAAAGGGATGTAGCATCTGATCGCGGAAAGGACTATTCTCCAGCTGGGAAAGTGCCCCGTGCTGCATCATCACATTTTGCCAAAGCTGGGAGTTGTGCTGCCAGGACGCCAATGGCTCGGCAGTGACATCGTAATTGACGAAAAGAATCCTTCCCTTGCCAACCGCTTTTGCGCTGAACAAAGGGAGGTCGCGATTAAAAACAGCAAGGCTGCCTTCCGGAATGGCCTTTTCATCCGTATAGCGTTCAATGGCCTGCTTCAGGTTTGCCTGCCCGCTGCGACCTGTCTCTACTGGCATGTCTGCTTGAAACGGTTCTACCACCTCATCTTGTCCGGGGCCAGCCGACAAAATGAGCAGCCCGCCTGTTTGAACCCAATCCCGGATCGCGTTGACCTGTTCAGCTCGCAGGCTCCCCACCAGCTCACTTCCCATCGCCAGCACGTCCAGATTCTGATAGAGCCAAGCACTGTCAGGGAGCTTGTCTACCGCGAGATTTTGAATCGTGTAAGGAATCCCTTTCGTCACTTGAGAAGGCTGCAACGCCAAAAAATGAAAGGCACTTCCCCCTTGATGGACAACACCTATGGTTCGGCCGTCTTTTGGGTAAGGCAATCGCAGCTTCTCCACCTGAACCACTTGACCATTTTCCGTCAAACGTACATACCAATCATCAAGCAATACCTGTGACGGCATGTCAAAGGTAATCGTAGCATCCTTCCCCGCTTCGATATTAACCTGCTGGCGCCATGCGGATTCGTGCAAGCGTTTCGCCGACTTATCCTTTGTCAGATCAACAAAGCCATGGAAAGGCGTTTCTTGAGGCGCCAAATTCACTTCTACTCTCGTCCATGCGTTGTATTTGCTTAATCCGCCCAATGGAGCGTTTACGTTTATTTCTATGTTGCTCTCTGCTTCAACCGGCTTTACTGAAAATAACAGCCAGAAAACAGCGAAGAACAACATCCATTTCCCTCTCATCTTTGTTCCTCCGCTCATTATCTTGACGCCAAAGAAATGACCAGCGACTTCGGTTGTTCGTCACGATGCACGACGAGCAACTGATTCCCTTCTGAAGACCAGCTTCCTCTCACCACTTGCTCTCCAAACAGGTTCAACAGCTCCAGCTCTTTTGAAGCGAATGGTTTTTCGTCCACTTGAGCTTCCACCAATCCCCCTTCTGGCGATGTGTACGTGAGAGCAGCATTTTGACTCCAAGACGGCCACTTGCCATCTCCTAGAACGGAAATATTTCCTGTCCGCACTTCCATGACCTGTACTTTTCCCGCCTTCGTATAAGCCAGAAAACGGCCATCCGGCGACCATTCCGGCTGCGAGCCCTCCGCCAGCTTCCACTCCTGAAAAGAAACGGTACTGCTCACCCAAATTTCCTCGACCCCGTCTTTTATCCTCGTGTAGGCGATCGTCTCGTCGCCTGGAGACCATGCAGGAGAATGATAGGTGACGTTCTCCTCTTCCTTTAGCAAGCGACTGCTGCTCACGTTATTTTGGTCAGGAATGTCGACGATCCAGATCCTCGCTTGTTTTCCGCTCTGCTCGACGACAGCGACCTGTTCATTGTGATTGGCCCAAGATAAAGCGCGATATTCTCCGTCCGTAGCTGGTAAAGAGATATTCTCGGGATGTTTCTTTTCATCTACGGAAACCGTACGAATCACCGATGGAGACACGAGGTAGGCAACCTCTTTTCCCGTAGGATCGATATCGACCTGCTCCTCCGTGGTATGTGCAGGCAACGTCAGTAAGCCTTGCTTGTCTACGGCTAGAACGTCTTTTTCCCACCACGAATAGACCCCAACCGTGATCGCAGCAATCATGACTGCGGCGCAAACACGAAGCAGCTTTTTCCGGCTGTGCGGCATTTTCACCACAACCGAATCCGTTTTTTGCAGCTCCAGCTCCTTCATCCTCTGGAGCAGCTGCTTTTTCAGTTCCGTTTTTAATTGATAATTGACCGGAACAGCTTGGCGCATCTCCTGCAAATGGGATAGCAGCGATGTGACCGTCTGCTCGTCCGTTCGGTCCCGGGGGATTCGATCCTCTTCTTTCATTCGGACTCCCCCTTTTCGTACATCTTTTGAAGTTTTTGAAGCCCTCTGTATGAAATCATTTTTATGCTCGACTCCGTCTTGCCCAAGACTTCTGCCACTTGCGCAATTTTGAGATCGGCAAAATAGCGGAGCATCAGAACGTCCTTCTGATCTTGGGACAACAAATCAAGCCGGTCTCGAAGCAGGCGTATTTCTTCCTTGGTCAACGCCTGCCTCTCCGGCTGCCATGTATCGTCCTGTTCTGCCCCAAGCAAATCTTCCTGATCGACGGGCAGCTCCCTGTTCTTCCGCACGAAATCCACAAACGTGTTGTGAGCGATGCGGAAGATCCAGGAAGCGAACGGACTTGTTCTGCTGTATTGTTCAAATTTTTCCAGCGCTTTTAAAAATACCACCGTGGTCAAATCGTCTGCATCCCAGGGATTTTGCACACGGCATCGCAAATAACGATTGACGCGATCAAAATACTCGTCATACAGTTCTGTAAATGGACGTGACTCATAGAAGTCCCCGTTTGATTGGGCCGATGGTTGCGCGGAACGCTCAATTGCCATTCCCATTGCGTTTTCCTCCAGCCTGACAGCACAGCTTTCGATTTACCCAAATCGATTTCCCGGCTCAGACATACTTGTTCTACTTTAACTAGGTAATACGTTTTGAACAAGAAGAAAGTAACAAGCTGCGGGAAATTTTTTTCCAACTATTTTCCTAGGGCCCGATCCAGTTCTTCTATAATGTCTGCTGCCGATTCAATCCCAACAGACAATCGAACCAGCCCCATGGTTATCCCTGTAGCTTGTCGCTGTTCTTCGGTAAAGGCACGATGCGAAGTCGTAACTGGATGCGATACCGACGTTTCCACACCGGCCATTGAGGGTGCAAATTTGATCCATTCCAGCGCGCGGTAAAAGTCATAGATGCTTCTCTCGTCCGCGAGCGTAAAGGAAACCATCGCTCCCTGCTTTTGACGCGCGAAAAAGGAAGTCGACTCCTCAGAAGGGTAGTACACCGTTTTCACAGCTGGATGCTGTTTCAGGAAATTCGCAACTTCGCGGGCGTTGTCACATTGACGTTCCATTCTCAGCGCCAGCGTTTTCAAGCCTCTGGACGTCAGCCAAGCCTCAAACGGGCTGAGCGAGGCGCCATAATTGCTCACAATCTCCCGTGCTCTTCCCAGCAGCTCCGCATTCCCGACCAAAACGCCAGAAGTGACGTCGCTGTGACCACCGATGTACTTGGTGGCACTATGAACGACGAGGTCCGCACCAAGGGACAGCGGCTGTACCAGATAAGGAGTCGCAAACGTATTGTCTATCATCACTGTAAGTCCGTGGCTTTTTGCCTGTTTGATCCAAAAAGGCATGTCGGCAACGGTCAATAGCGGGTTCGTGATCGTTTCCATGAAAAAGAGTTTGGTCGTTGAACGAATATGGTCAGAAAGGGATTCCAATTCGTTCAAGTTAATACATTCCAGCTCGATCTGGAAACGGGTGAGCTCTTTATTGAGCAAAGCATAGGTACCGCCGTAGATTTCATGGGAAGCCAGCACATGATCGCCTGGCTGGAGTACAGCGAGAAGTCCTGCCATGATCGCCCCCATCCCAGAGGATGCACTCACACCTGCAGCTGCGCCTTCCAAGGCTGCAATCGCGTCCGCAAGCTCCGCCTGATTGGGGTTGCCGTTCCGTGTATACAGGTATTCTCCTTCACCTGTATAATATTTTTCCACTTCTTCCAAGCCTTCAAATGCAAAAACAGATGTCTGGTAGATAGGCGTTGACTTACTCTGCACTTGCCGCAATGGTTGATGCCCGATATGTACGGTCTTTGTTTCAAATCTTTCCCCCATGCTGATCACCCAACCCTTTTTCTCCCATCATATCACGAGAAAAGGAATCAATACTAGAGAATAGACGATTGGCGTTCTCCCTATCAGGTGTGTTATAATTCGGAACCGTAAACTCCTATTCAGGAAGAAGCAAAGGAAGGTGCTTGAGATGAAAAGACTGATACCTACCATTTTCGCTTGTCTGACAGCGATCGCTTTGGTTACAGGTTGCTCCAGCGCAAGTAACGAGAGTGCTCCACCGACACAGCCGACAGCTCCAGCTGAAACTCCATCGAAGGAGCCTGCCCAACCACCTGGACCAACCGGTGCGAAAAAGTATGAGAAAGCTCCTGCTATGCAAATTGACAAAGCGAAAACATACCAAGCGAAGGTCTCTACAACCATGGGTGACTTTACGATTGATTTGTTTGCAAAGGACGCCCCTATTGCCGTAAATAATTTCGTTTTCCTTGCAAAGGACAAGTTTTATGACGGAGTTACTTTCCATCGAATCATTAAAGATTTCATGATCCAAACAGGCGACCCGCTTGGTACTGGGGTTGGAGGTCCAGGCTATACGTTTGAGGACGAGCTGAACAACGGTCATAAATACGAGGCTGGTGTTGTCGCCATGGCAAATGCAGGCCCGAACACGAATGGCAGTCAATTTTTCATCGGAACGGGGAAAGATGTCGAGGGATTGAAAAACTCTCCGAACTACACCATTTTCGGTAAAGTTAGCGGCGGTATGGATGTCGTTCAAAAAATCGCGGCAACCAAAGTCAAAAACAATCCAGAAACAGGAGAGCCTAGCACTCCGGAACAAACGATTAAAATCAATTCTGTGACCATCACGGAGAAATAAGCGAGCGCATGACAACACCACTGCTTTTTGTGCAGTGGTGTTTTTATGTCAGCTAGCCTGAAATATGTTCACCAAGGATTGAAGAAACAGTGACAGCAGCAAATTACTTAACCCGATATTTGTGAGTCAAACGATCAGAGCAGACGTGCATATTTACTCTCTGGGAGAAGTTACCTACTCGGTAGGAGCTGTAGCAGCTGGCCTCCTGTTTCCTTTTCTCACTCAAAAAATGGGAGCTTTTTCATACATGGTTTCGCATTACTTGTTGATGGCATTTGCCCTCGTGCTGACGGTTACTCTACCCTACTGCTGGATTTTTGTTCTCTTATCCACCATTTTAGGCGGGGGCAACGTTTCCACTCGTCTGGTTCGCCAGACTCTGTACATGGAGCTGCTGGGCTATTTCAGTCTGGCAAGCCTTTTGGTCATGCTGCAATAGGGATCGCTTTGTCGCCAAGCCAGTCAACACTTTCCATTTGTGTTTCGACTGGCTTGTTCCATGTATTCCCTTTCGCTTGATTCCCTCAGCAATGACGCGGACGAAAAGCTACAGAAAAATAGTCCAAAATGATTCTTGTGCAATGGACTTGTAGTTCCATGGAACCATTTCCCTCTTGAACCATTCCGACAATGCCGATACACTTGCATAAGTCCCGATTCGCTTCCGCATTCAAAAGCAAAAAGCGATAAGGAGTGGTTCCCGTATGTTGACACACGAAGCGCGATTGCGCTTTTTATTCTGGATCAATGGTTTTGGCTTCATGCTTTTATGCCTTTTCGTCACGCCGACAAGTGCCACCGCACCACATTTCAAGGTAGCAGCACCTGCACTCGCAGACAAATCATCCACCCCCAAAAGTGTTGCCATACCGGAAACAAAAGCAAAATCGATTGCTCCAGCCACAAACGGAAAGAGCCCTAGTGTCTCGGTAAGCCGAGATCAGCGGCCAAAATTGATACGCAATGGTAAGGTGAAAGTATCGGAGCGCGAAATGGAACTGCTCGCCCGGCTTGTTTATGCGGAAAGCCGTGGTGAACCGTATGAGGGGCAAGTAGCAATTGCTGCTGTCGTATTGAATCGGGTAGCATCATCAGAATTCCCCAATTCGGTTCGGGAGGTCATTTTTGCTCCCAATGCATTTTCGCCAGTAAATGGCGATCATCTCTCTCAGAAGACAAATGAAAGTGCTCGAAAAGCAGTGCAAGATGCGGTAAATGGAAAAGATCCAACGAATGGATCCCTTTACTTCTTCAATCCTGATACAGCTACGTCCAAGTGGATTTGGTCGAGACCACAAACGGTTGTCATCGGAAATCATAGATTTGCCAGATAAAGAGGTCAAAACAAAAGTTGAAAAAGTAAGAGCAGAAAAATTTAATAATACTTTATTTTTATTTAATCTGTATTTTACTTTTACTTGCTATCTTTGTATCGTAAGCACTTTTTCAACGCATTGAGAAAAAGCCCGATGTTCTACTTTGAATGTTGATCCTTGCTATGCTTTGGGTGAGAGCAAAGCATGCTATCTGGATCGATCGGTTTTTTTCTCAATCGCCCCCAATACTTAGGCATTCCCCAAAAGGGAATGCCTCTTTTTTTTGCTTAGATGCCCTATGTTAGCTCTTTCTTCATGTATGCGTGTTTTGCAGAGATCGCGGCCAGCTCATTTCCTGACGCCAAATTGCTGATGGACCTGCTGTTCTGTCTCCAAGAGAGAGCTGGATGGAGGAGTCGTTTGGCGAAATGCCTCGCGCATCAGCCTAGTAAAGGTTTGCGCTTCTTCGGCTGCTGCCTTTTTGATCGTTATCATGCTATCCATCCCTTTACTTTCTTGTTTAGAACCCGTAGACAGACATACCGCCATCAACAGAGATCGTCTGGCCCGTAACATACGCTGCCGCATCCGAGGACAAGAAAATCGCCGGCCCAACTAAATCCTCTACATCTCCAATGCGCCCGCTCGGTGTACGCTGCAGAATTTCTTGAAGATATTCTTCATCGCTTAGCAAAGCCTCCGTCAGTGGAGTGCGGAAATACCACGGCGCAATCGCATTGATATTTACCCCGAACTTGCTCCATTCCAGTGCCAGTACTTTGGTCATTTGGATGACTCCAGCTTTGCTCGAGCCGTATGCTATTCCTGTGCGCATCGCGACTACCCCTGCTACAGAAGCGATGTTGACAATGCGTCCATACTTTTGCTCGCACATGATTTTCCCTGCTGCCTGACACATGAAGAAGGACGCCTTCAAATTCAGGTCTACCACGCGATCCCATTCTTCCTCTGTCACTTCATTTGCTTTTTTTCGTATATTCATTCCTGCATTGTTGATCAGAATATGCAGCCCTCCCAATGCCTCTACGGTTTGGGCAACCACTTGCTCTGCGGCACCAGACGCTGTCAAATCAGCTGTGATCGGGTACGCCTTGCCGCCTTTTGCCTCGATGGCTTGCACGGTCTCGTCCAGATCCTTCTGGGTACGCGCAACGACAGCCACCTCGGCTCCAGCCTCAGCCAGGCCCAGTGCCAATGCTTTTCCGATTCCTCTCCCCGCTCCTGTTACAATTGCAGTCTTGCCAGTCAAATCAAATCGTGTCATATTGCGTCTTCCCCTTTCTTTCGGTCCTGTAGTGAATTCTCTATCCATCGCCATTTCCCTTGTCTTTTGCTACAATATACCTGTCAGGAAGGAGGCAGGAGCGTGCGATTGTACAGTCAAATGACGTTAGCGGAATTACAGGAAGAAATGGAGCGTCTCCGTCAGCAGGCAGAGGAGAAAAAGAACGCGGGCGACGATTCTCAATTTGGCATTATCCAGCAAAAATACTTTATGGCGAAATCGTATTACCTCGGCACGGATGAGTTTCGGATCGGCGGCAAATACAGTGTCCCTGAATACGATCAGCCTTTCACCATCGATTATTTTAACGGGGTGTTTGCGTGGGGCCGTTTTCCCGATTCAGATGAGCAGACCGGTTTTCCTGTGGGAATGCTGGAAGATTGGTTTGGTTGAGGAAGGATATAGAAGAGGACAGGAGCTCTCTCCCGTCCTTTTTTCATTTCGCCCGAGCAAGCACGGCGTTTATTCCATCTGGATATACTAACAAAAACGAAAGCGGGCTTTAGAACCATGGACTGGATCAATGTCACCCTGCTCGTTCTCTTGGCCTTAGGGGTTTTCGGCAACAACGCGACTGTCTCGATTGCCGTCGGGATTCTTCTTTTAATGCGGCTTCTTCATCTCGAGCGATTCTTTCCCTTTCTCGAGCAATACGGCCTCCATGTCGGTATCATTGTCTTGACCATTGGGATCCTAAGTCCTCTGGCCAGCGGAAAAATCAAACCGGAATCCATATCCCAGCTCTTTACCAACTGGCAATCGGTATTAGCTGTTCTCGTAGGGATATTCGTCGCTTACTTGGCTGGAAAAGGTACGTCTCTCATGTCTGCAAACCCTTTTATTGTCACCGGACTACTGCTAGGAACCATCATCGGCGTGACATTCTTTCGAGGGGTTGCGGTAGGACCGCTCATTGCTGCAGGAATCCTCGCTTTTATCCTGCAATTTATCCCCAAATAATGCCTTTATACCCAGCGATCTTTGAGCTGAATGCCATATGCCAGGATTTGTGCTGGGGTAACCAGGCGAAATCCTTGCTGTGGCCGATGATCGATGGTGAGTTTGTCGGTATCCATGTGTTCGATGGTCTGCGAATCGATGGCGAGGGTTACCTCCCCGATTTTGATGACTTGATCCGTTGGGTTTGCTTCGTCCCACCATAACGCGTATTCCACATTCATTCCGCATCCACCCACGAGTTCACCGTTGATCCGAATGGTTTGATCTGGGCGGCTGGCTGCTATGATTCGTTCCTTGGCTTCTTGGGTAATGGTTACTTGCATGGCTTGTATCCTCCCTTCCGTTTGCCCAATTTATAATTGGGATGCATCTTTTCTTTCATGATAGCATACAATGCTTGAAAGGCAGCAGAAAGGACGATCTTCTATGAACATTTACGAGCGAGATGGTATATTTGTCGCAGAAACAGAATTCCAATCGGAGCATGTTGTCATTTTTGCGGATACATGGGAAGAAGCAAAAGAGAAACTGTTTGTCAGACTTCTCGTATTAGAAATGATTGGATGAGTGAAGGCGGGTCGCCACCAAGACCTGCTTTTTTCAACCTCAGAGTGCCATCGAACAGAGGAGCTACTTCATGAGCCATACACTAGCAGCGGTCGATGAACAAACGTTGATCTCCAGCATTCGCCAGCAGACTGCCCTGGCCAATCGGAACAATCTCACCCGAACCAACGCCTATTTACAATTTTATCGCCAGCATGAGGAAATACATTGGGCCCTGCTTGCCCATCTCGTATCTCGAAATGGCGGTTGGAATATGACCGATTTAAAAGGGGAATGGCTACCGCTGCTGATGGACGAGCAAGCAATCCAGCCATTTTTTTGGTTTTTGGAGAGGAGTAACTGGCTGATCTTTCATGATGCTTATGCGCAGTTATTGCTCTATGCGGAAATGAAGCGCACCAAAAAAGATCTCACTCCCCTTCTCGTCCCTCTCGGCGTATCCGTTTTTATGCAGCGCTTTTGGAGAGAGTTTCTGTCGACCGGTGATTCTCGTCGTTTGACGCACGCCATGATTGTAAATGAACAGCAGTTCATCGAGCAGCGTGTGATACATAAGCCAATGGCCGTGCATCGTGTATTTGCTACGTTCGCCTACTTTACCCAATCTGCCTTGTCCCTCAGTCAGGTACTTTTTCCGTACAAGGCGCACCCGACAGACCGCAGGCTTCGTCTCATCGGGATGGATGTTCAAGACTTTCCCGAGGTGGAGCAGCGGATCGCTACCGGAAAAACGCTCTACAAGCTTCTCTATGCAGATCCCCTGCGATTTGAGCAAATCCGCCAGTTTGCCTGCCGAATCCCGCATTCCGGCTCCCGAGCTGACTATTGGCCTCAGATTTTTACCACCCGTTTGCCCCGCGCTGCTACGCAAGACTCTTATCATTTGCACTTGCAGGGGGCAGAGCTTAGAGATGGCCAAAAAAAGCTGTATAGCCCCCCGCTCAGCGCTGCTTGGAAGGATATTGCTCACACGGCTGCGGACGGAGTCGATTGGTTTCGCGATCCAAAATGGGTCGAGCTGGTGGATCAGCCCGGTGATTTGCCGACGATTACAAGTGAAGATTACGTTCGCGCTTTGCAATGGATGGAGTATGGTATCAAGCTTGTCACAATGCTCACGTAGAAATGCGAAAAGAAAGGATGATTCATGCCATGAATGAAATCGTGGAGAATCAAAAGGCTTATCTCCTCTCCTGCTGGCTGCCCAGCGGGACTTTTCGTCTTGCTCCGAAAAACAACCAGATCAATCCGTACTTTACGAATCTCGCGTTGATCGCACTCGTCCGCATGCAAGAATGGGATTGCGTCAGAAGCCATATCGAATGGTATCTGCACCATGTCAACGCTGATGGGTATGTGAATGACTATCGGCTTGAGGGGACGCTCGAAGTCGATACAGGAAAAGCGGACAGCGAAGATAGCTATCACACAACATTGTTTAGCCTGCTGGCCGAAATGATGCGAGCGAATGAGGAAACGGCCTGGGTCGAGCCCTACAAAGATGAGCTGATTGTTTTGATGCAGGCAGTGGCAAGGCTTCAACAAAAGGATGGTTTGACATGGGCAAAGAGATCCTATCGCGTCAAATACTTGATGGATAATTGTGAGGTCGCCAAAGGATTTGCAGATGCTGCCCATGTGTTTTCCATGCTGGGCTGCGATGAAGCAGCGGAGGAGGCAAACAGGCGAGCTGCGGCCTGCCGAGCAGGCATCCAATCCATGTACAGCGCGCTGCGCAAATCCTATGCTGTCTATGACAGGTCCTATCCAGGCTGGAGAAAATGGTATCCGGACGTAACTTCTCAAGCATTCCCGATCCTTTATCAAATGGCCCGCCCCGATGAATACGTACTTTTGTATGAGAAAATAACGAAGGCTTTTCCTCACTTCGATACGTTTCAAACCGGCGATTTGTACCCGTGGATGGCAATGGGTGAGTGTGCCCGGCTCATGGGCGACTGGCGCAGGGTCGACTCTATGCTGACAACGGCGGCTGAATTGTACATATTCGGGCCGAGATCCCCCTACTGGCTGATTCATGAATCGGGACGATTTGTGGAGTTGTCTCTGTTTTCACGGCCACTCTGAAAACATTACACTTTTTTAACAAGGAAAACTCGTCCAGCGCACACCGAATCCCTTACAATATGTACAGGAGGTGTTTGCCATGTCTCCATCCACTGGAGAAGTCGTAGCGGTTAGCTTAAGCGATACTCACACGTTCAGCAAGCAGAACACAGACGCGATTCACCTTGTAAAAGGTCTTGGCGTACAAGGAGACGCTCATTTGGGAGAGACGGTCAAGCATCGTTCGCGCGTCGCTCAAGATCCTACGCAGCCAAACTTGCGTCAGGTGCACTTGATCCATGCAGAACTGTTTGAGGAATTGCAAGATTCCGGTTTTCAAGTATCTCCGGGGCAAATCGGGGAAAACATTACTACGCGCGGCATTTCTTTGCTTACCCTGCCAACAGGGGCGATTTTGCGTATAGGGGAATCCGCGATCGTCGAAATCACAGGGCTTCGTAATCCCTGTCCCCAGTTGAACGGCTTCCAAAAAGGGCTGATGGATGCCCTCCTGGATCACGATGCAGAGGGCAATCTCATTCGAAAAGCAGGAGTCATGGGCATCGTGCTCGCTGGCGGTGAGGTGCGCCCAGGTGATCCAATCCAAGTCGAGCATCCCGCTCTGCCCCATCGCCCTCTTGAGCGAGTCTGAACGGTTCCGCTTCCTGTCAGTGTTCTCCTGCAGGCAGCGGACTTTTTTTATTCACGATCTGATCGATCCATTGGTAACACGTCTGCAATTCCTCTTCTGTGATCCAGTCGGAACGATGCTCAAACATAATTGTGATATCAGGATTGTGCGCCGTAATCAGATTCAGATAGTCTTCGATCGGTGCCCATCCGTCCTCTGGCCGACAATGGGGCAAGGCTGGATAACGGCTGAAAGCAAATGAATCCGTGAACTGTACGTTCCATAAGTGAACCAGTTTCGCATACTTAGCGTACCGATTCAATACAGCTCTCGCATCAAAAGAAGGGTCGATTTTCTCTTGCATGAAGAGCCTTCCCGTATCCAGGCATAGTTTTATATTTGGATAGCGGCACAGAAGGGACTCCAGAAAGTCTTCCTCGTATACATACCGATTTAAGGCATCGAATTCGAGAACAGGCGTAAAGGAATACTCATTGGCTTTGTTATGAAGCCACGCAAACAACCGCTCGCTTTTTACTACAAGCTCCGAATAATCGTACTCGCTCTCAAACACATATTCCTCTCGAGCCGCAAACCGCCACTTGTCCCAGTTTACCCGATCATCGAGCAGGACTGGCTTTGGATAATGAAACAGGACGTAATCAGGGCCTATCTTTCCAAGAATATCCAGCTGTTGTTGGATATAATCGTAGGCATCCTGTCTGACCCGCTCATCCTGTGCGAGAAACAAGGCATCACGCAGTCTAGTTTCGTCGCTTCGTATGGGAAAATGGATTCCGATTTGGAACGCATTTCGCTTTGCTTCCCGGATCAATTTCTCTACCTCTTCCTCTGCTTCAAAGAGGCACGCCTCGATTCCATAGAAGCCTTTTCTAAAATCTCTTCGGTACTTCTCTTCTTCAAAGCCCCCATAAAGCCCAATCATGAAATTGTGCATACTGCCCTCCTGCTCCGTCCCCATAGAAAAAGCTCCCTTCTAAAGGCAGCTTTTCGTTGAATATCGATATTTCACTTTTTCTTTCGCTGAATTTCAGGGTCTCCCCCTTGCGATACGACCAGAAAGGGTGTAAGCTCCCCCTCCTCCCAGAAAAAGGGCAGAACAGAGATCGGAACCTGTCCTTTTGAGGCAAAATCATAAGTCAGTCGCGCCAAAAGGTGTGCACCTGTATCGCCAGAAAGATCGGCGACGATGAGAACATCCTGATGAGGGATGGCCACACCTAGCTGATCCCCTTGCTTTTGCTGGTCAAAGCTTTGCAGCAAAGTCTCCAGCAGCACCCGACTGGCGGCATAGCCATCTGTCGGACTGATGAAGTGAATGCGATTTCCCGCTACTTCCTGTGTTTTGACCGAGTAAGGCAATCCTTGCAAATTTTTCATGGCAGCCTGATGCAGCTGTTCTTCGCTCCAGCCGGCCTGCGCAAGCATCTCACGCTCAATCAGGAGATACCCTTCCCCTAAATCCAGAGCGTACAACACGGCCGTATCCGCTGTATGCTCTCTGGTCACCCAGCGATCCGGGTATTTCGCGATTATGGACGAGTGGCGCAGCACAGGATACACATTTCGTTCCTGCCCATTCAGGCTATGTTCAGAAGGACGTGGAGCTGCTTGTTTCTTGTTTTCACTCATACTTTTATCCTCCACTCCCTACTCCCAAGGTGGTCTTTCATCTTCTTCTGCTGATCTCGCTGTGGCCACTTCCGGAACCGCGTAGCTGCGTGCCTCAATCTCGCGGACAAGGTCTGTAAGCGCCTTTGGCTTCACGAATTCAACCGGGGATACCCCTCGTTCAAACTGAAGCTGCTCCCCTTCCAGCAGGACCAGATAGCGGCCGTTAACCTTTGCAATATGCAAGCTGGTACCGTAATCGGCCAAAAGCGTGCGAATTTGCATATGATCCAGCTTGAACTTCAGCTCGACCTCTGGCTGACGATCGGTAATAATCTGCATCGCTTCCATGACGGTTTCGTGCTCCCACTTCTCAGCGAGCTCCCGTTTGGGGCTGGCTGCTATCAGCTCGATCGCCTCTTCTTCGCGCAGACGCTCTTCCGTTTCTTCCGGATACGCAAACTCAATATGCTGTCTGGCGAGCGAAATGACTTCCTCCGAGACGATTTGCGTGACCGTTTGCGGATATTCAATGAACCGCAAAAACTCTTCAAAATACCTCGCATGAGAAAATTGATGGATCTTCACGTGATAAGGATCATTCATTCCGGATTCGATCATATACGGATACATTAACGACTTCATGTTCTTCGCATTGATTGCCATTTGCACATTGGCGATCAAGCTTTTCTCATCTGTGATCACCGCTGTTTTTTGTTCGAAATCACATTTTAAAATAAACACATAACGCTCGTCCAAAAGCTCCAAACGCGTCCTCACGATGATCATCACGCCGCCGCGTACTTGAGACGTACGCAAATACGACTGAATCAGCTCCTGGCAAGGGTCCTTGCTTTCGCCGGATGTTTCCGCTACCAGCAGTCGTCCAAGCAGGGCGTAGTTTGGATTGGAATCCAAGGGATGACCGGGTTCCACGATAAATTGCCCCAGCTTCGTCGGGCTCCCTTCCGACTTTGGATTCAACTCTACTTTTCTTTTGGCTATGCGAGCGAATTCTCCATCCAGGAAATCGCGCAGTTCGCTTTTTTGATACTCATCATGGCTTAAATAGCGGGTCATCTTTACTTTTTTTACGCCATCCTCTTCCTCCGGCTGTTCAATCAGAAAAAAGGATAGCCAATCAATGGTAAAATTCATCTCATTCCGCTCCCGTCTACATGTAACGAATCGATTATAGCAAACCTCATTAAAAAGCGGTCAGCCATTTTTCGTAAACATGGTAAGATGGGAGTCAGGGGGGAATCGGACAATGTGGAACAAAATCGTTACGTGGTGGAATAGCACGATGCGGGACCGTCCATATGCGCCTGGACGGCAAATCGACCGTTATCAGATTACCAAAGTGCTAGGTATGGGCAGCTACGGCATTGCCTATCTCGCAAAAGACCTGACCGATGGCTCTGATGTCGTGCTCAAACAGGTGAAGCCCAGTCTGCGTCACTCCCCTAAAGGAGAAGCCATGCAAGCCTATGAGCAGAAAGTGCTCTCCACCCTCTCTCACCCGCAAATCCCTCGCTGGCTGCATTCCTTTACTTACAGGAAGGATTCCTTTCTCGTCATGACGTTTATCGATGGGCCTACGCTAGAAGAAGCCCTTTTTGATCAGATGATAACGATCGACGAGTACTCAGCTTCCCGCTTGATGAAAAAAATCGCAGAGATCGTCGCCCACTTGCACGAGCATCGACTGATCCATCGGGATGTACGCATACCCAACGTTATTTGGCATAATGATGAGCCATATCTCATTGATTTTGGACTGGCACGTTTCTTGGGAGACAGTCCTACCTATTCTGCCGAGGCATTATCCGATTATCATTCCGAAAAGCAGCTAAAACGGGAGGTCGCTCCTTCCAGCGATTTGTTTGCACTAGGACATTTCTTTCTATTCCTGTTGTATTCAAGCTATACGCCAGACGAAAATGCGTCTGAACAAAGCTGGGAGCAGGAGCTGTCTTTATCACCTGCCATCCATGCGATGATTCGCCGTCTTCTGCAGCTAGATCCGCCTTACCACACGGTCGAGCAGTTTCTTTGCGATCTGGAGGACTATCTGAGAGAAAGCAACCACTCGAACATCCGGCCATGGAGTCAGTAAAAAAGAGCTGAGCAGCCGCAGAGTTTCCTCCTGCAGCAGCCCAAGCTCTTTTTGCCTTTTACTCGGATATTGGCTCGTTTTTCGCTTGTTCGATCTTTTCCTTCAGTTCCCCAGCTTCACGCTTTAGTGTCTGCCGCTCCTGCTTGGAGAGAACTTCGCCACCTACTGTACCATTCACCAATAAATCCTCTTCGTACAAACGATCTTTGCGCATGGAAACCTCCTGCTGACAAGAGTGGTTCTTTCTTGTCCTACTTTGTTCCAAAGCCGCCCTTCTTATGTACGCGTTTTGCTGGATTCGATGGCTTGGCTCCGGATTTAGCCGGTTTTCCACTCGCTGGTTTTCCATTTGCCGGCTTCCCAGCTCTCGCCTGTGGCTTCTGTACCGGTCTTGGGTCTTCCAAAGCTCCGTGAGACATAAATTTTTCTGCGATAGGCACACCCGTCTGCTTGGAGAACTTCTCAATAATGAAGCGCTCCTGAGTACTGACGATGGAGAAGACAAGCCCAGCACGCCCCATCCGGCCAGTCCGGCCGCTGCGATGCACATAGGTATCTGCATCCGAGGCCGGGTCATAATGTACGATGCACTCCACTTCTGGGATATCAATCCCGCGTGCAGACACATCTGTCGTGATCAAAACAGGGAATACGCCATCCCGGAATTGCTGCAGCGTACGAGCCCGCTCTTCTTTTGTCGCATCGCGATGCAGCAATCTGCTTGGGAGGTGGTGGTAATTAAGCTTGGAGACGATTTCATCGACCTTCTCAATCTGGTTTACGAAAACGATGGAAGACCGTACATCAACGAGACGGAGCAAGCGACGCAGCGTATCCACCTTTTTTCTGGGATCGGTGATCAAATACATGTGCGCAACACCTTGTGCCCCTTCAGGAGCAGCAGCACGGATGACAGCTGCGTCTCTGGTGAAGACCTCGGATGCCTCCACTACTCCAGCGGGAAGCGTAGCAGAAAAAAGCAATCGCTGTGTATCGCGCAAGGTACGCTTCATGACTTCTGTCACGGGCTTACCAAAGCCTGCATCCAGCATCCGGTCTGCCTCGTCAACCACTACCGTTTTGACCTCATGGACCTTCATTTTACGCTGATCGATGAGTTCCAATAGTCTGCCTGGTGTGGCCACAACGAGAACAGGCTTCTTTTTTAAACGCTCGACCTGACGCTTAACATCAACCCCGCCAATGATCGGAACGACGGCAGTATCACTTCCTGGCAGCAGGCGTTCAGCCTCACGTGCAATCTGCATGACCAGCTCATGTGTCGGAGCCAGTACAATCGCTTGCACGTCTTTTTTGTCCATATTGACTTTCGTGAGTAACGGCAGAAGATAAGCAAACGTTTTGCCCGTCCCTGTCGGAGATTCTACCAGCGCATCACGGCCTTCCAAAATAAGCGGGATCGCTTCCACTTGAACCGGCGTAGGTGTTTCCATATTTCGTTCGCGCAAAATGTCGACAAGCTGCGCGCTAATGTGTAAATCAGCAAACGTGGTGCTCACAAGAACCCTCCTGGCTTGAAAAATCATGCATTGGGTAAGCTTACCACACTTTGCCCGAGGGGAACAGAGGAAAGACCTATGCAAAAGTAGGCGAAATCCAGCTGGACCTCGCCTACTCGTGTATTACCCGTTGTTGGAGTCTTTACGGGTCTCCTGCATTTCCCCTTGATCCTGGCGATCTCGGCTGGTGGTTTGATTACGAGTCCCTTTTGGACCTTCCTGGTAAGCCTCTATTTCCTTTTGAAATTCTTTATCGTAGCCTCGCACATGGCTCACCCCCTCTTGCTATTCTGCCCGGGATGATCTCATTTATTTCCCTGAAACTTTTTACCTATTTCTACGTCCATTCTAATAGAGAGAATCCTATTGAATGGCAGGGTGAAAAATGACATGCAATCCTTATCCCGGGCACGCTCCCATAGACGGACAGCAAAACGACCATGGCGCTGGGTCAAAACCTTGCTACTCGTAACTGTCTCAACCTTTCTATTCTTCTCCCTCGGTGGTCTCGTCTTTTTATTTGGAACAGACACGGGAGAGGATTTGCGAGAATGGGCAGCCGGCACGTTATTAACCACGCAGCATGATTACTGGGCACCTTATACGTTTATTCCGGATGACAAATTACAGGCTTTGAAGGACCAGATCAGGCACCCGGAAGTCATAAACTCCGAGGCAGAAACGAAGCCCACAGAACTACCTGCAACCAAACCGAATGTTGTACCACTGCCAGAAAAGCCAAAAGAACTCGTTGATATTGAAGAAATCAACGTAAAAAAAGACAATTACTACTTTAAGGGCAAGATCATGTACATCCATGACCCAACACGTGTGCAGCTGCTCGTAACCAATCGCAAGGACCGCGGGGATCTGCTCGATGAGTTCGTGAAAAAATCGAACGCGATTGGCATTGTCAATGCGAGCGGTTTTTCTGATCCAGATGGCTACGGCAAAGGGGCGAAGGCATACGGCGTCGTGATTCATGATGGAAAAATACTGCAGGGCTACAATCCAAAAAGTGGCGAAACTGCTCTGGGCATCACCTACGAAGGCAAACTCATTACAGGGAGCTATACCGCAGAACAGCTAGTAAAAATGGGCGTTCGCGATGCGATGAGCTTCCGCCCGCAGCTGATTGTCAATGGCAAGAACCTCTTTACGGATAAACCTGCTCGTAGCTGGGGCATCCAGCCTCGGACAGCCATTGGTCAAAAGGAAGACGGCACCATCGTTTTTGTCGTCATCGACGGCAGACAGCCCGGTCACTCCATTGGCGCCAGCATGAATGACCTGGCTGAACTGCTGGAAGAGAGGGGCATCGTTACAGCGATGGCTATGGACGGCGGCTCCAGCTCCATGATGCTCCACAATGGCGAAGCGATTACGAAAACGTCTTGTCCGTATTATCGGGGGCGTTATCTACCCAATGCCTGGGCAGTCATCTAACGCTAGGAAGAATGACCACTGGAGGGAATTTGTCCCATGAGCTTGCTTTATCATTTCAGTGAGGACCCAAACATTCAAGCGTTTGTTCCGCGGCTCCATCCTTCTCACCCTAGCCTTCCTCCTGCTGTCTGGGCAATCGATGAAGCGCATGCGCCAATGTACTACCTTCCCCGTGATTGCCCACGGATTGCCTTTCGGTTGAAGGAGGATACAAGCACCGAGGACAAAGCCTATTTCCTTGATCAGACTCATGCCGAGATGGTCATAGCGGTCGAAAGCGGCTGGTATACCGCTATCAGGAACACGGTTCTTTATCGTTATACGTTTGCTGCTGAATCCTTTTCCTGCTGGGATACTGGCGCGGGATACTACCGAACTCACTCGGGGGTCTCGGCTGTCTATCCGTTGAAAGTAGCGCCGATGGGCGACCTCTTTTCCAGGCTTTGTGAAGCAAACGTAGAGCTGAGATTGACACCGTCGCTCACTTCACTTCGGGAATTCCTACTTCCTCGCACATTGCAATTCTCCATGATCCGTATGCGCAATGCGCGGCAATAACCGCACACGAAAACAGGCAGCTCCACTGAACCGTGGGCTGCCTGTTTTCTTTGTTTCTTTTACAGTTTGATCGGTGTCTTAGCTTGTTCCAAACTCCATTTTTCTACATCCCAGACCTGAGTAACCCAATCTTCATAGAATTCAGGTTCGTGGCAAACGAGCAGAACGGTACCTTTGAACTCTTTGAGTGCACGCTTGAGCTCTTCCTTCGCCACTACGTCCAAGTGGTTGGTCGGCTCGTCAAATACAAGCCAGTTGCTCTCGCGCTGGAGCAGCTTGCAAAGACGCACTTTTGCCTGCTCTCCACCAGAGAGTGCATTCATGTTGCGGTTGATATGCTCGTTTTTCAAGCCACAGCGTGCCAAAGCTCCGCGCACCTCGTGATTGTTCATCGATGGAAACTCGTTCCACACTTCTTCGAGAGCCGTCACTGGCTTGGCTTTTACCTCTTGCTCAAAGTAAGCAGGATGGAGGAAATCACCGCGATCCAGCTTGCCGTTAAGCGGCTTGATTACGCCGAGCAAGGTCTTCAGCAGGGTCGATTTCCCGACGCCGTTCATTCCCACGATCGCCACTTTTTCCCCGCGTTCCAGCGAGACGCTCAGCTTTGGCAGAAGCGGATGAGAATAACCGATTTCCAGATTCTCCGCTTCCACGACGAAACGGCTGCTAGCACGGGATTCTTTGAAAATAAAGGACGGTTTCGCCGCTGTTTCTGGCTTGTCGATGCGATCCATTCTATCCAGCTGCTTTTGCCGGCTTTTCGCTCGTCCCGTTGTAGACGCACGTGCTTTGTTGCGAGCGATAAAGTCTTCCATTTTCGCGATTTCTTCCTGTTGTTTTTCAAACGCATCGAAGTGCTGACTGCGCTTCGTTTCCGATTGAGCCAGGAAGGACTCATAGTTACCGGTATATCGGTTCAGCTTGGTAAATTCCAAGTGGTAAATGACGTTGACGACTTCGTTCATGAAGGAAGTATCATGGGAAATCAGCATGAAAGCGTACGGGTATTCCTTCAAGTAGTTTTTCAGCCAAACGATGTGCTCTTCGTCCAGGTAGTTGGTCGGCTCATCCAGCAAAAGGACAGTCGGCTGTTCCAAAAGCAGCTTTGCCAGCAATACTTTTGTCCGTTGTCCCCCTGACAGGGAAGCAACGTCGCGCTCCAGACCAATCGCACTTAGTCCCAATGCATTTGCGATTTCCTCTACTTTGGCATCGATCAAATAAAAGCCGCTGGTTTCCAGCTTATCCTGAATCTCGCCCATGCGCTCCAACAGTTCCTCGAGCTCCTCTGGGGAGGCCTCTGCCATCTTTTCACCGATGACCATCAGTTCTGCTTCCTGCTCCAACAACGGCAGAAAAGCGTCCTTCAGAATGTCACGGATCGTTTTGCCTGCTTCCAGCTTCGTATGTTGATCCAAATATCCGTACTGGATCTTTGGCATCCATTCAATCCGACCGTTGTCCGGCATATTTTGTCCCGTCAAAATCCCCATCATGGTGGATTTACCGGTCCCATTTGCTCCTACGAGCCCTACGTGATCCCCTGGCTGCAAACGGAAGGATACATCCCGAAACAAAATGCGATCCCCAAAACCATGGGACAAATTCTCAACAATCAAAACGCTCATGTTCTTCCTCCTGATTCTGATTCCTCTGCAAGGTTTACAAAGATACTCTTTCAAAAAATGACGGCTGATAGTGGGCATAATAACTATCGCCTGTCAAAATTAACTGGTCCAGACGCACACGTAAATCCTGAAGGGTGATTCCTTCCATCGCTACGTTCAATATCGCCGCACGCGCCATAAGGCGAAGGATTCCTACTTCCTCTTCCAGCGAGTTTCCAAAGACTTTCCCGCTGTGAACGATCTCTGAGCGATGATTGTACGATTTTTTGATCAACTGTGCAATCTTTTCCCGCTGTTTCAACGTTTCGCCAAAATAATAAGCCATACGCAGACGCAGCTTATAGGTGATTTCTCCTTTTTTCCCATCTGGAACAAAAAGCGACTCGAGGCCAATCCACAGATCAAGCAGCTGGTCCTCGTAGCTTTTCTTCTCCAGGGAAAGAGAATATCTCCGAAATGCCAACGTGGGCAGGTTTCGCTCCAATAGGGCAAGGAAGATGCGTTGCGCATCCTCGTCAAACATGTATTTGCCGCCGTCTAACGAGCGCTTCAGATACGTAATTCCATACAGGTTTGCTTGTGCCGTAATGACATAGGGGATCGAACAGGTTCCACTGGTCGTGGCGAGGTTCAGCTTGTTCTCGATTTCTTCGATCCAGTCACGGTCATCCGATAATCTCATTTCAGGGTAATCGCCAACGAGAAACAGACTGGACATATCCACACGCTTGTCGAACATGCGCCTGTTCTCATCCATTTCGTTGCGCAAATAACGAGAGGCTACCTGATACGGCTTTTCTGCACCTGAAATAAGCGTAAAGGAGTTTGGCATATCAATCCGGACAGATTGCGGCGTAGTCGAATTAAACACAGGTGCTATCAGACGTGGCATAGATTCTCTCCTTTTCGATTGCGTAGCCAACCTAAATTATGCTTGTTTCATTTTGTTTACATAATAAATATTATGTGTGACATTTACTCTTGTGCCAACCTTGTTTTATTGCCAATCGAAGCAACCTTTGCTCGTGGACATGCTTCTTTCTAGAATACCAGTTATTCCTATGGTTCGTCATCCTTCGATTGCGACAAACTACAAAAAGATACATAGCGAAGGAGCTGATATTATGGAAAAAGACCATATTTTAGATGAGAACCCACATCAAACGTATAATAATGAAGCGAGAGGAATTGAGCAGACGGGTGAACCGATGCCGGGCTCGAAGAAAGTGAAGCAGGAAAACCACAGCCGCGCTATTAAAACAAGAGAAGGTTAAGAAAACTTCTATCGAGGCCTTTTCAATGAGGAGCGACCGCGTTTTAGCGGAAAGTTTTACCGAAGTAATGCCCGAAGCGGACGCTGAGGCACTTCGCCATGCGCTCCGGAATTCATAAACGTGAACGCTTATAAATTCCTACACGTTAATAAAAACTACCCGACTGCCCATCCGGAGTCGGGTAGTACCTTTTTCCTATATTTTACACCAAAAAGATTGAATTGTCCCACAAGTATGGACTATGATGAAGGCAGTATCCTTGTTGGAGGTATCAAGATGATCAAGATTCCGCTTCCGATTGCAAGCCCACTCTCGCACACATTCAGCTACAGCGTCTCACCGTTATACGAGCTTGCAGCCAGTCTGCACACTCTTGCACAGCTGAATCCTCCCGAGCGATTGGCAGATTGGTGTACAGAAAAAATATCCCACATTCAAATAGCACGCTTGATGAAAGATTGGGAGTATTTACTTCCTCTTTTTCGCTACGGGATTCCGGACAGCTTTGATCCTTTTCAAACGAAAGGCGTCATGGCCGTCAATGATCAGTACGAGTATTTCGTGACACTTCCTACCGATCAGTTTGTGCGCAGTCTTTCTCCCGCTCTGGAGGAGTGGAATCAGCATCATATTCGTCCACAGGTAGCCGATGATCTGCTCGACGATTCTGACTATGTGAAGGGACGTTTCAGTCTGTTTGTTTCTTCCTACTGGCAGCTCTCCTTTGAAGCAAACTGGGAGACCATCGCCCCCCTCTTCGTCAAAGAAGCAGAGAGAATCCATCTCGCTTTAGAGAACGCAGCAACTGCTATTGAACTGCTGCAATCCATTTTTCCTGCGCTCCGCTATGAGGAAGCCGAGCATTGCCTCTACTGTCCGATCGACTGTCCACCAGCTGAGGTACAGCAGCTAATCCTGTATCCAAGCTATTATTATTTTGCTGAACCCCTACTGACTAAAAAGGGGAAAAATGCACACTTGCTGTATTCGTTTTCGCCACCAACCGCTTCCACAAAAAACGCCCTATGAAGGGCGTTTTTCATGTAGCATATGAGCGACAATTAGTTTGTCTAATTGTTGACTTATCCTGACAATTTCAGGGTCAAGAAAATTGTAGCCTGCATCTTTTGCTGCACGCTCCAGTTTGCGGCGCAAGTCATCAATCATCCGATTCGTAGCTTCCATGCTGCCGACCCCCACCCAACTTAAGTCTCCCACTATTTTACATTATATAAGAATCGGTGGAAAGGGTAAGATGTGGAAGAAAAAAGCCTTGCACGCTACATGTGCAAGGCTTTGATCTTTTCAAAAGGATGATTACTTCATGACATGAATCGGATGACCCAATGCCAGTTCAGCCGCTTCCATCGTTACTTCACCCAAAGTTGGATGGGCATGGATTGTCAGCTCGATATCCTCGAGAGTCGCTCCCATTTCAATTGCCAATCCGATCTCTGCGATGATGTTGGATGCTTCAGCACCCACGATTTGCGCTCCCAACACAAGGTTGGTTCCTTTTTCACCGATCAGCTTCACATAGCCTTCTCCGGCATTCATGGACAGCGCACGACCGTTTGCTGCGAATGGGAAACGGCCCACGATGTAGTCGATTCCTTTTTCTTTCGCTTCCTTTTCATTGATTCCTACGCTTGCAATTTCAGGGTCGCAGAAAACAACGGCAGGAATGGCCTTGTAGTCTACTTCAGACGGGTGTCCAGCGATTGCTTCCGCTGCCACTTTCCCTTCATAAGAAGCTTTGTGAGCCAGTGCAGGACCTGCTACGATGTCACCAATCGCATATACGTTTGGAATGTTGGTGCGGCCTTGTTTGTCTACCACGATCAAGCCACGGTCAGTCAGGTTCATGCCGATGTCACGTACACCCAGTTCGTCTGTATTTGGACGGCGACCCACTGTGACGAGGATGTATTCTGCCTCGATTTGTTTTTGTTCGCCTTTCACTTCAGCGGTAACAATCACACCGTTTTCAGTTTCTTCCATGCCTTGTGCCAGTGCTTTTGTATGGATGGTTACGTCCAGCTTTTTCAGCTTGCGTTCCACCAAACGAGGCATATCTGGCTCAAAGCCTGGCAGGATTTGATCGGCACCTTCCAGGATGGTTACTTTCGTTCCGAACTTGGCAAACACGGTACCCAGCTCGATTCCGATGTATCCTCCACCGATGACAACCATGCTCTTCGGCAGCTCAGTCAAGCTGAGGGCTTCAGTCGAGGACAGAACGCGTTTGCCAAATGGGAACGCTGGCAGCTCGATCGGACGGGAACCTGTCGCGATGATGCAATGCTCAAAGCGGTAACGGTTTACATCGTAGCCATGGAAGACACGAACTTCGTTTTCGCTTACGAACAGGGCTTCACCTGGAATTACCTGGATTTTGTGACCTTTGAACAGGGAGCCTACGCCACCTGTCAATTGCTTCACAACGCCGCTTTTCCACTCTTGCACTTTGGCAAAGTCGACTTTCACGTTTTCCATGGTGATCCCCATGGACTCGGTATGTTGAGCATGCTCATAAGTATGTGCAGCGTGGATCATCGCTTTGGACGGGATGCAGCCTACGTTCAGACATACGCCACCCAGATCCGCTTTTTCCACAACAGCAACGGTTTTGCCTAGCTGGGCGGCACGAATAGCCGCCACGTACCCGCCTGGACCTGCACCGATTACAAGCACGTCTACTTCTGTAGTAAATTCACCTACTACCATTGTTGATTACCCCTCCATGACGAGCAGCGTTGGGTTTTCCAAGAGCTGCTTCACGTAGTTGACGAAACGTTGAGCCGGTTCGCCATCAACCAAGCGGTGGTCAAAGCTGAGAGACAGATGCAGCATTTGGCCAACCACGATTTCTCCGTTTTTCACGATCGGTTTTTCACTGATGCGTCCTACGCCCAAGATCGCCACTTCTGGGTGGTTGATGATTGGGGTAAAGAACATACCGCCAGCAGATCCGATGTTTGTGATGCTGAAAGTAGAACCTTTCAGCTCATCAGCAGTCGCTTTGCGATCACGAGCTTTCTTCGCCAGTTCGCCGATTTCACCAGCGATTTGGAAGATGGATTTGCTGTCTGCAGCTTTCACTACAGGCACCAGCAGGCCGTCTTCTGTCGAAGTAGCGATACCGATGTTGTAGTATTTTTTATAGATAACCTCTTGTTTTTCATCATCGATGGATGCGTTCAGTTCTGGGAACTTTTTCAGCCCAGCTACTACCGCTTTTACGATCATCGGCAGGTAAGTCAGCTTCACGCCACGCTCTTCTGCCAATGGTTTTGCGTCTTTGCGCATAGCCACGAGTGCAGTTACATCCACTTCATCAAAGATGGTTACATGTGGAGCCGTGTAAGCAGATTTCACCATAGCTTTTGCGATCGCTTTGCGCATGCCTTTGAGTGGTACGCGCTCTTCCAATTCACCAGCCGCCGATGGCGTGTAGTGAACAGTTGGAGCTGCCGATGCTTGAGCCACGCCAGTTGGTGCTGCTGCAGCTTCTGGTGCTACTGCCGCCGCTTCAGCTGGTGCTGCAGCTACTGCAGATGCTGCTGGTGCCACTCCGCCTGCTGCGAAACGATCTACGTCTTCGCGAGTAATTCGTCCCAGTTTGCCTGTTCCAGGTACATTTGCCAGTTGCACGCCTTTTTCACGAGCGTATTTACGTACGGATGGAGTTGCGAGAACATGCTTGCGATCGATTGGAGCTGCTACAGCTGTCGCAGTTGCTTGAGCCATTGGCGTTTCCAATGCTTGGTTCGCATTCGCACTCACTTGAGAGCCGATATCGCAGCCTGGTTCCATCTTCTCAGCAGCTGCTGGTGCTGCTGGAGCTTCAGCTGCAGGAGCCTCGCCATGACCGTGGTCTGGCAGGTTAGGAATTTCGCCTTCCACTTCAAAGTCAATCAGCGGGTCACCTACTACGGAAACAGTACCCTCTGTTACTTTCAGTTCGAGGACTTTCCCTTTAACAGGCGATGGTACTTCTACAACCGCCTTGTCATTTTGCACTTCCATAATGACTTGGTCTTCTTCTACGGAATCTCCCGGTTGTACGTGCCATTTGACGATTTCGCCTTCATGGATGCCCTCGCCGAGCTCCGGGAGTCTGAATGTAAAACGACTCACGATATCTCCTCCTTATAAACTCTTCGCCATATTGTCTCTGCCAAAAGAAGGCGGAAAGCTCACATCTTTCCGCCGATTATGTTTGGTTAATTAGAAATCCAGCACTTGTGTCAAACCATCCACAACGCGTTTTACATCTGGAAGCCATACGTCTTCTGCTTGTGCGAACGGATAAACGGTATCCGGTGCAGTGATACGCAGAACGGGAGCTTCGAGGTGCAAAATCGCACGTTCGTTGATTTGCGTGATGATTTCCGCTGCTACGCCGGAAGTTTTTTGCGCTTCCTGCACAACGATTGCACGGTTGGTTTTCTTCACAGATTCCACGATGGTGTCGATATCGAGTGGGCTGATGGTGCGCAGGTCGATTACTTCTACCTTTGCTCCACGAGCTTTTTCGATTTCTTCTGCAGCTTTCAAGCTGGTGTGCACCATTGCACCATAAGTGATGATGGTTGCGTCTGTTCCTTCTTTTACTACATTCGCTTTACCCAGCGGAATGCTGTAATCGCCTTCTGGAACTTCTTGACGGAAGGAACGATACAGCTTCATGTGCTCCAGGAAAACAACTGGATCGTTGTCGCGGATCGCGGAGATCAACAGACCCTTTGCATCGTAAGGGTTGGAAGGGATAACCACTTTCAGACCCGGCGTTTGCAGCATCAAGCCTTCCAGAGAGTCCGCATGCAGCTCAGGAGTTTTTACGCCGCCACCAAATGGGGAGCGGAAAGTCACTGGACTGTGGAAGCGTCCACCAGAACGGTAACGCATACGAGTCGCTTGGGAAGCAATCGCATCGAAGGTTTCAAATACGAATCCAAAGAACTGGATTTCCGCTACTGGACGGAAACCGTTGATGGACAAGCCTACAGCCAGTCCACCGATACCGGACTCAGCCAAAGGAGTGTCAAATACGCGCTGCTCGCCAAACTCAGATTGCAACCCTTCTGTCGCACGGAATACCCCGCCGTTTTTCCCTACGTCTTCCCCGAAGACAAGTACGGTCTCGTCGCGTTTCAACTCAACGCGCATCGCGTCCGTAATGGCTTGAACCATTGTCATTTGTGCCATGGCTTATTTCGACTCCTTTGCCAGGTATTCTGCCTTTTGCTCTTCCAATGCTGGTGGCAGTGTCTCGAACATTACATCGATCAGCTCAGATACTTTCATTTTCGGAGTTTCGTCCGCTTTTTTGATCGCATCTGCAACTGCTTTTTTCGCTTCTTCAATAACTGCTTCTTCATCTTTTTCGTTCCACAGGCCTTTTGCTTCGAGGAACTTGCGGAAACGGATCAAAGGATCGCGCAGCTCCCACTCGCTTTGCTCTTCGCCTGTACGGTAACGAGTTGGGTCGTCACCAGCCATGGTGTGTGGACCATAACGGTAAGTCAGTGCTTCGATCAAGGTAGCGCCTTCGCCATTTACGCCGCGCTCTTTTCCTTTTTGAACTGCGTAGTAGACAGCCATGATGTCCATACCATCAATGCGCTCGCTTGCGATACCTGCTGCAACCGCTTTGACAGCGATGTTTTCGGAAGCTGTTTGTTTTTCGAACGGCAGGGAGATCGCATAGCCGTTGTTTTGCGAGAAGAAGATAACGGGCAGTTTGTAAACCCCTGCGTAGTTCATCCCTTCGTAGAAGTCACCTTGGGAAGTCGCACCGTCACCAAAGTAGTTGATCGCTACACGTTTTTCACCACGCAGCTTGTAACCCATAGCAACACCCGTTGCTTGCGTACATTGTGCAGCGATGATGATTTGTGGCATAAGAACGTTTACACCCTCAGGAATCCGTCCGCCTTCAATATGTCCACGAGAATACAGGAACGCATTGTGCATTGGGTAACCATGCCATACCATTTGCGGAATATCGCGGTAGCTTGGCAGGATGAAATCTTCTTTTGACAGTGCAGCTTCAGAACCGATCATGCTCGCTTCTTGTCCTGCTACTGGTGCATAGAAGCCCAAACGGCCTTGGCGGTTCAAGCTGATTGCACGTTGGTCCCATACACGGGTAAATACCATTTTACGCATCAGTTCACGCAATTCATCATCAGAGAGATTAGGCATCAAGTCAGGACGAACAACCGTTCCGTCCGGAGCAAGAATTTGCAGCGGGGCGTTGTTCTCTGTTTGTTCAACAGCAGTGGTTACGCTCATCTCATTCACCTCGTCACTGGAATTAAAGGCTCCTTGGCTAGGTTTTCCTGGACTAGACTGATAGGTCGACTGTCCGTTCAGTCAAGAATCATGGATCCTGCCGGTGGATACCCTGTAAGAAAAGGAAAAGAACAGCTGGAACATGCAGAAAATCCGTTTCCAGATATTCCTGCACACCCTGTTATACTGCAGACAAAATGTCTGTTCAATGTGTTATAGTATTGATATTACAGGGTTTATTTCCGTTCTGTTATCATTTACTATAGTAGCTGTATCAGTTTATTTCAAGGACTTTCTTTTTGAAAAAGTAAATTTTGGTGGTGGAATTCATGTCCGAATATGTTAAGCGAACGATCATAAAAGAAGAAGTGCCCAGCATCCATGTGGACACTCCACGCTCTGTGAAAGTCTATCTGCCGCCCGGCTATAATGAGCTGCTTTCCTATCCGGTTGTGTATTGCCAGGATGGAAATGACTTCTTTACGATGGGGCGGATCGCGACGATCGCAAACCAGTTAATCCTGGAGGAAGGCATCGAGCCCTTCCTGATCGTAGGCGTCTCCGTCGAGCGAAGCAAGCGTACCAGCGAATACTCGCCGGTGGGCTCGCGCAACGCTGCGTACAAACGATTTTTCACAGAGGAACTCGTTCCTTTTATCGAAGAGCGTTATCCTGTTCGTCGTGATCCCGCCTCACGCATATTGGCCGGCGACTCTTTAGGCGGCACGGTTTCTCTCCATCTCGCTTTGGACCACCCTGAAGTATTTACGCGGGTACTGGCTTTATCCGGTGCCTTCTTCCAGCCAACCCTGGATCAGCTCCAAAATGCACCCAGCCTGTCCTGGCTGCGAATATGGATGGTGGTGGGCTTGGATGAGCTCGCTGTAGAAACGCATATGGGCACCTTCGACTTTGTTCAATGGAACCGGGAAGCCAAGCAAATCCTGGAGTCCAAGCATGCAGAGCTGTCCTACCGGGAAAAGCCCGGTAATCATGTCTGGGGGCTGTGGCAAAAGGAGCTGCCAGACAGTCTTCGCCACTTCTTCCCTGCCCCCAGACTCTAGTATGGTTGTTTCTCTTTACAGCCCGTTGATTTCTTTTATACTGTCATAACCGTAATAACGGCCATCCACCATGAAAATGCCCTCGTGGGTGGCTTTTTCGATTTCTCCCGCCACCTGCTGGGCATCGCTTAATACGATATTGACGATCTTGCTTTCGTCGCGCTGCATCTGCGCCTGAATTCGTCCTCGATCTTTGGCCGATATCATGTCCATCCCTCTTTTCCCCTATGTTGGTTAGCTATAGTATTGCTTTGGTTAAGCGGATTTACACAACAAAACAGCCCCAACCTCACCAAATGGTCAGATCGGAGCTGCCCCGCTTTTGCTATTGCGCTGTAGATACACCAGCGATCAAAGATTCCACGACTTCTAACACATACTGGATATCATTCTCCGTGATATGGCGGTGCGTCGTAAACCGGATCATGTATTCATCAAAGTCAACGGCGTACACCCCTCTGTCGCTGAGCAGCTTGAGGAATTCAACAGCAGGGACGCGGATCGAGTCGGTTTTGACCAGGACGATGTTCGTATCGACGGGAGCGACTTCCAAAGAGAGCTTGCTGAATCCTTCCGCGAGCTGTTTGGCGCGGTCGTGGTCTTCGACTAAACGATCCGTCATTTCCGTTAAAGCGAGGATACCAGGTGCAGCCAAATAACCGACTTGACGCAGCCCCCCGCCCAATTTCTTTCTCCACCATCTCGCTTCTTCGATAAAGGCCCGATCCCCGGCAATGATGGAACCCACTGGCGCGCTAAGCCCCTTGGACAAGCAAATTTGTACCGTGTCGGTATACCGGCTAAATTCCTGAACGTCTACACCGAGTGCAACTGCCGCATTGAAAAGACGTGCCCCGTCCAAATGTACTGGTATTCCATGCTTTTGTGCCACTTCGTACACGCTCTGCATTTGTTCAGGGGTCACAACCGCTCCGCCAGCGCGATTATGGGTATTCTCCAGACAAATCAGCTTTGTACGGGGAAAATGAATATTCGTAGTCGAACGAATCGCTTTCTCGACATCCTCGCCTCGCAGGGCACCACGCACTCCTGGTACTGTCCGGGTCTGGACACCCGCTAGTGCGGACATCGCGCCGCCTTCGTAATAAAAAATATGAGATTCGGCTTCGACGATCACTTCGTCTCCATTTACGCAGTGTGTCAAAACAGCTACCTGGTTGCCTTGGGTGCCGCTTGTGACAAACAGCGCTGCTTCTTTCCCCAACCGCTCCGCTGCGATTTCCTCCAGGCGATTGACGGTTGGATCTTCCCGGTATACATCGTCTCCCACTTCCGCTTCCGCCATCGCTCGAATCATGGCTTCGGTCGGTTTCGTTATAGTGTCACTTCGCAAATCAATCTTTTTCATGTTTTCTCTCCCCTTTTGCTTTCCTTGTTCACTGAACTTTCAACATTGCATAGGGAATTCCCTCTTTGCTAATATGGAATGGAAACATACATAAAAGGTTAGGAGTCCTGCCCGATGAAAGTGAAAATTACGCGCAATGCAGCGAAACAATTAAAAACCATCATCGACCAAGAGGAAGACAAGGATCTGAAGCTTCGCGTCTATATCACACACGCACATGGTGACCATGCGCATTACGGTCTCGCGCTGGACAAGCCGACGGAAGAAGACGAAGTAATCGAAACGGACAAAGAAATCGATGTCATCGTGAAAAAAGACGAGCCCCTCTTGGACGGAATCATTTTGGACTACCTGTACCTGCCACAAGAAGGCTTTGTGATCACGAACCCTTCTAAAGGAAACACGGGCGATCACTAATCGACACGACTTCAAGACAGCAATCCCCCTACAGACATTGCAGGGGGATTTTTTATTTGCACTTATTCTGCCCGATCGTATAACGCTGCGGGCATCTCACACAAAAGCGGTGGCACACTGCCCTCGACGTGGGTCATAACCAGTCGGTGAACAGGGCGGGTCATCGCTACGTACAACAGCTTGGCATCCCATTCCGAGTTCATATATTGATCCACGTCCAACAGGATAACCACATCAAACTGCAAGCCCTTTGTCAAATAAGCCGGCATGACAGTGACACCACCGGGAAACTGATTATCTTTACTGCTCAGCAGCGTCATATCCTCGATTTTGCCCTGCAAGCCTTTCTGCGCCTTTTTGCTGGCTCCGATCGTTTTCGTCACGATGGCAATGGTTTGAAAGCCTTGGGCGCGGTATTCGGCTACTCGTTTGGCAACATCCTCCCACAGCTTTTCTCTCGTGGCTGGACTTACCATTATCGGTTTGTCTCCATGCCGTAGTACCGGTTTTGCGAGTACAGTCTCTGGCAGGTCAATTTGGCGCAGCACCTCGTTTGCGCACTTCATGATCTCGATCGTGGAGCGATAGCTTTGCGACAGCGTGTAGTAGGAAGGGCGAAGCTTTTGAAAAATTCCTTGGGTAAGCTCCTCCCACGCGTGAATACCGCGATAGGAATGGATCCCTTGGGCTATATCTCCCACGATCGTGAGGGATTGATTTTTGGTAGCCAAAGACACAACGGCAATCTCCAACGCACTCAGGTCCTGTGCTTCGTCGATGACGGTGTGATCGAAATGCTCAGCCTTGTTCATTCCCTCAACAATGTGCTGCAAATACAGCAACGGAGCAATATCCTCCGCCTCCAGCCGTTCATCGGCGAACAGATTGCGAGAGGATTGGCAGACATCCTGCAAAACTTGGTCATCTACCTCAGCCGTTACCAGCTTCCGAAGAAGACTTTCATCCGTAACCATCTCCTTGTACGACGCGAAGACATCGAGCTGAGGAAAAGAAGTCATGTACGTTTCCAAAATCTGCTCCAGCATTTTTTCGAACTTCGCAAGACCCTGTTTATCTAGATCTATTTTCAGCTCGCGGAGGTGGGCGAACATCTGCTTGTTCATCTCCTGCTTCAGATGCTTGCGCAATGCATCGAGCCGGCGCTGATACGGCAGATTGGCAAATTGCTCGAGGAAGGTTTGGCGGATGAACTCCCCGCTAATCGTAAAGACCTGTTTGGTCTTGTTATACTGGAAGCTTAGCTTCTTAAAGGGAATCCTCGTTTCAATCACGAAGCGAATGTATTGTTCTAGTGCATCCCTACATGCAAGCGAGCCTTTAAAGCGCAGACGATTTCGGGCAAGCTCCTGTTCGCGCTCATCCTGACCATCCTCAAAGAACAGCTGTAGTGGTTTATCCGGGCTAGTAATTCTCCAGCCTTTCGGGAGAAGCGGTTTGACAAGTCGTGCAGCCCAGTCAACGAATGTCGATTGCTGGACATCATCAACTCCGAGCTCTGGGAGGACGTCGGATATATAGGTTAGGAACATCCGGTTCGGAGCGAACACCATGAATTTTTTCGAAAGCATCGTGTCCTGATAATTGTAAATCAGATAAGAAAGTCTATGTAAAGCAATCGTTGTCTTCCCACTACCGGCGACCCCTTGCACGACTATTGGACGTTCTTTTTCTGCCCGGATAATGTCATTTTGTTCTGATTGAATCGTCGCGACGATATCTTTCAGACGACTGTCGTTTGCCTGATTGAGATTCGCTGCCAAAAACTCATCGATGAATCCCTCTTGCAGGAAGTCATCCGGGTCTCCCATTTCTCGATGAATGGTTTCTTTGACAGCCCCATCGTAAATACCGGTAATTTTGCCGTCTTCCATCGCAAAATTGCGCTTCAAAGTGACTTCTCCCCGCACAATCTCACGACCCATCCGGTAAAAGGCTTCCTTGCTCTCACCGGAATAATAAAGACTCGCAATCGGTGCCCTCCAGTCAACGACGACAGAATCAAAGGTGTCACCACGGACGATCCCCCGTTTGCCGATATAGACCTGGTCCAGCTCGTATACTTCATCCTTCATGAAATCAACACGCCCGAAATAAGGCTTTTCACGTCCGTGGTCTTCCAGGTAGCGCAATTCTTTGGCTTTCTTTGAATTGACAACCTGTTTGACATAATCATCCGTTGCTTCGCGAATGTCCTCGCGTAATTGTGTGATTTCACTGTCAATTATCGCGATGGTATCATCCAACTTCTTTTGTTCCTGTTCATATTCCCGGTGCTGGGTACTCATACCCATCCCCCCTCTCATTCGACTCATCCAAAAGCGTTACGTCCACTGTCGAGCTAGCCAAATCCCTGCAAAACAGGATAATAATCCGACTCCAACACTTAGCAATACATAAAGGATTCCACGAATCACTTGTCCTTCTCCCCAGAAAGTAACGACTTCCAGAGAAAAAGTAGAAAAGGTCGTAAATCCGCCCATCACACCTGTTGTGAACAACAAATAGAGCTCCGGAGAAAGGACTCCTTTTTCTTTCCCCCAAACAGAGAGGATTCCGATCAGGCAAGATCCAAGTATGTTCGCAAGCCATGTCCCCAGCGGCCATCCTGGTAGATTCGCCAATAGCGATAGTCCATAACGCATAACTGAACCAACAGCTCCTCCAATCGCTACTGCCAGCCACGTCATTTTTCCGCTCTCCTTTAACTCAATTCGGAATAAAAAGACACCCCAGCTTCAAGCGAGGATGTCTGTGCTATCAATACATGTTATCTTACTGTTTTCGTCCATTTTCTTCAAGGTCTTCCACATAACGGATCGAGTCCAAATTCGCACGCAGCGACATTTTTACGGCATCGATGTATTTTTGACGAAGGGCTTTTTGTTCGAGTTTTTCCTCATCGGTCAGCCCAACTTCCTTGGACTTTTTCACCAATTCGTTGATGCGTTTGATTTCTGCGTCAGATACCACTACTGGTTCCTCCCCACCTGTAAGTAATGCCGCTCCATTATACCATAACAAGGACACTACGCAAGCAGATCAACCAAGCTTTCACAATCCTTCCTCGGATGTAACGGGGATCTTCAAGGTCTGTCCAGGATAAATGATGACACTCTCCAGTTCATTTACCTCTTGGATCGCAAGGATCAGCTCATTTACTTCCATCTGCGCCTCTTCCTGATAACGAATCGCCAGCTTCCACAGGCTGTCTCCCTCACGGACGGTTACTTCCTTTACAGGGAGGACTGCATTCGCATCAGAAGCAAACACTAGTTCGGTCAACAAGTAAAAAAAGAGAGAGAAGCTCACTACAAACATAATAGCCTGTCCGCGCGTAATACCCACCCTTGCTCGGCGCGTTTCCTTTTTCGCAAATCGATTATGTACAGTCATAACAGACATCATAATTCCCTCCTACAAACGTACGTTCTGTTTTCTTGTTATCATCATACATGGGAACATACGTTCATGTCAATAAAAAATCGAACTTATGTTTGTCGAACGCAAGATCCCATGGTATAATATAGGAAAATATGTTCGAGAAAAAAAGAGGTGTCTTCTATGTCAAAACTATCCAATCGACAGCAAGCCATCATCGATTTCATCCGTAAAGAAGTGCGCGATAAAGGATATCCCCCTTCCGTGCGTGAAATCGGTGAAGCAGTTGGTCTTGCCTCCAGCTCTACTGTCCACGGACACTTAGCTCGCCTAGAGAAGAAAGGCCTCATCCGCCGCGACCCTACCAAGCCTCGCGCGATTGAGCTTCTGTCTGAGGAAGATCGCTTTCAAGATGATTTTGAAGATTCCGTTGTTCGTGTCCCAGTTATCGGGAAAGTAACTGCCGGACAGCCCATTACGGCAATTGAAGACGTGGAAGAGTACTTCCCGCTGCCTGAGAATATCGTTACATCGGACAAGGTGTACATGCTGCGCGTTTCCGGAAACAGTATGATCGATGCAGGGATTCTCGACGGCGATTACGTCATCGTTCGTCAACAGCACGTCGCCAACAACGGGGATATCGTAGTCGCCATGACAGAAGAAGATGAGGCTACTGTCAAACGCTTCTTCAAAGAAAAGAATCACTTCCGCCTCCAGCCAGAGAACGCGACGATGGAGCCAATCATTTTGGATGCTGTCTCTATTTTGGGAAAAGTCATCGGCGTCTATCGCTTGATTCATTAATACGCAAAAAAGAAAAAAGACAGCCGCGGCTGTCTTTTTCTGTTGCTATCTCGCGATGAAAAACCAGATGATCATCGCCACTTGCAAAACGACTTTCACTACTGCACTTCCCAAAAAACCAATCAACGAACCAAAGCCCGCTTTGACCGCTCTCTCCAGTGTTTGGTTTTGGATAAGAAGCTCCACGAGAACGACGAAAACGAATGGCAAGATGATCATTCCGAACGGAGGGAACAGGAAGATCCCCGCTAGAATCCCCACGACAGCAGCTACGGATGACCATTTGGAGCCCCCGTATTTTTTCACGAAGTACATGTTGGTTAAAAGATCCGCTCCGTATAAAAGCACGCTGAGGGCAACCATCCCCCACCAGAAGGATGAAGGCAGTCCTGCTCCTGGATCTGCAATAAAAAAGTGATAGAGCAGAAAGCCTACCCACAGCAGAATCGTATCAGGCAAAACCGGCAGGAAGATCCCCGCAATGCTCAATACAAACAAGGCTACTACGACAATCCATAACAGTATATCCACAGCTCCCACTCCTCTCTGTAAGGTATACGTGTGATTTTCATTTCCGTTGCACTCTGTTTCGCTCCCTACTACAATGAAAGAACTGCCCTTCCCTACGATCGTTACCCAAAATGTGCAGCTGGATACAAAATGGAGGCAACTCATGAAAAATTGGCGTGATCTTTCTTATTTACAGACAGGCACATCAAAGCAACGCGCTGCTTGGGATGCGCTCACTTCAACACGTGTGATGGAGAACCTGAAAGTCTACGATCCCGTCCTTGCCGGCACCATTCCCTTGGACATCGACATTGCGGAGAGCGACCTCGATATTATTTGTACGAGCGACGATCTCGAACAGTTTGATGCCAGTGTCCGGGCATTCTATGGAGAATGGGATGGATATCAGGAGACTCGCCTCCTGGTAAACAAAGTCCCTACCAGCGTTATCCGTTTTTCTGCGGAAAGCTTTCTCTTTGAGATCTTTGCGCAATCAGTTGCCGTTGAACAGCAAAATGCATATCGCCACATGGTTATTGAAGCGAGACTCCTGGAAATGGGCTGTCCAAACGCTTATCAAGAGATTCGCAAGCTCAAGCAGCAAGGCATCAAGACAGAGCCTGCCTTTGCCCTTTACTTTGGGATTGCGGGTGCTGATCCTTATCTAGCCCTCTTCCAATTAGAGCCTTACTCTCAAGAAGAACTGTTCCGGATGTTTGGCAGCAAGGCAAGAAAGCGACAAGCCAATCTCATCCGCTAGAAGCGTGAGCTCGGCTTGTCGCTTTTGATTCGATATAGCTTCCTCTACTATTCGATACGCAAACGTACGCTGGTATTACCTAAATAGAATGTTTCCATATCCTGCTCATTCCCATAGCGTAATTCAGCAAGCAATACACTTTTCCAAAGCACTTGCTTGAATCGCTCGATCGCTTCTCTCACTAGCTCATCTGCATCCAGTGTGAGGGACACCCTTTTTTCGATCGGTAAATCGAGCTTCTTGCGATAGTCCTGGATCACACGAATCACTTCCCGGACGAGACCCTCTTGTTTTAGTTCCTCTGTAAGCATCGTATTTAAAGCGACTTGCAGCTGATAGCCCGAAGCCGATGCAAATCCTCGCTTCCCTTGCTTTTCGACCAGCAATTCATCCAAAGGAATTCGCACCTTCTCTCCCTCTGCAGTGAGGTTCACACCTCCTTCTGCCATTACCTGCGCAGCCTCTGTATCAGTCAGTCCCTTCAATAATTCCTGGATCGTCGCTACGAGCTTGCCGTATTTTTTCCCTGCCTGTTTTAGATTCAGCTTGAAGTGATAGGAAACAAAGCCAGCCTCGCTTTTTTCCATTCTAACTTCTTTCACATTGACTTCCTCTTTGATGATGGGAGCAAAGCGATCGAGCGGAAACACCCGTTCCGTGGTCAGCAAAAGCTCTGCCAATGGCTGGCGTGTCTTGATCCCCGTTTCATTTCGGATGTTTCGCGCAAGCTCGACAACCTGCCGTGCCATTTCCATCTCCTGCTCCAGGTTCGTATCGATGGCAGACGTGTTCGCCTTTGGATAGTCGGACAAATGGACGCTCTGTCCTCCTTCCAGGTTGCCATAGATATCATCTGCAATCAGAGGCGTGTACGGAGCAATCATCTGAGCTAGGGTCACAAGAACTTGATGCAGGGTTTGGTAGGCAGATCGTTTGTCTTCCGTCATCTCGGTGCCCCAGAAACGATCACGGGAACGTCTGATGTACCAGTTGCTCAGGTCATCCACAAACGCTTCTATCTCTTTTGCCGGGTTCATAAAATCGTACGTCTCAAAACCTTTCTCCACCTGCAGCAAGGTAGAATTCAATCGGGATAGCACCCAGCGGTCCAATTCGTTAGTGGCTGCCTGCTGATCAGGCGTGGGAGTATATTGATCTAGCAAGGCGTACATGGCATAAAAGGCGTGGATGTTTTGGATCGTATCGATGACTTTTGACTTCGCCTCCGCTACAATGCGTTTGGAAAACCGCTTGCTGCTCCAAGGAGCGCTGTCTGACAAGAGAGCCCAGCGAAACGCATCCGCACCGAACTCATCGATTACTTCCCACGGATCGATCCCATTCCCCTTGCTTTTGGACATCTTCTGACCGTTCTCATCCAGTACATGACCGGTTGAAATGACAGCTTTGTACGGTGCCTTGCCATTGTAGAGCGTGGATACCGCCAGCAGACTGAAAAACCATCCTCTCGTCTGGTCAATCCCTTCCGAAATCATGTCAGCCGGATACTGCTCCTGAAAGTCTTTTTCATTGCCAAACGGATGATGGTGCTGAGCAAAAGGCATCGACCCACTGTCGAACCACACATCAATGACCTCTGGCGTTCTTTCCATCGTACCACCGCAGGAACAGCGCAGCTTTACCGCATCCACAAAAGGCTTATGCAGCTCTATGCTCTCATCAACCGGTTCGATTGCCCTCTGGCGCAGTTCGTCTATACTTCCGGGTGCATACTCACATCCGCAATCCTGGCAGAGCCAGATGTTGAGCGGGGTTCCCCAATAACGGTTGCGACTGATGTTCCAGTCTACCAGTTCCTCAAGAAATTTGCCGAATCGGCCGTCTCGTAAATGCCCCGGATACCACTCTATTTTTCGGTTATTTTCGATCAACTGTTCTTTAATTGCCGTCGTCTTAATGAACCAGCTCTCCATCGCGTAATAGAGCAACGGAGATTTGCAGCGCCAGCAAAACGGGTAACTGTGCTCATAGCGCTCCTTTGAAAATAGCAAGCCACGATGAGCCAAGTCTTTCACGATGTCTACGTCACACTCTTTGACAAAGCGTCCAGCAAAATCTGTGACTTGATCGGTATAACGTCCAGCCAGGTTAACCACATTGACAAAATCCAGGTCATGCTGGCGTATTGTCCGGTAATCGTCTTCCCCATGAGCTGGGGCCGTATGGACAATACCCGTACCGCTTTTATCACTGACGTAGTCTGCATCCACTACTATATGGCCTTTATCTACATGGATATAGGCAAACGGTGGTTCGTACGGAGTCCCAATGAATTCTGCACCTTTATGCGTAGACAAGATGACGAAATCATCCTTCATGACGGACTCCACCAGATTATTGGCTACCACGTACACTTCGCCATTTTTCTGTGCACGTACATAGTCGAGATCTTTGTTGATCGCCAAAGCCACATTTGCGGGAAGTGTCCAAGGTGTCGTCGTCCACGCAAGAAAGATGTCGCTATTCTTTTTACTGCGGAACTTCACGGTCGCACTCAGGTCTTTCACGTCTTCATAGCCTTGTGCTACTTCATGCGAGCTTAGCGTCGTCTGACAATCCGGGCAATAGGGGCTCACGCGATGTCCTTTATACAGCAGATCCTTTTTGTGGATCTCGGACAGGATATGCCAAACACTCTCGATGTAGGAATTGGTTAGCGTAATGTAGGGATTATCCATATCCGTCCAGTACGCAATCCCCTCTGTCAGCTCGCGCCATTGCCTTTCGTATTCAAATACACTGCTCTTGCATTTTTCTACGAACTTCTCTACTCCGTAGTTTTCAATCTCCTGTTTACCCGAAATCCCCAGCTGCTTTTCCACCCCAAGTTCTACGGGCAGTCCATGCGTATCCCAGCCAGCTTTACGGACAACCCGATACCCTGCCATCGTTTTATATCGACCGATGAAATCCTTGATGACCCGACCAAGGACATGACCGATGTGTGGCTGTCCATTGGCTGTTGGCGGACCTTCGTAGAATACAAAATTGGGTTTCCCCGCCCGATTTTCGATTGATTTTTGGAAGGTATTTTCCTGCCTCCATTGGTGCAAAACCCTGAGCTCACGAGCCCTCGCTTTTTCTTTCACATCAACACTTTTCATCTGACTGCCATCCTTTCCTAAATGAAATGTGATGGAAGATGGGCCCGAAAAAAACAAAAAAATCCCGCCCCCTAAAAGGGACGAGATTTACTCTCGCGTTACCACCCTTGTTCCAAAAAGATCATGGCAGCCATGACTTTTCAGCACTCTACTACGTACCATCATACGCGTCCCTTTTAACGGCGGGATCCCGGGTCAGCTTACTTGCACGCTTCAGCCTTCCTTCTCGGAGAGGATTTTCGGCTACATCTTGAACGTTGGCTTTCAGCACATGGCCAACTCTCTGGGGAACAAGGAAATAGCTTACTCTTTCTCGTCAATGAATTTGATTCGTTCAATTGGTTACATCATTTTTACAACACTTTTTATTCGTTGTCAAATTTCTTTTTGAAAGTCTCGTCTACTATTCGTGCAGCAGATCGCTCGAGGTATTGCCAGCCTCATCTGTTACCATCAAGTGGGTGGAAAAATCGGCAATCAGCATCTCAACATAAGAACGGAATGTGTCATCCTCGAGGCCATATGGCGTACTGAAAATGATGGAGATGGTGCTTCCCTGATTGTCTAGCCATAATTCGTAAAATGATCCATCTGGCCGTTCGAATTTGTAAATTTCAAATCTGCCATTCGGCTCCGTATCCTTGGTCACCGTTGACGTCACGTGATCGTCACCGTCTTCTGTCCACTTGTACGTGCCGATTCCAACATCCAAATCTGTGATGTCAAAATCATTGTAAACTCCGTCGCTCAAGCTGACGTACTGCAGCCGGAATCCTTTTATGTCCTCGTTAAAGCTCGCCGTAATCTGAACGGCATTGCCACCTGGGCGAATGCTCACCTCCACGTCATCTGTTAAAGAAGGAGCTTCTTCATCTTCGCTATTCTCGCCTAACCTTGTGCGGTTTTCGGACGAGCCTACACCATGCGGGCGACTTTCATCGCACACGGCGTTCCACCAACGAACAATACAAGCTCTTACAATGGGCATTTTCATACTAAGCCAATTGCAAATGGCTGTCTGCTATCGAAAGTTAACCTATATGCAACGAGGGAGTTAATTCCCCAAACAGAGAGAAAAACCCCTCGCACCTAGTGGCACAAGGGGTTTGGCTAATTAATAAGTGCTCATGTACTGCTCGCGCTCCCATGCGTGAACGCGTGTGCGGAACATATCCCACTCGATTTCTTTTGCTTCGATGAAGTGCAGCAGAGCATGCTCACCCAGCGCTTCGCAAATCACTGGATCAGATTTCAGGCACTCGATCGCTTCTTTCAAAGTAGCAGGCAGGTTAGAAATACCGTTTTCTTCGCGCTCTTGCTCGTTCATCACGTAGATATTGCGGTCAATCGCTGGTGGTACCTCTACCTTGTTCTTGATTCCATCCAGACCTGCTTTCAGCATCACAGCCAAAGCGAGGTAAGGGTTGGTTGCTGGGTCTGGGCTGCGTACTTCGATACGAGTACCCATTCCACGGGATGCTGGAATACGAATCAGCGGAGAACGGTTTTTCGCTGACCACGCTACATAGCAAGGAGCTTCGTAGCCCGGAACCAGACGTTTGTAGGAGTTTACCAGCGGGTTTGTGATCGCAGTAAATCCGCGAGCATGGTTCAAAATACCAGCCAGATAGTGTTTCGCGGTTTGGCTCAGGCCCATTTCATCAGTCTCATCGTAGAAAGCATTTTGGTTTCCACGGAAGAGAGATTGGTTGGCGTGCATACCGGAACCAGCTACCCCGTACAGAGGTTTTGGCATGAAGGTCGCGTGTAGACCATGCTTTTGCGCAATGGTTTTTACAACGAGCTTGAAGGTCAGGATTTGGTCTGCTGCTTGCAGAGCATTTGCGTATTTGAAGTCGATCTCATGTTGACCTGGAGCTACTTCATGGTGAGAAGCTTCTACTTCATAGCCCATTTTCTCCAACGTCAGTACGATATCGCGGCGGCAGTTTTCACCGGAATCGAGTGGAGCAAAGTCGAAGTATCCACCTTGGTCATTTAGATCGAGAGTTGGTTCGCCTTTTTCATCCAGTTTGAACAGGAAAAACTCAGGTTCTGGGCCGACGTTAAACGCACTGAAGCCCATTTCTTCCGCTTCTTTCAGAGCGCGCTTCAGGATGTAGCGCGGGTCCCCCTCAAATGGAGTACCATCAGGATTGAAGATATCACAGATCAGGCGAGCGATTTTACCGTGCTCATTGCCCCAAGGGAATACGACCCAAGTATCCAGATCTGGTACCAGGTACATATCGGATTCCTCGATACGAACAAAACCTTCGATGGAAGATCCGTCGAACATCATTTTGTTGTCGAGTGCCTTAGGCAGCTGGGACAGAGGGATTTCTACGTTTTTGATTACCCCCATCAGGTCGGTAAACTGCAGGCGGATGTACCTTACATCTTCTTCTTGAGCCAAACGCATAATGTCTTCTCTTGTGTACTTGCTCACATTTCTCTCCTCCTGTCTCTAGGTAAAGCTCTATATCAGTGGAAGAAGCGGGAAAGCTCCCCACGTATCAATGCATCCTCGCCGTGACGAGAAGCATTGCGATACATGATTTGCTGTTTCAAAAGCTGATGCAAGTCTTTTTCCGTCATTTCCTTGCGCTTCGCCTCTGAGGTCACCGTAATTTCAGATGGCTTCTCAATAGGCACTTGCATCTGCAATACTTGCTTGATGCCAGCAATGTTCAAACCTTTTTCAATCAGTGCTTTCACTTCCAGCAATCGATCCACATCATTGAAAGAGAAAAGGCGCTGTTTCCCTTCGGTGCGGGCTGGCTGAATGAGCTCGTTTTGTTCATAATAGCGAATTTGCCTCGCAGTAAGATCCGTCAATTTCATGACGATCCCAATGGGAAAGAGGGCCATATTTCGACGAATGTCATCACTCATGACTTGTCCCTCCTCACTTGTTATTCCTTACCCCTATTCTATGCAAGTTCATAAATCCTGTCAACAGATGTTAGGGAAAGTTACACAACAAGTTATGGCAAATTTGAAAACGATTTCTCCAGTCAGTTGATTACGTGAAAACCTGCCTCATACACAAAAATCGCGATACGCCACTCGATTAGCTTGGCGTATCGCGATCTGGCTTATTCTATAGTTGGCAATTCGAGCAAATCCTTTTCCAACAGTCCGTTCAGTGCTGTCAGAATCCCCACCTTGACGTGAGAATATGTCAGCCCGCCCTGGACAAAGCCCAGGTACGGAGGGCGAATCGGACCGTCTGCCGAGAACTCAATGCTCGCTCCCTGAATAAAGGTTCCAGCTGCCATGATCACAGGGTCCGCATATCCCGGCATTTCACTGGGATACGGCGTGACGTGCGAATCTACGGGTGCAGCCTTCTGAATCCCTTGGCAAAAAGCAATCAGTCTTTCTGCGGAGCCAAACTCCACGGACTGGATCAAATCCGTACGCGGCTCATGCCAGAGTGGGTTCGTTTTGAAGCCCAATCTCTCCAGCATAGCGGATGAAAACACGGCGCCTTTCAAAGCCTCACCGACGACGTGCGGGGCCAGGAAAAACCCTTGGAACATTTCAAGTAAAGAATACAGAGATGCCCCACCTTCAGCGCCAATGCCTGGGGCAGCCATTCTGTAAGAGGCGAGCTGCACGAGGTCTTGACGGCCAACGATGTACCCGCCTGTTTTTACCAGACCGCCCCCTGGATTTTTGATCAGCGAGCCCGCCATGATATCTGCACCAACATGGAGCGGCTCTTGTTCCTCCGTGAATTCTCCATAGCAGTTATCCACGAAGACGACCACATCTGGCTTCATTTCTTTGACCAGCCGAATCATTTCTTGAATCTTTGCAATGGTAAACGACGGACGATCTGCGTACCCGCGCGAGCGCTGAATACCGATTACTTTTGTTTTCGGCGTAATGGCATCTGCCACAGCCATAAAATCAATCTCGCCCTCTGCAGTCAACGGGACATAGCTGTAACCGATTCCGTAGTCCTTCAGGGAGCCTTGCCCCTCTCCCCTCACGCCGACGACTTCTTCGAGGGTATCGTAGGGTTTGCCTGTCATGTAAAGCAGGTCATCGCCTGGACGTAAAATCCCGAACAGCGAAATGGCGATCGCGTGCGTGCCCGAGATGATATGAGGTCGAACCAGTGCAGCTTCCCCGCCAAATACATCCGCATAGATGGATTCCAGTGTAGCTCGACCTGAGTCATCGTAGCCATAGCCGGTTGAAGGAGAAAAGTGAAATTCGTTTACTTCATGCTTTTGAAAAGAACGAAGCACCTTGAGTTGATTCGTATCGACAAGGGCTGCGATCTGTCTATGCCTTTCGGAAATGGTTGCTTCTACTTCAGCGACGAGAGGACGCAGCTTCTCGCCATGGGAAAAATATTGGAACATCTGTTATCTTACCAACTTTCTTCGACAGTCTCTGGTTTATCGAGGAGAAAAGGGGCAATCTTGCCGTAGATTGGATTCGATCGATTGACCCGAACCGTAACCTGATACGCCTCTTCCTCTTCATCAAAATGCTGCTGCATCTCGACACCTTCCCGATGGAGCAGCGACAGAATATCCCCACGCGAGACCGGTACTTTCAGTGTCATCTCGTTAAAAGACTCGAGGGCATAGGATTCAATTCGTTTTAACAGCCGTTTCAAATCATCCTGGCGCATCGCGGAGATCAAAATCCACTCATCCGCGGGTGGCAAATACGTGCCTTCTGCCATGGCATCTGCCTTGTTGAAAACAACCAGCTGCGGAATCTCCTCCGCCTTCAGCTCACGCAAGATCCGATCGACCACTTGCATGTGAATTTGCAAATCAGGATGATGGCTATCGACGACATGCAAGATCAAATCGGCTTCCTTTACCCCCTCCAGGGTGGAGCGAAAAGCGGCGACCAAGCTCGTCGGCAAATCCTGAATAAAGCCAACCGTGTCCGTCAGCAAAACCTCCATGCCGCTCGGAAGCTCCAACTGGCGAGTCGTTGGATCGAGCGTTGCAAACAGTTTATCTTCCTGCAGGGTACCTGCGTTGGTCAACTGATTGAGAATCGTGGACTTGCCAGCATTGGTATAGCCCACCAGCGCCACCTGAAAGACGTTGTTTTTCTTGCGGCGTTCCCGATGCAGCTGTCTGGTGCGAACCGTATCTTCCATTTGCTGCTTCAGCTCTGTAATCCTTCTGCGGATGTGACGACGGTCGCTCTCCAGCTTGGATTCACCTGGACCTCTCGTACCAATTCCCCCACCCAGACGGGAGAGCTGCTTGCCTTGCCCTGCTAATCGAGGGAGCAGATAGTTGTATTGGGCAAGCTCGACCTGAATTTTCCCTTCGCGAGATTGCGCCCGTCCGGCGAAAATGTCCAAAATCAGCTGCGTACGATCAATCACCTTGCAGTCAAAAATCCGGTCAAGATTTCGCGTCTGGCTCGGAGAAAGCTCGTCGTTGAAAATAACGACATCGACATCGAGCTCTTCTGCCCGCTGCGCGAGTTCATCGATTTTCCCCGTACCCAAGTACCAGGCCGGATCGATTCTATCCCTGTTTTGCGTGATGACATCCAGCACTTCTACGCCTGCCGTATCAGCCAGCTCCGCCAGCTCTTCCATCGAGAGACGCATCCGTTCCTCATCACGGTTATCGATAAGGCACCCCACCAGGATGGCGGTTTCCTTTGTTTTGATTATTTCGTTCACCGATTCACGCCCTTTCTTCCCCTATCATACCACATTTTCCCCTTGCTCGTGACGAGGTACACCCTTCCTAATCCTCACGAATACAAAAGAACCAACCTGATATCTAATGGTTGGTTCTCTCCTACCTGCCCGCTATGGAAATCTTGCTCTTTATACTCGAGAGATATGCTGCTCACCGTATTGAACTAATCTCTTGGTCATTTCGCCGCCTACAGATCCATTTTGACGTGAAGATGTCTCTCCACCCAGTGAAACTCCAAACCCTTGTGCGATGTCGTTTTTGAGCTGGTCAAGAACCGCTTCCGCTTGCTGATTGATGAGACGGTTAGAACGTGCCATGAAATTCACCTCTTGGTTGTGTTTGGTTCTGAAGTTAGTATGTTCATGAAGTGGAGCCATTATGAACTCTTTTTCCTCATCAATTGGAAAACCTGAAGACTAAAGGGAAAAGTCCTCAGGCTTTAATTTCATCAAGTCTTCGCGGCGAAATTCATTGTTCCGCAGCAATCGAATCGCCTGGACTCGAATCGCTTTTTCAATGCAATTACGAATATAGCGGGCATTGCTGAAATTCATCTGGAAAGGATCGGTTATGATCCCCATGATCGATCTCCTGATTTTTTCCACCGCTCCTCTGGTCAGCTCAAAATCTTTGTTCTTTGCCATCAGATTCGCGATCTCTAACAATTCGTCAACCGTGTAGTCGGCAAAATTGATGTGAATGGGGAAACGAGACGGCAGGCCCGGGTTTAATTCTAAAAAACTATCCATCTCATCGGTGTAGCCCGCAATGATGCAAATAAAATCCTTGTTGGAATCTTCAAGCGCTTTTGTCAAGCAATCCACCGCTTCTTTTCCAAAATCCTTTTCACCGCCACGCGCCAGCGAATAGGCCTCATCGATAAAGAGAATCCCACCCATCGCTTTTTTCACCAAGTCCCGTGTTTTCTGGGCGGTGTGTCCGATAAATTCTCCCACTAAATCTGCACGCTCTACCTCGGTCAGATGCCCCTTGCTCAATATTCCCATTTCACGCAGGATCTTTCCGAAGATGCGTGCCACCGTCGTCTTGCCTGTCCCCGGATTTCCTTTAAACACCATGTGAAACACTTGCTTTTCTGTCTTCAGATTTTGTCTTTCCCGCTCCTTGTTGATTTTAAGCAACGCGTAAATCTCGTATATGGTTTTCTTTGCTTCTTGGAGGCCGATTAATCCTTCCAGCTCATCAAACAGATTCTGCAGCTCGGTAGAAGCCGAAGCACTGATACTCTCCTGCAAAGTGGGCGATGTCGAAGTCGTCTGAGGCATTTCCCTTTTGAATACTACCTGAATGCGATTTGCCGTGCTTGTGGCTGAGCTTGACTCAAAGATCACGTTATTCTCCAATTGCTTCAAATTTATCACCCACCAATCGCTCTAGATTGAGTGTAGTTGTCGGACTATGCCTTCTTTTCAGGGGCAGCCTGATTCGTCCTGGTTGGAGCAGCGCGAAGTTGGGGTAACCATGCTTTCCCCCCTGTTCGCCTGCCTCTTCGTCATACATTAGTATACTCATGATTCAGGTAAACCTGCCCTATTTTTTCCATGCCAGCCTGTTGAACACCCAGGAGACAACGACCAACCCAAGCAGACTGCCTGATAGAAACGGTACGACGCCAGACAAAAGCTGCTTCCCGCTAAGCGGCTCGGCGAAGGTCAGCAAATGTATAGAAGCGGCAGCACCCCCTGCCAGCACAATACTCAGCCAATACCAGGCTTTGGTCGAAAGCGAAACCTCGCTTCCTTCAGGGAAAGCGGTACTTACCTCCTTTACTCGCCATACAGCTAGCGCTATCGCCGTTGCTCCGATGAGGGTACTGCCATGCTGAAGCCATTTATACACCGGAAAAGCAATCTCTCCCACCTCAATCAGAGACAGAAGCAGCGGAAAGGAAGTGACTGCCCAAGCTCCTTGATGCGTGAAGGAATCCCAGAGCAAATGACTTACGATGCCGAGCAGTGCGGAGTACACAAAGATCAGCCCGCTAATCCACAAGGGGTGTTTGCTTTGGTACGCCTCTCTCTTTTGGAGCCGCATCTGGACACCCCTGGGAAGGCACGTAAAAAGCGGTGCTTCTACCACATGACGAAACAACAGGCACAGAGCCATCACTAGCGGCAGATCAAAAACAAAGATGCCGAGCAGTGTGTGGCTGTATGTGCTAAAAGCCTGCATGCGAAAGAAATATTCAAAGTCCGGCGCCATGCTGCCTGCGACTAACGCAGGAAAGTGAAAATATCGGGAGTGACGCAAAGGAAGGACAATCGCTGGATGAGCAAAAGTAAATGGCATGAGAAACCTCACCTTTTTTTCAATTAAGGACGCTCATGCATGAGGATCGGATACGGTTATCAAAAAACACCCGACAAAGGCACAATATCCTCAGTCGAGTGCTGCTTCCTTTAAGCGGTTGGCACCAATAAAGCGATTACTTGCTTGCCGCTTACTTGTATGCCTTTCTCCTGTACCCCACAGTGCTTTAACTCCCGCACAAGCTGCTCGATCAATTGCTTGGCTTCCTGACTCTCTTTTTTCTCCAATCGAACGAGCAGCTGCACCGCGTCTCCCGAAGTCAGAATGCGCTCTGCCTGGCGCTTCTTGGTATCGTAATCATGCTCCTCAATAAATGCGCTCAAGCGAATTTCCTTAAGCTTCGGCCCTTTTTCTGCTTTGCGGCTTTTCGCACTTTCCTTGATTGCCTGTTGCTTGAAATCGGTCCGACCAACCAATTGGCACGGAGGGGGACTGCTCGCCAGGGAAAGGCATACCAGATCTACCTTCTGCTCCTTCGCTAGCTGCAGTGCCTCTTTTGTCGACATGATCCCCAAATCTTCTCCATTTACACCTGTGAGCGCTACTTCAGAAGCTTTAATCTTTTCATTCATAATCAACATTTATTTCACCCGGTCCTTCCTGATGTCCACTATAATGATGATTGTACCATTTGCGGAAGGATGTATGAAGCAAGCTTTCCACTGCTTGCTTACCTCTTGACATGCCAATGAGAATCATTTACATTACGCTTAGTTAGCCAGCTAAGTAACTGGAGGAATCGTCTTGGAATTTGATTACGTAAATGCCTTAACCCATATTACGGGTCATGTTATGAAGCTGCATCGACACAATCTTGACCTACTCATTCAAAAATACGATGTCTATCCAGGACAGCCTCCTTTGCTTATGCGCCTTTACCGTCATGGCGGCATGATGCAAAAGGATTTGGCACGCAGCATGAACGTTCAGCCTGCCACATTGACTGTGATGATTAACCGAATGGAGAAGTCCGGCCTTGTCACTCGCCAAGCAGACCCAAACGATCAACGTGTGTCGCGGGTGTACTTGACGGAAAAAGGCAAAGTAGCGACGAGAGCCGTGAAGGAAGCTTTGCAGCTGCTCGAGACGCGATGTTTTGAGAATTTCACAGACGAGGAAACCGCCCTGTTACGGAATATGCTTACACGTCTGCACACTGATTTGGAGGCCTTCCAGCTTGAGTACAGTGAAAAGCGATCAGGTGATGCACAAGAATGAAGCAAGCCGGCGCAATTTATAACAGAAAGGTTTGAACAATTACTTGAACAATCTCGCTAAAAGCTTGGAAACACCGGAATCTTCTGTCAGTCGATCGCGAAGACTGGGGATTGCGGCCATTCTCGGTTCGCTTTCCGCATTTGGCCCTTTATCGCTGGATATGTACTTGCCTGCACTGCCTATGCTCGAGCCGGATTTACAGACAACAACCTCAATGGCACAGATGAGCTTGACTGCCTGCCTGATCGGTTTGTCGGTCGGCCAGTTGTTTGCAGGACCTCTGAGTGATGTCCAAGGACGTCGCAAGCCCTTATTGTTCGGACTGGTATTATACGCGCTGTCTTCCTTTCTTTGCGCCGTTGCTCCATCGATTTGGACATTCCTCTTGCTGCGCCTCGTTCAAGGAATGGCAGGATCAGCAGGTATCGTGATTGCACGCGCTACCGTCCGCGATATGTATGCTGGGACAGAACTGACCAAATTCTTTGCCCTGCTGATGCTGATCAATGGGATCGCTCCGATCGCAGCTCCGATTGTTGGCGGGCAGCTGCTCCAGGTGACATCCTGGCACGGGGTTTTCGTCGTGCTTGCTTTGATCGGTGTGATCATGTTCTTCACCGTCATGTTTGGATTGCCGGAAACACTCCCTGCGGAAAAGCGCTCCAAAGGCGGTTTGGGCAATACGTTGACGACATTTAAGAACCTTCTGAAGGATCGTACGTTCATGGGCTATGCTCTCTCCCAGGGACTGGTGACTGCAGCGATGTTTGCCTATATTTCCGGTTCTCCGTTTGTCTTCCAGGAGATTTTCGGAGTATCTCCGCAAATGTTCAGCGTGATCTTCGCCGTCAATGGCATTGGGATCATCATTGCGAGCCAAATTACCGGCAAGCTGGCAGGGAAAGTTAAAGAAACGAAGCTATTCGTCACGGGCATTTCCATCGCTGCAATTGCTGGGATCACTTTACTGGCGATGATCCTCCTCGGAGCAGGATTGTTTGCCGTACTTGTACCATTATTCTTCACTGTCTCATGCGTAGGAATCGTCGGTGCGACTGGCTTCTCGCTGGCCATGGCCAATCAGAGCAAAGCGGCAGGCAGCGCATCCGCACTCCAGGGCTTGATTTCGTTTATCGGCGGTGGAATCGTTGCCCCACTCGTAGGATTAGGTGGAAGCAGCACAGCGGTTCCGATGGGCCTTGTGATTGCAGCCACGACAATCGGCGCGACTCTCTGCTACGTGTTCATGATTCGTCGCAAAGCTTGAAGATAGCTCTCCCTATTGCTTTAGAGCGGGCAAGGATGAGAATCCTGTGTCCGCTTTTTTGGCAAGAAAAAAAGCCTGGACTGATCAGATCCAGGCTTTCGGAATTACCGTTCGTTTTTATTGGTTGTTCTCTTGAGACATCAGAGAAACCGGGCGTTGCGGTGTGAAAGTAGAAATTGCATGCTTGTAAACCAGTTGCTGCTTGCCTTCGCTATCAATCACAATTGTGAAATTATCGAACGCTTTAATGTACCCACGTAATTGAAATCCGTTCACCAGGTAAATGGTGACCGCGATGTTTTCTTTCCGCAAATGATTCAAGAACGTATCTTGAATATTGATCGTCTGTTTCATGTACATTACCCCCTAAAAGGACTTGTATGTTATATATTCGGCAATTGTTGAAACTTTCCTGCCAATATCTGCTTGATAGTTTGCACGTTGTTTGGCCTCTGCTCCGGGTCCGTCATATCAAACCACTGAATTTCAGACATGCGCCGGAACCAAGAAAGCTGCCGCTTTGCAAAATGTCGAGTTCGCTGCTTGATGTCATTTACCGCTTTTTCCAATGTAATTTCACCATACAAATACGGAACCAGTTCTTTGTATCCCAATCCTTGCATCGAGACAAGAGAAGCTTCGTATCCGCGATCGAGCAAGCCCCTGACCTCTTCAACCAGCCCTGCCTCGATCATCAGATCCACCCGATGGTTAATTCGTTGATAAAGGACATCCCGATCCATCGTCAGGCCGATGAAGACTAAATCATACGGCGAGTGCTGCGCCCGCAATTGAAAATCGGACATTTTGTACCCGCTGCTCTCGTAGATTTCGAGAGCGCGAATCACTCGCTTGACGTCATTCGGATGAAGTCTCTGTGCAGTGATCGGGTCCACCTGTGCAAGCCTGGCATGAAGCGCTTCCACGCCTTCCGTGTCAGCCAGTCTTTGCAGGCGATCGCGAAACTCTGGATCCTGCGAGGTTTGTGAGAATTGAAAGCGATGGGTTACCGATTCTATGTACAGACCCGTTCCACCCACGATAAATGGCAAATGTCCGCGCTGATTGATCTCGGTGATCAATCGTGTGGCACTTTCCTGAAATTGGGCAACAGAATATTCGTCACGCGGAGAAATAATATCGATCAAATGATGAGGCACACGTGCCAGCTCATGTGGCGACGCTTTTGCTGTGCCGATATCCATTTCGCGGTAGACCTGCATGGAGTCACCGGAAATAATCTCTCCGTCAAACTGTTCGGCCAGCTCCAGACTGAGATCCGTTTTGCCAACGGCTGTCGGGCCAATAATGACAACAAGCTTTTCTCTCTTGTGCAAGGTCACTCCCCTCCACCTATCTCTTTGTAGCTGTACACGACCTGCTGGCCGCGTGAGCGAAATGGGGTAAAGCCAAACCGCTCGTACAATCGCCCTGTTTTGCCTTCTTTTACTACCACTCGTTTTTTGGCTACACGCAGCGCTTCGGAGATCGCCTCCTCACGCAGCATCTCCGCATTCGCGTACTCGCGAATCCCGGCAATTCCCGTGGAGCTGTGGACTGTCATCTCAAACATCGGGTCGAAATAGACGACATCAAACGAGCCATCGGGCAGTCCCTTCAGAACATCCAGATGGTTTCCACATTGAACTTCAATGCGTCGCATCGCTTCTTCCAATGCCCGATCGTCAGACGACCAGTGCTGGAAACCATCTTCTACTAAGATGGCCAGAACCCGCTCTGACTCGATACCCACGACTTGTCCCTCCACACCCGTAGCATGTGCAAATACAATGGCATCAGCTCCCAGACCCAAGGTGGCATCTAGGACACGGTCGCCTGGTTGAATTTGGCAAGCAGCAAGCATAGTATCAGTATCGCCTCGCACTAGCCGCTTTATACGAAAAGCAGAAGTGTTCGGATGAAAAAAGAATGGCTTTTTCCCCGGCACTTCCAGACGCGCACCTAGCGCCGACACGACAAGAACTTCATCGTCTCCAGATCGTCTTCGCAGCTCGTTTAGCGATAAATCTCCACGCTTGGTAATCGTTTGGCCAAACCGCTCAGCCAGTTTTGCTGCATGGTGCAGGGTTTCCAAACAAGGCGCAAGCCCGGTGGTTACAATCATGTGTCGTTTCTACTCCTCAAATGTCTGTCCCAGGTGGACGGAAACTCTTTTATTGTACGCAGGATTAAATTGGAGAGTCAAACAAATTCTTTTCTAAACTGTCGGCTTCTCCGGTTTGAAAAATCCCCAGGATATGGGTCCTGAGGATGATAAAAAAGCTGATTTCCTTGCGATTTTACATAACCCGCTTGAACATTTTTTCCAGGTCATAGCCGGAGAAATGAATCACAATCGGGCGGCCATGCGGACAGGTAAAGGGACTGCTCGTTTCCCGCAGCTGATTCAAGAGGCTTTCCATCTCTGCATGGGTTAAGTAGCGGTTCGCTTTAATAGAAGCCTTGCAAGACATGAGGATCGCTGCTTTTTCGCGCATTTTCACGACATTTGCCTGCATGCTCTCCCCTGTTTCGAGTACGAACTGAATCAACTCCTCGATCACTTCTATCTCTGCGCCCTCGGGGAACCAATGCGGGTGTGCTCTCACGATGTACGTGCGTCCTCCAAAAGACTCCATTTCCAAGCCAAACGATTGCAATAGAGGCAGCCTTTTTTCCAGCTTGTTCGCTTCGGCTGTCGTTACCTCCACCGTGTGGGGAAACAGCATGATCTGACTGGAGATGCCTTCCTCTTCCAGCTTGGCCATAAAGTATTCGTAAAATATCCTCTCCTGCGCCGCGTGCTGATCGATCAAGTACATCCCTTCGTCGTTTTGCGCAACGATGTAAGTCCCGTGGACCTGCCCGACCGGATATAGCAGAGGTACTGCCGATTCCTCGCTGTCCATGCTCTCACTCTTCGTGAGCTCTTCCTTGCGCGGCTGGATGGTTTGATCAGTATCCTCTTGAAGGGAAAGCCCCTGTTCGCTTCCTTCTGTAAACAAAGCAACGGAAGTCAGCTCTCCGTTTTGTCCTTCCCTCTCAGCAAATGAGACGGGAGCTAGGTTTGTTACGGGAGGTGACGAGGGCTGCTCCGATTTTACTTCCCACAGTGTATCTTGTTCCACTCTTTGCTCGTTGTTATCATAGCCTGCCAGCGCTTCCTTTATCGCGGCTGTCTGGCCTGCGACAGGCGGCACTTCTGGCAAACGTTCTCGCTGCTGGCTTTGCTTTGCCATCCATTCCTGCAAACGCGGGCTTGCTTCCAAAGTGGGTGAAAGCGATACGGCTGGCTTTGGAAGCTGTAGATCAAACTGAGGCTGGACAACCTGTGTGACTACCTTAGCTTTTGGAGCCGTTACCATCGGTCTGACGATTCCAAGTCCTTGCCGCAAGGTTCCTCTCACAGACTGCTCGATCGCCAGGCACAGCTCATCTTCCTTACTGAAACGCGCCTCTAGTTTTGCAGGATGCACATTGACATCCACAAGCGTAGGATCCATCTCGATCTGGAGAGTGACGATGGGAAACCTGCCTATCGGTAAAAGCGTATGGTAGCCGCGCATAATCGCATTGTTCAATGCGAAGCTGCGAACGTATCTTCCATTCACTAGTGTAGACAGGTACGAACGATTCGCCCGTGTCACTTCCGTTTTGGAGACAAAGCCGCTCCAGCGAAAATCGAGCGTTTCCCCCGAGACGGGCAACAGCAGCTTGGCGACCTGTACCCCGTAGATCGCGGCCATTACATGCAAAAGCTTGCCATCGCCAGATGTTTGCAGCAAGCTCTTGCCATTATGAGTCAAAGTAAAAGCGATCTGCGGATGGGTCAATGCGAGACGATTGACGTAGTCGGAAATATGCCCGACTTCTGTAGCAATCGACTTCATGTATTTCAAGCGCGCAGGTGTATTGAAAAACAGGCTGCGTACACAAATTTCCGTTCCTTTTACTGATGCCACATCGGTAAGCTCACCGAGATGCCCACCCTCATTGATCACGCGTGTTCCGACCTGACTGCTGGAAAGGCTGCTGGTGAGCTCCATGCGGGATACTGCCGCGATACTGGGCAAAGCCTCCCCGCGAAAACCGAGCGTACGGATCCGAAACAAGTCACGTGCAGATTGGATTTTGCTTGTCGCATGGCGTTCAAATGCGAGACGGCAATCCTCCCGATCCATTCCCTGACCATTATCGACGATGCGGATCAACTCCAGCCCGCCTTCCTCGATATGGACCTCGATGGTTGTCGCCTGCGCATCAATCGCATTCTCAACCAATTCCTTTACGACGGAAGCTGGACGCTCTACTACCTCGCCAGCTGCGATCATGTTCGCCAGATGTTCATCCAGCACTTGAATTTTTCCCATGGGCTCCTCCTTTCCGCCTGTTTCCTATCCTTTTTTCAGCTGTTGCTTCCAAGCAAACAGCTTCAGCATGGCGTCCATCGGGGTTGTCTGATTCAGGTCCAGCTCACGAAGATCTGCCAGGATCGCTTCTTCTTCTGCAGTGAGCAGGGGGGTCGGCTCTTCCTTGACTACCGCAGCTGGCACAGGTGCAGGTGCTGTCCAGAGCATGTCGAGCGACATTTGCATATCCGCTGCCGCTGCACTTGTACTGCCAGCTTCCAATCCCGTGAGAATGCTCCGCGCCCGCTCGATGACCCAAACAGGCATCTCCGCCAGCTCTGCCACATGAATCCCGTAGCTTTTATCGGCTCGACCTTCCTCAATTTTGTGCAGGAACAGAAGCTTGCCATCTCGTTCCTCGCAGCGAGCGTGCACGTTTACGACCCCGCTCATGGTCTCTTCCAGACTCGTCAATTCGTGATAATGCGTGGAAAACAGCGTTTTTGCCCCGATCTTTTGGCAGATGTACTCGATCACTGCTTGCGCCAGCGCCATACCATCGTAGGTAGAAGTGCCTCGACCGATCTCATCGAGCAAAATCAGACTTTGGGACGTCGCCTTTTGCAGAGCATGCTTCGTCTCCAGCATTTCGACCATGAACGTACTGTGTCCGCCTGCCAGATCATCAGCTGCGCCAATGCGGGTAAAGATCTGATCTACGAGTGCCAGCTTGGCTGACTTGGCTGGTACGAAGCAACCGACCTGCGCCATCACGGTAATCAGCGCAATTTGCCGCATGTACGTGCTCTTCCCCGCCATATTGGGACCTGTAATCAAAAGAACCTGCCGCTGCTGCTGATCCATTCGCGCGTCATTGGCAACGTACTTCTCCCGCTCCAGCACGGCTTCAACAACGGGATGTCGTCCTTCGGTAATGACGTACTCACCCGTCTCCGTCAGCTCGGGGCGCACGTAACCACGCTCGTCACTGACAGTGGCAAATGACTGCAGAACATCGACGGAGGCGATTCGTTCAGCCAGCCCTTGCAAGCGCGGAATGTGCTGTGCCACCTCGGATCGAACCGCGGAAAACAATTGATATTCCAGCTCGATCATCTTTTCTTCCGCTTCAAGAATCAATGCCTCTCGTTCTTTCAGCTCAGGTGTGATATACCGCTCCGCATTTGCCAGCGTCTGCTTGCGCTCATAGCGTCCCGCAGGAACATTGGCAATATTGGATTTGGAAACTTCGATGTAGTACCCAAAGACTTTATTAAAGCCCACCTTCAAGGAACGAATTCCGGTAGCTTCGCGCTCCCCCTGTTCCAGCTGTGCAATCCACGTTTTTCCGTCTCGACTTGCCGAATGAAGCTTGTCCAAGTATTCATCGTAGCCGGTTCGGATCATCCCACCTTCACGTACGGAAATGGGGGGATCATCGACCAATGCACTTTGCAGGAATTGAACGATATCTGCACAATTATCCATTCCAGCTGCCAAATCCGCAAGCACCGGTGACTTCGTTTCCTTCAATAGAAGCTTCAGCTCTGGAACAGCTTCGAGTGAATAGCGCAGCTGAATGAGGTCGCGGGCATTGGCGTTTCCATAGGAAATGCGTCCTGCGAGACGCTCCAGATCATATACCCTGTCCAGGCAGCTTCGGACATCGGAGCGAAGCAGCAAATCGCCTTTCAAAGCTTCCACTGCGTCCAGTCGTGCCTGCAGCTCGTTCGCTCGAAGGAGTGGCCTCTCGATCCATCTTCGCAACAGCCGGCCTCCCATCGCCGTCTCCGTACGATCCAGCAGCCAAAGCAACGATCCTTTTTTGGACTTGTCCCGGATGGTTTCGGTCAGCTCCAGATTGCGCCGAGAAAAGCCGTCCATCTGCAAGTACTGTCTGGCATCGTAGCGTTTGATCAGCCGCATGTGAGCAAGACTGCGTTTTTGCGTCGTGCCTATGTAACCTAGCAGGGCGTTGACTGCTGTACGCATCACGGCGTCAAGCTCTTTTGCCTGCTCCTGGTACTGGACATCTACCGCAAAGGCATCGATCTCGTTTCTATCCAGTACAGTATGGGGCAGGGCTGTCTTGGGGATCGTAGCCAGGCCGCAAAAAACCAGTTCTTTTGGACGATACTGCAGCGCTTCGTCGATCACGGACTCGCCATGACCCACAAGCGACGTCACATACATCTCTCCCGTACTCATATCGCACGCAGCGATTCCCGTACGTCCGTCCAGCTCTGCGACAGCGGCCATGTAGTTGTTTTCCTTGTCCGTCAGCCACTTGCCCTCCATCATCGTTCCAGGCGTGACCACACGAGTCACTTCTCGTCTGACCACGCCCTTTGCTTCCTTCGGGTCCTCTACTTGTTCGCAAACCGCAATTTTATAGCCCTTTTTCAACAGCTCGGCAATATAGGTGTCGGCCGCATGATGAGGTACGCCACACATCGGAATACGCTCTGTACCGCCGCCTTCACGACCTGTAAGTGTAATCTCCAGCTCGCGGGAAGCCAAAACAGCATCATCAAAGAACAGTTCATAAAAGTCGCCTAAGCGAAAAAATAAGAAAGTATCCGGATAATCTTTTTTGATCGCCAGATACTGTTGAATCATCGGTGTATATGCAGTCATTGTTTTCTTCTCCTAGCTACCAATCTCGTCTGCTATTATATCATGTTTTCCATCCAATGTTGAACTGTGTCGGGCACCTAGACAAACCCCCAAGACTTGCGCAAGTCTTCCGTTGCCGGCCAGAATTCTGTGGAGAGCAAATACGTAAAATAGCGATCCAGATGGGTTCGGGAAAGCGTGTACCCGGGCAGCGTTTTTAGCTCCTTCCAAATTTTAAGCACGTATTCGATCAGGTAGTTTTTATCCCCGCGATAGTATGCTTTAATGACTGGAAGCTGAAGATGCGGAGCTGCCTTCAGCTCATGCTGGCACGACACGACCAAATGCGCCAGATGCAGCAATCCCCTGGTCACATCCGGGTGCACCAGCCAGCTTGGCAATGTACGATACTCAAAGCCGTATTCTTTCTCCCGAACATCTCCCAGAAATCCGTACCGCTTCCTCCGTTGGCGACATCCACTGTCCTCGATCAGAACCAGCGGAATCGCTAAATAAGCGTCGAGCTTTCGGCGCAGGGAAAAGGTCGGAGTCAGGCCGCCAAAGTGAATATGCCCGCCAATTGGATAGCCTGGAAAAGGCATTCCCCCAGCTAGCCATTCAATATGTCGATTGTTTATTTTTTTGCCAGCCAGCTTTAAGGCGTCGTGCACATGAAAGAACAGCTCATCCGGATCTTCAGATGGAGCAGGCCGCAGCTCTGCCACAGGATGCTGATGCATGGCTAGCTCTTCCCTGTATCTTGTCGTATCACAGCCGACGATTCCATTTACCTTTAGAAAGTCGGAGGCAAGCGCCATACTACCTTCAGGCTTGCGCAAAGCAAACTCGGGGTCCGCCCCCATTGCCGAAAGCTCTTGGGGTTGCGCTGCCATTTTTGAATTCCACCACTTCTCCGCTTTCTCAACGAATAGATCCACGGATTTCAATGGCCAATCCGGGTCAACGCGGACGACTTTCGCACGATGAGCCGATGCGGCCATGATCGTCACTTGACCCGCATCAATTCCTGCAGCATACAGACTTCGCGCAGCAACACTCTTTACGAGATTGATCTCGGGTTCCGCCGAGGGGAGAACGACTGTTTCCAGCTCGGGATCAGCAAGCTTTTGCAATAGCCAGTGCGGACTCTCCGAACTGCGAACCATATCCAGCACATGCTCCTGATACAGGCAGACCTGATAGGTGCGCCAGCCTGGCAGGGAGCTTTTGCCTGTTGTTACGGGAATACCTGCCAGACGCAGCAGCCATCGACCAACTTCCGGACGCTTCAAGAATTCGACGGCTTCCTTGGCATTCGCTGTCATCTGTGGCAGCACTTGTTCTCCCTGATGCTTGCGTGCAGGCATGCCATCACTCCCCCTCGTTCTTCTGCATTATCCTATGTATGCGCCCAGAAAAGAGTGAGTCTCGAAGCTACCTTGCGTTTCTTCCTATAGAAAAAGAAAAAAGAGGAGATAAGGATCTCCTCTTTAGTCAAGCTCATCGAGCAATGTGGCGGAATCAAAGTCATCGAATTCGTCGCTGTTTTCTTCGTAGTCACCAAGTACATGGAAGTCTTTTTCATCGCAGTTATTGCAGACAACAACGCAGACTTTCGTTTCACCAATGATCTCTACCGCAAACTCGCTTTCAACCTTGACTGTGATCGTTCCTCCAGGACTCAACTCTGCTTTTACGCACTTCGGTTGTTCCACGGCTCGAGCGACGATTTCAAGATCGCCTCTGCAGTTTTTGTCGAAGAACGTTAGCGGAACGAGTACGGAGAACTTGACAGTTTCCCGCTTGACTTCGGTTTGCGTGTTATTTGCAAACGAGAACCACAGGTTGACGTCATACGTACCAGATACTTCAACCGCGTCTCCGACTTTCTCTGCCTGGAAGTTCGTGTTTATAATCCAGCATCCGAGGATCGTCGAAGGAGTTTGCGACGGTATGATGGTGTGGGTGGTAGTAGAGAATTTATGGCCTTTACCGCAGACAGCTTTCGCGATGAGTTCCCGGCACTGTAGATCTTTGTCTGTACCCGACATTTCGTTACCTCCTCCATACAACGTTTCTGTACATTTGTATGCAGGGCATTCGGCTAGGGTGCAAACACCCACCTTATTTTAGAGAAAGTCGTTGGAAAGCTCATCGCCGTTCGGATTAGGAGCAGCAGCCGCCATCGTGTTTTTTCTCAGGACCGCCGCCGGTTTCTCCCGTCAGCGGATTGCCGCCGGTATCCAAAATGATTCGCTCCGAGACCGTGTTTGTGATCACGTTGGTTACCATTTGCAGCAAGTCGTTTACATCCACTTGCGATTGCTTGAACTCGGTGACGATCGGAATCGAATCGAGCTCATCCTGCATCGCATTGAACTCTTCTTCCACCTTTTTCACCAGCTCAGGCTTGTTGATGGACTCAAACATCACCATTTGCTTCTGCTTTTGCTTCAAGGAATCGATCAGCTCTTGTACGCGCTCATTGTGCTTGATTTGCAATTCTGCTCGTTTGAAAAAGTCTACTTCATTTGTACGTGAGATCATCGCTGCCAGTTCACGTGCTTTGTCTAAAATTTCTTTTTGTGTATATACGTTGGTTTGTTCCATCTCTTTACACCTCGACTGTAGTAACGATTTCTCCGTGGAGTGTCCACGTTTTCGCATCTGTAATTTTTACATGCACATATTGTCCAATCAAAGAATGATCGCCTTTGAAGTGAACCAGCTTATTGGTGCGTGTGCGACCAGCCAACACCTCAGCGTTGGTTTTCGACTCGCCCTCAACTAGAACCTCCAGCACTTGGTCCTGCAGCTTTTTATTTTGCTCCAGACCGATTTTCGCCAGCACCTCGTTTAGACGGTACAGGCGGGCTTTCTTCACTTCCATCGGTACGTTATCCTCCATGACCGCAGCAGGAGTGCCTTCCCGTGGAGAGTAAATGAAGGTATACGCAAAATCGTAGCGGACCTCTTCTACCATAGAAATGGTCTCTTCGAATTGCTCATCGGTTTCTCCCGGGAAGCCAACGATGATATCCGACGAAAGGGATACATTCGGGATAGCCGCTTTGATTTTGCGCACGAGCTCCAGGTAGTGTTCGCGCGTGTACTTGCGAGCCATCCGTTTCAGAACCTCACTCGAGCCCGATTGCACTGGCAAGTGAATCTGCTCAACCAGATTGCCGCCTTTTGCCAATACCTCGATCAAATGATCGTCGAAATCTCTCGGGTGGCTTGTGGTAAAACGGATACGCGGGATATCAATCTTGCGGATTTCGTCCAGGAGATCGCCGAAACCGTATTGGATATCTTCGAAGTCCTTTCCGTACGCGTTCACATTTTGCCCCAGCAGCATGATTTCCTTAAAGCCTTGTCGTGCCAGATCCCGCACTTCTGCGATGACGTCTTCGGGACGGCGGCTGCGCTCTTTGCCGCGAGTGTACGGTACGATACAGTACGTACAGAACTTATCACAGCCGTACATGATGTTGACCCATGCCTTCGTGTTGCCTTCACGGATTTTTGGCATGTTTTCGACGATATCGCCTTCTTTGGACCATACCTCGATCACCATTTCCTTGCTGAACATGGCATCGCGCATGAGCTCAGGCAGGCGATGGATATTGTGTGTCCCGAAGATCAGGTCGACTTGCTGGTAGCTCTTGAGGATTTTGTTTACGACCTTCTCTTCTTGCGACATACAGCCGCATACGCCGAGAATGAGGTTCGGGTTGTTGTTCTTCAGGCGCTTCATGTGCCCCAGCTCACCGAATACCTTGTCCTCCGCATTTTCCCGGATCGCACAGGTATTGAACAGAATGACATCGGCATTTTCGATTTCCTCGGAAGCCGTGTAGCCCATCTGCTCCAAAATTCCGGAGATCGTCTCGGAATCGTGCTCGTTCATTTGGCAGCCATAGGTGCGCACATGATAGCTCTTGCCTTTCCCGATTTCCCGCATGTCTTCCGCGATCGTAAAGTCGTAGTGTACCTGTATTTCTTCTTTACCCCGCTGCTTCGCATCCTTTAAGGAAGGGGCTTGAAAGAATTTTGCAAAGTCTGCCGTGGTCTTCGGGGACTTAGCGGATTTTAAGTCCCCAGTCGCCTCTTTCGTATCCTTCATCATGTATCACCTCAACTAGAATAATTGTCAGTAGTCACCAATACAGAATTATAGCATTTTGGGCGATACATCGCTAATGCATAATGAGGCGAAATCGGAACAATGGCCCTTTTCAATCGAAAGCCATGTAAAGAGCAGCAAAAAAGAGCACTGGGCAAGTGCTCTTTTAGTGAAACGAGAAGCTGATCACGGTCCCGAAGACGATGTGCACTTCGGAGAACGTATCCTTTGTGACGGTGATGTACCCCGTATTTACTCCCGACAGCTCTCCCGTGATTTCTCCATTCATCGTGAAGACTGTAATGTTTTCTCCGATGTGCTTCGTCAGCAATTGATACAAAGGGGAGCCTGGAAATGGAAGCTGATTGTTGGGGGAAATACTGGCCAAAGCGCTTCACCTCTTCTGTTTAGACTAAGGCTACGATACCTCTTCTATATAGAGTATGTTTGCAAAAGGAACCTAGTTCGGTGCCAGGTACAAGTAATCGTTCCCCACACGAGTAAGTGTTCCTGAAACGATATATCCTCCTACGCGATGTAGCTATAAACCTGCTTGTTTTATCCTATACCAATCAAACAGAGCTCGTCTGTACGTTTGCTAGTGGCGATTTCTCCATTTTACTCCGAAAGACCTTGCAGGACCATTATTCTAGGAAGCTCCTCCTGTTTTCCAGCCACTCTCCAAAGACCTTTTACCCATTTTTCCCAAAAAACTTTTTATCTCTTGCAACATTCCCTACCCACCCCGCGTCAGAATAACAGCCAGACGCAAAAACACAATCCAATTTGAGGAGGTTCAACATGAAAAGAGCACTAGCCCTATTTTTATCGGTGATGATGTTCTTGACTGTCGTTCCCTTTGTGAGTGCAGCTAACTCCTCTTTTTCCGATGTCCCGCGCAGTCACTGGGCATACAAGGAAATTACGGAGATGGCTGAAAAAGGGATTATCGCCGGGTACGACGACCGAACATTCCGTCCAAACAACAAGGTAACTCGTGCAGAGTTTGCAAAAATCATGATTGCCGCCGCGGATGTTGACATTGACAAGCGCTCCATTTCGCAAACCTTTAAGGATGTTCCGAAATCCCACTGGGCGTTCTACTATGTAGAGTACGCCAAGCCTTATCTGACTGGATACAAGTCCGGTTCCACTTACACGTACAAACCAAATGACGTTGCCGTTCGTGAAGATATCGCCGTTGCCCTGGTTCGCCTGCTTGGCTACGACAAAAAATACAAAGCGGATCTGAACCAGCTGAAAAAATTCCGCGATGATGACGATATTTCTCCAGCCCTACGCAACTACATCGCCATCGCCATTCAGACCAATCTGATGCAAGGTTCCAACAATTACTTCCGTCCGCAAGATCCGATTACCCGTGCGGAAGCGGCATCCCTGCTCTACCGTGCTCTGATCGATCGCAATGACGACGATGAAGTCAAGGTGGTTTTCCCTACGCCAGAGGAACCAAAGCCGACACCCATTAGCATCACAGATGATTTCTCTGACACCAGCATGAAAAAATGGGATACCGACAATGCAAAAGGCACATGGGGTGTTATCAACAAACAGCTAACAGCCATTACAACGGATAAAAATCTCGATCACTTCTTCCTCCCTGTCAAATGGGAAGAGTCGAACAAAGTGACCCATTACGAACTTACAGCAGACGTCAACGTCTCCGGTACACAAGGATTGGGCGGCCTGTTCTTTAACGGCAAAGACGGCAAAGCAAACGTCGTCTTCGTGCAAAAAGATCGTGTCGTTCTTGGCAAAGTAAACGATGTGAACAATGAGAACATCGATTGGATCGCTTCTGGCTCCTACAAACTGAAGTCGAGCAACCGATTGAAGGTAGTCGTGAACGGCTCTTCTGTCTCGATTTACATGAACGGACAATTCCTATTCGGACAGCAGCAGGTAAACCAGGAAGGCACGAAGATCGGTCTGTACCTGCAGCGCGCCGCAACGAAGGAGACACCAAGCAAACTGACGTACCTCGACAACTTCTCCTTTAAAGAAGTGAAGTAATTTCATGAGTGCCCCGCCCGACACTAGAGCTCGATGGTGTCGGGCATTTTTTCACCATGAATCATTTCACAGCAGCTCCAGTCACTCCGAAGCTCGTCCGTTCTTTACCGATTTTTTACATAATCTTTATCGAAAGCATCTTTTACCACGATAAAAAAAGGGCGTCAAAACCTAGAAATGTACTCCGTTCAGTTGTATAATGGTAGCTATTCTTGTTCGATGAGGGGTTTCTTATGTCCATTTCTGTCAATCAGCCGTTTCACTGGATGGATTCCGGGACTTATCAGGAAAGTCCACTTGAACCGCTAGTTCGAGATGAAGCGTTGGCTGCGAGTTTGCGCGATCCGAACGCATCTGGTGTCATTCACCTTTGGGTATATGATCAAGCGCTGTATCTGGGGCGTCGAGACGCGAAATTACCGCACCTGGAGAAGGCTTTGCGCCAATTTGGCAAGGAAGGCTTTGGCTGTGTGCTGCGCTCTTCTGGAGGGGCCTGTGTGCCATTGGATGCAGGTGTACTGAATGTTGCCTGTTTATTGCCGGATACGACGATCTCGATTGATTCGTTCTTTTCTTTCGTTGCCCAGCTGCTGCAAGTGGGGCTGCGCGATTTTGGAACCCTTCAATTTGGCGAAGTAGCCGGCTCTTACTGTGCGGGGGAATACGATTTCTCACTCAAAGGAAAAAAAATTGGTGGAATGGCCCAACGTCGGACGCGGTTTGGCTCGATTCTACAGCTTTGCATTAATGTAGATGAAAGACCACGTGGCGAATGGATGGAACGTTTTTATCAAATTGCTGGATTAGACGAAATGGAGAACCACAAGCCCATTCCGCGCATCGATGGGTCGACGGTAGGCAGCATCGCCGGTTTGACTGGGAAGCTCGTATCCGTAGAAGATGTGAAGGCACGCCTGCTTTCCACGATTCGTACGGAGTGGCCTGTAACCCCTACTCCGTTTACTTTGCAAAACGATCTGCATCAGGACGCCCATGAGCATCTCTCGCAGCGTTTGCATTTGTTTTCGTTTACAGCAAAAGAACTGACTGCATCAGATTGGGTGTTGCCAAAATAATGGCTCGATTCAACTGATTTTAGATGCTTTCGGTGAGAATACTGGAGGTCATATGAATACCAATCGAAAGGGGACGTTTCAGGATCTGAATGCCCTTTTTGTTTTCGGGGCATGTACGGTCTTGATCATTCACATCCTGGGATTTTTCGTTGAGAATCAAACCGATTACCCTTGGAATGGTGACATTGAAGCGATATCCTTGATTTTATTGCGCTTTGGACGATCCTTGTTTATCTTTGCAACGGGGATGCTCCTGTTTTACTGGCACCAAAAAAAGCAGATGGACTGGGCAGCCTTTTGGCGAAAGCGCTGGCGTGTCATTGTTCTTCCTTACATCATTTGGACAGCGATTTTTACTGGTTTTCAGCTGCAGACGATAAATCCCGTTGAATTGGCGGGTCCGTTCTTTCACAGCTTGTTTACAGGCAGCTCCTTTTACCACCTGTACTATATTCCGTTGTATTTGCAGCTAAACCTGCTGTTTTTCTTGACGAAGCCATGGATAGAACGCTATTTATCCTTGAAAATGCTCGGCGTGCTGTTCCTAGGACAAATCGGTCTTTACATGCTGTATCAGGCCCTCTTTGTCGATTCCTTGTGGGCGATTGACTGGTCCGCCAACGCATTTCTCGGACTGATCCAGCACAGCTATGTTGCCGGGCAAAACTACTTCTACATGTACATTTTCACGTTTGCACTCGGCGCTTATGCGGGTCTGCATGTGGAGGAATGGCGTGCCTGGACTACCCGCCTACGCTTGGTTGCCTACGTCGTAACCATTGTATCGGGTGCAGTGATCATGACGAAGTATCTAAATGGCTCCAAGAGCTATGCAGAGAGTCTCAACATCTTTGATCCTCTGTACTTGATCTACACACTGAGCTTCTTGGTTGCCTTTTACTCGCTTTCCCGCTATCTTGGGTCTTTGCCTACTCTTGGAGCGTGGCTATCCCGCTTAGCAAAGCAAAATATGGCCATCTACATTGTCCATCCCTTGATCCTGTTCTTGCTGGAGAGCTACGTGATTTTCCGTCTGGATTGGTCGACTCCGATCCTGATGCTGGCGATGTTCGTCATTACACCGCCCTTGTGCATCTTCTTGTACGAGCACACATTGATCTCTCACTGGACACGCGGAGGTAGACCGAAACCAAAATCCAAGGCCGTCTACCGTGTGGAAGCTCACAAGGCGTAGAACTAGCCCCCTTTCCTTCAAACTCCTAATGTAAAAAGGCAAGTGATCTTGCATACTACTAATAGGGACAATTGTTCCACACCTCGATTCATTACCCGGCAAAACTGCCGGGCTTTTTCTTTTTTCAGCCCTACCACTGGCAAGCTGCTTACGGTATCATAGAAGAGAACCACTGGCAGCGTTACTGCCATAGACAAAAGAAGAGGTGGTGGATCCAGATGAACCAGGATATCCCATTGTTACATACACCCATTAAAGATCTCATCATTGCTTCCACAAAAGTCGCTCACGTACAATTGGGCAACTCTCTTGAGCATGCCTTGCTCGTGCTCATCAAGTCAGGCTATTCCGCTATTCCCGTATTGGATCTCCAGTATCGTTTGCACGGTTTAATCAGCACAAACATGATCATGAATAAAGCATTAGGTTTAGAACGATTTGAAACGGAAAAAATGTCCGAACATACGGTAGATGAAGTCATGGAAACCAAGATCGCCCGGTTGAAGTACACGGATGATTTTCTAAAGGCTTTGGAGGTCTCCATCAATCACCCGTTTATCTGCATTGAAGATGATGAGCACTATTTCCAAGGTATCCTTACACGGAAATCGATCTTGGCACTCGCTTATCGCCATTTCCGCAACCTGCCCTTCACGACACTGGCCGACCATCAGCCGACCTCTCCTGCAGAATAACAGCAAAAAGAACGGATGCATTTGCTCCCGTTCTTTTTTAGTTCCTGTTTTATCAAGCAAGCTGCTGCTTCCCTTTCTTCCCTTCATGGATCAAGGTGTGCGCGTATTCCATGGGGTGCCGGTATGTCCTCTTGAACATGGCCTTCTCCCCCGCTTTGTAAAAGGAGTAACGCTGATCTCTGACGTTTACCTCGATCAGAAACGGATTCCCTTTGTCATCAATCCCCATATCCATGCCTAAGTCCGCCAGAGAGGGAAAATGCTGGCCGTACTGTTTGGCAATCTCGATAGCGGCCTCCGTGATGCGCTCCATCGTCTCTAGCTGTTCATCTGCGGTAAATGTCGCTGCGATCGCGGTGGTTAATGGAACGGCCCTGCCTCCACGAGACAGGTTGCTCAGCTTGTTTTTCTGGTTGGCAACCTTTGCGACCATTCCGCTAACTGTCCATTCCCGTTCTCCATTTTTCTGGACCGATACTCGAATGTCAAAGGTCTTTCCTTCATATCTCGCCAAATGAATGCCTTGCTGAATGAGAAATCGCCTTCCTGCCACCCATTTGCGGACAGTGCGCAATAGCTTTGGCAACGCCATCGTGCTTCTTTTCTTCGAGGCAATAAAATGATACTCGTTTCCGTGCTTTTCAATGCGCGCCACACCGATCCCTACTGAACCGATGGACGGCTTTACATAAACGATTCGGTATTTCTCCAGAAACACACGGAGCTGCTCCGCCGAGTAAGGTACGGTGTGGGGTAAATATTTGCGGATGCTCGGATTTTTCCACAGCATCTGATGAACCTTGCGTTTATCCCGCACAACCAGGCCATTAAAAACGGTCTTCTTTCGACTTAACCGCTGAATCACTGCCCGTGCGCGGCCATCGCCAGTTAGGACTCGATTGTGAATGACACGTGGGATCTGAACCAGACGGGGGACTAGCCGATTCCCATTCCAAAAATACCCATGTACTTTTTCATCTCCAGCCAGCACATGAAACGGATGAAAGAAGACTGGTTCCATGTCCAGTTCTTTTCCGATTTCGACATAATAAGGCAAACGCTCGTATGACTTGTCTCCTTTGATTCCTTTCTGCATGATGCCCCAATCCAACATAATGCCGATTCTCTTCACATAGATCCCCCTTGCTGCGTTCCTCAACATAAGGTATGTGCCTTGAACCCTTGGGGCGTGCCTATTTTTCACGCGACTAGCCTTCGTTGGCATCGCTGATTCTGACAGAATTCTTGGTTCCCTTGATTTCTCTGTCGCAATCTGCGCTTGCCCGGGAAAAGAGCCTAACTTTTCCTATTCTCCCCTACGCTCAACCGCGAGCAAGAAAGGCGCCTGATTCTGTTGGTTTATGTACTGGTATTTCAACACCAAATAGTCCATCTGACTCAGCGTTTGACAAAAGGATTCAACTGCGTCCTTTTCCACCTGTCCTGCGGAGTGTCCCCAATAGATCATGACTGTCATGATGCCACCGGGACGCAGCAGCTTCAGACCAGATTCGATGGCCCGAATCGTACTTGCCGCTTGCGTCGTGATTTCCTTATCCCCACCTGGCAGATATCCCAGATTGAACATGATGGCTCCTACTTGCTCTTGCAAAGACTGAATCTCTTCGTGACTGACAAGCCGCATTTCTACGCGATCAGCTACTCCCTCGCGAACCAGGCGCTCTTTCGTTTTTTCCATCGCCAACGGCTGAATATCAAAAGCGATGACTCTGCCGCTCTCTTGAACGAGCTGGGCGAGAAACAACGTGTCATTGCCGTTTCCCATCGTTGCATCAATGACCGTTTCTCCTGCGCGAACCCTCTCTTTTATCAATGCTCGCGCTACCTCCAATACATTTGGAAACATGTTGGCATTCTCCTTACTATGTGGTTTCCGCTTAAACTACAAATGAATCTGCAACCCGATCTCTGCAACTTGGCAGTTCCCTGCTGTATAGCCTGCCGCTTGACGGCGGACCTCCGCAGGATCATACCCATGGTAGAGATGGGTGAGCAAGAGTGAACCGCAGCGGTGACTTTCTGCTACCTCCGCTGCCTGCCGTACGGATAAATGTCCGTTCGGTTTTTGTGGCAAATTGTGGTCCAAATAGGTACCTTCCCCTATAAACAAATTCGCTTCTTCGAGAAACGCTCCCCACGGCGTGCCAGGACCACTGTCTGCCCCATAGACAAGAACCTTTCCTCCACACTCCAGACGCATAGCGTAGCACGGGTCACCATCGCCATGATCGGTTCTCAAAAATCGCACGTGAAGATCTCCCAGCGTCACAGATGCTTGCTCGTCAATTGGCTGAAATGCTGTGGCTGCCCGGTATGTCAGCGACTGTACATTTTGGACAGGCGTATTCGGTGCGTAGATAGGCAAAGGCTTTTGAGGGTCCCTTTCTCCAAACAGCTGATGAACCATCAATCCATATTGAAGCACACCCAAATCGGCAACATGATCGTGATGATAATGAGAGAGGAACAACGCATCCAGCTCATAGATCGGGTAATGCCTCCCGAGATTGGCCAGCACACCGCTTCCGCAGTCAAGCAGAATTCGCAGCTGGTCGGTTTCAACGAGGTACCCAGGGGTAGCCCCTCCAGGTCCGGGATAAGGAGATTGATAACCCAAGACAGTAACGCGCATATTCGGATCACTCCTATTCATAGGATGGAATAAGGTGGGACAGGAGGTCTGAGATGCAAGGATCATGGAGAACCGCATGGCAGATCGCTTTTACGTACATCGGGACCGTCGTGGGAGCCGGTTTTGCCTCTGGCAGGGAAATCGTAGAATTCTTTGTTCAATATGGAACACAAGGCCTGGTTGGAATCTTGCTCGCGACCGCCCTTTTCATATGGGCTGGTATACGTGTTATGTTGATTTCCTACCGAATTCAGGCCAATTCCTACCAGGATGTGAGTACGTATTTATTTGGGCATCCATTTGGAACGGTCTTTAACAGCTTGCTATTAACCGTATTGTTTGGAACGACATCTGTCATGCTTGCCGCGACAGGAGCGATCTTCTGGGAATCGTTTCAGCTTCCTTCGCAGGTCGGCATCTGGATCAGTATGCTGATGATTTTCTTCGCCACCCGCAAAGGGCTTTTTGCCATTCATCGAGTAAACAGTATTTTCGTACCGACTCTGATCGCTTTCACCTTTCTCGTATTTCTTTACACGAAACCATGGGCAGACCCAATTATGATCGCAGAATCGACTCGGCCATTTGCCTGGTTAAGCTCTCCCTTTTATTATGTTGCCTTAAACGTAACACTTACACAAGCAGTACTTGTACCGATTGGACGTCAAAGTTCAAGTGAGAAGCCGCTAGTGGCAGGTGGGGTCATTGGGGGGCTTGGAATTGGCCTCTTGCTCATTCTCGCTTTTGCTTCTTTGTCATCGAGAATGCCGGGCATACAACACGCGGAAATGCCGATGATTGCCTTGCTGCAAGGTGTAGGGCGCGGCATTCCTCTACTCTTTTCCTTGCTGGTATACGCGGAAATTTTCTCTACTCTCGTTGCCAACGTCTTCGGTCTGGCGGAACAGCTTCGACTTGTGACTCGTCTGCGAGGACCGACTATTCTTCTAGGAATCCTCGCGATCAGCTATTTCATCAGCTTTGTTGGCTTCAGCTCCCTTCTCCGCTTCCTCTACCCGCTATTTGGACAGCTCGTCGTCTTTTTCCTCGTGATGCTTTTTTACCGACAATGGCGCGGCAAAACACTTCCTTAACAAGAACACAAAAAAACCTCTCCCGGAAAGGAGAGGTTTTTCATCGAAACCTTATGCAAATTCTGCAACCAGTTTCGCGAAGTCTTCTTCAGACAAGCGAATGTCTTGGTTTGCCAAGCCTTCTTCTTTGAATCCTTTTACGAGGGACTCATAAGATTTTTGCTCGGTGTTTTGGTAGATCAGACCAGTGATCAGACCTTTGTATTGCATAGAAGTGGACATTGCTTTGATTCGGTCATGAGGATCGTAGCCTTCGATTGTATCAACTGGTACGATGTTCTCTTTGAACCAATCGTAAGTGTTCACTTTGTTGTAAGTTACACAAGGGCTGAATACGTTGATCAGGGAGAAGCCTTCGTGTTGGATACCTTTTTCGATCAGCTCAGTCAAGCCTTTCAGATCGCTGGAGAACGATTGGGCAACAAAGGTTGCGCCAACGGACAACGCCAGTTCCACTGGAGAAATGGAAGACTCGATGGAACCGCCTGGTGTAGACTTGGTCACGAAACCAGTCGCGGAACGCGGAGAGGTTTGACCTTTTGTCAGACCATAGATTTGGTTATCCATTACGATGTACGTGATGTTCATGTTACGACGGATAGCATGTACAGTGTGACCCATACCGATTGCGAAACCGTCACCGTCGCCACCTGCAGCAAGTACAGTCAGCTCACGGTTCGCCATTTTCACACCTTGTGCGATTGGCAAGGAACGTCCGTGAATACCGTGGAGACCATAGCAGTTGATGTAACCGGAAATACGACCGGAACAACCGATACCAGAGATAAGTGCCAGATTTTCAGGCTCCAAGCCTACATTCGCTGCAGCACGTTGAATCGCTGCTTGAATGGAGAAGTCACCACAGCCTGGGCACCAGTTTGGCTTAACGTTATTTCGAAACTCTTTCATAGTCGCCATGTTTTACCAGCTCCTTCACTTCAGCATAAATTTCTTTTGGCAAGAACGGATTTCCGTCATATTTCAGCACGGATTCGATCTTCTCTGCGTTGCCTACGTGCTGTTTGAGAAGGTTTGTAACTTGTCCTTGGATGTTGTGTTCTACGACAACAACCTTTTTCGCTTTTGCTACAAGTGCTGCCATTTCCTCAGCCGGGAATGGGTGCAACAGGCGAATTTGGGCATGGTTAACCTTCACACCCTCTTGCTCCAGACGAACTTTTGCTTCTTGGATTGTACCGATTGTGGAGTTAATACCAACAACCAGAACATCAGCATCTGCATGAGGTGCGTCAGCGGTTACAGCATTTTTGAAGTTTTTCAGCACGCCGTCCAGCTTGCGCATACGTTTTTCCATTTGAGCTTTACGGTTAGCTGCGTTCTCGGAAGGACGACCAGTTTGGTCATGCTCTACACCGGTAACGTGGTGCAAACCGTATTTTTGGCCAGGAATAACACGAGGAGAAACGCCGTCTTCGGTTACTTCATAACGTTTGAACAGGTCGTTTTGCTCTTTCTCAGGCAATTCTTGTCCAGCGAGCAGTTTACCGCGGCGGATTTCAACTTGGTTGTAGTCGAAAGGTACAACGGTTTGTTTACCCAAGGACAGAGTCAAGTCAGTTACCACGATAACTGGGAGTTGATATTCTTCAGCCAGGTTGAAAGCTTCAACTGTATCATAGAAGCATTCTTCCACTGTGCTAGGAGCGATTACGACTTTCGGAATGTCACCATGAGTACCATAGATCATTGCGTTTACGTCGGATTGCTCGATTTTGGTTGGCATACCAGTAGATGGACCACCACGTTGCGTATCTACGATAACAACTGGAGTCTCGGTAATACCAGCCAGACCGATTGCTTCCATCATCAGGGACAGACCAGGACCTGCAGATGCGGTCAAGGAACGTGCACCAGCGAAGTTAGCACCGATTGCCATGGTGATCGCAGCGATTTCGTCTTCTGTTTGGATAACCGTACCACCCAGTTTAGGCAGCTTTTTAATGAGGTATTCCATTACTTCGGAAGCAGGAGTAATTGGGTAAGCAGGCATGAAACGGCATCCTGCAGCTACTGCACCGAGAGCGATCGCATCGTTACCGATCAGAAACAATTGTTTTTGTGGATCTGCTTTATCGAGTTGGAACTCAGGCAGTTGACCACCTGTTAATTCGCTTACATACTCGAAACCGCGGCGAATAGCGTCCATGTTCTTCTCAACCACTTTTTCGCCTTTGCGGAGGAACATATCTTCAACGATGACGCGGTAGCTTTCTACTGGGATACCCAGGATTGCGCTGGAAGCACCGATCGACACCATGTTTTTCATCAGGGAAGTTCCCAGTTCATCTGCAATTTCAGTAAGTGGTACGGTCAAGAAGCGAACTTCCTTCAAACCGTCTGGCAATTTTGGATTGAATTTGGCATCCGCGATGATGATGCCGCCTTCGCGCAGCTCGTGCGCATTGAAATCGATCGTCTCCTGGTCGAAAGCTACGAGGATGTCCAGATCGTCGGAAATCGCGCGCATAGGCGTAGTGCTCACGCGGATTTTGTTGTTCGTGTGTCCACCCTTAATACGGGAAGAGAAGTGACGATAGCTGTACAGATGGTAACCCATCCGGTTCATCGCCATCGAGAAGATCTCACCAGTACTCTCGATGCCCTCCCCTTGCTGTCCTCCAACTTTCCAAGAAAGTTGACTAATCATTCAGATTCCACCCTTTCAGTGACTGTGAGAAAAGCTGCCCATCTTACATAAGATGTGACAATTTTGTGCATAGACAGTAGTAATTGTAGTCCTGTCCATGTAAAATTGCAAGTGCTTTTACTCAACTTACTTTTGACCTGAATTTTAATGTTGAACTTGGTTCATTAATATATCTTCATTTATCATTGTAGCACGTTTCCGAAAACACGCAACCAGTTTCCTTGCACAAATTTCATTACTTCTTCTTCTTTATAACGTTTTAGCAAAGCTTCTAGTAAAAGTGGATAATCACCCGCGCATGTCAGGTCCCCGTATGTCTGCGAAATGCCGTCAAAATCAGAGCCAAACGCCACATGATCTACTCCACCGAGTGCACAAACGTGATCGAGGTGTCTCAAGATGTCGTCAATCCATACCTTTCGTTTTTCCTCTACTGTAAAGAAGTCAACGAATGTGAGACCCATGACGCCATCCTTGGCAATCAAGGCTTTGATCTGCTCATCCGTCAGATTGCGAGGATGGTTGCAGAGCTTTCGTGAATTGGAATGTGACGCGATAACGGGTGCCTGGGATAGCTCCATGATATCCCAGAATCCGGGATCCGAGAGGTGGGATACATCGATGATCATTCCTAAGCGATTCATCTCTGCCACGACTTGTCTCCCGAAGGCAGTTACGCCTCCTGGATTTGGTTCGCCGCTGCCATCCGCCACAGCATTGCCGTGATTCCACGTCAAAGTCATTCCGCGTACACCCAGACGATACCACGTCCGCAGCTGAACGAGACTCTCTTCCAGTGCATGTGCTCCTTCTACAAACAGAATAGCCCCTTTACGTCCCTTTAATACGCAATCCTGCAAATCCGCCTTGGTGGTAATCATGCGAAACTGCTCACTTGCTACCCGCTCATAAAAAACATCAATCATTTCTAGTACGGTATGAAAGCGCCTTCCAAAAGGCACATGCGTCGGAACAAAACAGGCAAGCACCTGTATATCTACATTCCCTTTCTCGAGATCGGGAAAACCTACATGCAACTGCTTGTCTCCCTGATAATAATCAATCTGTGGATTCTGCCATAGTTTCCCCAATACATCGCAGTGCGCATCGAAAATTTTCATCTTCGCTCTCTCTCCTTAGCATCGTGTCTGCAAGCCTGTATTGCTATGTAAACAAACGAAAAAACCTGTTCATTCGTCGAACAAACAGGCGGGCCAAACGGTGTTCAGTTTTGTTATCTGGGTTCTACGATAAGTTTGATTGCAGTACGTTCTTCTCCATCAATCACGATGTCGGTAAAGGCTGGAATACAAATGAGGTCAACTCCACTCGGCGCTACGAACCCTCGTGCGATAGCTACTGCCTTCACTGCTTGATTAAGCGCCCCAGCACCAATGGCTTGAATTTCAGCCGCCCCGCGTTCACGAAGAACGCCGGCAAGGGCACCAGCAACGGAATTGGGGTTAGACTTTGCTGAAACTTTTAATACTTCCATCCTTTTGAACCTCCCGTCTGATAGGAATCCTGTCATCATTAGAATGATATTCGCATAACCCCTAAAAATTCCTGCTAACTGTCATGAAAGATTCAAAAAATTCTAATCTTGTTCATATTATTCCATAAACGGATGGTCGGCGTCAATTCGGATTCGCTCCAATTTTTTCGCGTTACCTGTAGCTTTATCAAGTGTGATGATCACAGCGTTTAATTGCGCTGGATCTGGAGCTACTTCAAAGCGAACAGGCAGCTGCGTCAGGAACTTCTTAATGACTGCTTCTCTTTCCATCCCGAGAATACCGTTGCTGGGTCCACACATTCCGACATCACACAGAAAACCTGTTCCCTGTGGCAAAACACGCTCGTCAGCGGTTTGAACGTGCGTGTGAGTACCTACGACTGCACTGACTCTCCCATCCAGGTACCAAGCCATCGCTTGCTTTTCGGAGGTGACTTCTGCATGAAAGTCCACAAAAATGTATTTGGTACGTTTTCTCGCTTGCTCCACCAGTTTGTCAGCCATTTTAAAAGGACAATCCAGTGGCGGCAGGAACGTCCGGCCCTGTAAGTTGATAACGGCCAGTTCTCCCTCTGATTGCTTTATATACGTTATCCCTTTCCCGGGAGCACCTTCGGGGAAGTTGGCTGGTCGAATCATTCGCGGTTCGTCATCAATAAAATCGAATATCTCTTTTTGATCCCATGTATGATTACCGAGCGTAATGGCATGAACGCCAAACTCGAACAACTCTTTCGTAATCTTTTCCGTGATCCCTCTTCCATGCGCGGCGTTTTCCCCATTTGCGACAATGAAAGTGGGCTGGTATTTTCTCTTTAACAGAGGCAGGTAGGTCTTCACCATATCTCTGCCGGGCGAACCCATGATATCCCCGATAAACAATAACTTCATACTCAATCACCTCAATGCTAGTATACACAACCGCAGCGAGATTAGAAATTTTGCAAGTGCCGAGTCCTATAGCACGATCACGAATTTCTAAACGCTCTATGTCGGTTTTCGTTCCTTAGAAAAAAAGTAAAGTGGCATAATCGCCACTTTACTTTGCATACTCAACTGCCCGTGTTTCACGGATTACCGTTACTTTGATGTGACCCGGATAGTCAAGTTCATTTTCGATTCGTTTCGTGATATCACGTGCCAAGCGTGTTGCTTCTGCATCATCAATCTTTTCAGGCTGAACCATTACGCGGATTTCGCGTCCTGCTTGAATCGCATAAGACTTCTCTACGCCATCGAACGACTCAGAGATCTCTTCCAGTTTCTCTAAACGTCTGATATAGGTTTCCAGTGTCTCACGACGAGCGCCTGGGCGAGCAGCAGACAATGCATCCGCAGCTCCTACCAACATAGCAATAACGGAGGTTGGCTCTGTATCGCCATGGTGCGATGCAATACTGTTCACAACTACTTGATGCTCATTGTACTTCTTGGCCAATTCCACACCGATTTCCACGTGGGAGCCTTCCACCTCATGGTCGATCGCTTTACCGATATCGTGAAGAAGACCTGCGCGTTTCGCCAGTTTAAAGTCCTCTTTCAGCTCGGCTGCCATCAATCCAGCCAGATGAGCCACTTCCATCGAGTGCTTCAGTACGTTTTGTCCATAGCTCGTACGATAACGCAAACGACCAAGGATCTTGATCAGATCTGGGTGCAAACCGTGTACGCCTGTTTCAAACGTTGCCTGTTCACCATACTCACGGATTCGCTCGTCCACTTCCCGACGCGCTTTCTCCACCATTTCCTCAATGCGGGCTGGGTGGATGCGCCCGTCAGCAACCAGCTTGTCCAGAGCCGTCTTCGCGATTTCCCGACGAATCGGATCAAAACCAGACAGGATCACAGCTTCCGGAGTATCATCAATGATGAGGTCAATACCCGTCAACGTTTCCAGCGCACGAATGTTTCGTCCTTCACGACCGATGATCCGGCCTTTCATCTCGTCGTTTGGCAGGGTCACGACAGATACAGTCGTCTCTGCAACGTGATCAGCCGCACAACGCTGAATGGAGGTCGTAATGATTTCGCGAGCTTTCTTATCCGCCTCTTCTTTGGCCTGTGTTTCAATCTCTTTGATCATCACAGCCATTTCATGGCGAACCGTATTTTCAACATCTGTCAGAATGATATTTTTCGCCTCATCCTGCGTCAGACCGGAAATACGTTCCAACTCAGAAACTTGTTCTTTATATAAGTGCTCTACCTTGCTTTGCAGTTCTGCGATGGCGCGGTCACGCTCAGAGAGTTCTTCTTCTTTGCGTTCCAGCTGCTCCATCTTGCGGTCCAACGATTCTTCTTTTTGCAGGATTCGACGTTCCTGACGTTGTATCTCGTTGCGCCGCTCGCGCAGTTCGGTTTCCGCTTCCGATCGAAGCTTGAAAACTTCGTCTTTGGCTTCGAGTACCTTTTCTTTCTTTACGGCTTCGGCGTCCCGTTTCGCTTCTTCTACGATCTGTCTAGCAGCTTCTTCCGCGCTAGAGATCTTCGCTTCCGCAATGGATTTGCGTGTGAAGTAGCCGGCACCCGCACCGATGAGCAGAGCGATGAGCACAATGACTACAGTTAGAATAGGATCCATAGGTTTTTCATTTCACCTCCTTATTGTAAGACATCTCCCCGCTTTCCAAGCATTCGTTTTTCATGGAGTGCCGCTGTCGTTTTGTTCAACTATCGGACATTCGACTAAAAAACAAGACCGATTCGACTCGGTCCGCTGAATCCGCACTCGTCGCACGGGTCTTCAGTTGTTTCCACAGGCAACGAGTAAGAAAACCAGCAAAAAGTTATGATACACCAAGTAAATACAAATCTATTTTATTATTTGTGAACAAGAATTGTCAAGATCATGCAAAAAGGGGCATCCTATTCCTCTATGCGTTGACGCAATTCGCCTCGAATCTGTTGAATGACGCCATGTGAAAACCCTTTTCTCATCAGCGTCGACAGCAATTTCCTCTCTTCGTCGGGATTCGGTGCTCCCTCGAGTCTCTTTGCTTTCTTTTCTATCAGTGCTCTGGCCGCAATGAGCTCATCTTCACGAGAAACGGCTCGTACGGCATCCTCCACGATCCCTCGCTCTACTCCCCTTTGCTGTAGCTCCATGCGCAGCATATAGGGACTTCTCGGCTTTAAGCGCAGCCTCTCGTCCACCCACTGGCGGGCAAATGCCTCGTCGTCTATGTACCCTTGCTCCTGGCACCGCTCGCAAACTTCCTCTGCTATAGAAGGTAGAAAGCCCTTTTCAACCAAGTAGGAGTTCAGCTGACTTTTTGTCCGTGGACGAAATCCTAGGTAACGCAAAGCTCCCAGATAGGCACGATGCTTTTCCTCCGCTACCAGCACTTCATGAAAAAAGGCCTCGTCGACCTCTGTCCCTTTAAAAAGATTGTACTTTACCAATATATCCTCATGTACAGAGAATGCATACTCCTCATTTAAATCTATATGGTAGCGCTGCTTCTGCTTGTTGTCCCGATGAACGGCAGTAATCGTGCCACTTTTCATCGCTGTCCCTCCCTTCTCCACTTCTCCCAAGTGCTGCTCTAGCTACTCTTTCTGTTACGTGAACAAAACAGCCTGTCGCATGGACAGGCTGTTTCTGAATCACTTGCTTACTCTAAATCAAAAGCTGGTTCTTCCTCTTGCTCAGGATCGATGACTGCTTCCGCTTCCGGAATGGAACCTGGATTGAGACTGAAATACTCACGCACTTTTGTTTCGATTTGAGCAGCAACATGTGGATTTTCTTTCAAGTAGATCTTTGAATTTTCACGGCCTTGGCCGAGACGCTCTTCGTTAAAGGAGTACCAAGCCCCGCTCTTCTGTACCACATCGATTTCCGAGCCAATGTCGAGGATGCTGCCCTCTCTGGAGATACCTTCACCGTACATGATGTCTACTTCCGCTACCTTGAACGGAGGAGCTACTTTATTTTTTACGACCTTGATTTTCGTTTTGCTACCAAGGATATCGTTGCCTACCTTGATGGACTCAGCTTTACGCACATCCAGACGCACGCTCGCGTAGAACTTGAGGGCACGTCCACCTGGAGTTGTCTCCGGGTTACCGAACATGACGCCCACTTTTTCACGCAGCTGGTTAATGAAGATGGCAATCGTTTTGGACTTGTTGATCGCACCGGACAGTTTGCGCAGAGCCTGAGACATCAGACGTGCCTGCAAACCAACGTGGGAATCTCCCATCTCGCCCTCGATCTCTGCTTTCGGTACCAATGCAGCTACTGAGTCTACTACGATAATATCTACAGCGCCAGAGCGCACCAATGCTTCTGCGATTTCCAGTGCTTGCTCACCTGTGTCAGGCTGAGACAGCAGGAGCTCATCGATATTGACTCCCAGCTTAGCAGCGTATACAGGATCCAATGCGTGCTCCGCATCGATAAACGCAGCTTGTCCACCCTGCTTTTGTACTTCGGCAATCGCGTGGAGTGCTACGGTTGTTTTACCGGAAGACTCTGGACCGTAGATTTCAACAATACGGCCACGTGGGAAGCCGCCAACCCCAAGTGCAATATCAAGAGCAAGCGCACCACTGGAGGTAGTGGAAATTTGAACGTTGGATACTTCTCCCAACTTCATAATGGATCCTTTTCCGAACTGTTTTTCTATTTGACGCAAAGCACTTTCCAAAGCTGCGCGACGATCTGACAAATGGTACACACCCTTTCACATTTCGCTTCTGTTTTGCTTGTTTCCATCATACCTCGAGACAGAATGGTTTGCCAAGTGTTTTTTACGAACAAATATTCGCATCATAAAAAGACAGCCATTTGCCCTTCGACGAGGCAAAATGACTGTCTTTTACCAAATAGCTGCGAGCTACTAGGAACGCTTGGCTCCACGTGGCTTCGCTGGCTCCAGGTTGATCCGTTTTCCGTTGATGCGAGTCTGACGCAGGGACTCATAAACGAACGCCGCTACTTCTTCTGGCACTTCTACAAACGTGAAGTTCTCAAAGATGTCGATACGGCCAACCGCTTTTCCAGGGATTCCTACGGATTCGGAAATCTCGCGTACGAGATCTTGCGGTTTCATGTTCGCATTGCGTCCCACATTCAGGAAGAAGCGTACCATACCTTTGGCAGCACCGGTTTCACCAAAGTTGTATGCTTCTGCTTCCTGCGTTTGTCCCGCTTCGCTGTGGAATGCAAGGTGCAGGGCTGCAGCAGCTACTTTCTCGGCTGGGTATTGACCCACCAGAGAATCCGCTACTTTTTGATACATATCAGCAATCGCGTCGCTCTCCAAGAGACTGGTCAATTGCTCACGCAGCTGCTCTTGCTTGCGCTCCGCCACTTCTTCGAGGGAAGGAACGTTGCGGGAAAGCACTTGCGCTTTCGTCTGCTTTTGGATGAACATCATTTGTCTGACTTCACGCGGAGTAACCAGTGTCATCGCGATTCCTTTACGGCCTGCACGACCTGTACGGCCAATGCGGTGAACGTAGCTCTCGGAATCCTGTGGAATATCGTAGTTGATTACGTGAGATACGTTGCCAACGTCAATACCGCGCGCGGCTACGTCTGTAGCAATCAGGAACTCGATAGAGCCTTCGCGGAATGCATTCATGACTTTGTCACGCTGCGCTTGGGACAAGTCGCCATGCAGACCGTCAGCCAGGTAACCACGGGATTGCAGCACTTCTGTCAACTCATCTACCCCACGCTTGGTACGGCAGAAGATAATGCCGAGCTCGACATCTTCACTGTCCAGAATACGACAGAGGCTCTCTACTTTATTGCGGTCAAACACTTTGTAATACACTTGCTCAATCAGAGGAGCTGTCACTTCTTCACGGCTCACTGCGATTGTTTGCGGCTGTTTCATATAACGGGTCGCCAAACGCTTGATTTCAGATGGCATCGTAGCGGAGAACAACAGTGTCTGACGCTCTTCTGGCATCTGGGTGATGATGGTTTCGATATCCTCGATAAAGCCCATGTCCAGCATCTCGTCTGCTTCATCCAGAACGAGGGTATGTACATGATCCAGCTTCAGCGTTTTGCGGCGCAGATGGTCCATGACGCGTCCTGGCGTACCTACAACTACTTGAACGCCTTGGCGCAGTGCGCGAATTTGATGACCGATGGATTGACCACCGTAGATTGGGAGTGTGCGCACTTTATTGTACTTGGAAATGCGCAGAAGCTCACCTGCTACTTGAATCGCCAGCTCGCGGGTAGGTGTCAGGATAATCGCCTGAACACGGTTCGCCGGAGTCACTTTCTCAATCAAAGGAATCCCGAATGCTGCCGTTTTACCTGTACCCGTTTGAGCTTGACCAATCAGGTCGCCTCCCTCGAGCACTTTCGGAATGCAAGCCGCCTGGATCGGCGATGGCTCTTCAAAGCCCATATCGTGGATGGCTTGAAGAATGGATTTATGTAAAGGAAAATCTGAAAAAATCGTCATGAATACGTCACCTTTCTTTTTGCATTTGAAGCGCGTAGAACAGCGCGAATTTGGCAGCGCGGCCAACGATAGCCTGCCTTCTTCCCGCCAGTCGCAGCTCTTTCACCACCGTAGGCAAGCCTTCCGCCGCAATTCCTACGTAGACCAGCCCGACAGGCTTTCCTTCCGAGGAATCCGGACCAGCTACGCCCGTTACCGAGACCCCATAAGTGGTTCCCAGCTTTTCACGTACATTTTCTGCCAGCAGCTTCGCCGTTTGTTCACTGACGGCTCCCTCTGTTGCCAGCACTTCTTCTGATACTCCAAGCACTTGATTCTTCACTTCGTTGGTGTAGCAGACAATCCCACCGTGAAAGACAGAGGAACTCCCCGGAACAGAGGTAATCAAAGAAGCAACGGTACCACCTGTGCAGCTTTCCGCACAAGCAATGCTCTCCCCTCTTTTCCTAAGTTCATTTACCAGCACCTCATGCAGGGAGGAATCCTCCCCCGTGCCGTAAATGTACTGTCCCACACGATCCCTGATCTCTTTTTCAACAGGCAATATGAGCGCTTCCCCTGCTTCAGCTGTCGTCGCTCTCGCTGTAACGCGCAGAGTCACTTCAAACTCCTTGGCATACGGAGCGATGGTCGGGTTGTCCTGCTTTTCAATCAAGTCCAGCAGGCGTTCTTCCAAAGCTGATTCCCCAATCCCGTAAAAACGGAATACGCGCGAGTGAAACACCTGTTTTTCAGGCAGCAAATCGATCAGATAGGGCATTACATAGCGATCAACCATCGGATACAATTCGCTTGGCGGACCAGGAAGCAATACGAACGTAGTACTGTCATGACGGATCGCCATACCCGGCGCCATTCCGAAATCGTTGGGAAGGACATGGCTCCCAGCCAAAACGAGAGCCTGCTTTCTGTTGTTCTCCGTCATGACAATGCCACGTTGTGTAAAGAAATCCTCGATATACTTCATGGCGTTTGCATCCGTAACCAAATCTACACCAACGTATGCAGCTACTGTCTCTTTGGTCAGATCGTCCTGTGTCGGTCCAAGCCCTCCAGAGAAGATAACCAGATCGGAGCGTTCTGCTGCCATGCGAATAACTTGCTGCAGCCGCTCCGAATTATCTCCCACTACCGTATGAAAATAGACTCCGACACCAATCTGCGCCAGCTTTTGAGAAAGAAACTGTGCGTTTGTGTTGGCGATTTGCCCTAGAAGCAGCTCCGTCCCTACCGCGATAATCTCCGCTCTCATCTTCCTCACCCATTCTTACCCAGAATAGAAAAGCCTCTGAACTAACAGTCTATCATCGACAACCGTATTGGAGAAGAGCCTTGTGAAAAAAGAGACCAATACCCGCATTACGAGTATTGGATAACGTTGCGATTCTTCGCAAAGTAGTCGTACCCGGAGTAAATCGTGATGATCACCATTGCCCATGTGGCTACTTCATCGAACGGAATGCCGAGGAATTCGAATGGGAAATTGCGAATCATAACCGCTGTAATCGCAACAATCTGTACCCATGTCTTTATTTTACCCAGCGCACTGGCAGCGATAACCTGCCCTTCAGCTGCTGCGATCAATCGCAGACCTGTCACCGCAAACTCTCTGCTGATGATGACAATGGCAATCCACGCTTCTAGCCGTTGCATTTCTACCAACGAAATCAATGCAGCCGAGATGAGCAGCTTATCGGCGAGTGGGTCCAAGAACTTGCCAAAGTTCGTTACGATTTTCCGTTTACGGGCAATGTATCCGTCGAGTCCGTCCGTACTGGCTGCTAGGATAAACACCAAAGCCGCAATCAGCTCGTTATACGTCATCGTCAGGCTGCCAATCGTAAAAGTCCCGATGTTGTAACGCACCAGCAAAAAAAACATAAGTACTGGCACCAGGAAAATCCTGGCGAGGGTGATGCGGTTGGCGAGATTCACCTAGACTACCTCCCCAGCTAAATCGTATTCAAAGGAGTGCGTGATCTTGACCTTTGCGATTGAGCCCAGTTCCCCCTTAAAGCCGGAGACGAACACTTCACCGTCAATTTCTGGAGCATCGTATTGCGTACGCCCCACGTAAATGTCATTACGACCTTCATACCGTTCGATCAAGACATCCAGAACCTGCCCAACAAAGCGACTGTTCCGATCGCCCGCCACTTCCCGCTGGATTTCCATCAGCTGGTTGGCGCGCTTTTCTTTGACGTCCTCGTCCACATGGTCAGGCAATCTGGACGCAGGTGTATCGTCTTCGTTCGAATAAGTAAATACACCCAGTCGATCAAAACGAATATCTTTGACAAACTCGCTCAGACGGGCAAAGTCTTCTTCCGTTTCACCTGGAAAACCAACGATCAACGATGTGCGCAGAGCAACATCCGGTACTTGCTCACGAATTTTCGCGACCAGTTTTCGAATATCTGTCTGGCGGCCAGGACGGCGCATCCTTTTCAGAATGTGATCCTCCGAGTGCTGCAGAGGCATATCCACATATTTGCACACTTTTGGATTTGTTGCGAATGTGTGAATCAACTCATCCGTAAAAAATCCAGGATACGCATAATGAAGACGGATCCACTGGATTCCGTCCACCTCAGACAAGCGGTTCAACAGTTCTGGAAGCATGAGTTTTCCATCGTAGATGTCTGTACCGTAGTTGGTGGAATCCTGCGCAATCAAGCTAATCTCGACGATCCCTTGTGCAGCTAGATGACGAGCCTCATCTAGAATGGATTCGATGGTCCGACTGCGAAATCCTCCGCGCATCAAAGGAATACTGCAAAAAGTACAAGCATTGTCGCAGCCCTCTGCAATCTTAATGTATGCAGAGTAGGTGCCTTCCTTCACTTTCCTCTTCACTACATCTTCATAGGTGAAAATGGGATTGCCCACAAAAATCGGGCGCTTCCCGGCTAATGACTCTTCGATGATCCCTGTAATCGACATAAAATCGCCTGTGCCGACAATGCCGTCTACTTCAGGAATCTCGTTCAAGATATCCTCTTTGTAGCGCTGAGTAAGACAGCCTGCCACTACAAGCGATTTGAGCTTGCCTGATTCCTTCAATTCACCCATTTCGAGAATCTTGTTCACCGATTCTTCCTTGGCTGCATCAATGAAACCACAGGTATTGACGATGACTACGGTTGCTTCCTCAGGATTATCAACCAGTTCATAGCCTTTTTCATCTATCAGATGGGCCATCATGTCCGAATCCACGAGATTCTTCTCACAGCCCAATGTTACAATCGCTACTTTTTCTCGCGAGCCTACCTTCTCTGCCATCATTTTTCCTCCAATTGGTCACACCAGCCCATATTACACCTATACAGTATAATATAAGCGTAAAGGAAGTGTCAAAAGAGACAAAAGAATGAAAGGCAAGCATTTGCTTGCCTACTGAGCTGCAGTCTCTTTCATTTTCAGTGTGATATTCGACGGCATGGATTTCATTTTGGAGGTATCCACGACGACTCCATTCACCGTCAACTCTACCATCATAGGCTTACCCAGACGCACATAAGCGGATTTACCCAGCTCGATCGTCTTTTCTTCGCCCTTTTTCATTTCGCCTTCTTCTACGTACTTCTTGCCCTTCCCTTCTGAAACGCCAAACCAACTGCGGTCATCCTTTACCTTCAGCTTGACCGTCATTTTCTCTTCACCTTGAACAGCGTAATTGTACATGGAACCTTGCTGAGACTCGAATGTAATCGTCGTCTTGGGAGTTTCCGTGACGGGGTCTGTTGTGACCGTTCCTGGATCCGTGGTCGGTGTGACATTGCTTGGGGGTTGTGGTGTTTGAGCGATCGGCGAAGTAGCTGCTCCACCGCCACCATTGCCAGGAGTGACGATCTCCGCACCAGGGTTGACCGTGCCACCTGGGACTGGCTGTGTCATTGTGCCACCGTTATTCACTGCAGCTATGTAGATGACGCCAATGATCAAGGCGATGAACAACACGAGAAGTGTCTTGGTTACCCATCTGCCAGCCTGCAATGGACTGTTGGTCGATGCGACTCGTCTGCGGCGCAGTCTTTCTACCTGTTCGGTAGGTGGCTGGGCAGGCAAATCGGACTGGAAGTGACTCATGATGTGATTCGGATCGAGACCAACAGCTTCCGCGTAACTCTTTATGAACGCACGCGCGTAAAAGTGGCCAGGAAGTACGTGAAAATGACCCCTCTCAATGGCTTCCAGATAACGTCTCTGTATCTTTGTGATACGTTGGATGTCGTCGAGCGTGATTCCTTTTTCTTCGCGGGCCCTTTGTAGTACTTGACCAAGCTCAGACACAGCTGCCCCTCCTTAATTCATTTCAAAATTATCAAAGCCGCGATTATTGATTAATTCGTAGGTAATTTCCTCGTCCGGATGATGGCGAAGCTCAATAATGTAATGGAAATCGGACAGCTCATACTCCGACTCTCTCACAAAAATATCCGGGTGCTCAATAATTTTCGCGGCTGGGAAATTCATGATTTCCCGAAGCAAAGTGTAGTGCTTTTCCGTAGAACGAAGCGTCGACACAATGCCATCTATCAAATATACATGATCGGTAGACATTTCATCAATGGCAAGAGAACTTCTTACCGTTTGCCGCAGAAGAGTAGAGGAAATAAACGTCCATCTCTTGTTTGCGGAGACGCTGGCTGCGATCATAGATTCTGTCTTTCCAACGCGAGGCATTCCCCGAATCCCAATCAATTGATGGCCTTCTCTTTTCAAAATTTCCGACATAAAGTCAACCAGCAGACCCAGTTCTTCGCGAACAAAGCGAAACGTTTTTTTGTCCTCGCTGTCGCGCTCGATATATCGACCATGACGAACAGCCAAGCGGTCAAGCATGGTTGGCGGACGCAGCCTCGTTATGGTTATGTTGTCCATTTTTTGTACAACGTTGCGCAATACCTCAATTTTTTCATCGTCGTCCGTCAGCAGTAGCATGCCTCTTCGCATAGTATCTACACCATTGATGGTCACGATGTTAATGTTCAACATCCCCAGAATAGAAGCGACGTCCCCAAGCAAACCAGGTCGGTTGCGAGCGATCTCATACTCCATATACCATTCTTTTATTGCTTCCATATGCATTCCTCTCCGACATACAGATTCTCTTCTTATGTAGTATATCACTTTCCCATCAATCGACAATCCGGGAAAAGAAAAATCCCCAAAATAGGGGATTTAAAGGTTAACTGCCACGATTAATGTTTTCTGGATTTTGTACAAGCTTTACCATCAAAGACGCCAGAGCTTGCTGTTGCTGTTGGTCTCCAGCATCCCAAAGCTGCTTGAGCAGACGCTCCTGGTCGTTCTTCGGATCCACTTGTTCCGAGAGATAGCCGCCGATTTGGTAAGCAACATTTTGCAGGGTATCACTTTCCATACCTGCTTGCTTCGCTTGCTCTACGCGATCACCGAGAAACTCTTTCCAGTCGCGAAAATTGTCAAGAACTGACATAGGAATTCCCTCCTTAAGTACGTTGTGAACAGGTTGCTGCCCACACAGATGTAGAATTCCACTCATACTCACGAATTATGCAGACCATAAAATACTTACCGCTTACGTGTACCAGCCGCCATTCGGACTGATGATCTGACCTGTTACATAGCTCGCTTCCCTAGACAGCAGAAAGCGGACTACAGCCGCTACTTCCGCTGGCTGACCCAGTCGATTCGCTGGAATTTCTTCTGCGATCATTTCCAGCTCATCCGGGGAGAAGCGCTCCATCATGCCTCCAGAAATAGCACCCGGAGCCACTGCATTGACCGTAATTCCATTGGGCGCCAGCTCTTTTGCCAGAGCCTTCGTAAATGTATTAACAGCGCCTTTTGTCAGAGAATACAGGACTTCACAGGAACCGCCCGTCATGCCCCATATGGAGGATATATTTACGATACGCCCATACCTTTCACGAAGCATGGCTGACAGTGCGGCTTGAGTAACGAGAAAAGCGGAACGCACATTGGCAGCCACCAGCTCATCGAACTGAGCAACCGAGACATCGGAAAAAAGCCCGACATGATCCGCAGAAGCGTTGTTGACAATGAGCAGTGGCGCAATCGCCATCTGCTGAAACATGACCGTAATTTGATGCGGGTCACGCAAATCTGCCTGCACTTTGACAAAAGGGATGCCAAGCTGCTGGCAAAGCTGAACGATTCCATTCAGCTTGTGCTCCGATTGATAGTAATGCAAATAAAGCGGGACTCCCGCATGAGCCAGACAAGCAGCGATCGCCTGCCCGAGCTCACCGGAAGCTCCCGTCACTAACGCCCATGGCGTCTGTTGATTCATGTGATTTCACTACTCCTGTGGCGAAGCGGACCGTACAATAGACACAGCCATCTGTCCATCGACAAAATGCTCGTGCAAGCGTTTTTCCACATCTTCGCGTGTGATCGACTCAAGCGTCGGCACGACGGTAAAGAGATCATTGCCATTAAACTTGAAGCTCGTAAACTGATTCGCGATAAACTCAACCGAATTGAGCGAACGCAAGAAATTTCCGATCTTCTTCCGCTTGGCTCTTTCGAAGTCATCCTGGTCGATTCCTTTTTGCTTCAGCTGCTCTATCTCTGCCTGGATTGTCTGCACCAGCTTTTCAGGATCTGGCGTATCGCCGCCCATGATGGTATACGCATAATCCTGTTCGCTGCTGTAGTCAAAATCAAAGCTTTCCGTAATCAGCTCGCTGTCGTACAGTCTTTCGTACACAGCGGAGCTGGTGCCAAACGCAATGTCCAATAACAGTTTGGTAGTCAAATCCCGTTTTAACAAGGCTTCCTTCGTCAAGCCCTGCTCTCTTTCCTTAATGCCAATCATGCACTTCGGCAAACCGACCGCCAAGGATGCCTCAATCTTTGCTTGGGCAGGCTCTGGCTGCTCTGTCGGAAAGAGCCGTGTGATCTGTGGTGCAGGTGAAAACTCTTTCGACGATTGGTTGTCTCGAATCAGCTTCATGATCGCTTCTGGCTCAAAGGACCCCACTACAAGCAGCAGCATGTTGGCTGGATGATAAAACGTTTCGTAGCATTGATACAAGTATTCTTTGGTGATGTGGGAAATCGTTTCGATCGTCCCCGCTATTTCAATATTGATCGGATAGTCCTTGTACATTGCTTTCAGGAGATTCATGTAGACTTTCCAGTCAGGATTGTCGTCGTACATGGTAATTTCCTGACCGATGATCCCTTTCTCTTTCTCTACGCTGGCATCCGTAAAATACGGCTCCTGCACGTAGTCCAAGAGCAGATTCAGGTTGTCATCCAATTTGTCCGTGCAGGAGAAGAGATACGCCGTCCGATTAAAGCTTGTGAACGCATTGCACGATGCTCCGTTTTTACTGAACTCATGCATGACATCGCGATCTTTTTTCTCAAACATCTTGTGTTCGAGAAAATGGGCAATGCCATCCGGAACGTTGATTTCCTCACCATTTCTGGTGCGGAAGTGACTATCGATGGAGCCATATCTCGTCGTAAAAACGGCATAGGTCTTACTAAAGCCCTGCTTTGGCACAAGATAGACCTGGAGCCCGTTTGGCAATGTCTCGTTGTAAACGGTTTCGTTGACCTGTTCAAATTTGGTGGTCTGCATCGCTTACGCCTCTCCCTTCTTGTCGCGCAGCAGATAAATCGTATCGATTTCCACTTTCTCCGCTACTTTTTTGATATCTTCAATCGTTGTGGTTTCAATCCCTTTGAGCAATTCGTCCAAACGACGCTTGCGTCCGCTAACCAGCCCGTTGTAAGTAAACTCGATCATTCCACGCGCACTGTCGAGCAGCTCGCGGAACTGGTTGGACAGGGTCGCTCTTGTCTGACTCATTTCTTCTTCTGAGATTTTCCCCTGGCGCATAGAGTCCATCTGCTGCTTGATAATCTCTACAGCCCGTTGATATTTGTTTACATCGATCCCTGACATGATCATCATGATCCCTTTATGGCTTTCCAGACGAGAGACCGCATAGTAGGCAAGGCTCTCCTTTTCCCGTACATTTACAAACAGCTTGGAGTGAGGGAAACCGCCAAGAACGCCATTGTATAAGAGCAAGGCCGGATAGTCTTCGTCTATATAGGTGATATGCGTGCGGCAGCCGATGTTCAACTTGGCCTGGTTGACATCCAAGCGGTCGATTACTTCCCGCTCGTCGGCCACCTTTACGGCAGCTTGACTGATCTCGAGCGCCCCAACCTGTGATCTTTCCAGCGGAATATGCTTCTGGATCGCTTGCTCCACCTCTTTTGGCGCAACGTCTCCTACGACAAACATGTTAATGGGGTTTGTTGTGGTGATTTGCTTGAAATAGGTGTAGAGCTCTTGCCCTGTAATGGCAGGAAGATCCTTCACTCTGCCCTGGATCAGCAAGGAAAAAGGCTCTCCCTTGCACATTTCCTCGGTGATCCGCTGGTTCGCATACTTCATTTTGTCATCAATCAGGCTTTCCACGCGCTTGCGAAGCGTTTCTTTTTCCTGTGCGACGTACTTTTCCAAGAATGCGCCGTTCTCTACATGAGGTCTGGTCAACATATCGCCCACGAACTGGATCGCTTGCTCCAGGAGCGAATCCTCCTTGGACAAATACTTTTCATTCGGCACTTCCATGTAAATCTGCAGGATTTGCCGTTCTCCCTTTTTCGTAACGTCTACATCAAAGATCGCTCCATACAGAAAATCGAGGTGAGCACGCAGCAGCTTCGTCTCAGGAAAACGAGCACTCGCCCGCTTCATGACCATAGCAAGCAACGCCGTTTTGGTTACCGTCTCCTCCGATAAAGCCTGTTCGATCATGGTCATAATCGTTGTGGTTTTGAATTTGCCCGTTGGCAAAATATGTACATTCATCCCATGAATCTGGGTACTTTGAAACGCGATATCTGTTATGTTCGCAGCCATTGCTCTATCTCCCTTCTCCATCAGCGTACTCTCCTCTATTGTAACCAATTGACAGGCCATCAAGCATGCGAAACTTCATCGCGAAGTGCATTTTATTGTCCTATTTTGCAATTTATGCAACAAAAAAGAAAAAGGAGCACCATCGCTCCTTTTCCTTACAAATCACTATAGTCCCATTCCGTCCGCTCGTCCTCGATGGACGCCTCTTCTACAAATCGTCCGCAATCATCGGAAAGACAAAGCATACCATCCAGATGTTCATCATGAAAGGGAAGTCCGTGATTTCCCCCACAATACGGGCAAACCCACATGCAGAGCCCTCCTCATCTAAAAAAGGATTACGCTGTTAGTTTGTCCCGTTATGAGATGGAATCCTCCAATTTATTTTGTTCCCAGTAGCGCAAATAGTAATAAGGATCGACTGCTTTTCCGTTGCTGTTTTGATAAAGTCCGAAGTGGAGATGTGAATCAAACATCCCAGCTATGCCCGGTCCACCGTACCCAGTATCCCCCACAAATCCAATGAGCTGGCCCGCTCGCACGGTGCCCCCGACCTTTAAGCCAGGAACGTATGCGCTCAAGTGTGCATAATACATCCGGAAACGACCGTCTTCATCCGTAATATTGACTCGCCATCCCCCATACGTATTCCAGCCTACTCGATTGATTGTCCCGTTTGATACCGAATATACGGGTGTTCCCTTAGGGGCCATGATGTCGATGCCCTCGTGATTACGTACACTCCCGTTGTTGCTCTCTGTCCATTCCCGATCAGAACCGAAGCTGTCCCCATAAGGCTCGTACCAGCTTGCCTCTGAAAAAGGAAAGTAGTACTTTTCATCGAGCAGCCGACTGTCGCCTACTTCTTTTGATAACGGATGGGCAGCTTTGCTCGAACCTTCCGGCAAAAACAGCAGTTGCTTAATGGTCAAAAAGTCCGTAGACAAATAGTTGTTCTTTTTCACCTCTTCTACGGTGGTGTCGTGACTATTTGCAATTTCGATTATTGTGTCCCCTGCCTGCACGACGTAAGGATTCTTTGCATATCCAATCACTGCTGCCGTATCCTCGACAGGTTTTGTTTGAATCATCGCCACTTGCGACTTGTTATCCCAATAAACCTGATACCCCATGGCCTCACTGACAAAGCGGATCGGGACTACTGTTCGCTTATTGACGACCATAGGAGGAGCATCGAGTGTAACCCGTTTCCCATCGACATACGCTGTCCGACTGTCTAGAAGCAAGACCACTCGCTTGCCTTTTTCGGTAACAGTCACCTGACGTGTATCCGCTTCATAGGTTACATTTGCACCCGTTTTTTCTGCGATCACTCGAATCGGTACAAGCATCCGACCATTTTGACGGATCGGCTGTACGTCTGTGCTTATTCCTTTCCCGTCAATCACCAGCGAAATGACAGGTCCGGGCTCTGCTGCAAAAGCAGGTCCCGCTGTATCTGGAACAGTTATACCCAGTCCTAGACAAATAAAAAAAGCACCTAGAACCTTTGTCCACAGACGAATGCTGTTTTTATGTAAACAGCGGTTCATCTAAATCCCTCCCCGCGCAATGCTACATGGAGCATTATCTCACAGGGATAGAACAAGGTTCTAGACGCAAATTATGTCAACTAACGAGAGCCTGTATCGTATGGTTTACCCAGTGCCGCAGGCGCATTGGATCGGCCAACCAGTCCTGCCATCACGAGGATTGTCAATACGTACGGCAGCATGAAGATAAACTCCGTTGGCACGTACTTCGTCAATCCAAAGATTTGCACCAGCGACTTGATCGCCTGAGCCACACCAAAGAACAGCGCTGCTCCCATCGCACCGGCTGGATGCCACTTCCCGAAAATCAACGCCGCAATCGCAATAAAACCTTGGCCCGATACAGTGTTGTGGGAAAAGTTGGAGGTAGTTGTCAGAGAGATTGTCGCTCCTCCCCAAGCAGCCAAAGCTCCGCTAATCATGACAGCCATGTAGCGCATCTTTTTCACATTGATCCCGACCGTATCTGCCGCCCGTGGATGTTCACCCACTGCACGCAACCGCAGACCAAATGGCGTCTTAAATACGAGATACCATGTGAAAAACACCATGATAAACGCCAAGTAGCTCGTCGGATACGCTTCAAAAATGGCATGCCCCAAGTAAGGAATATCGTGCAGTACAGGAATGCTCCACTTGCCAAAAACGCTGGACAGCGTAGTCGTTTGACCTGCTCCGTTAAAGATGATCTTTGTCAAATAAACGGACAATCCCGCTGCTAGGAAGTTGAGCGCTACCCCACTCACCGTTTGGTCAGCTTTGAAGGTCACGGATGCCACAGCATGAGGGAGTGCAAAAATTGCACCGGCAATCCCTGCAGCTAAAAATCCAATCCAAGGGGCTCCCCCTGCAAAGGAGTCCTGAAAGGCATAGGTGATGACAGCACCGGTAAACGCCCCGATAATCATCATCCCCTCCAAAGCGATGTTCACAACACCCGATCGCTCTGAGTAAAGGCCACCCAACGACGCAAAAATCAAGGCAGTGGAAAACACGATGGTATCATGAACGAGGTTACTTGCAATTAATCCCCAATCCATCAGTTTCCACCTTCCTTTTTCTTCTTCATGATAGGCTTCACAAAAATCTTCACGATGCCGTGCGCTGCCACGAAGAAAATGACAGATGCGATCACGACACGAATCAGTTCAACTGGTACACCCGCTCCGAACTTCATACCTGCTGCCCCGAATGTCAGAATACCAAACAGAATAGCTCCTAGTACGACGCCAAGAGGTGTGTTACCACCAATCAGGGCAACGGCGATACCGTCGAAGCCATATCCTGGTTGAGCTGTCATGATGGCTTGATAGTGAAATACACCCAGTATCTCGCAAGCTCCACCAATCCCAGCAAACATCCCGCCAATGAACATCGCTTTCACGACGTTGCGATTGACGTTCATACCTGCGTACTCAGACGCATGCGGGTTCAACCCAACTGCACGCAGTTCGTAGCCGGATTTCGTTTTCCAAAGGATTACGTAAAAGAAAATGGCAGCAAGCACCGCAATCAAGGTTCCCCAGTGCAAACGTGCACTGTCAAACATCGTGGACAGCCAGCCAATCGTAATGATTGCTGAGTCGTGGATCATCTCTGAGCGTTGCTGCCCAGATGGTACAAAAAACGCATTCATGACCCAGTTTGCCAGGTAAAGAGCTACCCAGTTCAGCATGATGCTTGTAATGACTTCATTTACGCCGCGGGCCGCTTTCAAATAACCTGCAATGGAGCCCCACAAGCCACCCGCAACAGCCCCTGCAATAATCGCGAGAGGAGCATGGATGTAAGCAGGCAGATCCAAGGAAACACCCACCGCTGTGGATGCGATCATCCCGACGATAAATTGTCCCTCTGCACCGATATTGAACAATCCGGTACGAAAGGCAAACGCCACGGAAAGCCCCGTAAAAATCAATGGGGTAATCTGACGGATCGTTTCCCCAAAGTTATAAGCGTTACCGAATACTTTTTCAAGGAGCGACATGTAAGCCTTGATCGGATTGAATCCCCCTGCCAGCATTGCGATCGCACCCGTCAGCAGTCCCAGAATAATCGCAACAAGCGGGACGAGAAACGACTCTTTTGTAAAAACGGCAATGACTCTATTCATCGTTTCCCCCTCCTTGCATCCGTTTTCCGCCGGACATCAACAGGCCAAGCTCTTGCTCCGTTGTCGCTTTCGCATCGACGATCCCTACGATGTTTCCTTCATAAATAACGGCAATGCGATCGGAAACATTGATGACCTCATCCAGCTCAAGCGAGAGCAGCAAAACTGCCTTTCCTTTGTCACGTTGTTCGATCAAACGGCGATGAATGAACTCGATCGCGCCAACGTCCAAACCGCGTGTTGGCTGGGCAGCAATCAAAATATCTGGATTTTTGTCAACCTCGCGAGCGATAATCGCCTTTTGCTGGTTCCCACCAGACAGGGCACGCGCAGGTGTGTAAATGCTCGGTGTACGAACGTCAAATTCTTCAATGAGTTTTGCCGCGTGCTTGTCAATGGCGCCATAATCGAGAAACCCATTCTTGTTAAAAGTCGGATGGAAGTACGTTTCCATTACCATGTTCTCGCTCATAGTGAAATCCAGGATCAATCCGCGCTTATGTCTGTCTTCTGGAATGTGAGACAAGCCTGATTCCGAAATACTGCGCGGTGTCTGATTCGTTATTTCTTTCCCATTCAGAAGTACACGACCGCTTGAAGCCCTCCGAAGTCCGGTCAAAACTTCGATCAGCTCACTTTGACCATTGCCATCAACCCCAGCAATGCCGAGAATCTCTCCCGCCCGAACTTCCAAACTGAGATTGTTCAGGGCGTTGACCCCACGATTTCCGAGAGCAGTCAAGTTTTCTATTGCCAGAATAGTCTCTTTTGGTTGCGCCGCCTGCTTGTCTACTCGGAAGTTGACCTCGCGACCTACCATCTTTGCTGCCAATTCATCCGGATTCGTCTCTTTGACCAGAACAGAGTCAATGACTTTCCCTCTGCGAATGATTGTACACGCATCACACACGGCCATGATTTCTTTCAGCTTGTGTGTAATGAGAATAATGGTCTTTCCTTCTTTGACCAAATTATGCATGATTTCGATCAGCTCATTGATTTCCTGAGGAGTCAAAACGGCAGTCGGTTCATCGAAAATCAGGATATCTGCACCCCGATACAGCGTTTTCAAAATCTCGACCCGCTGCTGCATCCCTACGGAAATGTCCTGGATCTTGGCTCGTGGGTCTACTTTTAATCCATATTGATTGGATAGCTGCTCCACAGCCCTTTCGGCGGTTTTGATATCTATCTTCAACCCGTTTTTCGGTTCATTTCCTAATACAATGTTTTCTGTTACCGTGAAAGTTTCAACCAACATGAAATGCTGATGCACCATTCCAATGCCAAGCTCGTTTGCTTTATTGGGGTTTGTGATTTTTACCGGTGTTTCATTGATAAGGATTTCGCCTTCATCAGGTTGATAAAGACCAAATAAAATATTCATTAGTGTAGACTTGCCTGCCCCATTCTCCCCGAGAAGGGCGTGGATTTCCCCTTGCTTAACAGACAGCGTGATGCTATCGTTCGCAATGATTCCTGGGAAACGTTTGGTAATTCCTCGCATCTCAACAACACTCTTTACCGGATTCAACCATGTTCCCCCCGTTTTTGTGGGTCTAGTTTGAAGGTAAAGAACAAGGCTAGTTGCTCGAACTAGCCTTGTCCGTTTGCAGCTTCAATGTAATTATTTTTCAGGTACTGTGATTTCGCCTTTAACGATTTTTTGCTTGTACTCATCAACCAGCTTCAAAACGTCTTCAGGAACGTTTTTGTTGGAAGTGGATGCGAGACCAACGCCGTCTTCAGCCAGACCCAGCCATTTGATACCGCCTTGGAATTTACCGTCGATCAGGTCTTTGGAAACGCGGTAAACTGCCTCGTCGACACGTTTAACCATGGAAGTCAAAGTAACTTCATCACCGAAAGTCAGGGATTGGTCTTTGTCAACACCGATTACCCATACATTTTCGCCTTTTGCTTTGCGGTCTTTTGCTTCGTTAAACACACCGTCACCAGTTCCGCCGGAAGCGTGGAAGATGATATCAGCGCCTTGACCGTACATTTGGGATGCAGTGGATTTGCCGAGGTCTGGTTTGTCAAATGCACCTGTGTATACTTTCAATACTTTTACGCTTGGATCTACTGCTTTTACCCCAGCTTCAAAGCCGAGTTCGAAACGCTTGATTACTGGGATCTCAACTCCGCCTACAAAACCAACTGTTTTGGTTTTGGTCATTTTCGCAGCAACTACCCCAGCCAAGAAGGAACCTTCATGCTCTTTAAATAGAACGGATTCCACGTTTGGAGCGTCTACTTCTGCGTCAATGATCGCGAGTTTTGCATCTTTGTTTTCATCTGCCACTTTTTTCAGGTGGTCTCCCATCAGGAAGCCGATACCCCAAGTCAGATCCCATTTGTCTTTAACAAATTGAGTCAGGTTTGGTACATAATCAGCATCGCTAGTGGATTGAAGATAGTTTATGTTGTCTTTCGGCAGGTTCAGGTCAGTTTGCAGTTTTTGCAGACCTTCCCATGCGCTTTGGTTGAAGGAGTTGTCGTTTACCCCGCCAACGTCGGTTACCATACCGATTTTTACGGTTGGTGCTGCACCACCTGCTGCTCCGCCAGTTGCCCCACCTGCTTGACCTTGTGGTTGTGCTTCTGGTTTGCTACCACACCCAGCCAGAACGAGAGACAGGCTGAGAGCTGTCACAGACAGCACAGAAAGAACTTTCTTCATCTGAGAATACCCCCTGTTTTTAGTCGAATGAAATTGTTGAGTGAGGTCGCCCCCACGGTTACAACCGTCTCCGTACGACGTGAAAGTGAATCTTGTCGGCCCTGAAGTAGTTATGGGAGTAGAGAACAGGCCGCTCGCTTTCGTCGTAATGAATCTGTTTGAGCAAGAGAAGCGGTGTAGACTTGTCACAATGTAGCAGATTGGAAACCTTTTCATTGTAGCCCATAGGTTCAATCTCAGCTACAGCATAAGCGATACGAAGCCCCGTCGCACTCTCGAGCCATTTAAAGATAGACTCTCCTACAGCTGTGTAGCCTTCTGGAACCAGGTGTGCGGGAATGCGGTCAACACAATAGACCACAGGCTCCCCATCAGCCGTACGAATGCGCTCCACAATCAGCACGCCTTCGCCCGGATTCAGTGACAGTTTTTTCCGCTCTTCTTCAGCAGACTCGCCAAAGGATGTTTTCAAGATCATCGTGCCCGCTGCATACCCCTGACGCTCAATCGCATCCGTCACACTAAAGAGTTCCCCAATTCCGCCTGAAAAAACAGGTTTTGCATTGATAAAGGTGCCAACTCCATGCCGACGAATGACAATCTTCTCTTCTTCTAGAAGACGCAGTGCTTCTCGAAGAGTCGCCCTGCTAACGCCTAACTGTTTTGACAGTTCTGCCTCGGAAGGGAGTCGTTCACCTGGGCGCAAGTCCCCTGACTCGATATCTCCCTTGATTTTGTCCATTACCAAGAGACAAAGCGATCGAACATTGCCTTTGATGCTCATTGTCATTCACTCCTGCTGTCCATTAGCCATCCCAACAGGTAGGACGTCAGACCTCTGATTCGTATGGGAAACGATACAACAATTTCCTTCAATCTCGTAAAAATTTTAACCTAGGGGCGTGTATCATGCAAGCCAAATATTTATGAATAAATGTGCAGAAACATAAAGATTTGTGCGACTACACGCCCATTATTCTGAATACGTACCCAAGCCTATTCGCCTATCAAGAGATATTACTTTCGATGGATGGCCTTGGAAGTCTGACTTCCCGTGGTTTACTGCCTTCATAAGGCCCCACCACACCTTGTGCCTCCATCATGTCAATCAGCCGTGCTGCACGAGTATATCCCACACGCAATCGACGCTGCAGCAGCGATGCGGAGGCAGTCTGCGCTTCCGAGACTATTTGCACAGCCTGGTCGTACAGTTCATCATCAACCACAGGCTGCTGCTCTTCCTGCACGTCACCCGGAATCATTTCCTCGTTATAGCGCACCTCTTGTTGCTCTTTCACGAAGCGAACGACTTCCTCCACTTCCTTATCGGATACGAACGCCCCTTGCACACGTACCGGTTTGGAAGCACCCATCGGCAGTGAGAGCATATCTCCTCTGCCCAACAGCTTTTCTGCTCCCCCCATGTCCAAAATGGTTCGGGAATCCGCCATCGAAGAAACACCAAAAGCAATGCGGGACGGAATGTTCGCCTTGATGACCCCTGTAATCACGTCTACCGAAGGACGCTGTGTAGCAATGATCAGATGTATGCCGGATGCACGCGCCATTTGGGCCAGTCGGCAGATCGCGTCCTCGACTTCTCCCGGAGCGACCATCATCAAGTCGGCCAACTCATCGACGATTACGACAATGTACGGCAGCGGAGCCCCTTCTACCTGCGCATTGTACATCTCAATATTTCGGCTGCCCGTTTTGGCAAACAGATTGTAGCGGCGTTCCATCTCTGCTACTACCTTTTTCAAGGCAACAGAAGCCCGGCGCGGGTCCGTAACTACCGGAGCCAGCAAGTGCGGGATGCCATTGTAGACGTTGAGCTCAACCATTTTGGGGTCAACCATCATGAGCTTGACTTCCTCCGGCTTTGCCTTGAACAGAATGCTCATAATCAACCCGTTGATACATACGGATTTACCACTACCGGTCGCACCAGCTACCAGCAAGTGAGGCATTTTTGTCAGGTCTGCCACGATCGGTTCGCCTGAAATATCTCTTCCCAGCGCCACCGTGAGCTTCCCAGGTGCATCCTGATACTCGGATGACTCGAGCACCTCGCGCAGGGACACGACGGCGACCTCCGAATTCGGCACTTCAATCCCGATCGCTGATTTTCCTGGAATGGGAGCTTCAATCCGAATATCCTTTGCCGCCAATGCCAGTGCCAGGTCGTCCGTCAAGCTGACAATCCGGCTGACTTTTACGCCTACTGCTGGCTGCACTTCATAACGCGTTACGGCCGGTCCCCGATGCACTTCGGAGACAGTCGCACTCACGCCAAAGCTTTTCAAGGTTTGGACGAGCTTGTTCGCATTGGAAGTGTGGTCCACCTCTTTTCCTGCCCCGCTTGCCTTGGGACGGGAAAGCATTTGCAGACTTGGCAGCTCATAAGGCACTGCAGGCTGTGACTCGTCTGTTTCCAGTGTGCCAAATATCTCTTCCTCCCCTTCCAGGGAGAAAGTAATTTCCTGCTTTGCTGTTTTCTTGCTCGCTGCGCGACTTGGTTGTGGATCTGCTTCTCCCTCTTCCTCCATCGCGATTCGATCTGTGAAATCCTTAATGACTGGTGCGATCGCTGTGGAGCCATCCTCTGACATTCCTTGAGGCTTATCGTGAATGATGGGAACCACGATCGCAGCATCTGTCTCGGCATCCTGTTTCACCTTTCGTGCCTCTCGCGCTTCCTTCGCTTCTTGCTTGCGCTTGTCACTTTCCTCCTGCAGGAGCTGGACCGAATCCTTTACGGTATCCTTTGCTTTTCCGTACATTTGTGCCATTTTGTCGCGCAGGAACATGAGAATATTCACGTACGACAGGTTGAATAAGAACATAATGCCGACCAAAAACAGAAAAACAATAATCAACCCGGTACCGATTGTTCCTACCAGCCCATTGCTGATCGCAAAGACGATCCCCCCCAGCATCCCTCCGCCAACGCCGGTAGTGGATACCTTCTGATTATGATCCAGCCACAGCCTGTCCCACGTGATGCGGAGGATGCTCTGCTCTGCAAACTTACCGTCCGCCGTGACTTGCTTGTAGAGAATCATATGATCCCATGTGCAAATTGCCATGGCGATCAGAACGATGCCTAGCACGCGATAGGTCAACCGTGGCGCCTTCCTCGTAAACATCATGTGGAGCGCCATTCCAATCAGAAGAACTGGAATGAGAAAATCCCAAGACCCAGCTATGAAACGGAAGAGGAATGCGAGGATGTTTTTCCCCAGCCATCCGCTTTCCAACAGCCCGATCAAAGATAGGACAATAATGATCAGCCCGAGCAGTTCTATTTTGACGACCGAGGCCAATGCCGCTTGCGACTGCTCCCTTTTTCTTCTACTCAGATGGCACGCCTCCTTTTCCTATATTTCTGATATGTACACCAAATGGTAAAAAGGCAGCCGTCCGCTGTTCGGCTGCTGTTCGTACACATCTAGTATAACACAGGAAATTCATAGAAATACAGGACTTCTTAGGAGTTCCACTCTGGCTGGAATTGAACAGTCTGGCCTGGTGCAAAGTGAGGTTTCAGGTAGTCCTGCGGGTCTGGACTAATGAGCCTGACGATCTTTCCTTCGAAAGGACCTGTCTGCTCCACCAGCATCGTGGCATGCCCGAATGTTACTTCCTTGAGCTCTTGCTTCTCGACCAGATCCATGTTGGCAAATACCGTTTCGGAAGGCATCACGGAATGCAGGATCATTGCAGCACCTCATCTTTGCCTTTACGTGCGTTTTCCATCAGCTCATTGAGCTTTTTTAATGCGCTGCCAAGCCCACCTACTTCATCAATCAGTCCGTACTTGACTGCATCTGCGCCAATGACATTGGTCCCGATATCACGGGTCAGTTCGCCTGTTCGTGTCATTAATTCGCGGAATTGCTGCTCAGAGATTTTGGAGTGCCGGGCGATGAAGCTGACTACGCGATCTTGCATTTTATCCAGATACTCAAAGGTTTGCGGCACGCTGATCACGAGCCCCGTCAAGCGAATAGGATGAATCGTCATCGTTGCCGTTTCGGCAATAAATGAGTATGTACCCGCTACTGCGATCGGCACACCGATGCTGTGTCCGCCACCGAGCACCAAGGTTACCACCGGCTTTGAGAGCGAAGACACCATCTCGGCAATCGCCAAGCCCGCCTCCACATCACCGCCTACCGTGTTAAGAATGACAAGCACACCCTCAATCTTGCTGTTTTGTTCGGCTGCGACAAGCTGCGGGATGAGATGCTCATATTTGGTTGTCTTATTTTGTGGTGGTAATTGGATGTGACCTTCTACTTGCCCGATAATACTCATACAATAGATATTGCTTTCCAGCTGTGGGACGTTCGTTTGCCCCAACTGCGTGATGGAGTCAAGCAGTTTTTTCTTAGGATCTTCAGGCCCTGGCGCTTCTGCAGGCGGGGTGGGATTCGGCTCTTGCTCCTCCACAGGAGATGGCGGCGGAGAACTTTGCATTTTCGTCATGGCACTTGCAAAAGGCGGCCGATTCAAATAATCGGTAAATTGTTGCTTTGACATGAATGATCCTCCCTCACTTTCTTCTGTAGTATGGTTTGGGTGAGGGAAAATAATGCACCTTTGGCAGCAAAATGAAAAAAGCCGAGATCCCCTATACATCGAGGGTTCTCGGCTCCGTAATTCTGTTTTCTTACACTTCCATGATAATGGGCAGGATCATCGGACGACGACGCGTTTGTTCGTACAAATAACGCCCTAATGCTTCCTTGACATTATTTTTAAGTGATGACCACTCATTTACGTTTTCTTCCATGCATTTGACAAGTGTTTGGGTCACTATGCGATTTGCCTCATCCAGCAATTCCTCGGATTCACGAACGTAAACAAATCCGCGTGAAATGATATCAGGACCAGACAAAATCGTGCCATTTTGTTTACTGAGTGTAACGACAACTACCAGAATTCCATCTTGCGAGAGTAGCTTACGGTCTCTGAGTACGATGTTTCCTACATCCCCTACACCCAAACCGTCAATGAGGACATTCCCCGCTTGCACCTTAGGTCCATAGCGAGCTCTGCCGCCAGAGATTTCTACCGTATCGCCGTTGTCCAGCAAGAAGATGTTTTCCTCTGGTACACCGACCTGCTCCGCCAAGAGCGAATGGGTCTTCAGCATACGATACTCGCCATGAATAGGGATGAAGTACTTCGGCTTCATCAAGTTGAGCATCAGACGCAGTTCTTCCTGGCTGCCATGACCGGAGACGTGGACGGTTCCGTTTGGTCCATGGCCGCCGTAAATGACTTCGGCACCGATGCGAGATAGTTGATCAATTGTTCTCGCCACATATTTCTCATTCCCAGGAATGGGAGTAGCAGCGATAATGACGGTGTCACCTGGAAGGATGTCAATTTTCCGATGGGCGGATCGGGCCATTCGAGTGAGCGCAGACATGGGCTCTCCTTGGCTTCCAGTTGACAAAATAGCCACTTGTTCAGCATTCAATTTATTAATTTCATCTGTATCAACAATGAGCCCTTCAGGAACGTGCAGATAACCTAAATCACGGCTGATGTTGATGACATTTTGCATACTTCTACCGACAACCGTCAGTTTTCGATTGAATTGAACAGCTGCATCCACGACTTGCTGAATTCGATGTACGTTGGATGCAAAGGTAGAAATGATAATGCGTCCAGTAGCTTTACTGAATACATCTTTTAACGCGATGCCGACGGAACGTTCCGATCCGGTAAAACCGGGCCGCTCGGCATTCGTACTGTCAGAAAGAAGACAGAGCACACCACGGTCCCCAATCATCGCCATTTTTGCGAGATCGGCTGTCTGATTGTTAACCGGCGTTTGATCAAATTTGAAGTCCCCCGTGTGGACCACATACCCTTCCGGTGTTTCCAAGCAAACCCCGACACAGTCAGGAATACTGTGATTTACCCGGAAAAAGGTTGCTTTTACCTTGCCGAGAACGATCTCCGATTCACCGTTGATCAAAACGCGCTTGGTGTCATTTAGGATGCCTGCTTCTTTCAATTTTGCATCAATAAGTCCCAGGGTAAGTTTTGTAGCATAGACTGGTACATTCAGGTGCTTCAGTACATAACTGAGGCCACCGATATGGTCTTCGTGTCCGTGCGTTACAATAATCCCCCGAACCTTGTCGCGATGCTCCTCGAGGTAAGAGATATCCGGAATTACCATATCAATTCCCAGCATTTCCTCTTCAGGGAATTTTAAACCGGCATCAATCACTACGATGTCTTCCTCGGTTTGTACCACGTACATGTTCTTCCCAATTTCGCCGACTCCGCCCAGGGCGAAAATGAGAACAGAGTGATTCGACTTTGCCAAAACGTGTAACCTCCTATATTTAGTTGTCATGTCCACTCAATTAAACCGCCCCAAATCACTTGTTATCATTATACCCGAAGTGAAAACATGAACACAAGGAAAAAGAGCCATTCCCGAGGGAACAGCTCTTTTTCTTTGTTCTGCAGATAGGAATGCTGCCATTCCTATCCGGTATAAGTACAGCCAAGACTACACCTGCCATCTTGGCACCACAATGTCTCCAATCGCTATTCAAGCAAGGAATGCACAAAAGATTTTTCCTGCTCATTTAACTCAACCAAAGGCAAACGCACTCCGCCGGCCTCGACACCCAGCTTCTCCAGAGCCACCTTCGTCGGTCCGGGGCTCGGGTAGGTAAACAGTCCTTCGAACACGGGCATTAGCCTTCTGTGCAGGCTGGCAGCGGCTGTATGGTCGCCTTCGAGAAATGACTGAATCATTTCCGTCATTTGGCGGCCTACAACATGACTCGCTACACTTACAATCCCCACGCCGCCAATCGAAAGCGTCGGGAGCGTCAAGCTGTCATCCCCACTGTACAGCTCAAAGCCCTCCGGAGCGTGTTCAATGATCTTCGCCATTTGTGACAGGTTGCCAGAGGCTTCCTTGATGCAAACCACATTGGGCAGCTCTGCCAGGCGCAATGTCGTCTCTGCAGCCATGTTCACTGCTGTTCTTCCTGGTACGTTGTACAGCATAACTGGCAGCTCTGATGCTTCCGCTACTGTCTTGAAATGCCCGTATAGCCCTTCCTGTGAGGGTCGGCTATAGTACGGCGCCACAACCATTACCGCGTCGACACCTACAGACTGTACAGCTTGTGTAAACTCGACAGAAGATGCGGTATCGTTACTGCCCGTACCTGCAATGATATGACACTTGCCTTTTGCATAAGAGACTACATGCTTGAACAAATCCAGCTTTTCCGCGCGAGACAAAGTGGGTGACTCGCCTGTAGTTCCGCTGACTACAATCCCTTCAGTGCCTGTTGCCAGAAGATGGTCAATGAGGCGTTCCGTTTTTCCGTAGTCAACTTCCAGTTTTTCGTTAAACGGTGTGACCATGGCGGTTACCAATCGGCCAAAACGTGCCACTGCCTTTCCAACTCCTCTACTCTTTGTCAGTCTTACATATGATGTGCGTGCAGATTGAATTGTTGGTGGAGTGCTCGAACTGCTCTGACCATATCCATTTCGTGTACCAGCACCCAAATCGTCGTATGGGAATCAGCTGATTGCAGAATTTGAATATCTTCTTGGGTCAGCGCTTCTACTATTTGTGCCATGACACCAGGGACTCCAGTCATTCCCGCACCGATGACCGATACTTTGGCACAATGCGGCAACAGCTGTGGTTCATAGCCCAAGTCCATGAGCAACCGCGCAGCTTTTTCACCCATTTCATCGTGAACCGTATAGGCAACGCCTAAAGGATTCACATTGATGAAATCTACACTGATATTGTTGGTTGCCATGGTTTTAAACACTTGCAGCTGGGTGTCGTAATGACCTTCCCGATTTGCCACCTTCACTTGCGTTATATTGGGTACGTGAGCAATCCCCATGACAAGTCGGTCGTGAACAGTATAACCCATCTTCCCTATTTCGAGCATGGTCGTGACCAATGTCCCGGGGTCGTCCGAAAATGTGGAGCGTACGCGAATCGGCACGTTTGCCTGCATCGCAATCTCCACTGCACGAGGATGGATCACTTTTGCTCCCAGATGAGCCATATTGCAAATTTCGGTATACGTCACCATCGCCAGCGGCTGTGCTTCCTGTACGATGCGTGGATCAGCGGTCATGATTCCTTCCACATCGGTGAAAATATCCACCATTTCCGCCGATAGGGCGACCCCAAGCGCTGTTGCGGTCGTATCACTGCCACCGCGTCCCAGCGTTGTAATCTCCCACTCTTCCGTCCTGCCCTGAAAGCCCGGTACGATGACGACATTTCCTGCCTTCAGTTCTTTGTGGATGCGAGCGGGATCGATTGTCAGGATCTGCGCATTGCTGAAATCATCGCTGGTAATGATGTTCGCTTGACCGCCCGTGAGAATAGTGGCTTTGATTCCACGTGCGTTTAGCATGCTGCACATGACCGTAGCCGAAATGATTTCCCCCGTATGCATCAGCATATCCATTTCCCGACTTGGCAATTGGTTTCCATTATTGCGAACCAATTGCAGAAGTGTATCGGTAGCATAAGGATCACCCTTACGTCCCATCGCCGATACGACAACGACGAGGGCATAGCCCTCATCGATCGCTTTTTCTATATGGTAGATTGCCCGGTTTCGGCAATCCTCCGTCGTCAAGGAAGAACCACCGAACTTTTGGACGAGAATCTTCACTAACCTCTCCCCTATGCTCTTGCTTTGATGAGTTCTTCAGCAATTTGTACTGTATTCCATGCCGCACCTTTGAGAAGGTTGTCAGAAACGATCCACATATGCAGTCCCCGCGGGTGATGGAGATCACGACGCACACGGCCAACAAAGATATCCAGTTTGCCTGTAGCATCGGTAGCAAGCGGATAGCGCTGCTCTTCCGGTACGTCTACGAGAACGACTCCAGGAGCATTCTCAAGCAGAGATTTTACTTCTTCCAGATCGAAATCCTGCTTCAGCTCTACGTAGACAGATTCGCTGTGTCCGTAAACGACCGGAATGCGAACGCATGTGGCCGACACCAATACTGTATCATCACCGAAGATTTTTTTGGTCTCGTTCACCATTTTCATTTCTTCATAAGTAAAACCGTTATCTGTAAATACATCAATTTGCGGAATCGCGTTATACGCAATTTGATGGTGAACAGGCAGTTTACCTACTGGCAGCACGTTGCATTCTGGCTCTTTGCCATCCAAAATGTCACGGCTTTGGGTTTGCAATTCGTTGATAGCGGATTGTCCGGCGCCGGAAACCGCTTGATAAGTAGAAACGATAATACGGTCTATGCCAAAACAATCATACAAGGGTTTCAGAGCAGCAACCATCTGAATCGTGGAGCAATTCGGATTCGCAATGATTCCTTTATTCGCGAGCGCAGCTTCCATGTTTACTTCCGGAACGACCAATGGAACTTCTGGATCCATCCGATAAGCACTGGTGTTGTCGATGACAACAGCTCCGTGGCGCACAGCATGAGGAGCCAATTCCTTACTTACTCCTCCACCTGCACTAAACAAAGCGAAGTCCACCCCAACAAAGCTCTCTGGCGTTGCTTCCTCCAGAACAATTTCTTGTCCCTTGAACGTTACGGTCTTACCGGCGGAACGCCCAGAAGCAAGCAGCTTCAGCTGTTTAATTGGAAAATCGCGCTCTTCTAAAAGTCGAATCATTTGTTGTCCGACTGCGCCAGTTGCGCCTACTACAGCGACATTAAAAGTCAGTTGGTTAGCCATCTCTTACTCTCCTCCTAATCGCGAGAAAACAGGTTGGTTGATTTTTGTTTTTCTGTAGTGTTGGAATTAATAGTTGAATCGTTCGATGAGCAAGGGTTGCAATTGTCGCCCTTCCAAGGAAGCCTCACATGTCTCCAACAGTAAGTCCATGCGAGCGACAAGCGAATTAGGCTTTTTATCCGGAGCATCCTGTCCGAATGGCACAAAATAGATGTTTTTGGCAGCCAACAGCTTGGCAATATTGGCCGCATTTAATCCCAAACCATCGTTTGTTGAAATAGCGATAACCAGTGGGCGCAGATTACGCATAGTCGCTTTTGCTGCCATCAGCACAGCACTGTCTGTAATGGCATTTGCCAAACGACTGGTTGTGCTGCCGGTGCAAGGTGCAATGAGCATCACGTCCAGTAATTTTGAAGGCCCTAACGGTTCAGCCTGGGGAATTGTGGAGATCAGCTCTTCTCCTGTAAGTTCCTTTAGCTGCTGCTGCCAGCTAGCCGATGTGCCAAATCGCGTATCTGTCGTCATGATGGTATTGGAAACAATCGGGATCACACGTGCTCCAGCATCGATGAACCGCTTGATCTGAGGCATGGTTTCCTCAAATGTGCAATGTGATCCTGACAACCCAAATCCGATGGTCTTCCCTTGAAGCTTACTCATGATGATTCCCTCCTGGTTTTCGATTGCTCCGCAATGAGACGAGACAAAGTTTGAGCGAGAATTTGTCCTGCGGTTTTAGGTGCAACGATTCCAGGTAATCCGGGAGCGAGAAGCGCTTTGATGCCTCGTCTTTCGGCGTAGCGAAAATCTGTGCCGCCCGGCTTGGAAGCCAGGTCAAGAATAAACGCCGACTGGGGCATTTGAGCGATCACTTCAGCAGTGAGCAATAATTGCGGGACGGTATTAAAAATAAAATCAGCATTTGTGACCTGTTGCCTAAGTTCGCTTATATGGAAGGGAGTCATTCCCATCTCATATATGCGTGCCAAGTGTTCCTGACGCCGAGCCCCCACTCTGACGCGTGCTCCCAATGCATGCAGTCCTCGAGCCATGGATATACCGGTTCTGCCTAGTCCCAACACAATTGACTGCGATCCATGAATGGTGATGTCCGTATTTTGAATCGCCATCATCAATGCTCCCTCCACAGTAGGGATGGAGTTGTAGATTGCGACTTCATCACGTTCCAAGAGCTCCACCAGTGGAATCTTCTTCGGATCGAGCAGTCTTCTTAAATAGGGCTTTGCCATTCCCGTGTATACCACGCAGTGCTTAGGTAAGCTCGATACGTGCTCATCTTGCAGTTGCAATTGTTTGGAGCAAAAAATACTTTCCACGAAGCCTTGGTCATCTGTCCCAACGATTGGAAGGATGAGGGCGTCCACGTCTTTCAACACATCGCATGTTAATGGTTTCTTCGTTGCCCCTGTGAAATTGCTTTCCAGGTTGTCGAAGCCAACTAACGTGACGCTAGCATCCAGTTGTATGCAACGTTTGATTACTTCCAACTGGCGAGCGTCTCCGCCGATGAAGGCAACATGTATGCCCGTTAGCATGCTGCGTTCCCCTTTCCACACATTTTACTGCATTAAATGATCGAAACGCAAAGGTTTTTCCATGTGAAAAAGTTGACGAAAAACGATGCGGTCTACCCCCATCCTATTCTCTTCCCCCTGGTTCGGTGACAGGTGGCCTACTTTTGAGAAACTTGTATTTCCTGTTGATTTAATTGAATAATGACCATGTCTGGTCCGATCTTTACGATGGAGCTCCAGGGGATGACAATATCCTCACGCTTCTTCCCGAACCCGAAAAAACTGCCCCCTGGAAGGATAATCGACTGGATTTGTCCACTCTCCGGGTGGATGACAAGATCTGAGTCACTGATCACCCCCATTTTTTCGCCTGTATCCAGACCAATGATTTCTTTCCCTCCCAAATCGCTGAGCCGCATGCTGCTCACCCCTTTGTCCTGATTACTTGTTGATATACGCAAAAAAATCCGGCCTATGCCAGATTTTTCTTGTACAATTTGTTTCTATAGTAGAATGTCGTTTTTTATATTGGAAGGGAATCCCTCCAACGGGCTTACCATTGCCATCGCCAATTTGGAGCGGAAGAGCTGCTGGGCTACAGACAATACCGTTTCGTGCGTTACCGAATCGATTTTTGCCAAAACCTCATCTAAGTTGAGGTGACGTTCCAGGAGCAGTTCATTTTTCCCCAGTCTGCTCATGCGGCTGTTCGTGCTCTCCAAGCTCAGCATGAGGCTTCCTTTTAATTGTTCTTTTCCTTTATTGAGCTCTTTATCGGTAATCCCGTGATCCGCAACATCTCTAAGCACTTGGGAGACGATGTCAAAGACTTGCCCGACCTGCTCTTGAGCCGTACCCGTGTATACAGTAAAAGTCCCTGCTTCTTTATAGGAAGAATGATACGAGTATACGGAGTAAGCTAGACCACGCTCTTCGCGGATTTCCTGGAAGAGGCGGGAGCTCATACTTCCACCCAGTACATTATTCAGCAGAATCAGCGAATAGGTATCCTTATGCCCTACTTTAAAACCTGGAAGCGAAATGCACAGATGTGCCTGCTCTGTCTTTTTCTGCTGGAAGATGACATCGGCTGCGAAATCGGGAGTCGTAAGGGTTGGGAAAGTCGAAGAACGCTGGAATACAGAGAAGCGCTTTTGAATGTCCTCGATCAAGCTGTCCTCAAAGTTCCCTGCAACCGTGATCACCGTGTTCGACGGTAGATAACGTTGATCCACATATCGTTGCAAATCGTCCCGCTTCAGGCTTCTCAGGACATCCTCTGTACCTAAGATAGTGTAGCCCAGTGGATGATTCCCATAGGAAGCTTTTGCGATCAAATCATGTACAAGGTCGTCTGGCGTATCCTCATACATGCTGATTTCCTCAATCACTACATTTTTTTCTTTCTCCAGCTCTTCTGCATCGAAGACGGAGTGGAAATACATATCAGAGAGCACGTCCAAAGCAATCGGCGCATGCTGATCAAGCACTCGTGCGTAGTAGCAGGTGTACTCTTTAGATGTAAAGGCGTTCACATTGCCCCCAATTTCGTCAAAGGTTTCCGCAATTTCCTTTGCCGAGCGAGTTGCCGTTCCTTTGAAGAACATGTGCTCCAAAAAGTGTGAAATGCCGTTATTTACATCGCTTTCATATTTCGAACCGGTCCCGACCCAGATGCCAAGCGCAACAGAGCGAACTGACGGAATCCTTTCCGTCACGATTCTAAGACCGTTATCACACGTATGACGTTGTATCACACAAATCCTCCTCGGTTGATCATCTCTCTATCCACTTTTCTAGGGGGAAATCTTGTAAACACGTCTAACTATAGCAAACTTCCCTGGTCTCCACAAGAAATGATCACGCTTACTTACTTCTGGAGACGGTTCGCAGAGATCACTTCTGAAACAGTGGTAGGGACCAGTCCTTTCTGCTTCGCAATCGTCAATAGCTGATCGAGACTCGCTTCCGAAGCTGCTGTCGGGTGCATGAGCACGAGTACACCATTCCCCATCAACCGGCTGATCTTGCGCACAACCCAGCTTGGCGAAGGCTTTTGCCAATCCACCGTGTCGGCTGTCCACAAAATCGTCTTCATTTGGAACGAGGACTGGGCGATTTGCACAACCCTCTGATCGAATGAACCGGACGGCGGTGCAAAGAGCGTCGGTTTCACCCCAATCGTCTTCTGAATGACTTCTTGCGTTTTGCCGATCTCCTGCTGTATCCGCTGTGTACCTAACGTTTTCATATCTGGGTGCGAATAAGCATGATTCCCTATTTCATGTCCTCTCGCGGCGATCTTTTTCGCCTCCTCCGGGTAACGTTTTACCCAGGAGCCATCTAAAAAGAACGTCGTCTTCACTCCGTGTTTGTCTAACGTATTCAGCATGGAATCGAGGTACTCGTTTCCCCACGCTACGTTGATCATAAACGATATCGCTGGCTTGTTCGGATTTCCCCGGTAAATAGGTAAAACCCCAACCTGTTCGAGTGAAACTGCAGGCGGGACCTCTTTGTACACCAACGAATCAGGACTCACAATACCCGTAGCGGTCATTTTATGAATGGAGGCCTCTACATCTACAATACGTCCGTTGTAGCCTGGAATTGCAGACTTCCAGCTTTTATCGTAAACGGCGTCGATGGGCAGCTCTTCCACTCCGACTTTCCACTGCTCGATCAAGCCTCGCAGCCGCTCCCTCTCATCCAGCTGCCCATCCGCCGTTATTGCCTTTTGGCTCTTCATCACATCTATGTATCGATGGATGGGCTTGTAATTGAGCAGAAGCATAAACAGAACTGCGCAGCTGATTGTAAACACAAACCTCCTCTTCGCTGCCGTCATTGGGGCACGCGCCTCCTCCCGTTCGTACAAGTCTCTCTTTGTCCAATGTATGAATCCGGGGGAGGAGTTAGACGAAAAAAGAAAAAAGCTTCCGTACGCGAATTTCTTCGAGTGACGAAGCCTTTTGCTTGTTGTTTATTCAGCTGTTGCTGGTGCAGAGTCTGCTTGCTGAGCAGCTCCCTGCTCCTTCAATACAGCCTTTCGGGAGAGATTGACACGACCTTGGTCGTCGATCTCCGTTACTTTAACTTGTATCTTATCTCCTACGGCGACTACATCTTCGGTTTTGGCTACTCGCTCTTCTGCCAATTGGGAGATGTGGCACAGTCCTTCTTTCCCTGCAAACAGCTCGACGAATGCACCGTATTTCTCTACGCGCTTGACAGTTCCGAGGTAAGTCTGTCCAACAGCGACTTCACGCACGAGGTCTTCGATGATTTGTTTGGCTCGCAGGTTTGCTTCGTGGTTGATCGAAGCGATGAAGACACGGCCATCTTGCTCAATATCGATTTTGACACCAGTCTCTTCGATAATTTTGTTGATGACACGGCCTTGAGGACCAATGACATCGCGGATTTTTTCCGGATTGATGGTCATCGTCATGATTTTCGGTGCGTATGGAGACAAAGTCTCACGCGGAGCAGAGATCGTGCTCATCATGTGCTTTAAGATGTGCAGTCGTCCGATGCGTGCCTGTTCCAATGCCATTTCCAAAATCTCGCGGTTAATACCGGAAATCTTGATGTCCATTTGGATCGCGGTAACCCCTGCTTCGGTACCTGCCACTTTAAAGTCCATATCACCCAGGTGATCTTCCATGCCTTGGATGTCTGTCAGGATCGAGAACGATTTTTCGTCCTTGCCCATGATCAGTCCCATTGCGATACCTGCTACTGGAGCTTTGATCGGCACCCCTGCATCCATCAAGGCAAGAACGCTTGCGCAAATCGATGCCTGCGATGTGGAACCGTTGGATTCGATAACCTCAGAAACCAATCGGATCGTGTATGGGAACTCCACCTCGGAAGGAATGATCGGCTCGATCGCACGTTCACCCAATGCTCCGTGACCAATTTCACGGCGACCAGGAGGACGAAGCGGGCGTGCTTCCCCTACGCTGTACGGCGGGAAATTGTAATGGTGCATGAAGCGCTTGGATTCTTCCAGTCCCAGACCATCCAGGATTTGAACATCACCCAGTGCACCCAGAGTAGCCACACTCAATGCTTGGGTTTGACCACGTGTAAACATAGCAGAACCATGTGTACGTGCCAAAATGTCAACTTCACTGGAAAGCGGACGAATCTCATCGAGGGCTCGTCCATCCGGGCGAACTTTTTCCTCGGTGATCAGGCGGCGAACTTCATCTTTTACGATGTTGCCCAGCACTTCGCCAATCATTTTTTCCTGCTCTTCAAAGGTCTCCGGATTCAAGGCAGCAAAATGCTCCTTGGTTTCCGCTTTAACATTATCAATCGCATCGTAGCGAGCTTGCTTTTCTTCAATGCGTACCGCTTCTTTCAAACGCGCTTCGGCAAAGCCGCGCACTGCTTGATCGATCTCGGAATCTACTTCATGCAGGATCACCTGCATTTTTTCCTTGCCGATCTCCGCAACGATCTGGTTTTGGAACTCAATAATTTTCTTGATTTCATCATGACCCGTCATGATCGCTTCCAGCATGACCGACTCTGGCACCTGGTTTGCGCCAGCTTCCACCATGTTGATCGCTTTATGCGTTCCCGCAACGACCAAGTGGATATCGCTCTTTTCCGCCTGAGCTACAGTAGGGTTAATGATGAATTGTCCGTCTACGCGGCCTACGATGACACCCGCGATTGGTCCTTCGAAAGGAATTTCAGAAACGCAAAGCGCTGCAGATGTACCGATCATGGCAGCAATCTCAGGCGAGCAATCTTGATCAACAGACAGAACAGTATTTACGATTTGTACGTCATTACGGAAACCTTCTGCGAAAAGTGGACGAACCGGGCGGTCAATCAAACGACTTGCCAGAATCGCCTTTTCACTAGGACGACCTTCTCTTTTAATAAAGCCGCCGGGGATTTTCCCGACTGCGTAGAGACGTTCCTCGTAGTTGACAGTTAGCGGGAAGAAATCAAGAGCTTTTGGTTCCTTCGAGACCGTCACTGCAGACAGGATTGCCGTATCGCCGTACCGAACCAGGACCGAGCCATTTGCCTGTTTGGCCATTTTACCAAATTCCAGGGTCAGCTTACGGCCTGCCAGTTCGAAATCAAATGTACGGAATTGTTGCTCCATGTTACTAGCAGTCCTCCTTCACGACAATGTGCATATCTACACTTTGTTTTCTACCTATATGTATTATTTCCTGCCACACACAAAATTAAATGGTTACGCTTGGCAGTCTTCCTGGATAATAAAAAAACCTCTGTCGAGGCTTATTCATGAGGCGCTTTTGCGCTACAGAATATAAAAGCAATCGGCTTTTACATTCCTACTCGTTAAAAAAAGCTCCTATTGAACGTTTCAGAGAGTGCAGACCCAAACAGCTCTGCACACTCCTACACGTTAGAAAAAGCGGGAAGAACCCGCTTTTTACAAGACGCTAATTAGCGACGCAGACCCAGACGGTCTACCAGGGAACGGTAACGTTGAACGTCGGATTCACGCAGGTATGTCAGCAGGTTACGACGTTGACCTACCATTTTCAGAAGACCACGACGGCTGTGGTGATCTTTCTTGTGAGTACGCAAGTGTCCGTTCAGGTTGTTAATGTTTTCGGTCAGGATAGCGATTTGCACTTCCGGCGAACCGGTGTCGTTCTCATGAGTACGGAACTCTTGGATCAGTTGAGTTTTACGTTCTTGAGTCAATGCCATCATGACTCACCTCCTCATTTTTTATACCGTTAGCCGAGTCTGCCGTCGGTGAGCCTCGGTCAGCCAAGCTGCGGTTATCTGTACAACGTTTTGAATTATAGCATACCATTTTGCGAAAAGCAAAGGAGTTTCCTCAATTACGAGAGTACTCTTCTATTTTTTGCTTTGCCATATCCACGTCACGCTGAATTTGCGCGATCAGGGCATCCACACCAGCAAATTTCTGCTCCTCGCGAATGTAAAAAAGAAACTCTACTTCTACATCTTTGCCATAGATTTCGCCCGAGAACTCAAAAATGTGTACTTCTAGCGATTTTTCTTTCTTTTCTAGCTCAAAGGTCGGCTTGATCCCGACATTCATCACGCCGTAGTAGCTTTTCGTATCGACCGTAAAACGTACGCCGTAGACACCGTTTTTCCCGATCAGATAAGGGGCAGCTACCTTGACGTTCGCCGTCGGAAAGCCGATCGTACGCCCACGCTTGTCGCCATGAACAACCGTTCCACGCACTTTATAGGGCCGACCCAGCAGAAGATGGACTTGATCCACATCACCATCGTACAGGTACTCTCGAATGATCGTGCTGCTGACCTTCTCACCCAAACGATTTACAGGCCCGACAATATCCAGCCCATAACGACCCTCGCTCATCTCCTGGAGAGTTTGCGCTGTTCCCATCCCGCGATGCCCGAATGTATAGTCAAAACCAACGACAACATGGCGACAATTCAGGGGCAACAGGCACTCTGAAATGAAATCTTCCGGATACACTGCGGCAAAGCCGATATCGAAGCTCATCACGTAGGCGGTGTCCACACCCATTTTTTCGAATTGCTCCAGCTTGTCAGCGAGTGGAGTCAAATAACGGGTATAGCCACTTTGCCCCAAAACCTCGCGCGGATGAGGATCAAATGTCAGAACCGTACTCTGCCAGCCATTTGCCTTTGCTGTATCAATCGCTTTTTGAATGACCCGCCTGTGACCAATATGTACACCATCAAAGTACCCGAGGGCGATGGCGCAAGGCTGTGACTGTAATTCTGTCGACAATGGATATGTCAGGGAGATCGTTTTCACGGTTACACCTCGGAAGGAAAGACTTTTTCTGCTTTGGCAAAGAGGCCTTTTTCCCCACGGCAGACGCGGTGAATCCCGAGCAGCTCATTCTCTGAAAAGAGGCAAATCAGGCTTCCTTCTTCAACGTTGACACCTGGCAGCGCCGTAACCAATCCATTTCGCACTGCCCGAACGCGCTCCGGCTTGACCTGAAAAGCTGGCATGAACGACATGGCTTGTGGGATCGAGACTAAATGACGGGAAAGGTCTTCCCCATTTGCAGCCTGCTCCTCCAGTACCTGGAGAGGGATTGCTTCCCCTTCTGTAAACGGGCCGCTTTTTATTCGCCGCAGCAGCTTCATATGGGCAGGATACCCCAGTACGCGCCCGAGGTCAACACATAAGGTACGCATGTAGGTGCCTTTCGAGCAGGTGCAGGTAAACGAAACGTCCACAACACCATCGCCTGCCGAAATATCGTGAAGAGTCAGCTCATAGATGGTCACTTTTCGGGATTGACGCTCAATTACTGTGCCTTCCCTCGCCAAATCATACAGTCGAACCCCGTTGACTTTGACTGCGGAGTACATCGGCGGCACTTGATCGATCTCACCCAGAAAGGATTGAAAGAGCTCTTCTACTCGTTCTTTTGTAATCGAAGCGATATCGACTTCTTTCTGCTCAATGACTTCACCGGAAGCATCTTCGGTGGTCGTAGAGGAGCCAATGCGCATGACCACATCGTAACGTTTGGGAAGCTCCTGCAAATACTCGACAAGCCGCGTAGCCTGCCCCAGGCAGATCGGTAGCACTCCCGTCACATCCGGATCGAGAGTCCCTGTGTGCCCTACTTTCTTGGTTCCGTAGAGTCGGCGGATTCGCGAAACGCAATCGTGCGAGGTCATTCCGGCCGGCTTGTCCACCACAAGCACACCGTTTACGTTACTCATTGCTGTTCACTCCTAATGCTTCTCCCAATGCAAGCCATACTTTTCCTTTTGCGTCCTGCAAAGAGCCCCGAATCGTGCATCCTGCTGCTTTGGCATGACCGCCGCCGCCCAGCTGCTTGGCGATCGCCGATACATCCACGCGATCACGTGCACGCAGACTCACTTTCACGGCGCCTACCTCAGACTCTACAAAGGAGACGCCTACTTCTACGCCTTCGATGTTCCGGCAGTAGTTGACCAGCCCTCCTGTGTCGTCACGACCAGCCCCCGCCTGTGCGAAGTCTTCAAAATGCACTGTAATGGAAGCCACCAGGTTTTCGTGAGACATTTCCAGCGATTGCAGAGCAAGTCTCAACATTTTTACGTGAGCCAGCGTGATTTCTTCCAAGCAGCGCTCCGCGACCTCACCCGGCTTGACTCCGTAACGCAGCAGCTGCGACGCAATTTCCATTACATGAGGAGACGTATTGGAATAGCGAAAGCCACCCGTATCCGTCAAAAGACCCGTGTAAATGCACAGAGCCAGTTCTTCATTGAAGCTGACACCTGCTGCCACAGCCACATCATACAAAATTTCTGCAGTAGCTGCCGCATCCGTACGAATCAGGTTAATGCTGCCAAAGCCATCATTCGTCGGGTGGTGATCGATATTGAGCAAGGCAGCTCCTGAACCAAATAAAGACCGTACATCGCCCATCCGAGACTCATCAGCACAGTCTACGGCGATCACGGCCTCAAATGTTTCATCCAGTGGCTGCGTCGAAAGGTTTCGCAGCTGTTCAAAACGCGGTAAAAAGTTAAACTTCACCGGTGTTTCCCCTTCGTTTACAACCACGTATTCTTTACCTAACTGCTCGAGAATCATGACAACTCCAAGTGCAGAGCCTGTCGCGTCCCCGTCTGGATTGACGTGAGAAAGAACCAGGAAGCGGTCATGCGATTGCATGAATCGTGCCGCTTCCTCCACAGTATTAAGATTTGGCTTCATCCTGTTTTCCCTCTTCAGTGGAGATTTCCCGCAGGATTGATTCTATTTTACTGCCGTAGTCAATTGACTCGTCCAGTTTAAATGTAAAATCAGGAATGTGGCGCAGCTTCACGCGCTTGCCGATTTCGGTTCGCAGGTAGCCTTTTGCTTTTTGCAATCCGGCCAAAGATGCTTTGCGCTGCTCTTCACTTCCAAAGATGCTGACATATACCTTCGCCAACTGCAGGTCGCTGCTCACTTCTACATCAGTAACGGTAACAAAACCGATGCGCGGATCTTTGAGGCCTCGCTGCAAAAGCATGCTCAGCTCTTTCTTGATCTCTTCCCCTACTCGGCTCATCCGTGTCTTGTTCATGTTCTTCACCTCCGCTGGCTGTACTAATCGTAGTATTCCGTATCCGCTTGAATCAACTCCACATCAGGATGGTTTTCCACGAAGCGGATCACGGTCTGAACCTCTTTTTGCAAAAAGGACATCTCATTAGCAACGGCAGCGATACCCAAAATGGTACGCTGCCACTGCTCGGGGTAAGCCATCTCAGATGCGGAGACATTGAAGCGGTTCCGCATCTTTCCAATCAAGCTCTTGACGATGGCTCTTTTCTCTTTCAAATTTTGACAAGCGGGCAGAAACAGTTCGATCTGCACACTCGCAATCATTATTGTTTCACTTCCACCATCACGAAGGCTTCGACGACGTCGCCCACTTTGAGATCCTGGAAGCGCTCCAGTGTCAGACCGCACTCGTAACCTGCGGCAACATCCTTCGCATCATCCTTGAAGCGTTTCAGTGTATCCAGCTTGCCTTCGTAAATCACGATGCCTTCACGGATCAGGCGAGCACCTGCATCGCGGCTCAGCTTGCCTTCTGTAACGTAGCAACCAGCGATGTTACCGACTTTGGATACTTTGAATACTTCGCGAATCTCAGCTTGACCGATGATGTTCTCTTTGTAAACAGGATCCAGCATCCCTTTCAGAGCTTGCTCGATCTCTTCGATTACGGTATAGATGACACGGTGCAAGCGAATGTCGATCTTCTCTTGTTCGGCCATGTTGCGCGCATTTGGCTCAGGACGAACGTTGAAGCCGATGATGATCGCGTTGGATGCATTTGCCAAGGTCACGTCGGACTCGGTAATGGCACCTGCACCTGTGTGAATGATTTTCACACGCGTACCGTTTACATCGATCTTTTCCAAAGCACCACGGAGAGCCTCAACAGAACCTTGTACGTCTGCTTTCACAATCAGGTTCAGCTCTTTGATGTCGCCTTCCTGAATTTGTTGGAACAGGTCGTCCAGAGATACGCGTGCACTTTCACGACGCTCGGATTCACGCTGCTTCGATGCACGAGCTTCCCCGATTGCACGAGCTTTTTTCTCGTCTTCGAAGACGCGGAATTGATCTCCTGCTTGAGGAACATCGTTCAAACCAGTGATTTCTACTGGAGTGGATGGGCCTGCTTCTTTCAGACGACGACCTTTGTCGTTCACCATGGCACGTACACGGCCATACGCAGAACCTACTACGATTGGATCCCCTACACGCAGCGTCCCTTGTTGAACCAGGATGGTCGCAACTGGTCCGCGGCCTTTATCCAGCTCAGCTTCCACAACCGTACCGCGGGCACGTTTGTCTGGATTCGCTTTGAGCTCTTGTACTTCGGATACCAGCAGGATGTACTCCAGCAGTTCCTCGATACCTGTACGCTGTTTCGCAGACAATGGGGAGAAGATCGTGTCGCCGCCCCATTCCTCGGCAACCAGTTCGTACTCCGTCAGCTCTTGCTTGATGCGATCGATGTTCGCCTCTGGTTTATCCACTTTATTCACAGCAACGATGATCGGTACATTCGCTGCTTTCGCGTGGCTGATCGCCTCGATGGTTTGTGGCATCACACCGTCGTCAGCTGCCACTACGAGAATCGTAATATCTGTAATTTGGGCACCGCGAGCACGCATGGTAGTAAAGGCTGCGTGACCAGGAGTGTCCAAGAATGTGATTTTCTTCCCTTTGATCTCAACTTGGTAAGCACCAATATGCTGGGTAATACCGCCAGCTTCACCGGCTACTACGTTTGTAGAGCGGATCGCATCCAGCAACGTTGTTTTCCCGTGGTCAACGTGACCCATGATCGTAACAACTGGCGGGCGCTCCATCAAGGTTTCAGGAGCATCTACTTCTTCCAGTGTTTCGAAGTTGGTCTCGTCGATGATGATTTTTTCTTCCACTTCTATGTTGTACTCAGCGCAAATGAGCTCGATGGCATCTTTCTCCAGGTATTGGTTAATCGTAGCCATGATACCCAAATTAAACAACTTTTTGATGATTTCCGCAGGTTCCTTGCGCAGTTTTAGCGCCAGCTCGTTCACTGTCAAAGAATCTGTGAACGTGATTTTTGTTGGTGGCTCCAGCACTGGACGCTGTTGTTTTTGTGGTGCACGGTGGTTGTTGCCTCTGCGGTTGTTCTGGTTACGATTGTTTCCTCCGCGGAAAGGCTGATTCTTCTTGTTGTCTTCAAACGTTTTTTGCGTTTGTGGACCTTTTTTGATCTTCTCGCGTTTTTCAATACCTACGTTGGTTGGGAGTTTCACTTTATCTTCAAAGTCTTCTCCGGCGCGAACTTCAGGCTGTGCATTTGCAGTATTTGCACCTGCATTTGCAGCCTGATTTTGTGGACGTTGCTGATTTTGTTGCGGTCTTGGCGGTCGTTGCTGTTGATTTTGCGGCTGTGGTTTACGGTCATTCGGCTTTGCGGGTTGACTTCTCATATTGTTTGGTCTTCTCTCCTGATTCTTCCCCTGATTTTTTCCATTTTGAGGACTCTGCTGATCGGGCCTGTTTCCAGCTGGACGATTGTTGCCCAGGCTGTTACCACCGCGATCACGGTCGGCCGGGCGTTCAGCTTGTGCTTGCTGCCCTGGCTGCGACTGGGGACGGGATTGTCCTCTGGCTTCATTCTGGCGACGTTGATCGTCTGCTTGTTTCGGTCTTGCCTCACTTGGCGCGGAGCGTTGTTGTTCTGGCTTGGAACCGCCAGCACGCAGCTTTGCCATGTGATCCTCGATCTTTTTGATCGTGCCTTCTTCCATGATACTCATATGATTTGCAACTTCTATATTCAAGCGCTTTAGCAAATTGAGGATTTCCTTACTGCTCATGTTGTGTTGTTTGGCATATTCATACACACGTGTCTTCAAATGGACTTCACCCTTTCCTAAGTTAGGTGAGCAGACGCTGAATGCTTTCAGCCAACTTCCCATCAGTTACCGCCACTGTGACCCGTCCATCTTTCCCAATGGCACGGCCCAACTCATGTCGGTCCCCAGTGGTAACACACGAAACACCGTAATAGGAACATTTATCTCTCATTTTTTTGGCAGTATTGTCAGATGCATCAGCCGCGAGCAATACCAGATGGGCCTGACCGCTGCGTATGGCAGCTAGTACCTGCTCCTCACCAGTAATTACTTTTCTTGCTCGCATGGCAAGTCCGAGCAATTGCGCAGCTTTGGGAATCATTGCCCCATCATCTCCAGCCATTTTTCACGAAATGCATCGTATTTCTCCTGAGTAATGGACATATTCAGTGCACGCTCCAGCACTTTTTTCCATTTCCCCGAGGCGAACGCATCTGGTTTCAGACAGCTATCCTGACGGCAGACATAAGTCCCGCGTCCAGCGGCCTTTCCAGTCAGATCAATCACGATCTCCTCTTCAGGCGTCCGAACCACTCGGATCAATTCCTTCTTCGGAAACATTCCTTGGCAAACGATGCACTTGCGTAAAGGGATTTTTTTTTGCTTCATGATTATTCGATGTCCGCCCCTTCATCGCCCTCTACTGCTTTTGGATAAGCGATGCCTTCTTGGTCTGCCTGGGACTCACTCTTGATATCGATTTTCCATCCAGTGAGCTTGGCTGCCAGACGTGCATTTTGACCGCGCTTGCCAATCGCCAAGGACAATTGGTAATCAGGTACAATGACACGGGTCACTTTCTCAGCCGCGTTCACTTCTACGTGGAGAACTTTTGCAGGGCTAAGTGCGTTTGCCACATATTCAGCCGGATCCTCGGACCAACGAACGATGTCGATCTTCTCACCTTTAAGCTCGGTTACGATCGTCTGTACGCGCATACCTTTTGGACCTACGCACGCTCCGACTGGGTCAACGTCTGCATTGATGGAATGGACGGCAATCTTGGAACGGTCTCCCGCTTCACGAGCGACAGATTTAATCTCCACGACACCATCGTAAATTTCAGGAACCTCGAGCTCAAACAGTCGCTTCAGCAAACCCGGATGTGTACGAGAAACGACGATTTGCGGTCCCTTGGTTGTTTTTTCTACCTTGATGATATATGCCTTCACGCGGTCTTGTGACTTGAACTCTTCGGATGGCATTTTTTCCGTGATCGGCATAACCGCTTCCGCTTTACCCAGATCGATATAGTAATTGCGTGCATCCATACGCTGAACAACACCTGTTACGATATCGTCTTCGCGCTCGATAAACTCGCTATAAATCAATCCGCGCTCTGCTTCGCGAATGCGCTGTGTCACGACTTGCTTTGCCGTTTGAGCAGCAATTCGCCCGAAATCACGAGGAGTTACTTCAATTTCAACAATATCCTCAAGACGGAAATTCGGATCGATTTCTTGTGCTGCTTCCTGAGAAATCTCGAGGCGTGGATCCAGTACCTCTTCCACTACATTTTTCCGCGCATACACGCGCACAGTTCCCGAATGACGATTTACATCCACCCGTACGTTTTGGGCCGAATTAAAATTTCTTTTGTATCCAGAGATCAGTGCTGCTTCGATTGCCTCAATCAGTACGTCTTTGGTGATGCCTTTCTCTCTTTCAATGGCTTCTAGAGCCTCGATAAAATCGCCGTTCATGACTTTCGTTGCCTCCTCCTTTACTTACCACCGGCCAGACTATTAAAAGACGATTGCCATACGGGCCGTGTCAATCTGCTCCTGTGTAATCACGTACGTCTTTTTCGCTTCCTTAACTGTCAACTTACCGTCCTCAAAGGATATGAGTTCGCCCTCGAACACGCTTGCTCCTTCTATTGGCTCTTTTGTTGTGATGTGAACGTGTCGACCGACAGCCTTCTCGAAATCTTTGTCTTTTCGGAGCGGGCGTTCTGCACCAGGCGAAGAAACTTCCAAGAAATATGCAGTAGGGATCGGATCCACTTCATCTAATATTTGGCTAAGCTTCTCGCTGACAAGGGCGCAGTCATCGATGTCGATGTTGCCAGTTTCATTGTCGATAAACACGCGCAGAAACCAGTTGCTGCCTTCCTTCTTGTACTCAATATCAACTAGTTCCAGACCCAATTCGTCAACAATGGGCGTGACCAGTTCGGTGACGATGTCCGTTACCTTGCTCAAGCAAGTACCTCCTTCTCGTATGAACCCTGAGGTGTAACCAGAAAGAAAGAGTGGGTTTCCCCACTCTCGATCTGTCATGCGTATAAAACCAGTATTTCCAAAAAAATTATAGCATAAGCGCCCTTCCCTGACAACCTTTGGATGAGGGCACCCCTCTTGACACCTGATTAGAACAAGGATAGCTGGTTGGATTCAGGCAATCCTTTGAGAGCTCCTTGCTCCTCCAAATACTCCAAAATAGTCTTGGAGATCTTGGAACGAGACAGCAAATCCTCCTTGGAGAGGAACTCTCCTTGCTGCCGTGCTTCCACGATACTGAGCGCAGCGTTGGTACCCAGACCTGGCAACGCATTAAACGGAGCAATGAGCGAATCTCCGTCGATCAGGAAGCGTGTCGCGTCAGAGGCGTACAGATCCACATTGGCAAAACGGAAGCCGCGCTCGACCATCTCCAGGGCCATCTCCAATACGGTCAGCAGCGCCTTCTCTTTCGGCAGAGCGTCGTGTCCTTTGCCCTCGATCTCTTCGATCTTCTGGCGAATAGCCGCAGAGCCTTTAACCATCAACGGGATATCGAAGTCATCCGCCCGTACCGTGAAGTAGGTCGCGTAAAACTCCAGCGGGCGATGCACCTTAAAGTACGCGATCCGTACCGCCATCATGACGTAGGCAGTCGCGTGGGCTTTCGGGAACATGTATTTAATCCGTTGGCAAGACTGGATGTACCATTCAGGAACGTTGTTATTGCGCATCTCTTCCTGATCTTCCTCCGGCACGCCTTTTCCTTTCCGCACCGACTCCATGATCTTGAAGGCACGGGAAGGCTCCAGACCTTTGTAGATCAAATACACCATGATGTCGTCACGACAACCAATTACATCAGGAAGCTTACATGTTCCATTGCGAATCAAATCCTGTGCATTGTTCAGCCAAACGTCCGTTCCGTGTGACAGACCCGAAATCTGAACCAGCTCGGCGAACGTGGTCGGCTTCGTATCCTCAAGCATCTGACGTACGAATTTGGTACCGAACTCTGGAATTCCCAAAGTCCCCATATTCGTACCGATTTGCTCAGGTGCCACACCCAATGCTTCCGTGGAACTAAAGATCGACATCGTCTTCTTGTCATCGAGCGGGATCGTTTTTGGATCCATGCCCGTCAAGTCTTGCAGCATTCGGATGACTGTCGGATCGTCGTGTCCCAGAATATCGAGTTTGAGCAAGTTGTCATGAATGGAGTGGAAGTCGAAATGCGTCGTGCGCCATTCCGATTCATTGTCATCAGCCGGAAACTGGATCGGACAGAAATCTTCAATTTCCATATAGTCAGGCACTACAATGATCCCGCCCGGGTGCTGACCTGTCGTTCTTTTTACACCTGTGCAGCCGTTCACGATCCTTGAGACCTCTGCATTTCGCAGTGTCATCTTGCGCTCATCGGCGTACTTTCGCACATAGCCGTAAGCGGTCTTCTCTGCGACCGTACCAATCGTTCCTGCACGATAGACATAATCGGCTCCGAAAAGCTCCTGCGTGTACTTATGCGCTCGCGGCTGGTAGTCACCAGAGAAGTTCAAGTCAATATCCGGTACCTTGTCTCCTTTAAAGCCCAGGAACGTTTCAAACGGAATGTCCTGCCCATCTTTTTCGTAGCTTGTGCTACAAGACGGACATTCTTTGTCTGGCAAGTCGAATCCGGAAGCAATCGATCCATCCGTGATAAATTCACTATGCTTGCAGTTCGGACAACGGTAATGCGGTGGCAGAGGATTTACCTCGGTAATGTCGGACATGGTCGCGACAAAGGAGGAACCTACCGATCCCCGTGAACCTACCAGATAGCCGTCTCGCAACGACTTTGTCACCAAGCGCTGGGAAATCAAATAGATAACACCGAACCCGTGCTTGATGATACTGGTTAACTCTTTTTCCAGTCGATGTTCTACCAACTCAGGCAGCGGATCGCCATAGAGCCTTTTTGCTTTGTCATAGCACATTTGCCGCAGCTCATCATCGGCTCCCTCGATGACGGGTGTGTAGAGCTTGTCTGGAATCGGACTTACATCCTCGATCATATCTGCGATCGCATTCGTATTTTTTATAACGACTTCGTGTGCAGTCTCTTCCCCGAGGAAAGAGAACGCCTCCAGCATCTCATCTGTCGTATGCAAATAAAGTGGTGGCTGGTTTCCTGCAGTTGGGTCCCCTTTGGAAAGCAAAAAGACATCTCGGAAGATTTCATCCTGCGGGTTGAGGAAATGCACATCCCCCGTCGCGACTACGAGCTTGCCGAGCTCCTTTCCCATCTGGACGATGTTTCGGTGGTACCCTTTCATCGTCTCGAGGCTTGGGATTTCCTCGTTGCGCAGCAATGGCGAGTAATGGGCGATCGGCTGCAGCTCCAGGTAATCGTAGAACGAAGCTACTTCCTTCAGCTCCTCCGGCGATTTCCCGCGCAAAATGGCCTGCATCAGCTCGCCGTCCTTGCACGCCGTACCGATCAGTAGACCGTCCCTATACTTCGTCAGCTGACTGCGCTGGATCCGTGGCCATCTATAGAAGGTTTCGACGTGAGAGCGACTCACCAGCTTGTAGAGGTTTTTCAATCCCTCTTTGTTTTTCACGAGGATCGTCGCATGGAATGGACGACCGCTTTTATAGTCCGCTTCTGCATTGCTCTGTTCATTTAACTGCGCCAACGTCTTGATCTGCGCTTCCTTGATGTCTTTGAGCATCTGCTGGAAGACATGCGCCAGCGCAACCGTATCGTCCAACGCGCGGTGAGCATTGATCAGTTCTACATTGAATTTTTTTGCGAGACTGCCCAGCCGATAGTTGCGCATACCTTTGTACATCATCCGCGCAAGGGGCAGCGTATCCAGGAAGGCATTGTTCCAAGGCTCCATGCCGATCCGTTTCGCGCAGGCATTGATAAACGCCTTATCGAACTCGGCGTTGTGAGCGACCAGAATCGCATTTCCGGTGAATTCCTTAAACTGGCGAAGCACGACATCCAAGGTGTCTTTGCCGCGCAGCATCTCATTGGTAATCCCCGTGATCTCGGTTGTTTTCGGTCCAATCTCCAGCTGAGGGTCGATCAGTTCCGTCCACTCTGCGACAATCTCGCTCCCTTTCATCTTCACCGCAGCGATTTCGATAATGGTATGCTCGGCTGCGTTCAAGCCGGTCGTCTCCGTGTCAAAGACGACGTATTCCGTATTCTCATCAATCGGAATGTTGTTATCTGCCGTCAAATTGTAGACGATATCAATCCCGTCCTCGATGACGTACGCTTCCATCCCCAAAATGCACTTGATGTTATTTTTCTTGGCAACTGAATAAGCCTCCGGAAATGCCTGTACGACTCCGTGGTCAGTAATGGCAATCGCCGGGTGTCCCCATTTCGCCGCTGTAGAAACGAGCGATTTTACGGACGCTACCGCATCCAGAGCACTCATAGGTGTATGGCAATGCAGCTCAACACGTTTTTCTTCTGCCGTATCTCGGCGTACGACTTGCTCGATCTGATTGAGATCGTTCGCATTCATCACCAGATCGCGAATGAACGTATCATGCTGTACGCTTCCTCGCACCCTGACCCACATACCATCCTTCAGAGCCTCCAGCATCTTGACGTCTTCCTTATCGCGGGAAAACATTTTGACGGTAAGCGAATCTGTGTAGTCAGAGATGTTAAAGGTAAGCAAATGGCGACCGCTTCGCAGCTCTTTTACTTCCACGTTGAACACGGCACCTTGGATGACTATCCGGCGCTCCTCATCCTGAATCTCACAGATCGGAATAGGGGCATCCTTAATTTCATACCCCATCATCAGAGTCGTAATGGCCTCTGTCTTATCAGCAGACTTGGCCTCCTGCGCAGCGGCAGTCATGACGACCTCGACCAGCGCTCTCTCTTCCTCGCTGCGCTGTTCAACGAAAGCCTTGTACGCTTCATCACTCTCTTCCTGATGGAACGTAAAACGCGGAGAAGTGTCGGTCGTCTTCTGAAAAACGGCGAGCAGTTCGCTGTCCGCTTTTTTTCTTTTGGCCACTTCTACCGTCATATCGGTAGGCAAGTAGATTTTTACTTCTTGCTGCGCGACCTCTTTTTTCGCTGTACGCATCGTGACAGCCAGTGAATTCAAGGCCGGCTCGACACGTGCAAGCACAACATCCCAGTACTCATTTACGATTTGCTCCAAAGGTGGTTTCTGCCCATATCGAAAACTGGCATCTACTTTCGCCAGATGGGAAAAGGTCTGCGTCAGCCTCTGTGTGAACGCATGAAAGACCTCCGCAGGCAGCATCCTGGGAAGCGTAAAACGAAATACCCACTCACGATTTTGCTTGTACAGCTCCAGCTTATCAATCTGTCCGTCCTGAAAAAAACGTTCCACCCATTCTGCGGGAAGCTCCATTTGCTTCACCAGCAGGGCGAACCGTTGCTTTTGCTCTTGTGTACGGTCCACGGCTTTCCCACCCCCTAAAACAAGAAAAAGAGGCACTCCCGTTGCATCAGGGGAGTACCCCGTAAATTTCGACAAAATCCCTCTTTATTCCTGCTGTCAATTACACTCCGAACAGTTCGGCTCCCGTGCGGTCAACGCGGGCCAGCAAAGCTTTGACTTCGCTCGCGATTTCGTCCAGCTTGACATGAACGGTCTCTCCGGTTTTCCGTACGCGAATTTCTACAGTGCCTTCCTCTGCAGCCTTGTCGGAAACCGTAATGCGCAGCGGCAATCCGATCAGGTCAGCATCCTTGAACTTCACACCTGCGCGCTCAGGGCGGTCGTCAAACAATACTTCCACGCCTGCTTTGCGCAATGCTTCTGTGATTTGTTCACTGGTCTGACGTTGCTCTTCTACTTTAACATTGACCGGAATGACATGCACGTGGAAAGGTGCTACAGCTACTGGCCAAATGATCCCATTTTCATCGTTGTTTTGCTCGATGACTGCTGCAATCGTACGGGATACCCCGATGCCGTAGCAGCCCATGATCATTGGCTGGCTTCTTCCATTTTCATCGAGGAAGGTAGCCCCCAGCGCTGTCGAGTATTTCGTTCCGAGCTTAAAGACATGGCCGACTTCTACACCGCGGGCAAACTTGATCGCTCCGCCAGTACGTGGGCAAACGTCTTCTTCCGTAATATTGCGAAGGTCAGCATAGCGGGATACCGTGTAATCACGACCTGGTTTAACATGTTGAATATGGTAGTCTGTTTCGTTAGCCCCTACTACACCATCGAAAACGTCTTGAACGTTGTTGTCCGCGATGATTTCCACTTTTTCGTTGTCAAGGCCAACGGGTCCAACAAAGCCTGCTGGAGCACCTGTTACGGACAAGATATCCGCTTCTGTCGCCAATCCAACGATGGTTGCATCGTACAGATTTTTCAGCTTTACTTCGTTGAGCTCGTGATCTCCACGAACGAGTACCATGACCAGTTTGTCGTCTACCCGATAGAGCAGGCTTTTGACAATTTGCTTCGCTTCGATCTGAAGCGCTTTTGTCAATTGCTCGATCGTTTTGACACCAGGGGTATGCAGTTTTTCAGGCACCGGAGTTTCAGTCGCAGGCTTCGCTGCTGGCTGGTAAACGACTTCTGCTTTCTCCAGGTTCGCGGCAAAATCGCCTTCTTCGGAGTAGGCAATAGTGTCTTCGCCGATATCACACAGAGCCATGAATTCATACGTGCCCTTACCGCCGATGGCACCGGCATCTGCTTCAACTGCGCGGAAGTTTAACCCAACGCGAGTGAAGATGTTGGTATAGGCATCGTACATCGCTCGGAAGTTGCGATCCAAGCCTTCCTGAGTCGTATCAAAGGAATACGCATCCTTCATGATAAACTCACGGCAGCGGATCAACCCGAAGCGAGGGCGAACCTCATCACGGAACTTGGTTTGGATCTGGTAAAGGTTGATTGGCAGCTTTTTGTACGAGTTGATTTCATCACGCACAAGGCTGGTGATGACTTCCTCGTGGGTCGGCCCCAACGCAAAGGAACGGTCATGACGATCGCGCAGACGAACCAGCTCTGGTCCATACACATCCCAACGACCGGTTTGATGCCACAGCTCTGCTGGCTGCATAGCTGGCATTAAAAGCTCCTGACCGCCAGCGTTGTTCATCTCTTCACGCACGATGGCTTGGATTTTGTGCAGGGTGCGGAGTGCGAGCGGCAGGTAGGTATAAATACCGGATGCCAGCTGGCGGGCCATACCGGCACGGAGCAGCAGCTTGTGGCTGGCAATCTCCGCATCAGCAGGCACTTCCCGCAGGGTAGGAATCAACATTTGGCTTTGCTTCAACACGTGCGTGTCCTCCTTAATGCTTATAAAAACCCTCTACCGCGGCCTGTGACCATCAGTAGCGGAAAGTTTCACTTCGCTCATACTCGTGTAGATTAGAAGCGATCTACTTACCCTACATGTGTAGGCTTTTGTTCGCCGACCATTTCGTTGATTTCTTTCATCAACTCTTCAAACAGTTCGGTTTCTTTCACTTTCCGAACAATTTCGCCATTGCGGAAGATCAATCCTTCTCCATTACCACCCGCAACGCCTACATCAGCCTCGCGTGCTTCTCCTGGTCCGTTTACGGCGCAGCCCATCACAGCTACCTTCAAAGGAACCTTCAAGGTAGAAATCGCATCCTCTACTTTGGTAGCCAGCCCGATCAGGTCAATCGCGCAGCGTCCGCAGGAAGGGCAAGCAATGACTACGGGATCGTTGTTCACGATGTCCAAGCTGCGCAGGATTTGTTTCGCCACTTTGATTTCTTCTACAGGGTCAGCCGTCAAGGATACACGGATCGTATCGCCAATTCCCATCGACAGGACGGTACCAATACCCACAGCCGATTTGATACTGCCAGAGAATTGCGTTCCCGCCTCGGTAACACCGACATGCAATGGGTAGTTGCGTTTTTGTGCCATCAGGGAATACGTTTGGATCATTGTTGGGACATCGGAAGACTTCAGCGAAATGACGATGTTGTCGTAGTTCAAGTCTTCGAGAATTTCCACGTGGTCCATCGCGCTCTCTACAATCGCTTCAGGCGAAGGATAGCCGTATTTTTCAAGCAGTCGCTTTTCTACAGAACCCGAGTTGACACCAATTCGGATCGGTACATTGCGCTCGCGGCATGCTTCCACTACTCGTTTCGTCTTTTCCTTGGAACCGATGTTCCCCGGATTGATCCGGATCTTGTCGATTCCGCTCTCAAGTGCAATCAGTGCGAGCTTATGGTCAAAGTGAATATCCGCAACGAGCGGCAGCGGAGACCGCTCCTTGATCTTTTTAATCGCACGTGCAGCGTCCTCGTTAATGACGGCCAGACGAACGATCTGGCACCCTACATCGTGCAATCTCTGGATCTCGGCCAACGTTTTCTCCACATCCCGCGTATCCGCAGTGGTCATGGATTGAATGACTACGCTCTTCTGACCCCCGATTTGTACGCCTCCGACAAATACCGGTTTCGTCTCCTCGCGCTTGTACATTTTGCACCATCCTTCATTTTGTCTGTATTCGTTCTAGTAAGTGAGTACGTTATTGAAAGAAAAACCGTTGCAGGTCATTCCATGTTACCACCAAAATCAAGAGCATCAAGAACGCAAATCCAAGGAAGTGTACCATCCCTTCCTTATGCGGATCGATCGGACGACCACGCAGAGCTTCCACAGCCAGGAACGCCAGACGTCCACCATCCAATGCAGGAAGCGGGAGCAGGTTGAACAATCCCAGGTTGATGCTGAGGACAGCCGCCCATTTCATCAAAATCGCGATACCTTGCTGCGCAAACTCACCCGTCATCTTAAAGATGCCGACAGGTCCACTCAAATCATTAATTCCTACCGAACCCGTAAAGAGCATTCCCAGGCTTTTCAGGATCATCATCGTAAAGTCATAGGTAGATGAAGCTCCGTACTTCAAGACTTCCCCTGGAGCGTATGTCAACGAGTTTGTCACCATGATTTTCCCAACGTTATTCTCATCTTTCCCTACCTTCACCGGAACTGAATGGCGCTGGCCACTACGCTCGTATTCGAAGGTCAATTCCTTCCCGGGAGATTGACTGACGATCTCCACGATCTCTTTCCAGGAAGCAACTGGCTTTCCTTCAATAGAGATCACTTTGTCGCCTTGAAGCAAACCAGCTTGGGCAGCAGGACCGCCCGCTCTCACTTCGCCGAGATAAGGAACGTCTTTCGGAACTCCGTAAATTAGTCCAATGGCGACAAATAACAGAAAGGCCAGAATAAAGTTGGCAGCTGGACCTGCGAAAATGGCCCAAAAGCGCTGAGATACCGTCTTTCCTTTAAACTGTCTGTTCAGTGGGGCAATCTGAACCTCTTGTCCATCCTTCACCAGTTGAGCTTGTGGATGCACGGAAAACGTACGCTGCTCCCCGCCAATATCAAGCGTCAGGTTCAGTGCGTGTTCCAGATCAAAGCTTACAACTGTACCGGAAATCGCTCGTGCTGAGCCGGTGCCTGGCCCATCCAGGAGGATATGTGTTACCTTTCCCACCGCATCTCGCTCCACACCGATTTCCATATGCGGTTTCAACATATCCATCTCAGGGTCTTCACCTGCCATACGGACGAGTCCACCGATTGGCAAAAGGCGAAGCGTGTATTCCGTTTCTCCCCGCTTAACACGGAAAATTTTGGGCCCCATGCCGAGTGCAAATTCACGGCAAAGTATTCCCGCTCTTTTTGCGAGCAGGAAATGTCCAAGTTCATGCACAAAGACGAGTACCCCAAAAACGATTACTATCGCGAGAATTGATCCAACGGAATCCAGATTGGGAAGAGGCAATTGAACAGCCACCTTTCATTCAGTATCTAAAGCCCTACCGTATACAAATCCGACGCGAAAGAGCGCGCCCAACGATCTGCTGCAAAAATCTCTTCCAATGTCGGATGGTTAACTCCCTGGTGAGCTTCGCAGGTTTTTCTGACAATGGTTTCAATCTCGAGAAACCGGATTGCGCCTTTCAAAAACAGGTCAACGGCTACTTCGTTGGCTGCATTCAAGACAGCCGGATGTGTGCCGCCAGCTTTTCCACAGTCATATGCCAATTGTAGCAGAGGATAGCGCTCAAAATCCATGGCAGCAAAGTGAAGAGTGCCAAGCTTTACGAGATCGAGTGGCTCCGAATCCAAATTCATTCTCTCCGGATAGCTGAGCGCGTACTGAATGGGAACTCTCATATCAGGCGTTCCCAGCTGGGCCATGACTGCCCTGTCCTTGTATTCTACCATAGAGTGAATGATGCTTTCATAGTGCAGGATGGTGTCGATCTGTTCATACGGCAAATCAAACAACCAATGCGCTTCGATTACTTCAAAACCTTTGTTCATCATGGTAGCCGAATCGATGGTAATTTTCGCCCCCATGCTCCAGTTTGGATGCGCGAGCGCCTCAGCGACAGTCACATTCTCCAATTCCTGGCGGCTGACATGACGAAAAGACCCTCCTGAAGCGGTCAAGATGATGCGGGAAACATCTTCCCTGCGCTCTCCCTGCAAGCATTGATAAACGGCTGAATGCTCGCTGTCGACAGGAATAATGGTCACCCCTTTTTCCTTCGCTGCCTTCATCACGACGGGACCTGCGCTAACCAGTGTCTCCTTGTTCGCGAGGCCAATCGTTTTTCCCGCTTCAATCGCAGCTAAGGTAGGGGAAACTCCGACACTACCGACAACAGCCGTCATCACGAAGTTTGCCGACTCATGCCGAGCCACCTGCTCGAGCCCTTCTGCTCCATAAACGATCTCAGGCATAGCTGATCCTCCGAGACGTTCCGCTAGCGCTGCAGCAGCTTCAGCATGGGCCACAGAGACCAGCTCTGGCTGGAATCTTTTCACCTGCCGAGCCAGCAAGTCCACATTCGTTCCTGCCGCCATCGCTACCACTGAGAATTTCCCTGGATGCTGTTCGACAACATCCAGGGTGCTCGTGCCGACAGAACCAGTGGACCCCAAGAGTGCTATTTGTTTCACTTTAATTCACCCTCTATAATTCTTTATGCGTCAGGTCTCAGACGATTCCTAGTAGATGCAAAACCGGAAAGACGAGCAGGAAGCTGTCAAACCGATCAAGCACACCGCCGTGCCCAGGGATCAGCTGACCGGAATCCTTCACACCAAAATGACGCTTCAGGCCGGATTCCACCAAGTCTCCCAGCTGTCCGATGATCCCTGCTACCACTGCAATCAGAAATGCTTGAAGCATATCCAAGCCGCCAAAGATGGCGTTCACTGCAAGTACCACGACAATGGAAGCCAAAAGTCCCCCCAAGGAGCCCTCGATCGTTTTGTTTGGGCTAATTTCTGGCCACAGCTTTCGTTTCCCGATCGCTTTTCCTACAAAATAAGCCCCGGAATCCGTCGACCAAATTCCGAGAATGACGAGTACCGTTAGCATCAATCCGTCCGGAAGATTGCGGGTAGCTGCCATATAAGTAAAACCAAAGCCTATGTATAACGCCCCCACCAATGTAAGGGCGATGTGTTCGATATGAAACTGATTTTTCCGCAAAACGGAGTAAATCAATAAAAGCAGAAGAACTGCTATCATCAGATCCGGCGTGCTGATGGTAAGCCAGGTGGAAAAAGAAAGGGACGGCCAAAGAATGCTGATCATCAAAATGTATCCGAGTATGCTTGCGACGTTCCATGGCTGGAGGCCCGCCATCCTCATAAATTCAAAATGGCCAATCACGGCCAAAAGCAATACCAATAATGAGTACCAGCTTCCTCCCAAATAGATCAAAAGGAGAAAAGCGGCCCCACCAATCAAGCCTGTTATTATACGTTGCTTCAACAGATTCCACCTCTCGGCTATACCGCCCCGTAGCGACGAGCTCGACCTTGGTACTCCACTATCGCTTGATAAAAGTGTTCACGGGAAAAATCCGGCCAAAGCACATCCGTAAACCACATTTCAGTGTACGCCAATTGCCAGAGCATAAAGTTGCTCAAACGAATCTCTCCACTTGTGCGAATCAAGAGGTCTGGATCGGGGATTTCGCTTGTATACAGGTAACGGGAAATGACTTCCTCATCCAATTCCTGCGGGTCAAGTTCCCCCGCTTTCACTTGTGCTGCAATCACCGAAAATGCTTTGACAATCTCATCACGTCCACCGTAGTTCAAAGCAAAATTCAGCTGTAGTCCACGGTTGTCACGTGTTTTCTCTTCCGCTTCAAGCAATGCCTTTAATGTGTGAGAAGGCAGTTCATCCTTGCTTCCCAACATGCGAATGCGAACATCTCGTTCAATCAATTCATCCAATTCTGTCGACAAAAATTCCTGCGGAAGCTTCATGAGAAAATCCACTTCGTCCCGCGGTCGCTTCCAGTTCTCGGTAGAAAAAGCGTACATCGTCATATAGCGTACACCGATCTCGTCAGCCGCTTTGACGACTTCCTTTACCGTTTTCATTCCTGCTCGATGCCCGGCGACCCGGGGTAAACTGCGCATGTTGGCCCATCTTCCATTCCCGTCCATGATCACTGCGACATGCTCCGGGATTTTGCCGGAGAGGTCCAGTTCTTCCTGCACAGTTTGTTTTTCCTTGCGGGTCCATTTGCGCGCTAGATGTTCTAACATAAAGTGTTCCCCCGTAATGAGAGATATAGACGTACATCCCCCTCAAGTGAGAGGGGGATTCCCTTGAATTACACTTCCAAGATGTCTTTCTCTTTATCCTTAACGACTTTGTCGACTTCTGCAATAAATTTATCCGTCGTTTTTTGTACCGTTTCTTGATGGCGACGAGATTCATCTTCGGAAATGGTTGCTGCTTTTTCAAGCTTCTTGATCTCATCGTTAGCGTCGCGGCGAATATTGCGAATCGCTACTTTGGTTTCCTCACCGCTCTTGCCAGCCAATTTCACCAAGTCTTTGCGACGTTCTTCTGTCAGTGGCGGGATGATCAAACGAATGATCACACCGTCGTTACTTGGTGAAATACCCAAGTCCGATTGCTGCAGAGCTCGATCAATTTCTTTCAAAGCCGTTTTGTCCCAAGGCTGAATGGTGAGCATGCGAGGTTCAGGGACACTCACGTTAGCCAACTGGCTAATCGGCGTCGGCGTACCATAATAGTCAACCATCACACGATCCAGCATCGCAGGGTTTGCACGTCCTGCACGCAGAGTGGACAGGTCTCTTTTCAGATTCGAAATCGCTTTGTTCATGCGATCTTCCATGTCTTTGATCACGGATTGTGCCATAATTATTCCCCCTTCACCAGAGTACCGATCTTATCGCCCATCACTGCCCGGCGAATATTGCCTTCTTCGGAAATGTTAAAGACGATCAGCGGAATATTGTTGTCCATGCACAGACTCGATGCTGTGGAATCCATGACACCCAGTCCTTTGTTCAGGACTTCCAGGAAAGTCAAACGATCGTATTTCTCCGCATTCGGATCCAAGCTCGGGTCTGCAGAATAAACGCCGTCCACTTTATTTTTTGCCATCAGGATAACTTCAGCTTCAATCTCGGCTGCGCGCAAGGCAGCAGTTGTATCCGTAGAGAAATAAGGGTTTCCAGTACCAGCAGCGAAGATAACGACACGCATTTTTTCCAAATGGCGAATCGCGCGGCGGCGTATGTATGGCTCTGCCACTTGTCTCATCTCAATCGATGTTTGTACACGAGTCGGGACGTTCACTTGCTCCAACCCATCCTGCAAGGCGAGTGAGTTCATGATCGTGGCCAGCATGCCCATGTAATCGGCAGTTGCACGATCCATCCCTTTGGAGCTACCGGAAAGTCCGCGCCAGATATTGCCTCCACCGACGACTACTGCAACTTGTACTCCCAATTCTACGATTTCCTTGATCTGGTTCGCTACGGAAAAAATGACCTTCGGATCAATCCCATATCCTAAGTCTCCCGCCAGTGCTTCCCCACTCAACTTTAACACAACCCGTTTATAGGCAGGAAGTGGCATGTGAAAACGGCCTCCATTCATGAATCATTCTCTGTGCATCGTCAGCATTCCTTCTGACACTATATCTGCACATTGCTTTTTACGTGCATGAGAGTTTCACTTTTAGTGAAACTCTCGTTTTGAAAATAGGGAACACGGAGGTGTTCCCTATATCCTTATTATTGCTTATTTACTTGCGCCATTACTTCAGCAGCGAAGTCTTCTTGTTTTTTCTCGATACCTTCGCCCACTTGGAAACGAGCGAATTCTTTCAAGGTAGCACCTGCTTCTTTCAGCAGAGCAGATACTTTCTTGTCTGGGTCTTTAACGAATGGCTGTTCGACCAGTACGTACTCTTCGAAGTACTTGGAGAGACGACCTTCAACCATTTTTTCAACGATATTCGCTGGCTTGCCTTCAGCCAATGCTTGGTTTTTCAGAACCTCGCGCTCGCGATCGATCTCGTCTTGGGAAACTTCATCGCGGTTTGCAAAGCGTGGGTTAGACGCTGCAGCATGCATGCCAAGGTCTTTTGCCAGTGTTTCGTTTTGCGTGCCTTCCAATGTAACCAGAACGCCGATACGACCGCCCATGTGCAGGTAAGCACCGAAGACGCCGTTGTCGGATTTCTCGGAAAGGAAGAAACGACGGAAGGAGATGTTTTCTCCGATTGTGGAGATTTTCTCATTGATTACGTGAGCCAGTGTTTCGCCTGCGCCCTTGAAAGGTTGCTCCAAAGCTTCTTCAACCGTTGCAGGACGCTGGGATACAACGTGCTCAGCGATGTCTTTTACGAGTGTTTGGAACTCAGGGTTTTTCGCTACGAAGTCTGTTTCGCAGTTTACTTCGACAACAGCTGCTACGTTACCCTCAACTGCAGTTGCAGTCAAACCTTCTGCAGCAATACGGCCGGATTTTTTCGCTGCTTTCGCGATACCGCGTTCACGGAGCAAGTCAATTGCTTTTTCCATGTCGCCGTTAGTTTCTTCCAGCGCGCGTTTGCAATCCATCATACCTGCACCTGTACGCTCACGAAGTTCTTTAACTGTTTGTGCACTAATTGCCATTGAGTTAACCTCCTTGGATTGTTACGTTCTAAGTATAGGGTTGGTTACATTATGCTCATTTGTTAAAAAAGGATGGACGGGGTTCTGACACCCTCAGTCCACCCTCATACACTTGCTTACGCAGTTGTTGTGGCTTGTTCTCCGCCTTGGTTGCCTTCTTGCAGGGCATCTGCCATTTTCGCAGTCAGCAGTTTAACAGCGCGAATTGCGTCGTCGTTACCTGGGATTACGTAGTCGATCTCGTCTGGATCGCAGTTAGTATCTACGATTGCAACGATTGGGATACCCAGTTTGCGAGCTTCTGCAACAGCGATGCGCTCTTTACGTGGGTCGATGACGAACAGTGCGTCCGGCAGTTGATCCATGTGAGCGATACCGCCGAGGAATTTCTCCAGGCGATCCATTTCTTTGCGAAGAACGATAACTTCTTTCTTCGGCAATACTTCGAACGTACCATCTTGTTCCATACGCTTCAGCTCAGCAAGGCGAGCTGTACGTTTTTTGATGGTAGTGAAGTTAGTCAAGGTACCACCCAACCAACGTTGGTTGATGAAGTAGTGACCTGTACGTTCTGCTTCTTCTTTAACGGATTCTTGCGCTTGTTTCTTCGTACCTACGAAGAGCACTTTACCACCGTTTTGAGCGACTTCACGTACAAAGTTGTACGCTTCCTCAACTTTTTTTACGGTTTTTTGCAGGTCGATAATGTAGATTCCGTTACGTTCGGTGAAGATATAGCGAGCCATTTTCGGGTTCCAACGACGAGTTTGGTGACCAAAGTGAACACCAGCCTCGAGGAGTTGTTTCATCGAAATTACTGCCATATTTCACACCTCCTTAAAAGTGGTTTTTTTGTGATGCTACCTCCGCCACACCGCATCTTCCAAGCAAAACTGCCTGAGGCAGCACCGTTGCTGGAATTGGTGGACGTGCGATTTCAACACCGTAAATGAATATATCACATGAGACTTTCAATTGCAACAAACAGATTCCATTATTTTCGCACTAGAAAACTTGGCTGCGCCATATCTTTTGGCGGAGCCTTAGTTGCACTTGTACTGGATAGGAATCTTATACTTCCTATCTGTAAAAAAATACCGCCTCATTTCTGGGGCGGAGTCGTAATAAGTTTGACGATATCTGCTGCCGTCGCAGGGGTAGTAATCTGATAGGTTCCCACACGGATCCGATTCAGCTTGTCCTGGCTTCGGAGCTCTTCCACCAGCGTATTGTCAGGCGGCAGGATGCCTTCCGCTACGAGCTTTTTGGCCACACCCTCTGCCGTCGCTTTGTATGGAACCGTAAAGGAAATCTGCTTTTTAACCACAGGCGTTTCCACATTCGGCTGAACCGGTTTTTTCATCTGCTCAGCCGGGCTGGTCGACACATTAGTCGGACTCGTTGTTTGTGGAATCGTCTTCTGCACACCAGAAGCAGGCGGATTAGGTGATACCGGCTGTGTAGAAGTTGGACTTTGCGGCTTGACCGTCTGGCCCGCTTGAGGTGTCACAGGAGCTTTCGGTGCTTCGGGAGCAGGCTTCACATTGACTTTTTTCTCTTGCTGCCACTGCTCGTACTCTTCCTTGCTCAAAACGACCATTTTCAATTCTTCGGCAGCCTTTTTGATCTGCACAGACGAAAGTGCATTCTGCGCGGAAGGCATCTGCTTGGTCTGAAACCAGCCTGTCACCGCTGCAGCCACAATCATGCCGGCACCAAAGCCAAGTAACAGCTCTCGTTTACGCATCGGCTGTCCCTCTTTCTTTACGCGCAGCCAAGGCAAAGATCAGGTCGATTTCTCCTCTTCCTGCTCCCATGCGTTTGGCAATCTCATCCAAAGACAGCCCTTCCCTGTGCAGCTCAAAGACTCTGCGATATCTCTCTCGCAAAGCCAGCATGTCTACTTCGTTCATTTGTTGCGTTTCATTATTCATGAGAGGAGAGTCCAACACGTCTATCGTTGGAGCTTGGAGTGCCTTTGCTGACACTTCCTGGCTTTCCAATTGTTCGATTCGCTTCCGCAACACATGAATTTCTCCAAGCAGCTCTCCCTGCACGATCTCAATCTGAGAAAACAGGTAGTCCTTGTCCTGTTTGATCTGCTTTCCAAGCAACTGCCATTTTTTATCGACCTCTGCCTTGTCCGCGGTGCGATGTGTCAGTTCAAAAGAATCGGATTCAATCGTTTGTTTTCCTTTTAAAAAGAAGGAAATGAGAATACAGACAAACCCGACTCCGATCAAGATGAGATACACTACGTCCATGATGGCCACCTTTGTTTCTGGCTTTTTATACTTCTATCCTTATAATGATATATCGATAAAGCGACCGCGCAATGGGTCACGCATGGATACTTGCTTCCTTTTTACGTCGTCGTCCGCTCCTTCTCCCTCTGGACTTGCGGAAGACATATTGGGGTCTTGCTGCTTATTCTTTGACTTTTGCTCGCGCTCACGAATCCTGTTTTTTTCGGTATGCGCAACATCTGTCGGGCGCTGTCTCATCTGTTGGTCGAGCTGGCTACGCTCCTCCATGAGGGATTGCTGCTCGTGGACGCCCCGTTGAAGCAGCTGATCCTGAATACGTGTGACTTCGAGCGTACGTGGCAAGGCAACTTGCAGTTCCACATTCTTCAAGCTCATCGAGACACAGCTCCCTTACACTGCCTATGGTACACCAAACGGAAGTCAAATGAGCGTAGCTGTGCTGATCTCGCCATCCAATACGACAAACCGAGTTCGCGCGTATTCATGTTTGATAAAATGCACCAGCTTGCCAAACGTCATCTTAATACCAGGATACATCACATGATACGCCTCGATCGCAGCAGGCCCTTCGCCTTTCAACTCGGTTTCAACATCTTTTTTCCGAGCTTCCAGCGATTTGCATTCCTTTTCCAGGACGAGTCTGGTGTTGGTGAGTTTAATTTGCAGCATGCGTTTATCTGGTGGAAGCTCCCCGCTGACTTGCAGGATCTGATTCATCACACTCAAACCTTGATCCGTTTTACGCAGGTTTTCGTATACCACCTGCAGTTCCTTTTGAATTTGTACCAGTTCCTGACGCAGCTCAGGCTTTACCCCCACCTCCAAAATCGTCGGGGTTGCACTCGTATTTCCAAATACCCGCGCAGCGATCTTCTCGCCCGCCTGCAAGACACCACCAATGATGATTCCTTTTGCGCCCTTGCAAATGATCTCTTTGCCTGCGCGCACGGTTGAAAACATGATGCTCTGGGAGACAATCACTTGGTTTCCTGCTGTTACATTAGCATTTTGTATAAATGAAGTCCGAATGTTTTGACCTGCTATGATATGACCCTTATCCTGTGCGACAATCCCGCTTTTAATTTCGATAGATCCTTCAGCGTGCAATTCAGCACCTTCGACGCTTCCCAGCACCCGAATATCCCCCGATGCTTTTACACGAAAACCATTTAAGACGTTCCCGCGAATGACCACCGTTCCCACGAAATCGATGTTACCGACTCCGAAGTCCACATCTCCGTTTACTTCAAATACCGGAAAGACGTTCATTTTGTCGTTGTCGGTAAACGATACTTGTCCATCAATCGCGGCGTAAATCATCGTTCTTTCCTGATTTTGCACCACGTTTTTACCTGGCTTGATCACTACATCTTTGCCAGCTTTGGGAGCGATGGTCTCTCCGGTAACGGTTGTACCTGCCGTTCCTTGACCAGCTGGAATCTTTCGTGCTAATAGCTGGCCTTTGGCGACGTTTGGAATCGATGTTACATTGTAGTAGTCTACTCGTCCGTCTTCCAATTCCTTTGGGCCGTTCCCCTCGACCACGGAATCCAAGTATGGATACTCCACGGATCCATCCACTCCCTGAACAGGAGCGACGCCCCGAGCGATGGTAACCTGGGAATTTGCGTACTTTCTCGGAAGTGCACACAAATCCAGAACTACATTGTCTAAAATACCGACCTTGATTTTTTTCTTTTCGAGCTCTTTGTAAATATCGCCTTCTGACAACAAAAGGGTATCGAGATCCTCCTCATCTACTCGAAGTAGGATCCCCGCCTCCAATTTATCCGGCGAAATATTTACCTCTAATCGATACTTCGCGATCCCTTCCATCACTTCCAACCCCCTCAAGCCTTTGGGTACTTTCTATCTACATTAACTGAGACTTCCATCGGGACAACGCAGAACGAAGACGGAACAGCGCCTTGGAATGAAGCTGAGAGATACGTGAAGGAGATAAGCTCATGATCTCAGCAATTTCAGACAGTGTCATTTCTTCAAAATAGAACAAGGAAACGACCAGTCTTTCTTTCTCAGGCAGCTTGTCAATTACGGTGACAAGAACTTCCTTCAGACTCGTGGCTTCTGCCACATTTTCAGGCCGTGGCGTCATATCATCCACGATGTAGGAGTGTCTTGCCGTTTTCTGCTCGTCTTCCTCGCCGACTGCTTCGTCGATGGAGACCATTGTCGCGAGAGAAGTTTCAAAAAACACTTGCTGAAGGTCCTTTTCACTAATCCCCAAGTATTCCGCTACTTCCAGGTCTGTAGGCATTCGCAGCATTTGCTGTTCCAAAGTTGTATACGCTTCTTCGATTTTTTTGGCCTTGTCGCGAACAGTACGAGGGATCCAGTCATTTTCGCGCAAACCGTCAATCATCGCCCCACGAATACGCCACATCGCATACGTTTCGAACTGCAAACCGCGTGTGTGATCGAATTTGGCCAATGCGTCCAACAGCCCAAAGCGACCGTAGCTGACCAGATCATCTTTGTCCACGTTAGCTGGCAAGTTGATCGCCAAACGGTTGGCTACTTTGTCTACGAGCGGCAAAAAGCGTGTGATCAAATCGATTTCTGCTTCGCGACTGCCCTCTTGTTTCCACATGACCCATTTATCGAATTCTTTTGCCTTCTCTTGTATGGTTAGCCGTGCCACGAATTACTCACCAGCCTTTACTCATCTGTTAAGCGCCTAACGACCTCTGCGACAGTAGTGGGATCCTCAATGGGACGAATTCTCTCCATCTGGGAAACAGCGAGAGGAGCAAATGACTCCTCGCTCGCTTCTGACTGTTGATCCTCTGTCTCTCTCACGGGAGAAGCTGCACCATTCTGCAGCGCATCCTCTTCTTCCATCGTCGAGAGAGCCAGGGGTTGTGTCACCTTGCTGATTATCCAACGGACAGGAAAAGCGACGAGGAAAAATAGGATAAATGCGACGCCTGCCCGCTCTAGTGAAACGAGCCAGACGTTACTTGCCCAAGCCGTCGCCAGCGTGACGACAAACGCGAGTATTCCCAAGCCAGAATTAATCCACAAAGTTCCCTTCATTCCTATACTTCCTTCACACCTTGATTTACTGTTCGGATTTGAAGCACGCCGTTTGTGGCATCTAATTCTATCGTCCGACCGCAGTTACCCCCTGTGTCTTCTGCCACGATCTTTATCTGTGCGTCCTTCAAAGCCTGTTTGCATGCTTCCACGTTTCTCGGTCCGATTCGCATCGTATCATTCTTGCCGAGAAACGCGAACATTTGTGCGCCACCCGCCAATTTCGCCACCATATTCCGGGTTGATGCACCCGCTCGCTCCATCTGTTTGATCAAATAAGGGATTGCCGTATCCGCGTACTTTCCTACTGTCAGCTCCCCATTTTTTGCTAGAGATGATTCTGGTAGCATGACATGTGCCATTCCCGCAATTTTGTGGTTGCTGTCGTAGAGGACAACTCCTACGCACGAGCCGAGTCCAGTAGTACGTAAGCGACTCGGTGGCTTTGCCACACCGAGGTCGGCCATACCGATCTTAATAATCTCCATCGAAAGGAACTCCTAGTGAACGAAATAAAATGGGAAGGGAGTCAGGGTCAGGGATTAAAAAGAAGTTCCCTTTCACCAATTCGTTCCCCTCAAAAAAGGCGGTGTCAATCGTCAATGCAAAGTCTCCTGCTTGTCCAAGCTCAATCAATCCGTAGCTCAGAATCGCCCCTGCCATGTCCACAGCAAGTGCAGGAACAGATGGCTGAAGATTCAGGTGCGTAAAATCAGCCAATGACGATAGATAGGAGCCTGTCAGGATGTTGCCGATTTCATGCAAAGCTGAAATCTCGAACTCTTCCCACTCATACACATCCTTTTCAATCCCCGTGATCTGCTGCAGCAAATGTTTGGCCGAGTCCAGATCAAGAATGAAGAACATGTTTCCTGGACAGTCACCTTCTACGCGGAGGAAGACCGTCACGACGACGTTCTCGGCTCCTCCTACGCAATCAGCGACCTCATCAAAAGGAATGATACTCACTTGAGGTACTTTCATATCGATTTCTTTGCTCATCAGCTTAGAGAGGGCAGTAGCTGCATGCCCTGCACCGATATTTCCAATTTCCCGCAGGACGTCAAACTGGAAATCTCCAAACTTCGTAAAATACGCCATTTTCCTTACCCCTCAATAGCGTCCAGCTGCTTGATTTCCTCTGTGCTCAACACTTTGTCGAGGTTCAGCAGGATCAAGAGACGCTTATCCAACTTGGCGACACCTCGCAGATACGCCGCTTCGACACCACCGACAACTTCTGGTGGAGGCTCGATTGCATCCACTGCGATGTCAATAACATCATTTGCAGCATCGACAATCAGTCCAACCTCCAGCTCTCCTACCGCTACGATAATGATGCGAGTAGATTCCGAGTAGACACTTTCCTCCAGCTCAAAACGGTTGCGCAAATCGATGATAGGCGTTACGACCCCGCGGAGATTGATGACCCCTTTAACAAACTTCGGTGTCCGAGGCACTCGTGTGATGTGCTCCAATTTTTCAATGGATTTGACTTGGCCCACTTCTACCCCGTACTCTTCATCTTTCAAGCGGAAGACAATCACTTTCACTTCGCCAACGATTTCTTTGTGCTCGAGCATGTGGCTTCCCCTCCCTTTTACGTGTAAGAATTTACGCTCCTACTTGATCAGTGCGTTGCAATCAATAATGAGAGCTACTTGTCCATCTCCTAAGATCGTTGCACCTGAAATGGCAAAAACATTCACCAGGTACTTGCCCAAAGATTTCAGTACGATTTCTTGTTGTCCGATAAAGGAATCGACCACAAGTCCCGCCATCTTTTCGCCTTTGCGCACGATGATTACGGCTACTTCTTCATCATCTTGAACCGAGTCGCTCACAGGTACTTGGAAAATATCCTGCAGAGATACCAGCGGAACGACGCGTCCACGGAAATCGATCACCTTCTGGCGATGCGCCATCATGATCTGATCTTTTCTAAATACTGCTGTCTCGATGATCGAGCTGAGCGGAACCGCATATTTCTCATCCTGCACTTGAACGAGCATCGCAGAAATAATGGAGAGAGTGAGCGGCAACTGGATCAGGAATGTCGTGCCTTGTCCGCGAACAGACTCTACGCCAACACTGCCGCCAAGAGATTCGATCTTGGATTTTACAACGTCGAGTCCTACACCCCTACCCGAAATATCCGAGATCACCTCTGCAGTACTGAATCCGGCAGCGAACAGCAGCTCGTGAATTTGCTTGTCTGTTAAACTATCTGCTGCCGCAGGATTCACAATACCGCGCTCGATCGCTTTCTTCAGCACTCGATCCTTGTTGATCCCAGCGCCGTCATCTTTTACTTCGATAAATACGTGATTACCGCTATGGAATGCACGCAGAACGATCGTTCCTTCTTCGGGCTTCCCTGCATTTTTACGGTCGGCTGGCGACTCGATTCCATGGTCCAGCGAGTTTCTCAGCAAGTGATTCAGCGGATCGCCGATTTCGTCGATTACGGTTCGGTCCAGCTCTGTTTCCGCTCCGATAATCTCCAGATTGACCTTCTTGTTCAAATCTTTCTGCAAATCGCGAATCATACGCGGGAAACGATTGAATACTTGCTCCACCGGTACCATGCGCATCGTTAGTATGATGTTCTGCAAATCACCGCTGATTCGGCTCATGTGCTCTACCGTCTCTTGGAGCTCGCTTTTCCCGATCTCGCGCGCCAGCTGTTCCAGCCTTCCGCGGTCAATGACCAGCTCGCTGAACAGATTCATGAGAATATCCAGTCGATCGATATCAACGCGGATGGTTTTTCCACCAGCCGCTTGTTTGCGCACAGGTGCTTGTTGTGCATCTGGCTCTTTTTTCACAGGAGCAGCTGTTTCTACCTTCTCCACAACCGCAGGTACAGGCGACTGTGCTTCCTTCAGTCCGATCGGGTCAATTTTGACGTCTTGGATTTCTGAGATGTTTAGGATCGCACTGCGAATTTTATCGGCAGGGTGCATCGTGACATAAGCAATCTCAAAAGAAGTCTCGAACCGTTCGTTTTCTATGTCTTCCACAGTCGGCTTCGTCTTAATGACTTCACCGAGGGACTCCAGCTGATCGAAGACCATATAGGAACGGGCTGCTTTCAGCAGGCAGTTGTCGTTCAAAGTTACTGTGATCCACATGAGGTTGTTGCCCAATTCTTTTGACTGTTTCAACACCATCAAAGCGTAGTCGTCCAGGTCCTGCTCACCTGCCACGATTTGCTCTTCGGCTGGAGCCTCTTCCTCAATGGCAACAGCTGATGCGGCAGCAACTTCACTTTCCGCTGTGAATTCACCTGCCACGATCGCCCTCAGCTTTTTCACGGGTCCGGATACATCTGCGGAGCCATCTCCGCCTTCCGTAATGTCGATCACCATGCCCTCGATCAAATCCACACTCTGGAAAATTACATCCATAATGTCGCTTGTGATCATCAGCTTCTGGTTGCGGATGAGATCCAGTACATTTTCTGCCTCATGCGTCAAATTTGCCATGTCCTCAAAGCCCATGGTCGCCGACATCCCTTTCAAGGTATGAGCAGAGCGAAAGATTTCCTTTACGTGTGTAATGTTCCCTGGATCATTCTCCAGCAAGAGCAGATTGGCATTGATTGCTTGCAGATGTTCTTTCGATTCTTCGATAAACATGTCCAAATACTGATTCATATCCATCGGTGATCCACCTCCCAAAAATCAGTGCACGAGCTTGCACAACAGCTCAGGTATTTTATCAACGGGTGCTACATGATCAGCCAACCCCGCTAATGCTGCTGAACGAGGCATTCCATAAACGACACATGTCGACTCATCTTCGACAATACTCGTAACAGAATCGAGCTCCTTCATCATTTTTAGACCTTTTGTCCCATCATTTCCCATGCCTGTCATGATAATTGCCCATTTGTCTACATTTGTCAATCGACTGACTGATTCAAATAATGTGTCCACAGATGGTCGATGACCGCCTCGAGGCTCTTCCTGATGTAAATGGGCCTGCAGTCTTCCATTGACATGACGGACTTCAAAATGGTATCCGCCAGGCGCAATGTAGGCTGTTCCTGGCTCCAAAATCTCTCCATCCACCACTTCCGTCACCCGTATCTGGGACAACGTATTCAACCGCTGCGCCAGCGATTTCGTAAAACCGGCTGGCATATGCTGAACAATCGCGATAGGAGCGGGAAAATCTGCCGGTATCGCCGTCAAGACCACTTGCAGAGCTTTCGGTCCCCCCGTCGATGTACCCAGCGCTACCAATCTTGGCCTTGTCCCAAGATTCTTTCTGATGGGCGGCTTTATTATTTCGTTTGGCGTACTCGGTGTCACGATCGGCACGGTTGCTGTTGAAAGCGGTGGTGGCGTTTGGACAGAGGCTGGCTTCGTTTCCAATTTCTTAAAGATGCTTGGCCTTGGAACAGCACGCTTCCATCTGGCTTTTGCCATACTTGCCGCTTTAACCCGCTCAATCAAACGATCTCCAACCTTATGTATGTCGAGTGAGATAGGCCCTGACGGTTTGGTCACAAAATCGAATGCGCCCAGTTCCAAAGCCTCGATCGTAGCCTCTGCGCCCTCACGCGTCAAACTGCTCAGCATTACAATCGGCAAAGGATGATCACTCATCAATGACTTCAAAGCGTCCAGACCGTTCATCACAGGCATTTCGATGTCCAGCGTAAGCACATCTGGATTCAGCTGTTTGCATTTTTCAATACACTCGAGTCCATTCCTTGCTCGATCAATGACTTCAATTTCAGGGTCTGAAGACAAAATATCTGTTATAACTTTTCTCATGAATGCAGAATCATCTGTGACAAGAACTCGAATTTTACTCAATGCAAGAACGCTCCTTTCCTACACCCTGTTGCTCTATCGTATGAAGTGTTTCAGCTTCGCAAAAAATCCTTTTAGACCATTCGCCGGGGTATCTGATTGTGTTGAGCTTTGCAGATACTGCCCAACCAAGCTCCGAATGCTCCGCGAGGCATGCGATTGCGGATATGTAAGTAGAAAAGGACGCTGCTGCTTTACTGCTTTGGTAACATGCGAATCATCCGATACAAATCCTAGCGCTTGAATCTCCAGATTTAGAAAACGCTTGGCTACCATCGCTAACTTGTCAGCAGTCATTTTCCCTTCTCGCTCATTGACCACTCGATTGATGACCAAGCGGATCCTGACAGCAGGATTTCGGGAATGCAGCATCTTAATCACCGCGTAGGCATCCGTAATCGCGGGAGGCTCTGGTGTGGTAACGACAATGACTTCATCCGAAGAGAGCATAAAATGCAAGGACTCTTTGGATAAACCCGCTCCTGTATCGAAAATGATGGTATCGGCATACCCTTGAAGAGGTTCAAGGCGGTTGAAGAGCAAGTCCAGCTTTTCATCATCCAGCTGCATGATCTGCGTAAAACCTGATCCGCCTGCAATAAATTCCAAATGGCCCGGGCCCATTTCCATAATGTCCCACACGGTCGTATCCGGTTCGAGCAGATGGAACAGATGCTTTTTAGGCGAAATACCCATCAATACATCCAAATTGGCCAGACCTAGATCGACATCGAATAAAACGGCCTTATGTCCTCTCTCAATCAATCCGAGACCAAAATTGAGACTGAAATTCGACTTCCCTACTCCGCCTTTACCGCTCGTGACCGTAACCAGCTTCGTCGGGCGCTTCTGTGTGCTCTGCTGTATTCGTTGTCGAAGTTGTTCGGCTTGATCGCGCATCGACTCAATCTCCTACTACCATGGATGAAACGAGCGAAGGAGTCGCCACTACAATATCATCTGGCACATTTTGTCCTGTCGTGATGTAGGAGAATGGGAGCTTCATCTCCTGAGACACATTCAACATGTTACCAAAGCTTTGCGTTTCGTCTGCTTTCGTAAAGATCACTTGCTTGTTCGGCACATCCACGAAATTTTGAACAATTGCTTTCATGTCCTGATACTTTGACGTCAGGCTGAGCACCAGGTAATTAACGCTGTTCGTTCCATGATCGACAAGCTGCCTAATGCCCTGTACATATTCATCGTTGCGGAAGTTGCGTCCAGCCGTATCTACAAAAATTAGGTCGCAATCACTCAAACGCTCCATCGCCGCAGCCATTTCTTTTGGCTGAAACACGACTTCCAGTGGTACGTTCAAAATATTTGCGTATGTTTTGAGCTGCTCTACAGCAGCCATACGATACGTATCCGCTGTGATAAACCCAATCTTTCGCTTTTCTTTAAGCATGCTATCGGCGGCGAGCTTTGCGATGGTCGTCGTTTTACCGACACCCGTTGGACCAAAGAAAAATGCGTACTTCACCGTTCTCTCCAGCTTCAATGGTGGCTGCTGATTCGCTGCCACTATACCAGACACGATCTCACGGGCTGCGATGCGTGCATCTGCCTCTTGCCATTCACCGGCAGTTGGCACACCCTCCATCAGCTTAGCAAGTATGGTGGCGGTGACATCTTCTGTTACCCCTTGTTCCAGCAGCCTGCTCCGTATATTTTGGATGGCCATAGGAAGCTGCTGACTCAAATCATTCACGAGCAGCTTCTGAAACATTTGGCGCATATCACGCACTTCACTCGCAAGGGCATCTGCACCAGCCGTACTTGCCGATACCGTTTCCATTGGCTGGGTGACTGGCAAGCTCGGTTCCGGCTGCTGCTTGATCGCATCCATGACGGCGGCGGCTGGCTTTGTCTCTCGCTGCACCAGCACCTCTGGAGACTCTGATGGAGACGGCTCGCGTTCTTGTACGGCAACAGCACTTTCTGCTTTCGGTAAAGCTTTTCGATACGCTTGCTTGGCGGTATATGCGCCTGTACCGAATTGCGCGCGAGGTGCAGCGTCCATTTGTCGATTCATAGCCGGCCCCTGACTTGCTTCATTAGAAGAGGCTTTTTCATCTACTGCGGCAATCACTTCTATTTTCATCTTGCCAAACATTCCAAACAGGCCGCCTGTTTTCACAGACTTGGAATTTAAAATGACAGCATCCTTGCCCAAGTCCACTCTGATTTTTTCTAGAGCTTCCGGCATTGAATCGACTATGTAACGTTTCACTCTCACGAAATATTCACCATCCCTACGCTTTGCACTTCAACATGTGGCTCCAGCTCGCTGTATGACAAAACGGGAACATCCGGCATCATCCGATCGAGCAATTGACGCAAGTACATACGTGTAGCTGGAGAAGAAAGGAGGATCGGCTGTTGTCCGGAGTTGATCATCTTTCCTACCTCTGCCGACATCGTTTGGTAGATTCTTTGCGATGTCTCTGGATCCATCGCCAGATAGCTGCCTTGCTCTGATTGTTCGACACGCTCCGAGATGACTTTTTCCAAACCGGCTCCGGCAGTCAGTACACGCAAAGGCTGTCCAGGCTCCGTATACTGAAGCGTAATTTGTCTCGACATCGCTTGTCTGACGTATTCGGTCAAAATATCTGTGTCTTTGGTATAAAGAGCGTGGTCTGCCAAAGCTTCGAGGATAATATTCAGGTTGCGCACGGATACTTTTTCCCGCAACAGCTTTTGCAATACCTTTTGTATATCCCCAATCGAAAGCGATCCTGGGACCAGCTCGTCCACCAATACGGGAGCGGTTTCCCTCACATTGTCGATCAACGCACGCGTTTCCTGACGGCCCAGCAGTTCGTGTGCATGACGTTTGATGATTTCGGTCAAGTGAGTAGCCACTACAGAAGGCGGGTCGACTACCGTGTATCCAGAGAGCTCGGCAATCTCCTTATTCTCTTCTGTTACCCATAATGCAGGCAATCCAAACGCAGGTTCCACGGTTTCAATCCCCACGACGGAATCATCTTCAAAGCCGGGGCTCATTGCCAGGTAGTGATCCAGCATGATTTCCCCTTTCGCTACTTGATTGCCTTTGATTTTGATCATGTATTCGTTCGGTCTCAACTGGATGTTGTCGCGAATGCGGATGACCGGAACCACGATTCCCATTTCCAAGGCAATCTGCCTTCGAATCATGATGACGCGATCGAGCAGGTCACCGCCCTGTTTCACATCTGCCAATGGGATGAGTCCGTAACCAAATTCGAATTCGATCGGGTCCACCTGCAGCAGGTTGACAACGCTTTCTGGACTGCGTACTTCCTCGATCTGCTGCTCTTCCACTTTGTCTTGCGTTTCGAGCAGGTCCATCTTTTGTTTTTTGTTCAATTTCCATCCTGCGAATGCCATAATCCCTGCAACGGGCAGGACTGGCAGCAAACCGATTGGCGTAAACAATCCCAAAAGGAATATGCAGCCGGAAACGACGTACAGCAATCGTGGGAAGCTGAACATCTGCTTGACGATGTCATCGCCCAAGCCCTCTCCGGAAGTAGAACGGGTCACGATGATACCTGCAGCAGTCGAAATCAGCAGAGCCGGAATCTGGCTTACAAGCGCATCCCCGACCGACATCTGCGTAAATTTGGAAGCAGATTCGGCAAAGTCCATATCATGAACGAGCATCCCGATGATGAAGCCGCCGATAATATTAACGATAAAGATGATGATTCCCGCAATGGCGTCCCCTTTTACGAATTTGCTGGCACCATCCATCGCTCCGTAAAAGTCTGCTTCATTTTCAATTTTTTTCCTTCTAGCTCGTGCATCTGCTTCAGTAATCATCCCTGCATTCAAATCCGCGTCAATACTCATTTGCTTACCGGGCATGGCATCCAACGTAAAGCGCGCCGCAACCTCTGCCACACGTTCGGAACCTTTGGTAATAACGATGAACTGGATAATGATGAGGATCAGGAACACGACGAAACCTACGACTTGATTACCACCAACGACAAAATCCCCAAAGGTTTCAATCACCTTGCCGCCTTCTCCATGAGAGAGAATGTTCCTCGTTGTGGAGACATTCAGTGCCAAACGAAACAGCGTAGTAATGAGCAGGACTGTGGGGAAAATGGAAAACTCCAGCGTTTCCTTGGTGTACATGGACACGAGCAAAATGGTCAACGCAAGGGAGATATTTAGAATCAAGAGCAAGTCAAGCAGTCCAGAAGGGAGTGGGATCACCATCATGACTACAATGCTTATGACGAAAAGAATCGTACCTATCTCTTTGAATTTGAATCCCACGGTTCATCCTCCTTTCTCTTATTTCAATTTCCCCTGCAGCTTGTACACGTACGCGAGAACCTCCGCTACCGCTTTAAACAAATCTTCGGGAATTTGTTGTCCGATTTCAACCTGACTATAGAGAGCCCTGGCCAAGGGCTTGTTTTCCATCGTAACGATCCGGTGTTTTTTTGCCACTTCTCTGATTTTTAAAGCAAGGTAGTCTTGCCCTTTGGCTACCACCGTAGGAGCACTCATCGCACTCGCATCATAACGGATGGCAACGGCAAAGTGCGTCGGGTTGGTAATAATGACATCCGCTTTCGGCAGCTCTTGCATCATGCGCCGGATGGCCATGCTGCGTTGACGCTCACGAATCTTTCCTTTAATCAGCGGGTCCCCTTCAGCCTGCTTATGTTCGTCTTTTAAGTCTTGCTTGGACATCCGCAGATTCTTTTCGTACTCATAGCGTTGATAGGCATAGTCCAAAATTGCTAAAACGAACAACAAGAGCCCTAGGTAGATTCCGAGCTTGGCGACCTCTCCTGCCGTAAAGGACAGTACCGTGCCCAAAGACTTCAGAGAAAGCTGCACCACCTGCTCTTTGGTGCTCCATAAAATCGAGTATGCTACATAGATACCGGCACCGATTTTTAATAATGATTTCAACAGCTCTACGATTGATCGCAATGAAAAAATCCGTTTTGCACCCTCAATGGGATTCAGCTTTTCCAGTTTCATCTGAAGTGGTTCCGTAGAGATTAACCAGCCCACCTGCATAAAGTTCACTGTAAAAGCGACCAGCATCGATACACCCAGGACAGGACCTACGATCTTGATGGCTTCAAAGGCTAGCTGGGAAACCATGATTTTCAGATTCTCTTCATTTAACTGCCAGCCCGTGTACGTGATCAGTGACTCTTTCATGATGTTTTGAAAGATCGTCAACATGCTCGAGCCCAGCATGATTAAGAGAAAGAAAAAAGCTGTCAAAGCGATGGCCGGGGACAAATCCTGGCTCTTTGCCACTTGTCCTTTTTTCCGAGCATCATCCTTTTTCTTCGGGGTCGCTTTTTCCGTTTTTTCCCCGTTAAAAAACTGCAAGTCTACCGAATAACGAAAGCTGATCCTTTTCATGGTGTGCCTCCGAGCAATTTCATCATTTCTGCGAGTGCCCGGAACATACTCTCAAATAATCCGTTTAATGTCAGCAAAAAGGCGGGCATCACCACGATCAACAACAAAAATCCTGCAAGCAATTTAAGTGGCAAACCAACGACAAAAATATTAAATTGTGGTACCGATTTGGCGATAATTCCAAGAGAGACGTCTACGAGAAACAAGGCGACGACAATAGGTGCTGCCATCATAAACGCACTCAGAAACATGTTGGAAAAGACTTTTACGGCGGTCATCATTACCTGCTCGCTGCCAAATGCCGCCCAGGTCGCTTCTATCGGGATGGCTTCGTAGCTTTTGATGATTCCGCGGATCAGCATGTGGTGACCATTGATGCTGAAAAAGTATAGTACAGCCAGTATGTTCTTGAAATTACCTGTGATAGGTATGTAGGCACCTGTTTTTGGATCAATGACGTTTGCCATCGCCAATCCCATCTGCATATCCATAAGTCCACCAGCCACTTGAATCGCGACAAACATCATTTCGCAAATGTATCCGAGGATCACTCCTACCAGCGCTTCTTTACAAACATGTAGGAGGAAGGTAAGATCCATTGCAACCTGCTGCCCCTGTACGGGAATGAACTGAAAGCTGATGACAGCCATGAGAAAGGCTAGAGCGATCTTGAACTGATTCGGTACTCCTTTGATGGAAAAGAAGGGAGCCGCTACGAAAAAGGCGCTCATTCTTACAAAAACCAATAAAAAGATGGGAAGGTACGTGAAAAAAAGATTCATGGGCTACCCGACAAATCGATGGAGGTTTCCAAAGATCCCTGTTGTGAAATCCAGCATGACCCGAAGCATCCATGGCCCTACAGCCAGCAGTGTAATGAACACTGCCAAGATTTTGGGGATAAAGGCTAGCGTCTGTTCCTGAATTTGCGTCGTTGCCTGAAAGACGCTGACGAGCAAGCCGACCAGCAAGGCAACCCCCAGGGCGGGCGCAGCAAGCAGCAGGATGGTATATACCGAGCTTTGGGCAACCTGCATCAATAATTCTTGTGTCATGCTCTACCTCCTCGAACCCTTTGGGATTTCCTAAAAACTGATCAAAAGTGATTTCACAACCAGATACCAGCCATCCACCATAATGAAGAGCAAGATTTTAAATGGCAAGGAAATCATGACTGGCGGAAGCATCATCATCCCCATCCCCATCAAAATACTGGAGATAACCATGTCAATCACAAGAAACGGAATAAAGATCATAAATCCAATTTGAAAGGCTGTCTTCAGCTCACTGATCGCGTATGCTGGCACCAGTGCGCTCAGCGGTATGTCTTGGATCGTCTTGGGGCGTTCAGTCTTGGTATATTCCATAAAGAGCGCCAAGTCCTTTTCCCTCGTCTGCTTTGCCATGAACTCCTTAAAAGGCACGACCGCTGTATCAAACGCTTGCTGCTGGGTGAGTTTCCCCTGCATGAAAGGCTGTACAGCCGTCTCGTTCACTTTCCCCAGCGTAGGCGCCATGATAAAGAAGGTCATAAACAGAGCCAGAGCTATCAGCACCTGATTGGGGGGCATTTGCTGCGTTGCTAGCGCATTGCGAACAAAGGACAACACAATGACAATCCGAGTAAAGCTTGTCATCAGCAGCAAGATTGCGGGTGCTACCGATAATACCGTCAAAATCAGCAAGAGTTGAATCGCCGAGGATGTTTCTTGAGGCGTTCCCGTTCCGCCGCCAATCTTCAGATCAATGCTCGGAACAAGCGGTGTTCCCGCGGGAGCTGCCAGCACGATTTGCGGTAAAGCGAGCAGCACTGAGGCAATCACGAGCACCTGCCATACATGTTTCATTTTAGGTCCCCTCTGTCCTGAGCGTCCTCTTTGGTCCATACATCTGATTGGACCGGCCGTTTATTCACCTGGTTCCACTGACCATTCAGCAGGTCTTGAAATGTTTGACCGTCCACTTCTGATGTATAAAGAATTTCTTCGTCCACCGGCTTCTTTTTCCCGAATCTCAGCCATGGGAGAGAAAAGGAAGTTGCAAGCGGCTTAATCTCTGCGTCTGACAGGATAAGATCTACTTCTTCGCCTGGTTCAATCATTCGGAGCAATTGCACATTATCGCCAACTCCGACGATGTACAAAGACTCGCCAATCATCACGACTTGCATCGTCTTCCCATTTCCCAATGCAGCTGCAGATATGACCTTGATTGGCCCATGGTTTTGTCCGATTTGTCTTTTGCCCAAAAAGCGGAGCAAGAAGTAAATGAGCACAGCGATAAATCCAAGCGAGAATATGACCTGAATCAAATATCCCCACATACTCGTATTTCCACTGCCCGGAATGGCCGCCGGCTGTTCGCCGCCGGCGGACGCATTGCTCTTTGGTGCATTCCCCTGATTGTAGGAATCCGCTACAGTACCTTCAGCCGATGCTACAACAGGAAGCGAGGCGACAAGCAGCATGATGAGACAACAAACCCATATAAGCCTTGTCCCTGCATTCCGGATGGTCCTCATTAGCTCAAGGTCTTTTTGATCGCTTCCAGCACGCGATCTGCCTGGAATGGCTTCACGATAAAGTCTTTTGCCCCCGCCTGAATCGCATCAATAACCATGGCTTGCTGACCCATTGCGGAGCACATGATGACACGCGCGTTCGGATCGAGCTTCTTGATTTCCTTCAACGCAGCGATTCCATCCATTTCAGGCATCGTGATGTCCATTGTAACCAGGTCAGGACCGAGCTCTTTGTATTTTTCAATTGCTTGAGCGCCGTCACTTGCTTCCCCAACTACGCTGTAGCCATTTTTCGACAGAATCTCCTTGATCATCATACGCATGAACGCTGCATCATCCACGATTAATACTTTGTTTGACATGATAGGCTCCTCCCAATGCTTCACTGTTGATTTCGTTATTGTAATTTTTGTACACGATCGAACTGACTGATGATATCTGTGACACGAACACCGAAGTTTTCGTCAATAACGACAACTTCCCCTTTGGCAATCAACTTGTTGTTTACCAAAATGTCGACATGCTCACCTGCCAGCTTGTCCAACTGTATAATTGATCCAGCGGACAAGTCAAGGATTTCTCTGATTAATTTCTTGGTGCGTCCGAGTTCGACTGTCACTTGCAGAGGAATATCGAGCAGCAGGTTCAGATTTTGCTCTTCACCCGATGCCATTGGGGCACCTCCAAGTGGCGCAAACTGCGCTGGTTTCACGTTTGTATGGTTGGCAGCAGGGCTACCAAAATGCTGAGGTGTCGGCGCTACTGGCGTTGGTGGATAAGCAGGCGGGTACGCCGCGTATCCTGCGTGATGTGCGTACGGATCCGGGTATACGGGCGGTTGTCCTGGATACCCCATTGGTTGCGCGTACATGGGTGGTGGTGCATAGCCCATTGGCGGCTGCTCATACATAGGCTGCTGTGGCGCTGCTGGAGGCACATAGGCCGGTTCTGGTTGGGTAGGAGCGGCTGCTATCGACGCAGCTGCTGCAGCATGTGTGATCGTCTGTGCGCTTGGCATCTCGATCGCAGCCGCAGCCGCTGCTACCTCTTCATCTGTTCCGCCAACTAGTTTGTCTATCATCTTTTTCGCAAAAGACAGTGGCAAGAGCTGCATAATGTTTGAATCGATGAGTTCTCCATGCTCGCCCACTTTCAAGCGGAAAGAGACTTTCACAAGCGGGCTGTCATCTTCGCTGAAGCTGTCGCCACCTTTTCCTTGCGCCAGATCCATCACGTCAATGCCAGGAGGAGTAATATTGATGAACTGGTTAAAGATCGTCGACATCGAGGTCGCTGCCGAGCCCATCATTTGGTTCATTGCCTCTTGCACCGCACTGATGTGGAGCTCGGAAAGATCCGTATTTTCAGGTCGTCCTTCTCCACCCATCATCAAATCGGCGATAACGGCTGCATCCTCCATGCGAATGACCAACAGGTTTATTCCTTTAAAGCCGTCTGTATATTCCACATGCACAGCTACATGTGGAATTGGAAATTCGCCTTCCAGCTCGTTCACGTTGACGACCGAAACGGTTGGGGTTGTGATATCCACTTTCTGGCTCAGCAAAGTGGAGAGTGCCGTGGCTGCACTACCGAAGGAAATATTTCCGATCTCCCCGAGCGCGTCCTGTTCAAATGGGGAAAGATATTCGGCAACATCCTGTGTTACAGCCGAAATCGCTTCCTCTTCATCCTCAACCAAGTTGTTCGCGCGAAGCAGCGCGTCAATCTCGTCCTGAGAAAGCATGTCTCTACTCATTGTGTTCCTCCCCCTCCTCTATGACTTCATCAATCTGAACAGCCACTTTCCCTTTCATGGTTCCTGGCTGTCCGAGGAATTTCAGCGTATTGCCGATCTTGATCTTCAGCTTGCTATCCAAGGATTGATCCAACTGAATCACATCGCCTGTCTGCAGCTGCAGGAAATCGTGTACCGAAATCGAAGCCGTTCCCATCTCTGCGATAATCGGCAGCTTTGCAGTCTTCACACGTTCCTCAACACGCAACCGTTCTTCCTCATCACGTGTCTTTTTCTGCTTCGAGAACCAGTACTGTCCAGACAGCTTGGTCATGATTGGTTCGAGTACCACGTGTGGCAAGCAAAGGTTGATCATGCCCGTGGTATCGCCGATTTTGGTACTGAACGAAATGACCACCACAATCTCGTTTGGTGAGACGATCTGCATGAACTGCGGGTTCATCTCAAGCCCTTCCTGATACGGATCCAGCTCAATAATCTGTTTCCATGCCTCGTGGAATGTATCTAGCGCTTTGCCAAACACACGCTCCATCACCGTTGTTTCAATTTCCGTAAGAGCCCCCATTTTTTCCGGGATCGCGCCCTGCCCCCCAAGGAGACGATCGAGCATGGTATAAGCGATGTTTGGGTTCACTTCCAGGACCATACGACCTTCCAGCGGCGGTGCTTCAAAGATGTTGAGAATGGTCATTTTGGGAATGGAACGAATAAACTCGTCGTACGGCAATTGATCGACGGAGGCAACCGTAATTTGCACGAAGGTACGGAGCTGAGCGGAAAAATACGTCGTCAACAACCGCGCGTAGTTTTCATGAATCCGGGTCAAGCCACGGATTTGATCTTTGGAAAAACGCAGAGCTCGTTTAAAGTCATATACTTTTACTTTGCGCTCAGTCTCTTCTTTTTTCAGCTCGTTGGCATCCATTTCTCCTGATGAGAGTGCCGCCAACAAGGCATCAATCTCACTTTGTGAGAGAACCTCGGCCATATATCGTCACCTCCTTGCTATGTATACCTGCATCGCTTCCTTAGGACAAGACGCGTTTGGTCGTCACGACTTGGACGATTTTACCTTCTTGCATCAGGGAGCTGATTTCATTCATAATTTTGGCTTCCAGCTTGTTGACGCCTTCAGTGCCTTTGATATCTTCTGGACTTAAACCTGCCAATGTTTTAATGATGACCTGATTGATCTGCGGCATGCGCTGTTCCAGTTCCTCTTTGGCATCGGAATTGTCTGCGGTAATTGTGAAGCGAACAATCATGTAATTATTCGTCAGCAGGTTCGTGGTAATTTCACCTGTATCCACCGAGTATTCCTGCATTTCCTTTGCTGACAACGGTTCTAATTGCTTCTCTGTTCCGCTAGTCGTTTGTGCCGCTGGGGAGAGATACGTCTGCCAGAGCACGAAAGAGATAACTCCCAGAAGCGATATCGCGATGATAATAATTAGAGCCATGTTAAACAACCGATTTTGAAACATCGCAAAGCCTCCCGCTATTCATTTACATCGTCCGGCATTTTAGGTGCACTGCTTACCGGATGAACGTTTTGATAAAAGGCTTGGACACGTTCAGCGATTGACTCTGCCGAATCTTTGACGATGTACTTCCTGTCGTTGAACAGAGTAATCACCGTATCGGGAGTAGCCTCTACCGTCTCGATATGAGTGATATTGAGATAAAAAGTGTTCCCGTTAAAACGAGTTAATTTGATCATTGGCTGCTCCTTTCGGGTAGGGAGGAGGGAAAGAACGATTCCTTCCCTCACTCATCCTTTAGAACCAATTATCGTTTCAGGTTAACCAGTTCTTCCAACAGCGTGTCAGAAGTCGTGATGATCCGCGAGTTTGCTTGGAAGCCACGCTGTGCCACGATCATCTCGGTGAACTCTTCAGACAAATCCACATTGGACATTTCCAGCTGACCTGCGATCACACTCACTCTTGCATCTGTAGCCGTAGTAGGAGTCAGTGGATCGTCATCACGGGCACCTGCGTTTACGGTGTTTTCATACAGCGAGTTTCCAACCTTCTTCAGACCGCCTGGGTTGTTGAACGTCATCAGGCCGACAGTGTTATCAGAAGCAAGAGCACCTGTATCGTCCACCGTGGTAATTACGCCGTCTTTCCCGATCGAATAGGAAACGATTCCGTCCGCTTGGCTGATCTGGATAGCCGCCCCATCGGAGTTCATCAGCTTCATGCCTTGGGAGTTCACCAGGAACCCTTGCGCATCGCGCGTGAAGTTACCCGCACGCGTGTAGTACATGGTTGCACCGTCATCAGGGCTTACCATGAAGAACGCGTCACCCTCAATGGACAAATCCGTTGGGAGGTTGGTCGTCATTGGGCTACCAGCGGAAAATACAGTGTCAATCGAGCCAATGGAAGCACCCAGACCAATTTGCGTCGGGTTGGTTCCGCCTTTTCCGTCATCCGTTGGTGCACCCGCACCCTGGATGTTTTGGCTCAAAATATCTTGAAACATAACACGGCCTTTTTTAAAGCCGACGGTATTCACGTTTGCGATGTTATTTCCGATTACGTCCATTTTTGTTTGGAAGCCACGCAAGCCAGAAATACCCGAGTACATGGAACGAAGCATAATCTGTTTCCTCCTCTACATAAGTTCGGTTACCTCAGTCGGTCAGTAACCTTTGGGCTTCCTCGCGTGAGGTCCAGCCCATTGCTGCCATCACTACACGAAGATAGCACTATCGATATTGGTAAACACATTGTCCTTCATGCTTCCATCGTCGACAGCGGTAATGATCTTCCGATTTACGATGCTCACGACGTAGGCCACATTATCCATCAGAATGAGAGATTCTTTGGCTCCTTTGGAAGCCGCCTTTTGTACGGCTGTTTCCAGACGTTCCATTTGAGGGGCATCGAGCGTTATCCCCCGTTCCTTCAGTCGATTAACAGCGTGCTGGCTAATGCCTAGGGGCTGCGTTTTGGCTTGCGACCCCAGCGACTCCGTCAAAAACTGCTGAAACGATTTGCCGCTTCCCTGAGCGATCTGGGCAGTGGGTTTGGTGACGTGATTCGTTTTCGGAGGGAAATAGGTCTGCGATACATGAAAGGGATTCATCGCGCTTCCTCCTTTATTCCATTCCTAGACGATATCGTCGATGCCTCGTGCGGATTCACGGAGGCGATTCCATAACGATTCTGTCGATTCATTGTTGTCTACCAGAGCATCTAAGGCGAATTCCTGCTCTTCCTGCTGATCCTGCTGGTTGCTGTTATTCTGCTGTTGTCTTGCCTGCTCTCGTTGTTGCTGGAAGCTAAAGGCTGTTTCCTGCTGTTGGTTCACTTCCAAGCGGTCTACTTGCAATCCCTGTTGAGTCAAAGCTGCACGCAGCTGTGACAGCTGGTTGTCGAGCATATCTTTGCCTGCCTGGGTCTCAGCAGAGAAGTGAGCAGTGATGACCCCGTTATGGGAGGTAATCGTTACATCAACTTGTCCCAAAGACTGCGGATTCAAGATCAGCTTCGCTTCATGAACGCCATTCATTTGTGTCAGCTGCATTTGCTTTACAAAAATTTGCGTTACTTGCTGGGTTAACTGATTGGCATGAACATGATGCGTAGGTACAGATGGTTGCCCAATGGTCTGGTTCGATTGCAATTGGTTTGCAGTTGTCACCGGACCTTGTGCTGTTGTAAACGGCAGTCCGCCATCCTCATTTCCGTCCTGATTCGTCAGGTTCGAGCCTTGCGCTGCAGACTGTACGGTTTGAGACTGAATGCCGGCTTCTGCTTTATAAGCAGAAAGACCTTGATGGAAGCGCAATGGCTGGATGCTTTTATTTACATCCTGCTGTGCGTTGCTACTGCTCGTAACTACATCAGAGCGAGTGAGCAACGGACTTTTTTTCCCTGAATCCTGATCGCTTTTTTGAGCTTTCAGGTCTGCCAGCAGAGCAGTTAATTTCTCCAGTTCAGCAGATGCTGGTTCGCCTTCAGTCAGCTTCGCGAGCAGCTGCTTCCAGTTCTCAGGAATTTGCGGCAGTTGGCCTTGTGCTTTTTGCAAAAGCTGATCAATCGCTCCTGCTTTTTCTTCCAGCTTCGGCTCAAGCTCTTCTTGGGAATGCTGACCGGAAGCTAGCATTTGGGCGAGCAGTGCCATTAATTCTTGCAGCGCATCCATGTCTTCCTCACTAAGGCCCTCAGGCGCCAATGCAAGCTCCTCTGCTGCCGGCATATTTTGCAGGGCCTGTACCATTTGCATGGAGAACAGCTCACCGATCCCTGCACTTCCTGTAGCTGCTCCTGTCGTCGCAGTCACTGTACCGGAAGCTCCTACTGGAGTCGTCACACTTGCTACATTCATCTCATTCACCTCCCCTATTTTGGTTTGTTGCTATAGAAACGATAATCGAGCAGTGTTACCTGTCTATTATCGAAGCAACTCCTCAGTAATGCGGGCTGCTAGGTTGTCATCTTTTTTCTTGTCTTCCTGGGCAATCGCCGCAAGTGTTTGTGCCCGTTTATCCTCAGGCATCTCGGACAAAATCGAAATGGCTCTCGATTTATTCGTCTGCATGAGCGAGCGAATCACAGCAGCTGAATCAGCCGGAGGCATTTGAGCAAATGAATTGATCAATGATTCTTTTGTCCCCGCGTTATTCGAAGACTCATTTTTGGTAGCGCTCAATGCTTGTGTCAGGACTTGCACTCTCTCTTGCAGTGCTGCGATATCCGCGTCCTTGTTGACTACAGAATCTTTGAGCATGATGGAAATGTCCGCCGCTTTCTTTGGTTCCATCTTCGCCAAAATATCGGCCCGCTGTGCAGGCTTCATTTTGGTCATCACAGTGACTGCTTCCTCTACGCTAAGGTTTTCGATAATGGCTGCTGCATTTTTCGCAGACATCGTCGTATACACTTTTGCCAAGTCTGCAAACTGCTGCTGACGTTCCTCTTCTGTGGCTCGTTTGCTTTCCATCATCTTTTTCAGATCATCGACTTGCTTTTCCAATGCTTGGATTGTCGAATCTTTCTTCGCTGTTTCTTCCTTTAATGAAGAAACAGCTTGCTGACTTTTCACCTGATCCGTTTGCAGAGTGGAAACCTGCTTGGTTAACTCTTCTTTGGGATCAGAGCCGGGAGCCGCTGCATATTCGTCCGGGACTAGCTTTTCCACGTACGGTACGGATTTGGCCCAATGGAGAACATTCCCCAGCACGTTGACCCCCAGCAAGCTGAGAAGCACACCGCCAAGGAGGCTAGCAAACAGCGCAGGAATGACAATCATGTAAAAAAACCATTCCCACTTGCCGTACTCCCGTTCTTCTTGGATTTCTTCCATCTGGTACCTCCCTCAGTTGCTTCGCCGCAGATAGAGCTGGGTGCCGATCTCATCCAACTCTTTTTGCTCCCTCATCTTTTCCGCATCCATATATTGAATGAGGGATTTTTCTCGCAGACGCTGCCACAGCTGCGTTTCTTTCATTCTCTCTGTTAATCGTGACTGGCAGCGCTCTACATCCTGCTCACATCCATGCAAGGTCCGTTGCTGATTGGTGATGGAGCGCTCAACGGCTTGCTTGTAATGCGTAATCTCGATGAGCTGCGCAGCGCTGCAGGTTTGCGTCTGTGCTTCCTGAAGAAGCAGTGACATTTCATCGTGGTGCTCATGCAATCGGTACAGCTTCCCTTCTTCTTCGTTTTTCCGCTGAACCGATTTCCCGAATGCCCACTCCGCCTGCTCCTTCTCCTTTTCCTTCAGATCCAGAACTTTTTGGAGATGAAACTGAAACACTTTCACGCTAGTTCACTCCTCCGAAATGTGCGGTCAATGCTTTGATGGCACTCTGAATCGTGGATGGCTCGTGAGTCCCCTGTGCCGTAAAATCGCGGATAATATCCCGGTAGCGTATCGCAGCATCGATTTCTCGATTGGTTCCTGGTTTGTACGCACCGATATTGATCAAGTCTTCCGCATCACTGTAGGTGGCCAAATGTCTTTTTAGCTGTCTGGCAGCTTCCATATGGTCGTCACTGACGATCTCTGTCATGACCCGACTTACGCTGGCGAGTACATCAATCGCAGGGAAATGTCCTTTTTGTGCGATTTTACGATCCAGTACGATGTGTCCATCCAAAATACCGCGCGCAGCATCTGCTATCGGATCATTCATATCATCTGAATCTACGAGAACGGTGTAAAATGCGGTAATGCTTCCGCGATCTGCTGTTCCTGCCCGCTCCATCAGCTTGGGCAGCATGGCAAAAACGGAAGGAGTGTAACCCCGCGTTGCAGGCGGCTCGCCGATCGCAAGCCCGACCTCACGCTGCGCCATGGCAAATCGAGTAACGGAGTCCATCATCAGCATGACGTTCAAGCCCCGATCCCGGAAGTATTCTGCAATCGACGTTGCGATCATCGCTCCCTTGATCCGGATCATGGCAGGCTGATCAGAAGTTGCTACCACCACTACCGACTTCTTTAGTCCTTCTTCCCCGAGGTCTCGTTCGATAAACTCCATAACCTCGCGTCCACGTTCCCCAATCAGCCCGATGACATTGATATCAGCTGTTGTGTTCCTCGCAATCATTCCCATCAGGGTACTTTTCCCGACACCGGATCCTGCGAAGATCCCCACACGCTGACCTTTCCCGATCGTGAGTAGTCCGTCGATCGCTCTGACCCCTACACTGAGTGCTTCCTTAATACGTGGACGCAGAATGGGATTGGGCGGCATGTTGTTTGTCGGGTACGTGGAAAGTCCAAAGGGGAGCGAGCCTTGAAACGGACGTCCGAGGCCATCTAGGATCGACCCCAAAATCTCCGGCCCTACCTTCACTTCCAAAGAGCGACCCGTGGCAACAACATCGCAGCCAGGACCAATCGCAGTAAGTTCCCCTAACGGCATCAGCAGTACCTTGTTTTCTCGAAAACCTACAACCTCCGCGATAATGGGCTCTTGACTATTGCTAGGATACAAATGACAGATTTCGCCGAGCTTTACCTCTGGCCCTTGCGACTCGATGGTGAGCCCGACTACTTGTGTCACTTTTCCGTTCACTCGCATCGGATCGATTCCGACAAGCGCTTGCCTGTATTTCGATAAGTCGAGAATACTCATGGCGCTTCACTTCCTCGAGCAATTTCAAGCAACGCCTGCTTGATCTCTGTCAGTTGGGTATCGATTCGTGCATCTACACTTCCGAGTGGCGTTCGAATCACGCATCCACCATCCTGAACGGTGTAATCGGGATAGACGGACAATTCCGCTTGACCATCCAGCAGCTCGAGCATTTGCGCACGATGCTCCTGCAAATAATCGAAGTGTTTGTGGTTTACACAAACGGTAATGTGTCCGTGAACCCGAGAGCGGCGAAGAACTTTTTTTGCTATCTCCAGCACATGATCAGGCGACTGCTGCAGCTCGGTCGTAATGACTTTCTTGGCAACTTCCATGCTCAGCTCTACTAAAAACGGTTCCGCCTCCGCGATAATCTGCTGCTTTTGGGAGAATGCTTGCTCTAGCACCTTGCGAGCTTGTCCGACAGCTTCTGTCTCTTCTTCGCGTGCGATCTGCTTTCCCGTTTCATATCCGCTGTCATGCCCTTCACGAGACGCCTGCTCGTGAACTTCCTGGAATAAGGCTGCTGCCTCCATCCTTTTTTGCTCCCACCATTGCTCAATCTCAGTCAGGGCCTGCTGCTTCGTTTGTTCGGCTTGTTCTGCTGCTTGCTGCAATATTTTTTGAGCGGTTTCTTCCGCGTCCTGTATGATGATTTGCGCTTCTGCCTCAGCATGATTTAAAATTTTTTGATTTTCTTGCAACCTTTCTGGATCTGATTCCGTCTTTAGGGGTGCAGGCGTTACCGCAAGGAGGACAGAATCGTCAGAAGGCTGATAAAAAGAGGCCTTGATGATTCTAGACAATGATATCATCTCCTCCACCGCGAGCGATGATGATCTCACCAGCCTCCTCTAAGCGACGGATAATGGCCACGATACGAGATTGTGCTTCTTCGACGTCGCGAAGTCGAACGGGCCCCATGAATTCCATTTCTTCTTTGAACGTATCTGCCATCCGTTTGGACATGTTCCGGAAAATGACTTCCCGCACTTCCTCGCTCGCCACTTTGAGCGAAAGCTGGAGATCGGCGTTTTCCACATCCCGGATAACCCGTTGGATGGAACGGTTGTCCAAAGTAGCAATGTCCTCGAACACGAACATACGCTTCTTGATTTCTTCTGCCAACTCGGGATCTTGAATCTCCAAGGAATCCAGGATCGTGCGCTCGGTACCTCGGTCTACACCATTGAGAACTGCAACAATTGCTTCGATACCGCCGGCCTGCGTGTAATCTTGAGTAACGGTAGCAGATAGCTTTTGCTCCAGTACTTGCTCCACTTGTGCGATTACTTCCGGAGATGTACTGTCCATCATGGCAATACGTTTTGCCACCTCTGCCTGACGTTCTTGTGGTAATGCTGACAAGATCATGGCAGCCTGTTGAGCTTCCAAGTATGACAGTACTAAAGCAATAGTCTGCGGATGTTCATTCTGGATGAAATTTAGAATTTGACCAGGGTCTGCTTTTCTGGCAAAATCGAACGGTCTGACTTGCAGGTTGGCTGTAAGGCGATTGATAATATCCATCGCTTTCGTCTCGCCAAGTGCTTTTTGCAAAATTTCTTTGGCGTACGTGATCCCGCCTTGTGCGATGACTTCTTTTGCAACTGCTATTTGATGAAATTCAGATAAGATTTTATCTTTTTCGTCCGTATCTACTTTTCGTACATTGGCAATTTCCAATGTCAGCTGCTCGATCTCATCTTCACGCAAGTGCTTAAACACCTGGGCGGAGATTTCCGGCCCGAGTGAGATGAGAAGGATAGCCGCCTTCTGTCGTCCAGTCAACTCTTTTGCGCCGCGAGCCATACCTTTCACTCCTTAATCTTCTGCTAGCCATGTACGAAGCAGGACAACAAACTCATCCGGTTTGCTTCGCGCCAATTTTTCCAACTGCTTCCTGACGACGACTTGATCTCCATCTTCTTGGTAAATCAGATCCGGGATTTCCGAAGGTTGGGAAGGCGATAAGAGATCTGAGACTTCTTCTTCTTGCTGTCTAGCTTGTTTGCGTCTGCGCAGTACGAGGAATGCAACAGCTGCGAGTGCCAATACAGCAATACCGCCGACAGTCCAAAGGACAGCTGGGCTCAGAGAATTGGAGTCTTCAACAGCTACTTTTCCAGAGAATTGACGTGGCAGGACTGAAATATGCTTGTCCAACTCTTCTTCTGTCAATTCAACACCTTGATTGCTCAAGGTCACACGAACGACATTTCGCAAAACCTGTTTGATGCTCTCGATCGTTGCATCATCCAACGTGCCACCTGCTGGCGGCTCAACACCTACGTTAATCGTTACGTCCTCGATTTTGTAAGGACTCATCGTTACATTTCGAGTAATCCGGTTGACTTCCCGGTTAATGGTATCATTCAATTCTTCGTAATCACTATTGCTGCCTGTTGGCGTACTAGCAGGATAGCTTGGAACAGCACTTGCTCCCGTTCCTGCAACTCCCCCCGGAGGTGCGCCTTGTCCGGAAAATGTTTTGGATAATTTTTGCGAGGAAATAATAAGTCCTTCGTTGTTTTCTTTATCAGGTGCTTCTACCAGATTCTCTACACGATTTTCCTTGTCAAAATTCATTTTGATAAACGTGTGGACAATCACCTTGTCTCTACCCATGATCGTGCCGAGCAGGTTGTACAAGTTTTGCTGCATGGTTTTTTCTACTTCAGCTTTAATCTGTTCCTGCTGTTTAAAACCACTGAGCGTTCCTTCGTTTTCATTTGCTTCCGCTCGTTCTAAAGGATTGGAATATTGGTCCGTAATGGCGATTGCATCCATCGGGAGCTTGGGAACACTTCGCGAAACAAGCAGATACAGCGAGTTAATTTGCTTTTGATCGAGTGTCGTACCAGGTTCTACATCTACGATGACAGAAGCCGTTGCTGTTTCAGGTGTTTCCGTCACCCAGACACTCTCTTGCGGTAGAGTAATCATGACTTGTGCAGCTCGTACACCTTTCACCCGTTCCAGCATCTTGCGCAGCTCTTGTTGCAAGGCTTCTTTTTTCATGACATCGAACTGTCGATCAGTAACCCCCAACGTATTGGAGAAGATCTCCGAATTGATCCCCGCTTCGCTCGGGATTCCCTGAGCGGCCAGATCCACGATGACATCCTGCGCCATTTTCTCTGGAACCTCAATGCCTGTTCCATTTCCCGTAATTCGGTAAGGAATTTTTTGGCTTTCTAATTCCTGTTTGATTGTTCCTATTTCTTGTTCACTCAGTCGCTGGTTGTATAGTGGTGTGTACACCGGCTGTGAAGCTATGTATATGTATAGACCAAGTGAGATGAGCAGAAACAGCGAGATTCCTGCGATCATCCATTTTTGCTTTTTGGAAAACTGCGTCCATTTTGACGTAAGCTGTTCTCTGAGTACTGCCATACGTTCGTTCATGATTCACCTCTCACAGGATACCAACAACAAATCATATCGACATGCGCATGATTTCTTGATAGGACTCGATCACCTTGTTACGTACCTGTAAGGTCATCTGCAACATGTTCGTAGCTTTTAAACCCGCTACCGTAACCTGATCAATACTTTCGATTTCTCCAGCCGCAAACTTGTCACCCAAAATGGCGGAATCTACTTGTGCTTGATTGACTTGATTCAACGCATCCGATAAGAAGGATCCGAAATCTTTGGTTACCTGAGCTGGCGTTTGCAGCTTGTTCACGCTTGCCGTCTGAATCGGACTAACTTGAGAAAGTGACTGAATATCCATCGATTACATGCTCCCCTTCTACCTGATTTCCAAGGCTTTCATCATCATGCTTTTCGATACATTCAATACCGTGAGATTCGCCTCGTACGATCGGGAAGCAGAAATCATATCTACCATTTCCTTCATCATGTCCACATTCGGCATGAGTACGTACCCATCTTGGTCGGCATCCGGATGCTCGGGATCGAACACACGTTTAAACGGTGTTTCGTCTTCCTTGATCGCTGTTACTCTGACACCGTTATCCCCATTTTTCCCGGCGATGTTCCCAACAGCCGCTTGCAGCAAATTGTCGAACGACTCACTGGACTTGGGGGAAAGCTCTACCATTTTACGCTTGTAAGGTTGCCATACGCCATTCACGAAGTTTGCTCTTGTTGTCTCTGCGTTTGCAACGTTGGAAGCCACTGTGTCCAGGCGCAGCCGATTGGCTGTTAGCGCTGAAGCACTCGTGTTGATTCCCTGAAAGAGATTCATAACCTATTTCCCTCCGCCGTCAATTACGCTTCGTATTTTTTGCAGTGAACCTGTTGTTAATTGAGTTAGACCGCTATACCAAATGTAGTTTTTCGCCAGCTCGGTCTGTTCGGATTCCATATCGACATCGTTCCCGTTGTTTTGCACGTTGTTGTTCGGGTTAGAAACGATTTGCGGTCGAGCAAAGCTCCCCGCATTTGCAAAAGGAATGTGCTTTGAGCTGGTCCGATAGGCTTCCAGGTTTTGACCACCAAGAGTGCCACTTAATTCCTGCTGCAGGTAATTTTCGAAAACGACTTGCTGGCTCTTAAATTGTGGGGTATCTATGTTCGCTAGATTGTTCGCGATCGTTCTGTGTCGTAAGTTGGCAGCATCCATCGATCGCTCCAGGACCTGCAGGTGATAACTTCCCAGCATCGTTTCTTACTCCCCCATCTGTTTCCATTTCATTTCTCTGATACGCTATATTTCTTCCAGATTCGACATCTGAGATACGTAACAATCATAGCAAAACTGTAATACTGAAAAAAGCCCCTTTTCATGACGATTTTCAAAATGATTCAATGGCACTAAATCCCTGATAATTCCTGATTTTTTACTACTTTTGACAAATGTAAATGGGAAAATCCCATATATTTGAAAGGTAATATGTTCATATTTTCGTATTTTAGATTCTAAAGATTCTGTCGGAAATTGTTGGGATTAGGTATAATTACCCATGAAAAAAGGTGTAGCACCATGTTGAGCTACACCTTTTGTTCAATAGACTATAACTTTTGAGCCATATGTGTTTAAGAGGTTTTCAACTTCTCCAACTCTGGCAAGAGCTTTTCATTCAACACTTTAATGAATGTACCCTTCATACCGAGAGAGCGAGATTCGATGACACCCGCACTTTCCAGTTTACGAAGCGCGTTTACAATCACGGAGCGAGTGATTCCCACACGGTCTGCAATTTTGGAGGCAACCAGCAAGCCTTCTTTACCTTCGAGCTCTTCAAAAATATGTTCAACCGCTTCCAGTTCACTGTAAGAGAGGGAACCAATAGCCATTTGTACGACAGCTTTGCTGCGTGCTTCTTCTTCAATCGCTTCAGAACGCTCGCGCAAGATTTCCATCCCTACCACTGTTGCCCCTACTTCAGCCAAAATCAGGTCATCATCTACGAATTGATCGTTAATGCGGCCCAGAATCAGAGTTCCCAAACGATCGCCTCCGCCCATGATTGGAACCAGTGTCGTCCAACCAGCGCGGAATACTTCTTTCATTTCTACTGGGAAAATGGTATACGGACTCTCCACATCCAGGTTAGCAGAGGTTTCTTCTACTTTCAGCAAACCTTGGCTGTAGTCTTCTGGAAAACGACGATCTTCCAACATTTTACGAATACGTGCATTGTCCATTTCTTGATGGATAGCAAAACCGAGCAGTTTACCTTTGCGGCTAACTACGAACGTATTTGCTTCAATCACATCGCTCAATACTTGCGCCATCTCGTTGAAGTTGACGGCATGACCAGCAGACTTCTGCAGCATGCGGTTAATTCTTCTAGTTTTTGACAGTAGATCCATCTCTATTTCCTCCCAATGTATGGTGATGCTATTCGATTCATTACAGGATATATCGGCTAAGATCCTTGTTACCCGCGATGGTACCCAGCTTTTGCTGGACGTACTCAGGCGTGATTTGAACAACTTCCAGGTGGATGTCAGGCGCTTCAAAGGATAGATCCTCTAATAGCTTCTCCAAAATCGTGTGTAGACGTCTCGCACCAATGTTATCAGTGCTTTGGTTGACTTCTGCTGCAAGACGTGCCAGTTCTTGAATCGCTTCCGGTGTAAATTCTACTCGTACACCTTCCGTTTCCAAGAGTGCGACGTACTGTTTCAACAGTGCATTTTTCGGCTCCGTCAAAATTCGCACAAAATCTTCTACACGCAGACTGGTCAGCTCAACCCGGATGGGGAAGCGTCCTTGTAGTTCCGGAATCAGATCAGATGGTTTCGCCATGTGAAAGGCACCCGCTGCAATAAACAGCACGTAGTCAGTCTTGACCGGACCGTATTTGGTCATAACGGTCGAACCTTCTACGATTGGCAGTATATCGCGCTGAACGCCTTCACGAGATACGTCTGGACCACGTCCATCCTTTCCCGCGATCTTGTCAATTTCGTCAATGAAGATGATCCCATGATTCTCAGCTCGACGAATGGACTCCTGCGTGACTTCATCCATATCCACCAGTTTTTGCGCTTCTTGCTGAATTAATACCTTTCGCGCTTCTTTTATTCGCAATTTTCGTTTCTTCGTTCGTTTCGGCATCAGGCTACCTAACATATCCTGCATTTGCATCCCCATTTGTTCTGTACCCGGAACCTGGAACATATCAAACATGTTAGGCGACTGATCTTCCACATCGATCTCGATCATCTGCTCTTCTAGCTGTCCATTGGCCAGCTGCCAAGCCACCTGTCTGCGCTGATGCTCGATCGATGCGTCTTCTGCGTCATGATTGGATGTTTGTTGTTGCTGTTGTCCGCCAAAGAACATCTCCAGGGGATTTTTAAACGAATTTTGAGGCTTGCGACTAGGAACAAGCACGTTTACGATCGCTTCATTCGCCAGATTTTCCGCTTTTTCTTTTACGGATTCCATCTTTTCCTGTTTTACGGTGCGAATGGACGCTTCAACTAAATCCCGAACCATGGACTCAACGTCTCTGCCTACGCAGCCCACTTCTGTAAATTTTGTTGCTTCTGCCTTAATAAAGGGAGCCCCCGTCAATTTGGCAATACGACGAGCGATTTCCGTCTTACCAACACCAGTCGGTCCAATCATCAAAATATTTTTCGGCACGACTTCCTCAATGATTTGTTCCGGCAAGCGACTGCGGCGATAACGGTTGCGCAAGGCCACGGCTATGGCTTTCTTGGCTTGTGCTTGCCCAACGATGTATTTGTCCAAATGCTCTACAATCTTACGCGGGGTTAATTGCTCAAGATTCAACACGTAATCGTCCTCCCTTATGTTCAATTCAATTCATCGACAACTAGGTTGGTATTTGTGAATACGCATATTTCCGCAGCCGTAAGAAGAGAAGCTTCTGCTATTTCTCGAGCACTCAGATGAGGTGCATACTTTTTCAGTGCCCGTCCAGCAGCCAGTGCAAAGCTGCCACCAGAGCCGATTGCCAAGATGCCATCATCCGGTTCAATAATCTCACCGTTACCAGAGATCAGCAGCAAGCTGTCTTTGTTGAGAACAATCATCATTGCTTCGAGGCGTTGTAGAACTTTGTCCATTCGCCATTCTTTTGCCATTTCAACGGCAGCTCTCTGAAGATTGCCGTGATACTCCTCCAGCTTGCCTTCAAATTTCTCGAATAATGTAATGGCGTCTGCGACGGACCCAGCGAAGCCAGCCAAGACTTCTCCGTGGTAGAGCCGTCTCACTTTTTTTGCACCGTGCTTCATGACCATGCTGTTGCCAAAGGTGACTTGACCATCTCCGGCCATCGCTACGGATCCATTATGTTGTATGGCAAAAATCGTAGTGGCATGAAACTGTCCCATGTCAGATTCCTCCCGTTTTAGGTACGATTGGCGGAACCGGTATCGCGCGTATTGGCACGCGGATGTGCGGTGTCATATACATGGCGAAGTCTCTCCTTGGTTACATGCGTGTACACTTGCGTCGTCGAAACGTTCACATGCCCCAGCAATTCCTGAACGGTACGAAGATCCGCACCGCCATTCAGCATATGGGTAGCAAATGTATGACGAAACGTATGTGGGGACACGCGTAGATGGAGAGCGTACGTCTCAACGTATTTGTCTATCACGCGGCGAACGCTACGATCCGATAACGGCTCACCACGGTAGTTGACTAGAAGATATCCATGCTCATTATGACCAGCTAGCAATTTCGGCCTGCCCTCATCTAGGTATTGCCGAAGAACGTCGCACGCATAACTTCCTACTGGCACATAACGCTCTTTTGCCCCTTTTCCAAAAACGAGCGCGACACCGATGCTCGGATTAATCGCCTCAAGAGACAGCGTAACCAGCTCCGTTACTCGAATGCCGCTTGCGTACAGCAGTTCAAAAATCAGTCGATCTCTCATTCCTAGAGGAGTCGTCATGTCAGGTAGATCAAAGAAAGTTTGAACTTCTTGTGGATACATAAAAGTAGGAAGTTTTTTCTCCATTTTCGGAGTCGAAACGAGTTGGAATGGATTCTGTTCTAGTTGACCTTCACGCAGCAAAAAACGATACAAGCTTCGCAAGCTTGACAGCTTACGAGCCATGCTTCGCCTGGAGAGGCCTCTTTTCGCTAGATGCGCGAGAAAGGAGCGTCCGTGCAAATAAGAAACAGCAGCAAATACGGTGATTTGGTGCTGTTCCATAAAGGCGACAAATTCGCAGATATCTGCCACATACTGCTTCACCGTGTGAGGAGAGGCGTTCTTTTCAACTTGCAAATATCGGGTAAACATCGCAATGTCCGCAGAGTTTTGTTGCGAAATGTCCATGTGGGATGCACCCTCCTCAAAGCATCTATATAGTACCACAGTCGAAATTCGGATTACAACTTTAATTGTGTCGTTCTTGTGTAAAATTCTGAATTGTATCTAGCGCCCGCTCAGCAAGCTTTTCGTTCTTTTCTCGCTTATTTCGAATCCTTTCAGGTAACTCCGGAACAAGTCCGAAATTCGCATTCATTGGCTGAAAATGCTTCGAATCTGCGGTTGTAATATACCGTGCCATACTTCCCATTACTGTCTCAGGTGGAAGGACAATCAGTTCTTCGCCTTTTACTAGACGAGCTGCATTAAGCCCCGCGAGCAGTCCGGAAGCTGCCGATTCGACATATCCTTCCACCCCCGTCATTTGGCCAGCAAAGAACAAGGTATCGCGCTCTTTATATTGATACGTTGGTTTCAGCAGTTTAGGCGAGTTAATAAAAGTATTTCGATGCATAACACCGTAGCGTACAATCTCGCAGTTTTCGAGACCAGGAATCATGGAAAATACTCGTTTTTGTTCCGGCCATTTCAAATGTGTCTGAAAGCCTACGATGTTATATAAGGTTGCAGCCCCATTGTCCTGGCGAAGCTGCACAACGGCATAGGGCTTTTTGCCTGTTCGCGGATCAGTCAGTCCTACAGGCTTTAACGGGCCAAACAACATCGTTTGACGTCCACGCTTTGCCATTACTTCAATGGGCATGCAGCCTTCAAAGAAAACTTCTTTCTCGAATTCTTTAAGCGGTACGGCCTCGGCTGCAATCAATTCGTCGTAAAATCGATTAAACTCTTCCTCGGACATCGGACAATTCAGGTAGGCAGCCTCACCTTTGTCGTAACGGGAAGCGACAAAGACCTTCTCCATATCAATGGAGTCTTTTTCTAAAATAGGCGCTGCCGCGTCGTAAAAGTAGAGATAATCTTCTCCTGTCAGCCCTCTGAGCTGCTCGGACAGAGCTGGCGAAGTCAATGGGCCAGTCGCAATCACGACCACCCCTTCTGGAATTTCTGTGATCTCTTCCGAAATAACCTCCACGAGTGGGTGGTTGCGAACAGCATCCGTTACGTACTCTGCAAATTCATGTCGGTCCACGGCGAGCGCTCCACCAGCTGGCACCGCGCAGCGATCTGCCGCACGAATGATGACAGAGCCGAGACGACGCATTTCTTCCTTTAATACACCTACTGCATTCGTGAGCGAGTTCGCCCGTAGAGAGTTGCTGCAAACCAGCTCAGCAAACTTGTCAGTATGGTGAGCTGGCGTTTGCGTTTTCGGTCTCATTTCATATAGTTTCACTGGCACACCAGCCTGGGCGATCTGCCAAGCAGCCTCACTTCCTGCCAGGCCTGCACCCACGACGGTGATAGTCGGTTGTGTCATGATGATAATCCTCCAAGCTTATATATCTCTTTAGGAATCAGCTTCTTCTTGATAATCGCATTTGGTGCAAGCGACACTCACACCCTGCTTTTTGCGTTTCTTTTCAACCAGCATGCTTGCACACTTCGGGCAAGGACGCGAGATCGGTTTGTCCCATGAGACAAAATCGCATTCCGGGTATTGATTGCAGCCGTAAAAAATGCGGCTCTTCTTGGATTTACGTTCGATGATCTCTCCGGTTTCACATTGCGGGCATTTTACCCCGATTTCTTTTACGATCGGCTTCGTATTGCGGCAATCCGGGAAGCCCGAGCATGCCAGAAACTTACCGAAGCGTCCTAGCTTGTAAACCATGACGCGACCGCAAAGCTCACATGTTTCATCGGATTCTTCATCTTTTAATTCGACTTCCTTCATTTCCTCTTCGGCAAAGGATACACGTTTGGCGAAGTCTCCGTAGAACGCATCCAGTACCTCCACCCAATTGGCGATGCCTTCTTCGATACTATCCAAACCGTTCTCCATATGAGCGGTAAATTCCACATCGAGAATCTCCGGGAAGAACTCTTCCATCAGCGTGATGACGATTTCTCCCAATTCGGTAGGAATGAAGCGCTTTTCCTCGAGGGCGACATAGCCGCGCTTTTGAACCGTTTCCAGTGTCGGGGCGTATGTAGATGGACGACCGATCCCTCTCTCCTCGAGCGTCTTTACCAGACGTGCTTCCGAGTAACGCGGAGGCGGCTGTGTAAAGTGCTGGCTAGGTTCGATCTCTTTTTGCTCGAGCGTTTGTCCTTCTTCAATCGGAGGCAGGAAGCTCTCCTCTTCTGTGCCATCATCGTTTCCTTCAATATATACCTTCATAAAGCCAGGAAACTTAACTTTGGAGCCAGTCGCACGGAAAGTCACATCGCCTGCAGCAATGTCCACACTCATCGTATCCAAAACGGCAGAAGACATCTGACTCGCGAGGAAACGCTCCCAGATCAGCCTGTAGAGGCGAAGCTGATCACGCGATAAAAACTCTTTGATCTCATCAGGCGTACGCATAACGGCTGTTGGACGAATCGCTTCATGGGCATCCTGAGCATTCTCGTTCTTGGCTTGGGTGCGCTGTTCAGCCAAAACGTACTCGGCGCCGAACTTTTCCAGTATGTATTCTTTTGCTTCCTCTTGCGCTGTTACAGAAATACGAGTGGAATCCGTACGCATGTATGTAATTAAACCGACAGCGCCTTCTTTGTTTCCCACGTCAATCCCTTCATACAGCTCTTGCGCAATCCGCATAGTCTTTGCCGTGCGGAAATTGAGCTTTCGTGCTGCCTCCTGCTGCAAGGAACTTGTGATGAACGGAGGTGCTGGATTGCGTTTGCGCTCCCGTTTCGTTACCTTCTGTACGACATACGGCTGATCAGCCATCCGCTTGTAAACTTCCTGTACATCAGCTTCTGTCTGCAACTCAACCTTTTCATCGCCATAGCCATAAAATTTGGCTTCAAACTCTTTGCCATTGCTAATTAGCTTACTTGCAATGGTCCAATACTCTTCCGGTATGAACTGTTGAATCTCCCGTTCCCGATCCATGATTAGTTTTACGGTTACGGATTGTACACGACCTGCACTCAGGCCTTTGCGTACTTTTTTCCACAAAATCGGACTGATATTATAACCGACCAATCTGTCCAAAATGCGGCGTGCCTGCTGGGCGTTCACCAAATCCATATTGATGTGACGAGGGTGTTTAAAAGCTTCCTTGATGGCATCCTTCGTAATTTCATTAAATACAACACGGAGCGGCTGGGTCAAATCCAGTCCCAAGTATTGTGCCAGATGCCACGCAATTGCTTCCCCTTCGCGATCCGGGTCAGCCGCCAGATAGACTTTCTTTACTTTTTTGGCAGCATCCTTCAGAGCCTTCAATACGTCGCCTTTACCGCGAATGGTTATGTATTTGGGTTCAAAGCCATTTGAAACGTCGACACCCGTTTGACTCTTTGGGAGATCGCGTACATGGCCCATAGAAGCTTTTACGATATATTTGCTACCCAGATATTTTCCAATGGTTTTCGCTTTCGCAGGGGATTCTACGATTACGAGCGTGTCAGCCATTTTTTTCCTCCCCTTTTAGTAAGGAATCTTCCCTATTATTAAATATGCTTATCCGATTTGTCAAACACTTGCAAGGCATAGGGGAGAAGGAGGAAACAAGAAATCACTTTATCGCCTCGCGAAAAACCCTCCTGGAAGGCTGACAATCTTTCCTTTGGTTTCCAATTGCAGGAGACTTCGATGAACTTTTTGTTTTGCTTCGGGCGTGAGCTGAGAAATCAATTCGTCCACATGAGTCCCCTCATATGACAAGAAGCGCAGGACCGCCTTTTCATGCTCGTCGAGAGGCGGAATTGCTCCCTCCTGCTGCCTGTTTGTTGACTGTAATGGCGAAAAAATATGACTCCATTCCTCCAGCACATCTGCACTTGATGTTACTAGCTTTGCTCCTTGTTTGATCAAGTTATGCGGTCCGGCGCTTACTAATGAAAAAATTGATCCAGGAACCGCAAAAACATCCCTTCCCTGCTCGAGAGCACAGTCAGCCGTTACCAACGAGCCACTTTTTTCGGCACCCTCTACCACTAATATCCCCAGACACAGTCCGCTAATGATACGATTTCTCTCTGGAAAAAGACCTGGTAAAGGTGGCGTTCCCGGAGGATATTCAGAAATCAACAGGCCGAAAGACTCAATCTTTCTGTATAATTCGCGGTGTCTGGACGGATAGATTTGATCGATTCCACACCCAAGAACACCTATCGTTTTCCCAGCAGACTGAAGCGTTGCCAAATGCGCTTCTCCATCAATGCCATACGCAAGCCCTGACACAATCACTAAGCCTTGCTCTGACAGCTCCTTTACCAGAGTCGAGCAGCACGCTTTGCCATAGGGGGTCGGTCTACGCGATCCGACAACACCAATCGACGGCTGATATAGCAAAGAGGTGTCTCCTTTGCAGAAAAGAGCAAGAGGTGAATCAGGGATATGCCGTAATTGCTCCGGAAAATCTTGATCCAAAAAACAAAGATATTGGACATTTCCCTTCCCTCTAGCCTGCAGCAAGGATAAAACTTTTTCTTCCTTTATATGTTCACGCACTGCCTGTGATACCTTTACCGGCAGCTTCAGAAATGAATCGGCCGCCTCCCAGTTTTTCACCGCTTCCGACACCGATCCATAAACGTCGTAAAGGACACGTATTCGCTTTCTGCCAAGTCCTGTGACCAGCAACAACGCGTACAGCCAATCTCTTTCTTGAATCTCTCCCATCATCAACACGCTCCCCACGTACGGATCAGTCGCTTCGAGAGCTATTGTATCCAAAGACAGAAGGCGGTTCAAAAAAGAAAAAGACAGACAAGTCGTAACTTGTCCGCCTTTTTGTCTCAACAAGCTTATTTGTTCAATACTTTATCGAGCATGCCTTTTTCAGTCAGCAGCTCAACAAGTGTTTCACCGATCACAGCTGGAGTTTTTGCTACGCGAACGCCGCATTCTTCAAGTTTCGCGATTTTTTCAGCTGCTGTACCTTTACCACCGGAAATGATCGCACCAGCATGGCCCATGCGTTTTCCAGGAGGTGCAGTTTGGCCGCCGATGAAGCCAACTACTGGTTTTTTCATGTTCGCAGCGATCCATTCAGCTGCTTCTTCTTCTGCAGTACCACCGATTTCACCAATCATGATAACCGCTTCTGTGTCTGGATCTTCGTTGAACATTTTCAGTACATCGATGAATTCCATCCCTTTTACAGGGTCTCCACCGATACCAACAGCAGTCGATTGACCAATGCCGCGAGTGGAAGTTTGGTGTACTGCTTCATACGTCAAGGTACCGGAGCGGGAAACGATACCTACTTTACCTGGAGTATGGATGTAACCAGGCATGATACCGATTTTGCACTCGCCTGGTGTGATAACGCCAGGGCAGTTTGGGCCTACGAGGAGGGTTTTCTTACCTTCCATGTAGCGTTTTACTTTTACCATGTCCAGAACTGGGATACCTTCTGTGATGCAGATAACCAGGTCCAGCTCAGCGTCTACCGCTTCCATGATCGCGTCAGCAGCAAATGGAGGAGCAACGTAGATAACGGATGCATTTGCACCAGTTTTTTCTACTGCTTCTGCTACTGTGTTGAAAATTGGAATACCGTCAACTTCTGTGCCACCTTTACCAGGTGTTACACCGCCCACCATCTGTGTACCGTACTCAACGGCTCCGCGAGTGTGGAACAGACCAGTTGCACCCGTAATCCCTTGTGTAATAACTTTTGTATTTTTATTAACGAGAATACTCATCGCGTATTATTCCCACCTTTTTTTGACGTATCTAACTGCCTAAAAAGATTACTTCACCAAAGCTACTATTTTTTCAGCGCCATCTGCCATGGATTCAGCAGCAACGATGTTCAAACCGGACTCGTTGAGGATTTTCTTACCAAGGTCTACGTTCGTACCTTCAAGGCGAACAACCAATGGTTTGTCCAATTTGATTTGTTTCGCTGCGTTCACAACGCCATTTGCAATAACGTCGCACTTCATGATACCGCCGAAAATGTTAACGAAGATCCCTTTAACTTTTTCGTCGCGCAGAATGATTTTGAACGCTTCGGTTACTTTCTCTTCAGTAGCTCCGCCCCCAACGTCGAGGAAGTTAGCAGGATCTCCACCGTAGAATTTCACGATGTCCATAGTAGCCATCGCCAGACCAGCACCGTTTACCATGCAACCGATGTTACCATCGAGAGCGATGTAGGACAGGTCAAATTTGGAAGCTTCGATTTCTTTCTCGTCTTCTTCATCCAGATCGCGCAGAGCCACGATGTCAGGGTGACGATAGAGAGCGTTGCTGTCGAAGTTCAGTTTCGCATCCAGTGCCATTACTTCACCGTCGCCAGTAACAACGAGTGGGTTAATTTCAGCGATAGAAGCGTCTTTGTCAACAAACGCTTGGTACAAGCTCATCATGAACTTCGCCGCTTTGTTGATCAGCTCTTTCGGGATATTGATTGCATAAGCCAGTCGGCGAGCTTGGAAAGCGTTCAAGCCAGTAACTGGATCGATAATTTCTTTGAAGATTTTTTCTGGAGAGTGAGCAGCTACTTCTTCGATCTCAGTACCGCCCTCTTCAGATGCCATCATAACTACGCTGCCTGTAGCACGGTCTACAACTACACCCACGTAGTATTCTTTCTTGATGTCGCAGCCTTGTTCGATCAGAAGGCGTTTTACTTCTTTTCCTTCTGGACCAGTTTGGTGAGTAACCAGTACTTTGCCAAGAATTTCCTGAGCATATGTACGAGCTTCATCCAGATTTTTTGCTACTTTCACGCCACCCGCTTTACCGCGGCCACCTGCGTGAATTTGTGCTTTTACTACAACTACTTGTGTGCCGAGCTCTTTTGCAGCTTCTACTGCTTCTTCAACTGTGAAAGCAACGCGACCTTCCGGAACTTTCACACCGTACTGCTTAAGTATCTCTTTACCTTGATACTCATGAATGTTCATTCTCCATCCTCCTATGGCAGATAAAGATCGGCTGGTTAAATAACTGATACATAAACAAAGTTCTGTTCCAGTCCTAACCGCCACTATCAGTGCAACAGTAACTATTCTACGACAAAAATTGCAAAAGTGGTAGTCAAATTGTTCTCTTTATCGTGACCATAATTGTTTGGATTCATGTCGTGTTCCTTATTTTCTCGAAGGTTTCAATAAATCCCAAATCGCTTTTTGTAATTGATTATGCAAATACCACTTGTCATCGATTTGAAAATGCAGAGAATAAAAGATCACCGAATGCTCTTCTCCGTTGACCTTAAAATGAACACGATACTCTTCTGCCCCGACGTGATCCGGCTGCTTTTCTATCGGGGCCGCTGTCTTGAGCATGCGGACCGCTTGCTGTGCCAAGCCTTGCTCGACCGTGCTCTGCGTAACGTCCAGATCCAGATTATCCACAGCCATTTGACCCGTTTTTTCAAATCTTACAGCGGTTGCTTTAAACAGCTTATCAAACGGCTGAATGGCCATTTCTCTTGGGACTAAATATTCGGTCAGTTGTGAAAACAGCTTTCCATCTACATGGTAGAAATGAGTGTCCCTGCCAAACGGGATGGAAATGAGTGTCGGTGTCAGTACGGTTACATCCAGCGGTCGTTCTTCTGAATCAATGCGCAGTCGGTAGTTTGGATAAAGTGGATACTTCTGCAAGTTTTTTTCATTTTCTGGAACCGCTTCGCTCAGTACCTTTTGTATGTACACTGTGTCTTTCTCTGCCAATGCCAAGGACTGTGACAGATCCTCTGCGCTCAATACCATGTTGTTTTTCCCTTGCTTCAAAAGCCCATTTCCTGTTAAGCGATGCACCCACTCATAAAAGGTAACCGCCCCAGATCCACGATACGTGCTCTCTCCAAACTGACTTGCCCGCTCCCCTACCGTGACAACCAACGGCGCAAGCTGCTTGCGGTACAGAACTAGGGTAAAGAGAACTTCTTCTTGCTTCAGGGGATCATTGGACAACTGCAAATCTTTTCCTTGTGTTTGTAGCTCGTTCAGAAAAGCAGGCAAGTCTAACATCACTTCTTGACCATCGGTGGACATCACCGTTACTCGTTCTACCGTCCCCAGCTCTGTTTCAATTCGATCCCTCATGTCGGCATCCATTACGCGGGTATCCTGCGCACAACCAGTCATTACTGTGCATGCCACCACGAATGATAGCAAATAGGCACGTATAGACGATTTCATGCAGCAATCCTCCTTCATGTATACATCTGTCAGATCGTGCTACAGAAGTCCTAATCGACGGCTGATTTCACTGCCAAGCTTTCTTTTTACGTAGATTTCTCCGATCTGATGAGGATCTTTCACCATGACGGAACGGTTATTTGTGCGTATCACAACGTACTTCTCGCCGTTTTTGTCCAAGCCGCAGATTAATTCCGAAGCTACCTCCACAAAAATGGCAACAACATACTGGTCTTGAACCTTCTTCAACGAGATTTTGGGAAATGGAGACAACAACGGTGATGTCTTATCCTGGATGTATTGCGTTATCGCCAGCAGGTACTTATCAGGGTCTCCATATTGTTCGATCTCATGATTGATCCCTGTTATAATCCCTTCATCGGTGATACCGAGAAACAGGTTTCCATTGTTTGAATTTGCAAACGCCACAATCGTCTTTATGATCCCATTTTTTGACAACAGAAAGTCGCGTTTGAATTCAATCATGTCATTTTCCCCTAACTGGGTAGCCACGACGGGATCATCTACTCTGCCCAAATAACGGAATCTGCTGATCGCCCCCAATCGATATACATACTCTTCAAAAATATCAGCTGGCAATGACAGTTCTTCCAGAACCGCGTCAGTATTCTGCCACAATTTATACGTTTGCGGAGCGAAACACATGTCAAATAATACGGTTGTTCCTAGTGAACGTATGTTCATTCCAATTGCAGCAGGCTTTACGTCAGCTGAACAGTAGGGTGGATCACTCTCTACCTCCAGCACGCCTGAATGAAGCAGATAGTCGAAATAATGTTGAGGCAGTTTAGCTTCCTGCTTGAGCAAGCCGCGCTCTACTTGTTCTCGCTTCGTTTCCTGGTAGAAGTCAAATTGAACGAATTCTTCATCAAAGTGAGTTACGACCGCTACAAATGAACAATTATGGCGCATATTTTCCCTCGTTCTTTTGATTTAGCAAACCGTAGTTCGTTGGTCATATTTTACAGGAATCCTTTGCTCATTGCCTAGTTTTTTCTACGATTGGTATGCACTCAGAATCGTTTGCAGCTTTAAAGAGTAACCGAGTTCGCCTTTTATTTTTACTTTGCCCATCATAAATGCAACCGTTGGATTCAGAGTTCCTTCCACCAGTTTAATGAAATTTTCGTCAGAGAGCTCCAGCGTACATTTTGCTTCGTCTGGCGTTCCTTTGACATAAGAGGCCTGATTGCCTGCGAATGTCACTTGATAATTGCCACTTTCCGCTCCGCTTATCAAAAAATGGTACACTGCGTGAAAACCATTTACAGCATGGGGATTGGCATTTATCTTTTCTTCCAGGTTCCTTAAGGTTTGTTCTACCGACATGCTTCCCTCTCCTCTTTCTACTAACTACTTTTCCTTTTTCACAATCGTTTCGTCCTTTTTCGTCTACGAAAAAAAGAAAAGCCGGGTTTCCCGGCTTACTTTACACGAACAGCAGTTCCAGTAGCAATGACCATCATCATGCCTTCGCGCAGAGTCTCAAAATCGAGGTCTACCCCTATCACTGCATTCGCACCGAGCGATTTTGCTTTGTCCTTCATCTCACGAATTGCAAGCTCACGTCCTTCTGCCAGCTTACTTTCATACGACCCGCTTCTTCCCCCGATAATGTCCGTGATTCCTGCCAAAAAGTCACGTACCACGTTTGCACCCATAATAACTTCACCGGAAACGATGTCCAGATAGGCTTCGATTTCTTTTCCTTGTAATGTACTCGTCGTAGAAACGATCATGTAAAATGCCTCCTGTTTACTCAGTCATTTGCTTCTCTTCGTTATACGAAGAAAACACAGCGAAGTTACATTTTTTCTATCGAATGCTCCTTTATCGTCATCAAACAGTGTATGCCCGAAGCACAGCAGCTATTCCCAGATTTCTCTTACAGCTGCATGGACTCCTTATTCATCTTGGCTTTCGTCGAGAGTAAACTGGCACGCGCAATGTGCTCACGAAGGGGCTTGTCGAAGAAATCGGGCTCTCGAAATCCATCGAGATGTCCTACCGCTGCCGAAACCATGACATCATTGATAGGAGTAGGTTTGTCTATGGTCTCCATGCATTCTTTTACCCATTCGTCAGAGGCGGTCGTGATCAGGACGAATTCATCTCCGGCATAACGGCACAAGTAAGTGTCACCATTGGACTGCCATTCAGATAGAGCTGCAGAGAACATGCGAATGACATCATCTCCAAAGGGGTGGCCATACCGTTTATTGATCTTTCCAAAATCGTTCACGTCAATGAAAAGCATATGAAAAGGCTTCCCTTTGCGAAGAAGCTTTTCCCCCATATATTGAATATACGGTGCCCGGTACAAGCCGGTCAGCGGATCGATAAATTCAGCTACCTTTAATTGGACATCCTCTCTCGTTACGACCCCAACCAGTTCTTCTTCGTTCATGACCAGGAGCAGCTCATCGTCGTGTTCCTGCAAGAGAGCGTGTGTCTCCCAAACATCATCTTCCGGTGAAATGCGGATCGGCAGTACGTTCATAGCATCCGCTACAATGCGATTGGGATGAGTAGAGCGCAATTGCCGAGAAGTCACGACTCCCATCAACTCTCCGTGGTCCACGACAACAAGAGCATCAGTACTGTACGCATTCATTTTCTCTGCCGCGAAAGAAACGCTTTTGTCAGAGGTAATGGTGCTGACTGTCGTTGTCATGATTTCGGAGATATTCATAGCAGATCCACCTCTCGTTTCACCGACATCGCTATTTTCAATTCGGAACGCAGCACCATCGATTCGCTTATCATGCGTTCAGCCTCTTCCAAAATGATCGACATCAGCAGCTTCTCATCTATCATTTGCAGAAGAGAGCTGCGCAGCAACACTGCTTCTATTTTGGGGTGCTCCATTTTTATGAGGGTGAACTGTTCAGGAGACAATGCTTCTGCCATTCTCCTTACAGCTTCCGGTCCAATAGGCGCTTTTCTGCCCACAATGAGCATATCCTGCATCGGGGGTACGTCAAATTCAGATATATTCAGCGTCAAGGTAGCTTTCCGCGTAATCGCATTGCTTTCGCCAATCATATGTATTCCTCCATTCCATCCGGGTATTGCTTACTTGCCCAGCAGTGCACCAGGCTTTCCGAACAAATACCCTTGACCGATCGTTACCCCTATAGAGGCAGCGCAGGCCAGATCCTCTTCTTCTTCTACTCCCTCCAGAATCAACTGGGACGCATCACGGCAATACTCTACAAACAGCCTTACTACTTTTTGTTTATCATGGGATACAGACAGATCCTGGGAGAAAAAGCGATCCATTTTAATAAAGTCCGGTGCAATCTCAATAATTTTTCGGAAGGTTGTCGTCCCTTCCCCTACATCGTCCAAAGCGATTAGAAAACCGATATCTCGCAAATCCATGATTCTTTGCAAGAAGATCGGCTCATTCCATATTTTCCCTTCCATAATCGATTCGTTGATTTCAAGTACGATCTGGTTTAAGTAAGGTTCAAAATCACGCACGACCTCTTGAATAAAGGCCGGAAATGTAGCTTCAACGATTGTGGAAGGGAAAATATTCACAAATAATAGCTCTCCTCCCTCACGATCAGAGGATCGAAAGAAAGTGAGGATCGCATAATAAAGAGACTGTGTATCCAGCTCTAACAAGGCATTTGTTTCTTTTACTAATTGAAACAATACTTCGGGATTCCCATTTTCTTTGCTTCGCAGTAAGGCCTCGTACGCAATTCGCTCTTTCCCTGGAATACTGCAAATCGGTTGAAATGCGTGGTAGTATTCCTTCTCTTTAAATAACTTCTCAATGCTTTTCATCAGTTTTCCTTTCCCTTTCCCATTTCTAGCAAAAGATGATTATCAGAAAATGAGGCTACGTCATAACGTGCTGACGGAGCCTTGATTTCCTTTATGCTGTCATCCTTTATCGCTACTGAAATTAAGCTATTACGAAAGTACAAAGAAAAAGCTTCTCCCAATTGAGAGGAGCAAAATCGGTCAACTCATTCTTTTGGAAGTTCGGGAAGCGATCTAAGAAGGAAAGACATATCATTGCTTTGACAATAATAATTAGCTGGAGATGCTCGTGATGTCTGCTTCCCAATCACGACTCTAGGAAATATAGATCAGAGAAACCAGTGATTTATTCGACATTTTATGTCTTTATTCCTATTTATTCGTCAATATTTTTCATAATCCTTTCCAATTCACTCAAAATACCCGCAAAAATTCGGGACAATTCTTTTTCGTCACGAAATTGTAAAGAGGGTATGGTGGATTGGTTTATGGCTATTACAGGCCACTCACCTATTTGCGGATCAATCATATCCTAATAAAAGAGATGGATCGCAAAAAGAAAGGATGAGTTCGTGTGGTAGACTCCACTACCCGTACGCTTCGTGTATTAGCTGGTCATGCCTTTGTCCTGACTCTCGATGCCAACCCGACTACCGGTTATCAATGGATGCTGTCGAACCCTTTGGACGGCCGCTTCTTAACCTTGCTTTCAAATGAGTATATCCCACCTGCAACTTCAGGGCTTATCGGGCAAGGCGGCCATCAACAGTTAACCTTTCAGCCATTGCGTCCTGGAATGACCTCTATCGCGTTAAAATACTGCCGTCCCTGGGATGACGGTGATTGTGCCCACTTTTCATTCACAATCGTCCAAATTTCCGGGTAGCTATATACACTCTGATCAAAATGAGATTCCCCGATCTAGAGCACGATAACGAATGGCTTCCGCAACATGTGTAGACTCTATCTGTACTTTTCCTTCCAGGTCAGCAATCGTTCGTGCGACTTTCACGATGCGGTCATAGGCTCGTGCACTCAAGCCAAGCGTTTCAAAGGCAACCTGCAACAACTCCTGGCTTTCTTTATCTAAAGAAGCAAATTTCCGAAGCTCACTCCCACTCATCGCACTGTTAAAAGGGGTGCTCTGCCTTTTGATGTACCTCTCTCCCTGAATCACTCGTGCTTGCTCCACTCGATACAAAATGTCAGCGGACGATTCTTCTCTCGTTCGCTTATTCAAGTATTGGACAGGTACTCGGGGTACTTCGAGATGCAGGTCAATCCGATCTAATAGAGGTCCCGACAGCTTAGACCGATATTTTTGGATTTGCTGATGTGTACACGTACATGCTTGCTGGTCACGACTGCCATAGAAGCCGCATGGACAAGGATTGCACGAACCAATCAACAGGAAGCGAGCTGGGAACGTAAATACTTGCTTCGCTCTTCCAATTGTCACGATGCCAGCTTCTAGCGGCTGTCGAAGAACTTCCAGTACATGCCTGGAAAATTCGGGCATTTCGTCGAGAAAGAGAATCCCGCCATGCGACAAGCTGCACTCTCCTGGCCGTGGAATTTGGGCGCCCCCTCCAATTAGCGCTGTAGCCGTAATCGTATGGTGCGGCGAGCGGAATGGCCGCTTCTGAATCAATCCGCTTGTCCGAGTTAGCTGTCCTGCAATGCTGTATATTTTTGTCACTTCATAGGATTCATCCATGGTCATTTGCGGCATGATGCCGGGCAAGCACGTTGCCAATAGCGTTTTTCCGGATCCAGGAGGACCAACCAGCAAAACGTTGTGAAAGCCTGCTGCTGCTATTTCCAGGCCGCGTTTGACGAATTGCTGGCCATATACATTGGCGAAATCAGGGGTCTCGCAGTCATTTTTGGAGGGCGGGTGTGTGGTAGTCATACGACCATTGAGGCTCGTCTGATCTGGCTGTAAATCATGCTTCCAATAGTGAACAGCTGCAGTCAAATCGGATGCAGGGAGTACGACAAGATCGACGAGCCTAGCCTCTGGGGCATTTTGTACAGGTAGAATAACGTGAGTAAAGCCGGTGCGTTTGGCTTCTAGGAGGATGGGTAAAACCCCTGTGACAGGACGCAGGGTCCCGTCCAGTGCAAGCTCACCTAAAATGAGGATGCGTTCGGGACGGGAGGTTATTTGTTTCGACGCAAGCAAAATCCCAAAGGCAATGGCGAGATCAAATCCTGAGCCTTCCTTTCGGTGGTCGGCAGGCGCGAGATTGACGGTAATACGCTGCATCGGGTAATCGTAGCCAGCATTGCGGAGTGCTGCCCGGACACGGTCCCGGGCCTCTTTCACCGCTGAACCACCAAGACCGACCAGATCAAACTGCGGCAGTCCATTTGCGATATCCGTCTCTACCGTCACAACCATCCCATCGATACCAAAAACCGTGCCTGAATAACTGCATGCATACATCGTGCAATCCCCCCTATTGGTAGGGTAGAAAAAGTCTGTGGGGGTGGGCAAATAATTATGTTGATTCTATTTCAAAAAACGACGAACCCATTTGAAGTTTTTCTCATTGTATGGCGGGAACAGCAGCGGCATATTTATTTTCGTGCTGGTTTTAAGAACGCTTTTTTTGTGCGAAAAAGTAATAAAGCTATTCTCACCATGATAAGCTCCCATGCCAGAGCTACCAACTCCGCCAAAGGGCAGATCAGGGTTTGCCAAATGCGTTACGGTATTATTGATGCATACCCCACCTGAGGAAATTTCTGTTAGCACTTTTTCTTCCACTTGTTTGTCAGAGGTAAACAGATATAGTGCGAGCGGTTTCGAAAGTTTGTTAATCGATTTGATCGCCTCATCTAAATCACTGTACGTTAATATTGGGAGAAGCGGGCCAAAGATCTCGTCTTCCATGGAAGGAGATGTCCACGTCGCTTCGATCAGCGTGGGCTCCATAAAACGAGTATTCGGATTCGCTGCTCCTCCGAAAATGATTTGATCTTTCTCTTTTTCAAGAATGGTGTTTAATCGAGTAAAATGTCGATCATTTACAATGCGGCCATAATCCTTGCTATCTTCAATTTTTGGTCCATAGAAGGTGAAAAGGTTTTGCTTCATTTCATCAATCAGATCGTTTTTAATATCTTCGTGTACCAAAAGGTAATCTGGGGCAACACAAGTTTGTCCCGAGTTTAACGTTTTGCCCCAGAGGATACGTTTTGCTGCGGCTTTTACATCCGCACTTTTATCTACAAGAACAGGGCTTTTTCCACCTAGCTCCAGTGTAACGGGCACAAGATTCTTGGCTGCCGCCTCCATCACAATTTTCCCCACCGAAACACTTCCCGTGAAGAAAAAATAATCAAAAGGTGCATGAATAAGGGACGTGTTCGTTTCCATTCCGCCTTCGACCGAACGAATATATGAACGGTCAAAAGTAGCTTCCATCATTTCTGTAATGACAGCTGAGACATTAGGAACCAATTCAGATGGTTTGAGAACTACGCAGTTTCCCGCTGCGATAGCCCCAATAAGCGGTTCGATCAGAAGCTGAAACGGATAATTGAATGGACCGATAATCAATACTGTGCCATATGGTTCGTATCTAATCATGCTTTTTGACGGAAACAAGGTTAGTGGTGTTTTTACTTTTTTTGGCTTTGCCCATTTTTTTAAGCGCTTCATTGTATGCGTAATACTATTTAGCACGAATCCAATTTCTGAAGTGTAGGATTCAAAAGGATGCTTTCCTAAATCCGCTTGAAGGGCTTCCGTAATTTTCGATTCGTACTTACTGATTGTTTCTTTTAATATTTGTAATTGCTGCAAACGAAAATGTAAGTCTTTTGTTTGGTTGGTATGAAAGAAACGACCATGCTCTTTTAAAATATCTGTAACATATTCTGGTGTTATTTCCTTACGCTTCATAGGATAAATCATCCTCTTACTTCATATTTGAAGGACTATTTACTACATCTTCTTCTAAATGATTCGTCAGCTCTTTTAGTAAATGAATGGCATCTTGTAAAGAAGGAGAATAAAATCGCTGCGTCCCTTTTTGCTGAACTTGAATCAAGCCTTGCTGACGTAATAATTTAAGATGATGCGAAACGGCCATCGAATCGCGCTTGATAAAAGAGTTTAAAAACTTAAGCGTTTAAACACTTAAACACAATGTACTCTCTTTATATTTTTCCTGTCAATTTGTAAGGGCTTACTATATACCCCTATCAAGTCAAAAGAAAAACCAGCTATCCGCTGGTCAACGTTCTAACAAATGCATCCCGAGTATAACCAAGGCTACCGTGAGTACAATCAGGATGATATTAAAACTGATCGGCATTTTCCCACTTGTTTGAATCAGGCAGATCGCGCCAGCAGCGATTGACAGCATGCCAAATGCCCTTCTCATCGTCATAGACTCGTCCTCCCCGCTATTCTCCCTTTCCATTAATGTATGGGGGACAGACGTTTTTAGACGTGCAAGCTGCCCAGCATCCTTATTTCGTGCCTGTGTCGTCATCACCGTACATTCTTCCTTCTTGCGTACTTCACCCATTTGTCGACTACAAATGTATAAATGCCTTGAATCAGGAGCAATAGTATGCCCACGTTAATCGCATGATCGGCTAAGTTGAGGATACCATCTCCAGAACGCGACACTAAGAAATCAGTTACTTTCCCGAAGAGGATTCGATCGATTCCGTTCCCAGCAGCGCCACCCACCAGAAAACCTAATCCGGCATTGATCATGGTTCCTTTCGGCGCTTCATGCTTGCGGTAGTAGAGTACTCCAATGACAAACAAGATCGCCGCCACAGCAAACAAGCGCGCATACCCTTGAAACAGGCTAAAGGCCATTCCTGCATTTTCATAATGGGTGAGTTGAATGGAGCCGATATAGATCGTTTCTCCAACAGACATGGTGAGTCGTACGATGTATTTGGACAGCTGATCCGCCACCAATGTGAACAGCGCAGCCGAATAGAATGCCATAGGACTACCTTCTTTCTCATGTTCCGCGTGGAAGTGGGTATGAAAAGACCCTCTTCCTATCGTGACACAAGGAGAGGGTCTGGCGATACCCATTATTCTACCACAATCTTGATCTCTTTTGTTTCTATGCGGTCGTATCTGGTTTGACTCGCTTTCACTTTCAGCGTGTATTCGCCTTTTTTCTCTGGTTTCCACAGAAATACTTTACGGTAAACCCCACTTTTTCTGCTGGAACCGAGTTCCGTCACTTTTTGGTTAAACTCCAGTTTGGTAGTCACGTTGCTGTTATACGTCACCAGGACAGGGATCTCTTCACCAAGCTTTGCTGTAATTTGGTTAGGAGACACGGTCAAGTTTATTTTGTTTTTGTCAATCGGTTTGAAGCTTGTTTCGGCATTTCCTTCAATGATTTCTCCAGAAGCACTTTTTTGCTTGATCCCAAAAAGTAATATGTAGGTTCCTTCAGACTTTGGAGTAAAATAGCCTGTCGTCGTATATTTTTTCTTGGAACGATCTGCTGTGGTTTTTACACTTTCTACTTTTTCTCCATTGGAAATTAGAAAGAAAAACTTACCTTGATCAACTAATTCCCCCACGTATTCTGTGTCGACTGTTAATTTGTACTTCTTGCCTACCTCCAACGAGCTTGGTAAACCTTGAAATACTGGTTTGACCTTGGATGGTGATTCTGCCGTTAGATCAGTAGAATTTGTCTCATCTGCAGCAGCTACACTAGCTACGGAAAAACCAAAAGCCATCACCAGCGCAAGCATGATTTTGAAAAATGATTTCATGTGAACCTCCTCACTATCTTTCGCAAATTTTCCCATTTATCTATATTACCATTATTCTTTTTATTTTCCAATATTTACATGTCTTCCTTTTGAAAAAACCCACGTTCCTAGACTCTAGGATTTCGTGGGCTTCTGAGATGTTCTTAGATTAATTTACAGTTACTTTGATTTTAACCGATTCATCTTTATATTTTGCAGTGATCGTCGCCGTTCCTTTTTTCTTGGCAGTAACCACACCCTTATTTACTGTTGCTACGGAAGAATTGGAGGTGCTCCATGTTGCTTTGCTAGCCGTCAAGAATTTATCGTCGTAGTACAGATCGATCGTTTCTTTCTTGCCTTTTTTGATGGTGATCGAAGTGTCATCTACTTCCAATTGATTGGAATCTTTGACAGTAACCTCAACTTCAACCTCGTACCCTTTGTACTTTGCCGTGATGATGGCACTACCTTTTCCCTTCGCGGTAACTACACCTTTACTCACAGTAGCTACGGAAGATTTGGATGTCGACCAGGTTGCACTAGATGCGGGAACACTTTTTCCGTCATACGTCAATTTGATGGTTTCTTTTTCTCCCTTTTTCAAGGAAATTTCGTCATCTTTCACTTCCAGTTTTCCGGAGCTGCTTCCGTCGACATTTACTTCAATTTCGACCTCGTAGCCTTTGTATTTTGCTGTGATGATCGCTGTACCTTTTCCTTTTGCCGTTACGACACCGTCATCCACGGTAGCTACAGAGGACTTGGAGGTGGACCAAGTTGCTTTGGAACCTGCAAGACTTTCGTCATCATAGCGCAGCTTGATAGTTTTCTTATCGCCTTTATCCAGGTTTAATTCGGACTCATTTGCCTCTAGCTTCCCGGAAGAGGTGCCATCCACAGTTACTTCGATTGATACTGTCAAGCCGGCATACGTAGCACGAATGATTGCAGTACCATTTGATTTGGCAGTGATAACTCCCTTAGACACAGTGGCTACTGAGCTATTGGAAGTGGTCCACGTTCCTTTTTTTGATTCCAAAGCCTTCCCATTGTATCGTAAAGTAATGGTTTGTTCTTTTCCCTTTTTCATCGTTACTTTGGTCTCACTGGACGTTAATTTGTCTGGATCCGATACACTCACTTTGATACTCACAGTTTTACCATTGTACTTTGCATATAGATAGGTCATTCCGGGGCTCTTCGCAGTTACAACACCCTTGTTTACAGTAGCGATGCCTGTGTTGTTTACACTCCAAGTCGCTCGAGATGCATCTAGCGCCTGCCCATTATACGTCAACTTCACTGTAGCCGTTTTTCCTGTCTTCAAATTGACTACATTGACATTCGCTTTTAATCCCTCGGCTTGCGCCTGTACTGTTGTTTGGGCATATGTACTCGTTGGTAACCCGAAATGGACTGCACACGTCGTAGCCAAAGCTAGCGTCAGTGTTTGAAAAATCTTTCTCTTCATTTGATTCATGATTTACCTCCTAATTGTTTTCCTATATCATTTGACGTAGGATGTGGAAAAATGTCACATTAACGCGGCACTTTTTTTGAAAAACATTTGTTAATTTCTATTACTTTTGTTCATTCACGCTTTTCATCGTTTTTGCCGATTTAACTAAGAACAGAAATCCACTCACCATGATTCATCTTTTGATTCCGTTTTAGATGAGAGAATATATAGGGGGAATTCACTTCATGTCGCCAAAATTAGAAGCATTGCTAGCATGTCTGGAGGAAATCAAGGCGAGTCAAGCAGAAGATGCATGTGTTGCCTTGACGGATAAGGAAAAATACTTAGCCTTTTTAAAAAGTAATACACTACCGATGGAAACGAAGCCTGGAACCTTAATCGGCGAGATCAATGGTACCATAACGGAGAAGGCACTACGCAGTGGAAAGAAAATGACGCAGGAGCAGGGACCAGAGGTTTGCGGGGTCCCCTACATCTCTTCTGCTACCCCCATTTTTGAAGATGGAAAGCTCGTCGGGTGCCTCACGATATTGACTGCCAATACCAAGATTGAAAACATCCGCACCGTCTCCTCTTCGCTCGCAGCTACTGTAGAGGAAATGACGGCAACAGCAGATCAGGTTGCTGCTGCCTCTATACATGTCAATGAACAAATTCTCACAGTCTCAAGTGAATCTCAGTTCGTAACTGCGGAAATTGAAAAGATTTTTAAAGTCCTTTCCTTCGTAAACGATATGGCATCGCAATCCCACATGCTCGGGTTGAATGCAGCGATTGAGGCAGCTCGAGCTGGAGAGCATGGACGTGGGTTTAGCATTGTGGCGAACGAGATCCGCAAAATGGCTACCCAAAGCAAGGACGCTTCGGAAGAAATTCAAAAGCAGCTGAAATTCATTGAAAGCTCTATTCAAAAAATGAACGTCTCTATTCAATCCGTCAGCTCAGAATCACAAAACCATGCTGCCAGCATTCAAGAGCTCCGGGCAGCCTTCGATCACATAGCCGGCACGGCAACCGAATTAAACGATCAGATTCGAAAGTAATTCACCTTTTTCTCATGTACCCTGCTTGTCCGATCAGGCAGGGTTTTTGTTTTCTCACAAAAAAATGCTTCCCAGCTGATACGCTGGAAAGCTCATGTTGATGCTTGGAGGAGTTTCATCGCGTCGAGTACAGTACATAGTACGCTGATTCACAGGCGGTTGATGTAGACATATCCCCAATCGCAGCGCTTTTCTGTGCCCGATTTTAAAAGGCATGCTCAATGTGCTCGATGCTTGCCTCCATGTCTATCCCACTCATGCCTTGTCCTTGTATGGCAATCACATCAAAACGAAAGGCAGGGACAAAGCCAGCGCTGCTTTGCAGGTAGTCCATGGCCAGCTCTCTTAGCTTCTGCTGTTTTCTCCATGTGATTGATTCGGCAGCAGTACCATGTCGCCCGCTGCTCCTCGTGCGCACTTCAACGAAAACAAGCGTTTCTCCGATGGACGCGATCAAATCGATCTCCCCTCGCCGGGTTCTCACATTACGTCCGAGAATTTTGTAACCTTTTTGCCGCAGGAAGATCTCTGCAGCCTGCTCCCCTGCTTGCCCCAAAGCCCTCCGCTGCTGACTCATCGCTTCTCGGCTCCTCCCTTATCCAATCGGTAGACAAAGGCCAGGATTTCTGCAACCACCTGGTACAGCTCCGGTGGGATCTGCTGATCTAAATCGAGCTTCCCTAGCACTTCCACCAGCGATGGATCCTCCTGCACGGGGATATCGTGTTCCTTTGCCGTTTTCAGCATGTTCTCCGCAACGTATCCCTTTCCTTTTGCCACGACCTTTGGAGCTTCCATCGAACCCGCCTGATATTTTAAGGCGACGGCTTGTATCCGTTTGCTATCGGAAGATTGGGACTGACTCATATCCGCAGGTCCACTCCTTTGTAATCAGAGAGGATCGCGCCCTTTGCTCCCGTTGTCATTGAGGTGCTATTTTTTTGCTTCGGTATGTCCTGCACACGTACGGCTGATAGCTGAAATCCAACTTCCTGCAGCTGCTGGGCAAAGCCTTCTTTCATGCCCTGTACGAGCTCGTCGACCCAAGGCGCATTATTAAAAATTTGCAGATTAATGATTCGATTTACGATGCCTACATCGATCATCGTCGTTCCCATCTCTTTCAGGTCAAGGTGGAAAAAGAGCCGACAATTATCAGCATCGAGCTGCCCGCCGTCTTTTTTCTTGGATTCGATCTGCACATAGGCCGTGTCTTCGCCTTGTGCCGAGCGGATCGGAATTTGCAGCACGATCTGGGATAAGGCTTGATTCGTTGGCTGAAGCATCATCAATTGCTGTCCGGTGACTTGCTGCAGCAGCTGATCGGCTGCATCCCGCAATCCAGCCGGCACGATATGATTGGGTGACTGCGTAATTTGCAAGAGCAAGGATTTGACCGACTCTAGCTGCTTGTGAAGCGCCCCATCGGACGCTGCTCCCGATAACATCTGACCCATTAATTCCCGCTCGTGGGTCATCCCCATCTGGCGGAACAATTCCTGAATGGGGTTCTTTCCAGCTGCATCCGTATTCTTACCCGTTAGCTGCTGCACGGGAGTATCCGCATGGCCGCGGATCGCAGAGGCTGCCTCTCCAGGTGTCCGTGGGTTAACTGCAACAAGACTCTCTTCCGTTGTTTGCGGCGCAGCTGGCTGGACAGGTCCGCTTCCCGTTCCCTTTGGTTGTTGCGTCGAATCGAGCTGAGGGTTCTCTACTGAGCTAACAGCTACCCCTGCAGCCAGAGCCTGACCGCTTGCTTTCGGCGGGAGAAGGTTCTGTCCAGGTTGACTCTCTCCTTGAGCTTGAGCGAGGCGGACAGGCGGAGGCGTTGCCGCTTCTTTTGGATGATTCCCCTGCTCTCTTGCCAGCTGAATGCCTCCTGCTTCTCCGCTCTTCCTGTCTGTGCTCTGGACGAGAACCTCTGAGCCTGCTGCAGTGATCGATGCCTTGACTGAGCTCTGGGCTATCTGAGCGTCTGTTTGTGTGCGGCCTTGGGCAGTAGTTGAACTTGCTGGGATCGCATTCTGTGGCTCTATCTCAGCCTGGTTGGAAAGGGCTAATGGCAGAGCTCCCACTTTTTCTTTGAGCATGGCGACCACTTGCCGCAGCCCTGTGTCAGCTAGCGTCGTATGACCTTCTGTTTTCGGGGTATTTCCCCCATTCGCTGCGGATGCAGCTGTCGCATCCTCCAGAAACTTTGTCGCTTGCAGCAGAAAGTTCTGTATGCCGACACTGACAGGCTTTTCGGAAAGAAACGCTTTTAATCCCGATACGGTATCTGGAGTAAGCGGCAGGTTTCTCTTTACTGCCATCATGAATGCCTCCACTGTGGCGTCACTCGTTCCGAGACGAGCAGCGACTGCCGTGAAAGCCTGAACGGTTTCTTTCGAGACGGGTAGGTTGGCATTCATCAGAGCAGTTACGATCGCTCTGCTTTCCTTAGTTTCAGGCAGCCCGAGTGATTTGATCAGTCCCTCCAGGGAGGCTTCTTTCCCTCCGCCCGCTGGTTGCGTATCCAACACCTTCAAGGTAACGACATCAGAGGATGGCTGGACTTGGAGCCATGCCTTTTGTCCTTGTTCTAGCTTGGTCTCCAGCTTTGCCTGCACTTGCATCCCGCCTATTTGAACGAGAGCCATATTATCCGGGTATTGCTTGATCACGGTTCCTTTAAACACTTGCCCTGGCGTCAGTTCGACTGGTTTGGGCGTAGAAGCAGGTGCGCGCTGCACCAGCGATTGAATCAGCTGTGATGGAGAAAACATGGTACTCACACCTCCTGCTAGGCCCAAAACAGTAGCTTCATTATGCTTGCTCTTTTACTCCGGTAAACGTCTTCCGATGAATCGGAGTCGCCCCAAAGCGCTCAATCGCAGACAAATGCTCTGCTGTTCCGTAACCTGCATGTTTTTCAAATCCGTACTCAGGAAATTCACGTCCGTAGTCAACCATCATGCGGTCTCGTGTGACTTTTGCCACGATCGATGCGGCTGCAATGGATACACTTTTGCCATCTCCACCAATGATCGGGACCTGTTTGCAGCTGAGCCCTGCAAGCTGAACAGCATCGATCAGACACGCATCAGGTGCGATGGAAGCATTTTGAATAGCGAGGAGCATCGCTTCTTTCGTTGCATTCAAAATATTGATAGCGTCGATACGAAAGGCGTCTACGATTCCGATGCCAACAGCCGTCGCATCACGCATGATGATCTCATAAAAAGCCTCACGAGTAGCAATTGGCACTTTCTTCGAATCATTCAAGCCCGGCAAATAGAAGTCTGCTGGCAAACAAACTGCCGCAGCAACTACTGGCCCTGCCAAAGGACCCCGTCCCACTTCATCGATCCCAAACAAATGCACGTGCCCACTCTCGCGTAAAGAACGCTCGTACTGCGTCATTTCTGTCCACTGTGCCGCCAGCTTCTCTCTACGTGCTATTGCTGCCTCAGCTTTGCGGGCAATTTCTTGAACCCCTGCCCGCTTGTCATCCTTTAATAATTGTAAAAAATCTTTGGGTACCTCGTCCAATTTTTCGACCCATTCTCTTATTTCCTTTATCGACAGTTCTGCCATATTCATTGACTGCTTTCTCCTTATGTACGGATAAATAACTTCTCTTCATTTAGAATACCTGGCTACTCCAAGCTTTTTCCATCCCGATCCGAATAAAAAAACCGCCTACCATGAGGGATAGACAGGTTTTTCAACGCTCATTCATTCATTTATTCAGATAACGAGAGTGGTTTGCCAATCGGTTCGTCCATTTCCCAATCGATCGGGCGCTCTACAGATACTTGACCCAGCTTACCGGATCGCAGCTCTCGCAAGAAGATTTCTGCCGCCTTGTCGTAGTCAATGTTTCCCCCTGAAACGAGACAGCCTCGCTTTTTCCCGATCTCCTCAAGCATTTTCACTCGATCGTCGGGCAATTCCTTCAGCTTGAAGCGCTCTACCAATCTCTCTGGGTAGTAGTGCATCATGTAGCTGATCACAAACAGAGCAACTTCTGTAAAGTCAATGAGCTCGTCCTTGATCGCGCCACTTGCTGCTAGCCGCAAGCCAACCATTTGGTCCTCGAACTTCGGCCACAAAATACCTGGTGTATCTAAAAGCTCGAGTGTATCCCCCATCTTCACCCACTGCTGCGCTTTTGTCACAGCTGGGCGATCACCGGTCTGGGCAACAGAGCGCTTGGACAGTCGATTGATCAGAGACGACTTGCCGACGTTTGGGATTCCCAAAATCATAATGCGGATCGCACGTCCTTGCATACCCTTTTCTGCTCGCTTCGCCAGCATATCGCCAGCTAGCTCTTTGCATAGCTCAGGCAGCTTACCCACACCCTTACCACTTAATGCGTCAATCGGAAGCGTGCGGATCCCTAGCCCGCGGAAATAGGACATCCATTGATCGGTTACTTTTTCGTCCGCTAAATCAGCCTTGTTCAATAAAATCAGTCTGGGCATATCGCCGACAATTTCATCAATCATCGGGTTGCGGCTGGATAAAGGAAGCCGTGCATCCAGCAACTCGATGACCACATCAATCAGCTTGAGCTTCTCCGTCACTTGCCGGCGCGCTTTCGCCATGTGCCCCGGAAACCATTGAATGGTCATGTATGTCTCACCTACCTTGCTGCTGTTCTTACATATTCCCACCTTATCTTGTCATACGGATATCGCCGATCGGCCAAAACGTAAATTCAGCGCGACCAACAACCGTACTGACAGCCACAGGTCCGATAATCCGGCTATCCGTGCTGTTTAAACGGTTGTCTCCCATGACGAAGATGTGATTGGCAGGGATTTTTACCAAAGGGAAATCATGTGTGAAAACGAGTTCTCCCTGTTTTTTTGCCTCTTCTTTATGTTGTGCAAGATATGGCTCTTCTACCAGCTTCCCATTTATAAAAAGCTGATCGTTTTTGACTTCCACCGTATCTCCCGCGACCGCGATCACCCGCTTGATATAATCTCGTGTTTTTTCTGCATGAAACACGATAATATCTCCCGGCTTCGGGTCCTCCATATAGTAAATGGCTTTGTTTACAACCAATTTTTCATTGTTATGTAAGGTGGTTTCCATGGACTCGCCCTCTACGATAAAAGGGGCGAATAGGAAGGTCCGGATGAGAAACGCTAGGATAATCGCAATAACCAGCGCGCGGGTCCATTCCCATAGTTCGTTTTTCTTGGCGTGGGTGGAAGTAACTTCTTCGTTCATGATCCGACCCTCCGAACAGTTGGCTTGTGCTTTGTTTTGATCCTTGGTGCAGCCATGTCTACTTGCCATTCTTGCCCTAAATGGAAAAAAGAGGCCTGGCTAGCAGACCAGTCCTCTTTCCTATGCGTTAGCAAACGCTTATCGACGGATTTCTTTAATACGAGCTGCTTTACCTACGCGATCACGCAGATAGTACAGTTTCGCACGACGTACTTTACCATGACGCACGATCTCGATCTTGTCGATCTTAGGCGTGTGCAATGGGAAGGTACGCTCAACACCTACACCGTAAGAAATCTTACGAGCAGTGAAAGTTTCGCTGATACCAGTACCACGACGGCGGATGCAAACGCCTTCGAAGAGCTGAATACGCTCACGCTGACCCTCGATTACCTTAACGTGTACACGAACGGTGTCACCAGGTCGGAACGCAGGAATGTCCTGTTTCAATTGCTCTTTTTCCAATTCACGGATTACTTGGTTCATTTGAATTCCCTCCTTCCGATCAGACGTTCTTACTCGTCTACCAATAGCTGGCTCAGCGCATATGCCTGAGATACGAGTAGCGGACCGCCTTAGTCAGCGGGCAAAATTGCCACAAGAAATATATTAGCACACTGGGCGAGAGACTACAAGGATGTTTTTACGGTTTGTCTGTAATTTTTTTCTCTGCTTCCAGTTCTGCTAGGAGCTTCTTCATTTCAGCCGTCAACTCGAGTCTCTTCAGCAGATCCGGCCTGCGCTCACTGGTACGTCTCAGGGACTCTTTCAGGCGCCATTTCACGATGTTGGCATGATGTCCGGAAAGAAGGACGTCAGGTACCCTCCAGCCGCGAAATTCAGCCGGTCTCGTATAGTGGGGGTACTCCAGGAGACCCGTTGAAAAGGAATCCTCTACAGCGGACGTCTGATTGCCCAGTGCTCCAGGCTGAAGCCGAACAACACTGTCGATCACGACCATCGCTGCCAGCTCTCCGCCCGTCAAAACGTAATCGCCGATAGAAATCTCATCCGTGACCAAATGCTCGCGGATACGCTCATCATAGCCTTCGTAGTGACCGCAAACAAATACGAGATGCTCTTCCTTTGCCAGCTCCTCTGCAAGCTTCTGATTGTAGGGGACTCCCTGTGGACACATGAGGATCACGCGAGGCTTCTTCTCGCCTGCCATGGATTCGACCGCCCGAAACAACGGCTCCGGCTTGAGCACCATGCCTCCTCCGCCGCCATACGGGGTATCGTCTACAGTGCCATGCTTGCTCTCTGAGAAGTCGCGAAAGTTCGTTACGTGAAAGTCCACGATCTCTTTTTCACGCGCTTTTCCTAAAATGCTGCTAGATAAAACCCCCGCAAACATCTCGGGAAACAGGGTGAGTATATCAATGCGCATGTGAATACGAATCCTCCCTACAGCAAGCCTTCCATCAGATGGCAGACCACGCGTTTGCCTTTGACATCCACTTCTTTGATGCAATCGTCGATGTAGGGCAGCAGGATTTCGCCACGTTTGCCTTTTACGACCCAAACATCGTTTGCCCCTGGCTGCATCACATCGACGATTTTCCCCAACTCTTCCCCTTGGTCCGTAACCACTTCACACCCGATCAACTGATGGATGTAAAACTCGTCTTCTTCCAGCTCCATCAGGGACTCTTCTGGTATTTTCAGCTCTCCGCCCTTGTACTTCTCGATATCGTTAATATTCGAATAGCCATGAAAGCTCAATATCTCGAACCCTTTGTGTGGCCGGCGAGTTGCAATTTTTAGTTTCAATGGCTCTGTCAGTGTAGGGTGGAACAATAACAGCTCGTTCCCTTTCCGAAAACGCTGATCAGGGAAATCAGTCGTCGGAATGATTCGCACTTCTCCACGCAAGCCGTGTGTATTGACCAGCTTCCCCACTCCATAGTAACGCTTTTCCAATCGATCCCATCCTCCTATGAACGCTTACCTTTGTTCTGATGCTCGCCCGCGAATCTCATGTACCTGACCATCTTTTATCAGGATTTCCGTTCCCGCTATGATTTCATCCCAAACATCACCGATTTGCACCGTTACGGGGCTTTGTACCGTTTGATAGTCCATTTCGCTGCCCTCAGGCAAATTCTCTGCCTGCCTCAGCTGAAACTGAAGAATCTCCATTTTCTCTTTGCGCTGCTTTTCTTCCCGTGCCACTTTCTCTTGTGCGAGTGCGTATGTATCCGCTGACTTTTTCTTTGCGTCAGCGAGTATCTTTTTCGTTTGAAACTGCCACTGCTCCCATGAGTCGCGTTGCTGGCGGATCTGTCTTGCATATTGTTCAACCAGTGCAGCGCGGGAGGCTTCCGTCATGATGATCTTGACCTGTACCGAACGAAAAATAGTGAGCATTTGTGCCACTCCCCTCGACTCGCCCAGAATCGCTCATTCGAAAACATGAAGAAAAAGACTGGGAATGCTCCCAGCCTTTTCACTCAAACAATTTCAACCGTGACACGCTTGTCCGTTTCCACGGATGCCGCCATCACGACCGTGCGCAGTGCTTTCGCGATCCGTCCCTGCTTGCCAATGATCTTCCCCATATCATCAGGGTGGACCGACAATTCAAAGACGAGAGTACGCTCTTTTTCCACTGCATTCACACGAACCTCATTCGGATGATCGACGAGAGCTTTTGCGATCGTTTCGACCAGCGCTTTCATCATCAGACCTCCAGATGAACGGCTTATTTGCCGTATTTGGTTTCGTGTACTTTAGCCATAACGCCTTCTTTGGAGAGAAGGTTACGAACGGTATCAGTTGGAGCTGCACCATTCAGGATCCATTGTACCGCTTTTTCGGTATCAATTTTCACCACTGCCGGTTGTGCAACCGGATTGTAGTAACCGATTTCTTCAATGAAACGGCCATCACGAGGGGAACGAGAGTCAGCTACTACTACACGGTAGAAAGGAGCTTTCTTGGAACCCATACGCTTCAGACGGATTTTAACTGCCATGTTGTGTCACCTCCTGTATAAATCAACGCGATATTCCTTCGCGTTGGTGCTACTATATCTGAACCATCGCGTCAGCTGACAAGTCAGTGCCGCGAAGAGAGTTCATGCTCCATCATTTGAACGGCGGTTTGAAATTAAACGGGAAGTTCATGCCACCCTGGTTTTTGCCTCCGCCCTTCCCCATAAACGGGAGTCCGAGTCCGCCCTTTTTCTTGGACTTCTTCATCATCTTGTCGGCGGCGCCTGAGAACTGCTTCATCATCTTCTTCATTTCATCGAATTGCTTGATGAATCGGTTCACTTCCTGAATGCTGGTTCCACTGCCGTTTGCGATACGCTTGCGGCGGTTGGCATTGAGCAAATCAGGATTGGCTCGCTCCGCTTTCGTCATGGACTTGGCGATTGCTTCCACACGGGCAATCTGCTTCTCATCGACGTTCATTTTGCCCTTCATCTTGTTCATTCCTGGCAGCATGCCGAGAATGTCTTCAAAAGGACCCATGTTGCGCAGCTGCTGCATAGAGTCAAGGAACATGTCGAAGGTAAACTCACCTTGACGCATTTGGCGTTCCATGTCCCGCGCCTTTTCTTCGTCAACGTTTGCCTGCGCCTTTTCAATCAGGCTGAGCACGTCACCCATACCCAAGATACGGGATGCCATACGGTCCGGATGAAACGGCTCCAGTGCGTCGAGCTTCTCACCCATCGCCGCGAACTTGATCGGCTTGCCGGTGACTGCTTTGACAGATAACGCTGCACCGCCTCGGGTGTCGCCATCGAGCTTGGTGAGAACCACACCGGTCAGCTCCAGCTGACTGTTAAAGCTCTCTGCTACATTGACGGCATCTTGTCCAGTCATCGCATCGACGACGAGCAGGATTTCATCGGGACTCGCAACCTCGCGAATCTGCTTCAGCTCATCCATCAGTGCTTCATCGATGTGCAGTCGACCTGCCGTATCGATGATAACCACATCGAGATGATTTGCTTTGGCATGCTCAATCGCTTGTCGTGCAATGTCTACCGGACTGACTTGATCTCCGAGAGTAAAGACGGGTACTCCGAGCTGCTCACCCAAAACTTGAAGCTGCTTGATCGCTGCTGGGCGGTAAATGTCGCCTGCTACGAGAAGCGGCTTGCGGTTTTGTTTTTGCAAATGCTTGGCCAGCTTACCAGTCGTGGTCGTTTTCCCTGCCCCCTGCAAACCTGCCATCATGATGACAGTCGGCGGGCGGTGAGCCATCGTCAATTGAGCGACACTGCCACCCATCAGCTCGACCAGCTCTTCGTTCACGATCTTGATAACCATCTGGCCAGGTGTCAGGCTTTTCATGACATCCTGACCGACTGCGCGCTCCTTAACGCGAGCAACGAAGTCTTTTACTACTTTAAAGTTAACATCTGCTTCCAACAGGGCAAGTCGTACTTCACGCATCGCTTCGTTCACGACGGTTTCATCGATTTTGCCTCTGCCTCGCAGTTTGTCAAACGCGTTCTGCAGCCGATTGGCTAAGCTCTCAAACGCCATGCGAGCCCTCCTAATCCATCTCTGACAGTTGGTGGAGCAAAGTGTTCAGTTCGTCTCTTGTATCGCTATCCGCAAGCTCATTCACAAGCTCTTTCATTCGGTTCAGTGCATCCATTCGTTGTTCATGCCTGTCCGCGAGATGAAGCTTCTGATCGTATTCGAACAGCTGCTTTTCGGCCCGCTTGATGTGATCATAAACAGCTTGGCGACTGACCTCATGCATCTCGGCGATCTCTGAAAGCGACAAATCATCCAGATAGTACAACTCCAGATATTCACGCTGCTTGCCCTTGAGTAGCGGGGCGTAGAAATCAAACAAGAGATTGACTTGATTGGTTTTTTCCAACATGACAACCAATCCTTTGCTATGAGGTACTCGGTGCAAACTGTAAAGACTTTTTCTTTACAGCACGTAGATTATAGTACCCAATTCCACACCCAGTGTCAAGGTTTTTTATTGACATCATTTTTTATTGATTTGGTAGACCGATTTTACGCCTCTTTTTGTTCCTCATTTACTTCCTGTTGGATCAGGCCAGCGAACAGCGCATGAACGAACTGCTCTGGATCGAAACGTTGCAAGTCGTCCATTTTCTCACCCAGTCCTACGTACTTCACAGGGATGTTCAATTCGTTGCGGATCGCGATGACGATCCCTCCCTTTGCGGTACCGTCGAGCTTGGTCAGAACAAGACCACTTACGCCCGCTGACTGCCCGAATGTCTTTGCTTGGGAAAGAGCATTTTGCCCTGTCGTAGCATCCAGTACGAGTAATACTTCATGAGGTGCCCCTGGAAGCTCACGCTGCAGGACGCGGTGAACCTTTGCCAGCTCCTCCATCAGATTGACCTTGTTTTGCAGGCGTCCAGCCGTATCGCACAAGAGCACATCTACCTGACGGGATTTCGCTGCCTGGATCGCATCGTAGATGACAGCTGCAGGATCGGAGCCTTGCTGCTGCTTGATGACGTCTACGCCTACGCGCTCACCCCACACTTCCAGCTGCTCAATCGCCGCGGCACGGAACGTATCTCCTGCTGCAAGCAAAACCTTTTTGCCCTGCTGCTTGAACATGTGAGCCATTTTCCCGATCGTCGTGGTCTTTCCTACGCCGTTAACCCCTACGAACAAGATCACGTTCAGGCGACCGTCCTGGACGTTCAGCTCTGTATCTGCCACTTCGTCATTTTTCAGGAGAGCAACCAGCTTCTCTGAGAGAATCGGCTGCAAGTCGATGGCATTCTCGATTTTTTGCTTACGTACTTCGCCCCGCAGATCGTCAATCAGCTCCATGACGGTATTGACGCCGACGTCGGAGGTAATCAAAATTTCTTCGAGCTCATCGAAGAAATCATCGTCGATTTTTTTGTAGCGGCGGACGAGATCCTCTACCTTTTCCACAAGGAGATCACGCGTTTTCGCGAGTCCATCCGTAAACTTCTGGGTGACCTCTTCCGATTTTTGTACGATCGCGTCACGAAGGCGCTTGAAAAAGCTCATTTTCATCTTCCTTTGCGGGTAATAATGATTCAGCCGCTGAGATTACGAAGCGGATTCGATAAATTTGTCGCTGTCCTCCAGCTTCACAGAAACCAGCTTGGAAACGCCGCCCTCCTGCATCGTGATCCCGTAGAGCACATCCGCGCTCTCCATCGTCCCTTTGCGGTGAGTGACACATATAAACTGGGTTTGGTTGCTGAAATGGTGCATGTACTCGGCAAAGCGGTTGACGTTTGCCTCATCAAGCGCGGCCTCGACCTCATCGAGGACACAAAACGGTACCGGCTTCACACGCAGGATCGCAAACAGCAGCGCCATCGCTGTCAAAGCACGCTCCCCACCGGAGAGCAGAGCCAAATTTTGCAGCTTCTTGCCCGGAGGCTGTGCAACGATATCGATCCCTGTTTCCAGCAGATTGTCCGGATTGGAGAGGAGCAGGTCCGCACGTCCTCCACCGAACAGTTTGACAAACACGTCGCGGAACTGCTCGGAAATGGCATCAAACGTCTCTTTGAACCTGCGCGACATCTCCGTGTCCATTTCCTGAATGACCTGATAGAGCATATCTTTCGCTTCATTCAGGTCGGCTTCCTGTGTGCTTAAAAACTGCTGGCGTTCAGACAGACGCTCGTATTCCTCAATCGCGCCCAGATTCACGGTGCCTAAAGCGCCAATCTGCTTTTTGAGGCGGCTTACAATTTGTATTTCTTCTGTGATCTCACCGCGAGCCGGGTACTTTTGCTTCGCCAGATCGTAGCTCATTTCGTATTCTTCGGAGAGTTTATTCAACAGGTGATCCAGTTCGACCTCGTTGCGGTTCACCTTAACCTCTTCTTGATGCAGCTTATCTTCGAGGGATTTGACCTCCCTGCGAAGCTCTTTCACTTGCTGCTCAACCTGCTCTTGCTTGTAGAACAGCGTAGCTCTCTCACTGCGGCGCTCCTGGATTAAACCGGCTACCCGGTCTTTGTCCAGGCGCAGCTCCGCAATTTTTTCATCCAGCTCAGATCCAGAGGACTCGTTGGTTCTCTCCAGCTCATCGAGAGAGGCAAGCGCCTCGTTTTGCTCTTCCCATTCTTTTTGCAGCGTGCTTTTTTGCTCCAGCAAACGCTCTGTCTGCTCCAAGCGAGACTGATGCTCCTGCATAACCTGCGCATTTAGCACTTTGAGACTGGTGATTTTCTGATTCATCTCTTCCTTGGATTCCAGCTGCTCCTGGCGCTTGGCTTCTGCTGCTGCAATCTGGGCAGCCAGCTCTTTTTCCTGTGCATCCATCGCAGCCAGAGACGCTTGCAGCTCCTCCTGCTTGCGAAGAGCGTCTTCCATCTCGTTGCGGTAGCCAGCGATGTCTTGTTCAACCAGCTTCGTCCGCTCGCCCAAGGACCTTCCTTCTGCTTCGGTTTGCTGGTACAGGCCTTTGACCTCCTGCTCCTTCAAACGCAGAGCTTCTCCCTGACTGCGTAGCGCTTCCTGTTCCTGCTCCATCTGGCAAAGCTCTTTCACCAGTTGATCCATATGCGTAGTATGCCCAGAAATTGCCTGATCGATCTCGACCATTTGACCTTCCAGCTCTTCCGCTTGACGGTTTCGGCCGAGCAGGTTGGAGCTGTTCTTTTTCAGAGCGCCCCCTGTCATGGAGCCGCCTGCATTGACAATATCCCCTTCGAGTGTGACCACGCGATAGCGATAGCTTAACGTGCGGGCAACCCGGTTGGCCTGCTCAAGCGTTTCTGTGACGATTACATTGCCGAGCATCGACTCCAGAATCGGGCGATACGTCTCTTCAAACGAAACAAGTTCACTTGCGATCCCTACGACGCCGGACTCTTTTGCCAGCTGTCGTTTGTCCTCAGCCGAGAGCTGACGGGGCCGAATGACATCCAACGGCAAAAACGTCGCTCGACCTGCATTGTGCTTTTTCAAGTGGGCAATAGCAGCACGTCCGGCGCTTTCATTGTCCACGACAACGTTTTGCAGGGCACCACCCAGTGCGACTTCCAATGCTGTTTCGTACTGCTGTGGTACGACGACCAGCTCAGCTACTGCACCGTGAATCCCTGCAAAGCCGCGTTCGCGGGCCTTCAAGATTTCTTTTACCCCTTGTTGAAACCCGGCGAACTCCGATTGCATTTCTTTCAATAGATCCAGACGCGATTTGACTGCTTCCTTCTTTTGCTCCCAGCCGCGCAGCTCGCGACGTGCCGTCTCCAAACGAGCTTGTCCCTCGCGAACTTTGTCCATCAACGACTTATACCCTGCGACAGTCTCTTGAATCGTTTGATCGATTGTCTCCAGCTGTTCTTTAAAAGCGGAGAGCTTGGACAAACGCTGCTGCTCTTCCTGATCCAGCTGCTCTTTTCCTGCAAGCTGACGGTCGAGGCGCGCTTGGCTCGTTTGCACCAGCTGCTGCTGATGGCGCATTTCATTGCGAAGATTGGCCATTTCATTCAGCTTTTCAAAATAATCGCCTTTCAAGCGCTCTACATCGTCAGTCAGCGATTGGACCATCGAGAAAAACTGTCCCTCTGCCTCTTGCAGAGAGGTATTGGCTTCTGTCATGCGGCGACTGGCTTCCTGTGCGCGTTCCTGCTCCTCCGCCAGCTCCGCTTCCACGGCGTGCTGCTTTTCCGTGATCCGGTGCATTTGCTCCATCGTCTGCTGCCGGTTGGCATTCAGGTTGCGCATCCGCTCCCGCAATACTTCACGTTGGCCTTCTACCTTCTCCGCTTCTTCGCTTACTGTCAAAAGCACTTGCTGCAGTTCTTCGATAGACTGGTCAATTTGCGTCACGTGAAAGCGCGCTTGCTCAAGCTCTGCTTCTTGCTGCGATGCCGCTGTAGATTGACCGACCAGCTGCTCCTGCAGCTCCTGCACACGCTGGGTAGCGGCTTCCCATTTGGCATGGGCCGCTTCGATTTGCTGCACGTAGAGGGCTACCTCGTGCTCCACCAGTTTGCGATGAAGCTCTTTGTAAGTACGGGCTGTATCGGCTTGTTCCTTCAAAGGTCCAATTTGCTCGGAAATTTCACTGACTATGTCATGAATACGGACGAGGTTTTGCTCGGTTTCATCCAGCTTCTTTTCCGCTTCACGTTTTCTCGTTTTATACTTCACGATCCCGGCCGCTTCTTCAAAAATACCGCGTCGATCTTCGGATTTTGTACTGAGGATTTCCTCGATCTTCCCTTGCCCGATAATCGAATACGCTTCTTTTCCCAAGCCGGTATCCATGAACAGCTCCATAATGTCCTTCAGACGGCAGGATCTGTTGTTTATGTAATACTCACTGTCGCCGGAGCGATATACTCTGCGGGTCACCGACACCTCGGAGTACTCTACATCGAGGGAACGGTCCGTATTGTCCAACGTAAGGGTCACTTCGGCAAAATTGACGGGCTTTCGCGTGTCACTGCCGGCAAAAATGATATCCTCCATTTTTGCTCCGCGAAGCGACTTGGCGCTCTGCTCACCCAACACCCAACGGATGGAATCGGAGACATTGCTTTTTCCGCTTCCATTTGGGCCGACTACCGCCGTTACTCCAGGTACAAATTCCAGCTCCGTCCGGTCGGCAAAGGACTTAAACCCTGCCAGTTCCAGGCGTTTTAAATACATACTGACGGTCCTCCTTCACAGCCTCTTTCGAATGAAGGCATGAAACAAGTCCCTCCCTTTCATGAAGGCAAGCGACTTGCTCGAAAAGAAGCTCCTGCAAAACAGACAGGAGCTTACCTACAATCAGCTACTTCGTCATATCGACATAAGTGTACCATAGAAGAGTTCCTCTCGCAGTAATTTCCCAATGTTTACAGGGGGAAAAGAGAAAGCCGCACCACCCGAATCGAGTTGGTGCAGCCTTCTGTTCACAGCGTATTATTTATCTCCCAGCTTAACCAATGCACGTGCAGCAGCTTGCTGTTCCGCTTCCTTCTTGGAGCGTCCCGAGCCAACTCCCAACGAACGATTGTTTAACAGCACTTCTGATACAAACTCTCTGTTATGAGCCGGTCCTCTTTCTTCTACGATGCGATACTGGATGTCTCCCAGATTGTCTTGTTGAACAAATTCCTGCAACTGGCTCTTGAAGTCGGTTACCTGGGCAAACTCTCCCTTATCTACCCGAGGATAGACGTATTTCTCCATAAAGGTAAATACTGCATCCACGCCTTGATCCAAATAAAGGGCGCCAACAAATGCTTCAAATACGTCCGCTAGCAAGGCAGGTCGCTGACGTCCTCCCGTCAGCTCTTCCCCTTTTCCCAGCAAAACGAGATCGCCGAAATTCAGCAGTTCAGCAAACTTCACCAGAGACGGTTCACAGACAATGGCAGCACGAAGCTTTGTCATTTCCCCTTCACTCATCTTGGGGAACGTCTTGTATAAAAACTGGGAAACGGTCAGCTCGAGAACTGCATCCCCCAAAAACTCCAGCCGTTCATTGTCTTGTATCCGCTTTCCGCGTTGCTCGTTCACGTAGGAAGAATGGGTGAATGCCTGCCGCAGCACGCTCTCATCGTGAAAGCGTACGCCTATTCTCTCTTGCAGCTCTGCGAAACTCATCACCCTCACCACCATTCCAGGAGACTTCCTACTCATTCTATCAGTAGGACTCATTTATGCTTCGTATCGTTTCAAGACCACTGTCGCGTTGTGGCCACCGAACCCAAAGGTGTTGGAAACAGCCACATTGACATTTGCTTTTCGCGCGTGATTTGGCACGTAATCCAGATCACATTCCGGATCCTGATTTTCCAGGTTGATGGTAGGCGGCAAAATCTGATCGCGCAGAGCAAACGCAGACGCGATCGCTTCGATCCCGCCAGTTGCACCGAGCAAGTGACCAGTCATCGATTTGGTCGAGCTGACAGCCAGCTTGTAGGCATGCTCTCCAAATACTGCTTTGATCGCTTGCGTCTCCGCGATGTCGCCTTGGTCCGTGGACGTACCATGCGCATTGATGTAATCGACTTCTGTCGGATCGATGCCTGCGTCCTTCAACGCATTCCTCATGCAACGGGCTGCGCCCTCACCACCAGGAGATGGGGATGTGATATGATGCGCGTCTGCACTCATGCCATACCCGATGACTTCTGCGAGGATCGTAGCTCCGCGTTTTTTCGCGTGCTCCAGCTCTTCGAGGATCACAACACCTGCGCCCTCGCCCATGACAAAACCATCACGGTCTACGTCAAACGGACGACTTGCTTTTTGCGGCTCGTCGTTGCGGGTCGACATGGCTTTCGCCGAGCAAAAACCAGCAAACGCCATCGGACGCACGGTTGCTTCTGCTCCGCCTGCAATCATCACATCGGCATGATTAAACTGGATCAAGCGAAGTGCGTCGCCAATCGCATTCGTACCGGTCGCACACGCGGTAATCGCGCTAGAGGTCGGGCCCTTCGCACCATATTGGATGGAAACGGCACCCGATGCCATGTTCGCAATCAACATAGGAATGAAGAAAGGACTTACGCGACGTGGACCCTTTTCCAGCAGTACGGTATGCTGCTCCTCCCACGTGGACAGACCCCCAATGCCGGATCCGATGTATACACCCACTCGCTCTGCATTTTCAGCTGTGATCTCCAGCTTGGCATCTTCAATCGCCATTTTTGCAGCAGCTAATCCGAATTGAACGAATCGGTCTGTACGTCGAACTTCTTTTTTATCCATGTAAAGCTCAGGGTTAAAATCTTTCACTTCCCCCGCGATTTGCGTTGGATAGTCAGAGGCGTCAAATGCAGTCAGGCGATCAATCCCTGATTTCCCTTCCAACAAGCTGTTCCAGAAGGTCTGCGCATCGTTCCCCACTGGGGAGATGACTCCGACGCCAGTAATCACCACTCTTCGTTTCATTAACGATCACCTCTATATGAAAGTCAGCATTCTGCTACTATTTTACTTCAAGTGATAGTTTGTTCTTTCCACAAAACCGTTGCAGTTATGTACAGTTGGTAATGAAGGAGAAGTCCCGTACGCTTACGGGACTTCCAACTGATGGATCTACTTGTGAGATTCTATGTATTTAACAACCTCACCTACAGAAGTGATCTTTTCAGCATCTTCGTCAGAAATCTCTAAATCAAACTCATCTTCGAGTTCCATTACGAGTTCTACCACATCCAGGGAGTCAGCGCCCAGGTCTTCTTTGAAAGAAGCTTCCAAAGTAATCTTGGACTCATCTACACCCAGACGATCGACGATGATTTTCTTCACACGTTCCAATGTATCTGCCATCTTGCTTCACCCCCTCTCCCGTATTATAGTGGATGAGCTTCCAAAAAACCAGTTTAGAGATAACAGCTGCCATCTGCGATAAACCTCGTCTGAAAGCCACCCCAAATGCTTATGGCTACATGTACATACCGCCGTCTACATGAAGGGTTTGGCCCGTCATATAGTTGGCTGCATCCGATGCCAGGAACAGGACGACGGAAGCGATGTCGTCTGTATGCCCCAATCTGCCCAAAGGAATCTGCCCCATCATGGAAGCTTTCACGTCTTCAGAGAGGACAGAAGTCATTTCTGTATCGATAAAACCGGGTGCTACCGCATTCACAGTGATGCCGCGGGTAGCCAGCTCACGTGCAGCTGTCTTCGTCAAACCGATCACGCCTGCTTTTGCGGCTACGTAGTTTGCCTGACCAGGGTTGCCGAGAACGCCCACCACTGAGGTGATGTTGATAATTTTTCCGGAGCGCTGCTTCATCATGGGACGGGTAGCCGCTTTCAGACAATTGAACACACCCTTCAGGTTGGTGGCAATCACGTCGTCCCACTCGTCTTCCTTCATGCGCATCAGGAGATTGTCGCGAGTAATCCCCGCGTTGTTCACGAGAATATCAATCGCTCCGAAATGATCCAGAGCGGCTTTGAACATTTCATTGACTTCTTCTGTCTGCGAAACGTTCGCGCGTACCATAATGGCATCGCGGCCTTTTTCTTTGATCAAAGCAACCGTTTCTGCTGCAGCTGCCTCGCTGCCTGCGTAGTTTACTACCACATTGGCACCTGCTTCAGCCAGCTTCAACGCGATGGCACGGCCAATCCCGCGAGATGCTCCTGTAACCAAAGCTGTTTTTCCTGCTAGCATCATAACCCTCCGTTCAAAAGCTCCGTCAACGATTCCATATCCTGCACGGAGATAATTTTCGTATCGGCTGGAGCAATCTTTTTCACCAAGCCTGCCAAAACTTTACCCGGTCCAATTTCCACGAAAGTCGTCACGCCTTGCTCTACCATCCATTGCACGGAGTCTTCCCACAGGACAGGAGCAGAAACCTGCTTCACGAGACTGTCTACGATCGCCGCAGCTTCTGTAACTGGACGGGCAGATACATTGGCAACCACAGGAATTTTCGCATCGGCCACAGAAACCTCTGCTAGTACCGCGTGCAGTTTGTCAGCAGCCGGCTGCATCAGGCTGGAGTGAAAAGGACCACTCACATTGAGCGGAAGAACGCGTTTTGCTCCCGCTTCTTTTGCTTTCTCGCCAGCCAGCTTGACACCCTCTGCCGAACCGGAGATGACGATCTGTCCCGCGCAGTTCATATTAGCCAGCTGTACGGGATGACCCGATGCCGTCACTTCTTCACATACGGCAGAAAGAGCAGCACGATCCATGTTCAGTACAGCAGACATCGCTCCCTGACCAGCAGGAACCGCTTCCTCCATGAATTGACCGCGAGCGCGAACGGTTTTGACTGCATCGAAAAAGCGAAGCGCATTTGCCGCCACCAGCGCGGAGTATTCACCCAAGCTGTGACCTGCCACAAAGTCAGGCTGAAAATCCGGCTGCTTTTCCTGGAAGGCTGCCAAAACGGCAACGCTCGTCGTCAAAATCGCCGGCTGTGTATTTGCGGTCAGACGCAGCTCCTCTTCCGGACCTTCAAAGCAAAGCCCAGACAAGGAAAAACCAAGTGCCTCATCTGCTTGCTGAAAGACGTTGCGAGCTGCTTCCGATTGTTCAGACAGTGCCTGGCCCATGCCTACGAACTGCGAGCCTTGCCCCGGAAAAACAAATGCTACCTTACCCATTACTTCTCGCTCCCTTCAGCAGGGGTTGTGGACCATTTCAACAGGGTTGCTCCCCATGTCAGACCGCCACCAAAGCCAACCAGCACCAAGTGGTCTCCTTCTTTTACACGACCTGTTTGAACTGCCTCATCCAGCGCAACTGGAATAGAAGCCGAAGACATGTTTCCGAAACGGTCCAGGTTGATGACTACTTTATCCTCGCTCAAACCGAAGCGCTGTACGGCAGAGTCAATGATGCGTTTGTTGGCTTGATGCGGGACCAACAGATCGATGTCGTCCTTCGTCAAGCCTGCTTTCGTCAAGACCGCCTCTGTCGCAGAATTCATGACGCGCACAGCAAATTTGAATACTTCTCCACCCGCCATCGACAAGTAGTGCAGGTTGTTTTCAACGGATTCGCTGGAGGCAGGAATACGCGATCCGCCAGCTGGCTGGCAAAGCAGTGGGCCGCCCGATCCATCAGCGCCGAGCTCAAAGGATTGGAAGCCATAGCCGTCTTGTACTTCCCCGATTACAGCTGCGCCCGCCCCGTCTCCGAAGAGCACGCAGGTATTGCGGTCTTTGTAATTCGTAATTTTGGAAAGGCTCTCGACACCAACAACGAGAACGTATTTATAAAGTCCATTGGAGATAAACTGGGTCGCTGTCGTAACTCCGTACAAAAAGCCTGTGCAAGCCGCGGACAAATCCATCGCTGCCGCACGTTTCGCACCCAGTTTCTCTTGCAAAATGCACGCAGTAGAAGGGAACATCGTGTCAGGGGTCACCGTTGCCACGATAATCAGATCCAGCTGTTCCGGGCTTAGCTTCGCACTTTCCAATGCCTTCTTCGCTGCTTCATAGGCAAGGTCGGAAGAAGCTTGATCTGCAGAGCTGATGCGGCGTTCGCGAATACCGGTGCGAGAGACGATCCATTCGTCCGACGTATCCACCATTTTTTCCAGATCAAAGTTGGACAACACCCGATCAGGGGTGTATGAACCTGTTGCCAAAATACCTACTGAACGTTTGCCATTCATCTGCCTCACTCGCTTTCTCCCGTCATATTTTTCTGTAGTTCCTTCTGAATAATTTCGTTTACATCTTGCTGGACGAAGGTAGCTGCACTAGCGATTGCATTCTTCACTGCTTTGGCATCCGAGGAACCATGAGCCTTGATCACAGGGCTGCGCAAACCGAGCAACGGTGCTCCCCCGTATTCCGCATAATCCATCCGTTTCCGAAAGCGCATCAACCCTGGCTTCAGAATTGCCGCTCCTACCTTATTAATCAGGCTGGAAGTAAACTCCTGCTTGAGCTGTGAAAAGATTGTAGCAGCAGCTCCTTCGACAGCTTTCAGCAAAACGTTCCCTACAAATCCGTCGCATACAAGGACATCGCATGCCCCTTCCAGGACATCGCGAGCCTCTACGTTCCCTACAAAGTTTAAGTCGGCATTGGTCAGCAGAGGGAAGACGGCTTTTGTCAGTTCATTGCCTTTGCCTTCTTCAGTTCCTACGTTGAGCAAGCCAACGGTCGGTTTTTCAAATCCCAGAACGCGCTCCGCGTACAAGCTCCCCATAACTGCGTATTGCAGCAAGTGATGAGGTTTTGCGTCCATGTTGGCCCCTACGTCCAGCGTAAGAGTGACACGGCCTTTGATATTCGGAATAAAAGTAGCAAGAGCTGGACGCTCGATTCCTTCCATGCGACCTGCATACAAAAGTCCGGCCGTCATAAGTGCGCCCGTATTACCTGCTGAGATTGCAGCGTCGACCAGATTCTCACGAGCCATCTGCACAGCCACGACAAGGGAAGAGTTTTTCTTCCTGCGTACGGCCTTTACCGGCTCATCATCTGGATCGATCACTTCCGTAGTAGGTACAATCTCTATGTTTGCCGGTATTTCTCCCGACAGCTGGCTCCGAATGCCTTGTTCATCCCCCACCAATACAATCGTTAGAGATGGGTTTTCCTTGACGGCAGCCAATGCTCCCTGCACCGTACTGCGCGGTGCGTTGTCGCCGCCCATCGCATCCACTGCAATTCGCAACCGTGACTCCTCCTTAGTTCTCAACCATAACGTTTACATGACCGCTGACATTCCAACTACGCGAAACGTTGCCGTGAAGACCAGCTCTCCTTGAACTTTCGTCTCCACACGCACTTTGCACTCATCGCCGTTGCGACTGCGCACTTGTGCCTTGGCAACCAGCTTCTCCCCCGCCCGCACAGGACGTACGAAGCGAATCCTCGCCGTTGCTGTCAGCGCCACATCCGCATTGATGACTGCCACTGCCAATGAGTTGGCTTGGGCAAATATGTAGTGTCCACGGGCTATTTGCGTCCGTGAAAAAACATGCTCTTCCTTGATCTCCAAAACAGAAATAGCCTGGGAATCAAGCTGCAAGTCGATAATTTCTCCGATGACTTCCTCGATCCCAAGTGACTTCACCGGGTCCAAGCTTTTTTCAGCCACTGATTTGATGCGTTCTCGCAGCTCGGGTATGCCTAGCTCCAAACGATCTAAGCGTATTGTTTGAATACTGACGTGAAATAACTCTGCCAGATCCTCATCTGTCGCAAAAGGATTATCTTGTAAGGACTGCACCAAACGAGTCTGGCGATCTTTTTTCGGCAAGCGGGCGATGCTCGACACCCCCCCAGCAATTTTCAAATCCACCGACATATAATTGCGATCAGTTTTTAATACCTGGTACCAAACAAAGTATACGGGAGGTTTCCCCGAATTACAAGCAAAGATGACGAAAATGGCCACATGGTCGTAAGCTGCAAGTACCTTAACCATTCCAGAAAAGTAGAGAAAGCCCTTCTTTTTCGAAGGGCTTTCCTGATAAATCCACTCGCTGTCACGCTGACCAACCCATCACGCCAGTCGAGTGAAGTTTACCCGCTTATTCTTGTGTGTCCTCTGCTAGGAGCAGCTCTACTTCATGCTGAGCCAACGCTTCCGCCATCTCCGCACTCGGCTTTTGGTCCGTCACGATGATGTCCAGCTGTTGAAGCCCTGCTACCCTGTAAAGCATGGATTTGCCAAACTTCGAATGATCGGCTAGCAGGATAATCTGGTCTGCCCGTTTCATCATTTCCCTGATCAAATGCCCGGACTCTTCTGAAGGGGAAACCAGACCATTCGGAGAAATTCCGCATGCGCCAATCAGGAGCTTATCTACATGGTAATCAGCTAAATTTTCAATCGTCCGCGATCCATACGCATACTGGTCTTCTGGATGGACATCGCCCCCAAGCAGCTTTACCTGTATACCGGCTTTACCTGCGAAGCCAGCAGCAGCTGCGAGTGAGCTCGTAATGACGACATGATCAGTGGTCTTCCAGTAATCCATCGTCAGCAAAACAGTCGTAGACGCATCCAGCATCAAGAAGTCACCGTCCTTGATCAGCTCTGCTGCACGTTCCGCAATTCGCCGCTTGCCGGTCAGATCCAGCTGCATGCGCTCTTGATACGAGTAGCTTTTCTTGCTGAGCGTTGGCAAAATGGCTCCGCCTCGCGTACGAAGAATTTCCCCTTGCTCCTCGAGCTTCACGATATCTCGCCTCGCTGTATCCCGGGATACTCCGAACTGCTCCACAACATCCTGGACGCTGATCCGCTGATGGTCTTGTAAATACTGCAGGATGGCTGCCAGCCGCTCCTCTTGATACATCCACATTTCACTCCATCCATGTGCGACGGTCTTCCTTCGACTTCATTTTAAGTGATTCCGGGTAGATACGCAAGTTATTTTAAGTATTTATAAGTAAATATAAGTATTAGATCGAAAAGTAGTCTTCGTTTTTGCGCATAAAAAAAGCAAGGTGATTTCTCACCTTGCCTTTGAGCAGCGGATCTTACTTCGCTACTTTCACACCTTTGTAGTGACCGCAGCTTGGGCAAACGCGATGCGCAAGCTTGTATTCGCTGCAATTATCGCATTTGATCATGCCTGGAATCTCTAATTTGAAGTGCGTACGACGCATTCTTTTACGGGTTTTGGAAGTTCTCCGTTGAGGTACTGCCATCTTCCTTACACCTCCTTCAACTGACAAATGCTAAGAAGCTCTATTTGGGTGGACAGTATAGGCAAGATGCTTATGCTATCCTTCAAAAATGAGACGTTCCAATCGGGTGGATTGGCGTCCCATCTTGAAAACAATAGGAACGACTACTTGTTGCTGTCCTTGAACAAATCAGCGAGCCCAGCGAGTCGCGGGTCAATCCGTTCGTTCTTGCAGCTGCAGGCTACCTCGTTGCGATTGACACCGCATGACGGGCAAAGCCCTTTGCAATCTTCCTCACAAAGTGGGAAGGTCGGCATGGCGAGTAAAAAATCCTCTTGGAGGAGCGCGTCCAACTCGATTTCATCGCCTTCCAAGGGAAGAATGTCACTATCCTCATCCTCCTGAAGAATGGGATCATCTTCAGGTGCAAAGGTTTCGGAAAATGCCACTTTCGCATGGTGTGTAAAAGGAGTGAGACAGCGGGCACAAACAAAATCCACATCTGCTTTCAAATCACCTTTTACGTAATAGAGATTGCCTAGCTGAACTGCTTCGCCCTTCGCTTCTACCGGAGAGATTCCTCTGATTTCGTCATGGCGATTTTTCAGCTCTGTCGCATCCAGCGTCAACTGAAACGGCAACGGCTCTCCTTTTCGATGCTCTAACTCTGTCAACTTAATATTCATAGCTTTCACCTCATGCACAACAAGGATGATTATAGACCCTGCCCAAAGCTTTGTCAACCATTTTCCCTTGACAGCTTAGTTCGTCAGGAAGGTTTCTTCGGCTGCTCATTTAGGTAAGCAACCGCGTCATTTACAGTCTTAACCGGCACGATTCGCATTTTGGTCCCGATGCGCTTGGCTGTTGCCAAAGCCTCTTCGTAATTCGAATCGGCGCCTGGCGTGTCCTGTGGGGCGAAAAAGATGTCTGCACCTGCCTTGTCCGCCGCGACAACCTTGTGATTGATCCCGCCTATCCTGCCTACGGTGCCGTCCAAAGCAATCGTACCCGTTCCGGCAATCCTGTAGCCTTTCGTCATGTCAGCATCGGTCTTCAGCTGGTCGTAAATCTCCAGCGTCATCATCAATCCAGCAGATGGACCACCGATACCTTGAGACGCAATGTTGACCTTTTTCGGGATCACGATATTTTGTTTATTGTCCGGACGAACGCCGATTCCCACCGATTTTGATTCAGGCAGTGTTACCAAGGTTAACATCGTTTTGGCTTCTTGTCCATCTCTTACATAAGCAAGTAAGACCGTATCTCCGGCTTTCTTTTTAGAAAGGATCTGGAGCAGGTCTTTGGCCTCTGGAGTCGGTACACCATCTACGGAGGTGATCACATCGCCGATTTTCAGTTCCTTTTTCGCTGGATATCCATCGATGGTGCCCATAACCCAGACGCCCTGCTTTTCCACTTTGACATCATAGCCCGCCAATTTGAATGCAACGGCTTCCGCCAGCTTTTGCGAATTATCCATGACGGCCTGCTCGCGTTTGACGAAGTCTTCGTTGCTCTCTCCCTGACTGACCACGAGCTCCTTTTGCATCAGCTCCGCATCCGGAGAAACCTGTGCATATACGTACCAAGCGAGATTGGCTTCTCCCATGCGTACGGTGGTTAACATGAACGTGCCCGTTTCATCTTTCTTGCCGCCTTCCACCTCAATCATCGGGGCCAGATCAATAGCTGATCCAGGACGCGTGATGTAATAATTTGTTGGGACAAAAAAAGAGAGGCCCAGCGCAACTGAAGCCAGAGCAAGTACCCAGCTGAAGCCCTTAGTACTCTTTGCCCTTCTCTGATTGGAGATAAGCCGATCCTCACTCATTCTACTGCCTCCCAATTCTCGATCATTTCCGAAATGCGCTGAACATGTTCGCGTCCAGCTTGTTCACCCAGCTCAATAATTTCTTCTACGCCGGTATAGGCAATACTGCTATAGTGTCCAACATCCGGTCGGATTACGAGATCAGCTGCCAGAATCCTGTGCCGGAGGATTTCCCGCTCCATGACGTCGATCGTCTGTGCAATTACATCGAAAATCGTAGAAACTTTCATCGGGGTGTCCACTTGCGCTACGTCCACAGCAATGACGATATCCGCCCCCATCTCCTTGATAACGGTAACTGGCACGCGGTCGATCACCCCACCATCCACGAGCAGCCGATTTCCTACTCTCTCCGGAACAAAAATACCCGGTATGGAAATGCTTGCTCGAACTGCCTGATCTATAGGTCCCTCGCGGAAAACGACGCGCTCCCCCGATTCAATATCCGTGGCCACAATGGCAAGCGGCTTGTTCAATTCCTCGATTCGCTTTCCATGGGTGAGCAAGCGAATCAGCTGTTTGATCTTCTCTCCAGATACAAAGCCGAGACTCGGAACGGTTAAGTCAAGCCAATGCTTGCGCTTTAAATTCAAAGCCAGCTTTCCCATCATATGAGGCTCGATCCCATTCGCATACACGGCTGCGATCAAGCTTCCCATGCTGCTCCCCGCAAGCATATCGACATGGATTCCATGACTCTCCAATGCTTTGAGCACACCGATATGGGCAAACCCGCGCGCTCCTCCTGACCCCAAAGCTACACCGATTACCGGTTTACGTTTCGCTGCCATGATCACATTCCCCCTGTAGAAAGCGTATGTGGGGAGTCACAGGTCCAATCACACTCGAAGTCGGATGTCCGAGCATAGTTTGTCAGTTCGTGACGTAGACATGTACTATTCTTGTATTCGGCTCAGGAGGAATCCATGTCACGCCACTCTCCGATTCTCACCCTGTTGTTCGCCCTATCGACGATTGCCCTCGTGCTCATGCTGGTTGCCTATTCGCAAATCTCTTTTGAGGCTGCTGTTCGCGGCTTGAAGATATGGTGGGAAGTGGTCTTCCCCTCTACCCTGCCATTCATTGTCCTCTCGGAGATTTTAATGGGTCTCGGTGTCGTACATTTCGTCGGGGTCTTGCTGGAGCCTTTGATGCGCCCACTGTTTAACGTACCCGGCACTGGTGGATTCGTGCTTGCCATGGGGTTCTCCTCAGGCTATCCCGTCGCGGCCAAACTAACCACTCGCTTACGTCAGCAAGGGAGCTTGACCCAAGCGGAAGGAGAAAGGCTTGTATCCTTTACCACCACTGGCGACCCCCTCTTTGTCATGGGAGCTGTAGCCATCGGGTTCTTTCACAGTGAGCAAATGGGGCTGATTCTCGCCTTCACCCATTACGTTTCCGCACTTATCATGGGGCTGTTCTACCGCTTTCACGCACCCTTTGCCACAGTCAGCAATCCTCTGGAAAAGACCAATCTGCCTCTCCCGCTTCGCGCCCTGCAAGCCATGCATCGGGCCCGCGTACGAGATGCGCGTCCATTCGGAAAGCTGATGGGTGACGCCGTCCAATCTGCGCTAAACACGCTGTTTATGATCGGCGGTTTCATCATTGTCTTTTCGGTTTTGATCCAGCTATTTTCAGCCATCCACCTGACACATGTGATCAGCACACTACTCTCTGTCTTTCTCGGGCCATTCGGCTTTCCCCCTGCCTTCTCGCATGCGATCGTAGCAGGATTGTTCGAGGTGACATTGGGCGCCCAAGCAGCCAGCGTCGTCCCCGAAGGCGTCTCCATGGTCTGGAAGGCAGCGATCGCAAGCGCTGTTCTGTCCTGGGGCGGCCTGAGTGTACATGCGCAGGTAGCCAGCATTTTAAGTGAAACGGATATTCGAGTTGCGCCTTATTTACTTGCACGCTCGCTCCATGCCCTGCTGGCTGCTATCCTGACCTTTATCGTCTGGGAGCCACTGCGCACCAGCGCCTGGTTTGCAGATAAGAGCCTTCCCGTCTTTCTTCCCACTTCATCCGGAATCCCGGTATTTAGCTGGTGGGAGACATTCTGGCACTCCGGCCTGCTCGCTTTAGGAGTCGGCGCTTTCTTGCTCTTGGTCAGCGGGTTGGTTCGCCAGCTGCGAAGTGGTCGAGTTCGGTAAGCTTTAGCCGTTCATTTTGGCCAGCAAAGCCTGCTCGACAGCTGGGGGAACCAAGTCTTTCACGCTCGCTTTATAGCTCGCTACCTCTTTTACAATACTGGAGCTTAGATACGAATATTGATGGCTGGTCATCATGAAAAACGTCTCCACATTTTCGTTCAGCTTTTTATTCATGGAGGCGACCTGCATTTCGTATTCAAAATCAGAGACAGCGCGCAATCCCCGGATGATCACCTGGGCGTTGCGCTTTTTCATGTAATCGATCAACAGCCCGTCGAACGAGTCCACTTCGACATTGTCCATCTCTGCCGTCACTTGGCGCAATAAATCCACCCGTTCCTCCACACTGAACAAGGACTTTTTCTTTGCGTTGATCAGTACCGCCACAATCACCTTGTCAAAGATTTTTGCCCCACGTGTAATAATATCGAGATGACCATAGGTAACAGGATCAAAACTTCCGGAACAAACGGCAATGTTCACAGTTCATCATCCTTCCTCAAACTTCGTTGCTTCCTCTACGAGATCATCTGTTTCGCTGCGATCACGCTCGTAATAATACAAGGTGACAGCCGTATCTCCATAGGTAGAGGCACGATCCAAAACACATGCGCCAATCTCTTCCGGAAGCTCGACTCCGATGTCATGCTCAGCGACAATCCAGGCTCCGTCAGCCAAAAGTCCAAGCTCTTGAAACAAGCGAATTTCCTCTGCGATTTTCTGGTGAGCGTACGGAGGGTCAAGAAACACCAAATCGAACGCTTGCTTGCGTGCTGCCAGCGTACGGATGGCTCTGTCTGCATCGATACGATAAAGCTCGGCTTGTCCTTCCAGCCTGCACGTTGCGAGGTTCTGTTTCACAACAGCAAAAGCTTTGGCATCCCTCTCCACAAAAACGGCACGCTCAATGCCCCTGCTCAATGCTTCAATCCCTAGTCCGCCCGTTCCTGCGTAAAGGTCCAATGCCCAGCCTCCATCAAAATAAGGGCCAATCATGTTAAAAATCGATTCTTTTACTTTGTCCGTTGTAGGGCGGGTCCCTTTTCCGGGGACTGCCGCGAGCCTACGTCCTTTGTGTTCACCCGCAATGACGCGCATTTTTTTCACCTGTCAGTCCATGAATGATGTAGATTACTTGTGCTTTTCTCAAGAATGATTTCATACTAACACAACTCAAAGAACGCGTAAAATTGCAAGTGGTAAATTTATGCTTACCCGGATGTATACCCTGCAAACATTTGGGAAAAGCTTATGGATAGCGACGCAACGTTGTCGCTGACAACCGCGGAGAAGACTTACGTTTCCCCATAAGCTCTTCCTCCGGTTTCTCCTCTCCCATAATTGAAAGGCGGTTCACTTTGGCGCACGGCGTGTCTGATAGGAGCATTCCGTGCCATCTCTCCCTACGCGGGAGGAGTTGAACAGCTGCCTCGTCGCCTCGTGGTGATGGGGTATTTTTTTTGCTTTCGGACAAAATACTCCTTAGGATGTACCGCCATCCAACGAACCTTTCCGCGTAAGGGAGTGAGCTATCTTGGCAGAAAAGCAACCATCCAAGCAAAAGCTGAAAGCATCCGAGGTCCAATCCATGGCAGATCGTACTGGGGAAGGCGTGGAACAAGCGAGGCAGATGCAATCCGCTGCTGATCAATCGGATATTATCAAGCATGGACAATAGTCCCGTAATTGGCATAAGCCAGCTGCTCTCCTGACGGCTGGCTTTTCGTATGCGCGAATGACTGCATTTCCCTCTGCTCACTGCTGCGCGTTAGCAAATACTATTCTTATGGCGCAGACTGGAGGAATGCTATGCATACGGTTTGGAAAGGATCCATCAGCTTTGGCTTGGTAAACATACCTGTCCGCATGTTCACGGCAACCGAAGAGCGTGATATCCGCTTTCGGCAGCTGCATAAGGATTGCAACACCCCCATCAAATACGCCAAGATGTGTCCCCACTGCGAACGGGAAATCGAACCGAGCGAGATTGTTCGGGGCTATGAATACGAAAAGGGCCACTTTGTCATTATCGATGACGCTGACCTGGAAGCCATCACGCCCGAAACACGCCGTGCCATTGAAATTCTCGATTTCGTCGACTTAACGGAGATCGACCCCATTTACTTTGATAAAAGCTACTTCCTGTCTCCGCAAGAGACGGGTGACAAAGCTTACGCCCTACTCCGTGCTGCTATGGAGCAAACCGGCAAGATCGCCATCGCGCAAGTCACCATGCGCAACCGTCAAAGTCTGGCGGTCGTCCGGTTGTACGAGCATTGCATCATGCTGGAGACGATATATTACCCCGATGAGGTTCGACCTGTCCATCAAGTCCCTGCCCTTCCCGATACGGGTATCGCTCTAGCTGAGAATGAATTAAAAATGGCAACTGAACTGATTAACAATATGAGCGTTCCCTTTGATCCGAGCAAGTACACCGATGAATATCGATCCGAGCTGCAAGCCATGATCGAGAAAAAGCTCGAGGGACAGGAGATCGCGACCTCACCTGCCGTTCCTCGCACGAATGTTATCGACTTGATGCAGGCTCTAAAGGAAAGCCTCGAGGTTACCGCCAGCAATGGTGGAGCCCCAATCAAACTGGAAGCAGAGCCCACACCGGAAAAAGCGCAGCAAAAAACCGGGCGGAAACGAACCGCGACGAACACCAAGGAAGCCTCCACCCCAATCAAACAGGCAGCTGGAGAAAGCCCAGCCTCTGGCTCGACTACGAAGACGCTGCGTCGGAAGAAAACGACTGTATGACTGCCATCTGACAAAAAAACCTGTCCTCCTACGGACAGGTTTTTTGGCTATCTCTGTACGAGCTTTTGCTGCATGATCGGCTCAATGTGGATGTGGACGGTATTGATCTTGTGGACCTTTTTCATACGCTCCTCGATCTTCTCCGTAATGGAATGGCTCTCTACGACATTCAAGTCCGGATCGACGTGGATCACGACATCGACAAGTACACTGCTTCCCAAGTAACGGGCTTTGATGTCCCCGATATCTTCAACCCCGGTAATCCCGGAGATTGTCTCGCGCAGTTGTTCCAGCAAATCCTGATCGAAGCCATCCGTCAACCGATGTGTACAATCACGGAAGATGTCCCAAGCCGTTTTCAGGATGATCAGCCCAACAACAAACGCCGCCAAAGGATCCAGCCAGTTCAGATGAAATTGGGCACCTGCTACACCGACGAACGTCCCGATGCTGACCAACGCGTCCGAGCGATTATCGGCGGAGGCCGCCATCAGCGCCTGGCTGTTCGTTCTCTCAGCCAATGACCGGTTGTAACGATAAACTCCAAACATAATGACCGCTGTGAAAAGAGCTGTCCAGCCCGCCAGCATGCTAGGAGCGGAGTGATTCGGGTCGAGGAAGGTGGGAACCGCGTCCGTAACCACCTGAATCCCAACGAATAGCATAATAAATGATGCGACAAGTGCGGAAATCGTCTCTGCCCGGAAATGGCCATAGGGATGATCCTGGTCAGGTGGTTTGCGGGCAATTTTCAAGCCAATCAGTACCGCAATAGATGCCACGACATCAGTTGAGTTGTTCAACCCGTCAGCCATCAGAGCTTCGGAGCCAGCCATGACAGCAATCGCTATCTTTAAAACGGAGCAAAAAATATAGGCAAAAATACTGACCCACGCCCCGCGTTCCCCTTGTTTAATATTCGAATACACATCCACACGCCATCACCTCTAAAATCTCTGTTGTCGACTACATCGGATAGGAATAAGAAGAACAAGTACACTTGCTAGCTTTTTCCGAACTTCATCGTATCAGACGCACTTCGTGTGGGTCTACAGAAACAGTTTTAGTCCGAGGCACGACTATAGGGAGGGGGAAAATGTGTTGCGCAGCCGCAATCTTTTTTTCCCTGTTCACACTTGCACAAGCATCCAAAAACAGGTATGCTGTCCTTGCAACCAAAAACCAAAATGAATAACAGCACGGGAGCTTGGGAGTTACCAGGCTGAGAGGATGGCTATTGTGCCATCGACCGTTGAACCTGAACTGGGTAATGCCAGCGGAGGAATTGTCATAAACGACACGATTAGATATCGAGTATCTTTAGGATACCCGTATCTTTTCTTCTCTCGCGTCTGGCGTCGCATGCACTCATGCGGCGCTTTTTCGTGGAGCAGAGATTCTTTCCGCCTCCCGGGTTCGCGCTGGATGCAACCACGACAAGGAGGTTTTATTATGTCCAGAACCAGCAAATCACCCTTCTCCATCTCCCCCGTACCAGCTTTACCTGGAAGCCGCAAAATTTATTTACAAGGCAGCACCCCTGACATTCTCGTTCCCATGAGGGAGATTTCCCAGCATCCTACGAAAGGCGTCCACACAGAAACTCTCAATCCACCCGTCCCTGTCTATGACACCAGTGGTCCTTACACAGCTGATGGTTATAGTCCGGATATCCAAAAAGGACTCCCGCGTATCCGTGCCGCTTGGGTTCAATCCCGCCAGGATACAGAAGCTTATCAGGGACGTCCTCTGCAGCCATCGGACGACAACTACAAGCACGACAGCTTCCCCCGAGAGAAACAGCTGCCACTGCGCGCTCGTCCGGGTCGTATCGTCACGCAGCTTCGATATGCGAGGGATGGGATTGTAACACCCGAAATGGAGTTCGTGGCCCTTCGCGAAGGAGTCGATCCCGAGTTTGTGCGTGAAGAGATTGCCCGTGGACGTGCCATTCTTCCCGTCAACATCAATCACCCTGAAAGTGAACCCATGATCATTGGCCGCAGCTTCCATGTGAAGGTGAATGCAAACATCGGCACCTCCGCAGTCACTTCTTCCATCGGAGAGGAAGTGGAAAAAATGATTTGGTCGGTACGCTGGGGCGCTGATACGATCATGGATCTGTCAACCGGCTCTCACATTCATACGACCCGTGAATGGATCATCCGCAACTGCCCGGTACCAGTCGGCACGGTTCCGATCTATCAGGCTCTGGAGAAGGTAAAGGGAAAAGCGGAGGATCTTACCTGGGAGATCTATCGGGATACCTTGATCGAACAGGCTGAGCAAGGGGTGGACTACTTTACGATCCACGCCGGGGTGCTGCTGCGCTATATCCCGCTTACTGCCAAGCGTGTAACCGGCATCGTTTCTCGAGGGGGCTCCATCCTCGCTGCCTGGTGCCTCGCTCACCACGAAGAGAATTTTCTCTATACGCACTTTGAAGAAATTTGCGAGATCCTGCAGGCATACGATATCGCTGTTTCGTTAGGAGACGGGCTGCGCCCAGGCTCCATCGCCGACGCTAATGACGAAGCGCAGTTTGCAGAGCTGGAAACCTTAGGAGAGCTGACTCGAATCGCATGGAAATACGATGTTCAGGTGATGATTGAAGGCCCCGGCCACGTCCCTATGCATCAAATCAAGGAGAACATGGAAAAGCAGCTGACGCTATGCCACGAAGCTCCCTTCTACACATTAGGGCCTTTGACGACAGATATCGCACCTGGCTATGACCACATCACATCGGCTATCGGCGCTGCCATGATCGGTTGGTTTGGTACAGCCATGCTGTGCTACGTCACCCCGAAAGAACATCTGGGGCTGCCAAACAAGGAGGACGTGCGAAACGGGCTGATCGCGTACAAAATCGCCGCCCACGCTGCTGATCTGGCGAAGGGCCATCCGCGAGCCAAAGAGCGAGATGACGCCTTGTCCAAGGCCCGCTTTGAATTTCGCTGGGTCGATCAGTTCAACCTCTCTCTCGACCCTGAGCGTGCCAGGGAGTACCATGATGAAACGCTTCCCTTTGAGGGGGCGAAATCTGCGCATTTTTGCTCTATGTGCGGTCCCAAATTTTGCAGCATGAAAATTACGCAGGACATCCGGGCCTATGCGCAAGAAAAGCAACTGAAGGATGAAAACGCACTGGAAATCGGGATGAAGGAAAAAGCCGAGCAGTTTCGCTCCCAAGGAAATCGGCTGTACACCTAGCACCAAAAAGGAGGTACGTTTCTATGGATCAGGCTATCCAGCTACGCGATGAAATCCAGCGTTTGCAGGAGCTCACCCGTGAGCACCAGCGTAAGCTCCTTGCTTTGCAAAAAAATTGTGCCCACCAGTTTCAGGAGACAGCACTGTCCCGCACCTGCGTGAAGTGTCTTTTGACGGAGAGCCTCTACTATTAATAGGGAATAAAATAGACAGTAAAAAGACCGAAGAGCAGCTCTCTTCGGTCTAATCATTACCTTGCTTTGTCCATCACTCGTTCATAAACCGAACGCTTTTGCTTCCCAGGTCACCTAGCCGCCACAACGCGATGCTGCGATAGCCTTCACCGGATACGATCTCTGCCCATGCCTGGAGAGTGGTTTCATCTGCGTACCAGACCGTATGCTTTTGTTTGTGCTGGTCGACATACTGAAAGTGGATACTGCCGCTGGCGTTATCTCTTCGCGGCATTTCCAAACTGGACTTCGCGAGCTCGGCAGCCTGCTTTTCCGTTACAGCAGCAGCCTCTCCATTTTCAGCCCAGTCGAAGCCACCCGCTGATAAAGCAATCACTTTATCGCCCGGAACCACCTTCATCCGAGTCGTAAGCTCCGTAATAAAGGAGCGGTCAGCCTTTGGTCCAGGATCACTTTGCAAGCCGTGCAGATTGTAGGCCATCATGACATAGACCGGCCCCTCTGGCAGCGAAAGAGTTTCAATCGGCGTTCGTGGTTCCAGCACGATCCGCAGCGTTTTATCCTGCTCCTGCAGCCGCAGATAAAGCTCCTTGAAGAACGCTAGCAGATTTCCCCAATCCTTTTCCTCGATGCGCTCGTAGTCGATTTCTACCCCATGAAACTGATACGCTTCCACGGCTTTCATGATCTGGTCGATGTGCTTGCTCCGACTTTCCTCGGTCGCCATCAGCCTTGTGATAAGCGCTGGGTCTTTTTGAATATCGGTACCATCCTTGCGCTTCTGGTCATTGACGATCGTCAAATCGACATGCACGAGACTGCTTCTTCGCGAGATCTCTTGGACTTTTGGGAGTCCTTTTTGAAAGGATTCCGTGAAAAACAGGTTGTCCGCCTCATCAAAGTAAGCAGCAAACATTTGTACATTCGTCAGTCCATTTGTCATGCCCTGCAGATCATCCGCACCAGATTCCCACTGCCAATCCACGACCCAGGCACTTTTCTTCAATGGCACCTCTGCCGCAGACACCGATTTCTCTGCATCGGATACGCCACCGATCCCACAGCCAGTCACAACCACTGTGAATAGGCTCATATAAAGGAAGCGAACGATCCAAAGCTTCTTTCTAGCCAATCTTCTCAACTGCCTGCGCCTCCTTCTCCACCCGATTAGAACGTTTCCATCACCCAGTCCACTGTGGTGGTAAAGGCGTCTTTCATCCTGTTAACCGCTTTTTCCATCCCTGTGTAAGAATTGCGGAACAAAATTTGCTCTTGGTCACTTGCGCCATTTTGTATCGAGGATATCTTCACATCTGTAAAGACCCCATCGTAAATATCGTCTTGTTTGTTCTTTTCACTGTATGCGGACCCCAATGCTACTCCTCCGCTGGCAATCGCGCTGTCAATCGCTTGTTGATTGACTTTGAGCGCATTGTCCACCGAAACGCTCAGCTTGTCCCCTTGAATCACAATATCCATCTGTCGTGTATTTTGAATGTTGACGGGATATCCTTCGTCTTCATCCGGAGCTCCTGCTTCTGTTTGTGATTTTGTATAAACCGTCGCTTTGTCGTACGCCAAATCCTCTGGCTGCCACAGCACTTCACTCAGTTTCGTGGAATAAAGCCCTACTGGCTCCTGGCCCGCTTTTTTCTGCTCGACAATCAATGTATTATCATGCAAAGTCACACGGACAAACGAGCCTTTTTCTCGGTCATCACGAAGGTAGATAGACTGCTTCCCGACGACATTCCCTTCCAGCTTTGCAGAAATACGCAGATCTTGGCTGCCAGAAGAATTATCCAGGAACAGTCTGCCTTCTTCCGCTGGCGGGGAAGTCAGCACAATCTTGTTTCCCTGGAATTCCTCCGCGCCGCTCTCCAATCTCCACTGCTGTGCCAACTGCTCGTCACCATGAACGAACTTCATTTTCTGCTGGGTATCACTTTGGATTTTCATCAGAAGGTGGTTCGTGTACCAGTACGGATCAGGCTGGAGCCTTGTCAGATCGTAAAGGCTGTCCTTGTTGGAATTGTACGCAGTCCCTTCCCGGTTGAAGTGCATCGCAAAGGTCTTGCGAATATTGGCATCATTGACGTCGGAAACAAGCCGGTTCATCCCACCATACAGGGTATTGGCGTGCATGATCATATACACTTTCGGGACAAATCCCAATGTATCCGTATAGATCTCCCTCATTTGATCGTAATCCTGTGTGATCCGGGCCTCCATCATCGAACGATCCTCAATCGGAATCATATTACTGTCACGAATGAAGTCCATGAGATAGTGGTTGTAGTACTCCACATGATGTTTGGTCGGCAATTCGTTTTCATCTCGTACACCAATGAAGTTACCTTGTCGATCAAAAATATTGATATACGTCAAACGATAGCCATTCGTACCCAGCTCCCAGAAGCCACCTTCCTGCATGTTCAGCAAGTCCTTGGGTTGCAGAAACTTGTTGTCGCTGTTGCCCATCTTGTTGGCATACGACAGGGCTGTCGCTTTGAAATTGTACTTCTCCAAAAGAGGCTGTGCAAACAGATGCGAGTCGTTGCGCCCATCTTCAAAAGACAGGAACAATGCCTTTTCAGGAAGCGGCTTTTTCTCATTGTAAAAATCAAGGATATCCTGCTGTGATATCGTCACGTATCCTTGGTTTCGCAGCGCTTGCAGCTGTTCATCCAGATGGGCTTTGGCAATGAGCTTTGGCGTTCCTGATCGACCGACACCGAAATAGGAAATAGCGATAAAGCCTTTGTCATTCTGCCATGTGCGATGATCTGCTTCCGCATAGCTTTTTGTATCAAACACAGCCTGATAAAGCAAAATGCCCACGGCCAGCAAAATCACGAATTGGACAATCGTACGTTTCACCTTTCTGCGATTTTTCTGGTGATAGTCAAGGGCGGATTCCCGTTTTCTTCTCATCTTCTCTGGCACCCTCATTCCTTGAATCTAACCGTGCGACGGCTAAAAGGGCAATCCCATTCCCTTTTTCTTTCTTTGCTTGCGCGCTTCTTTTCTTTGCCGTGCCTCGATATCTTGTGGTGTCTCCCGCGTCCCCCAGGTCGACTTCCAAAAGGTCACCCATGCGACTGGCATCTGCCACAGCAATACAAATTCATAGAAGATGCAAAAGACCAACCCGAATACCCACAGCTTGCTTCGGCGATACAGCAGGTGCGCCAGACTCATCAGCAAAGCCATGAGAAACAGCCCCATGAGAAACGTTCCGGGAAATACGCGATGTACGATCGGCACGTAGACGAGGTTGTACAAGACAATGACCGGTGCGGCAATCGGCACGATCAGACCAATATAGAAGAACAAGGCCATAAAGGGCTCCTTCTTCCAAATAAACATACTCGCGCGCAGGGATTCCCGCAGCCAGGACCGCTTCCAGCGCATTTGCTGCTTTAAAAACACGCTCATGTCAGAAGGAACAATCGTCGAACAAATCGCTGCATCCTGGTACGAGGTCCGATGGGTCTTTAATATAAAATTGGTCATACTGCGGTCATCCCCGAAAGTGGCTGGCTGCCCGAGAAACTTTTGTGTAAGCCATGCCTCGGAATGCTGCATCACCAAATCCTTTCGATAGCACGAAAGCGGACCAGACAAGCAGGTTACACTGTCAAACCACGCTTCTGCTGCCTTCATAATGCGAAAGGCTATGTAGTAACGCACAGTTTGCAGCTTGGTGATGGCATTCGTGAATTTGTTCTCCACGTCTGTGCGGCCAGCCACCCCTCCCATTTTCGGATCCTGAAAAGGCTGTACCAGATGACGAATGGCAGTTGGCTCCAAGAAACTATCTGAATCAACGAACACGACTAAATCATGCTTCGCCATTTCCACTCCTTTGACGAGAGCTACCCGCTTCCCGCCATTTTCAGGGAGCACAAACATGCGCACACGTTCTTTGGTCATAAAGCGCTCTGCCTCACTATGGATCAGCGAAATGACCTTTTCGATCTGCTCGACGGATCGATCCGTGGAACGGTCATCGACTACGATCACTTCCACTTTGTCGATGGGATAGTTCTGATTTACACAGCTTAATATCGTACGATGAATCCACTGCTCTTCATTAAAACATGGAATGATAATGGATACGCCTGGCGTAAAGTCGTGATTAACAGGGACATCCCGATATAAGGCGCCGAAAAAATAGCGCGTCAGCAAAAAGGCCGCAGCAATCAAGCTATACAAATACAGCAAAATATTGTACTTAAAATAAATAATGCTCTCTGCTCTCATCAGCATGATAAAGAGTGACGCTACCAGCAGCAACGCACTCGAGGTATAAATGGCATAGCCCCAGCGCTTTTTTTGAAAGTATTCGGTAAGCGGCTTGGCAAACTCAAAAGCCACCAGCCACTTTACTTGACCGTCTTCTTCGTCGGAAAAAGCGCGGACGACTCTTCCATCCATCTGTACGGATGATTCAAATCCTTCCGGCATCGTACCAGGAGGAATGCTGCAGTGAATACTCACCACTTGTCCCAAGCGAAGCCGCTCCTCTGAAGCGGGACCAAATTCCACGAGTATCCCCGTGGAAGAAATATCAATGGCTTTGCCTTTGATCGCATCCTTTTTTTGACTGCGGCGCGTGTAGACCAACACAGGAAAGTTTGCCACGTATCGCAAGCTGAGAAGACGCAGCTTGTCCAAGTATTCAGGATCTGCTTCGTTCACACTGGCTGCCGTGCTTTCTTTGACTCCTCTTCGGTCCGATATACTTCGTATTTTTTCCGGGTCAGGAACATTGGATAGAAGTCTTCGGTCCGAACGTGAAACCGTTAAAACCTCTTCCACCTTCTTCTTTTTCTTCTTCCCTATCACTGTCGCCCTCTCCAATCCCTCTTACAAGCTCCAGTAATGATATCCTCTGTTCTCGAAAGCGTCTCTGGAATAGATGCCTTTGACATCTATCATCACTTTTTTCTTCTTGCTTCCAAAGATTCGTTCGTAATCCTCGATTTGCAAGTTTTCGAATATCGTGTGCGGGACAGCTACTACTACGACATCCATATCGCAAAGGGCATCCAGAGCAGACAGCTCAATCCCATATTCTTTGTATGCGAGCGCTGGATCGACTAACGGATCGACGACAAGCGTTGCCATCCCGTATTCCTGCAGCTCATCAATAATGTCGGTCACTTTCGTGTTGCGAATGTCTGCACAGTTTTCCTTATATGCCAATCCTAAAATGCCGATCTTCACATTTTCAAAGTCCAGCTTCAAACGGACGACCGTCTTGATGATCTGCTCCGCAATGTATTTACCCATCCCGTCGTTGATATGCCTGCCGGCGAGGATGATTTTCGAGCGGTACCCGCTGTCCTCTGCCTTGTAGGTCAAGTAATAGGGATCGATACCGATGCAATGACCGCCAACCAGCCCAGGTGTGAACTTGAGGAAGTTCCACTTCGTGCCAGCTGCTTCCAAAACTGCCTTGGTGTTGATTCCCATCTGATGAAACAGCATCGCAAGTTCATTCATAAAGGCGATATTGATATCCCGCTGGGCATTTTCAATGACCTTGGCCGCTTCCGCCACTTTAATGCTCTCCGCACGATACACTCCTGCTTCTACTGCGAGACTGTAAACTTTTGCAACCGTATCTGTCGTCTCTTCATCGATTCCGGAAACGATTTTCATGATGTTTTCGAAGCGGTGCACCTGATCGCCCGGATTGATTCGTTCCGGGGAATAGCCTACTTTGAAGTCGCTTCCGCATTTCATACCGGAGATGCTCTCCAGAATAGGGATGCATACTTCTTCCGTCACACCTGGATAGACTGTCGATTCAAAAACGACGACAGACCCCTTAGGCATTTGTCTTGCCACGGTACGGGTCGCTTCCTGCACGTAGTACAGATCGGGAATGTTGCCGCTTTTGATGGGGGTAGGAACAGCGACAATGAAAAACCGTGCATGTGCAAGCTTCGTCTCGTCATACGTAAAGTCAATCGTACTCGCACCCAGACGCTCGTCCTCTATACTCCCATCGGTACAGATTCCCTGCTCTAAAGCTTGGATCTTCTGCTGATTCACATCAAAGCCGATGACATCCACTTTTTGCGCCAGTGCTACTGCCACCGGCAATCCCACGTACCCGAGACCCAATACCGCAATTTTCTCTTGGCGGTCTACAATTGCTTCATACAGCTTCATCCCGAACCCTTCTTTCTTGCCTGTTCGATTATGGACCAAACATTTCGCTCATTTTCACGAAGGTGTAGCCTCTGCTTCTCAGCTTATCGATCACGATGGGCAGAGCTTCGATCGTGTGAATGTCATCTAACAAATGCAGCAATATGACACTTCCGTTTTGCGTTTGCTCCAAAATCGCTCGGACGATCTCATCTGGCGTCGTGGTCTTCAAATAATCGGAAGGATCAACGTCAAAATCGGTCACGGTATGATATCCCGTAGCACCGATCACCTGCAGTGTATTTGCATCAAACACCCCGGTTGGGGGACGAAAATACATCGTGGGCTTCTCTTGAATAGCTTCCGTAATAATTTGATGAGCTTTGACGATCTCTTGCTGCAGCTGCTCAGGGGAAACTTGTGTAACGACCGGATGCGAATAGCTGTGATTCGCTACATCATGTCCGGCTTCCGCGATGGCCCTAGCCAAATTGGGGTTTTTCTCTACTCCGTCCGCCCACAGGAAAAAAGTCGCCTGCACATGATACTTGTCCAGAATGTCCAGGATTTTTGTTATCGTCTGATCGGTTCCCCAATCGTCAAAGGACAGCGCCACTTGCTTTTTATTCGTCTCTTGCTTGGTAAATACCCTATATGTGGCGTGGCGATAGTCCGTGTTTACTTTCGCTGCATCAAAGCCAGCAATCTCTTGCAGTGGTTTACGCTCGTCTCCATTCTCGATCAGCTTCTGCAACGGAACGAACTGGTACCCGACATCTTCCGCCAATCGAGCGAGGAGAGCAATATTTCCCAGAAGCTGTTTATTTTCTTCCGTATCCATCGCAATAATCCCACCGCGATTGATGTACTTGCGTAGGTAATGACTTTTTTGCGACTCCGATTCGGATTGCCAGTTGTGCAGGAAAAGACTGTATGAGATCACGGCACTCTGCCCGTTTTCCGAGGCTGCCAATCGGATGTCATCCGTAAACTCTCCCGATTTGGTCCGGACATAGCGTGTTGTGATTCCCAGCTTTTTTTGAATAACCTCTTTGCCAAGCTTGATTTCAGAATCGATCTCCTCATAGGGAAGCTTGGTCAGATCCAGCTGATTTAATGTGTTGTTTTCGATTTCATGGCCACGTGAAGCGATCTCTCTCGCCAGCTCGGGTTCTTCCGCCACTCTCATCCCTGGCAAAAAGAAGGTCGCCTTCAGATGATACTTTTCCAATTCATCCAGAAGCTGCTTCATCGTTGCACTGTCCGCCATGCCATTGAAAGTCAGCGAGAGTTCTCTCTGGGTTGTATACACATAAGGGATGGCTTTACTCTCTTCACCAGTGAACCGAATCGCCTTTTGTGCAACTCTGGCTTTTGGAGCGTTATACCCAATCGTTTGTGCATCTGACGTACAGCCTGCCGGGATCACCGACAAACACATCGTCCATACGACCCAGAGCAAGAGCTTTCTCCTGATTTTCCCGGTTCGTTCTATCATTTTTTTCCCCTCTTCGAAACCGTTATCCGATCATTTCCGAACTTACCTTCCCCATACTACTCGCTGTTGCATGTGTTGTACTACTGACAAATCCATACAAGCCTGCTGCTGCCGAGATCCCTTATCTATTTGCAAATATTGTATAGGAGAAAACACCTACATGTACAGACTTGTTTCGACAAATTTTTCTAGAAAACGCAATTATATTAGGTCTTTAGTACCGATAATTAAATATTTTTCGACATTATCTTCCAATAAAAAAGGCGAGAACCCAAACCGGACTCTTCGCCTCTTTTTCCTACCGAATAGATTTTGTCTGCAGCGGCATGCCTTCTTTATAATAGAGAGAAGGAGACAACAGCATAAAAAAGATATGGGTATTCTCAAAGCCATGTGGCCTGAGAACGTCATGGATCATTCTGGCGATCGCATCATGTTTTTTCTGTTCCCGCTCAAACATAAGAATTTCTACCGAAAGCGGACTGTTCGTAATTTGCTCCACCTGAAGCAACTCGATTTTTACTTTTTCCTTCGCGATTTCTGCAATGCGGGCAAACTCCTCGACAATCTCAGGAGAAACCCCTTGCAGCCACTCCTTTTCAAACCCTTTAAATCGAAGAAACGGCAAGACAATTCCTTCTTTCCCTGAACATGATCGCAAGCATGTCCATAAAATAATTTCTATAGTAATTATAAACATCATTCTCTTTACGGATCAAATAAAAATCTGTGAATACAGCCAACCGGGCACTAAGGAGGGCTATATCAGAGAATCGGATCCGACGTCAAATGGTGTGGTGGACGTACCACAAAGACGGGAGTGATTCAGCCAGATATAGCCCAAGGATTACTGTTAGTATAACCCGAGAATTAATACTTAATCAATTAAAAAGTTTCGTAAAATTCCAATCTTTTCAAGCCATTTCCTCACTCTTTTAGAGACGCTTTGACCAGCGCCATCGTCGTCATTACCATCCCTGAGATAAAAAAGGATAGCGTCCAAGCAAGGCTCAGCCATACAAACGAAAGCAGTGTGGATGAAATCGTAATCAGTAACCAGTTGTATGCCTCTACGTATTTCCCCATATGCTAACATCCCTTTTTCATGATTCTCGCATCCTCACAGGATATTCTTTCGATTAGGCACGCTCTGCCTGCCAGAAATATTCAGCAAATATGTCTGCAAAAGCCTCTACCGTCTGATAGCATTCTTCCAATGTATTTCCCGTACCGCCCACTTCGATCAACAAGCTGCCAGAAGATACATGCTGGTTGTACTCTCCGTTTCCTTCATTTTCCCCTTTGTCGTCTACCCCTCGTGTGATGCCAGGGTATTTCTTGTTTAGCAGCTCTGTCAGCTCATTGGCTATCTTGAGATTTTCCTTGTAGTTCGGATTTCCTTTTCCGATCACAATCATCATCCGCGCATAGGTTTTTCCTTTGATCGTTGCCGTAGTTCTTTCCCGTGGAGAGTCGTCGCGATGCAGGTCGAAGAAGTAATGCAGCTTCCGGTTCTTTTCTGCTGCAGCCGTAATGGCCTTCAAAGATTGCGCGTACGAGTACGGGTAGCTTTTGTTTTGGTCAAGCAGCTCCTGATAAATGTCTCTGTCCAGAAACTCTGCTTTAATTCCGCGATCATTCAGAAGCTCGGCCAAACGCTTGCTTACTAATGAAATGTTTTCCGTCTTATGGTCTACCGAAAGAGTGCCTGGAAGTGGACTCGTCACGTTCAGCCATGACTCACGGTTGTGCGTGTTATATACGAGGACCTCCCTTACCTGTTCCTTGGTTTCTTTCGTCGATGCTGCTTGCTCTTTGTGATCCGTCGGTGCCGTATTCTCAGGCTGCTTCGGTACAGCTGGGGGGACAGAAGCTGCGACGCTTTGCACAGGTGCCGCTGATTCCATTCTCAGTGCGAGGTCGTGGTCGTCCCATTCCTTTTTTTGTGCTTCCTGTTCATAGGCGAGTATTCCGGGCAGCTCTTTGCCAAAGAGGCTCAGAGGGTCCCCCGGCATCAAACCCGTCACGGACTGAATCAAACGGTCGGTAAGCGGCGGCTTTGGCTGCTTGCTGCTGGCTTGTACGGTATGTGTCAAATACGGAATCACGGTCCCCATGCCTTCTAGAAGCACATCGCCAGATAGCTTCGATGCCACGAGCTGAAGCACCGGTACTTGAGCGGTTTTCGGAAAAAGGTTATAAGAAAGCAACCCTGTCAAATTAAACAACAGGGCCGTAATCAGTGCAAGGATGACAAACAGACGGTGCAGATGCCCAACCATCTTTGCTCCCCCTTCTTGCGGATAAGCCGTCTCTCCCTAAGGTATGCTGCAAATGTACGAGCTAGCACCCGGGTATGCTTGTGTCACAGGTTTATGCGTTCTGCACCGGTGAGATAATGAAGGCATGAATAACACGGCTTGATTTCTTTCAAGCTCAAAATGCGGAGGTCCCATGAAAATTGAACCCATCACTCCTTTTGAACCAATCCTTACCGAATCCCTTCCGACTGGGGACAACTGGGTCGCACAAATCAAGTGGGACGGAGTGCGCATGCTGACTTATTTCGACGGAAAAGAAGTACGTCTCGTCAACCGAAAATTGAACGATCGCACGCTGCAATACCCGGAATTTCTGGATCTGTCCCGCTATTGTGATGCAACATCGGTCATCCTTGACGGGGAAATCATTGCTTTTGACAGCAACAAGCCCTCTTTTCACGAGATTATGAAACGGGACCGTATACGTAAGAAGCAAAGCATCCCCCTCGCCGTGAATCAAACCCCTGTGACCTATATGTTCTTCGACGTCCTCTTTCTCAACGGCAGCTGGGTGACAGAAAAGCCGCTGCGCGAAAGACAAGAGCTCCTGGAGCAGATCATTACGCCCCTTTCGAATGTGCAGGTTGTCCAAAATTTTCAAGATGCTTATGGATTGTATGAAGTGATGAAGCAGCATCAGATGGAAGGCATCGTATGTAAAGATCTAAGCAGTTCCTATCTTATGAAAGGGAAGGATAAGCGCTGGCAAAAAAAGAAGATCTTCCATGATCTTCTGGCAGTCGTAGGCGGCGTAACACTTCGGCATGGCATCGTAAATGCTGTACTCCTCGGGCTCTATGATGAATCGGGAAACTTCATCTATATCGGCCATGCTGGAGGGGGAAAATTAACGAACCAAGATTGGCGAGCTTTGACGGAAACCATAAAACCACTCGTAACTACCAATAGGCCATTTCATAATCAACCAGAACGGGGAAAGGATGCGATATGGATCAAGCCAAAGCTCGTCATGAAAGTTCAGTTTATGGAGTGGACCACTGGGCTCACTATGCGGCACCCTACGATTCAAGCGATTGTGAATGCATCATTGCTTGATTGCACGTTTTCTCAAAATGGATGATTCGGCAAAACCAAGCTCTATGGTACCTCGCTGCATACGCCAGTATAGGGAACACATCCTGCCGTATCCGGACAAAAGCCTGGATTCTGCTCACATAAAGTGCTCGCATAAGCAGAGTTCCCCTCACTGAGAAATTTGAAGTAGCAGACGATCTCGTGATTGCGGGCAGCTAAACTGTTCAGCTGGAATGACAAAAGGTGTTTCGTATTGACATGCCGGTAAAATAATCCACTCTTTGTAAACGGGGGTGGATAAGCTTTTGCCGGTAAGGTTGGAATAATATCATGAACATTGGCAATCCGAAAACTATTCTTCACCGTTTGGTTGAAGCGAGTCGCAAAAACTGGGTCGGCCACGCGCGGGCTGCCATACGTATAGACAAACGGGTTTTTAAACTTGGTGTTGACCGCTATATCCAGCCCTGCAAGGACGGCGACACCTCCTCCAAGACTGTGTCCCGCAACGAAAAGCCGCTTTGATTTTGAGAGCTTGCTTACTTCTCTGATGAATTCATTTCTGGCCGATTGATAGATACAAGTAAACCCCCGATGCGTTTTTCCCGCCTTCTTGACGAACGGATAAGGGACTTGATATAAATCCTGGTCAGACTCGTTGTCGTTAAATGTGCGCGTTCCCCGAAAGGTTACAACGATATGCTCTTTTGATTCTGCGATGAAACCAAATATCTCCGATTTCGGTTCCTCTACGCCCGCCAAGGCTTTCACGATATAGCGAAGGCTGAACCCCTTTGGCATTACAATGGTGTCCCTTTCAAAAAGCTGGTACGCCTGATGGATCATCGCTGCAAGAAAGATCGACTCTTCCTCGTACGTCATTTTACTCTTTCCCGTGCTATCCAACTCGACTTCTCCTCCCAACGATCTATGGTTTCTCAGGCTTGCATACTCCTTCAAATGGCATACACATTTCCGTATCAGGACAAAAGCCTGGGTTTTGCGTGCATAATGATTGGGAGAATATCGGATTCAGTTGGCGAAGACCTTTGAAATAACAAGCAATCGCATCATTTCGAGGTGTATTCTCTAATTGAAAAGCAATCGGAAATTTGGTGCTCACATGCTGATAAACAATCCCCTCGGTAGTGAAAGGTGGCGGATATTTGGGATCAGGGAAAGTCGAATACGGATCGTGGATATTGACAATCCGAAAGCTATTTTCAATCGTTTGATTGAATCGGTGCGCAAATGCAGGGTCTCCAATACGCGGACTTCCATACGTATACACAAAGGGTTGCTCGAACTTTGTGTTCACGGCAATATCCAAAGCAGCCATCACCGCTATAGCCCCCCCATAATTGTGTCCCGCAACAAGCAGCCTTTTCGCTCCAGAGAAATGATTTATTTTTCTGATCAGTTCATCCCTTGTGGAACGGTAAAGGCATGTAAACCCACGAGATGTTTTGCCAGCATCTCGAACAAACGGAAAGGGAATTTGGATGATGTCATACGCTGCTAAAAGATCAGCAGGATACGCAGCGTACCCCCGAAAGGCAACCACGATTTGTTCTTTTGACTCCGCTACAAACCCGATCACGACTTCCGTAGGATTTTCCACGTCTGCAAGCGCGCGAATGATCAATCTCAGTTTATAGCCTTGGGGCAAGGTTAGCTTTCCTTCATAAAACAACGGATACGCTTGATAGCACATGCCTGCGAGCAAGATGGCGTCTTTCCTGTTAAACAAATTCATTTTATTTACGTAATCCATGAACACGAATCCTTTCGGAGCAAGGTCAAAGTCTCTCCTTAATGAGCCTATGCCCAGAAGGACTACTGCGTGCTTTTCCCACGGCGCTTTATTAGCAAAAAGAGGAAGTCTGATCAGACCTCCTCCATGGATTTAAAACACGAGGGGACAGGTTGTATCTCCACCATCTCGTTAAGAATTTACTGCCTAAAAGCTCCCGAAGCTTTTTTTCTCGCTGTCTTTTGTTTGCCGTGATTCAGCGCCTGCATCTCCGCGTAGCTGGCCAGCAGTGCGATAAAAAACAGCACGGTGAAGCTAATTCCCGTGACGATCCCCCCCAGCTCGGACTTATCGAGGAAAAATTGCCCCGCTAAAATCGTTAGGACGCAGCCTAGCATGGCGATCGCTCCTACCCAAACACTGTAGCGAAAGAAGCGGTACAGCTTCGTTCCCTCTGGCATGCTCACCTGCTCATCCATTTTCCGATTCATCCGTGACTTTATGTAAAAGATCGTGATCAGGGGAAGCTGCAGGATCAAAACGACCAAAGGCAAGCTGTAGCTCAGGAACATATCGAGATCAGGTATTCTTTGAAAAAGCAGGATGGACGTGACCGCAATCATCCAGCCCGCTGGAAAGTTATAGATGGGATAGTGCGCTTGTCCCCCAAAGGAACCGATTCCGACCAGAAAAGCCAAATAAGCCACGACGACCTTAATGGCAAAGGCCGGAAACCACAGACTGAACATCACGATTTCAACGCGGTCCAAAAAGTCAGTCACATGGATTTGCTGAACGAGGATAAACATGGGGAAATTCAACCGGCTTGCAATCGTGTACCCCATCACACCGAGTAGAATCAGCAACAGCATCGTAGCCGTGAAGCCCACAATGAGTATTCCATGCTTCATGGCAGAGAAAAACAAGCGCGGATGTGTCGATGCATGCAAGAAGGCACCAAACAAAAAGATGTCTCCGTAAATGCCGACCGGTAGTATATTGCTGACAAGCAGACGATTCATGCTGGTGCTAAGGATCGGCTCGAGCCGTTCGAAGCTGTACTCATTTCCCAGCAGCACATACATGCACATCGATAAAAGAAAGAAGACAGGGAAATACATCTCATTGACCCGCGCCGCAATCTCCAAGCTCGTTTTGCCATAGTACATAATCAGCAAAACAAGAACGATCAGCGTTATTTCGATCGGAGTCTGCGGCAGCAGGGTTGCGTGAAAAAATTTGCTTGCTCCCTTTATATCGAGGCAGATGATCAGCCAAATATAAAGCAGGATCACGATATTTACGATTCCGCCAAACCACTTGCCAAAAATGATAAACACAATTTCGAACATGTTTTTCCCTGGATATGCCCGTGTCATCTCAGCGAGGACAAAGGCAACCAGTATCGCATAGCCAACAGGAACGACTTGCGAAAACCACGCATCCATCTTCGCCACTCCGGCCAGTGAGTGAAAAAAAGAAATCAGCATGCCAGTCAGAAGTACATTCCCGACCAGCCATGCTGTTTGCCTATGATTTATCACTTGTTTATGAATCATTGGGGTCCCTCCTCTACAGCAGTTGATCCACCCACATCTTGATGTGCGGAGACAGGATGTTCAACAAATGCCCTACAGGAAGCAGCTGCGTTTGTTGAAACTGCAAGATGGCAAATAGAAAAATGGTTAGTCCGTACAGCGTAAACAGAACAGCTTGCTGTTTTCCGGGCATTCGTTTTCGAGTCCACAGAAAACTGATCAGCTTGACGATAAAGACAGTGCAAAAAAACAACAGAAAGAGTCGGTTCATTACGGATCTTCCTTCGTGATATTGGTGGTGGTCTGTCCTACATTGGAGACCTGTACATGACTTTCGATTGAGCTGGTGATATGCGGCAGCACATCATTCCAATGATCCCGGTACTTTCTTTTCCATTCAATCGGGTAGTTCCTCGCCAGGATAATTCCCAATCCGATCGTATCAGAGCGTGTCTCCTTCGTTTTATTGATGATCTTTTGGATGCTTTCGGTAATATCCTTTTCCAGCTTTTTCTCGATCATCAGGTTCACTTTTCGCTCTGACAAGTCATAGGTACTCATATTTTCCACGACACCAACTGTTGTATAGATCCTGATGTTATAATGGATTCTGCCATTTTTGATGGCGGGCTCAATATTTGCCCTCCCTTTTTGAAAGTAGACGCTGAAACGCTGCCCACTCCCCAAATCCAGCAGGGTGGAAAAGGAATCAAAGGTACGCTGAAACCAATGCAAGCCGCCAACCTCTTGAGAGGTGTATTTTCCAACGAGCTTATCCCCTCTGAAAATACCGATTCCTGTAGCTCCGATCTCTTTGCTTTTACCTTTTGGCTGAGAATCGATAGCCTCAAAGATCGGCAAAAAGGCATCGACTCCCGGCGTATTCAGCATTTGCGAGATATCTTTGATTGTCACGGGAATGGTGATGGCCTTTACCATTTCGCGAATGGCCTCACCAGAAAAACGTTCGAACTGCGGCTGGGCTTCCAGCAGGCTAATCGCCTTTCCCTTTGTCATCACGATGTAGGCAGTCAAACGGTTTTCGGGAAAACGGGAGATGATGTCCAAAGGCTCGCTGAAGCCCTCTTTCGCCAATTGCTCTCCGATGATCACAACCCGATGGTGTGCGTAGTACAAATGCCTCGACATTCTCGCCTGGATCTTGTTGTTGGCGACACGGATCGTCTCTCCTACCGCCGAGTCTACGTAATAGGATTTGTCTCCGCTAGTGCCACCCCCGCCACCTGAAGCTCCTCCCAGACTGCTGACCAAAGGAACCTGAACCGACAACCGATACAAGCCGTTCGGTTCTTTATCGATCGCCATAGCGATAACGAGCGCGATGTCGTTCACTTCCCGACGATCCCAGCAACCTACAACAGTCAGCATGGAGAGTACCACTGTGAAAACGAGCGCCATACGTTTCACGAGCTCCCCTCCTCGTTTGAATGCTTGTTTCCTTGAACCCCCTCTTGTCCTTTGTCTCTCTCGATTCCACCAGCAAAGCCAGCATCCATCCTGCGTGCGTTTTGGATTCCCATAAAGCTCGGCCGTTTTTGGAGTTCGGCCCACGGAGATCGTATCAGAACGTCTTTTAGATCACCGACAGACAACGGAGCAAGAGGAGATAGATACGGTACTCCAAACGATCGCAGGTTCGCCATATGCCCGATGATAATGAGCAACACCACCAAAATACCGTATATACCGAGGATGGAAGCAGCGATCATGATCGGAAAGCGTAACATGCGCAAGGCGATTGCTGCATTGAAATGAGGGATCGTAAAAGAAGCGATCCCTGTGATGGAAACGACAATGACCATCGGGGCGGAAACAATACCCGCCTGCACGGCTGCTTGGCCCACAACAAGAGCGCCTAAAATGCTTACTGCCTGGCCCACGGTCTTCGGCAAGCGAATACCTGCTTCGCGCAGCGCTTCAAAGGCAATCTCCATCAGCAGCGCTTCCACGATCGCTGGAAAGGGAATGGATTCCCGAGCTGCCGCAATGCTGAGCAGCAAGGTTGTCGGTATCATTTGCTGATGAAAGGTAGTAATCGCTACGTAAACTCCTGGCGTGAGCAGCGAGATGAACACGAATAGGTACCTCAGCCAGCGAACCAGCGTCGACATTTGAAACCGCTCGTAGTAGTCTTCGTTCGCCTGCATCATCATCCAGAACGTCGCAGGTGCCAGCAGTACCATCGGGGTTCCGTCTACGAAAATAGCCACTCGCCCTTCCAGCAAGGCCCCGGCAACTGTGTCCGGCCGCTCGGAGTATTTGACCTGCGGAAATGGCGAGTACATACTGTCCTGAATCAATTCTTCAATATATCCACTTTCCAAGACAGCATCGATGTCAATCTTCGCAATACGCGAGGAGACCTCTTCCACAAGCTGCGGATCCGTGATCCCTTCTAAAAAAGCTACAACGACATTCGTATTGGATTCTCGGCCAACGACAATGGACTTCATTTTCAGCCGTGGCGTTTTGAGTTTTCGCCTCAGCATCGATGTATTGGTACGAATGTTTTCGATGAAGCCTTCCCGCGGTCCACGAATGACAGCTTCGCCTTCCGGTTCGTTTACGGACCGTTTTTCAGCACCCCGAATCCCTAGCGTAAGCGCCTCCGTGTTTCCATCCACCAATATTCCTGTGTCGCCGCTAAGAACTGCCTGCAGCAGCTTCTTGTAATCGTCCACCTTGGCGATTTGTGAGACAGGGAGCAGGTCTTCCTCGATGACTTCTATACTGTCATCGCCATCCTCGAGGATCATTAAAGCTTTCAACGCCTGGTTTACTTCTTTTGTATCAATCAAACCATCCACGAATATGGCAATGGCGTGCACGCTGTTTTTTTGTTTAAATTCCCGGATGACGAAATCAGAGCAATCCGAGAACAAATGCTTGAGAAAGGTTACGTTATCTTCTAATTCAGGAAAAAGCGGAATGCCTTCCAGCTCGGTCAAACTGCAGGCATCGATCGTGTCAATGAGTTCTTGTATCCGGTCTTTTTCTTTACGAGGAAACTTCATCACTTTCACCAACCAATGCCAAGATAACCGTATTATGGTTACCTTTGCTAGTTTGTATGTATGGAGGCAGGTATTTCCTCGAATATTGCTCGATCAACTGGAGAAAGTAGGGGCAACGTAACTGGGAAGAAGGGATCCAAATGGCGGTTGCTGCCAAAGAATACGAGCTGACACTGGATGGTCACTCCATGATGATCACCAACCCTTACAAACCGTTGTGGCCAGACGCCAATGTGACCAAGCTGGACTACATTCGTTATTTGCTGCAAGTTTCACAGCCTCTTCTCGCCTATGCCAAAGATCGTCTGCTGACTGTCATCCGTTATCCGCATGGAATCGGCGACAAGCACTTTTATCAAAAAAACGCCCCTGACTACTCTCCTGATTGGATCTCCACCAGTCTGTGGGAAAATACGCGATATGTCCTTTGCAACAATCAAGCTACCTTGATTTGGATGGCGAACCAAGCAGCACTCGAGTGGCATGTCTCCTTTCATCGAGCGCAGGATGAGATCCCGACCGAGCTGGTCTTTGACCTGGATCCTTCCACAGAAGATTTTTCGGTCGTCATCGAGTCCGCCCTGCTGTTAAAGGAGCTGCTCGATGAACTGCACCTCCCCTCTACACCGAAAACCTCTGGTGCGAGCGGCCTGCAAATCTATGTGCCGATCGAGCTTCGGTATTCGTTTGAGCAAACGCGGGAGGTAGGACAGTTTCTTGCCTCTTATTTGGTCAGCAAGCATCCAAATTTGGTTACCGTAGAGAGATTGGTGAAAAATCGAGGGAGCAAGCTATACATCGATTACTTGCAGCATTGGCGAGGCAAAACTCTCCCGGCTCCGTATTCAACACGAGCAAGAGCAGGTGCAACAGTCTCGACGCCTCTTTTGTGGGAGGAAGTTGCCCATATTCACCCAACGGATTTTACCGTCCACAACGTCCCGCAGCGGCTTCAAACCAAGGGCGATTTGTTTGCTGCCGTGTCGTCTCCTCCCCGACGAGCAAGCCTTGACCCAATCCTCTCCTTTTTGCAGTCGAGGTGATGGTGAATTTTTGAATCCTTGCTTCGGTTTATGCTATACTGTGCAGAGACATTTAGAGGCAAGGAGGAACATTCATGATTGATCCGATAGCAATTGCCATCGGGCCCTTAAAGATTCACTGGTACGGCATCATTATGGGACTTGCTTTTTTTCTAGGCACTTACCTCGCTCGGCGCAATTCAAAACGTTCAGGAATCGATCCCGATCACGTTTTGAATATGGTCGTATGGATCATCCCGGCAGCGATTATCTGTGCCCGCCTCTACTATGTAATCTTTGAATGGGATCAATATAAGGGCAACCTGATGGACATCATCGCCGTCTGGAAAGGTGGTCTCGCCATTCACGGAGGTCTGATCGGCGGAGTTTTGGCCGGCAGCTGGTATATCCGTAAACACAACCTTCCTTTCCTCAAGCTCGCTGATGTGATGATGCCCAGTGTGATTTTAGGTCAAGCAATTGGGCGGTGGGGAAACTTTATTAACCAGGAAGCGCATGGCGGTCCTGCCACAGCCGAGTTTATGGCGAAGTTCCCCGCGTTTATCCGTGATCAGATGTATATCGGAGGACAGTACTATCACCCGACATTCTTATACGAATCGTTGTGGAATTTGGTCGTCTTCGGTATCCTTTTGCTCATGCTGTACCGTTTCAAAAAATTCGACGGGCAGATTCTGTTCAGCTACATGATTCTGTATTCGATCGGGCGTTTCTTTATTGAAGGCATGCGTACGGACAGTTTGCTCATTGCTGACACACTGCGTGTCGCTCAGCTTGTCAGCCTGAGTCTGATTGCCATCGGCTTGATACTCTTCCTCGTGTTTGCACGCAAAGGCAAGCAATCCCGGGAATCGCACAACACGGCAGAATAATGAATGGAGAGTCCCTATCCTCTGTGGTAGGGGCTTTTTTCATAGGGGTTTGTCTGAATACTCATAATGCTGGATAAACTAAGAGAGAGGAAAGAAACGAACACAGGAGGATGTGCAATGGATGATGAGATGCTGGAAGATTATCTGGATCGCGCGGTTCGCATCCACTTTGCTCCGGGAATGATAGGCGCCGGACTTTCTCCCTACGTAGACGGAAAGCTGTACGACTACAATCCGTCTGGCATCCTACTGGAAGAAAGTGATGGTTCGCTGGACTACATCCCTTTTTCATCGATACGACTCGTGCAAATTCGTCCAAAGCCAGGGCTCTGGGCGCGGTTGACCGGCTCCGCCTAAGCTTGTACGTGTGGTGGCAGGTGTGTACGTAGCAGCTGATCGAAAAAAAAGACACCCTATTTTCGGCTTGTCCGATGTCAGGTGTCTTTTTTATGTATCTAGTCTTTATTTACAGAAAGACGTCAAAAACGACATAACAGGCTGCTGCGAGCAATGCAGTAACAGGCAGCGTGATCACCCATGTTACCAGGATTCGTCCTGCCAATCCCCACTTCACTGCGTTCAGTTTCTGGGAGGCACCTACCCCGAGGATCGAGGAGGTAATCACATGTGTGGTACTTACAGGAAGCTTGAGCATGGTAAAAATGGTGATAATCAAAGCAGAAGACAGGTCAGCTGAGAAACCGCTGATTGGCTTGATTTTCATAATCTTGCCGCCCATCGTCTTAATGATCCGCCACCCACCAACAGAAGTTCCGAGCGCCATCGCCAGCGCTGCAGACAGCTTTACCCACAGCGGAATGATGAACTCCCCTGGCGCTTGATGCAAAAATCCTCCGGAAAGCAGCGCGAGCGTGATAACCCCCATCGTTTTCTGAGCGTCGTTCGCGCCATGGCTGAAAGACTGCCAGGAAGCCGAAAGCACCTGCAAAAAGCGGAAAGAACGATTCGTTTTATGGTAGGCAGTATTCGCTACCAGTCTGGATACGATCTTGATGACAATGAAACCGATGACAAAAGCGACGATCGGAGAAATGATCAGCGCTTTGACGATATCCAGGAAGCCTTCCATGTTGATGGAACCGAATCCTGCAGCACCTACCGCAGCACCGGCGACTCCGCCGATAATTGCATGAGAGGAAGAACTCGGAATTCCGAACCACCACGTGATCAAATTCCACAGAATGGCGGCGGTAAGTGCTGCAAGCACGACGACCAATCCGTTTTCGAGCTTGAATGGGTCTGTAATCTTACCACCAATCGTTTTCGCGACCCCAGTATAGGTAAGCGCACCCACCAGGTTGAAAATAGAGGCAATAATGATGGCAGTCCGTGGACTCAAGGCTCTTGTGGATACGGAAGTAGCAATCGCGTTGGCTGTGTCATGAAAGCCATTAATAAAGTCAAAGCTTAGCGCCATGATGACGACGAGAACGAGAATAATCACCTCTGGCGAAAGATCAGGCATTCTTTAACACGATCCCTTCTACCAGGTTGGATACATCCTCTGCAAAGTCCGCACAGTCTTCCAGCTTGTCATAGATCTCTTTCAGCTTGATCGCTTCAATCGGATTGGCATCAGGGGCATTCAGAAGATCGGAAACCATTTTGCGGTAGTTGGAGTCAGACTCATGCTCCAGGTCTTTGATTTCCCGTGCGATTTTACTTACCACCTGATGGTCCAGCTTGCGAAGCGTGCGAATCAGTTCAATCAGTTTTGCAGAGCATTTTACGAGAATATTAGCTTGGGCAAGAACGCGTGGGTCTGGTTGACGAACCTGATAGAGATACATACGATCTGCCACACCATCGATATAATCAATCATCGAGTCCATTGTGTGTGCCAATTGATGGATATCTTCGCGCTCAAGCGGAGTGATAAAAGTGGAGTTCAGCTCGTTCATGATGCGGCGAACGATTTCATCCCCTTCTTTTTCAACAGCTTTGATTGCCTTTACTTTCGCTTCTAGATCTTGATAGTTGCCTATCATCTCGTAGAAGAGATGAGTTCCTTTGTGGACCGTGGCAATCTGCTGTTCGAACAGGTCGAAGAAGACATACTTGTTTGATTTAAACATACTTTCTGTAGTCACTCCTTTGGAAAAATCACACCTAGACGATTATATCGAACATTATTGTGGACGTAAATTTAAAAACAAGGGAAAGTGTGTGTTTTTTTCTTTAAATAAATATTAAGTTTTTGTAAATCTCCTTTACATTTCAAAAGAAAACCACTCGCTCCGCAAGAAACAGGTACGAGTGTTAGTGTAGCCATACGCTATCTAGTTTAATTCGTTGCGGCCAGCATACAGTCTTTCTGTTTCTTCGCCTCATACATTAACGTGTCCGCTTTTTCGGTCAGCTGCATGGCATCAGCGGCATGCAAAGGGAATGACGCTACGCCGATGCTGACAGTTACCCCGCCCAGCTCTTCACGGGCCGCTTTTTGAATGCGCTCCCCGATAGCCATCCCCCTTTTTGTATCGGTATGAGGAAGAAGCACGACAAACTCCTCTCCTCCCCAACGTCCGACGGCATCCTCGCTGCGTACACATGACTTCAGCATCGAGGCAAAGCTGCACAAAAGCTTGTCGCCTTCCAAGTGGCCATAGCGATCATTGTATTTTTTAAAATTGTCCAAATCGATAAACAATAAAGTTACTGGGGAATGTACTCGCCTCGCCGTATCGATCTCTTGTTTCAATCTCGTAACAAATCGCCGATTGACTAGAACACCCGTCAACGAGTCATGATAGGCCATTTGCCGCAGCATCTGGATATATCGTCCTATTTGATAGCCGATTGCTAGCTGAACGATAGATGCACTTGCTACACTCACGATACTTTTCTCCTCAATAGGCAATCCAAACGCCACCAGCCAAACTCCAATCATCAGACAGGATACTCCTAAGCCGACCCAGCGAAAATCCAAAAACAATCCCCCTCCGGTCCATGCAGCAAAAAAACACGACCCACATGATGCATAAGACCTACTTACCAAATAAAACATAGGACTTAATTCATATTGTTAGGAATATTTTACCTATGTTTTTTGTGTAGTTCAAGAAAAAAGTCCCACTTACTGGACCCATTTTTTCTTGATCGGACAGCTGAAAACTCTGATCTGGCGCGCGATTTCCCTATTCACTTGTATTCCACCATGTTTTTTTCTATTCATACCTGCTATAACGTATGAATTGGAACGAACTGGAAAGGGGAAACTGATAGGTACCTACTATTAGACGGGAGTGAACCATTCGATGCCCCGTATTGAATCCGTCGCTACAGCCGTTCCCCCCTACGAGATCACACAGGAAGATTCGATGAATTTGGCTCGCCGTTTCTTTCACGATGCCTTCCCGGACATCGACAGGCTTCTTGGGGTTTTCGGAAACAGCCAAATTAAAAAACGCCACCTTTGCATGCCTGTAGATTGGTATGAAGACGATCGCCATTTTGCCGAGAAAAACAAGCTCTATGTAGAAAATGCCGAATCACTCGCCACTATTGCCGCTCACAAATGTTTGGAGAAAGCCAATCTCTCCCCTGCCTCTATCGACTGCCTGATGTTCGTCTCCAGTACTGGCATCGCTACTCCGAGTCTCGATTCACGCTTGGTGAACAGACTGGGGCTGCGCTCAGATGTCACCAGAGTGCCTCTATGGGGCTTAGGCTGCGCAGGTGGTGCCATGGGTCTTTCTCGTGCCTTTGAATACGCCCGTGCCTACCCGCAGCGCCGTGTGCTGCTCATAAGCGTTGAATTGTGCGGTCTGACCTTCATCAGGCAAGATATGTCCAAAAGCAATCTGGTTGCAACTTGCCTGTTTGGAGATGGGGCTGCCGCAGCTCTGGTCGAAGGCGATGAGGTACAGCTTGCAGACTCTGGCTCTCCACGCCTTCGTTTTTGTGGCGCGCGGACGACTACTTGGCCTGATACCCTAGATGTGATGGGCTGGGAGCTGACCGAGCCTGGCTTGAAGGTTGTTTTTTCCCGAGACATTCCGAGTATCATCCGCCAAACGATGAAGGAAAACGTGGACAGCTTTCTCTCGCCTCATGGCACTTCTGTTGATCGTCTACGTCATTTTATTTTCCACCCTGGTGGTGCCAAGGTGCTTACAGCCTACCAGCGCTCGCTGGGAATCCCACCAGAGGCCACTCGTTTGTCTGCAGAGGTCCTCTCCGACTTTGGGAACATGTCCTCTCCCACCGTCCTTTTCGTCTTGGAAAAAAGTATGGAGCAAACGTGGGAGGCAGGGGATCTAGGTCTGTTGGCTGCCCTTGGTCCGGGATTCAGCTCCGAGATGCTCTTGCTGGAAGCGAGGTGAACGTATGCTATTTTTCTGGCTCACTCTGACTATTTTGGTGCTGCAGCGTACGTGCGAACTTTTTTTCGCAGCGAGAAACGCACGAATCATTCGTTCTCTCGGGGGATATGAAGTCGGTGCGGAGCATTACCGCTATCTCGTGACTCTGCATGTTCTCTTTATCACAAGTCTCATTTGCGAGGTCCAGCTTTCACCCGCACCGTTTACGCTTCCCAGCTGGTGGCCCATGACGTTTGCTGTTTTTTTGGCAGCGCAGGTTCTTCGCTACTGGTGCATGTGGAGCCTGGGAAGCCGGTGGAATACCCGCATTTTGATTTTGCCCGACACGCCTCCTGTGCGTCGTGGACCTTATCGGCATCTCCGCCATCCCAACTACCTCGTCGTCGCGATCGAGCTTGTCAGCCTGCCAATCAGCTTCGGTGCCTACTTCACCGCTTTTACTTTTTCGCTCCTGAACGCCTGGCTGCTTCTGCGCATCCGAATTCCTATGGAAGAGAAGGCTGTCCACCGTACTGAGGATTGATCGCTAAGAAAACCTTTACCGAGGCTTATTCATGGAGGAGCGACCACGTTTTAGCGGAAAGTTTTCATGCGTTCCAGAATTCATAAGCATTACGCTTATAAATTCTTATACGTTCAAAAAAGGTCTCCGTCATACGAAATGACGGAGACTTTTTTCTTTCAGATAGGTTTACCTTTGCACGTCTGGAGGTAGAAGATAGAGTACTCTACTTTTCCCCGTGAGGTGACACTCGTGAACCGAACAAGCATATTTGAACCTCTGGAGACGAAACGCATGATCGTTCGAGAATTTTTTGACTTGATCGATACCATACCCAACCGGGATGATTCGGAGACCATCCAAAAATTTCTTCGGTATCTGCAAGGGGTTCTACGGATTAAACAGGTGGTGCCGCCGGCCGTAGAAATCATGACCATCGTCAAAGCGTGCAAGCCCATCCTGTATCATGCCGCCAGAAGGAGCGTCCTTACATCCAGCAATCTCTACATGCTCTTTCAGGTAGATATGGATCTGGAGCTGGCGAACGAGCGTATCCGTAAATATACGCAGCGATGATTCCCTGCGCCGAAATCTTTACGCCTTTAGATTCTCTGGATTCAAGCACTCAAGTTCAGGAATGACAAAAATGCCGTCTTTCCGGATCAGCACTCCGTCAAACCAGATTTCTCCTCCCCCCCACTCGGGGCGTTGGATAGATACCATGTCCCAGTGTACCGAGGATTTGTTGCCGTTGTAGGCCTCGTCGTAGCATTGGCCTGGAGTGAAGTGGAAGCTTCCGTCGATTTTCTCGTCGAACAGGATGTCTTTCATCGGATTGCGGATAAATGGGTTTACCCCAATAGCAAATTCACCAATGAAACGTGCTCCTTCGTCGGTATCGAGAATCTCGTTAATCCGCTTGGTATCGTTCGCCGTAGCTTCCACAATTTTGCCGTTTTCAAAAGTTAGCTTTACATTTTCAAACACAAAGCCATGATAAGGTGTTGGCGCATTGTGTGTAATCGTACCGTTTACGGAGTCCTTCACTGGAGCCGTGTACACTTCTCCATCCGGAATGTTCCGCAGACCCGCACATTTCACAGCAGGAATATCTTTGATGGAGAAAGTCAGATCGGTGCCTGGTCCTACCAGACGCACTTGATCGGTGCGATTCATCAGTTCGACCAAGCTGTCCATGGCTTTGTCCATTTTTCCGTAGTCCAGATTGCACACCTGGAAGTAGAAGTCTTCAAAAGCAGCAGTCGACATATTGGCCAGCTGCGCCATCGATGGGTTCGGATAGCGAAGAACTACCCATTTTGTGTGTGGGACTCGGACGTTCATAACCGGCAATTCATACAAACGGGAATACAAGCCCAGCTTGTCGCCCGGAACATCCGCCATTTCGTTGATATTGCTGCCCGCGCGAATTCCTATGTATCCGTCCATTTTTTCCATCAGCTTCACTTCATGTTCAGCCATGACAGCTAGCTGCTCTTCGTTGCAGTGCATCGCCAGCTCACGGCTCACAGCTGGGTTGATCAATTGAACGTATGGATTTCCTTTTGCCTTGTAGATTTCCCGCACGAGTGCTGCGACCAAATCTGGTGTTTCGCCTTTGGAGTTGATGAGAATGTTTTCTCCTGGCTGTACACGAACAGAATAATTGACGAGGTTATAAGCCAGCTGCTCAAGACGTGGGTCTCTCATAAATCAAACACCCTTTCCCAATTTTCTGATTCCACTTGTATTTTTAACGATTAATGCAGATAAGTCAATAAAATATATTTTATTAGCAGCTGTTACGTAAGCCTCTGGGAAGAAAAGATGGCCAGCTCGTCACACCCAAGCTGGCCTATTCTTTTTTTACTACCTCGTACTTCCTCTGTCTTCGATCGTGCCCATCTTATACATATCGCTTACTTGTTCTTGCGTCTCGGCCATTCCCTCGTGATTCTGGTTCTCGTGATTGGCTGCCTCATTCTGATTCCATGCATTCGTGGTGCTCGATTGTTGTTTGTCCATTCGCCGCTCCTCCTCATCGTTCGATTCCGACTTAGTGTGTACCGGAGTCTCCCTGATTACCCGACGCAGTGTACAACGCAAAGACGCCTTGCTCGATTAACAAGCAAAGCGTCCGATTCACAAACGATTTTCTTTATTTATCGTTGTCAGACTCAGGTGCAGTCAGACTCCAACCACTGCCACTGCCTGTATTTTGGAAAGAACCGGCGTTGATAATGATGCTTTGATCCTCGGCAGGAGCTACTACCCAGCCAGCAGCTGGTGCGTCAACAGGCGCCTGTTTGCCTTGAATAACGTATTCGTCTTCTACAGGGGAAACGACCCAACTCGTTCCTACTCCATTCCCCTGCGAGCCGTTTACGATCACATACTCGTCCTCTTTCGGCATCGCCACCCAGCCTGCAGAGCTTGATGTGACTTGACCTTGTACAGGCATCACGGATTGACCTTCAACCGGTCTTACTTCCCAGCCGCCTTGTGGAACTTGAGTAGCGCTTGGAGCTTGTACCGCAGCCGTAGCTGCTACTGGAGCCTCGGCAGGCTCCTGCGCACAGGCTGCCTGTGCGAACAATGCTGCTCCCAAAACCATGGTACCCATCATTACTGTGCTGCTTTTTCTCATCTTGTGTACACTCCCCGTTGGTGTCGTACACAACATCGTCCACTGAAATGTCCCCCACCCGCTAACCTGACGGCTTGCTACAAACACTGTTTCATTTTCACCAGAAAATGTGTAAACTGTTTAATTTCTTCGTCGCTCAGGTTTTCCAACAGCTTACCTAGTAGCACACGACGACGAGCCAAGAGTTTTTCCATCAAAGGCATAGCCGTATCTGATAGAGCCACCCATACTACTCGTCGGTCCTGTTCGTCCCTGATTCGATCAACATAACCGGCCTTCACCAGTCTATTGAGCGCAATCGTTGTAGCGCTATTGGACTGCTTAAGTATACTCGCCAGCTCGGATACCGTGCTTCGTCCCCGTTGATGAAGCACCCGCAGCAAAATGAATTGCTTGGGGCTGATCTGCTCTTCTTCCTCTAGCCATTGGCTGAGAAAATAGCGAGCCATCTCGACAAATACTCGATCCAATTCTTCAATTCTACTGGCGCGGGACATTTCGCTCACATCATCACCTATTTTCAGAAATTTATAACGATACTTTTACTATAAAACTATATAGTGTAAGTAAGCGAAGAGCAAGGGCTACTCTTCAAATAAATTTTTTCTGAATAGGAATGGATGCGAACCGCAACAATGTGTTTACGACTTAAATGGTTTACAGCTTAATGTGTTTACAAAACAATATTTTTACTGTAAAACTGATTACAACATTATCTTACCTCAAACAGGAAAATCTGACAATACAGGAAAATGGCAAAATCGTGACAGCACCTCCTGCACTTTTTCCTTCCAAGCTTTTCCTTGAATCTTCTTCCGCTTTCAAACGTAAAGCATGTATAATGAAAGGGCATGATTGGCTATCTGCACACATCAACCCGAAAACCACTTACATAGGAGATCAGATCTATGGAACAAACGAATAGTGCGACAAAATGGAAAGTGGAATTGTTTGATTGGCTAAAATCATTCTTGTTGATTGGTGGTTTGACCGTATTTATTTACGTGTTCATCATGGCGCCATACGTGGTTCAAGGGCGCTCCATGGAAAGTACCTTGCATGACCGCGAGCGAGTCATCGTCAACAAAGCTGTCTATTATCTGAAAGACCCTCAGCCCGGTGATATTGTGATTATTCACCCGGATGCGAGCGGTGATAACTGGATCAAGCGCGTTGTGGCAGTCGCAGGGGATACTGTGGAAGCAAAGGATGATCAATTGTACGTAAATGGCCAGCCCCTCAGCGAAGAGTACTTGACCAACAACAAGCTGAAAGCCTCAGCTAGTGGTGTTACACTGACAGAAGACTTTGGGCCGATCAAGATCCCAGACGGCAGCGTGTTCGTGATGGGAGACAATCGCAACAACAGTATGGACAGCCGCGTCATCGGTCCTGTCAAACTGGACCATGTCGTTGGACGAGCTGAAGTGGTTTACTGGCCGCTCGCAGACGTTCGCCTTCCTCGTTAACCAATCGAATACGACAAAGACAAAGGCCGCTCCTCGTGAGCGGCCTTTTCCTATCCTGTGATACTACTGTTTTTGAGCTGTCTTTGCTTGCTGAAAATAATCCTCCAGCGTAATGCCCTTGCTCATAATTTCTTCGGCGATATCTGTCCCTACGTAGCGCAGGTGCCAAGGCTCGTAAGCATATCCCGTGATGTCTTCTTTTCCTTGCACGTAGCGGATAATAAACCCTGCCTTTGCGCAGTTCGCTGCAAGCCACTGCCCTTCAGGCGTGGAAGCAAAAGACTCCTCCAGCCTGGTCTGAGCGTCAGCTCCCGATACGTCCATAGCAAGACCCGTCTGATGCTCGCTTTTTCCTGGAACAGCACTGTATGCAGCTGCATGCTCTGCTCCCTGTGTTTGGACATACGTATCAAAAAGCGACTTCTGTGTTCGATACGAACGGTAGCCCGAAACTGCGTAGAGCTCAATCCCCTGCTCTTTCGCCATGGCAAACAGCTTTTCCAGAGCACCTGCAGCTTCTGCACGCATCATACGTTTTTCGACTTTTTCATCGAAAGGAAAAGGGACATTCGGTTCTACGAGATCAGATGGAATATAGTCAGCTGGCAATGCCCGCTTTTTGTTTACCACCACTGTAAGCTCAGCCGGATTGGTCACCGTAGGTACGCCATCCACCATTTGAATGGTCTCTTCCAAAGAAGGCTGTTTCTTTTTGACCACGTTTGTTCCTTCTTCTTGCTGTGGCTTTTTCCCAGATACTTCCGTAGAAGCTTGTGTTTTTTCTCCTGAAAACAATTGACCAAGTGATGGTGCTTCACACCCACCTAGAAGTGCGGCTGATAATGCTGCGACGATAGCAAGACCAGTAGTGCGATTTCTGTTCATGACCTGTCCTCCCGATTGTACAGACACATACGTTCTGCTCTACCTTACCACGGAGTTAGACAGAAAAAAAGCGCAGATCGTCACACTTTTTGTTTCAAAATCGTTGTGGAAAGAGTCTGAATCAAATCAGGAAGCCAGTCGTTTAGCTGCCAGAAGGCAAAGCCAGCCTGCTCCGCCTTTTGATTATCCATAAAGAAGGAAGCTGGAAAGGCGAACGGCGAATAATCAGCGGCATCCTTTTCTTTTACAAGTTGAACGGGTTTCCCGACAATATCAGATATATTTTCCATCAAGCTTTGCTGACGAATCGTCCCATGTGAGCAAGCATTTACTGGTCCAGTCATGCTGGAGCTGCCAAGCCACTGTAAAAACTGGGCTGCCTCCCCTGCATGGATGAAACACATGACGGCCTCGGGATTTGCGATACCAATCGGGCGCTCCTCTAAAATGTGCTCGACGTGAAAATGGAGTCGTCTGGTGTAGTCATCCTCCGCCAAAACGATGGGGAACCGGACTGCTGCAACCGGAAACGATGCCTCTTGGAAAAAGACTGCCTCCGCTTGACGCTTCCCTTCCTGATAGGTAACCTTGTCTCGCGGTAACAGCCGGATCTCGTAACTGTCGGGATCAAATGCCTCTTCTTTCAGAAAATCCTCGGAAAAATCGTAGACGGATAAGGTCGAGGTGAGCACGTATTTGCCTACTTTGCCTGCAAAAACGTCGCACGCATCCTTGGCGTTTTGGGAGGAGTAACAAATGTTGTCGTAAACGATATCCCATTCCTGCTCGCCTGCTATAGCCAGTGAGTCCTTCTCATCGCGATCGAGCGTCAGACGTTTGACCTGCGGGGGGAGGTCGACTTCCGTAAGCCCTCTTGTTGCAACGGTTACATCAGCTCCTGCTGCCACAAGCAATTGAACGAGTCTTTTGCCGAAAAAGCGTGTTCCACCCAGTACGAGAACTTTTGTCATGTCAAATTCCTCCCTAGTCTATTGTTTCAGCAAATGGAGCGTTCTTTCTTCCGCATTCCATTCCACCTGATACCCCAAAGCTTTCGCGACCTTTTTCACCGGCAAAAATCCTTTTCCATCAATGGCAACTGCCTTTTGCCTAAATTCAGCGAACTCTGCATTCAATCCAAGCAGCAGCTTATCCGCCTGAATATAGGCCACACCGTCCACCATCCGTTTCTGATCTGCTTTGAACGGATACACGATGCCGTTTATTTGAAGGACAAAGGCACCCGCAGGCTCCTCCTGAGGAGCTTCCTGCTCCGCTGTTTTAAAGGCAACTGCGTCCACACCTAAGACAGTCCCTTCACGGGTATCATCTGCGCCACCGTACATTTTTCCCGTCTCCAGGTCGTACAGGATGGCCTGAACATTTCCGATGTTGGACGAATGTGGTTCAAATGCGTGTCCCATCGCCATCAGCTGGAGAATGACGTCCTGATCCAAGCCTGCCTCCCAGGTTACGGATGGGTAGCTGCTTGTGAAGATCCGCGGAGCCAAAATCGCATCCTGTATGGACATTCCGTGGTCGATCACATTCAAGAGCGTTTGGGAAACGGAAGCGATAATGGTAGATCCGCCTGGCGAACCCAGCGCCAAAAACGGCTTGCCATCCTTCAGCACGATGGTGGGAGTCATGCTTGACCGAGGACGCTTACCGGGCTCGACCTGATTGACTCCACCGGGAACAGCATCAAAATCGGTAAGCTCATTGTTCAGCATAAAGCCGTAGCCAGGAACCATGATCCCGCTCCCGAATACATCCTCGATCGTCGTCGTATAGGAAACGAGATTGCCCCACTGATCCATTACGGAAAAATGAGTGGTTTGCTTCACCAAAGAGGCATCGTTTAGATTCATGGCCACGACAGGCTTTTTGCCAGGATCGTACTTCCAAGCGTCTCCGGCCTGTACGTCCGTATTCGCCTTGTCCTCGCGAATCGCCTTTCTCCGCTCTTCGATGTATCGCTCGTCGATCAGCCCCTGCTTGGGAACGGGATAGACATCCTCATCAGCCATGTATGCTGCGCGGTCGGCATAGGCGAGATGATTAGCCTCGATCAAGTGATGCAAATAAGCGACAGAGCCGAACCCATCCTTTTGATTGTCGTAGCCTTCCATCAGCTTCAGGATTTGCAGCATCGTCAAGCCCCCAGAGCTGGGCGGCCCCATCGTGACGACCTCGTATCCACGGAACGTGCCGCGAACCGGCTCTCTTTCCTTGACGCGATAAGCTTGCAAATCCTGCGCAGTCATGACTCCTCCTGTCTCCTCCACCTCCTTGACAAGTGCCTGGGCAATTTCCCCTCTGTAAAACACGCTCGTACCTTTGTCATGAATCAGCTGGAGCGTCTTCGCCAAATCTGGCTGCACCAGGAGATCCCCTTCTTTTAGCGGCTCTCCACCCGGCGCAAATACCTTTGCTGCAGTCTCGTGCTTTTTCAATTTATCTAGCGAATTCTCGATGCTGTCAGCAGTCACCCAGTTGACAGGTACACCTTCTGAAGCGAGCTCGATCGCGGGTTCGATCACATCCGCAAGTTCCATTGTCCCGTAGCTTTCCAATGCTTTTTCCACCCCGAGCAGCGTTCCCGGGATTCCTACCGCAAGTCCGTTCGTGTGCCTCTCTTCAAAGGGGACAGGCTTTCCGTCTACTTGCAGGAACATGTCGGGTCTGACTTTTGCTGGAGCAACCTCTCGACTGTCAATAACTGTTACCTTGTTTTGCTCCTTGAGGTAAATCATCATGAAGCCGCCGCCGCCAAGTCCTGACATGTACGGCTCTGCTACGTTTAACGCCAGCTGGATCGCTGCCGCTGCGTCCACCGCATTGCCGCCCTGAGCCAAAATGTCTTTGCCCACCTGAGCTGCCACTGGGTGAGATACGGCTACAATTCCTTTCGTAGCACCGTCTACCCCTTCAGGCACACCTGGCACTTTTGCCTGGGCCGGCAATGTAAACGCTACCACCGTCAGAAGCGATAGGGCTGTCAACTTCGCCTTCTTCATGTGATCCCCCCTGACAATTTTTTCTTCTTCTATTAATATTATAATTTTCTGCATTTTTATCGGTCAACATGTCTATGGTCCTTTCTGAAAAAAACACCCGATTCAAGTGTATCCATGTCTCGGATTCACCTAATCGGGTGTACCTGTAACGATATTTACGGCATGATGACCAGATTGCTGACCACAGCGCGTTCTTTGCCTCCTGATGGCTTGTTCATCAGTTTGCCTTTGTAATAGAAAGCGCTGGATCCGCCGCCATCCAGATTGTAGGCATCGACGACATGGAACTCCTGCAGCTTTCTTTGTGCTTCCTCGAGCGTGACGCCATTGCTCCAGCCTTCTCTTCTACCGTCGATCACGATGACCAGCAAATCCCCGTTGTCAAAGTGACCAATCAGAGTACGTGGCTGGCGCGCATTTGCCCAGTCGCGAGGAATCGCCAGGCGTTTGCCATCCTGAAGGAGCCGCGGCAGGAAGCTCGCCCCTTGCAAAATCCCCTGCTGCGAAATTTGCTGCTGGGTCGTAATTTTGGTTCCGACGAGATGGCCTTTGTTGTTAAACCCGACGAAGCTCAGATTGGAATTATTCGAGAACGTCCGAATCTTTCCATTCACAACGGTAATCCCCAGCGGAGTCAAGTATCCGCTCTTATCGGCCATGAAGCCCCCCGCGTTGACAGCGAGGATCGCACCTGTCCGCTTTCCTGCATGACTGGTTGTTTCCCCTTTGCTTTTTACGGAGTTGTTTGCCAGCACCATTTTCAGGGCTTGGGGATTGTTCAGCCGCACCTTTGCCATATAGCCCCGGTATCCCGCTTCCTCGAGCGAATATACTTTGACGGTCGAATTTTTGCCGAAAGATTGTCCAATCGGATTTCCCAGCATATTCGATAAAATCGTATCCAGTACATCCGCAGACTTTTGGGTTTGCGATTTACTTGCAGCAAGCAGGTTGTCGATATGCTCATTCTGTTTCTCGAGATCCTTCTGTTCCTTCTCGGTTCGATCACGAATATCGTCGATCAACTCTTCTGCATGGCTGACTTGGTCTTTGGTCTGGTCCAGCTTTTCGCGCAGGGCTGTCGCCTGCTCATTTGACTGCTCAACTGGCAGTTTCAATGCTTCCATCTGGAGCTTGTCCACCGGATTGGCCCAGGAAAAAGCAACCAAAAAACCGAGCGCCGGCGCCAGCAAGAACGCGAAAAACTTATTTACTTTACCAAGCACGTGCTGCGTCCTCCAGTTTTTTCAACGAAGCCTTCAGATCAATGAGCTGCTTGTTCAGCTGATCAATCCGATCCTGGAGCGCCTCTTTGGTTTTGTTCGTTCCGCCAATCGTTTCGCCAGTCAGCTGCAGATCTTCCTCGAGATTTGACAATCCGTCCTGAACAGTCTTCATCTCATCCTGTACTTGTGTCAGCTGTTCTCCAAGCGCGACCATTTGCTTCTCGTTTTCTTCTTGTACTTGTTCGAAACGTTCGTTCACATATTGTTGCTGCTTGTCCAAAGTATGGACAGCAAAGGCGTATCCTGCGTAAGCGAGCCCTACCCAGACCACGATGGTCAAAATGAACGGCCACGGGGATCGATTGGCCTCTGTCTGTGAAGGGACCATCGTCCGAAACAAGCTCCGAAAAGCTCCTGGCCGTTTCCTTTTCCCCTCCTGCCCTCCGTTTGTGGGGAGCTGCAGTGTGGATGACGTTGTCGATTGAGCATTCAAATATTTATCGCTCATCGGCTACTCCCTCCTTTCTTTGACGAAAAGTAAGCCCCATTATACCATAGAACATTTTTCACCCAGCCTTAGGCGAAATATTAGAAAAATTAAAAACACTGTGATCCGAATACAAAAACAACTCCCTCGGGGACTTCCCTAGGGAGCTTGTCGGATATGCATATTTTACTCGTTCATCGAGATCATCCACGCAAGACGTCCTGCAATTTTTGATCGAGCACGCGGAAAGCCTGTTGCAAAGCTTCAGCGGGAATGCCTGCGTAATTATCGCCGACGCTCACTTCTATGTAGCTGTTTGCTTCGTCGACGACCAGAATCGATGCAGCGAACCCGATCCCTGTTTCTTCGCAAGCAGAAAGAAATACCGGCTCCATCTGTTCCTTTGGCAACGGAAAATGAACGTGAAACATGTTGGAAACCGGCTCAGCTGGTACGGTCTTGATACCGTGGCAGCTGTTGTAGAAAGACGCCAGCTCCTTTGCCTGTTCGTAATACGATGGGAAGCGATCTTTTCTTTTCTCGAAGTAGTAATCCGCACTGAGGATGTACGGATACAGACTGATCAGGTCTCCGCCGTGGCGCCGCTTCCAAATCTTTGACTCCTGAGTAAAGGCTTCGTCTCCGGCAAGGATCGAGCCCGCAAGTCCTCCGATTCCTTTATAAAAAGAGACATATACGCTATCAAAAAGAGAGCAGACTTCCGCTGCCGTCTTTTGGTAATAAGGGAGAATCTCAAACAGACGAGCACCATCCAGCTGCAATTTGATTCCTTTTTCTCTGCAATAGGCGGAGATCGCAACCAGCTCATCGAATTCTGGCAGTTGTCCTCCAATCTCGCGTTGGGGCAGCTCCAGCAGTAAGCACGCGACCTCTGTATCCATGTTTTGGACGTCTTCCAGTCGAATCACTCTGGTTTTATCCGCGAGCAATACCGATTCGATGAGATGCAGCTTCTTCAGCCCATCCTCTTCGTGTATTTCAAGGTGTGAGAGCGGATGATACGCCACTTTGCTCAAAGACTTTTGATCACACCAGATGCGCAGAGCGATTTGCTGTGCCATCGTCCCGCTCGGGAAAAATACCGCACTTTCCTTGCCCAAGACAGCCGCTATTTTTTTCTCAAACTCCTCGATGACCGCTCCCTTCCCATAAATGTCACTCTCCAGACTTCCGTCGAGCTCTGCCAATGCATGCTTCAGCACTTGAATATTTCGCGGCCCATGCCCTGGAATCTGATAGCGGCTCTTTTTGAATGCCTCTGCCAATTGCTTTGTTGCACTCACCCTTATCTTCCCCATTCCTTTTTGCCAATCTCCGCCTCCACGTCGAGATCGCCTTTCGTGGATCAGCCCTATCATTGACTATACACCTTTTCAGACAATCCTACCTAGTACAAACCTTCTGAACTGCCCGTGTTCCATGCCCCATTTTTCCGGAGCGGGGTATTTGTCCATTACAGAGCTTCCTATTCGGAATATGATAAAGCATGTTAGAGGGAGGTGACCTGTCATGAGAAAAGGGAAGACTGCCAAAAAAGGGGCCCGAGCCCGCAACACTCCTGCTGCTCGTCGCTCGGTTGTAAGCGCACGTCGCCCCCTTAGCGTCCACGTACGTGCTCCAAAGGTTCATGTCACTACGCCAGCACCTCTGGTTACGGTGACACCCGCAGCACCTACCGTTCAAGTAGAAGCACCCGCTGTGAATATTCAAGCTCCCAAGCCAATCGTCATTCCTGCACCCATCGTTCATGTAGAAGTCGAACCAGAAGAGTCGGCCGACGAAATCAGTCTGCAAGGGATTCGCAAGGAACTGACCAAGTGCATGAAGAAAAACCAAACCATCGAGCTGCTGTTGACTTCAGACTGGGGACCCGAAAACCGGCCCTATCGAGTAGGGAACCTCGTACGCGTCGACGAAGGAATCCTGGAGCTCCAAACGATCCCTTCTCTTCACCCAAAGGCAGCAAGAATTCTGATCCCACTCAATCGAATTGCGGCGCTCATTCCCGACCTAGTGATCGCAGAGGAAATGGAGACTTCTGAGGAAGAGGGATTCGCAGAGGAAAGCGAACCCATCTCTTTGGAATGGAATTAGATTGCAAGAGAAGAGGATGACCAGCAGCTCGCATCTGGCTAATGACCCAGGCAAGGGGGATTCGCTGCCATTTCTGGTGAATGTCCCCCTACCATCGCCTCTTGTTTTTGCATGTGTGGACAAGCTGTCTGCTCTTCATTCATTCAGCTTGTCCGCTTTTTTACGTTGATGAGGGCTTTTGAATACGACTGCTATACAGAACCAAGTCAATTGCCCACTTTCCCAATGGATGGTTGAGAAAGCGGGTCATTGACTCTGGAGCCTCCCTATATACGGGACGAGCCATTCCACACATCGAGTACTTCTCTGGCTACCCGATCCCATGTAAATCTTTCCTCTGCGAGCTGCCTTCCTACGCTCCCCATTCTCCGCTGAAGCTCTCTGCTAGAGAGGAGCTTGCTGAGCTGAGTGCTAAAGGATTGGGGATTTTCCGGCTCCTCAACCAAGAGTCCATTGCCACCGATGATCACTTCGGCGTTCCCTCCACGCTTGGTTGTCACAAAAGGCAATCCTGCTGCCATCGCTTCGTAATGAACTCGGGCAAGCGGCTCCTCCCATTGCGATGGGCAAACAAAAATGTCTCCCGCCCAAAACCAGTGATGGATCTGTTCCGCGTTGACAAAACCAGTTGTAATTACGGGAATCGGCGATCGATCGGCCAATGAACGAACATAAGCGACATAGTCACTGATTTTATCCACACCGTACCACGATCCCCCTACCAGCACGAGCGCAATGTTGGAGTGCTGCGAATGAAGTTCGTTCATCGCTCTTACCAAAATGTCTGCACCCTTTTTCGGGGTCAGTCTCCCTACAAACAGGATCACCTGCCGGTTGCCCAGATTGTGCATCGCCCTGAGCTCCTGCCTAACCTGACGCGCTTGCTGCGATTTTTCCCATGGAACAAACGTCTGCAGGCTGACGCCTGAATAGATCGTACGGAGTTTCCCTTCGGCCTCCGGATAAAGCGAGTGAATCACGCGTCCCACGTAATCACTGATGGTGACGATCGTCTCTGTCTCTGCGATCGTTTTGACAGCATCCTGCGGTTCAATTTTTCCAGGGTCAAACATGTCATTGTGCATGCTGAGCATGATTCGCGCATTCGGGCATACTTCCCGGATCAGCGGAACCAGTCTGGGGCGATTGAACACATGGATGATGTCATAGGATTGCGTACGCAAATACTCTATGACCTGCTCTGCGTACGTCTCAAATATACCCTGGCCGTCCACCCTCACGTATCGAACGTTGCGTACCCTCTCGTCCAGCGGAAGGGAAGGGTCTGTCGTTCCCAACACCGTGACATCATGATGTTGACTGAGAAAATCGACGATACCTGCTATATACGTTTGTATAGCGCCGCCGCGGACTGGAGGGACGGGCAATTTTTCTGTACAGATCATGACTACCTTCATCCGAATTCTCCTTTCCTCGTACGGCTCATCGCACTCCTTTGGTTTTTACCCCTTTTTTCGCATTCGGCTTGCTGCTGACCGCTTTGTTCATTTTCTTGCTAGGTGCTGCAACCTTCTTGAAGGAATGTTTACTTTTCGATTGAGCCGCTCTCTTTGTCTTATTTCCTGCTGACGACACACCTAGTGCCACTCTTGGTGTTTGCTTGACTGGTTTTTTCACAGCGGGTTTGACTGCTTTTCCTTTCGTTTTGGGTAAAGCTGCCGGTTTCGCGACTGCTTTACTAGCTCCAGCTCCGCTCTTCTTCCCTGCATTTGGTTTCGCCTTCGCCACAGTGGCAGCTCTTTTCTTGGCGGGTGCAACCATTCGTTTCGCTTTGTTTGACGGAGCATTACCAGAAGGCTGGAGCTGTATGACATTCGAAGCTGTCCCTATCCGACGGCCTGCTTTTTGGGGACTCGGCGCTTTCTCCTTCTCCTCTTTCTTCTTGTCGGAGACTTCAACCGCCACGCGCTTAGCTGGCTTCACGACAGATTGGGCTTCCTGTTCCTGCTGTTCCTGCTTTTCCTTTTTGCCCTTTTTGTCCGCAGCCTTGGCCTCTTGCTTTGCTTCTTGCTTTGTTTCTTCCTTTGCCTTTTTCTTTACTACCTTGAAGCTTTCTGCCTTTTTCTCTTTGGAAACCGCCCCAGCCATGCTTTCCGTATTTTCTTCGGAAACGGCAGAAGCAACACTTTCACTGCTTTGCTTTTGCTGTGGCTGCAATCCCCAACTCTTTTGATCCCAGGTCTTGGTCTCAGATGGAACTCTTGTTGCTTCCACTGCCACTGGCTTGGGTTCGTAGCTTCCTGGCTTGTATTTGGACATGTCTTTCGCAAGATCTGCCAACGCCTGCGCTTTGGATTGATCTGTAGCCACGACCCGCTGCAGGATCGCTTCCGCTTCGGTATTCAGGAAGGTAATGGGGTCGAAGAACATCTCTTTCAAATGCTTGTAAAATTCATTCGGTACCGCCATATCGATCAGCAGCACCTCAAAGGACTCCGCATCCAGAGGGTTTGCCTGATGGTACGCTTCGATCATCCCCCGCATCCAGGTCGTATCCCAGACGCCCATATCATCCATCGTGCTCGTGATCAGCTTTCGCAAGTCACGAAATGGCAAATCATACGACACGCCATCCAAGTCGATAACCCACAGACCGCCCGGACCATTCTGCCCGTTTGACCAGCCGTAGTCCTGGTGAACCAACCCCCAGTACGGCTCACCCATCGATGCCATTCTTGGATACGCGGACGTCTTTAGCCTTTCCAGTGACTCAATCGCTTGCTTTTCGTACTGATCGACCACAGCCAGGATGGACGCGCTAGCCACGGTATCCCGATACGCTTTGGCCATTTCCCTCATCCAGCCAATTTTTTTTGCGATCTTTTGATAGTAATTTGGCCACCGATACAAACGTGAGGAGTTTTTCGCGCCAAACGGAGGGACATACGCTTTCGAATGCCGATGAAATTCCCCTAATCCGTAGCACAGCTCCTGCGCACCTACTAGGTCTACTTTCGTCGCGGGCGTCAGCGCGATCCAATCCGTGACGATCCAAAGCTTCCCGCCCATTTCCACGAAAAGTTTTCTGTCCTTTGCCGGGATTAAAGCGGGGACCCTCGCCCCCTGCTGAACAACGTACTCCTGCAAGCCCACACTAAACAAGCTGCGCTCGGGGGTGCGATGTAAAAGCTTTAAGCTACGCGGTCCCTTATTGGTCTCTATGCGCCAGATGGCCCCACCTTTGTCTGGTTTTGAAGTGATCAGGGTTCTGGAACTGACGGTCATATCGTATTGTTTCATGACCAGCTCCGCTATCGCATCTATCTCCGGAGGCACTTGCATATCCCAGTCCACAGGAGTCGGTTCTGAACCAGACCGGGTATCCCACGGTACAATCAGATACTGTTCCATTCCATTCCCCCCCGCAATCCATTTGGAAATCCACACGAATTCTTAATAAACTATTCGCTCGTCTTTAAACCGGAAACGGACAAATATCCATGGAAGAAAGCCAATTAAGAAGACTCGTATCCCAGTGTTCGTGGGGATATCATCCGGCTCTCGCGAATCCAAGCAAAAAAGCCTTGTCCTGCAGAAATAGCGGGACAAGACTTCCATTTTCGGATCAGCCAAGCATTAGAATTTCTTTTATATCTTCTTCCGTCAGCCTAGACAATGACTCCTGCTCAGGCTGAATCACTTCTTCGATCAGATTTTTCTTTTTCTGCTGAAGCTCGTACATTTTTTCTTCGACCGTATCTTCGGCTACCAACCGGATCACTTGAACGACGTTTTTTTGTCCGATACGATGGGCGCGGTCTGCTGCTTGCTCCTCGACTGCCGGATTCCACCACAGATCGTACAGGATCACTGTATCGGCCCCTGTCAGATTCAGCCCCGTTCCGCCAGCCTTGAGCGACAGCAGGAAGAGATTTCCCTCTCCTTCATTGAAACGGTTGCACAGCTCGACTCTCTCCGCAGCTGGTGTATTTCCATCCAGGTAGGAAAAAGGTACTCCCGCGTATCCGAGCTCTCTTCCAATCAAGCCAAGCATTTGGGTAAATTGCGAGAAGACAAGGACACGCCTTCCTGCTTGGCGACACTCCTCCAGAATATCCAGCAGCTGTTCAAACTTGGCCGAGCTTCCCGCGTAGTCTTCCACAAACAATGCGGGATGGCAGCACAGCTGTCGTAGCCTCGTCAAGCCTGCCAAAATCTTGATCTTGTTTTTGTCGAAGGTCTCTTTGTCCAGATGCTTCAACGTTTCTTCGCGCAGCTTTGCCAGGTAGGCAACGTACAGCTTTTTCTGCTCTGGGTGCAGCTCTGTGCTTTGCAGGGTCTCTATCTTTTCAGGCAGCTCCTGCAAAACATCTGTTTTCACACGGCGCAGCAGGAATGGTCGAATTCGTTTCGCGATCTGCTGCCTGGATAGCTCGTTGAACCCTTTTCTAGCAGGGAACAGTCCGGGGAATACGGCTTCGCTGATCGACCACAATTCGTCCAAACCATTTTCGATTGGAGTACCCGTAAGTGCGAAACGATGACGTGCCTGGATCCCTTTCACAGCGCGGGCCGTCTGCGTGGTATGGTTCTTGAATGCCTGTGCTTCATCCAGAATGAGTGTATGGAACGATTTTTCCGCATAGCTGGCGAAGTCCCTGCGCAATAGAGGATACGAGGTAATTACCACGTCTGCCTCCTCGTATTCACGCAGGATTTGATTGCGCTCGCTTTTGGTTCCGTCCGCAAGCACCACTCGGATTTCGGGGGCAAACTTCTTCAACTCATTGCGCCAGTTGTAGATCAGCGATGCCGGCGAGACAATCAGCGCAGGCTGCTTCTGTTCTCTGATTTCCGAGAGTACGGACACCAGAAAAGCAATGCTCTGAATCGTTTTCCCAAGCCCCATATCATCTGCCAAGATTCCCCCAAACTGATAGTGGGCAAGCGTCTTGAGCCACTGATACCCGTAAATCTGATAGTCCCGCAGGATAGCTGCTAGGCTGCTCGGCACCGGATAGTCCAGATTATCGGGATTGCGCATATTCTCCAAAAGCCTTCGGAATGCTTTTTCCATATGGATCGCTGACCTGCTTTTGCTGTCCGGATCGAGCAGTGTCAGACCGCGCACGATAGGCAGACGCAGCTGCATTTGATGTATGTCTTCACCCTTAATGCCCATTTCCTCCATAAATCCACGAATATCCTGAAACTCGCTACTGGCAAGCGGCACAAGAGAACCACCCGGCAGTCGGTAATACTTCCGCTTGTCTTCCAACGCATGCAGCAGCCCCCGTATCTCAGCCTCCGGGATTCCGGCGATATCAAACTTGCATTCCAGCCAATTTGTCCTCTCGTCTACGCCCACCCTGACCTTTGGTGGTGTAGAGCCTGTGTGGAGCCTGATTTTGACCGCTGAAGTCGCATACACCTTGAGCAGCTTTTCTAGCTGAGGAACCATTTGGTACAGGAAATCAAACTCTGCTTCTTCATCCTCCAAATAGTAGCCCGACTCCGTTTTGGTAAAACCACTTTGATCCATCAGCTCGATGATCTGTCGTTCCCGCTCCATATCTCGGACGACGATCAGATCCGACCCGCGGCTGTTTCCCGTCTCTTCCAAAGGATTCAACACAATGTCTCCGTACTGGAACTCCAGACCTGCCAGAAGCCGATCTCTGATCCGATCCAGATACAGCTTGGCCTGCAGCTGTGTGCGGACCAATCGAGAGGAAACGGTAGGTGCGATCATGACGTTCCCCACTTTTTTCAGCTCGGGGACGACTTGCACTATGAATGCCTCCATATGCTCCTGGCCAATTTGGATCGTGCCCTTACGCGAGGAGATGAGCAGTTTCTTCAATTGAAACAGGCGATGACACATGTCGCTCGAGAGGCTGTACAGCTTCCCTTCGGCAATGGCCAAGCCGTAGGAATCCATGATGGTTACCTGCTCCAATCCTTCTATCTCCATCTGATAATGAGCCGACTGCCCCTCTGCAAATGCAAAGCGCAGTGGAAGCCCCTCGGCAGCACTGACGATCCCCTCGTACGTCTTGTTGTTCCAATCCAATACAGCGAGGGGAACCATCGTAAGCGCCTTCTGAAGCTGCTCCCACATCAAAGGAGGCACCAGGAGCACCCGCGTCTCCTGCTCACGTGAAGACCCAGAAGAGCGATAAGACGTTTCCCGATACAGCTGTTCGTTCCGATAAATCTGGTTCAGCTGTTGGAGAACGGCCGCATCTTCTTTTTGAAAGCAATGCTGACTGGGTTCATAGGTAAAATGCGAAGAGAATTCATACGGCATGCCCTGCTCGACACGCTCCAGGAACTCCTTTATTTTCTTTACGATGTATCTTCGTTTTACACCTACCCGAAGTTCGATACCAAACATGTACTTTTGATAACCAAAGGGCACCACGCGGCAGACAAACTCAACCTCGAGCGGCTGCCTGACATCAAAACGCATTCGGCTTGGCTTGACGGACGTGTCCGTAAACAAGCCGAGCACCTGCGAGGTTAATTGCTTTTCCACTGCCGAATAAGGTGCCGGCTCCATAGTGTCCGTTCGTCCGGATCGGTAATCGCCCGACTGTTCGATGACCGGGGTTCTGCCGTCCAGCTGCATCTCCAGTATCTCCAGTAAAACGGCGGCAACGTGCTGACAATCCAGATCGTACGAATCCAGAGAAGGACATGTACAGGTCGCCTCAATCGTATCCTTTTCAAAGGCAACGGTTACCTTTTCCACCCCATTTCCTTTTACGATTGCCTCGTAGCTTGGTTTTTCGGGGTAGTAGGCAGTAAATGTCACCTTTCCTGTCCGGTGGTAGGCTTTTCCTTTTTCGTAGGAAAGATTGCCGCATTGAGACTGTATAAATCGATGGGTCAGCTGAAAGCTCATTGCCAATATCCTCTCTTCCCCAGTGAATCGTTTCGCCATCTTTCTGTCGTACTCATGATACCAGATTGTCCTTGCCCCATGGAAAAAGAAAAAAGATGCGCCTATGACGCACCTCATTTCCAATCAGTTTGAGCTTGCGGCTCTTATTGATCCTCGTCTTCCGAACCATCTTCGTCGTCTTCGTCGTCTTCTTCATCTTCGCCATCTTCAATAATAGGCTCGTTATCGCCAACAAAAGTCCATTTCCGTTTGGTACCATCTCTGTATTCGATCTTTACTTCCACTTCTTCAATCCCATCTTCTGCGCCGACTACTTCATCCTTCAAATACTTCAACCACTTCAGCCCCATGACTGACACCTCCTGGTTCTGGATGATTTCACATTTGACTCGTCAGCGAATTACACGTTGACTTAGATACTATATGAAGCAAGATCCCATCTTGTATGAGCAGTTGTCCCTCTTTTCTATCTGTTTTGCACCCATTTCCTCAGCGGATTGCCGTCTGTGGCCTTTACATAATTGATAGGAGAGTGGACAAACTTTCATGGAAGCCTGTCAATACGTTCGCCCAAGGAAGGATGTGGATCACGGTTATGGACATGCTGGACGCAACGCGACCTGAGCGAAGGAAGTGGATAACTCCATGGACCTTCATTTGCTTGAGCCTTCTAATGTTGATCATGCCCATTCAAACGGCTCTTGCCAGCTCGGATCATCCGTATCATTTTGGGTTCAAGAAGAGTAAAAATGGGCAGCTGCCATCGATCAACGAAGAAGGTTTTAAGGGAATAGTCGATCGTCACGGGGCTGTCTTTTTAGGAGATACGAGCAAAAAGGAATTGTATCTGACCTTCGACAACGGGTATGAGAATGGGTACACCGCATCCATCTTGGATACCCTCCTTGCTCGTAAGGTCCCTGCGATCTTCTTTGTGACCGGACACTACGTGAAAGACCAGCCGGAATTGTTAAAACGGATGGCTGCAGAAGGCCATCTCATCGGGAACCATTCGTGGAGTCATCCGGATATGACGACGATCCCGAACGCGAAAGTAAAGGAAGAGCTCACAAAAGTAAAAGATGCTGTTGCCCAAGTTGCAGGCCAAAAGGAGATGCGCTATCTGCGTCCCCCACGAGGCATTTTCAGTGACCGGACGCTGGCCGTATCCAAAGAGCTTGGCTATACCAATGTATTCTGGTCGGTTGCCTATCGCGATTGGGAAACCAAGGTGATTCGCGGATGGAAATTCGCCTACGACAACGTAATGGCACAGCTCCATCCCGGGGCGGTCATCCTTCTGCACTCGGTCTCCAAGGACAATGCCGATGCCTTGGGGGCAATCATCGACGAGGCTCGAAAGCAAGGATATGAATTCAAATCCCTGGATCAACTTCCCCCTCGCTGAACAAAAGAAAAACTCCCGCCAACCAGCACTCGGCTGATCGCGGGAGTTCTTGTTTTTTTATCGTTCCTAGTCTCGATCGAGCAAAGATGCACCTGCGATTCCAGGGTGAGTCATTTCGAACGGATCGAGGATCAGATCCAGTTCTTCTTCGGTCAACACATTGTGCTGGAGGCACAGATCACGGACGGATTTTCCTGTCAAAATCGCTTCACGCGCGATGCGGGCAGCCGTTTCATAGCCCAGATGCGGGTTAACTGCCGTGATGACGCCTACGCTTTTCTCTACGTATTCTTTCATCCGCTCGCGGTTTGCTTCGATGCCAGACAGGCAGTGCTGTGTAAACACACGGAACGCATTGTCCATGATGCTGATTGATTGCAGCAGATTGAACACCAATACCGGTTCCATTACGTTTAGCTCCAGCTGACCCGCTTCGGAAGCCAGACAAATGGTATGGTCGTTCCCGATGACTTGGAATGCCACTTGGTTGATCACTTCTGCCATTACCGGATTGACTTTACCTGGCATGATGGAGGAACCCGGCTGACGTGCTGGCAAGGAAATTTCTCCGAGACCTGCACGAGGACCAGATGCCATCAGACGAAGATCGTTCGCCATTTTGGACATGTTCATCATGCATACTTTCAACGCAGCCGAAACTTCTGTGTACGCATCCGTGTTTTGGGTTGCATCTACGAGATGCTCGGCACCCGTCAGCGGGAAGCCTGTGATTTCAGCCAGCTGCTTCACAACAGTCGTGATGTATTTTGGATCTGCATTCAGCCCTGTTCCTACTGCCGTTGCCCCCATGTTTACTTCGTACAGGTGCTGACGGGATTGCTTGATGCGTTTCATATCGCGCTCCAGCACACGACGGTAGGCTTCGAATTCTTGTCCCAAACGGATCGGTACGGCATCCTGCAAATGTGTGCGTCCCATTTTGATGACGTCATCAAATTCCGTTGCTTTTTGACCAAAAACATCGTGCATTTCTTCCATTGTCACCAAGAGCTTTTCCAAAAGATCCAGCGTTGCGATGTGGATCGCGGTTGGGAATGCGTCATTGGTGGACTGGGACATATTTACATGAGTGTTCGGACTGAGATGGAAGTAATCTCCCTTTTTCTCTCCCAGAATTTCCAACCCTCTGTTTGCGATGACTTCATTGGCATTCATGTTAATGGAAGTTCCCGCTCCACCCTGAATCGGGTCTACGATGAACTGGTCATGCCATTTTCCTTCGATGATTTCCTGCGCAGCTGCCACGATCGCATTTCCCAATTTTGGGTTCAAACGAGATACTTCCATGTTGGCAATCGCTGCTGCTTTTTTTACCATAGCCATCGCGTTAATCAAGGAAGAGTGCAGGCGGTAACCGGTGATCGGGAAGTTTTCCGTTGCACGCATAGTTTGTACACCATAATAGGCATGTACAGGGATTTCTTTTTCTCCGAGAAAATCTTTCTCGATTCGATGCGTTTGTTCAGCCATTCTTTTTCGACCAGCTTTCTGCGGATAGTGGATATTGCTTCCTCACCATTCTAACATAGAAATCCCGTTGTGGACGTTTTCCTTGGAACACTCACGCTTGTTTTCACGTCTTAGTATGTGAGAAGTCTCACTATAATCTCGACAGAAGAGAGGGATTTCATGAAAATGGTTTGGATCCTCCTGTTGACCTTCTTTCTCCTGCAGGGGTGCACGAGTGAAGGACAGGGAGAACCTGCGACTCCGCCTGCTCCTGAAAAGCCGCCAGTGACCGTACCGTCTGAAACGCCTGCGCAGCCTCCCGCATCCCCGCAGCCTGAGAATCCACCTGCACCAAAGGAAGAGGAGCCGAAAACAGAGCCGACACCTTCTGCTTATGCCAACGAGATATTCCAAGAAGTCACGGTCAAAGAAACCGGAACCGATACGTATGAAGTCAAAGGGAAAGCCCGCGTCTTTGAGGGTGTCGTCAGCTATGTAGTAGAGGATGGACACAATGAGCTTACCGAAGGCTCTATTCAGACATCTGCGGGGGCTCCTGAATGGGGAGAGTTTTCCCACACGATTCAGGTGAAAAAAGCAGAGCCGAACACAACCCTTACGCTTATCCTGTTTGAAACAAGCATGAAGGACGGAAGCCGGCGCATGGAGCTGATTCTTCCACTCCCGGAAAAATAGAATCCGATAGCAAAAACCCCCTGACTCCTTCTCAGTAAGAGATCGTCAGGGGGTTGGTTTATGCGCTCATCTTTTCATCGATCGCTTGCATGCTTTTCTTTTTGGCGATCTGGTTTGCGATCAAGGTAATGATCAAGGAGCAAGCAAGTCCACTCGCCATCGCTACGATAAAGCCCATCATGTTGTTGGAGAGTAACGGCGCCATCACGGACGGTACATACGCCGTCCCACGTACATCAAACACACCCACCATCATTCCGGCGATCCCGGAAGACACGATGGCTCCCGCGAAGACCAGCTTGTTCGAGAACATAAACGGATATGCCGCTTCTACGAACGTACCAAAGCCCATGTTAATCAGGAAGCCAGGGGTTGCGACGGTCGCCTCACTCTTGTCTCGGGGCAAAAGAATGTTGGCTAGTGTAATTCCAGCCGAAACCATGACCAGACCCACCATGTCGACTGCGCCCAGAAAGCTGTTCCCGGTCTTCTCCATCTCCAAGAGTACGATGGGGAGAATCGCAGCGTGGTACACTCCCCCGATGATGGCAGGCCAGATCAGCAAGCCTGCAATAAGCCCTGCCAGAATCGGGCTGTACGCGACAGCTCCCTCGATCAATACTTTGACCCACTCCCCTGCCTGCAGGGCGATAGGAGCCAGCAAGTAATACACAATCAACCCTGCGATCAAACCGGATACGCCACCCGCGATAATGTTGACCGTCGTGGTCGGAAATTTCCATTCTACGCATTTGCGGAACAGCACATTCACGAGAAGCCCTGCGCCAATCCCGCCGATCATACCACCGATAATGCCGCCATCCATCGACAGGATCCCTGCCAGTACACCGGCTACGACGGATACCTCCTCCATGTCCGACACTTGTTTGGCAGCTACCGCCGCAATGACGACAGGCAAAGCCTTGATCAGGACATCGAAAACGCCGCTGAGCATGTCCAGTCCGGGTATTTTACTTACAGCCAAGACCAAAGCCAGCGCGATAAACCCTGGGAGAGATGACATCATGATCCCGCGTATGTTGATTCGTTTCCATGGGCTGTTCGAAATGCTTCCCGAGCCGGTATCTCCGATCAACGGGCGATACGATATTCCCCAATGCTTGGAAAAAGCGGTAAGGAAGCTGATCGCGCGCGTCCGGTTCGTCGTTCCTGTCGTGCCGGAGGTGAGGATTACCTTGGCGCCTTTTGCACTGATCAGCGCCATGGATGTCCCACCCGTCCCCACAATAGGAATATGCTTCTCTACCGCAGCCTGAACGGTCAGCTGATTTGCTCCATTCGGATCCGCGCTCATGCTGACAATCCCATCCACTTGGCCGCTGCGTAAGGCATCCGCGATAGATTCGTCTGACTCCTTCGCGTACTGGTTGCATTCTTCCAATGTTCCGGTAAAGCGGACAACTGGCGTACTCGATGAGGCATCCCAGCTATAAACAGCTGCAGGTGTATCCTTGCCCGCTCCGTCCATGGAAGACTGGGCTGCAATAAACTGTATAGCCGCTATCTCCACTCCCGCTGAGTCTGCCTGTATACGTATCTCGGACAGAAGTTTTTGTGGATCTGCTCCTCCCAGATTGTAAAGATTCCCTCCACTGCTCCCAATGATTGCAATTCGTTTCATCTTGTTTTTAGTCCCCTCATTTTCACTTTGGTAAAGCGTTGCTCTGGTAGATAATTATAGCTTTACTTTAGTGAAGCGAAAAGAGAATTTCAATACTTTCTGTCTTTTTATCGAGGGAAAGTACCGAACTGAGAATACATGGTATAATGAAGGCCGTTGTTTCCTTGTTTATTGTCTGAAAAGTCATAACCCTCTTCGCAAAGGAAGAGGGTTATGACAGGCAAGTAAGTTATATGGTGTGGGACGCTTAGGTGCCCGAAATCATGTTGTTACTTTTGCTCGTCTTGTTCTTCTTTGAAGCATTCCATGCACAGAGCGCCATTGTTCTCGATTTCATACTCTGTCAAGCGAGCCTGGCAAGATTTGCATTGTTTTTCCGTTAATACCAAGTTCACAATTATATCTCCTCTCATTGATGTACGTTGGTTCATTTTTATTATAACCGATGCTTTATATGGTTTTGTGTTAAAATTTCGTGAATTCTTTCAATTAACTTTTTATTCCATACGGAGGTAGCCATGACCTCATCTTTTCTTTCAGCCGAGATCACCACGGAGCCTTTTCAGTTATCTTCGGCCAGTCACGTGAGCTGTGTCCTGCTCGTCTTCGCCGCTGCTGCTCTTCTTTATCGGTTCCGCCGCCGTTTTCAGCCCCCACATACAGATGCTTTTTGCCGGCTCGCTCTCGCCAGCTTGCTCGTCTTAACCGAAGTTGGGTTTCAGCTTTGGCATGTTTGGACCCATTCGTGGACACAATCAGAAGCTCTTCCCTTGCAGCTGTGCAGCGTCATGTTAGTCTTTTCCGCATTCATGCTTGTTTACAACAGCTACCGCCTGTACGAAATCACGTTTTTTGCCGGCTTGATTGGCGCAGGTCAGGCGCTGATCACCCCAGAGCTTTTTTACCCATTTCCCCATTTTCGCTTCTTTCACTTTTTCCTCGCACACGCCTGCATCGTGCTCGCGTGCTTGTACATGACCTGGGTAAAGGAATGCCGTCCTACGGTTGCGTCCATAGGGAAAAGCATGGTCATGCTGAATTCATTGCTCTTGATTTCTCTTATCGTGAATCGGTTTACAGGTGGAAACTATTTGTTCGTCACTCATAAGCCTTTTCAGCCAACACTAATGGATTATCTCGGTCCTTATCCTTGGTATATCCTATCGCTAGAAGGAGTCGCACTCGGTTTGTTCTGCTTGCTGTATCTGCCATTTTGGATTCAAAAACGCCGGGCTGCGCGACAGTCACTGGGTGCCTAGCATCGGATCCTTCCCTCATCTGGGCGAATATCATTCCCATATCCATCGATCTTTGGAGGGATCTGATTTGTATCCGATGTACCCGTATTACAGCTATAAGACTTCGTACGCGGAGCAGCCTATTTCATTTCCAGCCCAGCATCAGGACCGCCAGCCGGGAATGGAATATTTGATGGTGCCCCGACCCATTTTTGATAATCCTGCTTACATGGGGAGCGGTAAGCTAAAGAACAAAGTGGCCATCATCACCGGCAGAGACAGTGTGATCGGGCGTGCTGTGGCAGTGGCCTTTGCAAAAGAAGGTTGGGGATCAGTAAGCAGCAGCTGGAGGATACGTTTCGCACCAACATCATGACAGAAACTTAAAGATGATTCCTGGTGCTGCTGTCCACCCAATTTCACCGAAGCGACTAGCTCCTTACCTTCTATACGGTAAGTGGCCTTGCTTGGTTTCATTCATACTGCCACATGCTCCTTTATCCACTCCGTTACGGCTGTCAAGAACCGTCGTGACGCCGGTGACATCTGTTCCAAGGAAAGAACTGCCATTCCAAGCGTCCGAAAGTGCTCCCCTTGTAGCGGAATCGCCCGAATACTGGAGGGCAGCCGAAACAGAATCATCTCCGGGAGAATACTGATGCCGAGGCCGTTTTGCACCATCGCGATAATGGCGTGGTCGTCGCCTAGCTCGTACTTTACTTGCGGCGTAAACGCATACTGTTTGAAAATACGCTGGATATCGTTGTCACAGCCTGGTTTCGGCATGATGAAGATTTCCTGCTGCAAATCGTTTAGGGAGAGAGTCTCTTGCCTGGCCAGCGGGTGGTCCTCGTGCAGGAGAACATACATGCGATCCCGATGTAGGGGGATCGTTTCCAGTCCTTCTAAAGCAGGAACCGAAACGAATCCAAAATCGATAGCCCCTGTCAAAGCCCAATGTTCGATGTCATCGTAGTAGCCTTCATGAAGCTTGATTTCAATCTCCGGGTATTGATCCTGAAACTGCTTAAGGATTCCCGGCAGCCACTGCGTGGAGACACTGGTAAAGGTGCCTATGCGCACGGTTCCCACTTCGATGCCATTGATCGCAGAAACCTCCTGCATCATCTGATCGTTCCACTTCAGGATTTCTCTCATGTATTTGAGCAGCCGCTCCCCGTTGCTCGTCAAGTTGACTCCTGTTCTTCCTCGCGTCAAAATAGAGAAACCGTACTCCCTTTCCAGACTGGCGATTGCGTGGCTGATCGCAGACTGTGTCAGCCCTAGTACTTCCCCTGCTTTCGTCAGACTTCCGGACTCCATCACGGTGACAACGACTTCAAACTTGCTGAGGCTCATTCTCGTGGCCCCCTTTCTATCAATTCTTCTCATGCAAACGATGATAAACATTCATTTTATTTATTTATACGATACAAGTATACTTGAATCCATACCATATCCGGTTCAGACACAATCGCTGTCCGGGGTTCTAGGGGGACGTTTCACCATGAAGCCTCAAGTAAAGGCTGATCTCGCCATGCTGCTCGTTACTCTTTTTTGGGGTTCCTCTTACTTGTTTATGCAAATGGGCCTGACCGACCTGCAGACATTTAACCTGATTGGCCTGCGGTTTGGGATCGCCTTTGTGATCGCCGCACTGTTTTTTCATAAACGGCTGCTAAAAACGACGCGAAAAACCATTTTCCACGCCTTCATTATGGGTGCGATCCTGTTCGGTGTCTTTGCAACCGTAACCGAGGGAGTGAAAACGACGACGGCTTCGCAAGCAGGCTTCCTAGTCAGTCTCACGGTCATTCTCGTTCCGTTGCTCTCCATCTTGCTGAAGAACAGGCCAGAGACCCGTGTATTTTTCGGTGCGGGTATTGCCGTGATCGGGATCGGCCTTTTGACACTAACCAAGGAGCTGAACATTACCCAAGGAGATGCCTTGTGCATGGCGACCGCCGTTTTCTACGCGACACATATCATCCTTACAGGCAGATTGGCTCCTCAAACGGATGCGATCCTGCTTGGCATTTATCAGCTAGGGTTTGCCGGACTTTTTGGATTTCTCCTGTCTTACCTCGTGGAAACACCGAAGCTTCCCTCTACCCCGAAGGCTTGGCTCGCCGTTCTAGCCCTCAGCATCCTGTGCAGTGCCATCGGATTCGTCGTGCAGACCGTCGCGCAAAAATACACGTCCCCGACGCATACCGGACTGATTTTTTCGTTAGAACCCGTCTTCGCGGCTCTCTTCGCCTTCCTGATATCGGGTGAAACGCTCACGGTCAGAGGCTATATCGGCGCAGCCCTTGTTCTTATAAGCGTGCTCATTGCGGAAATCGACTTCATGCGATGGCTGACTGGAAAAAGAAGCTCGCTGTCCAAGCAAGACCTCCCGCTGTAACGGGAGGTCTTTCCTTTTTCCTGTTTCCTACTTGATCCTCTCTTCTCCCTCATAAACTCACAAGCTCAGGGCATACTTTTTATGGTTTCTACGCTCATTTCTAGCGCATGACGGAGGTAATTCCTTTGAGCCCATACGTCCTTCCCTTTCAAGCTATCGATAAAGACTCTCTCTCGCTCGTCGGTGGAAAAGGCGCCAACCTTGGTGAACTGACGAAAGCGGGTTTTCCTGTGCCCGGGGGCTTTTGTATTACGACAGCAGCTTTTCAAACGCTGATGGAAACAAGCAATGACCTGCAATCGTACCTAGCTTCTCTCGATGAGCTGGAGCCTGCTGATCTGGAGGGGGTCCGTAAAATTGGAAAAGAGCTTCGTCTACATATCGAATCCCTCGTCATCCCTGAAGAAATTTTGTCTGCTGTTTTGGCGCATTGGACCAGCCTAGGAACCATGCATGCCTACGCCGTACGTTCCAGCGCGACCGCAGAAGACCTGCCTACCGCCTCCTTCGCGGGACAGCAGGAAACCTATCTCAATGTAAAAGGTGAGCTCCAGCTTATCTCGGCCATTCGCGGCTGCTGGGCTTCTCTATTTTCGGATCGCGCCATTGTTTATCGGATGAACAATGGGTTTGATCATCGCGAGGTTCTCTTGTCGATCATCGTGCAGCAGATGGTTTTCCCTGATGTGTCCGGCATTATGTTTACCGCTGATCCAGTCAGTGGGCATCGCGGTGTGATCACCATCGAGGCAAGCCTTGGCTTGGGAGAAGCTCTCGTCTCCGGCCTGGTATCTCCAGACCGTTATCAGCTGAAAGATAACGAGATCATCGATAGACACATTGCCGCGAAAAAAGTGGCGATTTACGGATTGGCTCAAGGCGGAACGGTCAAGTCCGACATCCCTTTTTCCGAGCAAATGAAGCAAGCTTTGCCTGATGATCGCATAGGGGAGCTGGCGGATCTGGGCAGAAAAATTGAGAGCCACTACGGAACCGAACAAGACATCGAGTGGGCATGTGCTGAAGGACAGCTCTATATTCTCCAAGCTCGTCCGATTACCTCCCTCTTTCCCATCCCCGATACGTCAGATAATCAGTTTCACGTCTTTCTGTCGTTTGGCCACCAGCAAATGATGACAGAAGCGATGTCTCCCATGGCGATCTCTCTATGGAAACAGCTCATGCCTGCTGGCGCTGGCATTGGAGGAGTAAAGCGTCGCCGGACGTTTGTGGAGGCAGGGGGCCGGCTCTTTATCGATCCGACAGAGATGCTGCAATATGATTTCGCGCAAAAGTTTTTCCCCAAGATGATGGGATCCATGGATGAACTGATGAGCATGGCGCTTTCAGACGTTTTAAAGCGCGATCATTTTCACAAGACCGTTTCCATGGAGCCGATGAAGCAGCAATTGTTTCAGGCTGCTGGCCCCCTCGTTACGATTCTGTTGAAAGACTTCATGAGAGAAGACAGCGAGCATGTATACAGCCATATTTTGGAGTTCATGCGCAAACGTTTACGCGGGACTCGCGAAAAGCTAGCCTCCGTTCACGGTGCTGAAAAAATCAAGGCGCTTGAAGAGAATGCAAGTCATCTCATGATGGATCTGTTTGCCCATGATATTCATTACTTCGTTACAGGCATGCTGGCGTTTCAGTTGATTCAGCTGTTTTCAGCCTGGTGGCTGGATCCACCGGAGGATTTGCAGCCTCTGCAAAAGTCGCTGCCTCATAACGTTACCGCGGAAATGGGACTGCGCTTAGGGGATTTGGCTGACGCTGCACGACCTTATCCCAAGCTGATTGCGTATTTGCAGCAGCAGGACAAGAAGCAGGATTTTTACCAAGGTCTGGAACAGGTCGAGGGTGGAGACGTCTTTCGCTTGGAGCTTGATAAATTTCTGGACAACTTCGGTGCCCGCTGCCCAGGAGAAATCGATCTGGCAAAACCGCGTTGGCGAGAAGATCCCTCCATGCTGCTGTCTTCCATCTTGGGACATTTGCGGACCGTCGAGCACGGCGAGCACCGTGAACGATTTAAGCAAGGAGCTGCCAAAGCCGAAGAAACCATCAAGAGTATTCTCGAACGTGTCAAGGATACACCTGATGGCGAATTCAAGCACTCCTTTTTCAAGCGGCTGCTTACGCTGTTTCGCAACATTGGCGGCTTGCGGGAAAATCACAAGTTTGTCGTCGTCCTCCATTTTGATCTCTACAAAAAAGCCATACTGGAAGAAGCAAAAGGCCTCGTGGAGATTGAGACGCTTGCGGATGAAAAGGATGTCTTTTTCTTGAGCCTAGGCGAGCTGAAAGAGGTGTTGGACCATACCTTTTCAGGCGATCTGTCTGCTTTGATTCAGTCGCGCAAGCAGGCCTATGAGCATTATCAAAAGCTCACGCCTCCTCGGGTCATGACCAGCGAGGGAGAAATCATCGTCGGCAAGAGGGATCTTTCCTCGTTCCCGGAAGGTGCCCTCGTCGGTACGCCTGTATCGCCGGGTGTCGTGGAGGGATACGCGAAAATCGTCTTGAAACCGGAAAGCGCTTCTCTACAGCCGGGCGAAATCCTGATCGCTCCCTTCACAGACCCGGGCTGGACGCCATTGTTCCATCAAGCAAAAGGTCTCGTGATGGAGGTCGGCGGAATGATGACACATGGTGCTGTCGTAGCCCGGGAATATGGAATCCCGGCGGTCGCGGGAATCGATGGTGCGACTCGCGAGATCAAGGATGGACAATGGATTCGTTTAGATGGAACGCAGGGCTACGTGCTTGTAACCGAAGAACCGAAACAGCAAGACCAAGGAGAGCAGCAGGAAACCTCCACACCCACCCAATGACAAAAAGGAAAAAGAGCGGGTAACCGATGCCAAAGCGCTTGGCGTTCTGTTACCCGCTTTCTCTTTCATACTACCTAGCTAAAATCGGTCATAGGCTTCGGCTGGGCTGCTAACCTTCCATTCCCGTCTATCGAGCATAGCAAACCTGTCCTCCAATAACCGTCATTTCAATTTTGGTCTCCAAGAGCTCATCCGGGTCCATCGAGAACAGATCATGAGAGTATACCGTCATATCTGCAAACTTTCCGCGAGTCAGTGTACCTTTCAGGTGGTCTTCACCCGTGACTGTGGCGCTTCCGAGTGTAAACAGATGGATGGCTTCCTGCATGGTCAGCTTTTCATGCGGGAGATAGCCACCATGAGTATCCCCTGGCGCTTTTCGTGTGACAGCTGCATGAATACCAAGCAGCGGGTCGATTGGTTCTACCGGGGTGTCGGATCCAGCCGCGCAAATGATTCCTTTTTCCATCATCGTTTTCCAGATGTACGAATATTGAATGCGCTCCTCGCCTACCCGATCAATGACCCAAGGGAAGTCACCCGCTAAAAAGCGTGGCTGTATATCGGCAATGCGGTGAGGGAGTGCCAGACGATCCAGCAAATCCGGCCGCAGGATCTGTGTATGGATGAGCCGATCCCGATAGGCGACAGGAGAGAATTGATCCAGACTGTCTAAAACCATTTCCAATGCCATGTCTCCAATTGTATGGACAGCGATCGGCATTTCGAGCTTACGGGCTTGACGTACCAGCTCTGTCAAAGCCTCCTGCTCATGTACCGGATAGCCGCTAGTCGTTGCATCATCCGCATACGGTGCCGACAAATACGCGGTTCGACGCCCCAGTGCACCATCTGCAAAGATTTTGACAGCCCCAATATTCACATGATGATTCCCGTAGCCTGCCCGCATCTGCGTTTCACGGAGCTCAGGGAGACTCGTGTAATAAACGAGCAGGTTGCAGCGCAGCGCGAGATTTTCCCCATTGATCAACTCATCGTACAGACGATAGGTCTGGATGAGGCCACCCAAATCCCGACAGTCTTCCGTATGTGCACCTGTCAATCCATGCGCAAGCGCATAACGAACCGAACCACGCAAAGCATTCTTCAAGGCTTCATAGCTCGGTTTTGGGATGTGCGGCGTAATGAGGTTGGACGCTGTTTCGAGCAGCATACCTGTCGGCTTCCCCGTAGCCGGATCATGCACAATCACGCCACCTGCCGGAACAGCCATGTCAGGATGGTAGTTGCTCAGCTCCAGCGCTTTGCTGTTCACGAGATTGGCATGCCCGCAAATGCGCGACAAAAGAAGCGGACAGTGTGGCGCTACCAGATCCAGCTCCTCGATCGTAGGAATTCCCCCGCCACCGACGAACAGGTTTTCATCCCAGCCAAAGCCTTGTATCCATTCATCCGGAGCGGTTTGCTCCGCTTTTTGTTTAATCAGGAAAAGCATCTCGTCCTTGGACGTCGCTTTGCTCAGATCGAGCTGTTGAAAGGTCAACCCTAGCCAGCCGAGATGAAGATGGCTATCGATCAGCCCCGGTGTTGCGGTTTTGCCCTGAAGATCGACAATATGTACATCGCTTCGACCCCATTGGAGTGTCATATCCGCATGTGTGCCCAGATCATGCACAATCCCATCTTTGACAACAATCGCTTCTACGAACAGGTGCTGCGGGTCCCCCGTATAAATGCGTCCATTGGTAAAAATTGTGGTGGCCATGTCATTGCTCCTTTGTTTTAGCTTTTCACCTTCTCCTTATTTGGGTAACGGGTTGCCCTTTTCCTTCCTGTTGTCAAAGATTTTTGTTTTTTCTATTTAATGAAAACAACGCCAAGGACATGGAAAATGCCGGTTTACCGTCTATTCCCTGTCTCAATCGGGCAGGTTATGAACGAAGACCATTCCACTTACATCCGATGGGAGGGGCAGACAAATGCACCAAAAGACGAAATCCGGCTTCCCCGCCACCCTTCAAAAGCTGTGGCAATCGAATCAGGAGGAATCTTCTGCCCATGGGAACGGGCAGCTCGACAACCAATCCAAGCTCCTGCTATTCGTCAACGTTCTCTTCATCACCGCTGGCGCTTTATCCGGCACGTTCGTCAACGTCTACCTATGGAAAGTGAAAAGCCAGTTCGCTCCCATCGCGTGGTTTACGTTGTGCACACACCTGGCTGGATCCCTTACCTTTTGGCTGGCTGGCGCTTGGGTGAAGCGTTATAACAAAATGAATGCTCTCCGGCTGGGGATGGCGATGTCCGCCCTCTTCTATCTGCTGGTGCTTGTACTGGGAACGAACGTCGTATCGTATGCGGCCGCCCTGGGACTCGTTCAAGGCATGGCGGTCGGCTTTTTCTGGCTCGCTTTCAATGTCGTGTATTTTGAGATTACGGGCCCAGACAATCGGGACCTTTTCAACGGCTGGGCTGGACTGCTCGCTTCTGGCGGCGGTATGATTGCCCCCTGGATCTCCGGCTATCTGATCTCGCGTATGACAAGCACCAAAGGATATGCGCTGATCTTCACCCTCTCGTTGATTCTGTTCGTCGTGGGCGTCATCATCAGCTTTTTCCTGAAAAAGCGGCAGTCCGAGGGAGATTACTCCTGGAGCTTTGCTTATCACAGTCTGCGACAGGATGCCAACTGGCGCTGGGCTTTTGGCGCTTTGGCTGGTCAAGGACTGCGAGAAGGCGTTTTTGGCTTTATCATCGGTCTCATGGTCTACATCGCAACCAAGAGTGAAATGACGTTGGGCAATTACTGGCTGATTACCTCGGCAGTTGGTCTGGTCAGCTACTATGCGGTGGGCAAATGGTTCAAGCCGCAAAACCGTCAGTGGGTCATGCTTTGCGGAGCACTCGTGATGAGCGGCATCGTCACGCTGTTTTTCTGGCAGGTCAGCTATGCTACGCTGCTCATTTTTGGGGTGGCAGTGGGCCTGGCCTATCCACTTTTTTCGGTTCCGATGATCTCCACGGTTTTTGATCTGATCGGCTCCAATGAAGAGAGCGCAAAGAACCGCGTCGAGTTTGTCGTGCTGAGGGAATTTGGATTGGATGCCGGACGTATGGTGGGGATTCTCGTCTTTCTCATGGTGACGTCCTTTAGCACCTCGCCCATTGCGTTAAACTGGTTGGTTTTCTTGATTGGCTTGGGTCCTTTGATTGCTTGGTATTGTATGAGGAAAGTATTTGCGCGGGTAAGCGTGGATGCGGGTGGCGGGAAAAGGGATGGGCAATAGAGCAAACTAGCGGGACCGTGTCTGAGAGTTGAATACTATCGACCTGTCCCGCTTTTTCCGCTCCTCCTCGTCTACACTCCATAAACGTAGTTCTTCGTTCCTTTCTTGTTGCGAATAGTCAGCACGTTCATTAAAAAAGACTTCTGTTTGCGTCACAAATCTTTACAAACGCAAGCAATCTCATTCGTTTCGGCTTAATAAAAATCAGATGCTTTATTCCTTCGAAGCCAGCTTACCATGAACTCGAGCAATTCAATGGAATAGGTATGGTCTTTTGCTGTAGAAGGCATTGTCTCTATAATTGTCTTCACATTATTTTCAATCGTCACGGCTTCAATAAAACAAACCAAATTTGGGTTAAACGAGTGGATTGCCTGGAAGTAGCGTTTCTGAGGCTCAATGAACCTTAGATTCATTTCAAACCCCCTTCTCCTTCTAGATCGATCTCCTTCCTTTCTCCTTCGCAGCTCTGTTTCTCTCGTACTAAGGAGATAATACTTATCTGGAAAACCGATCTTCTTTGCGAGCAAATGTTTGCGGTAGAACTCCTCAACAAAGTCGAGTGACTGCCCTCCGAACAAAGAAAATCAAATGCCCAATTGTACCATAATGGTTGAAATAGATCGATATCGATTACAACAAAAGGATGATTCTTACCTTTCTCCTCTGCGATCTGCCATCGATCAACTTGACGTTCAAAAAACCATTCTGGATATACGGAGTCCGGAGGCTCCCACCAAGCATTCACTTCAGGAATATGATAACCATTAAACTTCGCTGCCAACTCACTTGATGTTGCTGTCTTACCGGCTGCACTTGCACCTTCTATGCTAATGACCGCCATTTGCGCCCTCCACGATGTCTTTAGCATTTACGTGTTTGATCGTATGGACACATTCTGAAGCTCCTTGACCCGTCAACAGCTCAAAAAGCCCATCTGGAACCAGCATTCGCGCGGGATTATCCCGAAAAGCAGTCACGGGCATCCAAACGGCTATAAACTTCTTTTCTCCTTCGTATCCTTCGATGTACTCCCGATTGTAGAGATTGCTTGCGCACAGCTTTGCTTCATAGATAAAATCGAATTCGTGCCCACCATCGCCGTAATAGTCGTAAATGTTCTCGATGATTCCCAATAGCTTTACATCTGTTAGATCCTGATTGATTTCTTCCTTTACTTCGCGAATCAATGCTGACTTGCTGTCTTCCCCGTACTCGATAGTTCCTCCTACTGGGCGAAAGGTAATGACACCCTCCTCTTCCGGAAATTGTTCCAGCAAAATAGAATCCTCTTTCCAAATGATACAGAGGGAAGACGCTCTGTATTTTTGCGTTTGAGAGATACGAATCACTCCCTTACATTTGTTGGGAGTCTGATTTTATTACAAAATTTTGGAAATGTAAAGCTCATGGGTAGTCAAATTTTGAAAAGGGCATGATTGCGAAAAAAACTTTCAGCCCCCCTGAGTAATTAGGATATCTTTGCTCGATATTCGTCTAGAATACGATGCTCCATTTTTTCTTGTACCTGTTCAAGGATTTCCTGATGAACTCTGTTATACTCCTCCTCTGAAATCTGGAAAGCTGGGGCAACTTCTTTCCCCTGCACCATCGCGATTCGCAGATGAGTGGCTGGGTGTGTCGTGTCCATGCTACCTTGGCTTCTCTCCAGCACTTTCTGAACGCGGGCTTTCTCTTTCATAGGAAGCTTGGCAAAGATCTCCCGAAGCTGCTCCCCTAGTGTCATGCTTTGCTTCTGTATGGCGTGTCTTCCAATTAACGAATCAACCACATCCCCCATATGTGCGATCTGCAGCATGGAAATGAGATTTTGGGTACCTGCAAGCTTAACGGCCATACGATCTGCCTCATATTCAGCCCGTTGACTCTGATTCCAAAAAAGCTGAGTGAGAATAAATAATAAACGGTAGGGAATCCAAAAGAGAATACGCATAATCCCTCTGCTAATCGTCGCGACGAATGAAAAATAATATTCATCATCATCTCGTATTGGATCTAACAAATCACACCAATTGAGAAGGATCCGATGTGCATGCGCAACCAGAAGACTCCGTCGCACATCGTTATTGCAGCAATGAGCAAGCTCATGAGCGATCAAAGCTGTCAATTCACCGGGTGCATAGGCAAATAACAGGGGATATCCAATCACAACGATTCGTCTTCGATTCTACCCGTATTCGGTTGTATACGCTTCATAGTGAGGAGAAAGAGCAAACTGAATATCTTTTTCAATTCCCATTTTTTCTTTGATCGTTTCCAACATCTTCATTGTATTGGGATGCTGGGCAGAATTCAAAGTCATTACCTTTTTCGGCAACCTATTTGGCCGAGGGCGCGACAGCCAGGTTACTAGGAGAATAAGCACACAACCAATAAGAATGAAGGGGCTCTGATACCAAGAAATAAGTCCATATACGGAAAAAAGAAAACCTGCTATTGAACTGCCAATGATCACAAGTGAATAGACGGATGCGGCTTTTTCGCTTAACCCCTTTTTGGTTAAATTTTCAGGATGCTCCTCAAGCTCTTTGAACAGAGCCTGGCCATACGAAAAACGCATGTGCCTCTCCATCCGCTCCCATACCGTTTTTGATCGTTCGTTCTTTGGCATAGGTAGATTCCAGTCACAGTTTTCACACCATAACGGGTACCCCTCGTTTAATACAATTTCCGTTCCACAAGAAGGACATGGCTTCACAAATTTCCCCTCCTACACACCCTTAGAAAGATAGGGTGCTGTCTGAAAGTATTTTAACACGATGCTTTTGTTTGTAAGAGGATAATTTGGAATTTATTAGACTTTCAAATAAGAATTTTGACAGGTGCACCTCCCTCACCTATTGGTATAATTATCTAGGAAATAAACACCACAGAGAAAATACCAAGGAGAAACCGTCATGCAGAAAAAAATGATCCTGTTCCTTCTTGCTGTCTTGTTTGCGATCGGCTCCTATTTCTTCGAGCAGAAGAGCCCGCAGACGCCGACGAGCAACACAGAAGCGGACTACGTGCTGGAATTCCCGAGCAGCAAATACCCGCAGACGGCCGAGCATATCCGTTCTGCCATCGCGAAAGGACATTCCGCCGTGTGTACGATCGACCGAAAAGGGGCAGATGAAAACAGGGAGCAATCCCTCAAAGGCGTTCCCACCAAACCTCGTTACGATCGAGATGAGTGGCCGATGGCGATGTGCCAAGAGGGTGGCAGTGGTGCAGATATTGCCTACATCTCTCCATCCGACAATCGCGGGGCTGGCTCCTGGATTGCCAATCAGGTAGAGGACTACCCCGATGGGACTCGCGTAAAAATTGTCATCAAATAAAAACCAAACCCGCCTCGGATTGATCCTTGGCGGGTTTGTCAAAAGCAATAAGAACATGTCTGTTCCTCACGTCGATCCACAGTGAGTTTCATTTTAGGTTCCGGCATCCTCGATCCCCCGGAATATGACCTCTACTCCCTCTAAAATCATCGACTCCAGCGATTGTCCTTGTTCGTCGCGTGACCAAGCAATGTACGACTCCAGGTAGTACGACCAAAGCATCCGTGCAACAACACGGGTGGATACGTCCGGCCGCAGCTCACCGCCTCGTTTTCCTCGCTCCAGCGTCTGGTGAAAGAGCTCAATCATTGGCGATTCATCCTTGAGCATTTCCCCTGAGCACAGATATTCATTCAACGCGATGATCGCCAAAGCCCGATCCGTCTCAATAGATTGGCAGAGGACGGTCATCAAATACCGGACCTGGTCGCGGATCGCCAATTGTCCTACCTGCTCATCTACCGCTGCCAACTCGATTTTGTCTCTGCGCTGCTTGATCATTTCCTCGATCAGCTCGTACTTCTTGGGAAAATGTTTAAAAAAAGTCGCTTTAGCGACATCTGCTTTTGCAGCAATTTCTTCGACAGTTGTCGCCTGGTACCCTTTTTCTCGAAACAGATGGATGGCTGAGTCGAAAATGCTCTTTCGCGTCGCCAGTCTCTTTCGCTCTTGTCTCCCCACTACTTCCACTGATCGATCACTCACTTTCCACCTCAATCCAGTTCGAACTGAAGTCTATTTTTGCCCTAAAGTCTCTCGATAGATTCTTCAGTCTTTTAGTATACGGGAAGTAATCCCGTTGCGCTACTAAAAAGGAAATATTCCGCCGATTCCAAGTGTCGTGCCCAGCGTGCTTTTCGCGCACAAAAAAGCCCTCCTCCTTGGAGAAGAGCTTGTTCTGACGCCTTTTTTAATGACCCAAGTAAGCTTTTTTAATTCGGTCCTGAGACCGTAAATTTTCTGCTGTATCGTGGAAGCTGATCTCTACATTTTCCAGGACATACCCCCGGTCTGCTGACTTCAGAAACTTAATTGCCATTTATTTAGCTGCTATTCCGTAGCATTACCCTTCCCATTTGAATGGCGTTCTTTCCAACTGGTTACCTTATCTACGTAACGAACCAAAAGAAACCAGAAAACCCCCATCAGGAACGGAGGAACATCGATGGATCTGAAAGGAAAAAATGCACTGGTTACGGGTGCAGGCAAAGGAATTGGACGAGCCATTGCTCTCGGACTCGCAAAGGCAGGCGTTCGCGTGGGTCTCGTCTCCCGCTCTTCTGGTGATCTGGAGCAGCTTGCCTCGACGATCTCCTCTCAATACGATACGCGGGCCATTTACGCGACAGCGGACGTATCGAAGCGAAACGAAGCTGAGGCCGCGTACAATCAGATCAAGCACGATCTGGGACCGCTGGATATTTTGATTAACAACGCTGGAATTGCAAGCTTCGGCACCGTGACGGAAATGCCGCCAGACGAGTGGGAGCGCATGATTCAGGTCAATCTGTTCGGGACCTACCACATGACCTACTACGCCCTGCCTGACATGATTAAGCAAAATCACGGCTCCATCATCAACATCGCTTCTACCGCAGGCGAACGCGGTTTTGCTACCGGCTCTGCTTATTGTGCATCCAAATTTGCGGTACTTGGCTTTACCGAGTCCGTCCTGCAAGAGGTTCGGAAGCACAACATTCGGGTGACCGCCCTGACTCCCAGTACCGTGAACACCGAGCTTGCTGTCAATGCCGGCTTGAAGATCGGCGAGGAGCATCGCATGCTGCAGCCAGAGGATGTGGCCGAGCTTGCACTCGCTGCGCTGCAATTGCCGGATCGTGTGTTTGTCAAAACCGCTGGCATCTGGACAACGAATCCACAATGACTTTTTTGGCGCGCTCTCCGATTTTTCGGCAGCGCGTCGTCTTGTTTTTTTTACGTACACTTTCCAAAGCTGTATCGATTGACGGAATACAAGGGTTTCTTTAAGATAGTCCATATGTTGACCATTTGAAAAGGAGACGGCTTTTACGTGGATGGAAAAGTAAGCATCATTCTGCATGTCCTGCGTCTGGCTGCCCAAATTAACCGTATGGGACTAAGACTCGTTGAAGGAACCGGGCTTTCGAGCGTGCAGCAATGGCAGCTGCTGGGCATCATCGCTCGAAATGAAGGCATCACCTTGGGCAAGCTAAGCCATGAGATCCTGGTCACCAAACAAAACATGACGGGTCTTATTGAGCGTATGCAAAATGGCGGTTGGGTCTCGACCTGGAGTGACCCTTCTGATAAGCGGATTACCCGCGTGAAGATCACCGAGAAAGGCAGAGAAGTATTCGCCATGATGCAGCCCCGTGCGGATGCAAGCAATACCGAGACGTTTCAGGACTTTCACGAAGAGGAGCTGGAGATGATGAACGAGTTGCTCGAGCGGCTTTCCCGATCTCTTCGTCTTCAGCTAGAAGGAAAGGAGTAACAAAGCATGACTGCCTATCAGCGCAAAATTACGATTGCCCTCATGATCGCTACGTTTCTCTCGGCGATTGAGGTGACCATCGTCAGTACGGCCATGCCCACGATCGTCAACAAATTGGGTGGGCTGGAGCTCATCAGCTGGGTATACGCTGTCTACCTGCTGACCTCTGCCGTTACCACTCCCATATTCGGAAAAATCGCCGACTTGTTCGGAAGGAAAAAGGTTTTCCTGTTCGGATGCTCCCTCTTTTTGATCGGGTCGATGCTTTGCGGTCTCTCCCAGAGCATGGAGCAGCTCATCCTGTTCCGCGCGATTCAAGGAATTGGGGCTGGCGCCGTCGTTCCTATCACCTTTACGATCATCGGCGATATTTTTACATTCGAGGAACGTGCGCGGGTCCAAGGACTTTTTGCCTCCATTTGGGGAGTTGCAGGAATCTTCGGTCCGCTCGTCGGTGGATTCTTTGTTGACTATGTCAGCTGGCACTGGATCTTTTACATCAATATCCCTTTTGGTCTTCTCTCAATTTGGCTGATCTCGAAAAACCTGCATGAGAAGCTGGAAAAACGCGCCCGCAAAATCGATTACGGCGGCGCCATTACGTTTACGATTGGTACGACGGCCTTGCTCTATGCCCTGTTGACCGGCGGCAACGAATACGATTGGAATTCGGCCACGATGTACCTTCTTTTGATCGTGACGGTTGTGTTTCTGGTTTCATTTTTTGCCATTCAAAAGCGCCATCCCGAGCCGATGATTCCGATCAAGCTCTTTCATATTCGGGAAGTGTCCGTGCCCAATCTGATCTCGTTTCTCGCCAGCGCAATCCTCATCGGTGTCACGGCCTACTTGCCTTTGTGGATCCAAGGTGTTCTGAAAGAAGGCGCCATCTTTTCCGGAATGATCCTGATGCCTATGTCGATTGGCTGGCCGATTGGGGCTACGGTTGGCAGTCGTTTACTCGTACGATACGGTGCCAAGCCTATTTCGCTTCTCGGCATCTTCCTGCTTGTCATCGGAACCTTCTGCTTGACGCTGATTACGATGGCAACTCCTCCGTGGATGATTCTCGGAATGGTCTTCATCCTCGGGCTTGGTTTTGGTTTCTCCATCACTATTTTCACCATTGTTGTCCAATCTGCTGTCGACTGGAGCCTGCGCGGAGTGGCTACCTCGTCCAACACGTTTTTGCGGACGTTGGGACAAACCTTGGGCGTAGCCGTGCTGGGAACGTTTTTAAACCATCAGATCGGAAGCCATGCGGACAGCAACGCCCAAGTTCCTCCCGAGGTTCTCGCTGCGGCTATCCACCAGAACTTTAATATCGTTGCCGTCCTGGCAGTCATCTGCCTCGCTATTACTTTCTGGCTTCCCAAAAAGAAACCGCAGCCTGAACCTGCCGAGTCGTAGTAACTTGCTAGAGAAAGAGGGAATTTGAATTGCATCAATACCTTGCACACATTGGGTCGTTCCCCATTCGATCCTATAGCTTGATTTTTGTCCTGGCGATTGCCTTGGGTGTAGGAGTGACCCTCACTTTGGCAAAGCTCCAAAAGAAAGAGGAGCTTGGCAATCATCTCATGAATCTGCTCGTCCCTATGATGGTTGGCGCGATTATTGGCTCGCGGTTTTGGGCTGTCTTTTTCTTCGACTGGGAATTCTACTCGAAGCATCCCGAAGAAATCATTGCCATCTGGCATGGCGGCCTATCGATCCAAGGCGGCATCGTCGGTGCGATCCTGGTCGGCATCTGGTACGTCCGCAAGCATAAGCTGTCCTTTTGGGAGCTGGCGGATTTATGCACGCCAGGGCTGATCCTGGGCCAAAGCATCGGTCGAGATGCCAACCTGATGAACGGTGATGCCTTCGGCGATCCTACGGGCGGCAATTTTGGCATTCTCTATCCAGAAGGGACAAATGCCCGCGCGACCTTTGGAGATCAACCTTTATGGCCCGCGGAAGTTTGGGAAGGCCAGATGGACATCATCATTTTTGCCCTGCTGCTGATCCTCATGCGCAAGCAGCTCAAGCGCGGCTATCTTTTTCTCGCCTACAACATTTTGTACAACCTCGGGCGCTTTCTTCTAGAGCTCTTGCGCGGTGACTCTCCTCGTTACCTGTTTCATTGGACAGCCGCTCAGTGGACGTCTGTTACTGTGATTCTTCTTTCCTTGGCGGCTGGAGTCTACTTGCATTTTCGTTCGCCGCAGTTGAAAGATAGTGCTTCTTAACTAGAAGAAAAGCCGGCTAGCCTCGTATGAATCAGGCTACCGGCTTTTGATTTTCTCCCCGTTGCGCATCGCTTCCTGGATGGCTTCCTCCTGAATGGTTTGTGCCTGCATCTGAAGCAGCGTCTCATTTTTGTGCTGCTCTAAAATTTTCTCGTAGGTCCGGATCAAATCGGATTCCAGCTGCTCGGATGAGGAGGCGGCCACAACTTGGCGGAAGGCTTCCGTGATTCTCGTCCACGATACTTCCAGTGCGCTCAGCAGCAGAGCCTCCTTGGTTTTAAAGAAACGAAAAACATACGGCTGAGAAATGCTGGCGCGCTCTGCGACGTGAGCGGTTGTTGCCCGGTAATACCCGTTTTCTGCAAACACTTCGATCGCTGCCGAAATGATCTCCGTTCTGCGGTTGACTGAGGTCGCCTCTTTTTTGGGCATGACGCTCACTCCTTTTCTGTGTGAGTATTGAGTGATTCATCAATTTCTTTTGAGTGTAACGTATGTTCCTCCGTATTGTAAATGTGAAACAGACAAACCCCGTCTCCATTGCTGCTAAGAATAACGCGACAATTATCGACAGTGAGGGCACTATTCCCTAAAAAAGAAGCAACACGCTTGGACGCATTGCTTCTCTCTGCTCTGTGTTTGTTCACTCTGTGCCCCCTTTAGGAGAGCTTTCCTCTGCCGCACTCGTTTCGAGATCTTCTGTTTCACTGTCTTCCTTTTCGCTGCTTTCTTGCCCATTCTTCTCTGATGCATGAAGCCACATGAACAGCGTTCCCGTCTGCAGCGCTTCGGATGGCCTGAACTGATTGATATAGGGGTCGGGTGGGAAGGGATGGATCGGGGCAATCGGATGCAGATCTGCTGTGCTTTGGTTGGTTGGGCGCCGCCCTCGTACTTTTGAGTTCTTTTGAAGCGGTTGCGGAGGATAGACCCACGGATAGCCGTACCGTGGGTCATAGTAGGCATGCGGCCATCGGTTCACAAGTCGTCATCCTCTTTCTGTGCTTTGCTCGCACGATTTTCTTCCTCTAGCATAAAAAGCGCCTCACGGAATCGTTGGGAATGCACAATTTCTCTTCCGCGCAAATATTTCAACACCTGGCTCACGTCTGGATCGTCGGTGAGATTGATCAGCCACTGATAGGTCGCCCGCGCCTTCTCCTCGGCTGCGATATTATCCGCAAGGTCCGCGATCGGGTCTCCTTTGGTCTGGATATAAGCGGCTGTCCATGGCACACCGTTCGCATCCGCATAGAAAAGGGCCTTGTCGTGATCGGCGTAGTGGGCGCCCAAGCCTGCTTCTCTCATCTGCATCGGAGTCGCGTCCTTCACCAGCTTGTAGACTAGGGTTGCGATCACTTCCATATGCCCGAGCTCTTCCGTTCCAATATCGGTCAACAACGCCTTGATGCGCTTATTCGGCATCGTATAGCGCTGGTTCAAATAACGCAATGCGGAAGACAGCTCTCCGTCAGGCCCGCCGTACTGTGTCAAGAGGAATTTGGCCATCTGCAGATCCGGCTTGCTTACTCGTACTGGAATTTCCAATGTCTTTTCATAGATCCACATACCACTGGTCACCTTTCCTCAATACTCAATTTCCCAAGGCCACGGAGTCTTGTGCCACGTCCAGCGATCCGGCGTCGAGGAATGACCGTACTGCATCACCGGCCCTCGCTCCTTTTCATACGCTTGCTTTTGCTGCACAAGCTGCACGGTCAGTTCTTTGTACTGCTTGACGGCACGCTGATCATCCGGGTTCATATCCAAATACAGCTGCAGCTCCACAAGCGCAAACTGGATTTCCTGCAATTTTCTCAGCGTACTGCCGTATTCCATAGCAGGCTCTCCTCCTGTCGCTCTTCCCTCTTGTTACCACCGTATGCACGTAGGCAGATGACGGTCCCTTCCCGTGAACGGGTGACTTTGACTTCCTATTAGATCTACCAAGCCTTTTGGCCACTCCTTAACAAAAAAACCTTTCCGTTCGGGATCGTTCCCGACAGGAAAGGCTGCTCTGCTTCTCTTTTTTTGTTATTGCTGGGTCGCTGCTTTTTCTCTGCTCTTGGTAACAATGTGGTGACCAAGCGGCAAACCCCGTTGTTCCAGCTCAGCGGCGGTCACAATATGGAGCGTCTCACTTTTACAAGGCATTGGCATCAAACCGCCTAATGGACTCATCACTCTTCCGATCGTATCTGTCTCGATGAGCACGTACAGGCCTTTTTCCTCCAGCTGTTGAATAAATTCACCCCAACGCTTGGAAGTAATCTGATCCGCATGCTTGGTGAACATGACACCCATTTCCTGTGCTAACATTTCCAGTCCCCTTTGTTCGATCCCTCAGATATCTGATTTACAAGATATCCTTACAATACAGGGAAACCTCCTGTTCTGGCAAAATCCAAAGTGGCCAAAAAATCGCGAAAAACGGTTGTTTTCGACCGCTTTTCGTTTCAGGAATCGCGCCTCGCCACTGCGCACGCCATTAGATCATTCAGACTCGTTTTTTTGCCGCTTGCGTTTTTGCAAATGGCCTAAGTTTGTCAATTTCTTGAATGATTCTGTTCAAAAACTGGCAGCCAGCTCTACCTGGAGCAGCCGGGCAAACGGAATCCAGTGAATGTCGCTTTCTGCCCGCAGCTTGATGCGCCGTTTTTCCTGATCAATGTGTGCGACGTGAGCCGACAACCGGCGAGGCTGCTGCCCGTCATAGTAGGTCACCGTAAGCGGACTTCCCATCTGAAAAGCCTGCCATACCAGCTCGCTCAGCTCCCCCAGCTGTTCCTGATCGAGCTGTGGCGGCACGTAGCGGCGCTCCTCTTCCTTGATTCGCGCATACCACTCCCGATGCTCAGGCAGCACGAACCGGCTGGATGCAAACAGATTCTCTTTTTTGGATACACGTGTCTCCCTCATGGCGTCTTCTCTCCTCGTTGATAGTGGGCAATCCATTGGCCGACGAGCTCCTGACATTCCGCCCGCAGGATTTCGATCGAATAGATCGCTTCTCGCAAATATCCGCGCTGCCGGTAGTGCACCACGTAGACATGCCCCTGTCTTTGGTAGCTGACCACTACACATCCTTGCTGCCGCAGCAGACGGCGCAGCTGATGATGCTGCCGCTCTGCCCAGCGGGAAATCTCTGGAAACAGCCAGTCATAAACAGCCTGGTAGGACAGCTTCAGCGGCACGACCCGGACCTTCCCCAAATCTACCATGACAACACGAAACAGGATGCCAAACAGAATGTACAAGCGCATCATCTCCTGCTCACCCTCTGGTACTCCCGCCTGCTGCTCGGTCACTTGTAGTGGCCCCCGATCTTGCGGGCACGCTCTTTGGCCTGACCAGCTCCCAAAAGGGACGCCGCCCGCAGGATCGCATCCTGACCATAGCGGGTGCGAATGTCATCCATCGCATGGGCGAGCGAACGGCGCTTGTGATTATCCGTAAACAGATTGAGCTGCAGAACGTTGTCTGGCACCAGCTTGCTCAGCGTCACACCGATGCTGCGCACGGGAGTCTTTTGCCAGTGCCGGTCAAAGAGACAGCATGCCGCCTCATACAGCGTCATCACGTCGTTGGTCTGCTCCTCCAGCTTCATCTGCCTGCCAAACCCGTTCAGCGCATCGAGATCGGCGCCGCGGCAGCCGACAGACAGCACAGACCCCATCAGCTCTTTGCTCCGCGCCCGTCGGCACACCTCCTCGCACAGCTCCAGCAGCACGACCTTGATCTCCGCTCCCGTATGATAGTCCCGTGGCAGCGTCATATGATGGCCGATCCCTTTTTGCGTATCGTACGTATTCAGGGAGACAGGCGAGTCATCGAGACCTCTGGCAGTTCGCCACAGCACCTCGCCATTCACCCCGAAACGACGCATGAGCACGTTCGGAGCCATGTCCGCCAGCTGCCGGATCTGGTAAACCCCCATCCGATGAAAATGCCGCTTCATTCGCGAGCCTACGCCGAACAGCTTTTCAATCGGCAGCTTCCAAAGCGTGTCTGCCAGCTCCTCGCGCTTGAGCCAAAAAACACCCTGCTCCTGCTTCTTGGCGAAGTTGTCACAAGCCATTTTCGCCAGCACTTTATTCTCGCCGATTCCCACACGGCAGTTAATCCCGGTCTCCATCCACACGCGCTGCCGGATTTGCGCAGCCATCTGCAGCACATCGCCAAACAAGTGCACGCTCCCGGTCACATCGAGAAATTGTTCGTCAATGGAATACGGCTCTACCTTATCTGTAAAGGACTCGAAAATCTGGGTAATCTGCATCGAGATGCGGATGTACATTTCCATCCGCGGGCGAACAACGACGAGGTTGCGGCACTTTTGCTGCGCCTGCCACAAAGCTTCTGCCGTGACGACGCCGTACGATTTGGCAATCGGGCATGCTGCCAGAACCACCCCGCTTCGCCGCTCCGGATCTCCCGCGACTACGATCGGCTGGTTTCGCAGCTGCGGATTGGCCGCCTTCTCGATACTGGCATAAAAGCTCTGCATATCGACCAAAAAAACGATGCGTTTGTTCGCATTGGCCATATCGCCATCTCCTTAAACAAGAACAAGTGTTCGTTACCTTCTTGTTCTTAGTATAGCAAACAAACGTTCGCTTTTATACCTTTTCGCCACAAGAAATTTTTTGGTAATTTTTTCTGGGCACAGAGGGGAAAAGTGGCACCTGGGCGAATCCAGTTCCTGTATGCAAATAGCTTAGCGATTCTCTACGAAAGAAGGAGATCACCATGAAAGCTTCTCCCCTGCTTTCTGAAGTTGGCGCAGTATTTGTTCCGGTACAGCACATAGAGGAAGCCCGCGACTGGTATTGCCGTATCCTCGGAATTGACGCCGATCAGGACATCTTGTTCGGGCATCTGTACTGCATCCCACTGCAAAAGGGCGTCACCCTGATTTTAGACAGCAAGATTTTCCCGAAAAAAACGCCTAGCGATGCTCCTCTGTTTCACTTCAACACTCAGGATATCGAAGCGGCTTACCAACATATGCAGGAGCTTGACGTAGAACTGGTAAGCGGCATCGAAAACGGGCACTGGTTTACCTTTCGCGACCCGGATCGCAACGTACTGATGGTCTGCAAATGCTAAATGGCCCCATCCAGATCTTGCGCATTTGATCGCGGAAAAACAGAAACAGGCCAACCTGCCGGATCCGTCATCCTCGCCGGGTTGGCCCAACCTCATGATTCGATGGAACGCACACGCATCACCATCGCAGAAAAAGCAAAGGCTGCGCAAATGCCTCAAAGCAGCGGACAGCTAATTGGCAAGATCCCGCTCACTATGCACGAGCAGCCACTTCCCGTCCTGACTTGCCCCTATCACACCAAACCCAATAGACAGCCCTTCCAAAATGACACTCTCCTGCCGCAGGTCCGCATCAAAGATATGCAGCGATTGAGTTGCTAGGCTGCCCGCTTTCCCCTCCTGCCAATTTACATACGCCAAAAGATGCGTACCGGGCACCCAGACCCCCGAACGATCCAATTCCCCTACTTTGTCCTTCCCTTGGTACAGTCCGCCATTAAAGTACATCTGATATTTCCCGTCATCCGACTGATCGTAGCCCGCCCACGAGTCCTCGGCAACAGGAGGATTCCAAGGGATGACCTTCTCGGTTTTCCAGTCATAGCGCTGCCGGATTTCAAGCAGGCTGTCTGCGCTCTTTCGCATGATAAAAGTCGCATACCTTCCATTGTCCATAAACGTGACTGGCAGCGTCAAGCCGTCCGCCTCGCTCGTCGGGATCGTGCCTTTCACAGCACCGGGCAGACGCGTCTGCGCACCCGTTTCTAGGTTGACCAGCAAGAGATCCAGATCCTGTTTTTGCTGCGCGGGGCCTGTCGCCAATAAAACATAGTGACGGTTATGGCTGAAGCTCGCCCCATGCACGAACCCATTTACTTTGATAGGAATCGCCCACTCGTTTTCTGGTACGGACACACCCTCTTGCGGCTGGGCGTAGAAAAATCCGCGCCGATCTGCCACAAAGGTCCCTTCTCCTCGATAGTTCACGGTCAGCTCAAAGGGGTAGCGAGTCAGTGAGTTTTTGTCCAGGTCATAGATCGCATACAAAGGAATATGATGCGCGTCGCACTCGCAGTATTGCTTGTAACGGTACATCAGTACATATCGCCGTTCATTGTCCAAAATGGTCGAAGCCATATAAGGAGCAGGAAAGCCAGAGACCTTTTTTAGCTGTGCTCCATCCAGCGAGACCTGCCAAATCTGACTAGGGACGACAGCTACCGCTCGAAAATCGAGATTGTCTGCAATCACTCTTCCTTTTTGCGTTTTGGCACCTGCAGCATTCAGCCAGTACTCAGGGCTGGCTTGATTCAAATCTGGCTGCTGGGCCAAGGTCACCAGCAAACGCAGCTGCCTGTCATGAACCCAGTGAAACGCAAGTGACGGCTCCACATAATGAATCTGGGAGGTGTCTTTGGCGTGCTGGCGAACAACGGCTTCTACACTGCCACGATCCATCGGTTCACGGAAAAAGAAGCTGTACGACTGCGGTGTATTCCCGACAACCGTACGGATAGGAGAGTGAAGCTGCGGCTCCTCGTCCAGCTGTATGCGCACATCCTCTTTCATTTCATCGTAGACGAAAATGACTTCCTCTGGGTGCCACTCTGCAGGAGCAGCAGGCTGGGAAAGAGGAGGCACGGCATTTGCTGGCGGCGGCTCATGAGGGACCGAGGGTGACTCGATTCCTCCGGGTCCTGTGCTCACCGGTCCAGGGCTGCATGCAGCAGCAGACAAAATGACGGCCAAAAACAACCATCCCCAAGGTATGAAGCGAAGCAAACGCATGAAAGAACCGCCTCTCTATGGATCCTTGTCATTTTCCTTAATATGGATATTGACGCTACGAAAGCTGGAATCGTTTCAAACGATCAGGGTAAATTTTGTTCGTTCTCCCCCGCTGTTCGCATACCAAAAAGAGCCTCCCCTGTTCTCACAGAGAAGACTCTCCACCAATACCTGCTTTTGCATTTAGTCGAACACGATTCCGTCCAGTACACCCTCGCGCTTTAAGTACTCCCTCAGCCAATGGTACTGGGCGTCATGCCAAAACGACCTCTCCGCTACCAGTCTGGCGGTTTCCTGTCTGGCGACCTCCAGTGCTTTGTAATCACTCAAGAGATCCGCCACTTTAAACTCTGGGACGCCGCTCTGCTTGGTTCCGAAAAAATCACCCGGCCCGCGCAGCTCCAAGTCTCGCTGCGACAGCTCAAACCCGTCTGTTGTCTCACACATGACGCGCATCCGCTCTTTTCCGATCTCCGACTTGGGATCAGCAATCAGCACGCAGTAGGACTGCTCCGAGCCACGGCCGACACGTCCCCGCAGCTGATGCAGCTGTGCGAGACCAAAGCGCTCGGCATCGTAAATGATCATGTAGGTAGCATTCGGCACATTTACCCCTACCTCAACAACCGTTGTGGAGACGAGCACCGCATGCTCTCCAGCGAGAAAAGCCTGCATCACCGCATCCTTTTCTTTGGCAGGCAGGCGCCCGTGCATCAAGCCTACGCCAAACTCAGGAAATACATGCGTCAGCTGCGCGTGAACATCAATCGCATTTTGCACGTCCAGCTTTTCCGATTCTTCGATCAACGGACAAATGACATAGGCCTGTCTTCCTTTGCGCAGCTCGTCACGCATTTGCTCCAAAACCGCGGGGAACTGATCGTGCTTTTTCCACGTCGTCTCAATCGGCTTGCGGCCGGCAGGCATCTGGTCGATGGTAGAGACATCCATATCGCCAAATGCGGTGATCGCCAGCGTCCGTGGAATCGGTGTCGCCGTCATGAACAGGACATCGGGAGTCAGGCCTTTGTTGCGCAAAATCCGCCGCTGCTCAACCCCAAAGCGATGCTGCTCATCCGTAATGACCAAGCCCAGTCGTGAAAAAAACACATCCTCCTGAATCAAGGCGTGTGTACCGACGATGACATCGATAAGCCCCATCTGCAGAGAGCCGATGACTTCACGTCTGCGCTTGGCCGTCAGCGAGCCGGAGAGCAGCGCGACCTCGATCCCGTATGGCGAAAGTAAAGCCGTGAGGGACTGAACGTGCTGCTCCGCCAAAATTTCCGTCGGCACCATCAGCGCCCCTTGGAAACCTGCCTTGACAGCCGCGATCAGCGCGATGGCAGCTACGACCGTCTTTCCGGAACCTACGTCCCCTTGCAGCAAGCGATTCATCGAATGGGGAGAGCGCATGTCATCCAAAATTTCTTTGACGACCCGTTTTTGCGCATCCGTCAGCGGGAAGGGCAGAGAAGAAATGAACTGCCGAACCTCATCCATCGGAATCGTGAGCGCCATGCCTTCGGTTTGCTGACGATTCACCCGGCGCAGCGCCTGAATTTTTAACTGGAATAAAAAGAGCTCCTCGAACATGATTCGCCGCCGCGCTTGGCGCCCATTTTCGGCATTGACAGGAAAGTGAATCGAATGAATGGCATCGACCCGCGGCATCAGCCGATAGCGCTCGACGATGTAGGGCGGCAGAATTTCCGGTATCTCCTGACCGTACTCTCGCAAAGCCTGCTGGATCGTTTTCCGCAGCAGGTTATGCGTGACATCCCCGCCCAGCGGATAAACGGGAGCCAGCTCTCCACGCTTGGCAGCGCGGTCGGAATCCGCCTCCGTCATCTCATTTACCGTGACCTGCAGCTTGTGCTTGTCCCATTTTCCCGTGATGAGAATTTCTTTGCCCGGCGACAGCCTGCTTTTCACAAACGTCTGGTTGAACCAAACAGCCGTAACCACCACCCGGTCCATGACTACCTTGACGGAAATGCGCGATTTGCCCTTGCCATAAAAACGAACAGAGGGTTCGCCGTATACCGTACCTGCCAGCGTGACCCTCTCTCCGTCTTTGACCTCTGTCAAATCGCGAACACGGTAGTCTTCATAACGGGTCGGGAAGTACTCCAGCAGATCTCCTACGCTGTGAATCCCCAAACCGCCAAAAGCTTTTGCCCGCTCTTCCCCTACCCCGTGAAGCTGGGAGACGGGAGCTTGATAAGCCGTCGTCATTACTTCTCCATCCGTACGCCAAAAATCTTCGCTTCGATTTGGCGCCCTGTCTGAGTCGCGGCCAGTCCGCCCTGGGCCGTCTCTTTCAGCGTTGTCGGCATTGCGCAACCGATCCGGTACATCGCTTCGATGACTTCATCTGTCGGAATGACGCTCTTGATGCCCGCCATCGCCATGTCTGCCGCCACCGTAGCGATCGCAGCCCCCATCGCATTGCGCTTGACACAAGGTACTTCCACCAGTCCAGCCACGGGGTCACAGACCAGACCAAGCATGTTTTTCAAAGCAATCGCTACCGCTTGCGCCGATTCCTCCGGCGTGCCGCCCGCGATCTCTACGATTGCCGCAGCTGCCATCGCGGTCGCCGAACCGACTTCTGCCTGGCAGCCTCCAGCTGCACCGGAAATAAACGCGTTGTTCGCGATACAATAACCGATTGCGCCAGCAGTAAACAAGTAGTTCACCATCTCATCCCGTGTCGGCTGGAGCTTGTCTGATACTGCAAACAGGGTACCTGGAACAATGCCGCAAGCCCCAGCGGTAGGAGTCGCGACGATGGTTCCCATAGCCGCATTGACTTCGTTGACCGCGACAGACATCGAAACCGCATTCAAAAGTGTGGGTCCCGATAAGAAGGTCTTGTTCTTCATATATTCTTGCAGCTTTTTGGCATCGCCGCCTGTCAGCCCGCTATGCGAGCGGATGTCCTCTGTGAGGCCGCGACGAACTGCTTTTTCCATAACGTCCAGATTGGCGTACATATCCTGCATGATGGCATCCCGACTACGCTGGGATACTTCCATCTCTGCTTCGATCATCACTTCAGAGATTTTCTTTCCTTGTGATTCCGCCAATTCAACCAGCTCAGCCACATTCCGAAACATCTTGTTTGTTCACTCCTCTATTCCCTGCTGTCTTGTGCCCATGATCATCTGCGCTAGTTCAACGAAAGCAAGGAAACGTCAAATACGTAAGGAATCTGCCGGATTTCCTCCAGCACCTCTGCGGAAACAGGAGCATCCGTCTCGATTGCCATTAAAGCACGCGCCCCGCGATCGTGACGAGAAACCTCCATCAGCCCTACATTGATTTTGTGCTGCGTCAGGATTTTGGCGACAGCCGCAATCATCCCGAAGCGGTCTTCATGCAATACCAGCATCGTCGGGCTGTCAAAGCCCAGCTGCAGCGTAAAGCCGTTAATCTCCAGCACTTCAATTTTCCCCCCACCGATCGAAACGCCGACAACCTCGATTGACTCCTGGTCGTCTGACAACTTGATACGAGCGGTGTTGGGATGCTCCGTCAAGACTTCCGACGTAGTCAAATCCACTTCCATCCCTGCTTTTTCAGCAATCAGAAGCGAATTTTTCAAGCGCAAGTCTGATGTGTCAAAATCGAGAATCCCCGCGACCGTTGCCACGTCAGAGCCATGCCCTTGATACGTCTTTGCAAACGAGCCGTAGAAGGTGATCTTAGCACGCTTTGGCTCTTTGCCAAACAGCTTACGCGCCACCCTGCCGATGCGCGCCGCACCTGCTGTATGGGAACTCGACGGTCCTACCATAATGGGACCGATAATATCAAATACGCTTTTGTACTTCAACCGCCTTCTCCTCCTGATATCACAAGGGGTTCAACAAGATTCACTCTCATTGTATCCTACCGATTCCCAAAGCGCTACAGGTTTCACGAGCAGGCTACAGTCCGCCGTTAGAGCAGAAAGATAGCGCAGACACTAGCGCTTTTTTTTCAAAATGGTATTCCATTTCTCCAGCCATCGTGCGAGCCTTTCACTTTGATGCTGCCGTCCACTTGCACCTTCACTTGCAGCAAATAGTCTACGCAGCGGATTATTTGCACTGGCTTTCATCACAAAGGTTACCTCCGACTGTCCCCAGCGTTCGTCCTCGACGACGATCCCTTCCGTAGAAGCTTTCCCTTCTTTGTACTGCACATTACCATTTGCGTCCGTCATTTTGAGGACCGTTACGCCTGTGCCGGCAAAGACGGACAATCTCCTCTTGGCAAAAAAAGACACCCCCGAAACAATCGAGAATGTCTTTTTTCCATCACGCTTTTACCATGACGATCCCTAGCAGGCCAGGCCCGGTATGAGTCCCAATCACAGGTCCGATCTCTTCCAAATGAGAGTCAGTCACTTGAAACTCTTGCTTGATCCGCTCCAATATTTCAGCTGCCTGATCCGGTACGGAGCTATGCAGGACGGCAACCTTCACCGGTTTTCCCTGCGAGTACTCCTGCAATGCTTCCAGCACGCGGTTCAGCGCCTTTTTGGTACCTCTCACTTTGTCGAAAGCCGACACGTAGCCTACAGGGTCCAAGGTCAAGATTGGCTTGATGTTTAAAAGCGAGCCAATCACAGCTGCCGCACGACCGATCCGCCCGCCTTTTTGCAAAAACTCCAGCGTATCCACGATAAAATAGACCTGCACTTCATCCAGATAGCGGTCGATCATATCGAGAATCTGCTGCTTGCTCTTGCCTTCCTGTGCTGCCTTGGCTGCATCGACACAGATCATGCCGTGCACGTAGGAAGCTTTGCGGGAATCGATGACGGTAATATCGATGCTCTCTTCCAGCATCGATTTGGCGATCATCGCAGACTGATACGTCCCGGACAAGGCAGCGGACAGCATGATCGCAATAATCTGCACATCCTTGCCGTACTTCTCGTAAATCGCCTTGTACGCTTCTGCAAACTCCAGAGGAGAAGGCTGAGAGGTAGTCGGTAAAACGCTCGACTGGCTCAGTTTTTCAAAAAAAGCAGTGGAGGAGATCGTGACACCGTCCTGATAGGTTTCCGGTCCGAACATCACTTTCAACGGTACAGCCACAATCCCCAACGATTCCCGAACAGACGCATCAATATCCGAAGCACTGTCAGTAAGAATTACGATTGGCATTCGCGAGAGCCCCTCTCCCAATTACTCCACAGAAAAGATAAACGGATACAATGGTTGTCCGCCATCCTGAATTTCCACTTCGACATCCGGATAGGCATCTGCCAATGCTGCCTCTAACGCTTCTGCCATTTCTTGCGTCGCTCCTTCTCCCAGGAACATCGTGACGATTTCTGCATCCTCGTCCACTAAATCCAGCAGGAGAGTCTGTGCGCTTTGCAACAAATCCGGTCCAGCCGTGACGATTTCTTTTTCTGCAATTCCGATATAGTCGCCTTCTTTGATCTCGACATCGCCCATGCGCGTATCCCGGACGGCATGCGTGACCATTCCCGTTTTCACAGAAGCAATGGCTTTGTTCATGGCAACCGTATTCGCTTCAATGCCTGCATCTCTGTTGAATGCGACCAGTGCCGCCATGCCTTGAGGAATGCTCTTGCTCGGAACCACGGATACCGGGGTCTCGGAAAGCTCCGCCGCTTGCTGAGCCGCCATGACGATATTGCTGTTGTTTGGCAGGATAATGATTTCATTGGCGTGCAGACCCGAAATAGCGTTCATGAAATCCTCCGTGCTCGGATTCATCGTCTGTCCGCCTTCCACGACAACATGTACACCCATGCTGCGCAAAATCTTGGCGATCCCCTCACCTGCTGCAACTGCGATCAGGCCATAGGAAAGGGCTTCCAATTCTCGCGTGGCAACGGCTGCTGCCGGAGCCTTGCTCTCTTCTGCTTTGAGGATGTTGGCATGCTGCTCACGCATGTTCTCAATTTTTAGTCGATGCAGACTTCCAAATTGCTGCGCGTATTGCAGGACACTGCCCGGATGCTCTGCGTGTATGTGCACCTTGACGACCTCATCGTCGGACACAACCAGGAGGGAATCCCCCATCTTGTCCAGTTGACTGCGGAACAGGCCTTCCGAGAACGGTTTTTTATCTGGCTCGGTGCTGTTTGCGATATGCACCATAAACTCCGTGCAGTAGCCGTAAACGATATCTTCCGTTTTCATATGAATCTGCGCGTGCTGTGCGTCTACCAGCTTGTTCAGCTCAGCGTCGCTCATGACAGGCTGAGATCTTTTCTGTACATCCTCGGCGGCTTCCCCGCGCAGTACACGCAAAAATCCTTCGTAAATAAACAACAGGCCTTGTCCACCTGAATCGACGACGCCAACCTCTTTTAGCACAGGCAGCATCTCAGGTGTGCGCAGCAGTGTTGTCTGCGCCTGCTCATACGTTTTTTCCATGACCACGACCAGATCGTCAGACGTGCGTGCTGTACGTACAGCCATTTCTGCTGCCTCGCGAGCAACGGTAAGAATGGTCCCCTCGACCGGTTTCATGACTGCTTGATAGGCTGAGTCCACTCCGGATTTAAGTGCCTCCGCAAATTGGCGAGTGTTCACGACCTCTTTCCCGTTCACAGCTTTGCTAAAGCCACGGAACAATTGGGATAAAATGACTCCAGAGTTGCCACGGGCTCCCATCAACAAGCCTTTGGCAAGTGCAGAAGCCGCTTCTGTGATGAGAGGAGATTCCTTGCGGGACAATTCCTCCACACCTGAGGTAAGCGTCAAATTCATATTCGTCCCAGTATCTCCATCCGGTACGGGAAAGACGTTCAATCCATCCACCACTTTGACGTTTTCAGACAAAAGGTTTGCCCCCAGGTAAACCATCCGGCTAAAAAGGACGCCATCAAGACGCGTATGTACCAACTGTTGTTCCTCCTTAATTATGTATCCCTGTCAGTGCGTACACCCTGAACGAAAATATTTACCGCAGTGACATCGATTCCAACTGTTTGCTCCAAGGTATAGCGAACGCGGCGCTGTACATTGCCGGCCACCTCGGAAATTTTAACGCCATAGCTGACGATGATATGCATGTCTAAAGTTACTTCGCTGTTCTGGTTGTGAACGACAACCCCTTTGCTCAGGTTATCTCGTCCCAGAAGCTCGGCAATACCGTCCTTCAGCGCTTTTCGTGGCGACATCCCCACGAGCCCGAAAACTTCCATAGCGGCGCCTCCAGCAATCCGAGCGATCACTTCTTCCGTAACATCTATTTTTCCCATAGATGTGCTCATTTCCACTGTCATGCAAGGACTCCTCCTCTTTTCAACAGCTTGATCGCTTTGGTAAGCGTAAACATGCTTCATATAATTTTACACTAACATATTGAAGAAATGAAGCGTTTTGTCGAATCGAGAGGGAAACAAGGAAGACAGGGCTTTTCCTCATGTCAAGTATTGCAATTGACAGGGCTCGTGTGCTACTATAGTTGAGTATTTGTGTTCCCTTTCGAGGGAATTCCGTTTAGATGCAACAAGGAGGTGGATCGTAATGGCACGTCGTTGCTTTGTAACAGGTAAATCTGCTAAAGCAGGAAACGCTCGCTCCCACTCCATGCGCGCAACTCGCCGCACTTGGGGTGTTAACGTACAAAAAGTGCGCATTCTGGTAAATGGTAAACCAAAGCGCGTTTATGTAAGTACTCGAGCACTGAAATCCGGACTCGTAACTCGCGTGTAGTCTTTCTACTACGCGAAAAAAAGCACCCTCGAGGTGCTTTTTTGCATTTCAGGCGTTTACTTATTCCCACGGGAGGCCGTGGTCCCACGGGAAGCCATGGTCCCTCGGATGGCCGAGGTCCCTCAGGAGGCCGAGGCCACGCCGTCATTTTTTCTTGTTGAATGCCTCTATGATGCCGCGAACCATGCCACCCAGGAACTTCGGCAACTTGATGGTGTAAAACCGCATGCTACCCCTCCTCACCGAAATTACTTCACGTGATACAAATACCAGCCCGCCCCCACGAGAGCCAACGACAACAGGCTATACCAAACCCACGGAGGTGCGATGTACAGGAAAATGGTGATACCCCCGACAGCCAACGCTACCCCGAGAACACGTCGCAAGGCGCCCCCCTGTCGCAGGCGATAGGAGCGCAATCCCATTTATACTGCACCTCCTTCAGGTGTTCTCCCAAACGTGCATATTACATCATATTCTGCTGTCGGATAAACATGTATCCTGCCTTCTGAAAAAAGTAGAAGAGTACCGTTGACTGCTCGCAAACCCATTGCAACGCGATAATCATGAGAATAATGTCGGAAATACACAGGCTGCCTGAATACATTATGCATCAGCCAAGGGCAATATGCGTGTCCCTCTGCCTTCTCCCAGCGAAAACACATATATGGGCAGCAAAAGCCCGATATATTAGAAAACTTGGCTCCGCCAAGCTTTGCGGTGGAGCCTTAGTTGCACTTATACTGGCTAAGAATCTTATAAATTCTTACTGTACAAAAAAGAGTCACAACCAACGAGGGCTGTGACTCTGCCTAGATATTAACGTACTTTCTCCAAAAACTGCTGGGCGCGCTCGCTCTTCGGACGCGCAAAAAACTCTGTAGGCGCCGTTTCTTCGATCAATTGTCCATGGTCGATAAACAGGATCCGATCCGACACCTCTTCAGCAAATCTCATTTCGTGTGTCACGATGGCCATCGTCATGCCGGTATGGGCCAGGCCCTTCATAACCTCTAGCACTTCTTTTACCATCTCAGGGTCCAAGGCAGAGGTCGGTTCGTCGAAAAGCATAATCTCCGGCTCCATCACGAGAGAACGCGCGATCGCGACACGTTGTTTTTGACCGCCAGACAGACGGGACGGATACACGTCAGCCTTGTCCGACAGACCAACGCGCTTCAAGAGCTCTCTAGCCTTTCCTTCTGCTTCTGCTTTGGACATGCCTTTGACCTTGAGGGGAGCATATGTGAGGTTGCCCAGCACGGTCATGTGAGGGAACAGGTGAAAATGCTGAAAAACCATTCCGATCTTTTGACGGACCTTCAGAACGTCTGCCTTTGGAGCAGTAATGTCCTGTCCATCTATAACGATCTTTCCTGTCGTCGGTATCTCGAGCAAATTCATGCAGCGCAGGAGAGTCGATTTCCCAGACCCCGAAGGCCCGATGATCGCCACGACCTCTCCCTTTTTTATCTCCGTCGAAATCCCCTTCAAGACTTCAAGCTGCCCAAATGACTTGGTGATGTTGTCAATTTTAATCACTGCGTCTCATCCTCCTCTCCAGCACGCCCGCAAACCAGGTCAAGATCATGACCATGACATAGTAGAGGACCCCGGCGATGATGTACGGCTCAAAGTACCGGAAGATGGTTCCCTTCACGACGTTTGCGTTTTGCAGGATGTCTGCGAGTCCGATCGTGGAGACGAGTGCGGATTCTTTCAAAAGGGCGATCGTTTCATTCACCAGCGCTGGCAGGATGTTTTTAATCCCCTGCGGTAAAATGATGTCCATCATCATGCGGCGATACGGAACGCCGAGCGACTTGGCAGCTTCCCACTGGCCTTTGTCCACGGCGAGAATCCCACCGCGGATCGTCTCGGATATGTAAGCACCCGAATTCAGCGTAAACGTCAAGACAGCCGCTTCCAGCTGAGAGATGTTATACCCCGTGAGCTGAGGCGTAGCAAAGTAGACAAACGTCAGCTGCAGGATCAGAGGTGTTCCCCGAAAGATGGACGTATAGGCAACTGCCAGCCAATTCAGCGGACCGAATTTGGAAATTTTGATAAGTGCCAGGATCGAGCCCCAAATGAAGCCGAGGACGACTGAAATGAGTGTGACGAGTAATGTGACCTTTATCCCTTGTAAAATAAAAGGGATATAGGGCACAATCTGTGGAAAATCCAAATTCATGCCCTTTCCCACTCCTTGCTATCTTCATGATATGAATCGAAGGGGACAACCGCCCCGCTTTGCATTATTGACCGAACCACTTTTTGATCAGCTTGTCCATCTCGCCGTTTTCCTGCATTTTTTTGATGACCTGATTAAATTCATCCACATGCTTGGAGCCTTTCGGGAAAGCAATCGCTGAACCATTTACCTCTTCTGTCTCAATCGTGGTGTACTGCAGGCCTGGGTTGCTTTCCACAAAGCCCTTCGCCACGGTATCTTCCAGGATCGCTGCATCCACACGGCCGGTTTTTACTTCCTCGATGATTTCACCCGTTTTGTTCAAAGAAGTGATTTGCAGTCCAGTTGCCGTTTTCGCCAGCTCTTTTGCTGCAGATTCTTGAATGGAGCCAAGCTGTACCGCTACTTTTTTCCCTGCCAGCTGGTCAGGTTTTATCACATTGCTCTCTTTCTTTGAGACAATTGTGTTTTTCGCGTCGTAGTAAATTTCCGAGAAGTCGACGTTCTTCTGGCGTTCAGGGGTTGGTGTCATCCCTGCCATAACAAAATCGGCACGGTTGGTTTGCAGCGCAGGAACCAAACCGTCGAAGTTCATGTCATTTACTTGCACTTCGTAACCCAGCTGTTCCCCAATGTATTTGGCGATATCCACATCGAAGCCCACGATCTCGTCTTTGCCGCTGGTCAGGTCGTGGAATTCATAGGGCTTGTAGTCTGCTGATGTAGCCATCGTCAGAGTCTTTTTCTCTCCGCTTGGCTGTCCAGCTAGCTCTTGTCCATTCTGCGGCTGTGCCGGCGGCTGGCTTGTGCCTGTCCCGCAGCCTGCCATAACAGCCGCTGCCAATAGTGATGTAAGAGCGATTGAAAACATCTGTTTTTTCATGATGGTATACCCCCATTAGGATTGTGTATGAAATCAAGTTGGAAATATAGCTGTCAGGTTCAGGGAAGCGATATGAATTGACGGCTTATATTTATACAGGATAATGACTATTTTAATCATTAGATGAACAAATTCAATGTTTTTTTAGCCATAATTTAAATAGCCAATTTACAGAATACTATTCACAATTTATAGAGAGGCTTTTGGACAGGTGCGTTTGTAGTATGTCCCTTTTTTTGCGACCAAGCCCCGTTTGTTCTTTTCACTGGCGAAAATGCGGCCAAAGACTTATAGTGCTAATGAAATCACCTGTAAGGAGGATAACAAATGACCAGCAAATGGACAGACCATTTTCAGCAGCAGCTCCCCGAAATTCTCGAGGAATTGCGTACGTACGTAGAAATAGAAACACCCACTCACAACAAACAAGCTGTGGATCAATTAGGGCATTTGATCGCAGATCGCTTCCGTGCGCTCGGCTGCAAAATAGACACGCTCTACCAGCCTACATACGGTGATCAGCTCCGCATCGAATACGGAGACGGCCCCGAGCAGATCATGGTCCTCGGTCATTTTGACACGGTGAAAGAGTTGGGGACCCTTGTGCAAGAGCCCTGGAAAATCGAGGATGGTCGGGTATATGGTCCTGGAACCTACGACATGAAAGCAGGGATCATCTTCAGCTATTTTGCCTTGAAAACAATCATCGAGCAGCAGATTCCCCTTCAAAGCAAGCTCGTTTTTTTCTGGAATACGGATGAGGAAATCGGCAGCGTCTCTTCTGAAAAATGGATACGCGAGGAAGCGAAACGAAGCAAATTCGCTCTCGTTATTGAGCCAGCGGCAGGAGATGGCTCTCTTAAAACCAGCCGAAAGGGCGGCGGAGACTTCATTCTCAAGGTCAAGGGGCGAGCCGCACACGCAGGAAATGATCACGCCCTAGGCGTAAATGCCATCGAGGAGCTCGCCCACCATGTCATCGCCATTCAAGGCTTCACCGACTACGACGCGGGCACTACCCTGTCTGTGGGAACAATCCGCGGCGGTACCGTCTCCAACGTCGTTCCCGATTACGCTGAGGCCGATATCGACGTGCGTATCAGCGCCAGCAGTGAAGCTGACCGTATTACCACCCTCATGCATCAGCTCAAGCCCGTTCTGCCAGGTGCGCAGCTTATTGTGGAGGGCGGCATAACCAAACCTCCTATGGAAAGAACCGCAGCCACTGAGCAGCTGTTTTTGCACGCACAGGAGCAAGCCCTCCTGGAAGGCTTCACACTTACAGAGCGCGGGGTAGGTGGTACGAGCGATGGCAACTTTACTGCTGATGAAGGCACGCCTACGCTCGACGGCTTGGGTCCAGTAGGCGATGGCGCACATGCCTCCCATGAACACGTAGTCATCGAGGCTATTCCGGGCCGGATCGCTGTCCTGCTTCGGCTGTTTACCAGCCTGTAAAGAAAGCTGTCTGTCCCTTTGCCTGATTCAATGGCAGAGTTTTTCTTTCGCTCTACTTTCGGCTGCCAGCTCATATACATTCCTATTGAAAGGAAAGGAGCTGGGATCGTGGAAAACGAAAAGTCTTTGCAGAGCCACGCGGTTGGATTTTGGCGGCGGTTTGGAGCAAGCTTGCTCGATGGCCTGATCATCGGGGTACCACTGGCACTTCTCTCTTAATTTGATCACGGGTGAGACAAAAGGCAATCTGTTCACGAATCTGGTGTCCATTCTCTACAGTCTCTTGCTGCCGGTTTTCTGGTACGGCTATACGGTCGGAAAAAGAATCGTGGGCATTCGCATCGTAAAAATGGATGGGAGTCCTGTTGGCATAGGAACGATGCTCCTGCGCATCGTAGTAGGCTGCTGGCTGATCTATACCGTAACACTGGGCATAGGTGCGATCATCAGCGCGATCATGGTCGGTGTCCGTGAAGACAAACGTGCTATTCACGATTTGATTGCGGGAACGTATGTGACTTCCGATCGCCCTGAATAAAAACGAAAAAGCCATCCCTTCCACGTGAAAGAGATGGCTTTTTGCGGTTTGTACGTACGCTTTTATCCGCGAATCGCTGCGATAGCTTGCGCACGGTCTTTTTGATTGAATACGGCGCTTCCGGCAACGAGTACGGTCGCCCCTGCCGCTTCGCATAAACGGGCTGTCTCGGTATTCACGCCACCGTCGATCTCGATCTCAACGTGACCAAGGCCGCGCTCATCCAGCATTTGACGCAGCTGTTTGATCTTCGGAACCACATTGTGAATGAATTTTTGCCCGCCAAAGCCTGGGTTGACAGTCATGAAGAGCACCATGTCCAGATCCGTAAGCACGTGCTCGATCGTAGACACTGGCGTTGCGGGATTCAGTACGACGCCTGCTTTCACCCCTTGCTCTTTGATTAGTGCGAGCGTACGGTGCAAATGGCGGCATGCTTCCTGATGAACGGTAATCCAGTCTGCACCGCTCTTGGCGAACTGAGGAATGTAGCGATCTGGTTCCTCGATCATGAGATGCACATCGAGCGGAAGCTTTGTAACTGGGCGGATGGCATCCACGATCAAAGGTCCAATCGTGATATTCGGAACAAAATGTCCATCCATGACATCTACGTGAATCCAGTCTGCGCCTCCCCGTTCGACGTCCTGAATTTCCTCACCCAATCTGGCAAAGTCCGCAGACAGGATAGAAGGTGCTATTTTTACCATGGTTTATTCCTCCGTTGATATTCTTTCAGCTCTTCGCGGAATTGCAGGTAATTCTCGTAGCGCTCTTTGCTCAGTTCCCCTGAGGCTACACCTTCCTGGACGGCGCAGGATGGCTCTGTCACATGCAGGCAGCCCCGAAACTTGCAATCGGGTGAACGCTCTGCAAAATCCCGGAATGCCTCTGCCAAGTCGAGCTCGTCCAAATCCATAAATTCCAAGGAACTGAAGCCCGGCGTATCTGCGACATAGCCGCCTCCCTCGAGAGGAATCAGCTCGACATGACGGGTCGTGTGCTTCCCGCGCCCCAGCTTTTCACTCACATCTCCCGTTTGCAGGCTTACCCCCGGGAACAACGCGTTGATCAGCGACGATTTTCCTACGCCTGACTGACCAGCAAAAACGGAAATCCGATCATGCAGGACTTCTCGCACTTCCTGCAATCCACGTGTCTCCTGTTTTGTCGAGGTTGGAATGACCGTATAGCCGATTGCCTCGTATTTCTCGGTGATGGCTCTTACCTCTTCTTCCGGCACTTGATCTGCCTTTGACAGGATAATGATGGAATCAATGCCAGCATGCTCGGTATGGACCAGAAACTTGTCCAGTAATAACGCGCTGAAGGCAGGTTTGAACATGGAAAAGACCAGCACGGCCTGATCCACATTGGAAATGGGCGGTCGAACCAGTTCACTGGTCCGCTCACCCACCTCCATCACATACCCTTCTTCTTCATTGATTGCATCGTAGACTACCCAGTCGCCCACGAGCGGATTTACCTTTGCACCCTTTTTCTTGAATAGCCCACGTGCTCGACAACTAAAAACACGGTCCCCATCGGCAACGTAGTAAAATCCGCTCAAAGCTTTTACAATGCGTCCTTCTGGCATTCATGTCCCTCCACATGCTTATGGCAAGCTGCTGTACGAAATGGGTATGGTCTGGTATTCCACATACTCATTTTTCGTCGGATCTTTTTTGAACACTTTAATCACGGCATCTTTTTGTGGAGACAGAACGACTGGAACATCGTACTCCCTGCTCTCCGTGATCGTCTCCTTGTACACTTGCTGCCCATCACCGCGGGAGTCACTCACTTCGATCTTGATCTCCGCAGTTTCGCCCGGTACGACTTCCACATACACAGGTGCGTTTGCCAGTTTGGCGTCCGCCGGGTACTGACCGTTGCTTACCGTGAGTGGTACCTTAACTCCTTTTTGCACCTGCATCCCTGCATCATACGGGTGAGTGGAGAGGACGACGCCTGCCTTGTCTGTCGTATACGACGGCTCTTCCTTCGTTTCACCGACTTCGAGTCCGAGCTTGAACAGCTCTACCTGAGCCTGCTCCACCGATTTTCCGACGACATTTGGCATTTTCACAAACGATTTGCCCTTGCTGACAGTGACGCGGACCGTGTCCTTCGTCGGGTAAACCGACGCGTTTGCATCCGGCGACTGACCAATCACAATGCCTGCTTCTGCGTTGTCATCCTCGACTTCCTCAAACGTGATGGCATTTGTCTTGAAGCCCAGCTGCTTTAGCATATCCTCAGCAACCGATCGGGATAAGGAGACGAGATTTGGCATAGGAACAGCCTGCTGTCCTTTGCTCACATAGAGCGTGACGATTGCTTTTTCTTTTAACCGCATGGGCGGAGCCGGGTCCTGTCTGATGACCAAGCCCTTCTCTATCGTATCGTTTGCTTCCTCCACGACTTTCGCCACTAGATTGGCTTCCTCTATCTTCTTCTGCGCCAAAGTTACCTCGATCCCTTCTACATAAGGAACCGGTGCCTCAGGTACGGAAGGGAACACATTGAGCAGGAAGTTGAATCCGAAGAAGCCTAGCACGAGGAACAAACCGATTCCCGCTACCCAAAGCAAGGTTTTGACCCACCATTTTTTCTGCGGCTTCTGTTCCTCGTCGTCCTCGAGCTGCTGCTCGTACCTACCGCTTCTTTGGCCAACACCTGTCCGGCCGTTTGCGTGCTGATCGAGCATGTCCTGTGTAATGAGCGGAACCACCCGTGTCATTTCCTCGTCAATCGGGAACGTCAGCTTTTCCTCGTTTAAGCGCTCGGGAAACAGGCAGGTCTCCAAATCTTCTAGCATTTCACGCGCAGACGAATAGCGCAGAAACGGATCCTTCACCAAAGCCTTGAGAATGACGTTCTCGACGCTTTGCGGAATCGCCGGGTTTACTTGCCGCGGCTCTGGCAACGGCTCCTGCAGATGCTTCAGCGCCACAGAAATCGGCGAGTCTCCGGAAAACGGCAGCTCTCCAGTCACCATTTCGTAGAGCACAATCCCCAATGAGTAAATATCCGATTTTTCCCCAGTGATACCGCCTCTCGCTTGTTCAGGCGAGAAATAGTGGACGGAGCCCAGCATCGCATTCGTATGGGTAATGGTTGTTGAGGTAACTGCACGGGCAATACCGAAGTCTGTCACCTTTACTCGCCCATTTTTGCCGATCATGATGTTGTGTGGCTTAATATCTCTGTGAATGATCTGATTTTGATGGGCATGATCGAGTGCGTCACAAATTTGTTCCGCGATTCTCACAGCTTCTTCCACGGGAAGAGCGCCTCGCTGAATGATAACTTCCTTCAGCGTATAGCCTTCTATGTATTCCATCACCATGTAATGGGTGTCGCCGTCCTGCCCAACATCGTAAACCCCGACCACATTGGGGTGAGACAGGCTTGCAACTGCCTGCGCTTCCCGTCTGAACCGGTTCACGAAGTCTTCGTCTCCCCCGAACTGTGAACGCAATACCTTCACCGCAACGGGACGATTTAAAATCAAATCCTTGGCCTTGTAAACGATCGCCATTCCACCCCCACCTACGCGGGCTTCTAGCTGGTACCGCCCTCCAAGCCGTTGACCATCCATCTCTCTCACCCCTCTTTCTCACTGGCTACGGGCATGTTGCGCACGGCAACGAGCGTAATATTGTCCTGCCCACCAGCGGCCAGCGCTTCCTGCACCAGGCCGTCTACCTTCTCCTGCAGAGAAGTCTCTTTCTGTAGCCATTCTTCCATCGTAGAAGCTGGCACTTTATCGCTTAATCCGTCTGAGCAAATCAAGACGACATCCCCAGGCTCCCATTCAAATTCGTCCAGGTCGATCAGGACATCCGGCTCCGTCCCCAATGATCGCATGATGACATTGCGATGGGGATGGACAGCCGCTTCTTCGGCGGTAATCTGCCCATTTTTCACCAGCTCATTGACCAGCGAATGATCCTCCGTCTTCATCACCAAACCGTCGGAACCGTATTTGTAAAGGCGGCTGTCTCCGATATGCGCCGTCATGACCGTGCTTGACCCAAACAAGGCCGCGATTGTCGTCGTCCCCATCCCATTGCACTCCGGGTGTTCCTGCGCGTATTCGTACACTTCCTTATTCGCGAGCAGCACAGCGTTCATCAGATGCTCACGAGCATCCTCTCCCACTACATCAGCAGCAAGGTGACGCAGTTCTTTTACTATTCGCTCAACAGCAAGGCGGCTGGCAATCTCGCCCGCCTCATGTCCGCCCATACCATCGGCCAGAACAGCGAGGGCGCGTCCGTTCACATCTGCCTCAGCGGCAAAGTAGTCCTCATTTACGGAACGGACGTGGCCCACATGGGATTTCATTGCAATTTCCATGGTATCACCCCACGGTTTCTTTAGCGTGTTGTGCTCTCAGCTGACCGCAAGCAGCAGCGATGTCACTGCCGTGCTCCCGTCTGATGGTCACATTGATTCCTTTGTCCTCTAAAATGCGTTTGAATTGGAAAATCTCGTTGCGCGGTGTGCGTACATAATCCCGCTCCGGTACGTAGTTGACCGGAATCAGGTTGACGTGACACAGCATATCGCCAATCAGCTCTGCCAGCTCTTCCGCGTGCTGCGGCTGATCGTTTTTCCCGCCGAACAAACCGTATTCAAAGCTGATGCGGCGGCCTGTCTTGTTAATATAGTGACGGCAAGCTTCCATCAGCTGTGCAAGAGGGAAGCCTCGGTTAATCGGCATCAGCTGGCTTCTCAGCTCGGTATTCGGAGCATGCAGGGAAATAGCCAGGTTGACTTGTCCGCCTCTTTCCGCAAACTCGTAAATCTTCGGCACGATCCCACTGGTGGAGACTGTGATGTGACGAGCGCCGATGTTCAGTCCACGGTTATCGTTAATCACGGTCAAAAAGCCCATCAGGCTCTCGAAGTTCTCAAACGGTTCCCCGATTCCCATCACGACGACATGGCTGACACGTTCGCCATCCGCATCGAGCTTGCGCTGGGCCATCAATACTTGAGATACGATTTCGCCCGCATCGAGGTTACGCTTTAGCCCGCCGAGTGTAGAGGCACAAAATGTACATCCGATTCGACAGCCTACCTGTGTCGTCACACAGATGCTGTTTCCGTAGTTATGGCGCATGATAACGGTCTCGATCGCGTGTCCATCCACTAACTGGAACAGAAACTTGATAGTCCCGTCCTGCGATTCCTGATGCGTGATTTCTTTTAGAGGATCCATCCGAAACGTATCCGCCAGCTTTTGGCGCAAGTCCTTGGACAGATTGCTCATCTCTTCAAAAGAGGTCACGCGTTTCACGTACAGCCAATCAAAAATTTGCTGTGCACGAAACGCTTTATCTCCAGCGTCTACCAGCCATTGCTTCATCTCGTCTTGAGTCAGGCTGTAAATAAGCGGCTTGGCGCTAGTAAATGTGGTAATCGGCATTGCTGTTTTCACATCCTCAAATTCATTGCTAAACAATTTTCAGTCATTCTATCATTGTACCTCGCATTGGTCTGCGCTTCAAACGGTTTTGGCATCCAGTTTAGAAATGCGTCACTTTTCCTAGTGTAAACCAATCCGCACCGCTGCAAACAAAGGGAAAGGAGTGGCACCATCTCAAAAGGCGCGCCACTCCTCTTTTTTCTAATCTTTTCGTCGCAAACGGGCAATAAAGAACCCATCACTATCAAAATGATGCGGCAAAATTTGTACGAAAGCACCGGATTCGTCCATCTTGTCGCGGACAACGGCAGGTAAATCGTCCCGCAAAGTCTCGTCCAATACAAACTCCGGTTGCTTGTCTACAAAACGGCGGACAATATCCTGATTTTCCATCGGCTCCATTGTACACGTGCTGTACACCAACGTACCTCCGGGAGCTACCATCGTAGACAGACCCACGAGCAGCTGATACTGCAATTGAGCGATAGAGCGCACATCTTCCTTCGACTTGTTCCATTTCAGGTCAGGTTTGCGCCGAATTACGCCAAAGCCAGTGCACGGGGCATCGAGCAGGACTCGGTCGAACAAGCCCAGACCTTTTTCCGGAAGATCGAGCGCATCACAGACCATCGTCTCCATGATGGAAATGCCCAACCGTTTCGCAGTCCCTGCGATCAGCTCACGCTTGTGTGGATGCACGTCGTTGGCGATAATCTCACCGCGATTGTCCATTTTTTCCGCTAGATGAGAGGTCTTGCCGCCAGGGGCTGCGCAGGCATCGAGCACACGCATGCCCGGCTGCGGAGCTACTGCGGATGCTACCAGCATAGAGCTTTCATCCTGCAGCGTGTAATAGCCTTCTTTAAACCAGCGAGTACCTGCAGCGTGCCCGCCGTCCAGGATGATCCCCTGATCGCTCAAGACCGAAGCCACTGCCTCACTGCCATCTTCTCTCAGCTTGGTCAGCAGCTCGTCTCTTGTTGTTTTCAACGGATTCACTCGGATGGACGTATGGGGAGCCCGATTGTTTGCGTCACAGATCGCCTTTGTAGCTTCCTCCCCGTAGAGCTTGATCCACTCGCGAATCAGCCATTCCGGATGAGAATGCGTAACCGCGATTTGCTTTACGGCATCGCCTTTTGGCAGTCGATCCCATACCTCTGGCTGACGCAAAACGTTTCGCAGCACGCCGTTGACCATCGAGGCAATCCCCTGATGTCCGCGACGTTTCGCAATCTCTACGGCTTCATGCACGGCAGCTCGTTCGGGAATCCGGTCCAGAAAACGAATCTGATACAGGCTGAGCAGCAACAGATTGCGCACCCATGTCTGTACCTTTTTTCCCCCTACAAATTGGGACAGTACAAATTCCAGCGTAAGCTTGCGCTGAATGGTTCCATATACAAGCTCTGTCACCAGCCCCGCATCTACCGAGCTGATTTCCGAGCGATCCAGGACATTTCGAAGCTCCAGATTGCTGTAAGACTTGTGTTCGTCGACCCGATTCAATACATCGAGGGCGATGTCACGAGCACCTTTTTTTGCCACGGGCTATTCTCCTACCTTTGTGCCGATTTCAATGCTGTTGCCCGCTCCACGCAAAAAGTCGAGAGCGCTCATGCGTTTTTTCCCCTCTGGCTGCAGCTCGGTGATTTTTACAGTACCGCTTCCGCAAGCGACGACCAGGCCATCCTCTTCGCGGGCGATGATCGTGCCTGCTTCCTGACCCTTGCTGTCCACGGAATGCTTTTCAACCCACCAGATTTTCCACACCTTGCCTCCATGCGTCGTGAAAGCGACGGGCCACGGATTCAGACCGCGTACCTGATTGTAGATCTGCTCGGAGGTGCGGGACCAGTCTATTCGTTCATCGGTGCGTTTTATATTCGGAGCAAACGTAGCAGACTCGTGATCCTGAGCCTCTGCTTGCAGCTCCCCTGCCAAAAGACGAGGCACGGTTTCGATCAACAGCGAAGAGCCTGCAGCCGCCAGCTTGTCGTGCAAGGTTCCGACCGTATCACGCTCTTCGATTGGAACCACCACTTTGGAAAGCATGTCCCCTGCATCGAGGGCCTCCACCATATACATAATCGTGACCCCAGACTCCTTTTCCCCTTTTACGATGCATTTATGAATAGGAGCACCGCCACGGTATTTGGGAAGTAAGGAAGCATGGACATTGATACACCCGAAGCGTGGTACGTCGAGCAGTCGCTTCGGCAAGATTTGCCCATAGGCCGCCGTTACAATCAGGTCCGGCGCAAGGGCAATCACTTCATCAAGCGCTGCTTCCGCTTTGATTTTTTCCGGCTGCAGGACCAGAAGACCATGACGTAAAGCCGCCTCCTTGACGGGCGGCGGCGTCATGACCTGCTTGCGTCCTACCGGGCGATCGGGCTGGGTAACCACACCGACCACGTTGTACCCTTCCGTGAGCAGCGCCTCCAAGCTTGCGACTGCAAAGTCAGGCGTACCCATGAATAATACGCGAGCCTCTTTCAAAATGAATTATTCCCCTTCCTCATCCGGGCTGATCTGATACACCTTGTCTGCCACGTCGATGAACAGTACGCCGTTCAAGTGATCGATCTCATGCTGGGAGCAGCGGGACAAAAGGTCGTCCGCTTCCAGCTCGATTGGATTTCCGTTGCGGTCTTGCCCGCGCAGCTTGATCCACATGTGGCGGCGCACATCCCCGCGCAGTCCCGGGATGCTCAGGCAGCCTTCCGGATAGTCGAATTGCTCTCCTTTGAAATCCACGATTTCTGGATTGACGATCTCGATCAGACCTTCACCGCAATCCATGACAATGACGCGTTTGGAAATACCCACTTGCGGAGCTGCCAGTCCTACCCCGTCAGCGTCGTACATCGTATCAGCCATATCATCCAGCAGCTTGTGCAGGTTGGAATTGAATTTTGTGACCACCATCGCTTTTTCACGAAGGATCGGATCTGGATGTTTTACAATTGTGCGAATAGCCATTTGGTTGATATCCTCCCTAAAGCAGTACGTACGGATCAACATCGATTGTCATAAGTACCTTCTGCTGTTTGTTCCACTCATCAAACGCAGCTGTCGCCTGTGCGAGCAAGGCAGACAATTGCGGTTCATCACGATATTTTAGCATGATCTGAAAACGAAATCTATCCTTCACTCTCGCAATAGGCGAAGCGACCGGGCCTAATAATATCGTCGTCTCCGCCAGTCGCTGCCGCAAATAATCCGCCATCGTATGGGCGCTGCGAATCACCACGGGGACATCCTCGTGGCTGAACGTCAGCAGCACCAGTCGAAAATAGGGCGGATAGCCTGTTCGTCTGCGCTGAAGCATCTCATCCTCATAAAAGGACCGGTAATCATGCCGGGTCGCATGCTGAATGCTGTAATGTTCAGGCGTGTAGGTCTGAATGACAACGTCGCCGTCCAGCTCATGCCTGCCTGCACGTCCCCCCACTTGCGTCAGCAGCTGGAAGGTCTTCTCGGCAGCGCGGAAATCCGGTATATGCAGCGAGGTGTCTGCGGCGATGATTCCTGCGAGCGTTACCCGAGGAAAATCAAGCCCTTTTGCGATCATTTGCGTCCCGAGGAGAACATCCCCTTGGCCCTTCCGGAACTTGCTCAGCAATTCCTCATGTGCGCCTTTTCGGGAGGTCGTATCCACGTCCATGCGAATCACGCGAATGCCCGGAAACAGCTTGGCCAGCTCTGCCTCCACTTTTTGCGTACCGGTCCCGAAGAAGCGAATATGCTCGCTCTGGCATTCCGGACAATGCGCAGGCTGTGCAATCGTATAGCCACAGTAGTGGCAGCGTGCTGTATGATTCGTTTTATGATAGGTCAATGAAATATCGCAATGAATGCAGCGCATCGTGTAGCCACAGGAGCGGCACATGACAAACGTGGAGAATCCCCTCCGGTTCAGGAAGATCACCATCTGCTCCTGCTTTTCCAAACGATCCGCGATCATTTCATGCAGCTTGCGGCTAAACATGGAACGGTTCTCTGCCTGCAGCTCTTCACGCATGTCGACTACATGAACAGCCGGCATCGGACGATTCCCTACCCGCTCTGGCATTTCCAAGAGCGTATACCGCCCACGTGTCGCCAGTGCATACGTCTCCAAGGCAGGAGTCGCACTTCCCATCAACAGCACGGCATGGTTGCGCTTCGCTCTCCACAAAGCTACCTCACGCGCGTGATAGCGTGGCGTTTCTTCCTGCTTGTACGAGCTCTCGTGCTCTTCATCGATGACGATCAGCCCGACATTTTCAAAAGGAGCAAAAATGGCAGATCGCGCACCGACTACCACCTTTACCTGCTTGCGGATAATTTTTCGCCATTCATCAAACTTTTCTCCCTGCGACAAGCCGCTGTGCAAAACGGCGACATCGGCTCCAAAACGCGCTTTGAACCGTTCTACCATCTGCGGCGTCAACGAGATTTCAGGCACGAGGAAGATCGCTTCCTGCCCTTTTTCCAGCGTCTTTTCGATCGCTTCCAGATAGACCTCGGTCTTTCCGCTTCCCGTCACTCCGTGAAGCAAATAGGCCGCGTACTCCTGATTTTGGATGGACGACAGGATCGGAGCCAGCACTTGCTTTTGTAGAGGGGTAAATTCCGGCTTCGCTTTATCCGAAAACTTCCGATTGGCGTACGGATCGCGATAAACCTCGACCTGTTCTATCACTAACCAGCCTTTTGCCTCCAAGCTTTTAAGCGGAGAGCGTGTGATCCCCCACTCGTCTCGCAGCATTTGCATGGAAAACGACTGGTCGGCATGCTGCGAGAACAGCGTAAGTACGCGCCGCATCTGTTCAGCCCTTGCAGGCAGCGAAGCTATCGCTTCTGCCAGCTGCTCTGGACCTAGCAAGCACCTTACAAAAGACTGATGCTTGCGCGTGATGCGATCCTTCACCTGATATTCCGTCGCTAAAAGTCCGCTGTGAATCCATCCTGGCACGAGCAAATACTCTTCGGGAAACTGCTTTTCCACCTCTGCCAAAGGAAGCTGCCGCTTGCGAGATAGCTCCCAAAGCAGTCCTGAGTTTCCGCATGTATCCTCATCGAGATCGTCTGTAGCCGTCAGCCATTTTTCCGATTTGCCTTTCAGAACGGCTGGCAGCATCGCCTGAACAGCCGTAACCCAAGGACACAAATATTGCTTCGACATCCACTCGCTCATATCGAGCAGTTCTTTGGTGAGAGGGGGGGTATCGTCCAGGACTTGCTCCACCTCTTTTAATCGGGCGTGATCCGTAAAGTCAGTACCTTCGTCTGTGATGCCGGTCACATATCCTTGCAATTTACGTGGACCAAAAGGAACAACAACGCGGCTTCCTACCCGAATGAGAGGACTTAGCCACGCAGGAATCCGGTAATCGAATGGCCGGTTAGTCCGATTGACCGGCACGTCCACGATGATTTGGGCAATCATGACAGCTCAGACAGCGGACGTTTCGCGAGCTTCAGCACTACAGCATCGAGCAGCTTGTCCGCTACATCGCGCTTGCTCAGCTTGTCCAACTCCACGATCTCTCCGGCCCGTGTGAGCAAAGTGACGATGTTTGTGTCACTTCCCATGCCCGCTCCTTCTGCCAGTACGTTGTTTGCAACGATCATGTCGAGGTTCTTTTTCTCCAGCTTGTCCTGAGCGTACTTGATCACATCCTGTGTCTCCGCAGCAAATCCGACGACAAACTGCTTCGTCTTTCTCTCCCCGACCGTCCGTAAAATATCAGGCGCCTTGTCCAGCTCAAGCACCAGAGGTCCGTCCCCTTTTTTCATCTTGTGCTCTTGAACCGTTTTTGGCCGGTAGTCAGAAACTGCAGCCGATTTGATCACGATGTCGCTCTCAGGCAAATACTCCATAACCGCATCGAACATTTCCTGTACGGATTCAACCGCTACAAACTGGACGCCTGTCGGTTTTGGCAAAGCGGTAGGTCCACTGACGAGTACGACCCGCGCTCCGCGATCCCGCGCCGCCTCTGCGATGGCATAGCCCATCTTTCCTGAGGCATGGTTGGTAATATAGCGGACAGGGTCAATCTTTTCGCGCGTAGGTCCGGCTGTAACCAGCACGAGCTTGTCCTGCAAATCCTGCGGCCGCGGCTGATTCTGCTCCGCAAAAAAAGCGGCGACTGCCTCCACGATTTCTTCCGGCTCAGCCAAGCGGCCTTTGCCAATCCAGCCACATGCCAGAAGCCCTACCCCAGGCTCCACAAAGCGATAGCCGTACTGCACCAGCTTCTCCATATTGGCTTGCACGGCAGGATGACCGTACATGTTCACGTTCATCGCAGGCGCTACCATGACAGGCGCTTTTGTCGCAAGCAGTGTGGTCGTGAGCATATCATCCGCGATTCCATTCGCTATTTTCCCGATGATATTTGCCGTCGCAGGTGCCACCAGCACCAAATCTGCCTTGTCCGCCAAATCGATATGACTAATCACATGAGGATCCGGCTCGTTAAATGTATCCGTATGAACAGGCTGATGAGATAAAGCTTGAAATGTCACCGGCTGCACGAACTTCTGCGCATTCTCGGTCAAAATGACATGAACAATCGCGCCAGCCTGTGTCAGCTTGCTCGTAAGCGCCGCTGCCTTGTACGCAGCAATGCCGCCTGATACGCCTAATACAATTCGTTTTCCTGCAAGCGTGGGCATCCGTCTCTCTCCTCTCGTCCCTATCCGAAAAAAACAACCTGCATGAGGTTGTTTTTAGTGGGGTCACCTTATTTGCGTCCGTCCAAAAATTCGTGAACCAGCTCGTCGGAAATAAATTCTTCCAAAGCTTGCCCGACAAACTTTTTGGATTTTGGTCTTACAACTTGCAGCTCGCTGTTTTCTCTCAGCTGACGTGCGCGTTTGGACGCTACCGTTACGAGGATGTATTTGCTTTCTGCCTTTGCGGTCAATTCATCAATAGATGGGTACAACATGGATTATTCGACCTCCTTTAACCATTTACGATACTTGTGAACCTGACGCTCTTTTTTCAGATGCTCAGCGGTAATGATCGCTTGGATCCGATCACATGCCGACTCGATCACGTCATTGACCACCACATAATCGTAGTGATCCATCAGCTCGATCTCCGCGCGGGCGACTTCCATCCGTTTGCGAATGACATCTTCCGTCTCGGTGCCTCGTCCCACAATGCGGTTCTCCAGTTCATTCAGATCAGGAGGAGCCAGGAACAAAAACGTTCCTTGTGGAAAACGGTCTTTTACCTGCAGAGCGCCCTGCACTTCAATCTCCAGAATAACATCTTTTCCAAGAGAAAGCATTTCATCCACGAACTTACGTGGAGTTCCGTAGAAATTTCCTACGTATTCAGCCCACTCCAGCAGTTCATCCTGTTCAATCATGCGCTGAAACTCTTCCTTGGACTTAAAAAAGTAATTGACTCCATCCACTTCTCCTGGACGCGGAGAACGAGTGGTAGCAGAAACGGAATACACAAGCTCAGGCATACGCTCGCGCAAAGCTTTGCAGACCGTTCCTTTTCCCACTCCCGCAGGTCCAGAAAGAATCAGAAGGAGACCGCGATCAACCATGGTCATGATTTACAACTCCTACTTATTCATCCGATTCGTCATCTTTCGTCGTCAGCCGTTGTGCTACTGTCTCTGGCTGAACGGCCGACAAAATCACGTGATCGCTGTCCGTAATAATCACCGCACGTGTCCGTCTGCCATACGTCGCGTCTACCAGCATATTGCGGTCACGCGCTTCCTGAATGATCCTTTTGATTGGAGCCGACTCAGGACTTACGATCGAAATAATGCGATTCGCGTTTACAATATTACCAAATCCAATATTGATTAGCTTGATTGCCATGACGGCCCAGCCCATCCTTTCATCCTACTCAACATTCTGAACTTGCTCTCTCATCTTCTCCAGCTCGGTCTTGATCTCGACCGCCAGATGCTGGATTTGCAAATGATTGGCTTTGGAGGCAATCGTATTTGCCTCTCGGTTCATCTCCTGCAGCAGAAAATCCAGCTTGCGCCCAACCGCTTCTTCCTTTTCCAGCTGTTGCTTGAACTGGTGGCAATGACTCTTGAGGCGAGTAATTTCTTCACTGATATCACTTTTCTCCGTAAAGAAAACGACTTCCTGTGCCAAGCGTTGCTGATCCAATTCGAATGGCGCTTGCTCTGCCCACTCGCTCAGGCGCTGGTGCAGGCGATTGTGGTATTCCTGCGTACTGGAAGGAACCAACAGAATGATGTCTTCTAACCACTTGTTGACTGAAAGCAGCCGTTGGGTCAGATCAGCATAGAGCCGTTCTCCCTCGACCATTTTCATGGAAAGCAGATCCCTTGCCGCAGTGTCGACCTCGGAAAGCAGCCAGCTCGCCAATTCGTCGCGCTCTGCTTCCTCAGTTTCTTTGGTATGTATCACGCCGGGAAAAAGCAATAAATCCTTGGCGGTGAGTGGCGTCTCCAGTGAAAAGCGCTGGTCCATCTCGCGCGACAGCTTCAGGAATTGTTCGGCTATGCTCCAATCAATGGCAACCTCGGGCGAGATCGTCGCGCTTCCTTCCAAGGAAATCGTCACGTCCACACGACCTCGTCGTACATACTGTGCAACGAGCTTGCGGACTTGATCCTCCAGCATGCTCATGTTTTTGGGCAACCGCACCAGTATCTCTTGGAACCGGTGATTGACGGCACGAAGCTCCACCGTCAACCGCAAAGAGCCCTTCATGTCGTCTTTTCGTCCATACCCTGTCATACTTCGAACCATTGTTTTCACTTCCACAGACGTAAAATCAATTAATTAATTATAGGAGACAACTCTTGGCAGTGTCAACTTTGTTGGCAGCAAAGACCCGAATACGGGCCGACAACAAAGTTCCTCCCCACGTGCCTTTGTGCTACACTGTGACTGGCAGCTCTTCACCATGCCCGATTTATTCATGTACTTTCTTTGATTGAGGTGAGCATAGTGGCATTTGACGGCGTTGTAACCCGTGCTGTCGTACGGGAGCTACATAAACTCGTGGGCGGACGCATTTCCAAGGTGCACCAGCCCCATCATACGGATATTGTTATGCAGATTCGCTGCCAAGGAGAAAACGTAAAGCTTCTCCTTTCCGCCAACCCGACTTATCCGCGCATTCATTTGACGACCGAGGAATTCATCAACCCCTTGGAGGCTCCGATGTTTTGCATGCTTTTGCGCAAGCATTGCGAAGGCGGCGTAATCGAGTCTGTCCAGCAGGTAGGCATGGAGCGCATCATCCACATCGACGTTCGAACACGGGATGAGCTCGGCGATACTGTCTCACGGCGCATTATCATGGAGATCATGGGGAAACACAGCAATATCATCCTCATGGACCCGCAGTCCGGCATGATCCTCGACAGTGCTCTGCATGTCACGATGGCGATCAGCCAATACCGCCAAGTCGTACCTGGTAAACACTACGTCTCCCCACCGAGCCAGGACAAAGAGGACCCCCTGGCAGCAACGGAGCAGTCGTTTCTGTCCTCGATCGATTGGAACAGCGGCAGACTCGACAAGCAAATTGTGGAGGCCTATACGGGCATCAGCCCCCTTTTGGCAAAAGAGATCGTTTTCCGTGCAGGCCTAGCCAATCGAGACTCTCTCTGGAAAGCGTATTCCGAGATCATGCAGGATATTTTGCAGGACAAGTACGCTCCAGAAATAGTGGAAACGGCAGACAAAGCGAACTTTCATGTCGTAGCTCTCACACATCTCACAGATCGTGTGTCCGCTACGAGCTTTGCCTCTGTTCAAGCCTGCCTGCAAGCCTTTTATGAAGGGAAAGCTCTGCGTGATACCGTCAAGCAGCGTGCGCATGATCTGATCCGCTTCGTGACAGGGGAGAAAAACAAGAACGAGAAAAAAATCGAGAAGCTTGAAAATACGCTGCAGGAAGCAAAAGACGCTGATCTGTTCCGCCTGTACGGTGAGCTGATCACGGCCAACATGCATCAAATGAAGCGAGGAGATACCGAGCTCGTCACAGTCAATTGGTACGACGAAGCAGGTGCCATGATCACCATTCCACTCGATCCGCTCAAGACCCCTTCGGAAAATTTGCAGTCGTATTACAAGCGTTACAACAAGGCGAAAAACAGCATGCAAGTTGTCGGGGAGCAAATCGAACAAGCCCAAACGGAAATCAGCTATTTGGATGGACTTCTCGTACAGCTGGCTCATGCTACCCTCAAGGATGCCGAGGAAATTCGGGAAGAGCTGGTCGAGCAAGGCTACATGCGCGATCGTAAAAAGCGTGGCCCACGCAAAAAGAAAGACGTTCGCCCTGAACTGGAAGCCTATCAATCAACAGATGGCACGGATATCCTCGTTGGAAAAAATAACAAGCAGAACGAATATCTAACCAACAAGCTGGCTGCTCCTTATGAAACGTGGCTGCATACTAAAGATATCCCTGGCTCTCACGTCGTCATCCGCGCTCGAGAGTTTTCCGATCAGACTTTGCTGGAAGCCGCCAATCTGGCAGCCTACTTCAGCCGCGCCCAGCAGGGAAGCCAGGTACCGGTGGACTACACCCTGATCAGACATGTAAAAAAACCAAGCGGTTCCAAACCTGGCTACGTGATCTACGAACAGCAGCGCACCTTGTACGTAACGCCAGACAGCGCGCTGATTCGGCAGCTAAAAACGAACGCCTCCCGCAACGCATAGCGAAGGGAGGAGCGTTCATACTAAGAGCATGAAAGGAGGTGTTCGTTCTTGAACATCTTAATCAAGCTCTTGGTAAACGGTATCATTGCGGTTCCAGGGCTTTGGTGGTCGGGAACATCACTGACATTCGCGGTCTTGACCAGCATTGTCGTAAGTTTGATTGCGTACGCTTTGGGGGATGCCCTCATCCTGCCCAAGACCAATAATACCTTTGCAACCACAGCTGATTTTATCATGGTTTTTGCTTTGTTTTGGATAAGCAGTTACGTATTTGCCCAACCCTATCATCTACCGGGGATCTTGCTCACAGCCTTCGTGGTTACCGTAGCTGAGTACTTTTTCCATAGTTACCTGCAGCATCATGGCGTGCATCACTCCAAACATCCGGGCTGAGGCATACTACAATCATTGGAAGGGGGATCGGGATGAACGTCATTGGCATCATCCAAACCGACTTAAATGAATTCAGCGTCTTGTTCGACCAACCACAGGGAGGCGGGCAAGGTGGACAAGGGCAGGATCAAGGGCAGCAATCACAAGACGGCGGGCAAGGAAAACAAAATCAGCAGGACAGCAACTCTGATGATTCCATGTTCCTGAGCTTCTTGGACGAGCAGCCGAGCAGTCAGGAAGGAAACAGTAACGGTAACGGAGGCGACGGCGGCGGCGGAGGGCAGCAACAGCAGCAACAAAACGGCCCGCAGGAGATGACCGTTCGCATCAAGGGCATCCCCGAAGGTCAAAAAGCGAACTTCCTGCAAATGTACCAAATCCTGCAGGATGCGCAAGACACACAATCCTTGCAGCAAACATTGACCATCGTGAATCAAGGAGATCAGCAGGACGGCCAAGGACAAGGACAGCAGCGCCACAGCGGAGGCGGACAGGAAAAGGGTCAAGGGGCCGGCAAGCAAAACAAAACCACCCATTGATGCATCCTTCAGCGCTCCTTACAACTGACTTCCTTCACGACAAAAAACCACCTAGAACATCATGTTCCAAGTGGTTTTTTGTTTTGCACTCTATCAATTGCCCGAGAGCTTGTTTATAAACAGGCCAAGTCCCCGCTCTGCCGTTGACCTCATGTTTCTATAACCTGCGCTCACACAGGTGGGTGACCCCTTCGAACTTCTGCCTTCCCATGCATCCAAAAAGGAGGTGGGCCTGACTTCCATTACAAAATTCCGTCTCCCGAAAAACACGTATAAGGTTAGAAACATTTACGGCCTTACGTACATCGCAGGATCTTGATACGTTTACTTTACCACAGATTCCTTTGACGCTCAACGGATATTCTTTCCTCAGTCGGGCAAATCAGCAACCCAAACCTCTTTATTTCTTGCGCTTTGCTGCGATCAGCGAAAGGAAATCTGGATGAGCGATCAAACGAGGCTGCTGCTCCTTTTCCCATTCCAGAGCCTGCTCCAGCTCCATCCCCTGCGCCCGCCCCAATCCTTCTTTGGTGACGGCATACGCTTGATTCGGAACTCGCCGTACGGTCATGATCAGCTTCTCGACTTCTTCAGCCAGCCTCTCTATGTCCACCGCTTTATAAATGAATCCAATCCGCTCTGCCTCTTGCCCTGATAGCCGCTCTCCCAGCAATGCCAATCGTTTTGCCTGTGCTAGTCCTACGAGCCTGGGCAGCAAGTACGTTCCACCGAAGTCGGTTGTCAAACCGAGATGGACAAACGGCTCCTGTAAAAGAGCGTTGTTCGTTGCGATGACAAAGTCCGCATGCAAAGCCAAGTTCAGGCCTGCGCCTACCGCAGCACCTTCGATGACGGAAATCACTGGCTTTGGCATTCGGTGCAGCCTGGTTAAAAACTCGTTGATCACGCTGAGGGCTTCGTCTGCTTGCGTATCTTCCCGTAAAACGGCAAGGACACTCAAGTCAGCCCCCGAGCAAAAGTTTCCCCCTGCCCCCCTCAGCACGACTACATCTGCATTTTCAGCCCTTTCCGCTTGCTCGATCTCTTCGCGAAGCTGATAAAACATCTCGATGGTCAAAGCGTTCAATACCTGTGGACGGTTGAGAGTGATCGTCCACACGCCATTTTCGCATGCTGACCAAACATCCGGCTTTTGTCCTTGTTCCATGCTTGAGTGATTCTCCTCTCTTAGGTGGGGATAGCGGGGATGACTCCGAGCTTTTGCAGCCGGCCAAGTTCGCTTTCAGCTAAGCGCAGCTTTTTTCTCAGCAGCTCGTGTGTATGATCGGTGTACCAGGCAGCCCACTTGCTGCCACCGGCGGATGATGTTCTCTTTTCTAGATAAGGCAGCGTATACGCGATCTCCCTGCTCGTAACATACAAGCTGTTTGCCCAGTTTTCCATATCTTCGACAGCGGTCAGGCAGCAGTCCACTTCCATGCCGAGCTCGCTCCATTCCGCCTGTGTTCGGGAAGAGAAGAGCGCTTTCAAGTCCTCGTAAACCTCGGGCTGTTCTGAAACAGTGGCCTGGTATGCGCTCTCCCAATCGTCGCGGCCAACCGCGCGGCAAAAATTCAGCCAGAACTTCTCCTCTACTGCGGCAAGAGCAACATACTGACCATCTGAGGTCTCATACACCTGATAGGCGAGGCGCTCATGGCGCGCTGAGCTGTACTCCTGTGACGATCGGCATCTCCCGAGGATCGCATGCAGCCCCATCCAGGAGGAAAGAAGATCTCCGGACGCCACGTCCAAATAGGCTCCTCGTCCCGTACGTGCACGCTGGACAAGCGCTGCGCAGATCTGTTCGCTCGCATACAAGCCCACCGCATAGTCAGCGATGGGTATATCCGCAATGACCGGCTTTCCTTCTCCATCGCGCAGCGCCGATAAAAACCCGCTAACCGCCTGAATATTCAGGTCATTCCCGCCGAGCTGATTCATCTCCCCGCTCTGGCCGTAGCCTGTGACCGAGCAATAGATGAGGGAGGAATGAACTGCCCACAGACTGTCGTAATCGAGCCCCAGATGCCGGAGCACCCCAGCGCGGTAGCTCTCCACTACGACGTCTGCCTGACTCGCCAGAGCAAACGCGAGCGCCTTCCCGTCTTCCGTACGCAGATTCAGTGAAATACTTTTGTGATTGCGATGGGAACGCAGGTAAAATGCTCCCGTCTCCCTGGCTTCCCAGTTGACAGCATGCGTCGAGGGTCCGGGATCATGGGCAGGAAACGAATTGATCTCGATAACCTCAGCACCCAGATCAGCCAGCCGCATCGTGCAGACCGGTCCGGGAAGATGGCGTGAAAAATCGATAACCGTAACCCCTGTCAGCATACCTGGACACCCCTTTCCGCGATATACACTCTTTAATTTTTCGCGAAAGGTTATATCCCCTCCTTCTTTATTGAGAAAATTCAAAATCACCTCAACAAAAGGGCTGCTCCCTCTCGGAACAGCCCCACGTCGTGCCACCCTATTTGACAAAACGAAAGGTGAGCGGGTAACGGAAATCGTTGCCCTCGTTTGCTTTGACTGCAGCCATGATCAGGAATATAGCCCAGAACAAAAACAGTGCGATTAAGAGCAGTGCACCGATAAAGACAATGAGCAATAAATAAGAAATAGCCGCGTAGATCGTAACGGTGATGCTGAAATTAAGTGCTTCCTTTCCATGCGTGTTAATGAACGGACTGGTGTCTTTTTTAATTAACCAGATAATCAGGGGCCCTAGAACGTTTCCGAGCGGAATGATAAACCCGACCAGTGCGGATAGGTGGACAATCATGGCCCACATCCGTTCATCTTTGCCATACTGCTGATTCATCATGACTCCTCCTATTTTCGGATAGTTTAGTCTACGATGGATTCCGCCCAAACTTGCGAAAAAACGAAAAAGCGCCCAAAAGGCGCTTTTCGTTTTTGATTAATATTTGCCGCCGTGGCCATAACCCGAAGAGGAACCATAACCGTCGTGCCCGCAGCTTCCACCATGGTGGCCACAGCTACCATAGCTACTTCTGCACTCCGTTTTGTAAACAGGCTTATAGTAGCAGTGTTTCTTGTAGTATTTCTTCTTGCAGCATTTCCGAACGTGACATTTACAATGAGAAGACCTTCTGCATCCGCAACCCATTACCTTCACCCCCTCTTAATCGGTACATCTACAAGGTATGTAGGTAATGAGGCATTGGCATGGACACCTGTCTAGTGCGTTTAGAAAATCAGCTTTTGTCCCGTCTTGGCAGCAGCAGGCAAACTACGCATCCAGCTTAGCCCTGACTAAGCCTCGGGCATGTTTACGCCTTTCCGCCCACGCCACTCCCACGAGTACCAGGAGCCCTCCCACGATGGTTCTCCAGCTCATTTGCTCGCTTAAGAGCAGGATGGATGTCAGCACATTCAGTAGTGGTATGGCGTTTAAATAAATGCCCGCTTTGGCGGCAGGTATACGCTCTAAAGCCTTATTCCACATCAGGTAAGCGAGCATCGTGCAGCAGAGAACCAAGAACAAAAAGCTCATCACGGATTTCCCTGATGCAGAAGGCAGCCCGAAATGCCATGTCTCCCATGCGGCAAAAGGCAGGAGCATCGCACTGCCGAGCAAGAAGGTCAACGCGGTGAACAGCTCACTGGAAAGCTTTTCTTCCCCTTTGGGGCGCTTCAGCTGGACGACGTACACCGTCCAAATAAATTGCGAAGCCAGTACCAAGAAATCTCCCCACAAGGAATGCGCCTGCTGCAAAGATTGCGGCTGAATCGTCACCATCAAGACACCGCCGATCCCGAGCACCAGACCGACCCATTGCGTGAGCAGGATCTGTTCTTTTAAGTACAAAGCAGCCAGCAAGAGAGTAAACAACGGCAGTGTAGCTGATATAATGCTGGCATTGACTCCACTGGTCAGCGAAATGCCATATGTATTCATCAAAAAATAACCGGCAACACCGGTAAAGGAAAGCATCGCAAGGCGCATCCACGGGATCGCCACAGCCTTTCCTGACACTCTGCCTCTGCGCAACCAGACCAGCGGTAAAAGCAGCAGACCCGCGAGTAAAAGCCGAAAAAACATCAAGGTAAAGGGCTGAACCGTATCTAAGGTCCATTTCATCGGAACAACAGTGAGGCCCCATAAAAAGACAGCACTGATCAGCATCAGGTAAGCTCGATTCAAAATAATCCTTCTCCTAATAACCGGTTAAAAGAAAAAATAAGGACTCGTCTTACTGTGTGACAATCTTGCGCAGCTCGTTAATCCCATGATGATCGGGGATTTCCTGATACTCTTTTACCTTTGGAAGTGTCAGCAAATGCGGTCTGGTCATATAGCCTGGCTTGGAAATATATACGACATCACAATTCGAGATCAACTCAAACACATCTGGGTGATTCGCTTCGATTGTCCGCAAATCCAAATGGGTAATACCCGCGTTATACAAATCATTGATCATTCCTGCTGCACCTCGGATTGTGGCACAGATCAAGCCGACTTTCGTATGCCGCGGATAAGCTTCCATCGCTGGAATCACCGTCGTTGGATCCGGGATAAAATCGAGACTGACGAGAGGAGGCGACTCTTTTGGCAGCGTCTGCTTCATCATGCGCAGGTTTACAGAAGGGTGCGTCACAATCGCTTTATACTGCTGCAGGAAGCTCGGATCCCGCTCCAGCCTTTCGATAAAGTCTTCAAATGTACGTCCTTCCACCATCGCGCTTGGCAGATGGTATTGCACGAGACGCAGGTATTCTGCCAGCTCCAGCTCGGTAAACCGGAGAAAGAGAACGGGAAACTGATTGATCTCTTGCATGACGGAAGACAGCACACGGGTAAACTCGTCCATGGAATAACCCATGGCCTTTACTTTGTGCAACGTTTCTTTGGCTAAAAGCGCCAAGTGGGCAGGATTCCGGGTCAGGAGAGGATCATTTACCACATTGCTCACAATCGTTCCCCGACCTTGCCTGGAATCGACCATGCCTTCCTGCTGGAGACGCAGGTACACACTCCGTACGGTATTGTAGTTGATTTTCAGCTGCGCAGCCAGTTCTCGTACGGTCGGGAGCTGTTCGTTCGGCGGCAATTCGCCACTCCGAATCAAAGCAGCAATCTGTTGAAACAATTGTTCGTGGTACGAAACATTGGAATCCTTTTGGAGTATCAATTTGATCATGAATTCACCTCTCCTTAGCTACTGAAATAATCGTATATGAATTCAGATTGTAACGTCAATAGATCCCGCAGGATGAAGGCACTGACTGCGGAAATACTAAGGCACGTGAAGATATAACTACACCATAAGGAAGGTGACCTCATGGGAGAACACAGTCGTTTTCGTGAAGGTGAAAAATCACCCAAAAATGCCGTTTACATGGAAATCGGTGAATCTGGTTCCAGTGTTCAGGACCCGATGATTATCGAATTAAGCCGTGGCGAAAAGTTCCCGGCTACGCGCAACAAAAACCGGGTATGGACACAGAAATAAACTAGTGAAATGGAAAGAACCAACCTTTCCCCAAGGATCGGTTGGTTCTTGTGTTTCACACTTGTTCGTCTTCCTCGTCGTCTTCCTCTTCTTCGTCATCCTCGGCACTCACGTAAATAATAGCGACACCCAGACTTTCTAAAAGCTGCAAGACTTCCCGATTCAGCTCCTGATCCATGAGCAAGCCGAGGCTTTCTACCAGCTCCAGCTCCTCCAGATCACCTGTTTGCGCATCTTCAATCAACTCTATAATGTCCGTCATCTTCTTTTTTTCCAAGACTGCCATCAATTCTTCTGCTGTCATATATGTTCGCACCTCGTTTTCTACTCACTTTCCTATATAATAGTACATAACCAAACAGTTGAAAACCAAGCAGCGAGGTGGTTCACCGATGTACCCCCAACCTTATCTGGATTACCTGGTTCAATTTCACGTCGAGCGTGACTATTTTGAATGCCATGAAATCCTTGAAGAATATTGGAAAAGCGTGCCACAGGAGCAGCGGCAAATCGTCTGGGTCGGCCTCATTCAGATTGCAGTAGGCCTCTACCATCAACGCCGCGGCAACCTGAACGGAGCGAAGAAAATGCTCACGAGTGCGCACTCTATTCTAGAGCATCATCCAGAAGACGTCCTGCGACTAGGCCTAGATCATGCTGCGCTCATGCTTCTGCTGGAAAAGCGCCTGGAAGAATTGAACAACGGGCTTTCTTACCACAGTATGTCTCTGCCCATTCTTGCAGCTGACCTGCGTGAAGCCTATGAGCGTGCCTGCGCGCTTCGAGATGTTCCTGTGACCCGAGAAAGCGATTTGAACGATCACTATCTGTTAAACAAACACACTCTTCGCGATCGCAGCGAAGTATTTGCTGAGAGAGCGCGCCAGCTTCAGCTGCGTGAACGTCAGCGTAGCGAGCCTGGCAGCTAACTGGCTACAGAAGCTGAAGATAATCAGGCGGTATGGCTTCGGAAAAGTAAAAGGGATCGGAATGAGAATACGGCACGCAAAGTCGGAAGAAGTGAACGCCTGCTCGATACGCCGCTTCGGCTTGCACTTCGAAAAGTGACAAAGTATCACCCGGTGCTCCGATCGCCTCCCCTGTGTCTGCCAGTTGGACGTATTCACTGGCGATCGGCAAAAGCCCGCTGGCCTTTACTTGATGAATCAGCCTGCGATGGGTACCGTAGTAGAGGATCTTTGGTGGGGCTACTTCCGCCAGCCTGCCTTTCGTCTTCGTTGGCATAAATCCATGTGTAGCCCGGATCAGCACTCCTTGATCCCACTCCAATTGACGAGCAGGGTCGTTTTCCACGACCTCTCTGATATCTGCTCGTGTCACCGTCTCCATTCCTTTCAGCGTTTGCAAGTAACCAAGCAATGCCCCGACCGGAGTATACCCGTATGTATCATAATAAAGCTGGTGATAATCGCTGTTCTGCCGCAGTATACTCAGCAGCCGTTTCCGAAGACGCGTATGTTCGTGACTCGTAAGCATATCCGGTCCCCCTCGCAAGCCTCTCAAAATATCCACCACAATACCGGAATGACAAGTCCCAGATCTGCCAGTAAATGGCTGAACCAAGTTGGATAGGCAGAGGGAAACCTCCCCTTCATCCACCCCCAAAAGCACCCAACCCCAAAAACCAGCAGAGTCATCAAGCATCCCCACCGGAAACCGAACAGGACCGTCAAAACCACGAGATGGTACAGACAATAAAAAAAGCTCGACAGCAGGATCCCTACGACCCTCGACATGACGACCAGGAAGCGCTGCAGGACAAATCCACGCCAAAAGAGTTCCTCCAATAAAGAATTCACGACCACAAGATACAGTGAAAACCACCAGATCCAGCGGCTGTTGAGGCCCCATAGCTCCAATACCTGGCGTACTGTTTCCGTTCGCCCCTCGGTTCGCAGCAGCACCCAGATGCCTATAGAAGCTCCCAGAAACAGTACGATCCCGCTGGTCACTCCGAAAAGAACGCCTCTGTGTTCCATCTGCCCCCAGGCAAATTGCCAGCTTTCTTGCAAACTGCCCTCCCACCAGCCATGCAGGACTGGAATGCACATGCACACGACCAAATGAAAGCAGACAAAAGTAACAAACAAGCTTTGTTTTTCCACTAAGCCGTAAAAAATCGTCAAGGTGGCAGTAAATCCGTAACCGATCAGTAGCAGTAACGACCGTTTATACGCCAAAAAGCCTAGCCCCCTTATCCCGAGTGGAAGAAAACGCATGCCGGGTTCATCACACCTGCCGTCTGTAATCGGTTTAGTTTTCCCCTCACCCGCTGCCTGCATACCACTCATCACCGTGAATATACAAATGATTCCGTAAATGCTATACTGTGGGATGCCCGTTTGGCAAAATTTTTTTAAAATGGAGGCCCTCATGTTGTGGCGAAACCGAACTTTCCTATTGCTAATGACAGGTGAGGTAGTCGCTGGCGCAGGTATGTGGATTTCCATCATCGCCAATCTGCAGTTCATGCAGAGCTTGATCCCTTCCGAGACGGTAAAGGCCCTGGTTCTGATGTGTGGATTGGTCGTCAGCATCTTGCTCTCACCAAAAGCTGGCGTGATCATCGACATGTACGACAAAGGCAAGATCATGATGCTGGCCAGTCTGATTCGCTGTCTCAGCCCGGTCTTTATGTTTCCAGCGCTCGCGAATGATTCGCTCGTCTGGATGATCGTCTCCCTCATCGTCATGCAGTGCTCCGCTGCCTTTTATTTTCCCACCGTGCAAGCGTCACTGCCCGCCATCCTGTCTAAAGACGAGCTTCTGAAAGCAAACAGTATCTATCTGAACATCTCTACCCTGTCCCGGATCGGAGGTACCGCAATCGGGGGTGTTCTGGTCGTTTCGATGGATCTGTCCATGCTCTATGTCTGTTCGATCATCGCGTATGCTGTCCTGGCTGTGGTGACCCTGTTTTTGCGCATTCCTCCGATCACTTCCCGCCGTATGAAAGAAAAGGTGGAATTTCGCGAGGTTCTGACCATCTCCCGGCAAGATCCCGCTCTCTTCGTCGGGCTGATCAATAATGGACTTGTCACTCTGTTCCTTGGTGGAGTCAACCTGATGATTCTGAATCTAAGTACCCTTCAGAATGAACCACAGCTCATGGGATGGATCTACATGGCAGAAGGGTTTAGCATTTTTGTCGGCGGCTTGCTCGCCAAGCGTTGGATCGGCAACAAAAATCTGATGGCATCCTCGACTTTGATGCTCATCTTTTTCGGAATCTCGCAGTACGGTATGTCTTTTGCTTCACAAAAAGTCATGATCCTCGCTTCGTTCGCCGTATTCGGCTTCATCGTCGCATTCTTTTTCCCTGTTACCGCTACGATCTTTCAAAAGCGGCTGCCCGAGCATCAGCAGGGTCGATTCTTTTCCTTTAAAAGCATGCTCGACCGCAGCTTTTTCCTGATCGCCCTCGGCGTCACCGGCGTTGGCCTCGACCTCATGGGCATATCTGGCTACTTGCTTTGCATCGGCACACTGACCATTCTCTTCGGAGTAGGTACGTATTGGTACAGCAAAAAGCACAAGCTGGATGTACGCGCACATGATGAAGCCGCAGCTTGAAAACCTAGAAAAAGGGAAAGCATGTAAGATCCTTTACCTACATTCCGACAATAGTGTATGATATGAGTATCAGCTCGAAAATTGTTGGAGGGATTCTTCCATGCAAATACTGTCATCGACGGCACTGGGTATCCTGGTGCCTCTCATCATGGCCACGGTGGTCATCTTTTTGCGCATGCGCCGGCAGAAAAAGCCCGTGTCCGCAAAAAGCATCATCTTGCCGCCCTTTTTTATGGCTACTGGCTTTGCAATGTTTTTCTTTCCAGAAGCGGCAACTCCCCCGATGTACGACTTTACCGCCTTTCTCGTGGGTGTAGTATTTTCCGTTCCCCTGATCATGACCTCCCGCTTCGAGATCGTCGGGCAGGATGTTTATCTGAAGCGCTCTAAAGCGTTTTTTATTATCTTGATGGGGCTTCTGATCATCCGCCTGATCATCAAGCTGGTGATTAACGATTCGTTTACTCCCATCCAAACAGGCGGCCTGTTCTTCCTGCTCGCTTTTGGAATGCTGGTGCCGTGGCGAATCGCGATGCTGTACATGTACCGCCAATTGACGAAGAAAACATATGGTACGTAACAACTGAACGAGAAGACAAAAAGCGAGGTCTCCACATCTGGGAACTCTCGCTTTTTTCTATTAATCTTTGGCCTTGGCCAGCAAATACAAGAAATACGGAGCACCGATAATCGCGACGACGATCCCCGTAGGAATCTCGGAAGGCTGTAAAATCCAGCGCCCAAGCGTATCTGCCGTAATCTCCAGCAAGGCTCCACAAAGGGCTGCTGCCGGCAACAAAACCTCGTGACGAGGGCCAACCAAACGACGTGCCAAATGCGGCCCAATCAGACCTACAAACCCGATGCCTCCGCTGACAGCCACGCACGAAGCCGCCAAGCCTACAGCGGCAGCCGGAATTCATGCTGTCGTTTGCTGCATCGCTTACAACCCCCTTCCCTGTTTGCGCGCAAGGCAGAGGAAAAACGGAACCCCGATCAGCGCAATCAGCGCCCCCATCGGAGTTTCGAACGGCGGATTTACCATCCGTGCCGCCAAGTCAGCAAAAACGACCAGCAAGCTGCCCAATACAGCCGAGCACGGAATGACCAAGGCGGGTATGGCCCAGCTCGTCCCAAATAGACGGACCTGGTCCATACTCGCCTTGACTACTTGCCTAGCATGGAAGAAGCGTGTACATTCCGCCAAGTACGACATCTTGGGCTTCCTTGCTCTCTGTGCATACCTTCACGGCAAATGGCCGCTCCCCTCTAGCTTGCAGAGCGTTGCTCGCCTGCCCTGAACCGACCGGCTGACATAGCGTAATCGAGCTTCCGAGTATCTCCAGCTGCCGGCATTTTGCTCCCAGTTGTTCATCTGTAAAAACCTCGCTGCTCTCCCAGCCAAACCAAAGCTGCCACCTGCCCACAGCTTCCTCCAGATCAGATACGGCATAGCAAACGGACTGGATCGACTTGGCTCCGTTGGCATGCGGGGCTATGACCCCTCGACTCGTCAAGTCTTTCACCCGTTCCTCATCCGACTCTTCCCACTCGATGAGAAACGGCGGCTGCAGAGCGCTATCGGGATCGTCGAGGAACAGCATTCTCCAGCGAATCGTAGAACCATCTTCCCGCATTCGGCTTCCTGCCACTGGTCCAGTGACTTTCAATCCTGTTTGACGCAGCCGGTTCGCCCATTCATCCATTTGCCGTGTGCGAAGCGCAATCTGCCCAAGCCCCTCTCCCCGCTTCTGATCAGCTACCAGCTGCCGAATCAGCGGATTCTCGGACTCCTTCGCCAAGGCTTGCCGCTCGACAGCTAAAAACTCCACATACGTCAGCCCAAAGTAGCTCAAGCTATTCCAGGTGCCCCACATTGCATGCCTGCCTCCCGCTACGGCATGGTACCCTTTTGTCCGAAATTGTTCTGTTGCCTCCGCAGGGGCGCGATGCACAAAATGAACAATGTGATCCAAAGCTAAATCCACGCGCTCTCACCTCTGTCCTCTCCTGAAAAACATTTTGTTCATTGTACTTCTTCTCCCATGAAAAGGAAAGACAGGAGGAAGCATGGTATAATGGACGAATGTTTCGACAAACGATGTCTTATTCGACAGGAGGAATCATGAGCCGAACGAGTCGAACCGTAACAAGACGCAGAAAAACGATCACCAAGTGGCGCCAGGCCGGGCAACGAACACTGCTTTTCAGTTTGTTCGCCATTCTCGCGGTCGGTGGTTACGTCTTGTATGAGCGGATTTCAAGCACGGGACAGGAAGGATCTGCACAACCAACTCCTCCATCCCACCAAGAGAGCGAAGCAGCTCCTGAAAAAGAGCCCACGATTTCACTTAGCTTTGCTGGCGATGTCATGATGTCAGGGAACGTCGAGAAAACTTTGCAGGAAAAAGGGTATGACTATGCTTTTTCGCACGTGTCCCCTCTCTTTCTCGCGGATGACTACACGATCGTCAATCTGGAGACGCCGATCACCGAACGAGGGACTCCCTCTGACAATAAAGCCTTCGTGTACAAATCCTCTCCGCTCGCGGTGCCAGCCATGAAGCAGGCGGGGATTGATGCCGTCAATCTGGCAAACAATCATACTCTCGATCAAGGAACAGAAGGGTTGCTCGACACGCTGGCTGCACTCGAAAACCATCAGATTGATTACGTAGGTGCAGGAAAAGATGATGCCCGGGCCTATGCTCCTGTGTACATCGAAAAAAACGGGATTCGCGTGGCCCTGCTCGGCTTTAGTCGAGTCATTCCCGAATACAGCTGGTACGCCGGAAAAAACAAGCCGGGGTTAGCCGCCACCTACAACCCTGCCCTCGCCGTCCAAGCGATCCAGGAGGCACAAGCTGGGGCAGATGTGGTCATAGTTATCGCCCATTGGGGAAAAGAAAAAGTGGATGACCCGATCGAGCACCAAACGACTCTTGCCCGCACATTCATCGATGCAGGGGCAGATCTGGTGATCGGAGGACATCCACATGTTTTGCAAGGCTTTGAAAAATACCAGGACAAATGGATTGCATACAGCTTGGGCAACTTTATTTTCACACGAGCTTCCGAGCCCAAGACATGGGAGAGCATGGTGCTTCAAGCCGAGTGTACCAAGCAAGGCAGCTGTGAACTGACGATGCTTCCCTACCACGCAAAGCTAGGTCAGGCTGTCCCGATGAATGAGGCAGACGGCAGGCTTTTGCTGGAGCGGATCCAATCGCTGTCCAATTCCGTTACCATTCACCCAAATGGTCGTTTGGAATGAAACATTTTCTTCCGCGTCACGTAATACCTAGAGAAGCATGCGAAAGGAGGGTCTGCTATGACAGGATTGCTCATCGCCCTGGGCGCATTTGGGATCTTTGCTGTCTCCGGGTATTTCCTGACGAAGTGGGAAAAGGTCGTCTTCCCAGGCAACCAGCAAAACGGAGAGTCAAAGCCCAATCAGAAATAAACTTGCGCTTAGGTATAGCTGTTGATAATCTTACCCAGCTTGGCTGCATCTACATTGCTGCCGCTGACGATGTTCAATACTTTTTTGCCTTTCAAATGGGGCAAATGCCCGTGCAACAAAGCGGCAACGCCGACTGCACCGGAGCCTTCCACCATGTAGTGATGCTCTTTCGCCAGCCAGTACATCGCATGGGCAACTTGCTCTTCCTCGACCAGCACAAATTTGTCGACAATGGTAAGCGCCAGATCAAGATTGCCTTGGGAAATCCCTCCATGCAAGCCGTCAGCAAGCGAGTCGCTGTACGTCACATCAGCCAGTCTGCGCTCCTTGAACGAATAGTACCAAGGTGGCGACGCGTGCGTCTGAATCCCGATCACTTCGATGGCTGGATTGAGCGCCTTGGCAGCGACGGCGATTCCGCAAATAAGTCCTCCGCCACCTGCTGGAACCACAATCGCATCAAAGTCAGGCTGCTCGAGCAGCGCTTCCAGTGCGACTGTCCCTTGTCCTGCGATGATCTCGTTATCCTCGAACGCATGGACGAAGGTCCGCCCAGTTTCTTCTGCTAGCCGATACGCGTACGCCTCTGCTTCATCGTAATTGTCACCGTGCACCACCAGTTCAGCCCCATACCGCTGAATGCCAGCCCGCTTCGTTTCCGGAGCCGTCTTTGGTACGACGATCAAGGCTGATACCCCTGTGAGCGATGCCGCGTACGCCACGCCCTGTGCGTGATTTCCTGCCGATGCCGTAATGACCCCTCGTCCCAGTTCCTCTTTGGATAAAGAAGAGATTTTGTTCAAAGCGCCGCGCAGCTTGAACGAACCCGTCTTCTGCAGGTTCTCCAGCTTGAGCCATACTTCAGAACCCACATGCAAGGAAAGCGCATCTGATTTCATCAAAGGCGTCTTTACGATTTCGTGCTCGATACGTTTTTTTGCTTGCAATACACTTAGCATGGAAACATTCAGCATTCTTTCGTACCTCCTGAAGCTTTTTTCTATTCTGTCTGTGAAGCTGTGCACCGTGCCGATCCCTGACCCATTTTTCAGGAAAAGCGACGGATGAGCTGGATAAACAGCTCGATCGCGGTCGGAATCGCATCTTCGTCGATATCAAAGCGCGGATGATGGTGAGGATATGCACTTCTCTCCCCGCCCATGCCCACAAAGACAAACGCTCCTGGACAATGCTCCAAATAATAGGCAAAGTCTTCGGCAGCCATAGTCGGCTCCATGTCAGCCGCGTAGAAGGATTCACCGAATGCCTCAACGACGACTCGCTCTACATAGCGACTTTGCACCCGGTCATTGACCAAGGGAGGCGGTCCCCAGCTGTACTCGATTGTGCCCACCGCGCCAAAGCTCGCAGAGACACCTTCCACGATGCTTTGCATTTGCGTAAAGATTCGCTGTCTGGTCTCTTGGGTTAGGCTGCGCGTCGTACCCAGCATGACAGCCTCGTTGGGAATGATGTTGTACGTACTGCCAGCTTCAACCTTGCCGACTGTCAGGACAGCTGGCTGCAAAGGGCTGATCGCTCTGCTGACGACGGATTGCAGTCCACTGACGATTTGACCCGCGATGAAGATGGGGTCGACGGCATCATGTGGCATGGCACCATGTCCCCCTTTTCCTTCTATCGTGATCGTGAACTCATCGCAAGCCCCCATCATCGAGCCGTGGCAGACACCGATCTTCCCCTTTTCCAACGGCTGCCAGAGGTGAATCCCGAAAATCGCATCGACGCCATCGAGTACGCCTTGATTGATTAAAGCGGTCGCCCCGCTTGGATCGCGCTCTTCCGAGGATTGAAAAATCAACAGGACGTTCGCTTTCAGGTCACTCCTGTTTTCCGCGAGCCATTTCGCGACTGCCAGCAAGACAGCTGTATGTCCATCATGTCCGCAGGCGTGTGACACCCCTGGAACTTTCGATTGATAGACTTTCTGTCCTTCCTCCATCACAGGCAGTGCATCAATGTCGGCACGCAGTGCAATGGTTTTGCTTCCTTCCGTCCCTCGCACCAGCCCTACGACACTCGGTGCGGCAAAGTCCAAAATGGGAATACTCAGCTCTTCCAGCTGTCTCTTGATATAGGCATGGGTCAGATGCTCTTCCCCTGACAGCTCTGGATACTGATGCAAATGTCGACGATGCTGTACGGCCCATTCGCCAAGTGCCGTAGAAACCAATGCTTGCATGAACGGTGCCCTCCTTTAAAACGGTCCGTAGCCAATGAGCTGTGCGACGATAACGGCTACCAAACCGATGGCGTACTGCGTCAAAATCAGAGGCATGATCCATTTCGCCCAACGTCCCCATGGAATACCGGCAATCGCCAGACCTGCCATGAAATAGCCTGATGTCGGGAAGATAATGTTGCCGATCCCGTCTGCCATCGAAAAGCTGAGTACGGCAGTTTGTCGAGTCACTCCTACCAGATCGGCCAGAGGCGCCATGATCGGCATCGTCAGCGCTGCTTGTCCACTGCCAGATGGAACGATCAAGTGGATGATCGCTTGCAGCAAGTACATACCCACTACGCTCAGTGCAGGAGGCAAGTGGTGAATCGCCGATGCTGCGTGGAACAGAATCGTATCGATCACATGCCCGTCCGTCAAAATCACGACGATCGCACGCGCCACACCAATAATCAGGGCGCCTGAGATCAGACCTGCTGCCCCTTTCATAAACGCATTGACCGTTTCTCCTGCAGACAGCCTGCCGACGATCGCGATGATAATGCCCAATACGGTAAACAGACCTGCAATCTCCGTGATAAACCATTCGTATTTAACGACCCCGTAAGCCAGCAAGGCAAAGTTGAGCAGGAAGCAGGTCAACACGATTTTGTGTCTCGTCTCCAGCTTCACATCCTTGGACTCGAGGTTATCGTATTTCCCCTCTGCGAAAAAACCGTAGCCGCGGTCGCGCTTCACTTTCATCGCATAACGGTAGACAAAATAGACCGATACCGCGTACATAATCACGAACAGTATGATCCGGTAGCCCATCCCCGAAAATGGCGGCAGCTCGGCAATACTCTGCGCAATCCCCACGGTAAATGGATTCATGACCGCTGTGGTAAACCCGATGGACGCCCCTACCAGCACGATCGCAGTCCCAGTAATGACATCAAAGCCCAAGGCAATCGCGAGGGGAATCATGATCCCCAGATAAGCGAGCGTTTCCTCTGCCATCCCCATCAGAGCTCCACCCATAGCAAAGAAAAGCATCATGATCGGGATCAGCCATTTTTCCTGATTCGCCAGCTTGCGAGAAAGCGTAGAAATGAGTGCTTCAATCGTGCCTGTCGCTGTTAAAATACCAAAAGTACCACCAATAATAAGAACGAAAAAGATAATGGACGAAGCTTCTACCATTCCTGTGTGAATCGAACCGATTACGCCCATCAGACTCACGGGAGACGATTCGATTCCTTTGTAGGTGTCAGGTACGACAATGCTGCGACCATTCACCTCGGTCCGCGTGTATTCGCCAGCTGGCAGAACATACGTTGCAAGAGATGCGATGACCAGTACGATCAACAACAGCACGAAAACATTAATTTCCCTAGGCTTTTTGTTCAATGGTGCAGGGGCTGAAACATTCGTTTGTGCCATCGAGCAGTTCGACCTCCTTCTTATCTAAATTTTCTGTCTCCAAATGGTAGCATACTCTCTTAGAACCATCTAATAAGGAATGCCTATGGTAACCATTGAGAGATTCAATTCTATCGGTTCAAGAACTCTGTCGGCACGCCGAAAAGGCCGATCGCCTCCGCAGAGGATCCGCCTCAGCCTATCCTGCTTTTTTATTCTCTATCGACCTGTCGCTTCCGGCCAGCCTTCTATCACCAGCTCTGCGAATGACCGAATCGTCGTTTCCTCGGATCGATCCTTCAAAAAAATAAGATGGGTATCCAAACGTTGCTCGAGCTGGTGCAAAGGAACGAGCAACCCGGATGCCAACTCCTCGCGAATCAAATTTGCACTGATTAACGCGACACCCGTATGATTCAAGGCCGCTATTTTGATGGCTTCCTCGCTGCTGCTTTCGATCGCAGCTGCCGGATGATAGTCTAGCCCCGTAATCGACTGGCTATGGAGACCCTCGAGATTGTAGCTCTCTTTATAGATAAAAGGGAAATGCTCCATGATGTAGCTTTGGTCATGCTTTTCATAGATTTCTCTGGACGTGACGACCAGCAGCTTTTCCTGTTCCAAAAGTCTGCTCTCCACTTCTGGCTTGCCACTCACCCCTGCGATGATGCCGATGTCTGCCTCATTGGAAGTGATCATGTTTACGGCATCCGCACTGTTGCACGAAACGAGCTTCAGCTTGACCTGCGGATGATGATGGATATAAGAACGGATCAACTGGCTGAGATAATGGGTCCAGTAATATTCCGGTGCCGCCACTACCAGTGTTCCGTAAGGCCCGTCCAGCATTTTTATCGCTTTATCCATTTGGGAGACGACTGCAAACAGCTTGTCCACATGCTCTTTCATCATCTTCCCGGCCGGTGTCAGAAACGTTTTTTTCCCGACCCGATTGAACAACGGATGTCCAATCTCCTTTTCCAGCGTCTGGATTTGCAGTGTAATCGTCGGTTGTGTATAGCCGAGCATTTCGGCAGCTTTGGTCAAGTTAAGCTGGTCTGCTACTACCTGAAATGTTTTTAACGTGCGAAGCTCCATCCTGCTCCCCCCAAGCTTAGAAGGTCTCTCTGAGATTCCTATGGTTACTATTGAATACACTAATTTCATTATTATTTTATTCTATGCTAAAGTCAAAGCCATATCATCCAAAGAGTCAAGAGAGGGAGAGGGGGATCTATCATGTTTCCATTTCGAGTAATCGATGAAGCAAGCGTGAGAAAGCTGCTGGACATGAAAAACGTCATCGAGCTGGTTGAGCGAGCCTACACGCTCAAGGAGCAAAAAGAAGCATCATTGTTCCCAATGGTATTCCACGAATTTGCTCCAGGGAAAGCTGACATGGATATCAAATCCGGTCATCTAAAGGGAGCTCATATATTCGGACTGAAGCTGGTCTCCTGGTTCGGGGATAACCCGTCCAAAGAGCTTCCCGCACTCGTCGGTTTTGTCATGGTTCTCGACAGCGATACCGGCGTTCCGAAAGGCATGATGAGCGGCGAACCAGTAACCTTGATGCGTACAGGTGCGGCCGGCGGAATCGGTGCCAAGTATTTCGCAAGACCAGAATCCGAGAACTTGCTGCTGGTAGGCAGCGGACATCTGGCTCCATATGAAATCATGGCTACCCTTTCCACCATGGAGCACATCAAAAAAGTGACGGTATACAATGCAAACTCCTATGAGAGAGCAGCAGCCTTTTGTACAACGGCAAAAGACAAACTGAAAAATATGTTCCTTCCATCTTATCAGAATGATCAGGAGCTTTATCAGACGCTGCTGGACCGCATCGACATCGAGTACGTCGCAACCGACAACATCCGTGCAGCCACAGAAGAAGCCGATATCATCATTACCGCTACTCCTTCCCACAAGCCGATCATCATGAAGGAATGGGTCAAGCCTGGCACACATTTCTCCTGCGTTGGCGCAGATATGGCAGGAAAACAGGAAATCGATGAGAATCTCTTTTCATCCGCTCGCGTTTTCGTAGATGACGTGACACAAGCCATCAACGTCGGCGAAACCAAAGTCGCTGTCCAAAAAGGGCTCATCACCAAAGACGACATCATCTCGGAAATCGGCAGCGTCATCCTCGGCAAGACACCAGGCCGCTTGTCTGATCAAGATATCACCATTTACGACAGCACAGGGATTGCCTTACAGGATTTGATCACAGCGGATTACGTCCTCAAAAAAGCGGAGGAGCAAGGCATCGGAACAATTGCACAGCTTTAATCACGCAAATGAGATAAAGGAGGAAGGATTGTGGATATCAAGCTTTTTGCAGTAGAGGATTGGATGAACAAATACGAGATGAGCGCGACGTACAATATCGCGGAGACTTGCGTCGATTCCTTGACGGTTGAGGAACTCATTTCGATAGATGGAACGAATCCAGAAGACTTTTTCCGTTCCCTCGCTTCCAAAAAACTGACGTATGGACACATTGAAGGCTCGCCGGAATTCCGCACACTGGTTTCCCAACTGTACACGACCGTTGACCCGCATCAGGTGCTCGTCATGAATGGCGGGATCGCGGCCAACTTCCTGGTCTTTTACTCGCTCGTAAAGCCTGGCGACCATGTTATTTCCGTTCATCCTACCTATCAGCAAATCTATGACGTACCAAAATCATTTGGTGCCACCGTCGATCTGCTGCATTTGAAGGAAGAAAACGGCTTCCTGCCCGATCTGGATGAACTGCGCTCGCTCGTGCGGGAAAATACGAAGCTGATCTGCATCAACAACCCGAACAACCCGAGCGGCTCCCTCATGGAGCGAGATACCTTGGAGAAAATCGTGGAAATCGCCCGCTCCTGCGGCGCTTACCTACTCTGCGACGAGGTCTACCGCAATCTGCTGCAGGATGATGATCTCATCGTCCCTTCTATCGCCGACCTGTACGAAAAAGGGATCAGTACATCCAGCATGTCAAAGGCGCTTTCCTTGGCTGGGTTGCGCTTGGGCTGGATCGCAGCTCCGAAAGAAGTGATTGAGGAGTGCATCAAGCATCGGGATTACACTACGATCAGCGTAGGGATGCTGGATGATCTTTTGGCTGTCCATGCCATGAAAAACTACGACCGGATATTAACCCGCAATCGAAAAATTATTAAAGACAATCTGGCAATCCTGGATGAATGGGTAGCGAATGAGCCTGCGATTACGTACGTCAAGCCACGCGCAGGTACAACCGCGATGCTCAGATATGACTTGCCGATCTCCTCCGTCGATTTCTGCGAAGGATTGTTGAAGGAAACAGGTGCCTTCCTGACCCCTGGTATTTGCTTCGAAATGGAAGGCTATCTGCGAATTGGCTATGCATGCGAGACAGAAATGCTGCGCGAAGGCTTGCAGAAGCTTTCGGAATACATCCGTTCCAAGCGATAAGCTTTCGGATTGGTTGCAATGGGCTGTGGAGGCGATCTCCACAGCCCTTTTTTGCATGAAGTGAAGATAATCTTATTCTGCTGATGAGCCAAGCAATGGGAAACATCGCACCTGTAACCCAAAGTCGGACCGCAGCAGGTCGGAATGCTCATCCGTGAGGCCCGTTGTAATCAAGCCAGCGCGCAGGACTCCCCCCAAGTCGAACTGAACTTTCAGCTTGTGCACTTCCACACCTGCCAAGCGCAAGAAGTGAAGTACCCGATCTGGAGTAGCTGCAGGTCCAGTCCCTTCCACATAGCAAAAGGACTTCGCTTCCGTCTCTTGCGTCGTTTCCGCGCCCCCTTCTCTTTCCCTCCATGCAGGATGCGGGGTAAATGGCTGGGTCAGCAAATACGCTAAATCTTCCACGACTGCACTCGCTGTCGGCAGCTCGCCTGCTCCTCTCCCCGTAAACAGCAGATCCCCGACAATATTTCCAGACAGCTGAACTGCGTTAAACGCATCCTGAATTTGTGCCAAAGGATGACTGAGGGGCAGCATGGTTGGCTCCACGGAAAGACGGATGCCTTCTCCTGTTTGCTCTGCTTGCGCGATCAGCTTGATCCGGTAGCCGAGCTCACTTGCGATGCGAATCTGCCCAGCCGTCAAATCCGCTATTCCTTTTCGGTTTACTTCTGCCAGCGGGAGTGATTCGCCATATACCAATTGCGCGAGTATGTACAATTTGTACATCGCATCGAAGCCCTCCACATCTGAGCGCGGGTCTGCTTCGGCATAGCCGAGCTCCTGAGCCTGCTTCAATACCTCTTGATACGAGAGCTGCTCTTGCTCCATTTTTGTCAGAATGAAGTTGGTCGTTCCATTGAGAATACCTCGAACGCCGCTAATGTCATTGGTGCGCAGGAATTGGCGCAAGACCCCCAGAATCGGGATTCCCCCTGCTACGCTCGCTTCATAGGCCAGATGCACCTGGTGCCTGTTCGCCAAGTCCACCAGCTCAGTTCCTCTTTTTGCGAGCAGCTCTTTATTGGCTGTGACGACATGACAGCCTTTCTCGATCAGCGCACGCACATAATCGTACGTAGGCTCAACACCACCCATGACTTCAACGATAATATCGACATCGCTTTTCAACACGTCTTCAAAATCCGTCGTCAAAACAGAGCGGTCCAAATATACGGCTCTCTCCTTTTCCGAGTCACGCACCAGCGCTTTGACGATCTCGATTCGTTTCCCCAGACGAGACGCCAGCTTCTCCTGCTGCGAACGAATGGTTTTAATGACACCGCCCCCAACTGTTCCCAAACCCAACAAACCTACTCTTACGACACCTGTACTCATCTCATTCACCCCATCCGTAGTAGTGCCGAACAAGAAAAAACCTTCTTCGGTTAAGAAGAAGGTTGGTTGGTCGATCCCTTCTTCTTATCTCGCAGGATGTAGACATCCTGCAGGAATTGGCACCTTGTCATCTGCTGCATGACGGTTGCCGGGCTTCATCGGGCCAGTCCCTCCACCTCTCTGGATAAGAAAACATCCTATGTAGTTCAAAAAATAAAAAACCTTCCTCGATAAGAAGAAGGTTCGCACAAGTTGTATACGAATGACCCGCTTCTTATCTATCGAGACCATCGTCTCGCAGGAATTGGCACCTTGTCATCTGCTGCATGACGGTTGCCGGGCTTCATCGGGCCAGACCCTCCACCTCTCTGGATAAGAACGTTTTATGCTATTGAGGACTATTCTAAGAAATTCCACCCCATCCGTCAACACAAAATTCACTCTATTTACCGAAGAAGGGGTTTCTCCTCCCATCGGCGGCACCCACTCTGATAGAATGAAAGTTACTGGGGCGAAAAAGCGACCAACCGAGAACTGTAGGCCCAATGCCCCCATGTACAGCCTTCTCTTATCCTCTGCTGCACACATTTGTGCGGTTTTTTTGTGTTTGTTGGATCTTTCTTTCTCCTCCTAGCCGTGGTCACTTCTTCGTTACCTAGTTACTTTTACGATACTCGAGTATCCTTTTCCATACTACGTATGAGAATAGTGCGCACTTACATAACGAAACAAGCTCATGTAGAATACGTCTTGTAGCACAAAACAAAACAAAACAAAACAAACAACATGAGGAGTGATCCCAATCATGAAACTTCAATTGGCATTAGACCTTGTTAACATCCCAGAAGCAATCGAGCTGGTGAAACAAGTCGAAGAATATGTAGACATCGTAGAAATCGGTACCCCTGTCATCATCAATGAAGGTCTGCATGCAGTGAAAGCAATGAAAGAAGCTTTTCCTTCCTTGCAAGTGCTGGCCGACCTAAAAATCATGGATGCAGGCGGATACGAGATCATGAAAGCATCCGAGGCTGGTGCAGACATTATCACTGTACTCGGTGCAACTGACGACCTCACCATCAAGGGTGCTGTAGAAGAAGCAAGAAAACAAGGAAAAAGCATCATGGTCGATATGATCAACGTCAAAAATATTGAACAACGTGCGCAAGAAGTCGATGCTCTCGGCGTTGACTACATCTGCGTCCACACAGGCTATGACCTGCAAGCAGTAGGAAAAGATTCTTTTGAAGAGCTGCAAACCATCAAACGCGTAGTAAAACATGCGAAAACAGCCGTTGCGGGTGGTATTAAGCTGGCGACTCTCCCAGCAGCGATCCAAGCACAACCTGACCTGGTAATCGTGGGTGGCGGGATTGCGACACAAGAAGACCCTCGTTCGGTTGCTCGCGAAATCAGAAATCAGCTCAATCAAGGCGCGTAACAGGTAGGTTTCGCTATGCAAACAAACCAATATGCAGCTGAAATTGTAAAAGAACTCAACCGAACTGTTGGATTGTTGCCCGAAAAAGAAACGGAATATTTCGTCAATGAAATTTTGCAGGCGAAAAGAATCTTTGTTGCAGGTGCAGGAAGATCAGGACTGATGATCAAAGCCTTTGCCATGCGCTTAGTTCACCTTGGCTTTGAAGCGTATGTCGTCGGTGAAACCGTAACACCTGGTGTTCAAAAAGGTGACTTGTTTATCATCGGCTCTGGATCAGGTGAAACCAAGAGCTTGGTCTCCATGGCTCAAAAAGCAACATTGATCGGAACGAAATTGGCTCTGGTCACGATCTTTCCGGAGTCAACCATCGGCAAGCTGGCGGATGTTGTGATTCCCTTGCCAGGTTCCCCAAAGGACAAGGCTAACTGTGATTACCAAACGATACAGCCGATGGGCTCCCTCTTTGAGCAGACACTCATCGTATTCTACGATGCCGCCATTTTACGATTGATGGAAATTCGCGGCATGGATTCAGAAACGATGTATGGCTTACACGCCAATTTGGAATAGACCGTTTGTGCTACCCTTCCTACATGTGAAAAACTCCGCCGTAATCGAGGCGGAGTTTTTTGCTATACGTGATATCTTTCCTCGAGAATCTTGCCATGATGGAGCTCATGTCCGGCAATGATATACGCCAATGCCCTAGCTGAGCATTCGCTGTTGTTAGCCATTCCCTTTCGAGTCCAAGCATCCACCGGTACCCCCTTGAACAAAGCAAGAGTGGATCCTCGCACCGCCCTGTACTCCTCCAGCAGATCAGACATCCGCCGGGAGTCAAAGGAACCCTCCCTCACGTAGGCTTCATCTTCATAGCCAGATAAAGGAGTCTCGTCACCTCTGGCAAACCTCAGCAACCGGTAGCACATGATTCGTTCCGTATCGATGATATGACCAAGCACCTCCTTCACGGACCATTTTCCGGGGGCATATCGATGAGTTTCTTGTTCTTCCGTAAGACCAGAAAACTTCTTTGTGGTTTCCTCCAGCTGCTGGGATAACGAATGCAGCAGATCCCCTTCTGGAACCAGATCCATATATTTCCCGTAGTAATCGTTGTATTCGTCTTTCGTTGGACGGTTAGTCATCTCCTATTTCCCCCTAATGGTTTATCGCAATTCGAATCTTTAGCTAATTCGGGTGGCAGGTGTCTCCTGTGCGTAGTCGAGAAGCGGGATCGAAATCGTAAAGCGCGTCCCTTCGCTCGGCTCACTTTGAACGGCGATAGAGCCACCCATGGCGCGAATCACTTGAAAAGAGTAGGTCAACCCGAGACCCGTACCGCTTGATTTCGTAGAGTAATAAATCGACCCCAATCGACTGATCTGGTCAGCACTCATTCCGACTCCATTATCCTTGATAATCAGCAATACATTTCTGTCCACCAGATTCAGACTCAAGGACACCTTTGCCTGCGGAATTTCCACACAGGCTTCAATGGCATTTTTCATAAAATTCACGAGTACCTGCTTGACTTCATCCCCATTCGCGATGATCCAAACGGGCACAACAGGCTTGTGCTCCAGCTCAATCTCGACGTTGCTCATGATGGCATATGACGCCATGACATCGATGATGACTTGCACTTGGTGTGAGAGGTTTGTTTTGCCCTTTTGCTTGCTTGGTGGCTTGGCGATGGAGAGATATTCAGATATCACAGACTCCGTTCGATCAATTTCCATGAGGCTGATGTCGATGTACTGCTCTATCTTTCCTTGCTCCAACGAGCTATACCTTATCAGCTTTAAAAATCCCTTTACGGCGGTAAGCGGATTGCGCACCTCATGAGCAAGAGAAGCAGCGACGTGACTGATTGCTTCAAACTTTTCATTTTGAGAGCAGTTGATAAACAGGGCTTTGTCGGAAGCAGCCTTATGAAACAACGTCGTCAGCAGCCAAATCCCGATCAAGTATTGAAGAGGAAAGACAACCATATGTTCGAAGAGGTAATTGGTAACCATGTGTGGTTGGTTCAGATACAGAATAAGAGTAGGATGAATGGATAAAACGATCCCTGCCATGCACGTGACGAGTGTCATTCTGTGTGTGCTTTTATAAATCTGATTAAAGAATAAAGACAAGAAAAACGTGCACAGAAAAACGCTGGATCCCGTCCATATGCCGTCTCCCCCTATGTACAGTCGATACACAAAAAATTCAATCAGGAGAATACAGCCCGTCTGCAAACCGCCAAAAATCACTCCAAAATACATGATGATATGGCGAACATCAAAATAAAAACCAGAATTCAGATTGCAAGAGAATGTCATAGCCAAAAACAGCGATAGTGAGCTCGTGATGATGATAAATTTTTTGCTGTAGTTTTGAAGTTTATCTCGATAGTAGACATTAAAAAGGATAAATGGTAAAAGAGCGAAGAAGAGCTGCAGCATCACGTGCTTGATAATCATCACCAGGATCGCCTCTTCGTCTTCATTTTTGGCTAACCATGTGTCTTGACGGCATGATAAGGTTATATTTTTCATTCGATACTTTTTTTAGGAATCCTTCAAAAATGAAATGTAGCCTTCGTGCATATTTTTGCAGGATCAAAAAAACACCTCTGCCAATCAGGTGGAAGTGTCTTATCAGCGAGCTTACCCGTTTTGCAAAATTTCCTCCGCATGTATCCCGGTCGTTATCAGCCGATAGCAGCAGTAGCCCCTCCAGACTCACGACGAATGGCCTCCGCGAAAGGTACCTCTGATAGCCAGGATAGACCTTTGGTTTGATCGGCAGAACGCCACCACTGCTGCAATCAATCAGATCTACGATAAAAAGAACCTTACGTGGTAAGGTTCTTTTCCATAATCAGTGCGAGCTTATTGCGAGATGTTGACCCCATCAAACAGCAAGACTCTGGCAGGTGCAGCGTCAGTCCCGATCAGTTTTAAGGGTGCAGCCACCATGAAGAATTCCCCTTGGGGTACATCCTTCAAGCGCAAGCCCTCGATGATAATGACTTGGCTGGCAAACAGCGCTTTATGCGTGGGGTGTCCCACCTGACTGCGCTCAATCCCCAAAGCGTCTGTTCCCACGCCACGTACTCCGATGCTCGACAAGTATTCGGCCCCGTCCTGTGCCAAATACACGAATTCAAAGGAAAACGCCTCGTCCCACGAATTCTTCGTTTTGAACAACAGAAAATCATCGGGTCCAATGTCAAATGACTCCAGGTCTGCACGTGTGATTCGGTCCTCCGCATGCGTGAGGTCGAGTACTTTGCAATTCCCCACCAGCTTGTCCAGAGCAATCGTTTCAAATGTTTCCCCATCTGTCACCATGTGAAGTGGGGCATCCACATGCGTGCCCGTATGAACATCTAGTTCGATCCGTGACTCTGTGACATAGCCGTTCGTGACAGGCTTGATCCTGGGTTGTTTCTCCGGTTTGTTTTTGTACACCGTCATTCCTTCAAAAACTGCACCGGTTACGTCATAGATCTTCATCGCATTTCGCCTCCCCAAATCGATGGTTGATCGGACCAAAAAGTTCATACGGTCGCATCATGGGACTGCATGAACCTCTTGAGTCATCGTCATCTTATCTAGCCAAACGCTGCTCGAGCAGTTTCCGTTCTTTTTCGTAGCCAGGCTTTACGAGTAAGGCAAACATATTTGTTTTATACGCCTCCACCCCTGGCTGATCAAACGGGTTGACACCCAGAAGATGTCCGCTGATTCCGCAAGCCTTTTCGAAAAAGACCACTAGCTCTCCGAACGTATATTCATTCATCTCATCCATTTCGATAACGAGGTTGGGTACTCCTCCATCGACGTGTGCGAGCAAGGTACCTTGAAAAGCTTTTTGATTGACTTCATGTAACGTTTTGTCCGCCAAGTAGTTCAATCCATCGAGATTCTCTGGATCGGCCTTGATGGTCAGCTGTTCCTGTGGCTTTTTCACGTGAAGGACGGTTTCGATCAGATCACGACGGCCTTCCTGCACATATTGTCCCATCGAATGCAGATCAGTAGAAAAATCGACAGATGCAGGGAACAGTCCTTTCTGATCTTTTCCTTCGCTCTCACCGAACAACTGCTTCCACCATTCCGCTACATAATGTAAGGAAGGCTCGTAATTGACCAAAAGCTCGATGGACTTGCCTTTGCGATACAACACATTGCGCACTGCAGCGTACTGGTAGCTCTCGTTTTTCTCCAGGTCAGGAACGCTGTATTTGTGGTAGGCAGCTTCTGCCCCTTCCATGATTCGATCAATATTGATCCCGGCTACGGCCATAGGTAAGAGACCAACTGCCGTCAAGATGGAATAACGACCACCTACGTCATCTGGAATGACGAACGTCTCGTACCCTTCCTCTTCCGCCAGCTTTTTCAATGCTCCCTTTGCTTGATCGGTAGTCGCATAAATGCGCCCTCTCGCTCCCTCTTTGCCGTACTTTTTCTCCATGTATTCTCTGAAAATTCTGAAAGCGATAGCAGGTTCTGTCGTCGTTCCGGATTTCGAAATGACGTTGACGGTAATATCTTTTCCCTCTAGCACCTCGAGCAGATGGTTCAGATAGATGGAGCTCATATTGTGCCCGGCAAAGTATACCTCCGTATAACCTTCCACCTGATTATGAAACGAATGGGACAAGGCTTCGATTGCGGATCGAGCACCGAGGTACGAGCCCCCAATTCCAATTACGACGAGCGCCTGCGAATTTTTACGGATCCGTGTGGCAGCCTGCTTGATCCGCTCGAATTCTACTCGATCATAAAGGATGGGCAAGTCCACCCAGCCCAGATAATCAGAGCCGGGGCCTTTCTTTGCATGTAGAAAGTGATGAGCTACCTTGACGAACTCACTCAAGTAATCGACTTCCCGTTTTGCCAGAAAGCCCAACGCATTAGAATAATCAAAAGACAATGCCATTTCTATTCCTCCTTACCTATGTTCCCTTCTCGTTGTCTGTATGCAGTACAGTCGTTACAAGTCAGCATCTGATCGGTCCGCTGGATATACGAGTCCTAACTGCTTTCTCGCCTCATCCATAATCTCCATCGTGATCAGCGAATTCGCATGGGTGTTCGTGGCTGATTCCAGCGCTCCCTGCTGCACCAGCTCCATAAATTCCCGTATTTCGTAATGCATCAGCTTTGGAGTCTGGGGCCTCGTGACATCTTCTACCCGTCCATCCCGGTACCGGATTTCTATCTTTTTCAAATGATTGATTTTATCGATGACCATCGTAGCGTTCTCGCCCTGAATTTCTGCTGGCAAATACGAGTCCGTAATTTTCGAGTAGATCACTACCGCTTCTTTGTCCTCGTACTTCATCAGGATACTTCCTTCTCCGTCGACGCCTGAATCGAGCATGATCGCCTCCGCCTTGACCGAGGAAGGTTTTCCGAACAAGACCACCATCGGGTACAAACAATAGATGCCGATATCCATCATGGCGCCGTTTGAAAAAGCAGGGTCAAACGCATTGAGGACCGTTCCTTCTTTATACGCATCATAGCGAGAAGAATATTGGCAGTTCCCTGCAAAATACCGCCGAATGATCCCTAGCTTGTGAATGTTCTCCTGAATCGCCTGGAAATTAGGTGCCAACGTAGATTTCACGGCTTCCATAAGCAGTACACCGTTTTGTTTCGCTGCCAGCATCATGGCTTTTGCCTCTGCAGCATTGGACGCTACAGGCTTTTCACACAGTACGTGCAGCCCATTCTCCATGCATAGGATGGCTTGCTTGGCATGAAAAGAATTTGGACTGGCGATATACACGGCATCAAGCACCTTGCTTTTTGCCATCGTCTCGACGTCCGTAAAAACATAGGGAGCATCATGCGTCTGCGCGAAAGATCTGGCGCGTTCTTCTGTACGTGAATAAACTGCTGTCAGAGAGAAACCTTCTACTTCTTTACCTGAACGAATGAACTCTTCAGTGATCCAGTTCGTTCCAATTACGCCAAATCGCATCGCGGATCGCTCTCCTCTAGTTTTTTTCTGCCTTTTCCACGGCATGTCCTCCAAACTCATTTCGGAGTGCCGCTACTACCTTTCCTGTAAACGTATCAGTCTCCATCGAGCGATAGCGCATCAGGAGAGACATCGCAATAACCGGAGTGGCTGCTTGTAGGTCCAAAGCCGTTTCAACCGTCCATTTCCCTTCGCCAGACGAGTGCATAACCCCTTTTAGCTCATCCAGATTGGCGTCTTTGGAAAAGGCTCGTTCTGTCAGCTCCATGAGCCACGAACGAATGACGGAGCCATTGTTCCATACCCGTGCCACTTGTTCAAAGTCAAATGAAAAGTCGCTTTTTTCCAAGACCTCAAAACCCTCACCAATCGCAGCCATCATCCCGTACTCGATGCCATTGTGCACCATCTTCAGAAAATGACCACTGCCGGCTTTTCCCGCGTACAAAAAACCGTTTGCTACCGCTGTGTCGCGAAAAACAGGCTCGACTACTGCCCATGCTTCCGGGTCTCCTCCAACCATGTAGCAGGCACCGTGTCGAGCCCCCTCCATGCCACCAGACGTCCCCGCATCCATATAATGTACGCCTGCTTCCTTCATTTGATGGTAACGACGGATGGACTCTTTGTAGTGTGAATTTCCTGCTTCGACAACGATATCACCTGCCTGCAACAACGGAGTCAATTCCTCAAGCACGGAATCAACGATGGCGTGCGGCACCATGATCCAGAGCACGCGTGGAGTCTCCAAAGAAGAGACTAATTCCTGCAAGTCAGAGACACCTTTCGCCCCGTACCCTTTCATCGCTTCTACTGCTTGGGCATTGACATCAAAAGCTACTACCTCATGCTGATGGTCGAGTAAATTTTGTCCCAAGTTCAAGCCCATTTTTCCTAAACCGATAAGACCGACTTTCATTCTCGTTCCCTCCTGTCTGTTCCTTCCCGTGTCTTTATGAATGACTCGGGATCGGTTCACGCTCCGGCGCTTTATCCAGCCACCATTGAAAACCGTCTGCTAGCAATAATTCCTCCGAAGCATCAGGACCGTACGAACCTGCCGGATACGTATGCAAAGGAACGAGATTTTCCCGGAAAGCCTCTAGAATCGGCTCGACCCACATCCATGATAGCTCTACTTCTTTCCAGTGAGCAAAGTACGTGGAATCTCCTCTCAATGCATCGAACAGCAACAGTTCATACGCTTCGGGTACATCTTTCGTTCCCGCCGAAAAGTCAACGGTGACAGGCTCAATCTTTCCGCTATTGGATGGATTCTTACTATTCACTTGCAGGGCGATACCCTCATCTGGATTCACGCTGATAATTAGCAAATTCGGTGCCGGTTTCTCCTGTTGATGTTGGTATAGCTGTTCCAACGGATTTTTGAATTCAATAACGATTCTCGTCGATTTTTCCTTCATCCGCTTGCCTGTACGAATATAGAACGGGACGCCCTTCCAGAACGGATCATCAATCCAGACACGAGCCGCTACAAATGTATCCGTCATCGAGTAAGGTTGAACCCCTGGCTCGGCCCGGTAACCAACTACGTGCTTGTCCAAAATTTCTCCCGCCCCGTACTGGCCACGGACCACTTGCTGGCTTATTTCTTCCTTTTGCAAAGGTCGTACGGCTTCCATCACTTGGCGCTTCTGTGCTCGAATATCATTAGCCGTGATTCGTTTTGGCAGATGCATGGCAGTCATCATCAACATTTGCAGCATATGGTTTTGCACCATATCTCGAATGGCTCCTACATGGTCGTAATAGCCTGCCCGCTCTTCTACCCCTACGGTTTCGCCGGCCGTGATCTGCACATTGGCGATATATTGGTTGTTCCAAAGAGCCTGGAAAACCGGATTGGCAAATTCCAATGCCTCCAGATTTTGCACCATCGGCTTGCCCAAATAGTGATCGATCCGGTAAATTTCTTCTTCCTCAAATGCGGTACTGAGTTTTTCATTTAATTGTTGGGCAGATTTCAGATCATTCCCAAATGGTTTTTCGATAATCAGTCGCTTCCAGCCCTTCGTCGTACCAAGTCCGCTTGTCTTTATATTCGAGGTAATCACGTCGAAAAATTCGGGTGCCACAGACAAGTAAAACATCCGGTTTTCCGGTATTTGCAAGGCTGCTTCACGTTGTTTCACAGTTTCCAGCAGAGGAAAAAAGGCTTGCGGATCCGTCACATCGACTGCACAATAGCGAAACGCTGCGACAAACTCGTCCATTTGCTGTGCATCTACCTGGGAACGGCGAGAAAATGTACGTACCGACTTCTCGATACTTGCTTGAAACTCTTCGTCTGACCAGTCTCTTCTGCCTACTCCTATAATGGAAAAAGTGGAAGGCATCTTTTTGTCGAGATATAAATTGTACAAGGCAGGGTAAATTTTACGCTTTGCCAAATCTCCTGTAGCACCAAACAACACAAAAGTCATCGATTCCATGTGCGATCCCGCCCCCTTCCTGTATTTTTTCTGAGGTGGTTATTCATGTTTACATCGTTATTATTAGAGTAAACCATGTGCGTAATCAAGTACTAACTTTGATCAAACTTAGTGTGAAAAAGGTGACTATTTCACGATTAAGGTCCTGTCTTCTTCTTGATTCAAGACGGTATCCATGTAGTTTCTCCCCCACTGATACATCGAATCCAGAATAGGCATCAGGCTTTGACCTTGCGCCGTCAACGAATACTCGACTTTTGGTGGAACGACCGGATAAACGACACGCCGAACGATTTGATCCTCTTCCAGCTCTCTTAGTTGATTCACCAGCATTTTTTGCGTAATGTCTGGGATGAGCGTTCTCAGCTCGCCAAAACGTTTAGTCCCTTCCTTGCCTAAATACCACATGATCAACATTTTCCATTTTCCCCCAATGACTGTCAGGGTCAGCTCTTTTTCGCAGTTAAATGTTCTGTTTTGAATACGTCCCATCTCTTTCCCTCCTCATTTTCTGATTCGTTTTCCAGATTGGACATTGATCACGATCTCTCTCGTTTGACCGTGACCACATACTGGACAATGCTTTTCGGTCGTGATCGACAAGCATTCCTCACACACGCGCCGAAATATCGAATCCGCATGAATCATGATTATCCCTCTCCTTTCTCAAGCGTACGTTTCTATTATTTAAGTTGTTTTTCAACAACGTATCATCAGTGGGGATAGCGTCATTATGTAACATATCAGCACAAGTGGGAAGTACGTACTTTTCATTCAGATAGTTACCTTTTTGTTACATAGTTACTTCCTCCATACCCCCTCCAAAAAAGCAGACCTTTTCACCAACGCGGCGCATGGGACTTCCGGGGGGTCTCATATACATGTACGAGTGGAGCCTTTTTGCCACTCGAATCGAGCCATTTGCATTTGACTATAAGGAGGAGTTTGGACATGCGATTGAGGCTGCGTCCCCGGGAGCCGATCGACAGTGTGGCAGAAGTACAGGTTTACCTTGCGACCATTGATTTATTTTTGCAAAAATGGCTCTTTCGAATGCGAAGATCGTGCAATTCAAATTAGAAGGAGGACTCTATGCGAGTCGCAATCTTGGGTGTCGGCGGTGTAGGACAAGTAAGTGCCTGTGAACTCATTAAATCTTCTCATGTGAAAAAGCTGGTCCTTGCAGATATCTCCATCGGGCCTGCAGAGGAACTGGCCGTTGAGCTTCGCCGGGAGACAGACATAGAAATTGAAGTGAAACGTGTGGATGCCCGCGATATTTCCAGCGTGCAAGCCATTTTGAACGGCATTGATGTCTTGCTTCATATCGGTTTGCCAGAAAACAACTTTGATGTCATGAAAGCCTGCTTAAACACACGAACGCATTATATCGACACCGCTTCCTCTGGACCGCAGTGGCTGCGGAAGCAACTGGCGTGGAATGACCAGTTTCGTGCTGCAGGTATTCTCGGCGTCATGGGATTGGGCTGCGATCCAGGCTTTTCCAATATCGCTGCTCGGTATGCCGTGGATCAACTGGATGAAGTGGACGCGATTCTCATTCGTGATGGAGATAATTCTGTGGTGGACTATGACGGCTTTTGCTCCTATTTTAGTCCGCAAACAGCCATCCAGGAATGTTTGGCCAAACCGAACTACTGGACGGCGGCAAAGGGCGAGCAGTATTTGCCGACCCTATTTGCCAACAAGGAAGAATTTGAATTTCCAGAACCCATCGGCTGGCTTGACTGCTACCATGTGGAGCATGAAGAGGCGACCACACTCGGTGAGACCATCGGCCGCGCCAAGGGCTGCAAGTATGTTGATTTCAAGTACGCCCTGCATCCTGACTTTGTGAATACCTTGCAAGTGCTGCGTTACTTGGGTCTAGATAGTGACGAGGAGATTGAAGTCAAAGGCGTGAGGGTGGCCCCGCGAGATGTCGTCGTGACTTCGATGCCCAAGCCAGTTGATCTCGCTGGCAAAATACACGGTTACTCCAGTGTCGGAGCTCTTGTCAAAGGAAAGAAGGATAACAAGCGAAAAGATATTTACGTCTACACGATCGCCAATCACGATGAGGTCTTTTACAAAACGGAGTTCCAAGCGACGATCTGGCAGACCGGTATCCCCCCTGTCGTGGCCGTAGATATGATAGCGGAAGGACAGTTGACAACTACAGGCTGCATTCCGCCTGAGCTGATTGATCCCATCCCCTTTTTGACCAAACTGAAAGCACGCGGGATGTCCTGGGACGTCATCGAGAAGACCTCCCCTCTTTTGCACATGCTCTAAGACGTACAGTTCATATACAAAAACCGTTCGGGAAAATTTCCTCCTGAACGGTTTTTACCATTGCTATATTCTTTTTTGCTCCGCCAAAAAATGCTCGACTCCATCGTAGAGCCCTTCGTCATTGGCGTATTTTACATAGTTTTTCGCCGTGCGCAGCCATTCGATTGTCGTAGGACGAGTGGCGGCTATGGACTCCCGCAGATCGCTCATACGGATGGGACGCTCGGTTCCTTTTGCCAGGATGTCATGCAGCACTTGCTCCGTTGCGAGCTCCACGACATACTCGATATCTGCTCCAGAGTACAGCTCAGTCCATGCCGCCAGCTGGGCATAATCCAGAGGCTCTACCGGTCTGCCATCCAGCTTAAGCTGGAAGATCGTCTCCCGCGCTGCTCTGTCAGGCGGTCCGACGAACACCATTTTCTCAAAGCGGCCCGGACGATGAAACGCAGGATCTACATCCCATGGCATGTTGGTTGCCCCCATCACCAAGAGCCGATCTGCACGCATGCTCGCTCTATCCATCTCAGACAAGAGCTGATCGATGATCCCTCTCATCCATGGTGACGATGCTTTCCCACGATGGTACCCGATGGCATCCATCTCGTCCAAAAAGAGCACCGCTGGCTTCTGCTGCCGTGCTGAATCAAACAGGGCTCGGATGTTCTGTTCGCTCGCACCCACGTGCGTATGCAAGATATCTGCCACTTGTACGTGAAACAGCTTTGCCTGACATTCACCTGCGGTTGCTTTTCCCAAAAAAGTCTTCCCACAACCAGGGGGGCCGTATAGCAGGACTCCGCCACCTGCACGAATCCCGTACCGGTCGTATAATTCTGGTGTCAGAAAAGGCTGAACCATTTTCATTCGGATGGCTTCCTTCACATCGTGCAGCCCTCCTACATCCATGAAGCGAACCGCTTTGTCGAGCACGGTGACTTGACTCTCTCCCTTTTTATTTTTTCCCCCCTCAATGACTCGCATGGTGACGTTGGATTTTACAGGCGCCTGTGTACTTGCTCCACCGTCATTGGCTTTTCCCGAGCTGCGCTTTGGCATTTGTGTACTCAGCTTGTTTAGCTCTATCACGATCTGATCCTTTAGACCCTCGTCCCCGTAAGCCAACGCCTGTGTAAAGGCGAGCAGTGCCTCTCCCCTCTCCCCCTGCTCTGTATATTCCAATCCCAGCAAGAACCACGCTGACGCATTCTTCGGTTCGTTGCCGATCATATTTTTCAAAATGTCTATCTTCATTTGTTTCATCCTCTGCGTGCCATTTTGCATGTCCATTTGTACAGAAAAGGTGAGAACCAAAAGTAGCCGCATACTAGTATGGCAAATATCCCGACGGCCATGAGACTGGAGTACCAATGCAGCTTTGCCAGGATATATAGGCAAAGAATCAGCATGATCCACCAGACAGACGGTCCTCCCGTTTTTAGCAGGATGCGTTCTGGCCAATTCATGGGATGAATGAGCTTATCCAGCCGCTCTAATACTTGAACCAAATGCTCATCCAACGGGTTCATTCGATAGGCTTGGGTAAAATAGGCCCGCGCTTCCCGATACGCCTCCTTATCCAATGCCAGAAGTCCGAGCTTCACCAGCTTGTCTACCCGATTGCCCGCTACTCTGACGTAACTGCGAATCGTTTCTTCCTGCTCCATCGGCTGTTCGTATGCCCGCTGAAAAAAGTATTGATAATGCAGGACTGTCTCATCATCATGCCCCAGATATTGGGCATGCGCAAGGAGGTGTTTCGCTTTTTCTTCGTAACCGGTCTGGAGCATCAAGTAGGCGTATTGCGCCATAACTCCTGCATTTCGGGGATTCTCATGCAACGTTGCCAGCAGCCACTCTTCGGCTTCTACATACGCCTTTTTCTCGATGCAGATTGCCCCGAGCAAAGCAAAGCAGATTTCTTTTTGTGTGCCGGATTTCACCGCTGCCTTTGCGTACGTCTCTGCTTCCTCAATCTCTTCCAGGTAAAAGGCGCATGAGGCTGCGTAATACAACGCGATCTCATCAGCTGGCTCGTGAGATAGCACCTCAAGAAATTTACGCTTCGCTTGTTCGTACTTTCCGAGCTCGTAATAGTAAACAGCTTCTTGCCATAGGACGATCTCTTTAGCGGACCACATCGCCATAGAAATAGACCTCCCCCGTGCGCAGAAGCAGGAATTCCAGGGGGAGCGAGACGATCGACAGCAGGATCGCTGGCTTCGTCAAAGGCCTGTACTCTCCCTGCACGACAGAATGAAGGCGAAACCGTTTTTTCAAAACGCAGCGATAGCCAAGCCCAAGCCCCGCCGCGGTCACTCGCGAAAAAAGCAGAGCGTCCAGCATAGATCCTGTCATCCATGTATAGAAAAAAGTCGACGCCAAAAGGATCAGACCGACCAGAAGCATTCCAAGAGTCGTTCTTTTTGAGACACGCAGCCAATGGCCGTTCATTGTGCCCAAAACGAGAACGGGTAACAAGCCACCAAAGAAACCTACGTAGAGAAACGAGCTTATGCGATAGGATCTGGTTTCCTTGACTCCCCCATGCCTGAGGGAGGGGTACAGCCATTGCTCAATCACTTCTTCTGCCCCTTTCCAATATGTACAACCCCAACCATTCCATTATAAAACAAACAACGAGCAAGAAGAATATGGAAATTCAAACAAGAAAAGAAAGTGAGCTTTGTAGCCAGTACCTGGACGATAGAGTCAATCTGCAAGTTAGTTGACTGAGTCAATTTTATAGTTGACCAAGTCAACTAACAGGCGTATGCTTTTGGTAGCAAAACTTTCCTACCTTGAGGGAGGGGACTATATGGAGTCCATTCACTATGTCGAAAAAATAAGGAAGTTCAACCGTTATTATGCGAACGTACTCGGGAAAATTGATCAAGAAATTTACAATCCGTCTTTTCCGCTCACGGAAGCAAGGGTCATTTCCGAAATTCACTATAGTCCTGGCTGCACAGCAACAGAAATTCGTGAAAAGCTGGGGGTAGACCGGGGCTACATGAGTCGAATCCTTCAGCGCTTCGAAGAGGAACAGCTGATTCTCAAAAAGCAGTCCCTCGAAGACAAGCGGCAATATGCCCTCTTTCTCACGGAAAAGGGAACTGGCGTTTTCGAGGAGCTGGTGGATCGCGCCAATCGCGGTGTCGACAAAATGATTCAGAACATCCCAGAAACGGATTTGACAAAGCTCGTCTCCTCCATGGAGACGATAGTCACTATTTATACGAAAGAACAGGCGTCGCCTGTGACCGTAACCATTCGTCCTTTTCAGCCTGGAGATGTTGGCTACGTCGCCTATTTGCACGGAAGATACTACAGCCAAAACTATCAGTTCGGAAAAATATTTGAGTATTACGTCATGAAAGGCCTGACCGAATTCCTTTACGATTCGGAGAAAGGACAGCTCTGGATTGCGGAAGTGAATGGTCAGATCGCTGGCTCAATCGCCATTACGAAGGCTGAGGACACAGTCGCCCAGCTGCGCTGGTTCATTTTAGATGAACCCTTTCAAGGCATTGGTTTGGGGAAAAAGCTCATGGAAACGGCCCTTCGCTTCTGCGTGGAGCAAAATTACAAGCATGTGTACTTATGGACCGTATCCTCGCTGGCCGCTGCTCGATCCCTTTACACGAAATATCAATTTGTACGAACGGAAGAAAAACCAAATGACGAGTGGAGCGGTACGCAAATGATCGAGGAACGTTGGGATCTCGATTTGACGACCACTCCCTAACAACACAGGAAAACGCTTCTTCTCATTTTAAGAAGAAGCGTTTTGCCATGAAGGCTGTTTAGTCGTTTCCGTTGCCGTCGTCTTCGCCGGAATCTCCATTGTATTTCCCTTTGTCTGCTCCGTTGTTGCCGTTGTTGCCGTTATTTCCTCCGTTATCCTTTCCATTTTCACCGTTGTTTCCATTATTTCCGTTGTTACCCGGACTAGTACCGCCGTTTCCACCATTTTTGCTGCCATTTCCTTCGCCTGTGCCTTGGCCGCCACCTTTACCGGCTCCACCACCAAAGCCACCACCTTGGCCTGCTCCGCCGCCTTTCCCGCGTGCTCTTGGGGCTTTTACATGCTCATAGGAGTACACAATCGATTGAAAGGTTCTCTCATCTACAGACCCTGAGTTACATCGTCGTAGTAACCGTTGATGGTTCCAGCGTAGCTGCCCAGTGACTTCAGCATGCCTTGCAGAACGAAGATGTCTGGTCCATGCGCTCCTTTCCCTACCGCTAAGCTGCCACTTGGCAAGGACAATGTGAGCGTGAGTACGAGGAGTCCTGCACTCACCTTCCGGATGAATCCCTTTCTTAAACCCGTTTTTTGTTCCTTTGACGCAAAAATGCTCTTTCCCTTAATCATGCAACAGACATCTTCCTTCAAAGGTCATATGTAGTGGTAAACCCCCCTTACTATTCCCAACTTCGCCAATTGATTACGTCCTTTTCACAGGGATTTCCGAAAAAAAAGAAGCGACCTACGTCGCTTCGTCATTGCGAAAAACCTCGCGATTGCAGGCGTTCCTCTCAGTCAATCAAGACTTTTCCTACGCCATTCTCCCACTCGATTTTCGTACCATATGGCTCGCTCAACTCCTGAAGATGCTCCAGGATCTTTTTCTGCTTGGAAAGCGTTGGCCATCCTCTCTGATAGCGCAAAGTCCCATATCCCAACTCAATGGGATAGAGCAGCAGCTCTTTCAAGCGACCGTCTTCCATTCGCCAGTAAGGAATAACGGATTCCCACACGTATGGATTGACCCCCAAACCTTTCTTGTTGTGGTCGGTACGAGTATCAAATGCGTCTGCTACCGTCGCTTCATGGCCCAAGCTGTACTTCTCATAAAAATCAGCCGGCAATCGATGAACCGTTTCGTTTTGAAAAATGAAATTGCCCAAGCTGTAAAAGATGGGACGATTGCGATAGATTTCAATTCCACGCAAGATGTGCGGACCGTGTCCAAGGACAGCATCTGCACCGCCATCGATGCAAGCGCGTGCCATCGACTCGAAAAAAGCTGCCGAAGCTGCCTTGTTTTCGCCTTCCATCTCGTGGGAATGGATACTCACGATGACGTAGTCTGCTTGACGCTTTGCTTCTGAAATGGATCGCAGCATGCGTTGCTTGTCGGCATCGACCGGCACAGTCGTGCATGCTGCCGCTTCCCCTGCGACAAAGCGATGCGCGCCGAAGCGAATCGAAGTACCATTGCTTGGGACCGCAAAGCCTTCCTTGACATCCAGATTGTAGGACGCATTGATCGGAATCAAACGGCTGATCCGGTCAAGATGAGCGAAATCCTCCTGCGGCAAGGTGTAGGTCGTCTCATAGCGCAAAGGATTTACGCCAGGACGTCCTGGCATGTCTGGCCGCTGCTCCCCGGCAATCCATGATTCGTGGAAAGTGGATGTAGCCGCTACTAATGCCACGCGGCCAGAAGGGCAATCCAGATAAACTGGCTGGCTCGCCTCCGCGAGATTCAAGCCGACTCCGGCATGGCTGATCCCGTATTCGTCCAGATACTTCCGAGTTGCTTCCAGCCCGCCGTAAGCGTAGTCCATCGTATGATTATTTGCCCATGCCATGATGTTGAAGCCATAAGCCTGCAAATCCGCCAGCACTTCCGGCTGCGCCATCGCCCAGGTCCCGCCGCTAAAAGCAAAGGGAAACCCCTCCAAACGATGGGTGGTCACTTCCAGATTCGTGAAACGAAATTCTGCTTCCCCGATCAGATTTGCGATCGAACGAAACGACTCCGACGATCGATCCGGTAGACGTCGCGTAATAAAGCTGTCTCCGGTCGCGACGAACGTCATGCTGCTTCCCATTCGCGCCCCCTCCTGCATCTCTTCTCCTGATGCGTCTCTCTCTTAGGTCAGTCGCATTCCTTGTTCTTTGATAAATTGCGTCACGTGCGCCCGACGCGGCTTGTTGACATAGTCTGCCATCTGTTTTGTCCAGCCATCTGTACGTGTACCGTTGCTGCGCTGGCTGTAGTACTCCGAGGAGGTTTGCTCGTACTCCTCCAATGCGCCTGCGATCAGCTCTTCCTGATACCGCTCCTCGTGGATGACCGCTCGCTGTGGCAGCCGAGGCTTTTGCTGAACGTCCTGGGCAGGATAACCCAGGCACATGCCCATGATCGGCACAGTCAAAGCTGGAAGGCCAAGAACGTCTGCCACTTCCCGCGGGTTGTTGCGGATACCACCAATCATGACGCCTCCCAGGCCATGCGACCGCGCTGCCAGCAACACGTTTTCTGCAGCCAACGCCGTATCGACAGCACCAACGAGCAGGCTCTCCACTTCATCTGCTGCCAGCGTTTCCCCATGCATCTCGCAAGCTTTTTGCAGCCTGTAGTAATCGGCACAAAAAACCAGGAACACAGGACACTCAACTACCCAGCGCTGATTTCCACAGAACGCAGACAGCTTTTGTTTTGTATCGCTCGACCGTACGACGATTACGCTATAGGCTTGCACATTATGCGAGGACGGCGCCCACTGTGCGCAGCTCAAAATGTCTTGCAGGAGCTCCTCCGGGATGGGCTGATCCTGATACTTGCGGATGGAGCGGTGAGATTGAATTAAACGAGTTACTTCTGTTGACATGTCACGCCTCCCTGATCATGGATGTTCTCTATCAGCATGCCCTTTTCTTTACGCCTTTTTGACAGGGCGAATCCATTCCCCATTCGGACCGCTCACGATTTCTCCATCCTTCATCACGGTTTGCCCGCGGACAATCGTCGCAACTGGACTGCCTACTCCCCTCCAGCCATCATAGGCAGTTACCTTGCTCTTGCTGTGCAGCTCTTCGCGTTTAATAACGAATGGACGCTTCATGTCTACGATCGTCAAATCGGCATCCGTCCCAACCTGCAGAGAGCCTTTTTGCGGGAAGATCCCGAATTGCTTCGCCGGATTTTCCGAAAGGACAGCTGCGACCTGCTGCAATGTCAGTCGATTTTGCGAGACCGCATTCAGCATGAGCGGTGCCAATGTCTCTACGCCGCACATCCCAGCTGGAATCGACCACAGATCGCCGTCTTTCTCTTGCTCTGTATGAGGCGCGTGATCTGAGCAGACGATGGTTACGACACCATCTGCAATCCCCTTCCACAGACGCTCTTGGTCCTTCTTGTATTTCACCGGTGGATACACCTTCATGGCCGGTCCAACTGTCTCGAAGTCTTCGTTGCTCAGGAACAGGTAGTGCGGGCAAGTCTCTGCCGTAATGGGATAGCCTTCTGCCTGTGCTTGCGAAATCAGGTCCACCGCTTCACCCGTGCTCACGTGCAGGATGTGCAGACGGGCTCCGGTTTCTTTCGCAAACGCAATCCCGGTCTGAACGGTCACGATCTCCGCCAGATTCGGGCGTCCTTCCAGCAAGGCTTCATAATCGCGGCGGCCACTCTCTTCGACTTTTTTGGTCAAATGCTGGATCAAGTCATTGCTTTCCGCATGGATGGCAAACACTTGACCCGTTTTCGCCACCTGACGGAACATGTCGAGCACTTCCCCGTCCTTAAATGGCGGAATGACGTTTTCTTCGCCGTCCTTGTAGTTGTACATCAGCTGGAACGTCTGGCTATGTACGGCATACCCCCAGAAAAACTTGAATCCGATCACGCCCGCATCGTGCAGGGGGTGCAAATCCTCCAGATTGAGATTGCCCAGGCAGATCGCCCAGATTCCGTAGTCGACGTGTGCTTTTGGCTTCAAATTGTGAATCTGCTTTTGCAGATTTTCCACGTTGTTGATCGGAGGATTGGTATTCGGCATTTCGAAAATAGTAGTAATCCCACCGGCTGCCGCTGCCATGCTGGAATGGGCAAAGTCTTCCTTGTAGGTAGCGCCGGGGTCGCGCGAATGAACGTGAACGTCGATTAAACCTGGAAGAATGTGAAAGCCACTTGCATCTGTCTCTTCTTTTATCTCTCCTGGCAGCTGCTCTTTCGTAATGGCTGCAATTTTCCCAGCCTGAATGTAAATATCCCCTTCGTAGCTTTCATGCGGGGTAACAATTTGTCCATTGCGAATCACGTGATCCCAAACCATTTAGCATCCCTCCGTGGTGTGTTTGCCCGCCGCGACCTGCCCGACGAGCGAATTGATATCGGTTATCCCGTATTGCACCATGTACTGCTTGATTTCCTCCAAAATATCGAGCATCGCTGTCGGTTGGACAAAGCTCGCAGTCCCCACCTGCACGGCGCTCGCTCCCGCCAGAATCATTTCGAGTGCATCCTCACCATTCATCACGCCTCCGCAGCCGATGATCGGCAGATTTGTGACCTGATGGACCTGATAAATCATGCGAACGATGATCGGCTTGACGGCAGGACCAGACAGCCCTCCGAGAACATTCCCGATACGGGGCCGACGTGTATGGACATCGATCGCCATCGCCAGCAGCGTATTTGCCACGTTCAAGCCGTCCGCGCCGCCTGCTTCGGCGGCCAGCGCGATTTCCTGAATACTGGTCACATTCGGTGTCAGTTTGGCGATGAGCGGTTTTTCCGTTACCTTGCGCACCTCGCTGATCAGCTCGCGGGTCAGCTTGGCATCCATCCCGAACGCTGCGCCATTTCCTTTCAGATTCGGGCAGGAAATGTTCAGCTCTAGCGCCGCCACTTCCTTTGTCCCCGCGATGATCGAAGCCATTTCCGCGAATTCGTCGATCGAGTCTGCCGAAATGCTCGAAATCAGAGGAGTTTGATAGCGACCATAGTACGGAATGACATTTTCCATGTAGTAATCGATGCCCTTGCTCTGAATACCGATGGAGTTGATCATTCCGGCAGGCGTCTCGCATACGCGCGGAGTCGCATTGCCCTTTCGCGGATGCTTCGTAATGCTTTTCGGCACTACGGCACCAAGCTGGTTAAAGTCGATGATTCCTTCCATGTCTTCCCCGAAAGCTCCGGAGGCAGGCATGATGGGGTTTGCGAGCGTAAGACTACCGATGTTCACAGACATTTTCAGCTCCGTCGTCATCCCAGCACCACCTTCTCCAACGGGAACACCGGGCCTTCCTTGCATACCCGAACCGTTTTCAAATACTCTCCATCACGCACATCACAGACGCAGGCAAAGCAGACTCCCATCGCACAGCCCATGTGCTCCTCCAGCGCGATCTGCCCGGGAATACCGTGCTGGGCTGTGATCTCCTGCAGCAATCGCGACAGCCGCTTGGAGCCGCAAGTGAAAGCTGCTTGGATCGGATGCTCAGCCAACAGACTCTCGATCTGTTCCCGAACCGAGTCCACGCCGCTCGTCTGCTCCTCATCTGTTACGAAAAGCACTTTGGCTCCAAATCCTTGCAATGTCTCTGCTGCCAGCAGATCATTTCTCGAGCGCGCACTGAGTATCGCAACCGCCTGAACACCTTTTTCTGCCGCATCCTGGGCAAGTGCAGCAAGCGTTGCGATCCCTACTCCGCGAGCCAGCAGCAAAATCGTTTTCCATTCGTCTTCCAGCACAAAAGGGGTACCCAACGGACCAAATACATCCACCGAGTCTCCTGCCTGCATCAGCGTGAGCCTTTGCGTGCCAGCCCCTTTGACCAGATATAAAAACTCCAGCGTTTTCTCTTCCCGGTTGATCCGATAGATGCTGAACGGGCGGCGTAAAAACGGATTCAGATCATGACCGCAGCGAAGCTGGAAAAACTGACCAGGCATTACGGGTTCAGTCAGCTCGCTGGCATCCACCTTCATGTGCCAATACCGCTGGCTCACCTGCTGATTGGAGCAAATTTTCATCTGAATCGGCTTCATGCACTCTCCCCCATCTGCTCAGGCTGGGTTTTCTCTCGTTCTTCTCGCTGCGGTTGACCGTTCGCATCCAAAACAACGGCCCACTTTTTGATTTCTTGCTCCAATAGACGGGCACCGACGCCGATCTGCTCCCAAGAGGTGTACTCCTCCCGATGGTGGCTCACACCGTCTCTGGACGGGACGAAAATCAGCCCGGTCGGCCAGCGTCTCGCCATATTCATCGCGTCGTGACCAGCGCCACTTGCCATTTTCAAATACGATATTCCCAATTCCCGGCAGCCCTCTTCCAGCGACTGCGTCACTTCTTCACTCAGGAGAACGGGTTGCTCGTCGCTGAGCATCGTCCACTCGACTTTCACGCCGCGCTTCTCCTCTACATGACGGAATCCAGCGTACAGCTTGTTTAGGACCGTCTTTTTGGAATGCACATGGGTGCCGCGGATATCGATCTTCAGCTCTGCCGTATCTGGCACGACATTCATCGCTCCCGGTTTGACGACACACACACCAACCGTCCCAACTGTACCGTGCTCTATCTCAGCGAGGGCAGCCGCTTCGAGGATGAGCCCGATTTCTGCCGCAGCCAAAAAGGCATCCTGACGCTGATCCATCGGCGTCGTCCCTGTGTGGGAGGCTTTCCCCTGAATACGCACCTGCAGCCTGGTCGGAGCTGCTATGCCGTGAACAATCCCTACTTGAATTTCCGCTTTTTCCAAAACAGGCCCCTGCTCGATGTGCATCTCCAGAAATACCTTCAGATCCTCGGCGGCCCTTGCGGCTTCAGTCAGCGGCCATCCATTCAACGAACATTCAGACAACGCATCGCGAAACGTCTTTCCATCATGATCTAGCAGACCTGATACGCCATCTATGTCCAGCTCGCCGATCATCGCTTTACTCCCTACTGTTGAGACCCCAAACCGAGAAGACTCTTCGCAGGCAAAGCAAATGATCTCGATAGGATGCCTGGTCACAATCCCCTGATCATCCAAAGAGCAGATCGCTTCGAATGCAGCCACCACGCCGATGATCCCGTCGTAGGAGCCGCCCTCGAAAACGGCATCCAGGTGGGAACCGCTCGCAACCGCAGGCAAATGGGGCTCCTGGCCCTCTCTTCTCGCAATCAGATTGCCGCTGGCGTCCATACGAACACTCATCCCACGCGCTTCACACATCATCGCTAACCGACGAACGGCCTGTCGTTCCTGCGGCGTATAGGCGAGCCTCATAACGCCTTTGTCTGAATAGCCAATTTGATTCAATTCGCGCCACGTCTGTTCCAATCGTTCCAGATTCATCGCAACCCCCACATTTCCTACTATCACTAAAGGTGTAGTATGAGGATTCTTGGATCATGATTGAAAAACCTTTGTCCGAGCAGACAAAAAAAGAGACGATGCATTATCGATAACGATAATCGTCTCCCATCAAGTCAGCCAGCTTCAAGCCAATATGCAGCATCAGCTTCCCTTCCGATTGCTGCAGACTGTAGCCCGTCAATTTTTCGATTCGCCGCAAACGATACTTCAAGGTATTCACATGCAGGAAGAGGGCAGCCGCTGTTTCTGTCAGCTTTTCATCGTGCAAAAAGTACAGCCGAAGCGTTTTTACCAGCTGCAGATCACTGTTGCGATCATGCTCGAACAGCTTGCCCGCCGTCTCTTCAAAAAAGCTGTGCATTTCAGCCCGGTCCTGAAATTGTGCCAGCAAACGGTAAATGCCGAGGTCGTTGTAATGAATAACGGTCCCCCTGTTGTTCATGGCACTGCCCAACAAAATCGACTGCTGGGCTTCTCGAAAGCTTTCTCTAAGCCCGCTAATTCCCGCTCCATGATCTCTGCCAATCCCGACGCGAAAGCTTCCCTTTGAGGCAGTCTGCTTCTTCAGCTGTTCCGCCAGCTTTTCTGCTCGCTTCTTGAGTTCCTCACTGGAGATACCAGACTCCACTGGGCACAGACAGACAACCATCTGTCGGAAGAATCCGGTAATCACTCTCTGCGTCCAGACCCGAAGCAGCCGCTCTGTCCGATCCGCCAGGTCAAACGGATTTTCCCTTTTTTCCTCTCCTTCTGCTCGGATCACCATGCAGATATACGGCTCGTCCAGTGTAAAGCCATAAGGGAGTCCTCTTTCCCGCACATCCTCTAAAATCAGATGCTCGTTGACAAATACATCCCGCAAAAACTCATTCTTGTATTGCTGCTCGGTGTCAAAGCGCACCTTCAAGCGCAAAAACTCCAGGGCAAGCAGTGTAGAGGCTTTTTCGAGAATCGCGAGGTCCATTTCCAGATGATCCCTCTCAAACGCCCAGCAGGTAATGTTGCCATACACATGGCCATCCAGCAAAATCGGCGCCACGATGCACTCCATCTCTCCCCGCTCGCAGGTTCGGGTCAGATGAACAGGGCGTTTGATGATCGCAAGCTCGCGGATTTGCTCGGAGCTAAGCGGCTCACATGCAAACGGCAGCGGCGGCACCTGCATATAGGAAAGCATGCTTTCGACTGTAATCGTATTTTTCGTGAGCATGCCGAGCGTCTCAATCAACGATTCCATCCCTTGTTCATTCAGAGAAATCTCATTTAGCACTTTGCTCGCTTGCTCTAAATCCTCCTGCAAAACGACCTTCCGATCAAAAATAGCGTGACTCACTGGAGGCAAAATCTCCAGGTAGCTGATCTTCTCCGGAATTTCGATGACAGGAAAATCATAGGTATTGGCTTCCTCCAGCAAGGACTGGGGAATCTCGTCTACAAAACGGTGCGGCTTGATTGCCAATGCGACCGTACCTTGTTCATGCAGCTGGCGAATCAGCTCTTTTTGCGCCTCTGCATCATCCTTGATCGCATACAGACTGGAGAGAATCAGTTCATCGCCTTTCAGCCATTTGGCGATATCCGGAACCTCCATGATGGTCACGTATTTCACCAGCCGATCCAGTCCCCTATGGCCTGCCACCACCCGACAATCACGGAGTCCTCCTACGCGCATTAGCTGCCTCATCGTAATGGGCATGATCCTCACCTTCCTTTTTCGCAGGTGTTACCAGTCATTGTACAGGTTCGCGAACAGACTGCCCACTTAAAAATGAAAAAGGCCACGAACGCATTCGCAGCCTTTTCCCCTCTTTCTTAATCCAGTTCTACATCCTTTGTCTCCGGTACCATCGTCAGCATGACCAGAAGGCCAATCGGATAGACGAGGAAGACCAGGGACATCGCACCCATAATGTTGCCGCCTACACTCAGCATCCCGATAATCGCAGGTCCAAAACCGGCAAGTCCGCGCCCTGTACCAAAAATAAAGTTTTCCGCAGTAGAGCGTGCCTCCGATGGATAGTTCTCAGCCAGTACTGCGCCGAAGCCGCCCATCATGCCGTTTACGAAAAATCCGAGCATTGCGCTGCCCCAGAGCAGCACGTTTTGATCCGTAAAGACGAAGAAATAGAGAATACACGCGATCGTACCGCCGACGTAGTAAATAGCGAAGGTCTTTTTACGACCGATCTTGTCAGCCAAAATCCCGAATACCATGATCCCGATAAGCATGCCGACGGTCGAGATCAGCATCCAGCCGCTTGCCTTTGCCAGGCTATAGCCGTATTTTTCCGAGAGAACTGTCGGCATCCAGGAGAAAATTCCGTAGTAGCCGAAGTTTTGAATAAAGGACATGATAGTCAAACCGATCGTGGCAATGGTCAGCTTTTTGTTTGCGAACAGCTTGCCCAAAGGGAAGCCTGTCATGCTTTTGAGGGCAGTGCGCTCTTCCTCTGTCAGCGTTCCCTGCTTTTCCTTTTCTAGCAAATGCTTTTTGTAGGCATTTTTGCTTTTCCAGATCTCAGGCTCTTTCAGGCCAAAACGTACGTAGGCTGCCAATAGCGCCGGGAGCAGACCGAACAGGAACACCGTTCTCCAGCCCATGACAGGAACGACGAGTGCAGCGAGTACAGAGGCACCGAGAACGCCCAGCTGCCATCCGAGTGCAACACCGGAAGTAGCTTTTGCCCGTTTTTTCTTCGACCAGGTTTCTGTTACTACCGCCATCCCAATCCCGAACTCTCCACCTACACCAAGACCGACGATAAAACGTAGAATGGCCAAATGCGAATAGTCGCTTGCAAAATAGATAAGAGCGGTACCAACGGAGTAGAGCAAGATCGTCAGCGTAAAGATTTTGATGCGCCCGTACATGTCGGCCAAGAAGCCAAATAGATACGAACCAATCAACGTACCAATCGTAGTCACCAGCGTCAAGTTTCCTGCCTCTGCAGGAGAGAGTCCAAATTCTTTGATGATGAAGACGAGTACGAAGGACAAAAGCAGCATGTCCAACCCGTCAGCTGCGTACCCCAAAATGGAGCCGACAAGCGTTTTGACCTGTGTAGATTTGCTCTCTTCCACTTTTCCGTGAGGCGTAATCGAATGTTGCACGAAAGCATTCCCCCTTGATCGTGTACAGGAAAATTTGAATTATTCCATTACTAAGATTTATGTGAATGTTGGGTGAATACCTTTGTCCCTATAGACTATATTGATATTCATGATTTGTTCTAATCGACAAAAACCGCACAACATCGCCATTTGAAAAGCCTTACATTCACCTTCTTCGTGTAAGGTTTTCTTACATTTACACAAAAGATAGGAGAGAAAACGGTGTGGAAGCCGTCTTCTACTCCTATAATCAAAGCTCAACCACTCTTATTCAAAGAATGTCCGAGGAGATTTGCGCCATTCCCCCAGGATTTTCTCTTGCTCAGACGTGATGACCCCTTTTTCTGATGCAGCCTCAAGCAACGCTGTGTATTGGGAAAGCGTTGTGCATGGAATGCCTGCATCTGCGAAAAGTGCTTCTGCATCCGGGAACTGGTAGCTGAAGATGGCTACTACACCCATCACTTCTCCACCTTCTGCCTGCACAGCCTGTGCTGCTTTCAGAGAGCTTCCTCCGGTAGAGATCAAATCCTCGATAACGACTACTTTCTGTCCGGCTGTGAGGGCACCCTCGATTTGATTTTGGCGGCCATGGCCTTTTGCCTTGTCACGCACGTAGATCATCGGCAGGTCCAATAGCTCTGCTACCCATGCCGCATGCGGAATGCCTGCCGTTGCCGTACCTGCTACGACTTGCGCTTCCGGAAACTGAGCGCGGATCGTCTCAGCAAATGTACGAGCTATCTGACGGCGCACCTGTGGGTGAGACATCGTAATCCGGTTGTCGCAGTAGATCGGAGACTTGATCCCGGACGTCCATGTAAATGGCTGTTCAGGACGCAGGTGCACGGCACCAATCTCAAGCAAGCTCGCAGCAATTTCTTTGGCAGTTGTCATCGTCATCATTGTAATTCCCTCCAGATTCGTATATTACCTGCGGTCTGCTTCAACAGCAGTCACAATGCTCTCCCAGGTTGCAGCCGGATCCTTTGCCGCGGTAATCGCGCGACCGATCACGAGAAAATCGCTTCCTAGCTGGAAAGCCTGCTCAGGTGTTGTAATGCGGGTTTGATCCCCTTTATCCGATCCTAGAGGACGAATACCTGGCGTTACGGTCAAAAAGTTCTCTCCTGCTGCTTTCTTAATCATCGGTACCTCGAGCGGAGAGGCCACCACTCCGTCCAGTCCTGCTTGCTTGGTCATTTTCGCGTAGTGTACCACTACGTCTTCTACCGAGCCTGGGATGGCCAGCTGTTCGTTCATCGTTTGCACACTAGTCGAGGTGAGCATGGTGACCCCGATCAGAATCGGACGGGGAGAGCCTGCTGCCGTCCCCTGTTCCAATCCTTCCCGTGCTGCCTCCATCATCGCCACTCCGCCTGCAGCATGAACGTTCACCATGTCTGCACCCAGTCGAGCCAGGCTTTTCATTGCGCCTTTGGCTGTATTCGGGATGTCGTGCACCTTCAGGTCAAGAAAGACCTTCAGTCCCCGTTCTTTCAAATAGTGGACGATCGCAGGTCCTTCCGCGTAGGAAAGCTCCATACCGACCTTCACATAACGGATTCGATCTTCCAATGGTGCCAGGCACTGTTTGATTTCTTCCAGTGTGGAAAAGTCGAGCGCCACGATCATGCGTTCTCTAACATCAATGGATTGAGCTTGCACACTTCTCTCCTCTTTTCTATCCCGATCTCAATTTTTCTCGTTGTGGTTTACACCGTCACAGCCACTTTAGCCCCGGAGCGTTGCGCCGGCATTGCTTCCGTAGAGAATGTGATGGTCTCCAGTACGTGCAGCAGTGCAGACGCTGTATCCAGCGAGGTCAAGCATACCGCACCGTTCTCCACTGCTTCGCGGCGGATGCGGAAGCCGTCACGCTGTGGCGTTTTGCCTTTGGTCAAGGTGTTCAATACGATGTTGGCTTCGCCTTTGTGGATCATGTCCAGCAGGTTTGGCGTACCTTCCGACAGCTTGTTTACACGAGTTACGGGCAAGCCTGCTTTTTCCAGATAATCTGCCGTTCCGGACGTAGCCAAGAGCTTGAAGCCCAGCTGACGGAAGCGTTTCACGATAACCAGTGCCTCTTCCTTGTCTTTGTCTGCCACAGTGACGAGGAGCGCGCCTTTCGTCGGGATGTTCATGCCCGCTGCGACCAGTCCTTTGTACAGAGCCTTCGCCAGCGTGCTTTCACGCCCCATGACTTCCCCCGTCGATTTCATTTCTGGTCCAAGCGTGATGTCTACGCGACGCAGCTTGGCGAAGGAGAACACAGGAACCTTGACGGAGACCACTTTTTCTTCTGGGTGGCAGCCAGGTGTGAAGCCTTGGTCGATAATCGAGTGACCGAGAATGGCTTTCGTCGCGATGTTCGCCATCGGAATTCCTGTCACTTTGGAGAGGAATGGGACGGTACGGGACGAGCGCGGGTTGACCTCGATGACATAGGGACGGTCTTTGTAGATGACAAACTGGATGTTCAGCAGTCCCTTGATTTGCAGCGCACGTGCCAGCTTGGTTGTCATTTCGATCAGCTCTTCCTTGATCGCTTGAGACAGCGATTGTGGCGGATACACCGCGATCGAGTCACCGGAGTGAACCCCTGCTCGTTCGATATGCTCCATGATACCCGGGATCAGGACGTTTTCACCGTCGCAGATCGCATCGACTTCTGCCTCGACCCCAACCATGTAGCGGTCGACGAGAACCGGATGATCTGGATTTACTTTCACAGCCTTCTCCATGTATTCCAAAAGCTCAGGCTCGTTGTAGACGATTTCCATCGCACGTCCACCCAGTACGTAGGACGGGCGTACCAGAACCGGGAAGCCCAGGCCTTCAGCCGCTACCACCGCTTGCTCTACGGATGTTACTGTTTTGCCAGGAGGCTGTGCGATGGAGAGGCTGCGCAGCAGGGCTTCGAACTTCTCGCGGTTTTCGGCTGCATCGATGTTTTCCAGGCTCGTTCCGAGGATCTTGATACCGCGCGCTTCCAGCTTGTCAGCCAGATTGATCGCTGTTTGACCGCCGAACTGTACGATGACGCCCTCCGGTTTTTCCGCATCCAGGATGTTCATCACGTCTTCGATGTAGAGCGGCTCGAAATACAGGCGATCCGAGGTGTTGAAGTCGGTCGATACTGTTTCCGGATTGTTGTTAATGATGATCGCTTCATAGCCTGCTTCTTTCAGTGCCCAGACTGCGTGCACGGTAGCGTAGTCAAACTCGATCCCCTGACCGATACGGATAGGACCGGAGCCGAGTACGACCACTCGTTTTTTGCCCGTCTCGATACGCTCATCCTCTGTTTCGTAGCTGGAGTAGTAGTACGGTGTTTGCGCCTCAAACTCGGCAGCGCACGTATCTACCATTTTGTATACCGGGATCAAGCCGTTCTTTTTGCGCTCTTCGCGAACAGCGTCTTCCGTTTGACCGGAAAGCTCAGCGATTTTGCGATCCGTAAAGCCAAGGCGTTTTGCTTCATACAGCTTTTCTGTCGTCAAGCCCTTCGCGAGTTCGCCTTCAAAGGCAACCATCTTGTGGAATTTATGCAGGAAGAACAGATCGATTTTCGTCAGTTCATGCAGCTCGTCGATCGTCCAGCCGCGGCGCAGAGCCTCTGCCAGCAGGAACAGGCGCTCGTCATCTGCTGCTACTAGACGTGCTTTCAGCTCATCCTTACCGATCTCGGAAGCTCCATTGATCTCCATATGGTAGGAACCGATCTCTAGGGAGCGAATGGCTTTCATGATGGACTCTTCAAACGTACGTCCGATCGCCATGACTTCACCAGTCGCCTTCATTTGTGTACCCAGCTTGCGGTTTGCCGATTGGAACTTATCAAACGGCCAGCGTGGAATTTTGCTTACCACGTAGTCGAGAGTTGGCTCGAAGCAAGCGTATGTTTGTCCCGTTACCGGATTTTTCAATTCGTCCAAGGTATAGCCGATGGCGATTTTGGCAGCCATCTTCGCGATCGGGTAGCCAGTCGCTTTGGAAGCCAGTGCAGAAGAGCGGCTCACACGAGGGTTTACTTCGATCACGTAGTATTGGAAGCTATGCGGGTCAAGCGCGTACTGCACGTTGCAGCCACCCTCGATACCCAGTGCACGGATGATGTTCAGTGCAGAGGAGCGCAGCATTTGGTATTCGCGATCCGAGAGGGTTTGGCTCGGAGCTACTACGATGGAGTCTCCTGTGTGCACACCAACCGGATCGATGTTTTCCATGTTACATACCACGATGCAGTTGTCGTTGGCATCGCGCATCACTTCGTACTCGATCTCTTTCATACCCGCGATGCTCTTCTCGATCAAGCATTGGGTGATCGGAGAGTACTTCAAACCGCTCGCGACGATCTCGCGCAGACTCTCTTCGTCGTCGCAAATTCCGCCGCCTGTACCGCCAAGTGTGTAGGCGGGACGCACGATAATCGGGTAGCCAATTTCATTTGCAAAGTCAACCGCTTCTTCGATCGTGCTGACAATCACGGATTCCGGTACGGGCTCGCCCAGCTCGTTCATCAGGGCGCGGAACAGCTCGCGGTCTTCTGCTTGTTTGATGGATTCCAGCTTGGTACCGAGCAGCTTCACATTTTCTTGCTCCAGTACGCCTTGCTCTGCCAGTGCTACCGCCATGTTCAGTCCAGTTTGTCCGCCGAGCGTTGGCAAGAGGCCATCCGGTTTTTCCTGACGGATCACGCGGGATACGAATTCTGGCGTGATGGGCTCGATGTATACTTTATCTGCCATGTTCGTATCTGTCATGATGGTCGCAGGGTTGGAGTTGATCAGAACAACCTCCATGCCCTCTTCTTTCAACGCTTCGCAAGCTTGCGTACCTGCGTAGTCAAACTCTGCAGCTTGCCCGATCACGATAGGACCGGAACCGATCACGAGGATTTTTTTGAGGTTAGCGTGTTTTGGCATAAGTTTTCTCCTCCTTAGCGGTTTCAAGCATCTCTAGGAATTGGTCGAACAAGTAACCGGAGTCATAAGGGCCAGGAGCGGCTTCCGGGTGGTACTGTACGGAGAATGCTCGCTTCGCAGTGTTGCGAAGCCCTTCTACCGTATCGTCGTTCAAGGCGATATGGGTGATTTCCAGCTCTGTGCCTTCGAGCGATTCTTCTTTCACCGCATAGCTGTGGTTTTGGGAAGTGATATAGGTGCGTCCAGTCGGCAGCTCTTTCACCGGGTGATTTCCGCCGCGATGGCCAAATTTCATTTTCATGGTATCCGCGCCAGATGCCAGCGCGAACAGCTGGTGTCCCAGGCAGATTCCGAAGAGTGGGTACTCACCCAGAATGCCTTTGATCATCTCGATCGCTTCTGGCACGTCTTTCGGGTCCCCAGGGCCGTTTGACAACAGGATGCCATCCGGTTGAATCCGGCGAATCTCTTCTGCCGTCACGTTGTAAGGTACCACTACTACGTCGCAGTTGCGTTTGGTCAGCTCTCGCAAAATACCGTGCTTGGAGCCGAAATCGACCAGCGCCACACGATGTCCGGTACCTGGGCAGGAAAATACGCTCTTGGTGGATACGCGGGATACTTGATCGGTCATGAGGGTCTTAGATTGGAGAGTCGCTACAAGCTCTGCAAGCGGTGCTTCACTCGTGGTGATCATGCCCTTCATCGTGCCGTGGTAACGGATCTTTCTCGTCAGCATCCGCGTGTCCACGCCGCTGATTCCCGGGATGTCGTACGTTTTCAGCAGTTCATCGAGCGTATTGGTATTGCGCCAGTTGCTTGGCATGTCGCAATGCTCGCGTACGACAAAGCCGTGGATGTAAGGTCTTACCGCCTCAAAGTCATCGCGGTTGATTCCATAGTTCCCGATCAACGGGTATGTCATGGTCACAATCTGCCCGCAGTAGGACGGGTCAGACAGGACCTCTTGATAGCCCGTCAGTCCGGTGTTGAACACCACTTCTCCGTACGTCTCATTTGTTGCGCCAAACGCTTTTCCGATAAACTCTGTTCCGTCTTCCAAGATCAGTCTCGCTCGCATCTTTCGCTCCTCCTTCTATGTCTCGCCCAATCCCCCAGAAGCTTTTATCTTGTTGTCATACAGGGGTTTCTCATTACACCTCTTGATGTACGATCTTGCCATCTACCAAGGTTAGGATCGGCCAACCTTTGCACGCCCATCCAGCGAATGGTGTATTCGTACCCTTGCTCGCAAAGGCCGCAGGGTCAATTTTCTTTTCCGTTTCCAGATCGATGACAGTCAGGTCAGCTGTCGCGCCTACTTCCAGGCGACCGTACGGCAGGCCGAACGCTGCAGCAGGCTTGATGGTCAGCAGGTCGACCAGTTCTTTCAACGTGAGCTCACCTGTTTGCACGAAGTGAGTGTAAAGCAGCGGGAAAGCTGTTTCCGAACCAACGATTCCAAATGGAGCTCGGTTGATGCCGTTTGCTTTTTCTTCTGCCGTGTGCGGCGCGTGGTCGGTTGCGATCATGTCGATTGTTCCGTCCTTCAGACCTGCGATCAGCGCGGCACGATCTTCGCGGGAGCGCAGCGGCGGATTCATTTTCCAGTTCGTATCCAGATTTTCTGGAATGTCTTCGTCACACAACAGCAGGTGGTGAGGGGTTACCTCGCAAGTCACGTTGACTCCAGCTCGTTTGCCATCGCGAACCAATCGGACCGATTCCTTCGCACTGATGTGGCAGACGTGATAGTGGACACCCGTTTGTTCAGCCAGCAGGATGTCGCGCCCTACATGGATGGATTCAGACTCCGATGGAATACCTGGAAGTCCGTGACGCTTTGCCACCTCTCCATCGTGCAAAGCCGCTCCCGGGATCAAGAGATCGTCATCCTCGCAGTGAGCGACGATCGAAACGCCCAGCTCTTTTGCCGCTTGCATGGCTTTTTTCATCATGGCTGTAGACTGTACGCCTACACCGTCATCTGTCAGGGCAAAGATCCCTGCTTCCTTCAAGCCCGCGAAGTCCGTGAGCTCTTTTCCCAGCTGCCTTACCGTAATCGCTCCGTATGGAATCACTCGTGCCATTCCCGCTTCACGTGCTTTGTCGAGAATGTAGGTAACTGTCTCGACGCTATCAATGGAAGGACGCGTGTTTGGCATGCAGCAAATGGTCGTGAAGCCGCCGCGTGCTGCTGCCTTCGCTCCTGTTTCAATCGTTTCTTTATGTTCAAAGCCAGGCTCGCGCAAATGTACGTGTACATCGATGAGTCCTGCGCTGATCAAGCCGCCTTTGCAATCGACCCATTCGTGATTGTCACGGGGGATAGACTCGCCCATCGCGACGATGCGTCCGTCCTCCACCAGTACTTCAACCGGGATTAATACTCCCTCATGATTTAATAGTTTGCCGTTACCAAGGATGGTTCCCATTTTAATTCGCTCCCTTTCAGCAGAGTTTCTAGTACCGCCATTCGTGCTGCTACTCCATTCGTTACTTGCTTTTGAATCAAGGAGGCCCCCGATTCAACCAGATCTGTGTGAATTTCCACTCCCCGGTTGACTGGAGCCGGATGCATGATGACCGCCCCTGGTTTCATCGACTTCGCACGCTCCAGTGTCAAACCGTGTGCCTGATGATACTCTTCCTTGGAAATGTACAGCGACTCGGTATGACGCTCCAGCTGCACACGCAGCATCATGACGACATCTGCCGTCTGCACCGCTTCGTCCATCCCGACGATTCTCACTCCGTTCGGGATTTGAGCCGGCTGCGGCATCATGCTTGTCGGACCGGACAGCAAGAGCTTGATTCCGAGCTTCGGCATCGCATGCAGGTGCGAGCCGAGTACACGGCTGTGGCGCAGGTCACCGATGATGGCAACAGTCAGTCCATCCAGTCGTCCGAACTGTTGTTTCATGGTCAAGAGGTCGAGCAGGCATTGGGTAGGATGTTCGTTTGTTCCATCCCCTGCATTGATCAGCTGCAGGTCAACGCTTGTCGCGAGCTCCTGCAAGAGACCTTCCTTTTTCGTCCGGATGACTGCCGCTTCTACGCCCATCGCTTCCAATGTCTTGATCGTGTCGTAGACCGTCTCGCCCTTCACTGCTGAGGAGGTTTCAGGAATGAAGTTTAACACGTGTGCGCCCAGACGCTTTTGAGCCACCTCAAAGGAAAAGCGCGTCCGCGTGCTGGCCTCGAAGAACAGGTTGGCGACAAATCGTCCGTGCAGGACGTTTGCCTGCTCGCCCGGGCGCTCCGCCCAGTAAGCCGCTCTCGTCAGCAGCTGTACAAGCTGTTCTTTCGTCATATCTTTTACGCCAATCAAGTGACCCGTGTTGTTCATCGTGAATCCCTCCGTTTATCTGGTGTATTCGAAAACTTGGCTGCGCCAAGCTTTTGGGCGGAGTCTTAGTTGCACTTATGCTGGATAAGATTCCTATAAATCCTTATCTGTACAAAAAAGCTTCTTGCCTTCGCCTTTAGCCTTTGTGGCTGGCGAGACAAGAAGCTGCTATGCTCTCCCTTTTTGCGCAGGGGAAACAGCGTTCTATGCCTTGTCAGCCTCTCTGGACTGGATTAAAGGAATGGGGAACGTTTTCTTCTTATTCTTTTTCGCTTTGCACGTCACCCATTGCAGACTCTTTCCCTGGCAAAACCACATGCAGGATGATTCCGAGGAAGGTGGCGAAAGCGATATTGTCGATGGTCAGGTCGCTCAGGAAAGCGACGCCTGTTCCTGCAAAGCTGATTTTATAGCCGCCGATACCCGTGACAAGGATCGCTGCTGCCAGTACCATGTTGCGTTTGTTGGAGAAATCAATCTTGTTATCTACGTACATCCGCAAGCCTTGTGCTGCGATGATCCCGAACAGGATGATGGATACGCCGCCCAGCACTGGAGTTGGGATGCTCATCAAAAGCGTGCTGATCTTGCCGATGAAGGCAAACAGGATCGCTAGAACTGCTGCGAGGCCGATCACCATTTTGCTGAATACGCGGGTAATCGCGAGTACGCCGATATTTTCGCCGTAGGTTGTTGCAGGAGGCCCACCGATGAACGCTGCAAGCGAAGTTGCGATACCGTCACCAAGCAAGCTGCGGTGCAGACCAGGGTCTTTCATCAGATCGCGGTCCATAACTTTGCTCGTTACCAGAAGATGCCCCAGATGCTCGGCCAGTGTTACGAATGCGACTGGTGCGATAACCAGTGCTGCGATCCAAGCGGATGGGTTGCCCATCGCTGCTGCGACTTCACCGAATTTGAAGTGAGTGGTGAACATTTCAGGGATGCTTACAACCCAAGGTGCATCCGCGATTTTTTGCAAGTCGATCAGGTCCGGGTGACGCAAGAGTGTGTAGACATAGCCTACGATGATACCAATCAGAATCGGGATCAGACCCAAGAATCCGCGAAGGAGAACCGCTGCAAAGATCGTTACAATCGTCGTTACCAAGGAAATTTCGATCGATGTCAGGGACATTTGCGATTGTCCGTCTACTGTTACCTTTGTTGCCATGTCGACTGCCACACCTGCAAGGCTCAAACCGATGACCACGATGACAGATGCGATGACGACTGGCGGGAGAACTTTGTCAATCCATTTGACACCTGCCTTTTGGACAATGGCGGCAACGATGATGTACACCAGACCGGAGAGGAAGCATCCGAGCAGCGCCGTACCTACTCCGTGAGAAGCTGTGACCGCGATGATCGGTCCGATGAAGGCAAAGGAAGAACCCAGGTAGTTCGGGATTTTTCCTTTCGTGATCAACAGGAAGAGCAGCGTACCGATACCGCTTGTAAAAAGCGCCGTCGCCGGATCCAAGCCTGTCAGGATCGGGACGAGAACCGTCGAGCCAAACATGGCGAACAAGTGCTGGATAGACAGTGGCAGCAGTTTTTTCAGTTCAGGTGTTTCGTTAACATCAATGTAATTTTTCTGGCTCATACCGATAGGTTCCCCCTGCATTTCTTTTTCTTTCCTTTATCTTTTTGCTCGCTCTGTATTAGAAAACTTGGCTCCGCAGGTGAAGCCTTAGTTGCACGTATACTTGCTAAAAATCTTGCAAATTCTTACTGCACACAAGAAAAACCTCTTCGTGCGGGCACAAAGAGGTCAGCTTCTCCACAAACATGGGAAGATATCTGCCTCTTGCCGACCTCACGGGATCGTTTTTAAAGAGGAGTTATTCAGTTGTGTTTAACGTGTAGGAAATGATAAGCGTTTACGCTTATCATTTCCGGAGCGCATGGAAACTTTCCGCTAAAACGCGGTCGCTCCTCCATGCATAGGCCTCGGTAGAGGTTTTCTTACAGTAGTTGTCGGATGGATACGATGTCCATCATGTCTACTTCGTCTAGTTGTACATCGACAATTTCCGTTCTTGCTGTCGGTACATTTTTCCCTACAAAGTCCGGACGGATCGGCAGCTCCCGGTGTCCGCGGTCAACGAGTACGGCCAGCTGAATCATGCGCGGACGCCCGCTGTCGATCAGCGCATCCAGTGCAGCGCGTACCGTACGTCCCGTGTAGAGCACATCGTCAACCAGAATCACAGTTTTGCCTGTAATTTGTGCCGGCAGCTGCGAACCGTGCAGAACGGCGTCTTCTGACTTGTGCTGCAGATCGTCGCGATAGAACGTAATGTCCAGCTCACCGACTGGCACCTTTACATTCTCGATCATTTCGATCCGTTCGACCAAGCGCTGTGCGAGGTAAATCCCTCTCGTCTTGATGCCCACGATGATGCAATCTTCCACACCTTTGTTTCGCTCAATGATTTCGTGAGCGATCCGAGTCAGCGCGCGGCGGATAGCCGCTTCATCCATAATGATGCTTTTACTGATCATCTACTTACCCCCCTGACGGGAACTGTGGACGTAAGAAAAAAGGCTTCTTGTCAGGAGACAAGAAGCCACTGGACGCGACGGTAGAAGAAGACATCAGCATGTCCGCTTGCACCGTTTTGTCGATTCCGTGCCCTTGTCAGCCTCTCTGGACTGCATTTAAAGGTTCCATTCGTCATGTAGGATTATGTCATGAATCGGGACGACTGTCAATGGCTTTTCGGACATTTTATTTAAGAAAATCACATTTCCATCCACTTGATTTTTACTTTCACTAAAATTCAATTGTTAAATACCTATTAGGCTCCTGGCTTTGGTGCTGTTTCTCTCTCCCAATAGACACTGACCCACTCAGGTAGATAATTGCCGTAGTAGCCAATATCCCCCGTGACGTTTCTCAGCAATTCCGTTTCTTTTCCCTGCCATGACAGGAACACGGATCCGTGAAGCGCATTGTCTAGCCTCACGAACAGCAGCTGCTTGCCATCGAGCGATGGAGCTGGGTAATAATCAGCTGTTGCATTCGTTCCTTTTGTCACTTGCTGGGCTTTTTCCCCTACAGCCTGCTGCCAAATCCGCTGGCCCGGAACCATCACTTTATTCGGATCGTAGTGGTATTCCGCTGCTTCCCCACGGGAGAAGAATACCGAATACGGTGCACCCAAGGTCCATACAGGCAGCGTATCTACGTTTCCTTCCGGGCTATCTGACACGACTTTGCCGTTCGTGTCAGCGAACTTCAGATGCTTGTGGGAGGTCGCCATCCGATCTGTTCCGTCGATAAAAGCAAGCTGCTTGCCATCCGGGGACCAGCGGAGCCATTGCGTGTGAATCAGTCCCGTGCCCAGATCCACAGGCTTCCTTTTGGGCTGACTCCGATCAAAAAGCTGGATGGGCACCCCATCGGCGGACAGAGACGCGGAATTGTATTGGAGGTAGTATCCCACATGCACTCCATCCGAGGAAATGGCCAACGCCCTCGCTGCCCATGGCCAGATCCCTTCCTCCATATTGGGAGGTGGTGCAATCGGGTAGCTTGCTGTGGTTTTTCCCGTGAGCTCACGCAGCTGAAGAGTCATCCCCCGATCCTTCGTCGCAGGGGTCGACACCAGGAGCTGCTTCCCATCCGGCATCCAGGAGAAGTCCACAAAATCTACGTTCTTCTCGCTGTAGACTTCGCTTACGGCTCCGTTCTTCCATTCTTTTATTAAAAACATCGACTGCGGGTTTTCCGCACTTCCCCCGTTCACGAAGAAGGCAACCTGCAACCCCGTCGGCGACCATTTCGGCTGGTCCATTACGGGTCTGTCATCCAATTGGACCGCTACCGTGCCATCTGCTTTTACCGCCCATAAGTACCCGGGTGTGGAATACGTGTCGCTTCCTTTGTATTTCAAAAACAGCAGCCACTCACCATCTGCTGACCAGCCTACGATTTGAGCTGCTCCATCCACAGTTACTTGCTTTGGAGATGATCCTCTCTCTCGGGCATCCAGCAGCCACAGATGGTCCTGGTTGGTGAAAGCGAGTTTGGCTGCTACTGTTTCCTGACTCACCCGTACAGGCAGCACAGACTGCTCTTGCGCCATCGCTGGTCCAGCACCCGCCGCAAGCATCCCAACCAGACTCGCTATGCTCATCCACGCGAGCCATTTTTTCCGCATTCTGAATTCCTCCTCCTTTTTCATCCGGTACAAAAAAACGCCAAGGATGATGGACGACCAATCTTCCCTAGCGTTTTCCTTTCCGCAGCTGTTTATGTAACTAGACAGAAGCAGTCTGAAGCAGCAAATATTGATTTCCGTAGAGGTCCGTAAATACCGCTTCGGTTCCGTACATGACATCATGTGGCTCTGTGAGAAAGGGAACGCCTTTTTGCCGGAAAGCTTCATACGTTCCTGCGAAGTCCTCTGTTTGCCATACCCACATCGGGTTTTTCCCTACCAGGGCAAGCATTTGGTCCGCTACTTCCTCACGATGCCAGTGCGTCGGATCGTGCAAGACGATTTCCACCTCTTGATTAGGCAAACCAATGGTCAGCCAACGAGAGCCGTTGTCCATCCGAGAGTCCATGCGCTTTTCAAAGCCAAGCTTTTCCGTATAAAACTGCAGAGCTTCTTCACAGTCACGCACATACAGCGTCACATGCGCCAGTTTCGTAAGCATCCGATCCCCTCGCTTTATGCTTGTTTGAGGAATGCAATAATGTCTGTCAAATCTTGCGGCAGATCAGCTTCAAATTCCAAATGCTCTCCCGTACGTGGATGCGTAAAGCCCAAAGTCTTGGCATGAAGCGCTTGACCATCCAGCTCCAGCGTATTCTTCGGTCCGTATTTGGGGTCTCCCGCCAGCGGATAGCCGATGTACTTCATGTGAACACGGATCTGGTGCGTTCTCCCTGTCTCCAGCTTGAGCTCGACCAAGGTAAATTCCTTGAACCGCTCCAGCACGATGAAATGAGTCACGGCAGGCTTGCTGTTTTCAAACACAACAGCCATTTGCTGACGATTTTTCGGATCGCGACCGATCGGGGCATCGATGGTTCCCATCTCATGCTGGATCACTCCATGGACGATGGCAACGTACGTGCGATTGACGGTATGCTCTTTTAACTGTTCCGCAAGTCCCATATGCGCCTTGTCGTTTTTCGCCACCATCAATAAACCTGAGGTGTCCTTATCAATGCGGTGTACAATCCCGGGACGCAGAACCCCGTTGATCCCGGACAAATCCTTGCAATGCGCCAGAAGTCCATTCACCAGTGTCCCGGAGTAATGACCAGGGGCTGGGTGCACGACGAGTCCACGCGGCTTGTTGACAACCACCACGTCCGAATCTTCATACACGATGTCCAGCGGCATGGATTCCGGTTGAATCGCCATTTCCTTTGGCGGTGGAACGCGCAGCGTAATTTCATCGTCCGCTTGCAGCTTGTAATTGTTTTTGACCGCCTCTCCATTTACGGTGACGCGTCCCTCTTTAATCCAAGCTTGTACCTGCGAACGGGACCAGTCATCATTTTGCAGGGTGATGTATTTGTCAATCCGTTCACTGTTGTCTGTAGAATCTGCCGTCCAATCGTAACGTTCAAATAATTGCGTGTCGTTCATCTATGTCTCCTCATTCCATTACTGTCCAGACAAACACTCGTTGTCCATACTAACGCTAGTATCCTCGAAAAAGATGCTTTCCATTACCGACCGTTCTTTCTTCCCTCAAGCAGTACATCCAGGAGCAAAACGACGACTCCGATGGTGATCGCCATATCTGCAACGTTGAAAATCGGGAAATTGATCAGCGTGAAGTCCAGGAAATCGACTACCTGGCCTGTTGTTGCGCGATCGATGAAATTGCCGACTGCGCCTCCCAAAACAAGAGATAAGGCAAGGGACACGCGCGGCTGCTTTTTGCCGATTCGGATCAGGGAGTAGATGATCCCGACGACAACCGCAAGTGTAATGATAATAAACAGCCAACGTTGGTTTTGCAAAATACCGAACGCAGCCCCCATGTTTCGATGGGACGTGAGATGAAAGACGTCCGCGATCAGCGGGATCGATTCTCCTCGTTCCATATGTTTTAATACCAGCTGCTTGGTCCACTGATCAAGCGCGATAATGATTACAGCAATGAGATAGTACAATGGGATGTCCTCCTTCGTCTGACTCAGGTCAGCCTAGCAGCATGTCAAATGTACATTTTACCACAGCAGAATTACTTGAACAAGCGCTTCCCTTTTTTATACAGCCGGTAGCCTTTGCGTATGGCATCCAGCACCCAGAGCGGGATTTTCCAGCCGCGATCCTTCATGAAAGGAAGGTAAATGCGGTAATACGCCTTGCGCAAATCTTTCCACTTGCTGTCCGGGATGTTTTTGTAATAATCCGAGACGTCAATCAAATACCCTCGCCCTTGATCCATCAGCACGTTTTTTCCGTGGACATCATGGGGGAAAAGTCCTTTCTTCCTGGCCTCAATCAATGCTTCCTCCACGTCCTCGATCACTTGTGGCAGAATCGGAATCCCAAAGCGGACACAGTCAAACAAGGAAATGCCATTGATCCGCTTTAAGACCAAGTATCCTGGCTCAGCATGATAACAAACGGGAAAGGAACGTGTCTCTCCCAGCCTGCGGTAGACATCCACTTCCTGCTCCCAGCCTGGACGCCCTGGCGCATACAGCTTGATCACGACACCCGGATAGTCGGGGTGGCCGAACACAGCCGCATAATTGCCCGTACCAACCAGCTCCCACGGATAAGGGGTATGCAGGACGACTACGGGATCGTCGGGTGACTGGCTTTTCAGTTTCACTTCCTGTAAAAAACTTTGCAAAACGTGATGATCAATACGCATAGGACCTCATCTCTACTTTTTCAGTGACTTCTACTCTTTGATTCTAGCAAAAGGAGAGGTCTAAAAAAAGAAAGAACCACGCTGATTTAAGCGGGTTCTGCTTCCTTTCTCACACATTAACCTCCAAAAACCAATCGCGGATCGATTCTTTCAACTTTTCCAGGGCGACCATGCTCGTAGCTTCACAATAGATGCGCACAAGCGGCTCTGTACCAGAGGGGCGAATCAAGACCCAATTCCCTTCGTCTAGAAGAAGCTTGATGCCATCCATCCGATTGATCGCTTTGACCGCAAAAGGTCCGACCTGCCGTGGAGGGGACGAAACCATTTCGCGAATCCATTCGTCTTTTTCCGGCAGCCGGATATCCAGTCGCGTGTGGAACAATTCGCCAAAGTGGTCGTATACGTCTCGGAGGATTTGGTCGATGCCTTTGCCTTCCACGGCGCACATTTCCGCCAAAAGCAAGTTGATCAGGACGCCATCCTTTTCCGGTATGTGTCCGTGAATGCTCGCTCCCCCGCTCTCTTCGCCCCCGATCAGGACATCGCCCTTCAGCATATGCTCCCCGATGTATTTAAAACCGACGGGCGTCTCCACAAGCTCCAGTCCGTAGCTTTCTGCCATGCGATCCAGCAGATGTGTCGTCGCTACTGTTCGGACGATTTTTCCAGAAAGCTTGCGGTTTTTGACGAGATGATAGGTGAGCAGCACAAGCACGCCATTTGGAGAAATGTACTGTCCGTAGCGGTCCACTGCTCCGAAGCGATCCGCATCTCCGTCATTTGCAAGACCGAGAGACGCTCCTCGGCTGACCACTTCTGTTTTCAGCAGGCTTAAATGCTTGTCATTGGGCTCCGGCAAATCTCCGCCGAATGCCGCGTCCGGCGTCTCCCGAATCCCTACATTTTTCACACCTGCCTCTGTCAAAAGACCTGTCACGTATCCCATCCCTGCTCCGTGCATGGCATCCACGACGACCTCCAGAGAGGAGCTTCTCAGCGCATCCAACTGCACCAATCTGCGCAAATGCGATTCATAGTGCGGGCGCAAGACGATCACCTGGAGTCTTTTGTCAGCCTTTGCCTCTGCGAGCGAGATCGTTTTCACTTCTCCCGTCTCCTGGATGACCGAGATCCATTCTTCCAGCCTTTTCGTGATGACAGGAGTAGCTGGACCTGCGTAATGCGGAATGTACTTCATCCCGTTGTACTCGGGCGGATTGTGGCTGGCGGTGATCATGATGGCTCCACTCGCCGCGAAGTGTTTGACCCCAAAGGCAACAGCTGGTGTCGGTGCTGCTTCGTTTACCAGATAGGTGCGAATCTGGTTGGCAGTAAGGACGCTAACGACTTCCTCCGCAAACCTGCGCCCCAAAAATCGGGTGTCGTGACCGACGAGGATCGGCTGTTCCTGCTGCCCCATCTCTATTGTATAGCGGGCAATCGCCTGGGCGACAATGCGCACGTTTTCCACCGTAAATTCATCAGCTACGATTGCACGCCATCCATCTGTACCGAAGCGAATCGCTCTTTTCATCTTCTCTCTCCTCTCATTACCGCAGCTCGTTTACTTTTTCCAAATAGCGAAGTACCGTTGCGACATAGGTAGCATGAGACCAGGTGAGCGGGGCTACGGACACGGGCGCACCTGTATAGGGATCGAGCTGTTCGGATAGCACACCACTTTGCAGGGCATGGCTCACGACCCAGGAAAGGCGCTTTTTGGGCTCCTCTAGTTCTTCCAGCGTCCGAGCCTTGGCGATCTCCCAATCGGCGACCCACAGCGTGCAAATGATCCACGGATTGCCCGGAACCTTCGCTGTATCATGCGATTTTTTAAAATAGTAGTCTCCCTGATAGCGGGCAAATCCCCCGACCTCTGTATCCACCCGCAAGCTGCGCTTCACGGCTTCCATCGTGCTTGCCACACGGGGATCGTCCGCCGGGAGCACGCCAAGAGCAAAGATGGAGAACAAGCTGCTTTCCACCGTAAAATCCTTCTCGACACGCCCATCCTGGCGCAGGTAGATTCCTCGCAGGAACCTGCCGAGGTCCGCATCGTACAGATGCTTCAGCATGGCTTCGCGAATGCGCTCTGCTCCCTCGTCGTAGCGTTTGAAGCGGCGATCATCCCCGAAAAGCTGCGCGAATCTTGCCGCTGCTTTGAGACCAGCAAAAACAGTTGCGCTGGTAAACGTAAAGATGCCTCTGCGCTCCTCCCACAAGTCGTAGCTCGGTTTGGGAAGCTGGTAAGCTGGCTCGATGTACTGGAGTAAAAAGCGTGCTGCCGGTCGGACGAGAGTCGGGTACAAGGCCTGACAATCCTCCAGCTGCTTGCCGCTTTTGTATTGCTCCCACAGGGCATGCAGGACCAGCGCTGTCTCGTCCTCCTGAATCGGCAGCTGAATTTCTCCATCCACGATATACGGATGCCAGCTGGAGCCTACCGACCCGTCCGGATTGTACTTGTGCAGCAGATAGCCATCCTCATTGAGAGCATCGGCACAAAAACGGAAGAAAGGAGCGACTGTGCCGGTGTAGCCTGCCTTTGCCATAGCGCAAGCAATCAGGGCTCCGTCACGCGGCCACATGTAGCTGTAGTGGTCGCGATTGTATTGCAAAATATCGGAATCATTGGCTGCAAGAATGGCGCCGTTGTTGTCAATCTGCGTTCGTACCAATAGCAGACTGGTCTTGTACAGATTGACAACACTCTCTGGCAGGTCGGCGAAATCCCGTTCCTCTTTGTTCACCCAACGCTGCCAGTAGACGGCGACCCGATTCAAGAGGCGCTCCGGATCACTCTCGAGAACGTACTGATTGAGCGTTTTCACTGCCTCGTAGGAATCGCCGATACACATCCAGTAATCGAGCGTTTTTTCCTCCTGCGGCGCAAGCATCAAGCGAAAGGAAATCGTGCTGTCCACGGAGCCTTGGGCGATTGGATTGCCTGACAGAATGCCATCCTCTGCATCCCGCCAGGTCCCTTCCGCATAGTTGAAGCGTTTGATTCCGACGCTGAATTGCTCAATTCCGCTCTCTGACGTCCTGCCGTTGACCATGATGTACACATTTCGTTTATAGTGATATACGGTGCGCTGCACAGGGTCGTACACGGCCGTATCCCCGACTTCTGTCTCATTGATGCTGAAATCGTGGTTGAAAAACAGCCGTACCTCCCGCGCCTCACTGGTGAGATTGCGCACGTGAATTCTCTTCAAATAGATCGGATCCCGCTGATGCACGCCGTCTGCGATCCGCAGTGAAAGCCCCAAATGCTCGTGCTGGGCATGGACGTCGGTCACGAGCGATTCCTTGCCGTAACCAAGAGTACGCTGCCAGCCATCCTCATCCAGCCAGGAAAACCGTCCCTGTACCCAAACGCCCAGCTTGCTGAAGTGCCCACCCACATGATTCAGCTGCCCTACATAGGGATAGTAGAGATCGCGCATGTGAAGCCTGTCGTCAAAATTGATCAGCAGTCTTCCGTTTCCGACCACGAGGGGTCTCGGCATGCACTCACTTCCTTTATTGGTATTCCGCGATGCGTCTTGCATAGGAGGACGCCAATATCGCGGCTGTCTCTGCTGTTGCGCCTTGGGAAATGACTTTGACGTGAGAATCTTCTGTGTCCGGCAGGATCAGGACCCAGCCATTGGAATCGTAAACTTTGATCCCGTCCACAAGCTCCAGCGGCTTCCCTTTGTTTTCCTCCAGCATTTTGCGCATTACTTTTCCTTTGGAAGCCCATGGGCAAAACACGGTCTTTTTTTCCATGTGGCACGCAGGTAAAAGCTCGAGCAGCAAGCTGAGTGGTTTTTCTTCCTTTGCCAGATACGAGAGGGTCCGCATCAGGCTATACACCGCGTCGAACATCGGGTGGAAGCGTTCCTCTGGTGCGACTTCCATCATGGCTCTCGGCGTGACCTTGGTGCGTACGACCTTTAGCTGCAGCAGCTGTGCGAGATGCTCCAGCTCCATCGGCGCGCTGACAGGCAGCCCGATTTTGCTGTGCTGACCACTGCATGCCAATAGCTGCAGCGCGATCAGCTGTTCGGCCGAGAGTTTTTCTCCACGGTCGGAGAACAGCGCTATCTGCTCGCCATTTTTATCCAGCCGGACTCCGAGGTCTGCCCCTTGCTTGCTCACCCCTGACTGGATCGCTCCGTACTGTACCGTTACACCGAGCGATTCGAATAATGGGGCAAGGAAGGTAGGCATGAACCGCGGTTCGCACTCGACCAGCAGCCGGAATCGCTGACGCTGGATACTTGCCAAATCGATTCTTTCCATCAGAGCGCGCAAATACGCCTGCTGCACTTGATGCTCCACATGCAGCTCACCTAGATGATGCAGGGTGCGCACATACGTCTCCTGCCAGTATGCATTTTCGATTTTTCTTTCCATATCTCGTGAAACGGGCAGTCCATCCTGATCGACAAATTGAATGACGATCTCCTTTTCCTCTACGGGTTCGGCCATGTAGACGTGAATCCCGCCGACGCATTGCAAGCCACGCACCCCATATCGCATCAAGGGAGCATTGCCTATCCCGAAATCAATCGTGTCGATCCCGGATGAGCAAAGGCTGGTCATGATGCTGTGCTTGAGCAGCTGGGCAAACGGATGCGTGCAAGCAGAGAGCGCAATTCGGCTTCCCGCTTTCAGCAAATAGGCGTACGATGCTGCCAGACGTGTGACAAACTCAGGCGTGATCTCGACGTTTCCGATTCCTTTGATGCCATTCGTGCCAAACAGATTTTTCGTCTGCTTCGCACCGTAGATCAAGGATGTGCTGACAGTTGCGCTCTCGCCGACCTCTTTGTCCGGCCAGATTTTCACGCCTGCCTTCACGACAGATTTGGCAGCGAGATGGCAATTATCCCCGATCACGGCCCCTTCTCCCATCAGCACCGACTGGGCAATCTGTACATTCCGGCAAATTGTCGCTCCCGTCATCTCCGTCTTCTTCCCGACCAATGTGTTTTCCCAAATGATGGCACGGGAAAGCTGAGCTCCTGTGGCGACCACCGTGTTGCTTCCCAGAACGGAGTAGGCACCGATCGAGGCACCTGCCTGCAGATGAACGTTTTCCCCGATGAAAACGGGACCTTCCAGTCGTACGGAGGAATCAATCCGCACATGATTTTCGAAGTAAATACGTGGGGCGATTTCTTGTGCCTTGATTTCGAGATCGACTTTTCCATCCAACATGTCAAACTGTGCCTGGCGATAGACCGCCAGCGAACCGATGTCGGACCAATATCCGTCCGCCGAATAACCGTACATCGGTTTTCCTTCACTTAAAAAGGTTGGGAAGACTTCCTTGCTAAAATCGACTTCCCGGTTGTCTTCAATATAAGAAAGTACCTCAGGCTCGCATACGTAGATACCCGTGTTCACCGTGTCGCTGAACACCTCTGCCCACGTCGGCTTTTCGAGGAAACGAATAATCCGTCCGCTTTCATCGGTCATCACAACTCCGAATTCCAAAGGCGTCTCGACCTGTGTCAGAACCAGCGTAGCCAATGCTTCTTTTTCTTCATGAAAGGAGATCGCCGCAGACAAATCCATATCGGTTAACGTATCGCCGCTGATGACGATAAAGCGCTCATCGAGAAAGTCGGCGCAGTTTTTTACACTGCCTGCCGTACCGAGTGGAGTCGTCTCTTCAAAATAAACCAGAGATACCCCATACGCAGAACCGTCACCAAAATAATTTCGGATCGCATCCGGCAAAAATTGCAAGGTTACGGCAATTTCCGTGATTCCATGCTTTTTCAGTAAATCGATGGTGTACTCCATGCATGGGCGATTAAGTAATGGCACCATTGGTTTTGGAGTGTGAGATGTTAACGGACGTAGACGGGTTCCCCTCCCGCCAGCCATGATCACTGCTTTCATCGATAATTCCTCTCCTTCTTGGGTGCTGACATCTCGGTGCCCTCTTGGGTCTTTTTATGTCGCAGTTGCCGTCCACTTTGAAGCGATAGTAAATTGGTGATACAATTCCGCTGTTTGTGCGGCTAGCTTCGCCCAGTCGTAGTTTTGCTGGACGTCTGCTTTGGCTCTTTGTGCCAGTTTGTGACGCATGTCAGGGTCGCTCAACAGCCAGCGTAGTTGATCCACTAACGAATCGACATGCCCGGCATACATCATCGCGCCATTCTCCCCATGTCTGACAATCTCCCGTAGGCCGCCCGTGTCAGCCACAAGCAATGGCGTACCAAATGCCATCGCTTCGAGTGCCACAATCCCGAAAGGCTCATACAGACTAGGGAACACAGCTACATCTGCCATACGGAACAGCTGATTCCTCCGCTCGTCGTGGACAAAGCCGAGAAAGCGCACTTTGTCAACTATGTGCAATTGCTCCGACAGGCTCATGAGCTCAGCTGCGCTCGGGCCTTTTCCTGCTATGACGACTCGCACATCTGGAAACTCCCAAGCCAAACGGGATACGGCCTCCAGAAGCAAGTGCACACCTTTTTCACGTACCAGCCGCCCCACGAAAAACAGGATCGGACCCTCTCCTAGGGAAAGCTCCTGTCGAAGCTCTGCCTCCTGAACAGACGTGTCTTCCGGAAGCTCTACGCCGTTGTAAATGACCTGGATCTTTTCATCGGGGACGCCAAACAGCTTCTGGACTTCTCCCCGCATGTAGTGACTGCATACAATGACATGATCCGACACGCTCACAAGCGCGTGCTCACTCTCGTGAATCCGCTGCTGAAGCGGCGTGTGGATTCCTTGATGACGCCCATGCTCCAGCGCGTGGATCGTCGTAATCAGCGGAATCGCCATTCGCTCCTTTATTTCCATAGCAGCCCAGCTAACCAGCCAATCATGCCCGTGAACGATGTCGACACGCAGTCCTTCCCTGCTGAGTTGCTCTGCTTTATCGACCATGGCCAGATTCAACTGGAACACCCACTGCAAAAAGTCGCCTTGCTCGGATCCTGCGTAGCCGTTTAAGCGATGGACGTAAATGCCATCCACCATCTCCTGTCCGGCCTCTGCGTGAGCTGCTGCTGTCAGCACATGGACCTCTGTTCCCTGCCGCACGAGTTCACGGGCCAAGTCAAACACAGCCCTTCCCAGACCACCTACGACATGAGGAGGAAATTCCCAGCTGAGCATCAATACCTTTCGCTTCGCTTGCTGATAATCCGTTGCCGCCACCATTTGATGCGATACGTTCACTCTATGCGAATGAAATGGCAGATAGTACGACTCATCCATTGTCGGAAAGATGGGATAAGCCTTCTCCATTTCAACGAGTCTGGCGTCATTTTGTTGATCCGTATGAATCATGTCCAACAACTCTCGCAGCCTGACCAAATGATCGTGAAAGCGTCGCACAGCATAATCCACTACCGTCTGTCCATCGAGGATAAATGCCCAGTCACTGCTCTGTGCCAGCATCAATTCCCGCGCTGCCTGCTTCAAGCATCGACTGACCCATGCGTCCTTTTTGACGTTCTGTCCTTTTGCGATTTCGCAACTATGTACAGCTGCAATCAGATCTCGTTCTGCCTGATGCAAATGACGGTACATCCAGCCGTTTTTCTCGTTCAGCCAGACCTCACCATAGCCATTTCGTCCCCATGTGGACATAGGCAAGCGTGCTCGATCCTGCGCAGGGTATTTTGCCAAATATTCGGAAGGGGTAATCAATTGCACGTGCTGGGAGTCGCATACGGTTTTTCGCAGCAAAAAGTCGAGGAACAGCGGACCTTCATACCACCAATGACCGAAAAGCTCTGCATCATAGGTAGCTACCACAAGCGGCTCACGATCCAGCCAGGAAGATGCTTCTTCTACCTGTCTCTCCCGATGGTAGAGGAAGTGACCTGCATGCGATGCTGCCTTTTCCCGCGCCCAATCCGGCTCATACCAATCCTTCTGCCCTGTTTTCCCGGTGATCCGGTAATATTTCAGCCCTGTATTTACGCGGATCCCCTCTGGATGAATATAGGGAGCGATGTAATCCATTTCCCGGTCGAAACCGATATCGCGGTAATACTCCCGATAGTCGTAGTCGCCCGGATAGCCGTCAAACGAGCTCCACACTTGCCGGGAAGCCTGTTCATCTCTGGCAAAGGCAGCGACATCATAAGGAGTCTGCAGCGGCGCGTACAGTCCTCTCATCGGAGTAGGTGTAGCGTGCGAAATCGTGTGACTATCGACGAAGAAGTAATGGAGTCCCACCTCTTTCAGCAAACGATCCAGTCCTGGAGTAAACCCGCACTCTGGCAGCCATATCCCGTTTGGCCGTTTTCCGAGGATTCGTTCATGTGTTTCGATCCCCGCCAAGAGCTGGGCGCGTATGGCTTCTTCTGTTTCTACATAGGGAAGGAAGGCGTGGGTGGCCGCGCAAGTGATCAGCTCGAGGCAGCCGCTCTCCTGCGCGCGCTTGAGTCCGGAAATCAGTTGAAAGTCTAGCTTGCGGCAGTAAGTGGCGATCTCACGAAACCGTTCGAGGTACATCTTTGCGACACGGTTCTCCCTAGGAGCATTCATGGTTCGCTTTACTTCTTTGCCAGCCAGTTCAACAGTCTTGGCGAGATGCGTTTGAAATCGGGACTGAATCAGTTCATCATCAATCATGGATAATAGCGTGGGGGAAACAGCAAGGGTCATGCGAAAATCGATTCCGTCTGCGAGCAGCTTGTCGAACACCATGAGCAAGGGGAGATAGGTTTCCAGCATGGCTTCGTATACCCAGCGCTCTTCCAGGTAATCGTCCCGCTCCCCGTGTCTTACATAGGGCAGATGAGCATGCAACACGAGGGAGAGATAACCGTTGTTCACCGATGACACCTCACTTATTTGTTTGATTTCATATAGAGGGAATAAGAGGAGAAGTTCTCAAACCACGACGGGGTGTTCCCTTCCGGGGCTGGTTCAATCAGTGGCTCACCCCAAGTGGCTTTTGTATTTCGCGGTGTTTCCACCGGTTCTGAGCGAAGGATGGGACAAAATCGTCCATGATCGTACAAACCGAAATCTACCAGATACGTGCGGCCAGGGTTCACATCGCGTACGTACCAGGATTGTGCATCCTCCTGGACGTGCACATCCTGAATGGAATGGGCGTTTTGTCCGGTAAAGATCCGGTCCGTTACATCGTAGATGCGAAGGCCTTTTTGAATGTGGCGGTAATCAGCCTGCAAATAGGAGGCGACCATTCTCATGCGAGGCCACGTAATTTCCCAATACACAAATAATACCGTTGGCCCTTGTGCCATAGCCTTGACGAGATCACGCCCGTAAAATGTCGGGAGACGCCACTCCCGCTCCTGTCGATGCAAAGACTCTTTCGGCGTCGGTTTTTGGGCGCTGGTTTCTGTCGGTTTAGCTCTTTCCTTTTGCAGCTGGTACTTGACCTGTCCGATGGTTAACCCGCATTCTGCTGCAATCTGCGCAATCGACTTGGATTGCGACCGTAGTTCGAGTATTTTTTCCAGCATCGCTGAGCACTCCCTTCCGCCATTTTCCTATCTGCCTGCTGGCCATTGCCTTTTGCGTAAGCACAATGTCATCATAGCCAATGCCCGCAACAAAAACTGTCGAATACTGGGTGCATATCCCTTCTTCTTTTGTCGATAAACGATCATGTTTTCGTCAACGAAGTCCAAATCTCGAGGCGAATCGAATGGTAATCGCTTTCACACGTCGAACATTCGTCTATTTTCATCTTACAAACTCCCTAACCGATAGATTCATTCCTTTATGAAATACATGTTGGCTGCTTTCAAAGTGACCATGAATGCAAGCGCTCTCTATTTTTTCTAGCTCCTTTCGCACACAAAAAAGCCGATCCCCCAAATGGGAGCATCGACTTTGCCTTTTGTGGACTTTTCAATTGACCAGTTTGCCTTTTTCCTGCCAGAATGGCTGTCTGAGCTCGACTTTTCGTATTTTACCCGAGGCGGTCTTCGGAAGTTCATTTACGATGCTGAAGCCTTTTGGGCATTTGAAGGCAGCCATCTTCTCCCGGCAAAAACGATCCAACTCGTCGCCATCGAGAATGGTCCCTGGCCTAAGGACAACGATAGCGTACGGGACTTCCCCCCATTTTTCATGTGGCACAGAAATAACCGCCGCTTCCAATATTCCCGGATGCTCGTACAGCAAACCTTCCACCTCGATGGAGGAAATGTTCTCCCCTCCACTGATGATAATATCCTTTTTACGGTCGACGATATCGATGTAGCCTTCTGCGTCAACCGTCGCCATGTCACCCGTATGGTACCAGCCGTTCACGATCGCGGCGGCCGTTGCCTCGGACTGCTTCCAATAGCCCTCCATGACCATGTTCCCTCGTGCGATAACCTCCCCGATACTCTCTCCGTCTTTGGGCACATCCCGATCCTCATCGTCCACGACACGAATCTCTACATTATGCATGGGAATCCCGGCCTTTGCTTTCATGCGGAAACGCTTTTCCTCGCTCTCTTGGAGCAAGTGATGCTTGATCGGAGATACGGTGATCAGAGGAGCACATTCTGTCATTCCGTAGACCTGCAAAAACTCCCAACCCAGCTGCTGTTCAACCGTACGTACAAAAGCTGTAGGCGGAGCTGAGCCAGCGATGACTACTCGCATCGGTCCAGTGGTTTTGTCTTCCACAAAGCGTGGTTCATTGATCAGCATGTTCAGGACGGTCGGAGCCATGCAGGCCACCGTCACTCCTTCTTTTTTCATCAGGGAGTGGATCAGCGGCGGATCAATCTTGCGCAGCATGACGTGCTTGGCCCCTACTGCGGTAAACGAAAAGGGAGTTCCCCACCCGTTCACATGAAAGATCGGCAGCGTATGCAAAAGAACATCACTATCATTTGCCCCTAGATGGAACATCGTATTCTGCATATTGAAGTACAGCGTCCGGTGCGAGTGCATGACCCCTTTTGGCTTGCCAGTCGTGCCACTGGTGTAGAGGATCGTGGCGAGATCGGTTTCTGCGATTTCGTTTATGCACGGCTCTGTGCTCTCTGCGGCGAGCAGGTCTGAATAAGACTCCCACCCATCACGTGTGGCTGGTCGTCCATCTACAGGCATGACTACGAAGGAAGTCACGGTCGTTAGCGACTCAACAATCGGCTCCACCAGCGGAATAAGCTCATCGTCTGCAAAAAACAGCTTCGCCTCTGCATGCTCGATGATGTACAAATAGTCGTGTGGCAGCAGTCTGGTATTTAAGGGAACGACAACCGCCCCGAGTTGAAAGCAAGCATAAAACAGCTGCAGCATCGCCGCTGTATTGGGAGATAGAACCGCTACGCGATCCCCCTTCTCCACGCCCATCCGTGTCATGACACGGGCAAGCTGATGCACTTCCTCCTGAAATTGCCGATACGTCCAGCTGCGCTCGCCTTCTATGACCGATTCTACCTCCGGGTAAAGCAGGGCGGCACGGCGCAAGGTATCATCCATCCGCAAAGCAACATGCATAAGTATCGATCCCTTCATTTGGTACTTTACCCATAGACTAGCAAGCCATCTGGATAAAAGTCAATTCACTTTTCTGAATTAACAGATAATATATTCCATAAAAAGACACGTCACGGATTCACTCGCCTGTAACGTGTCTTCTCTGTTTCTATCTCCGTTTCGTGATCCGTCCAAATCCACCCGTTTTCGTACGCGGGGGTGAATTGCTCTTCGGGGAAGAAAAGATAGAAGAGCGCTTAGGTGCGACGGAGCTGCTGGAGCTCGATGAAGAGCTGCTGGAGTTTCGGATAATTTTACCTGAACTGCTTTTCGACGGCTCGACTTGCTTCTTGAGGATATTTCCGTCAGACCCAACCGAGGAATCTGAATTTTTCGCGGTGCTTCCCCGCTTGATGATGCTTCCTTTGCCAGAAGTCGTGACTGGTGGAGCTGCTTTTTTCTCTTCGGCTGTTGGTACGTGATACGTTCCAGATGGCTTGTAGATATCCTTGCTCGAATAGCCTCGATAGCTGCCCTTATAGCTCTTTTTGTGCCCATCGAACAGATCATCGAGGACGCTGGCTAAAATGTAGCCCTGCAAGAAAGAAGAATCGTAGTTGTTGCGCACGTATTCCTTCGTATCAATCTCAATCAGCGTATCGGATGGCTTCGCTGCATCCTGCTGAAGGTGATAGACTTCATTCGGGTAAATGAGGAACATGTGCTGCGAGTCTTCTTTGGATATTTCATCCGGCGTATTTTGATCGGCAAGCTCTTTCGCCACTACCGGTACCGACTTGTTTTCTGCACGATAGACGCGCGAAGTTTGTCCCTGGTCCTTGGAGGATACCGATTCAAGCGGGTACGTGTCTCCTACGGACGGACTTCCACACCCGGCAAGCGTAAGCAGGAACAAGGCGGGAAGCAGCATGAGCTTGATTGATTTCATCCATTTTTGTGGCATTCCCACACCTCCTTACGTCCCGCGTAAGACCTGCACGTCCGCTGGAAGAACGGGCTCTCCCTCGTACAGCATAAACCTGCCGTCCTGCCATTCAATCCGCAGCAGTTGACGTCCATCTGATTGAAATTGCCAGATGTACTGCTCTCCGGAAGCCTGGAACGGCGTTTTCCCTACGACATTGATCCTGCCCGTATACTGCTCCTCCAAGTGATAGCTGATGTCGTCCATTTCAATGGTACTCGGCACTTCCTCTACCGATTCCAGGCGGCCATCAATGACACTGTAGAGGTGGAAAATAGTGCGCTCCCGCTCTTCGATATACAGGTAGCGAATGGTGTTTCCGTCTTGCAGGGTGAGCATCGTTGCCTTGCGACTGTGATTTTGCGCTTTTCCCGTCACCTGGTAGGTCACGAGCGATACTTCGACCACATCTGACGGCCCCACTGTCAGGATGCTTTTTTCCTGCACGGGCGGCTCAGGCTTGGCGAATATATTTTGAATCCGTTTGAACAAACTCATGGTCGTACTCCCTCCTGCCTGAAATTACAGGCATGCTGCCAGGATCAGGGCACCCACGATATGGAAGGCCCCTGCGAGCAGTGCATGTGCCACTTTTCCTTGCTTGACCCCTTCCTCCAGATCGAATCCTGCCCCGATGCGAAACACGATTTCCACGATCCTCTCCAAAAGGAACAAAATGATGAATGATACCACAGATGCCAGCAAGGCGGTCCACAAGTCATTGGAGTTGAGAATCGATTGAGACAAGATATATCCTTGCGCAAACAGCTTCATCACAAAGCGGGTCGTCACTGCGATATTTCCGTTTTTCATCTCGGTCATATCCTTGTACTTTGTAAACAAGGAATCGACCCACATCAGCACAAACAGCAAGATCGCTCCTGCGCCCGTCCATACCAGCATGGCTAATACTTCTACCCACGTCACCGTGTCATTCCCCCCACATAAACAATCCGTTTCTTCAATCGTCGTCTTTTTCGAGCCAACCTTGGAGAAAAAAAGGGGGAACCGCTAAGAGCGGCTTACCCCTCGTATTTTTTCATCAACGCTGCGAGTTCGTCCTCGACCTGCTGATCCTTGTTCAGCTCCGCAATTTCCTCATCCAAGGATTTGCCTTTTTTGTAGATTTCTCCACTGGCCTCTGCCTCTGCCTCGAGCTGCAGCGCTTTGTCTTCCATGCGTTTGAGGCCTGACATCGCAGAGTTGGAATCGAAGCCTGCCATCGCCTGGTTGATGGTCTTTTGGGCTTTTGCTGCATTCACGCGAGCAACCAGCGTCTCGCGTTTGTTTTTAAGCTCAGTCACCTGTTTCTTCATCTCAGCCAGCTTGTCGCGCAACGCATCAGCTGCTGCCTTGTTTTTCTCGTAAGCATCCTTGTATTCGTTCATTTTTTGCTCAGTTGTTTTTTTCTCTTCCAGCGCTCGGCGTGCCAGCTCGATATTCTTCGCCTGAGCGGCGATGTGCGCCTGTTCGTCGCGCTTTTTCACCAAAGCTTCCTGCTCTTCATACAGCACCTTGAATTTCTTTTCCAGAGCAATTTGGGCTGCGACCGCTTTTTCTGCCTCTTCCAGGTCTTCCTGCATATCACGCAGATATTGGTCGGTCATTTTAATGGGATCTTCTGCCTTTTCGATGAGGGCATACAGATTGGACATCGTCAAATCACGCAGTCTTTTAAAAATGGACATGGTATTTCCTCCTTCAGTACCTTCACTGGATAGTACGGCTATTGTCGGTAGCCGAACTTCTCTATACATGTATCTACGATAGTTATTCAAGTAAGTTTCAAGATTGCACGCTCAAAATAGAAAAATACTTTGGCAACAGACCCACCTGCTGTCATTCCCGGTGGACCTTTGCCTTTTTCTCCTGCTCATCCCAGATCAGATAGGCATCAAATTTGTCTTTGCCCTTCTGAAAGCCCTTGATCAAATTACTCTTGCCGGTTTCCATCACTTTTTTGATCATGGCGGCAGAGATTTTCTTACCCATGATCGTTTTGGAGACGGTCACACTGCATTGGCTCTTCTTGTAATTGGCACAGCCGTAAAAATCGCCTTTGTCGACGAGATCGCCGCCGCACGCTTTGCAGGTAGCCACTTTCGAGCCCAGGGTAAACTTGGAGGCTTGCTTGGGCATCGAGGATACGTCGTAGCTCTCCAGCTTCCACTCGCGAGACTGCTCCACGGCATCCTCAACGATTTTGTGGGACAGCTTGCGGACCTGCTCCATGAAAGCTTGCGCGGACGCCTCCCCTTGACCGATCTGGCCAAGTCTTTGTTCCCAGCGAGCCGTCATCTCCGGTGAAGCCAAAATCTTGTCGCCAATGACATCGATGAGAAGCGTGCCTTTTTGGGTGGCAAACACTTGGTTTTTGCGCACCTCGATGTATTTGCGTTCTTTGAGCATGTTGATGATCCCTGCACGCGTAGCTTCCGTACCGAGTCCCTCTGTCTTCATCAGGACTTTTTCCAGCTCCTGATTGTCCAGATGCTTGCCGGCTGTTTTCATCAGCGTAATCAACTGGCCTTCCGTGTAGCGCTTGGGCGGCTGGGTCTTGCTTTCCTTTGCTTCGACCTTGCATACCTTTCCCGTATCACCTTTTGCCAGAGGTGGCAGGATCGACTCTTTGTCTTCTTTATCCTCATCAAAGAGTACTTCCCGCCAGCCAGCGCGGATCTGCACCTTCCCTTTGCTGATAAAAACGGCTCGTCCATCGACCAAAGTCGTCAGCGTTGTGTAGTCAAACAAGGCGCTTTCATAGTGAGCAGCGATGAGGCGACGGGCGACGAGGTCGTATATTTTCCGCTCGTCATCCGGCAGCCTGGAAATATTCGGCACCTGCTCTGTCGGGATGATGGCATAGTGGTCCGTGACCTTTTTCTGGTTGACGTAGCGACGATCCTGCGCGATTGATGTCTTTGGTGTCGGAAAGCTAGCCTGGTAATCCGGCTGCTTGGACAGCTTGGACAAGATTTCCGGAAACGTCTTGGCTTCCTCTGCTGTGACGAAAGCGGAGTCCGAGCGAGGATACGACAGCATGCCTTTCACGTACAGCTTTTGCGCGATCTCGAGAGTCTTTTGCGGCGAGTATTTAAACAGCTTGTTCGCAGTTGCCTGCAGCGAGGAGAGATTGAATAAATAAGGCGGCAAAAATTCCTTTCGCTCGGTCTCAACCTCATGCACCTGAGCAGGCTTGTCCTTGCAAAAAGCAGCGATCCGCTCAGCCAATGCCGGATCGTTGATGCGCGATTCCCCCTCGTTGTGCCAGACCCCATCATAGCGCTTCTTGTCCACTTCAAAGGTGGCCTTTACCTCCCAGAACGGCTCTGGCTTAAAGGAGGCGATTTCCTTCTCTCGCTTGACAACCAATGCCAAGGTGGGAGTCTGTACGCGGCCCGCTGAGAACACATCGCTGATCCCTTTTTGCTTCAACAAAATGGTGTAGACTCGTGAAGCATTCATCCCGACGAGCCAATCCGCACAGGAGCGGCTGTAGGCTTCGTAATACAGATTGCGGGTCTCTGTCTCATCGAGCAGCGATTCAAATCCCGCCGTCACTGCCTTTTCCGTCAAAGATGAGATCCACAGGCGTTTCATCGGTTTATGGACACCGCTCTGCTCCACGATCGTCCGAATGATCAGCTCTCCCTCACGCCCGGCATCGCCCGCGTGAATGATGCCTTTTACTTCGGAGCGCCTGAGCAGCTGCTTGATGATCCCGAACTGCTTGGCTTTGGAGCCCATCACCTGATGGCGAAAGGATTCCGGGATGAGCGGAAGCGTTTGGATCGACCATTTTTTCCAAGCCGGATTGTACGCCTCCGGTGGAACCAGCTCACAGATGTGTCCGACTGCCCAAGTGAAAAAGGCGCCTTTCGGAAAAAGCCGGTTTGGATGCACTTCGAGATAGCCCTGTTGTTTTCTATGTGGAAACGGACTGGCGAGCTTCATCGCCTGGTCCGGTTTTTCTGCAATGACGACTTTCATAAACTTCCTACTCCCTACTGTTGCAAGTATTTCTGTGATTGCGGTGGTCACAAAACATTCGTTCCCTTTCCTATTTTACTACAACACTCGCCGAAAGAAGAGGAAATCATTTCCTTATCCTTGCTTATGTGCCAAAGATTTTTCCCCGTGCGATGACCGCAAGCTCTATTTTTTCCAGCGTGCGGCAGTAGACTTCGCTCATGGATACCTGCTCTTCTTCTGGCTGAGACGGCAATCGCAGCAAAGAGAGGACATCACGGCTTTGGTACCAGTCCTTCTCCTTTGGCTCAGCGTGTTCAACCTGCTTCCATGCCTGCTGTAGCTGGGGAGAGTAGAGCGGGCTCATTTTGCTCCTCAGCTGGCAGTTTTCCACCCTTCTCTGATGCGGCTTGCCTGGAAGTCCCTCCTTTATATCGTGAAACAGATGCGGCCAGAAGTCTTTTCTCGATCCTGTGTGAGGCTGCCTGGACGCCCAAGCAAGAACAGACGCGAGATTCTTTTCTTCACGAAACAAAAGGACATACAATCGCTTGCCCAGCGATATGCGTTCAAGCAATGACGCGAAATGCGACACACTTTCTCCAACCAATCGCAGCGGCCTTTTGTCTCCTTGGCACGGAAACAGTATTTGGTTGAGAGAAAGCAGCTCCTGAAAGGTAAAGGGCAGCGTGTCGAGAACCGTTATTTTGTAAGACTCGTTCTGCATGACCTGCACCTCTAAATGCTGCTGCTCGTTTACGATCAGACCAGCTGCCAGAAGCTCACAGTCTCCTGCTTTCCAGAAGTGATTCCAGAGAGCTTGGGTAAACACAGAGACCTGGAATTGCGGTAAGAGGTGAAAAAGGTTGGTCTGTCTGCGCACACTTTCTTCATACAGTAACAACTGAGGGTAAACGTCTCGAAAAATCAGCCAGTTTCCGCGCTCGAGAAAGAAAAAATAGTCTCTCTGTTCTCTGACCGAAAGCAAACGCGGGAGCAGCTCCCCGCTTAAATCCGTCATGCTCCAGCCTGCGTTTCTGGAAACCAGATGAGCCAAGAGCGCCCAGTGAATCTCGCTATGCTTCTGGTAATAGTCCAGGTACGCGCGGGTTCTTTCGACATTGTCCACGTTTCGCACGTTTGTCTGCTCCCATATGTCCCTCACTAGCTGTTTTTCACTGGCGGACAGGTCAGCGGCTTTTGACATGTCCTTTTTTCTGGCGATGACCTGTTTGATTTCTTTGGCAAGGGACAAAAGAGGTGGATCGACCATCCAAGACCAGTTCAAAGCAGTCCCTCCTCTCTCCTCATGTCCCCAAGCATCTGGAGGTGAAACAGTTGCGTGAAGTATCTGCAGAAATCCAGCGCATGCAAACGATCTTGCTTCAAAAGCAAGCACAAGACGGTTCTTGGCGATTTTGTCTGGAAAGCGGTACACTGACGGACACTCACATGATCATCCTATTGCGCACTTTAGGGATTCATGATGAAGAGTTGATGCTGGGACTGGCCAACCGGATCGCAGGCAAACAGCAGCCGAACGGAGCGTGGAAGCTGTACACGGATGAAGCCGATGGAAATCTCTCTGCCACGATCGACTCGTACTTCGCCCTGCTGTTTTCCGGCTATTTGAAAAAAACAGATCCCCGTATGGAAATGGCCAAGTCCTTCATCCGCGCCAACGGAGGGCTGAACGAAGCCAATATGCTGACGAAAATATCGGCAGCCTTGACAGGTCAGTATCAGTGGCCTCAGCATTTTATGGTGCCCGTCGAACTGACCTTGCTCCCGCCCACCTCTCCCCTGAGCTTCTACGATTTTGTAGGCTACGCTCGCGTCCATCTGGCACCGATGATGATCTTTGCCGATCGGAAATACGTCTTCCACAATCCAGCTACTCCGGATTTATCCGACCTGTACGTCGGTCCTGCCATCTCGCCTGGTATTTATCCTCATCGCCGCATAGAGCAGTTCGCCAAGGATGCGCAAGGCTTCCTCGCGTCTATTCACAGCTTTGTACGTACGCTGCCATTTCTCCCGAGTGTGCTCCGCGAGGTCTCTTTGCGCCGTCTGGAAACGTACATCCTGGAGCGGATCGAACCGGACGGAACTTTGTACACGTATTCGACTTCTACTTTTTTGATGATTTTTGCCTTGCTGGCACAGGGCTACCCTCTTCAGCATCCCAAGATCACGCACGCCATGCAGGGTTTGCTGGCTGCGGTTTACCGCACGAGTGAAGACGCTCATCTCCAGCTCGCTACCTCAGCAGTCTGGGATACGGCACTGCTCACTTATGCCCTGCAGCAGTCCGGGATTGAGTCCTCCCACCCATCCCTCCAACGCTCCCTTAAGTACCTGCTAGGAAAGCAGCAGACAACTTATGGCGACTGGAAAATTCGCAACCCGCACGCTTCTCCTGGAGGCTGGGGCTTTTCAGATCAGAATACGATGAATCCCGATATCGACGACACGACAGCTGCCCTGCGCGCCATTTTCGCGCAAGCAAAAGCAGACCAAGCCACAGCTGCTGCCTGGAAACGAGGCCTGGATTGGCTCATGACCATGCAAAACGACGACGGTGGATGGCCTGCATTTGAAAAGAATACGAACTCAGCTGTCATTTCGCAGTTGCCTATCGAGGGCTCAGATACAGTGAGCACTGACCCCTCCTCCGCGGATCTGACGGGCCGCACACTGGAGTTTCTCGGCAATTATGCGGGGATTCGCATGAACCATCCGCAGGTGCAAAAGGCAGTTCACTGGCTCCTGAGCGAGCAGCGACCCGATGGCTCCTGGTACGGCAGATGGGGAATCGCTTTTCTGTACGGGACGTGGGCAGCACTAACCGGCATGATGGCAGTAGGTGTGCCTGCAGACAGCGAGGCCGTGCAAAAAGCCGTGAACTGGCTGATTCGACAGCAAAATGACGACGGCGGATGGGGAGAGTCTTGCAAGAGTGACGAGAAAAAGTCGTATGTGGCCCTAGGTGTGAGCACCCCCTCCCAAACCGCCTGGGCCGTAGATGCCCTCATCTCTGTTTTTCCCAAGCCTCCGCCTGCTGTGGAGCGAGGCATTCAGTTTCTCCTTCAATCCAAGGATCGCCATGATTGGACGACTGCCTATCCGACCGGCGGAGGAAGACCTGGGGGCATTTATTTTGCTTACCACAGCTACCGGTGGATTTGGCCGCTGTTGGCACTCAGTCATTACCGTGACAAATACGGGACAAATCAACCTTATTCGTAATGTTTGCGAATGGGCAGCTGCTTGCTGATGATCAAGGAGTCTGCAGGTGTATCAAATACCGTTGAGCTGATGATTTCCTCCGTATCCCCAATCAGGACGATGGAGGATTGGGAAACGCCATCGCAGTCAAACTCCCCGACCTCTATTTTTTTGTTATGGACGGTCATCTTCAGTTCCATCTCTTTATCTCCTCTTCTTCATAGGGAATGAGCACGTTCAGCGGTGTGCCTCATTCAGCTTATGCCTACGCCCATCAAGAGGTGGCAAAAACAGATATGAACACCCACTAGACATTCACATACAATACAAAAAGGATTTCTCCAGAGGGGTGAGGTACTTGTGCCTGCAATCGTGGGAGTCATCAATGTCAACAGTATCAGTGGTGTCTTCAACGTCGGGGATGTCCGCAAAATTTCTCCTGTAAGCTATGCCAAAACCTTTGCTGGTGGAGGTTCTTTTAATTCCGGAACGACATTGAACGTGAGAATTCCTCGCAGTGTCGTTTATGTGAATGATACGAATAACGATGATTGGCCTGCATTTGTCCAAGATTTGCGTGAGCCAGCGCCCAAGGGACGGGATTGCCCATGAATTTTATTGTCCATCAAAACATTACGATCCACACTCTGAAAATCGATGGTCTTACCAACTCGTCCGTCTTTCAAATCGGGAGTGCTGGTGTCATTAAACCTTTATCACAACTATACAACTCAGGCGGTTTTACGGAGCGAGCACCGGAAGCAACCATGGAGCCGGGGGAAGAAATGGAACGTGAACGCCCCCGTCCCGATATGTTTGTCCCGCTCATCCCCTTAGTGGAGCCCAGGTGAGTTTCGTTACATTTGTCAGAAGATAGGTAAGGATGATCGGTATGTATATGGGTCCAGAAATGATGCAGTACTTTCAGCAGCTTCACGAATATTTGCAAGCACAAAACAAGCATATGGAAGCGATGAAAAAGCTGATTGAAAAACTGAACCAGGACATTGACGAGCTGAAGGAAAGACAGGTTCCTCCCGTCATAAGAAATGAATACAAATTTGATCTGCTAAAGGTCGAACGTCTGGAAGGCACTTTAAATATCGGTTTGAATCCAAAAGGTGCCGATGCTGGCATGGGGGAACTGTCCATTCCTGGCCAAACGCCGGAAGAACGACCCACTACCGGAACAGCGGACACTCCCGCTTTTCATCACGTCCAGCAGGAAATATACGATTTTCTGGGGCATGACGCGTACCAGGTACTCGAACGTATCGAGGAAGAAGCCGGTTTTCCCCTCGATGACACGTATCGCGCCTTTATCATGGATGACATCAAAAAACAGATTGATCCCCGCATTCGCTACTATTTGAAGCAGTCCGAAGCGGAAGGCTGGGAGCCCGAGCATATCGACGCTGTCTGCCAACGAACGATTCAAAAGGTCAAGCGCGATATCGAACGTACTTGTGAGTCCTTTATTAAAAATTTGCCGCGTGGAGGGATTGACGGCGGTCATGATCTATAAAGTGATCAATGGCGAAATCCGCGTCGGAGCTGTAAATATTGTCAACCTTGCCTCTGCAGCCTCTTTGTTTATCGGTGACTGCAACTCTATTGTCCTGAAAACCATCAATGAGACCCCGCCGGAGAGCTACATTGTAGGCGTGACACAGCCAGAGGAGACGCCAGAACCGACGCCATAAGAATAGCCAAGCGAAAATCCGAAGACTGCATGGGGATGACAGCCCGCCTCCTCTCTTATCCTATGGCTTCAGGAAAAAGGAGAATGTGGATCATGAACAGCAGAACGAGCCATGTCCATTCCTTAACCAACATTTCCATCGACTCGTCCTCCGTCCTGCAGATCGGCGATTCCCAAAAGGTGGATGCCCAATCGTACATCCTTGCCGTACAGCGGGATAAAGTCATCTTTTTTGAAAACGAGTTTCTGTTTCGGGACTATGTCGCTTTCTGTGAGCCATTTCCTTTACCTAGCGATTGCGAACCCATTACGACTATGACCTTTCATGAAAATCCTTCGATCCGGGTAGATAAAGTGAATGTCAGCTTCGCCGCCGCATCCGCGGTTATTCACATCGGTTCGAGCGAATGTGTAGAAATGGAAACGCGCGTTAAAAATATACGGCATTTGGTACGGAACAAGCGCTAGGTAGAGGGTGGCGAACGTGAAAGGAGGAGATATCGTTGCCTTCCATCATCGGTGCAGTCAATATCAACAGTAACTCGGGAACCGTCAACTTTGGAGACACCCTCAACATATCTCCTAAGAGTGCGACCAAGACGTTTTCCGGTTCTGGCGGCGGCAATACCGGCAACCTCGTCAACACTGTAAACGGGGCCAGCTCTACAAACACGCTCGATCCCAGCGTGGTGGACCAACCTCTCGTCGGGAATATTTAAAGCAGTGTTAATGGCTAGCATTAGCACTGTTTTTGTCTGATTGTGTACGAGCCTACAATAGCTGCAGATAGTAGAAAAAAGGCTGCCAAGGGAAACTGGCAGCCTGGTACAGATTATACATTCGCCCGAAACGTCGCTTTTCTGTCATGAGGTGAGCCATCCCTTGGCAAATACAGCTCCAATAAGCCATCCTGATAGTGTGCCTTCATCCCTTTTGCACTGACCGAAACCGGCAGCTCGATTTGACGGTTGAAGGTGCCGTATACCCTTTCCTGCTGAATGCAGAACTGTGCTTGCGGATGTCGCTTGATCGTCCCTTTTATCTCCAATGTCCGCTGCTCCGTGAGCGTGACCTCCAAGCTGTCTCGGGCAAATCCGGGCAATTCGCAGCAGACAATCACGAGCTGCTCCGTTTGATAAATATCGGTAACCGGAAAAGCATCGTGATCGCTCTGATACATGATCACAGGCGGCTGTTCCTTTTCCCTCTGCTTCTCTTTTTGCTTTTTCCTCGTTTTCGAAATGGTGGGGACTGCCTCGCTCACCTGCGTAGTCGCCTGAGCAGTGGACTGCCCCGTCAGGTTTACGAGGTTTTCCCAAAAGTTCGTGTCCAATAGCTGATTCATCTGGCTTAATGCCTGCCAAGGATTCTCCTGGTTCATGCTTAGTTTGGACAGACTTTCAGATGTTCTTTGCAATTGTTTCATGGTCTCCTGCAGGTTTTTCATGACGCGCACACCCCTCCTTCCCATCAGCAGGTCAGGAAATCCAATGAAGCGATCGGTCACTCCTGCAGTATATGTACGATTGCCTAAGGAAGGTGCTACACCCCGCCTTGAGACGCTCCTTCTCCGCTTTCAACGGGGGCAGGCGGAGCTAAAATATCAGGCGGTGGCATGTCAGGGGAGTACGGCTGCTCTTCTGTGCCTTTCTGGCCGTTTCCTGGTCCATCTGACGTCCCATCTGGAACCGGATTCGTCGGATCGACATCGCTGTTTGCAGGCGTTGTCGGCTTCGTTGAATTTGGCTTTTTGTCCGGCTCTTTAGCAGGGGTCGCAGGAGAAGCAGTCTGTACTGTTGCCGCTGGCTTCGATGCCGGTTTTGGCTGATTCTTGATTTCGGCCTGTGCCACCTCTGCGACGGCCGCATCACTTAATTTTACCAAATCACCCTTTTTCTCCGATGCCATCTCTGCCTGGAGGGTTGTGCGAATCGCCTCCATATTCTCCTTTGGCCAAAGGGTGTACGGAGAAATCCAAACCGCACCATTATCCAGTGACGTCATTCTTTCAGAGGAGATGGTGCCAAAATCCATCGCCAATCCATTGATTTGATCCTTGGACAAATCGGTCCGAATATGCTTGCCTACCGTTTCCAAGACAGCGGTCAGGCTCGAAATACCATCGACGGAAGCCACTTTGTCTGCAACAGCCTTGATCACCTGCTGTTGTCGTCTGTTCCGGTCAAAGTCACTGGAATTGTAGGCAGAACCCCGCTTATCCAAGCGATGACGTACAAAACCAAGCGCCTGCTCTCCATTCAATACCTGTGTTCCTTTTTTCAGGCTCCGATAAACGCCTTCTTGCGGAAGCTCATAAACCAGGTCTTTGTCGACATCGACCTTAACACCGCCTAGCTTGTCGATTACAGCTGTAAAGCCCTCAAAGTCAAGCTGGACATAGTGGCCTACGTTTACTCCAAGCATGCTTTCCAAGGTTTTCTTTAGCAAGGTCATCCCATTTTCCGTAACTGTCTGCCCTTTGCTTTCTGCGCGCTTTTTGATTTCTTCTCCCAAAGCAAAGACTTCGTTTATTTTGTGATACCCAGGATAGCCCGGGATTTCTACACGAGTGTCCCGTGGCAGGGAAACCATCGTAAGTTTTTTGGTTACGGGATTGGCGACGGCCACTACCAGTACGTCGGTGTTGAGCATCCCGATATTTTGCCGAGTATCCAGGCCAACGATCACAAAGGAAAGCGATTCCTTTTCTTCGTAGGGCTGCTCTATTTTTGGCTGATCAGGGAGCTGATACGGATCCTCCGTGACGACCTCCAACGTCTTGTTCCACTGACTGAGAGCATAGCCAGCTCCGGCAGCTACCAGACAAAAGAACAGGCAGCAAAGCAGAAGCACATACATTTTTTTGCTTCGCCGTCCACGCCGTTTTTTCTTGCTTGCCTGGTTGGAAGGAGTCTGAGGTTTTTCCATTTTTGCGGGCACGTTGGTCACTCCCTTTTCGTCGAATTTTGCACAATCGCGGATAAGTTTCCCAAGATTTTGGCAATTCTTGTCCCATTTTACCACATCCTCCCGGCATTTTGTATGACGAAGGAACCTGCTCCCACGTTGCAGCTCGGAACATTCTTGCACTCTGGATACGAAACAGGTAGTCTAAAACTAGGTATATTTGGTACGCAAGAAAAAATCGGGGGGACAAAAGAGTGGAACACGTACAGGTGCTGATCGCAGGCGGCGGCATCGGAGGACTGTCCGCGGCTATTTGGTGCCAACGATTAGGATTATCCTGTCTTCTGGTGGAAAAAGCAGATCATCTCGGCGGACAACTGCTGCAAATCCGCAACGAAATCGTGGACCTTCCTCCCCGCGTTTACGCCAATGGTTCAGCTCTGCTGGATGATCTATTGAGACATCCCGCTATTGATGCCGTGCAGCCGCGACTGGAAGAAGCCATCATTTCCATTGATGTTTCAACTCGCATGGTGAAAACGACGAAATCGGACTATCGCGTAGACTTTTTCATTGCCGCAACGGGTGCAAGTCCCAATGAGATTCCTGCTCTTTCAGGCTGCAAGAAAGTGCTGACGACTTCTTTCTCCACAACGGCTCAGGCAGACATGCTGTCGGCTCAGGATGTTGCTGTCATCGGCGGCGGAGACCGCGCTCTCGAGAGTGCCTCCAATATTAGCAGATTTGCCCGGCATGTAGATCTTCTCGTCCGGAGTGATCATTTGCGGGCCCGCTCCGAGTGGATTGCTCGGCTGGAGAAGCTGCCAAACCTTCGCGTTTTCTGGGAAACGGAAATAGAGTCCTACGAGGCCAGGCAGGATCGAATCGCACTGAGGCTTCGATCTGCTAGCAATAGCCAGCCAGCTGAAATTGTCGTGGACTGGATCCTTCCGCGAATTGGTGTACACGGAAACAGCAGCGTATTTTCTCCACTGGCTACCTTCGGAGATGCTTACCTGAAAACAGACGAATTTCAGCGTACATCTGCATCTGAGTGGATATACGCGCTAGGTGACGTCAGCAATGGCGCACCCTACGCTAGCCTTTCTCTTGCTGTCGGTCAAGCGATGAAAGCCGTCAAACACATTTCGCTGCAAATCCAACAGCCATGAAGCACAGATTAGCAAAGGAGATCTCGTCATGCACGCTTTTCTAGATGACTTCGGCTTGCCAGTCGAGTTGACTTTTGAACACGAGGAATACAGCAACCACGAGGCACGGCATGTTCTTATTTTTCCGTTTTGGCAAGGGAAGCTTCTGTTCACCCGCCATCGAACTCGCGGGATCGAATTGCCCGGCGGTAAAGTAGAGCCCGGGGAGAACAGTCTGGCAGCTGCTGTACGGGAAGTGTACGAGGAAACGGGAGCCGTCTTGGATGGAATAGAACGAATCGGACAGTACACGATCGACCATTCGATGCGAAAAGATATTTACATAGCCCGTGTCCTGGAATACGCCAGCCTCCCCTCCGGTAGTGATGTAGCCGAAACCGTGATTTTTTCACACTTCCCTACCGATGTTAAAGGCGATCCGCAATTTAGCCGCCTGCTTTACGATGACGTCTATCCGCTTGCTCTGGCTCGCGCATTGACTCATCGATTTGCTCAATTCTGACGAAACGTAAAACAACAGGCACTGCCCGAATCGGCCCCTTCCCTTTCACGGGGTGAGACTGATTGGGAGATGCCTGTTAATTTTTTTCTTTTTCTTTCTGCCCTGACAAAATTCGTTTTAGAAGCTCATCCGGGTCAAACCCGTACTTTTCCACTGCTGTTTCCTTTCTCTTTTCATCGGGTGTAGCCGGCTCGATCCCGAGCAGCTCAGATACCTGTCTCCATCCTTTAGTCTCGGCAGCTTTCTGATCCTGTTCGCCGCCAGCCTGTGTTTGCTGCTGTGCCTGTTTGGGCTTTAGCAAGAAGATCGCCACGACTCCAAAAACGAGGGATAGTCCCGCAATCGACCAAAACATGACCGTCCGTGAAATGTCCAAAAGCCACGTGAAGATGGGGGGGCCGATCGCAACCCCGATGAAGCGGACACCACTGTACAAAGAAGTGATCATCCCCCGCTCCGCTTTTTGCACCGCTCCGACAATCATACTGTTTAAGCAGGGCAAAATGAGCCCCGTACCAGCGCTGCCAATTACTAGGATACCGATCAGCGGATATGCCCCTTTTACAAAGCTGGCAAGAACGTAAGAAGCGGAGAGCAGGAACATCCCCACGATGACAAACCACCGCATGAGCCCAAGCTTCTTTTTAATGATCAGGCCCGTCACATATGCAGCGATACTCATGACCAGCAGTGGAATGGCTAGAAAGCCACCCTTGATCACGCCATCAATCTTGTATTTTTCCTCCAACAGGTCTGACAAGTAGAACAGCACGCCAAACAGAGTGAATAAGCAAATGCTCCCGATAAAGAAGGCGGGAATCAGCCATTTCCCATGCTGCTTAAAAACCTGCCCGATAGAGTGAAGGTATTGTTTCACCGGTATGGGCTGTTTTTCTTGCTTCTTTTCTTTCGTCAGGAATAAAAACAACAACAGCACGACGCCGCAGATAATCGGAAAGGCCAGAAACACCATGTACCAGGAGATCAGGGCAAGCAGTGAGCCAAAAATCGGGCTTAGTACCTTGCCAAGGCCGTTTGACGTTTCCATGAGCCCCAAAGCCCTGCTCTCCGACGCACCATTAAACAAATCCCCTGCCAGCGCCATGGCTATGGGTGCGGTACCCGCCGCACCGATCCCCTGCAAAACTCGCCCTACCATGATGAGCGAGTACGGATCATCCCACCATAATGCGGCAAGTCCTGCCAAAAGCCCTCCCGCACCATACACGACAAGGGAGAGGATGATCACGATTTTCCTGCCGAATCGGTCTGAAAGATACCCGGCAAATGGGATGACAATGCCAGCTGCTATGGAAAAGGCAGTAATGAGCAAGCTCGTCTGCAAGGAGGTGAGATCCATTTTGGCTTTCATGGTTGGCAATACAGGAATAAGCATGGAATTTCCCAACACCATGACCAGAGGGATACCCGTTAAGCCAATCAAGTTTTTTGCATTTTGCGCCATAAGAGACTCCTTCTTCTACGCATAAACGCTGCCATCCCAGCGCATCGCGTTAATAAGCTCCCAGTCCGGCAAAACTCCAATTCCGACTCCTTCCGGGATGGTGACCTTGCCTTGCACCGGAGCTAACGGAAACAACTGTGTGAACGGATTCTCCATCGCATCCCACTCAACGGGCTCGATGGGATCGGCATCCATTTTTGACCATGCCGGAAGACAAGCCTGAGCAAATAAGGTATACAGCCGAGCCAGGCTGCCATCAAAAGAATGAGGGGATACCCGATAACCATACTGCCTTGCCAGCTGCAAGTGTGTCCGGTAAGCTTCGATCCCCTCTGTGTGCAGCAAATCAGGCTGCGCAATATCCAACGCCCCAGATTGGTACAGCGGTAAAAACTGAGCGCACTGAACCAGATTCTCTCCGCCCGCAATGGGTACCTGGATAGCTGCCCGCAGCATTCCATACTCCTGCGCGCGGTCCAGCGGCATCGGCTCCTCTAGCCACAGCCAATTGGGAAACTCGGAGAATACCCTCTCCCACTTACGTGCATAAGACGTGTCGTAGCTTTGGTTAGCGTCCAAGGCGACAAGAACATCCTCTGGCAATGTTTGCATGAGACGCCTGATATGGGCAAAATCCTCTTGCAACGAGCGTCCTCCGATTTTTACTTTCACCTGTTTATGCCCAGCTGCAACCTCCTGCATGACCTTTTCAATCGAGCGCTCCCTCCAGTCACTGGCTTCCCAGTAGGATTGAAAAGAAGCGTAAACCGGTATTTGCTGATGAAATTTGCCGCCCCACAAATCACAGACAGACAACCCCGCGCGCTTCGCAACGATTTCCGTCAAAGCCATGCTCACTCCCGCTGCCGAGCGCTGATGCCATTTGCTGATGACATCTGTCAGCGCGAGTCGATCTGTTGCCATCTTACCGAGCAAATAGGGAATGATTCGCTCTCGGAAGCCTGACTGAAGCGTAGGGAGCCAATCGATAATTTCCCCCCAACCGTCTATTCCCGATTTGGTAATCACGCGAATTAGAAAGCATGTGCGGTACCGTTTGTAACCATTTGCGTCGCCATACGCTTGTGGAAGCTTATAGAGCAGCGGGTACGTCTCTACACGCTCGATTTGCATTTGTGGTCCTCCTGGCTACATCAAATCGTTTCTGCCTTCCCTCTCTGCCCGCTCATCTTCGTAGTCGTCGTAGTTCAGGTAATTCCCTTTCCCCTCGCCTTTTCGCATATACTCCTCGTAGGTGCCGCTCCGCATAAAGTGAACGCTGTCCTGACCGTGATAGCCATCGATGTCGGTGTACCCGATTTCCTCTACATCTTCTACAAAACCATCTGGCTCATCACTTTCGATGTACATTTCCTTGTAATCGGTCTTGTCGTTATCCACGTATGAAAATGGAGTGCTCGAAGTACCCCATGCCTCTACAATTTGCCACGCATCTTCCCCATCAAAGCCGTTTTGCCCTTCCTTTTCGTCAAGCGAGGTGCGCCCAAAAGGAGGCATCAAAAACTCCTCTTCTATAGGACGAGATTCGTTGATCGTAGGCGCTGGTGCGTGTTCCTTGCAGGTCTGTGCCTGCGGCAGTGCCTCGAGACGCTCCTCAGAAATAGCCGCTCCACAAACGGTACAAGTCCCGTATGTCCCTTCATCCATTCGTGTCAGCGCCTGATCAATTTCCTTCAGTGTCTCCCTGTCCAGGCTATCCAACGCCAAATCCTTTTCCCGCTCGAACAGTTCACTGCCAATATCAGCGGGATGGTTATCGTACATGGCAAACTCCTGCAAAGAAGTCGTCATCGGTTCTCTCATGCCGTAATGGTCCTGCACGCGATCTTCCAGCTCTTTTTTCTGCTCCAGCAGCTTAACTCGAAAAAGTGTCAGCTTGTCTTGGTCCACGCCAGACACCACCTTTGGTTTGGTTTCCTCACGTGGTAGTATGTCTTGGCTTGCACGGAATTAACCGATTTCACGACTATCCCCATAAGTTGACTAAAGACCTTGCCGAAATAAAAAAACCTGCCATTCCCTACAAGGAATGACAGGTCGAAGCTTTTCGTATCACTTATTCTCCAACGTGTGCGTAGTGCTCCTCCACAATGCCCGCGCAGCGTCCGCAGATCGTTGGCAGGGATGGGTTTACACCCACATCAAGCTTCACGACGCGGCAGCGCTCGCATTTGACACCACTTGCTGCAGATACCACAGCGGCAATGCCTTCCAGCTGTGCTGCTTCAGCTGGTGCTGCAGTTCCTTGTGGGTGCAGTTCCACATCTGCCACGATGAACAGATCTGCCAGATCGTCCATCGCCGCCAAGGTTTTCGCCACTTCCTCTGTTTGTGGGTAGAGGGCGAGCTTTGCATCGACAGAGTTCCCAAACACTTTGTTGCGACGCGCTTCTTCCATTGCTTTCAGCACTTCATCTCGGACGTTAAGGAAAGCGTCCCATTTGCTTTCGTCGTCAGCAGAGAAGCTCAAATGCTTTTCATCCGCTTCTGGCATGTCTGTCAGCTGCACACTTTTCTCATCCACGCCTGGGACAAAGCCCCATACCTCATCTGCTGTATGCGGCAGCAGTGGTGCTACCAGCTTCACCAGATTCAACAGGCAATCGTACATCACTGTTTGCGCAGCGCGGCGTTTGAGGCTATCCGGCGCTTCTACGTAGAGACGATCTTTACAAATGTCCAGATAGAAAGCGGACAGATCGATTACGCAGAAATTGCGAACGGAATGGAATACCGTATGGAACTGGTACTCGTCATAGGCTTTGCGTACGCGTTTGACCATTTTCGCTGCTTTTGCCAGAACATAGCGATCCAGTTCACCCAGCTGCTCATAAGCAACGCGGTCTTTTGCCGGATCAAATCCATCCAGGTTTCCGAGCAGGAAGCGGAAGGTGTTGCGGATTTTACGGTAAACCTCTGCGATCTGGCTCAAAATCGCATCGGAAATACGTTGGTCAGCTTGATAGTCTACAGATGCGACCCACAGGCGCAAAATATCGGCACCCAGACTGTTGATGACTTCTTGTGGAACGATGGTGTTCCCCAGGGACTTGGACATTTTGCGTCCTTCTCCATCCAGGGTAAATCCGTGGCTCAGCACGCCTTTATACGGTGCAGTGCCAAATACCGCAACACTCGTGGAAAGCGAAGAGTTGAACCATCCCCGGTATTGGTCGGAGCCTTCCAGATACAGATCAGCAGGCCAGCTAATGCCGCGCTCTTTCAGGACAGATACGTGGCTGGAACCGGAGTCGAACCACACGTCCATGATGTCTGTTTCTTTGCGGAAGTCTTTGCAATCGCATTTTGTGCAAGACAGACCTTCTGGTACGAGCTCATTGGCTTCACGAGCAAACCAAACGGAAGAGCCTTCTTTGCGGAACAGGTCTGCAATATGATTGATCGTCGTATCGTTGATGATCGGCTCGTTGCAGGATTTGCAATAGAAGATCGGGATAGGAACTCCCCATACGCGTTGACGGGAGATGCACCAGTCTCCACGATCAGCGATCATGTTAGCCAGGCGGGTTTCACCCCAATGCGGAATCCACTTCACTTGCTTGATCGCTTCCAGCATTTGCTCGCGGAAACCGTCGATGGACGCGAACCATTGCTCAGTCGCACGGTAGATCACCGGCTTTTTCGTGCGCCAGTCATGCGGATAAGAGTGAGTAAAGAAGCTGAGCTTGAGCAGAGCATTGTTTTCTTTCAGCTTTTCGGTGATCACTTTGTTCGCATCTTCGTAGAAGAGACCTTCAAAGCCCGGAGCTTCGCTGGTCATTTTTCCTTCATGGTCAACCGGGCAAAGCACGCCGAGGTTGTATTTTTGACCGACGTTAAAGTCGTCTTCCCCGTGTCCTGGAGCGGTATGAACGCAACCGGTACCCGCATCGAGCGTTACGTGCTCGCCCAAGATGAGTGGGGACGTACGGTCATAGATCGGATGCTGTGTCACGACACCTTCGAGGTCTTGGCCTTTGTGGGTGGAGAGCACTTCCACACTCTCCCACCCGATTTCCTTGCTCGCGTTTTCAATCAGCCCGCTCGCCACCAGGAATTTGCGGCCATCTGCTTTCACTACGCTGTACTCCAGCTCAGGGTGCAGCGTGATCGCCAGGTTTGCCGGAATGGTCCAAGGTGTAGTCGTCCAGATGACAACGCCTGTATCTGAATCCAGATGACCTTTGCCATCCACTACCTGGAAGCTGACGTAGATGGAAGGAGAGCGTTTGTCTTTGTATTCAATCTCTGCATCTGCCAAAGCGGTCTCGGAAGAAGGAGACCAGTACACACAGCGCAGACCTTTGTAAATGTAGCCTTTTTTCGCCATTTCCCCAAACACGCGGATTTGGTTTGCTTCGTATTCAGGCAGCAGCGTTACATAAGGATTTTCCCAATCGCCGCGAATTCCCAGACGTTTGAACTGATCGCGCTGCTTGTTGATGTAAGACCAAGCATACTCTTCACAGCGTTTGCGGAAGTCGTTTACTTCAATGCTGCGGCGATCCAGACCTTGTGCATTGACAATAGCCTGCTCGATTGGGAGTCCATGTGTATCCCAGCCTGGAATATACGGTGCATAAAAGCCCGCCATCGATTTGTAGCGAACGATAAAGTCTTTAAGGATTTTATTGAGCGCATGTCCAATATGGATATCCCCGTTTGCATATGGAGGGCCATCATGCAAAACAAAAGAAGGACGTCCAGCGGTACGTTCCTGTACAAGTTTGTAAATATCCATCTCTTCCCAGGCAGACTGCATTTGCGGCTCCCGGTTTGGCAAGTTGCCTCGCATCGGGAAGTCCGTTTTTGGCAGCGATAAGGTTTTGCTGAAATCCATGGCTACATTCACTCCTTAAAAATATAAAAAGCCTTCACTCATCCCCAAAAAAGGGACGAGAGAAGGCTCCCGTGGTACCACCCAGATTGAACGATCGTAATAAAAATCGTTCCACTTGTATCATTCGTAACGGGAATGACGCGCGCACTTACTCCCCTGCCTGTCATTTCCCTGGCAAGATTTCGGCTATTGAACTCCCGGGTGATTTTCTGTGGGTGCATCTCGTCAGGCTCTCACCTATCCCTGACTCGCTAGGCAGTGCAATGCTCACATACTCGTCCCGATCATCGTCGCTATCACTATGACAAAGTTGTTTTTCATTATAGTACCATCATCAACAGAACGTCAATGTTTTATTCAACAGCAACCGCTGAATCAGCTTGCTCGATATCATCCCATGCTCCGTTTTCCAGCATTTCCAGCTGTGCTTCCAGCAAAGTGCGAAAACGCATGCGGTAAACAGACGCACGTTTTTTCAATTCTTCGATTTCGATTGCGATTTTTCTAGACTTCGCCAAGGCTTCATTTACGATCCTGTCCGCATTTTTCTCCGCTTCCTTCAGGATCAACTGTGCTTCCTTACGAGCATTCGACTTGACGTCTTCCGCTGTTTCTTGGGCCACCAGAATCGATTTGCTCAAGTTTTCTTCCAAGCTCTTATAATGATCCACACGCTCGTTGAGAATAGCGATGCGTTCTTCCATTTCTTTCTTTTCTTTAATCAGGAGTTCAAAATCCTTAATGACCTGATCCAAAAATTCATTTACTTCGTCAATGTTGTATCCGCGAAAGCCAGTACTGAATTCTTTATTGTGTATATCCAACGGCGTTAAAGGCACATGAACCCCCCACTTTTCCCGATAATCATAGCCATTCATTTCGACAGGATCAGCTGTATATCCTGCCGTATTTTGCAAATTTTTGTGGTCTCCTACAGCTTATGTGACCAGTCCCACAATCATGCGAATCCTGCCGCTGCGTGTCGGGCCAGCTACTTCCAGTATTTTAAATCGCCCAAATCCTGCCATAGAGACCATATCGCCCGCCTTCAACGCATAGGATGGGTCCTCGAGGACTTTCCAATTCACTTTTACTTTTCCACCCCGGATGGGAACCAATGCTTTCGCTCGGGACAAATGGTGTACTTCCCCAATGATCGCATCCAGTCGCGGGGATGGAACCGTGATTGTTTTCTCGGTAAACCGCGGCGCAGGCGGTGTGAAGTCCTCCCAGGAGACTCGTTCAAACTGCACAGAGGTCCTGTGAATCTGTGTCACCTGTGCGCAAACGTAGTCAGCTACCTCTTCCGCGACAATCGCGTAGCTGCCTTCTGCATCTGTCAGCATGTCCCCGAACTTTTCCCGCTTCATTCCCGCATTGAGCAGCGCACCCATCACATCGCGATGCTCAAAGACGTGAAAGCGCTGATCCGCAACAATTCGCAGCAAGGTCAGACGATAGTCTTCCATCTCCACGGGCATGTAATCCGGGTGGATGATTACCCGCACCCTCTCTGCATCCTCATAGCCGCCATGAGGTGTCACAGAGACATCCTGTACCTGCGAGGAGAGGCTTTGAAAGATTTGTACTTGCCTTGGATCCAGAAAATCAGTAAGGCGCATGGCCTGCTTCCGCTCTACCAGCGTCAGCATTTCCAGCGCCCGTTCTACAAAGGGACGTTCTTCTTTTCCAAAGTGATCAAATATACTCATACATTCACTCGCCTAAGCTATTTTAGTTAGTATGCAAGTTTTGTCAGGATCGAGAACAGTCCGTATGAAGCAAATCGCAAGGCGATCAAAGCCACAATCGGCGAAATGTCGATGAATCCCAGTGAAGGAATAAAGCGACGGAATGGAGCCAAATAGGGTTCAACCAATCGCTCCAGAAGCTGTCCGATTCCTGTCTCGCGCATTTGCGGTACCCAGGACATCAGGATGTACGCAATAATCATGTATTGATAAACCGTGAAAGCAAAATCCAAAATCGTCAGAAGGTAACCCATTCCCTCACCCTTTTTATCGTCGTTGGTTCCTATTCTTCCATTACGCTGGAAATTGTACCCTGGATGTCTACATGGTCAGGCGTGCAAACAAAAATGGTATCTCCCACTTTTTGAATATCGCCGTTCAGCGCGTAGACCGTTCCACTTAAAAAGTCAATAATCCGTTTCGCTTGATCCTTTTCCACGCGGTGCAAATTCACCACGACAGGTCTGCGATGCCGAAGATTATCTGCGATGTCTTGTGCATCACTGTAGTGACGAGGCTCACAGAGGATCAAACGAATGCCCTCCTTTTCCCGTGCTTGAAAAGGAACCACGTTGTTCGCTCTGCTGGCAAGTTGCCGCTTATTGGAAGAATCGTGTTCCTCCTGTTCTTCTTCGATTGTTTCTTCGACGTACTCTTCGTTTTCCAATCCCAGGAACCCCATCAGCTTGTTCATTACACCCATGCCCTTTACTCCTCCTCTCTGCGCTGTTACCCAAATCGCAAGGCTGGTTTCCGATTTATGGCTTGACCAGTACGGAACCCAGTCGAATATATGTAGCCCCTTCTTCAATTGCCACTTCAAAATCACTTGACATGCCCATGGATAGCTCTTCCACGTGTGCGTGAGGGAATGCCCATTCATTGATGCGATCTTTCCACTCATAGAGACCACGGAAAACAGGTCGTGCGTCTTCCGTATTTTCGACAACAGGCGCCATGGTCATTAATCCAATGATCTTTATATGTCTCATATTACTGGTTTCGCGTAAAAAAGCCAATACATCATTGGGACTAAGCCCAAATTTTGTCTCTTCACCCGAAATATTCAGCTGTAAAAAGCAAAATACGACTTGATTCAACGCTTCTCCGCGTTTATTCAGCTCTTCTGCCAAGGATAGACGATCCAAAGAGTGGATATACGGAAAACGTCCTACGACTTCTTTCGCTTTGTTCGTTTGCAAATGACCGATGAAATGCCAGGTGCCACGATCCCCATACTGCTCGTACTTCGGTACCCCATCCTGAACGCGATTTTCCCCGATATGCTCGATTCCCGCATCAAGCAACTCACGGATAGCTTCGGCATCGACGTATTTGGTGACCGCGATGATCTTCACTTCTTCCCTCTTCCGGTTCGCTCTTTCACACGCAGCTTGAATTCTTTCTTCGATTGACTGCATGCGTTGTTTTAGCAATTCCATATCCATACTCATGACGTACTCCCTTCTCCCTTCATGCTTTTCCAGCCGATAAACGAGGCCATCCGCCCTGTCGTTCCCGCTACTGGCGCTTCCTTGCGGTGTGAGAAAAACAGATCAGTACGGCAGCTTGTACACCAATCCGTTGCTGCGATATTCGTAGAGGAAACGCCGGCCTCCAGCAGGATTTCCGTATTCAGCTTGCGCAAATCAAGCATATAGCGTCCGTTTTCAGACGGTGAGACTGATCCTTCCCACTGCGACGTGCTTTCACGGACACGCTCCATGATTCTTTCATCCACCTCATAGCAGCAGCCGCCAATGGATGGTCCGATCGCAACCAGCAGGTCCTCACGTTTGGTCTGATACTGTTTTTCCAGCGCCTTCACCATTTCCTCGGCAATACGTCCAACCGTTCCCTTCCAGCCTGCGTGAGCCAGCCCAATCGCTCCAGATGCAGGGTCAAGGAAAAACAACGGCACGCAATCCGCATAGAAGGAAGCCAACAGCACCTCTGTCTTTTCCGTGTACAGTCCATCCGTAGCCTGGATCACATTGTCGAGACTCTCTCTGCCTGCTCCTGCGGCCGTTACTTCGCAAACACGATTTCCATGTACTTGATCCGCGCAGGTCCAGGTCTCGAAAGGAAGCTCAAGCTGTTCGGCGAGCATCTGCCGGTTTGCTACCACATGGGCAGACTCATCTCCTACATGTAAACCCATATTAAAAGATCCATACGGTTGTTCACTTACCCCGCCCGTGCGAATCGTAAACCCCGCCACTAAACCGGGAAAGCGTTTTTCCCATTCCTGTAGATGCAACAACGGCTTTTCTCCAGCCATGACAAACGGTTCTCTCATGCTGTCACCTTCCTCATATGGCTTATCATACCATAAAACTTGACTCCGCCAAGGCTTGGCGGAGTCAAAGTCATGCCTATACACGCTTCCCTTTATTCCCTGAAATCCTCTCCACCTGAGGTTCTCGTATCTACTCGGAGCGTTTCTTCTACCCGCACGAGTACAACATCTTTACCGATTTTGACAATATTTCGCCATGGTATCACGAAATCGTTCCCCGATGAAAAAAAGCCTAGAAATTTACCCGGTCCCGGTACGACAATGGCCTCTACCCGTCCATGGCGCAAGTCAATTTCCAGATCGGAAATTTGCCCAAGCCGCTTCCCGTCCAAAATATTGACTACTTCTTTGGTCTGGAAGTCAGAGATTTTTACCATTCTCCCTCACCCACTTTTGATTCCGTTACTTGTAGTATATGAGTGGAGACGGGAATATGTCCTCTCTCTTCTGAAATCCTGTCGATTCGGTGTGCAAATGAAAAAAAACCCGAGCAGACGACATGCGCCTCCGGGTTTCCTATATAAGATTGGCATTACGATTGCACGTGTTTTTGCATATGGGCGATTGCTGCTTTCTCCAGTCGAGACACCTGCGCTTGCGAGATCCCGATTTCCTCGGCCACTTCCATCTGGGTTTTTCCCTCGTAGAAGCGCATCGACAAAATCATCTTTTCCCTGTCACCCAAACGCTGCATGCCTTCCCGCAAAGCGATCTCTTCTACCCACGTCACGTCCTTGTTCTTTTCGTCGCTGATTTGATCCATGACGTAGATCGGGTCCCCACCGTCCTGATAAATCGGTTCGAACAAGGAAACAGGATCCTGAATCGCATCGAGAGCGAACACGACATCTTCCTTCGCTACGTTTAATTCCTGAGAGATTTCTGTGATGGTGGGCTCCCGCGAATGTTTGTTGGTCAGATTGTCGCGTACCTGCAGTGCCTTGTAAGCAATATCGCGCAAGGATCTGGACACGCGAATCGGATTGTTGTCCCGCAAATAGCGCCGGATCTCCCCAATGATCATCGGCACAGCGTACGTAGAAAACTTCACGTTTTGCCCAAGATCAAAGTTGTCAATGGCCTTCATCAATCCGATGCAGCCTACCTGGAACAGATCGTCAACGTACTCTCCGCGGTTGTTGAAGCGCTGGATGACACTTAGAACCAGCCGCAGATTGCCATTGACCAGCTTTTCACGGGCTGCCAACTCGCCGCTCTGTAGGCGCTCGAACAGCTCTCTCATCTCTTTGTTGGTCAGCACAGGAAGCTTGGAGGTATCTACCCCGCATATCTCTACCTTATTGCGCGTCACGTCTTTCCCTCCTCGAAGCAAGAAAAAAGTCCCTAACCCGGTTGTCTTGAAAGGCCGCGTACTGACGCGTAGCCGATCAGACAGTAGCAAAAGCTACCTCTGTTTCGGTTTAGGAACAGTATCTCCCTCGACTGGGAAAATATGCGTTAGACCATCTTGTTGAATTCTTTTCGCAACCGTTTTATAATTCGCTTTTCCAACCGGGAAATATAAGACTGCGAGATCCCCAATAGATCCGCGACATCCTTCTGCGTCTTCTCTTCTTCCCCTGCTAGCCCAAAGCGCAGCTCCATAATAATTCGTTCGCGCTCGGATAGCTTATCGAGTGCCTTTTTCAGGAGCTTGCGGTCGACCTGGTCCTCGATGTTTTTATAAATCGTGTCATTCTCAGTCCCCAATACATCGGAGAGCAAAAGCTCATTGCCATCCCAATCGATGTTGAGTGGCTCGTCAAACGACACCTCGGAACGGATTTTATTATTCCGGCGCAAATACATCAAAATTTCGTTTTCGATACAGCGTGATGCATACGTCGCCAGCTTGATATTTTTGTCTGGATCAAAGGTATTCACCGCTTTAATCAAACCAATCGTACCGATGCTGACCAAGTCCTCGATATTGATTCCTGTGTTTTCAAACTTGCGTGCGATGTAGACAACCAGACGCAGGTTTCTCTCGATCAGCATTCCCCGCACAGCTGGATCCCCTGAAGGAAGACGTCCTAGCAAGATCTCCTCTTCTTCCCTGGTCAATGGTGGAGGCAAGGCTTCACTCCCGCCGATGTAATAGACTTCTTCAGCGCGTGCTCCAATCCATAGCAAAAAACGATACCAGGTCAATTGTAGTTGCAGGCGAAGTTTTACGTACATGATTAGCCCTCCTGTTCGAGAATAAAGGTCGATTCTTGAGAATAGGTCTCCATCATTGCGGGATGCACGATGGCCTGATAATGCCCGTCTGCGGCCAACGGAATAGGGTTGAGGCCGATCAGCACCTTGTGGGTCTCATAACGGGTACTGCCTTGCAAAACGATGACATGGTCTGGTTTCACCGCCAGTAAAAAGTCCATTCCTCGCGAGACGCTGCGATACGGAATCAGTCTGACTCGCGACTGCCACTCTACAGGAAGATCCTCCCAGGATCCGTCCAGCTTCTCCCACACTCCACCGTTATCATCGGTTTGTCGGAGAAGCGGCGGCGGAAGCAGATGTGCCAGCATACGACTTTCCATGATCATGACAGGTATACGAGTGATCGGCTCGTGCAGCTGGTTGCCCGTATCTACGAGACCTCGACAGATCACCTTTTCTCCCGCCAGCGTCACGACGACATCGACGAGAAAGGCATTTAGCTTGCGCGGCTCTTGTATCGCCCGATAGCTCTTCCTCCCGATGAAGTACATCATGGCAAACCCAGCAAGGAGGATCAGCAATGTGGGCTTGAAACCGACGCCGAAGCCATCGTTGTGTGTCACGATCAGGCCGTTCACTATTTCGTTTCGCGGGGCGAGAAAGTATTGGAGGCCAAAAACACCTCCGCCAAAAACAAAGGCGACAAAGTAAAAAATGATCAAGTTCTGGGTGAAGGTCAGCAGCCTTCTATTACCGAAGGCAATCCAGAGCATGAGAATGGAAAAGAGAAGCTTGATCGACCACTGATACATCGAAGAAAACGCCGGGAAGAAAAAGAAGGCAAGGTATGTACAGCCAAACAAGGAAGCCACGAGTATTCTCCACCAAACTACGCGTTCTTTTCGAAAATAAGCGGTGAACCATAGCAACAAGGTATCAATAGCCATGTTCAGGAGTAGAATGATATCAAGATACACAACCATCTGCTCTCTCACCCCCCGACACGTCGCGCTCTCTGTGCGTCTTTCACTTGCCAGTAAATGCAGTATATATCAATGTGTATGTAAAATCTGTCAATTCTTGACGATGTATTTTTGGATATTTTGTAGAAGATTTTTTTCAGTTTGACTCTACTATTTTTAAATATAGACAGATGTAACCAAACTTAAAAACTTGGCTCCGCCAAACTTTGTGGCGGAGCCTTAGTTGCACTTATACTGCTAAGAATCTTATGAATTCGTCCTGTACAAAAAAAGACCTCGTTCCTTTCATGGGAACAAGGTCTTCTCTATGCGGATTTGATCCTACTTTTTATTGCGGCGGCGGTTGCGCAGGAACGCTGGAATATCCAGATTGTCCAGATTGCTCATCGAGAAGAAGGACTTGTCATCTTCTTCTTCTTTCGGACGAGCCGTGTTCGTGTTCGATACAGGGGTTGGACGGTTACTTGCCGGATTTACCTGCTGCTGTGGGCGGCGAGGTATTTCGGGTCTTTGCGAATGTTCAAAGCCTGTCGCGATCACTGTAACAACGAGTTCATTTTTCAGATCTTCGTTGATAACAGCACCAAAGATCATGTTTACATCAGGGTCAGCTGCAGAGGAAACGATGTCCGCCGCTTCGTTGACCTCATACAGGCTCAGGTTGGTACCGCCAGTGATGTTCATCAGAACACCGCGAGCACCATCAATCGACGTTTCCAAGAGAGGGCTGGAAATGGCACGACGCGCCGCTTCTGCCGCTCTGTTTTCACCGCTCCCTACCCCGATCCCCATCAGGGCAGAGCCACGCTCTGTCATAATGGTTTTGACGTCAGCGAAGTCGAGGTTGATCAGACCTGGAACAGCAATCAGGTCAGAGATCCCTTGTACACCTTGACGCAGGATGTTGTCTGCTTCACGGAATGCTTCTAGCATTGGCGTGTTTTTATCGACGATTTCCAGCAAGCGATCATTTGGAATGACGATTAGTGTATCCACTTTCTCTTTCAAGGCCGCAATACCCGCTTCACCGTGCTGGGAACGCTTGCGACCCTCAAACGAAAATGGACGAGTAACGACACCAACTGTCAGAGCACCCAATTCCTTTGCGATCTCTGCTACCACTGGCGCAGCACCAGTACCCGTACCTCCACCCATACCGGCTGTTACGAATACCATGTCTGCTCCACGCAGTGCATTTTCAATCAGATCGCGGCTCTCTTCTGCAGCTTTTTTCCCGATTTCCGGGTTAGCCCCTGCACCGAGACCACGTGTCAGCTTTTCACCGATTTGCAGTTTAATGTCAGCACTAGATAGTTGGAGTGCTTGTGCATCCGTATTCAGGGTAATGAATTCTACCCCTCTCACACCGCCTGCGATCATGCGGTTTACGGCGTTGCTGCCTCCGCCTCCACAACCAATGACCTTAATTCGCGCAAAGGATTCCAAATCCATATCAAATTCCAGCATATTGCTAGTCCTCCCCAATTCAACATAAGAAAGCTCCGTGTCTGCTTAAAAGGCCCTGGACAAACATTGTAACATTCCGTTGATTTTTACCACTTTTTTCGTAAAACGAAACATTCCAATATTCGCCATCGTCAAGGTAACCAGCAGCAGCCGTTATTAAATAAATTCACTGAACCAGTTTTTCACTTTTTCCATCAGACCGTTGCCATCTTTCGGCTTAGACACGGTTTGCTTCTGGGTGCCTTTGAAAGAGGGGGTCGCACGGATGCTACGGCGCTCCATCAACTGCAAGGCATATTGAATCAAACCTACGCCAGTGGTGTAGGCAGGATCCCGAACTCCAATATAATCCGGTATGGCAATACGTACAGGCGCATCAAGCTCTTCCTTTGCCAGCTCCAGCATGCCTGGCATCGCTACAGTGCCACCTGTCAGTACATACCCACCTGCAATTTCGTCACGGAAGCCCAATTTGTAGACAGCATCCTCAACTAATTGGAAAATCTCAGCAGCCCGCGGCTCAATAATGTTTGCCAAATCGACTTGCGTAAACTGCTTCTCAACGTCGCTGCCAATCCTGTTTACTTTGAACTTCACGTCTTCCGATGCTTCGTCGATCAATGCACAGCCGTTTTTCGTTTTCACGCGATCTGCAACGTCTGTATGGGTGCGAAGTCCCAGCGAGATGTCGCTGGTGATGTGGTCGCCACCGATGCCGATTACGGTGGTAGCTGCCAATTTTCCTTGCTCAAATACACCGATCGTGGTAGAACCCGCACCGATGTCGACTAAAACGACACCCATGTTTTTGTCATCCTTGGAAAGAGCGACAGTACTGGCCGCAAGCGGTTGCAAGAAAATTCCAGCAACTCGCAGATTCGTCCTTTGGGCGCAACGAACAATGTTATGTACAACCGTTTTCAAACCGGTCACAATGGTTCCTTCCATTTCCAACCGTACACCAATCATTCCTCGTGGGTCTTTTATACTACCCTGTCCATCGACAATATACTCTTTGGGAACGACCTCAATAATTTCCCGGTCCGGCGGGATGGCAACAACCTTTGCTGCTTGAATAACGCGTTGGATGTCTTCTTCTCGTATCTCACGGTCTTCGCTGGATACAGCGACAACCCCTTGTGTTTCATGCAGCTCAATATGATTCCCAGTGATACCGACATACACTTCTTCGATCGAAACGCCAACCATGCGCTCTGCATGGTCTACCGCTTCCCGGATGGCATGCACGGTTTGGTCGATGTCGACAATCACGCCCTTTTTAATGCCCTCTGAGTGCGATTGGCCGACGCCGATGATGTTGATGGAACCATTGTTGATTTCGCCGATCATTACGCGTACTTTGGATGTTCCAATATCTAGGCTGACGATGAGTTCGTTGCTTACCAAACCTGTGACACCTCCCCTGCTACGACTTTTATTTTGCTAAAGTGAGAACACCTGCATAAATTATTCCACACAGGACAACCATTCCCTTTTTTTCATCTTTAATTTTTGTAAAAATATGACCATCTTCCCATCTTTTGATCTAGTCCTGTTGATTTATCCAACGGGATAGAACAATCCTCCTAATTACTGCTAGATTATTGAACAAGCGTACGCCAAATGCGACGATCGCTGCCAAATAAAGGTCAATCCCCAAAAATCCGCCGATAAAAGCGAGACCGGCCGCGAAAAGCGTATTGAAAAAGAATCCAGACAAGAAGATCCGAACATTAAATGTACGCTCCAGAAACGAACGAATCCCACCAAAGATTGTATCCAATCCGGCCAATAAGGCAATGGAAAGATAGCTGCTATATTCCTGGGGCACACGCCAATCCAGCAAGAAGCCGACAGCGAGACCGACAATCAGTCCGATAAGCGGGAGCCACATGGTTACGAATCTCCTTTTTCTTTTACAGGTTTCATATATTGGATGGTGCGGGTTTCATTATTGGCAGAAATCATAAGCTTGTCCATTTTTTCCGCGAGCACTTTCTTGTTTGCGAGCTGGAAATTTTCTTCGACTCCCTCCAGCTTCAGGGCGGACAGAAGAACTTCCGGGTCTCCCAAGGCTTTCAGCTCGTATGGGGGCTGAATCGTGCGCGTATCGATCTGGATGGTGTCCCCGACATTGCGTATGGCAGTCGTGGAAATCAGCCGATGACCGTTGATGGAAATGGCCTGTGCACCGTTGGCGAACAAAATATTGACCAGCCACCGTAAATCTTCGTCATCGATCGTGTACTCGCCAACGACAGGTGCTGTCATGTTTTCATCCAGGATCGGTTCCTCCGGTATTTGGGCATCGACTACTTTCAGTACGACACCTTCTCCCTCTACGGCAACCATCCCTGCCATTCTGCGGTTCCGAGCCAGTTCCTCTTTCATGACGGAGATACTTTCATCTTCGCTTAACGAGGTTTCGTACTGGTAGTACAGCTGATTGTACTTGGAGATGTCAGCCAGAAGGTTTTTATGCTTTTCCAGTTCCTTTTGCAGGGTCGTACGCAGCTCAGCAATACTGCGCGACTCTTTGTGAACGGGATGCAGACTGCTTCTGAGCTGCACTGTCAACATCACACCTATGATAGCACTAATAATGGCAAGAATAAACGTGATTTTACGGCTTTTTTGTAACATAGGTAAACGCATCCTTCACCTAGGAGTGTTTGGTTTTCGCGTCACCTACAAAAGCAGGCAACTGAACGCGGTCTTTCTTTGCAACATCGATCTGGACAAAATCCTGCAGGGAATGTAACACGCCGCCTGGCAGATTCAATGCACTCTCCATGATCGACGGATCTCCGATGGCGGTTACGACGAAAGGAGCAGCCGACTTGATTCCGTTTACAATGATCGTAGGCCCCACACAGCGAATGGATGAGTTGCTGACCAAACGCTGTCCGTTAATGCTGATTGCTTCCGCTCCAGCTGCACGCAGCTCGTTTACAACCAGCCGGACATCCTGCTCATGGACGATGTAGTTGGCGATATCTGCATTGCTTGCCGCATTTTGGCTGTCCTGCATCGTGATGACCAGGCCCGGACCTTCTACTGCCACTACACCGGCCAGCATACGTGCCGCTTCCAGTTGACTCAAGGCATCCGCCGCTTCCGATTTGCGCTCTGCCATGGCCTCCTCCACTTTTCCTACCTGGCGCTGCAGATCGATCAGTTGGTCTTCCAAATGTCTGTTTTGCTCTTTTTCCGATAAGATCCGGTCATTGAGCTGCGTCTCCTGTTGGAACAGCTGGTCGTTGTAGCGCTCTTTGCGCGTCAGCTTCGTGGTCTCGATCGAGGTTGCCACCAGAAACCCGGTACAGCACGTCACGACGGTTAAATAGAGATGAAATTTGCGACGTCGACTCATGGTTTTCCTTCCCCTTTATCCTTTACTGCGGCTATTGAGACTGTTCGGTTGTATTTTGAAGTGGAACCGCTTCGTTCGCTGCTCCATAAGGCACAAACCACGGCTGTTCAAAGAGGGATAGAACGCCTTTTGTATCCTTCGGTAGCTCCTTGACGATCGACGGGTACCAGTTCAGCATCTTGTCCAATTTGTACACAACGCTGCGCACTTCGTTGCCATCCCGCATAAACAGTGTTACCCGCTGCTTGTCATAAACCGTTGGTGTCAGCGTGATGTCCGAGATCTCGCCCAAAACGGACGGGTTTAGCTTGGACAAAGATTTTGCAAGATTGGGCAGCAGCTCCGGTGATGCCCATGAGCTGATCAGAGGCCTGTCCACTACGCGATTGGCAAAGTTGACCTTCTTTAGCACCATACCATTTTCCAGCAAAGGATAGCGCGTGCCGTCTTGTCCGCTCCAAAATGCTACCCTTTTCTGCTCAGTTACATGCAGGGCGATGACACCCGGGAACGATCGGCTGACAGTGACTTCCTTAATGCCCTCGAGCGGCTGCAAGTTTTTTTGTACACTGCCCTCCCATACATTCAGAAACTGCATATCCTTCTTCAAGCCAGATTGATTGATAATCTGTTCCGCGGGATAGATGTCGTTGCCGAACACCTGAATTTCCTGCACTTTGCTGTATGGTGAGCGAATGAATACGATGATGAGTACAATGAGAAAAAACAGCACGAGCAGAAAGACCAGTTTGCGGTTTCCCCTTCGCTTGGGGCGTTGCTGCTTGACTTGCGGAATGCGTTCCTCGTATACCGCCATGACCCTATCCTTTCTCCATCCATGTGCAGGACTTTTCGCCTGCCGGAATAGTTGGATCACAATAGAAATAATTGGATCAGATTGGAATATATGTAATGATACAAAACAGGGAAAGCGGCATAGCACTATGCCGCTTCGCTCCTTCGGTTATACCGACACTCGCGATATGTTCGCACCCAGCTGCTTCAGCTGTTGCTCTAACCGCTCATAGCCCCTGTCGATATGGTGAATCTGGTTTACGGTTGTCGTTCCTTCTGCAGCAAGCCCAGCGAGTACCAGCGCTGCACCTGCTCGAAGATCTGTCGCTTCCACGCTGGTCGCCGTCAGCTTATTCACGCCGCGGATAATCGCCGATCCCAGATCCACGTATATGGAGGCGCCCATCCGCGCCAATTCATTCACATGTTTGAATCTTGCCTCAAAGATCGTCTCTTTGATAACACTCGTACCTCTAGCCTGTGACAAAAACACCATCAACTGCGCCTGTAAATCGGTCGGAAATCCCGGAAAAGGCGAGGTGATAATCCGGTCATAGGCGCGCGGGCGCGATGTACTTTTGATTTCCATTATATCATGGCGGGTCTTGATTTCAACACCGCAGCTACGGGCCACTTCAATCAATGCTGTGAGATGCTCCGGCAGGGTATTCGTCAATTCCACATGCCCCTGCGCCACCCCGACCGCAAGCAGGAATGTCCCCGTCACGATCCGGTCTGGAATAATGCGATAGCTGACCGAGCGTAATTTCGGTACACCGGTAATTTCGATCGTATCCGTACCCGCTCCCCGGATTCGCGCGCCCATCGCATTCAAAAAGTTTTGCAAATCAATGATTTCCGGTTCTCTCGCTGCATTGCAGATGCGTGTCGTGCCCTTCGCCAACACTGCCGCCATCATGATATTTTCGGTCGCACCCACACTGGGAAAGGAGAGAAAGATATTGGTCCCGCGTAATTGCTTCGCGCGAAACGTAATATAGCCCTCGGATTCTTCCATTTTGGCTCCCAGCGCCGTTAACCCGGATAAATGCAAGTCAATCCTGCGTTCCCCGATATCACAGCCACCCGGTCTGGAAATCGTAACTTCACCCAGCCTAGCTAGCAGAGGACCTGCCAGAAAAATGGAGGATCGCATCTGGCTCATCAAGTTGTCGGGGATATGCGGAACACAGACAGATGTTGTATCCAGATCCACACATCCATCCTGATACTTCGTTTTGGCCCCCAGCGAGTCAAGGATTTCCAGCATCACTTTGATATCTTTCAAAAAGGGGACGTCATAGATATAAAATTGCCCTTCCGCCAATATGGCCGCAGCAAGTATGGGAAGAGCAGCATTCTTAGCACCTTGGATCCGAAGCGAACCGGACAGAGGTTTTCCGCCTTCGATCGCAAAAGTCTCCAAACTTTCACCTCCGTGTTACCCCTCGCCCACCACCAGGACTTCCGGATGCAGATCAATCCCATACTTGCTATGGATCGTGCTCCGAATGTAATCGATCAAGGTGAGGACGTCGGTAGCCGTGGCCCCTCCACAATTGACGATGAAATTCGAGTGTTTTTCCGAAACTTGAGCTCCTCCAATTTGGTAGCCTTTCAGCCCGGCCGCCTCGATCAACCGGCCTGCATGATCACCTGGCGGATTGCGAAACACGCTTCCGGCACACGGCATTTGCAAAGGCTGTGTCAATCGACGCCGCTCCTTGTTCGCAGCCAGCGTAGCCGCAATCTCTTTGCGATCACCGGGGTGCAAGCGAAACCGCGCCTCTACTACAATCCCTTTTCTCTGTTGCAAAAGAGAAGTCCGATAGCTGAAGCTCAATTCTTCGTTCGTCAACACTTTTCTTTCACCGTTTTCAAAGAGGATTTCGGCATCAATAAGAATACGTGAAAGATCAGATCCGTGTGCACCTGCATTCATGTAGACGGCACCGCCTACGGTACCAGGAATTCCTCCTACAAACTCCATCCCTGTCAAACCCATCTTACCCGTTTCCATCGCTAGGCGGATCATGGAATATCCGGCACCCACACACACCTCTTCGCCCCTGAATTCGCAGTGACTCAAACCCTCAGCCACTTTGAGCACGGCACCGCGTATACCTCTGTCCCTCACCAGAAGGTTGGAGCCGCGCCCGATTACACTCCAAGGAATTTCATGTCGATGGATAATCTGGAAAGCTGCCTGCAAGGAGTCTTTGTCCTTCGGCTGGATTAACAAGTCAGCAGGACCCCCGATCCGCCAAGTCGTATGATTGGCGAGAGGTTCATTGGTCCACACTTTTTCGATTCCTGCCTGCAATAGCTCTTCTGCGATTTGTTTCATCTGTGAACCTCCTGATACACATGCTAGGTCGGACCTAGTTCTTATCACGTGTTTGCTCCATACTATGCGATCGCCCAGATCGGCGTGACAATCGCCCATCTGATCATTTTTTGCTAGCCAATGCACGCAGCTGTGCAACGATATCTGTGGCTGCCTTTGGCATTCCCAGGGACAAGGAGCACTCGCGCATCTGCTCCCATTTTGGCTGATCGTTCAACAGCTCTGCCAACGATTTCAGCAAGCTTTCTCCCGTCAAATCCCGTTCGACAATGACCTCTGCCGCACCTGCACGCTCCAATCCGCGCGCATTCTTTTCCTGGTGGTTATTGGTCACGTACGGGGACGGAATGAGAATAGAAGGGACGCCCAAGGCTGTCACTTCTGCCAAAGTCGATGCGCCTGCGCGTCCTACGAGCACATGCGTCGCCGCCAAAACATCCGGCATATTGTGGACGAATGGAAGCACGGAAAGGTTGCCAGGAAGATTTCCCATTTCCCCGAGGGATGCAGAGATTTTTTCGAAGTGAATATCCCCCGTTACATAGACAAAATGGGTATCGGGAAACTTGGACAGTTGATTTACCATGGAGAGCACCGCTTCGTTGATCGCCCGTGCCCCACGGCTTCCGCCAAAGATCAGCACGATCTTTTTGCTGGCGTCTACACCAATGAATTTGCGTCCTGCTTCCGCATTTCCATGCATGACCTCTGTCGCTCGCGGATTCCCTGTCAGTACCGTTTTGGCTTGCGGGAAAAAGGACAGCGACTCGGAAAACGATACCGCGATCTTGCTTACGGAACGCGAGAGAAACTTATTCGTAAGTCCTGGGACCACGTTTTGTTCATGAATGAGTGTAGGAATTCCCAGCTTGGCTGCCGCATAGACGACAGGACCACATACATAGCCACCCGTACCAATGACCACATCCGGCTTGAATTCTCGCAGCATGCGTTTGGCATCTGCAACCGCCCGGATAAATTTCCAAATGGTCTTTATATTGTCGAAGCTGAGCTTTCTTTTCAAGCCACTGATTTCAACGGATTGAAAAGGAATCTCCGTTCGTGGTACCAGCTGCGCTTCCAAACCGTGTTTACTCCCGATATACAAAAAGGCAGCCTGCGGATATTGGCGGGAAACTTCCCTCGCCACCGCAAGCGCCGGATAAATATGTCCACCTGTGCCACCGCCTGTTAGGACGACGCGCATACAATCACATCCTTATCTAGAAAAACGGGAAATGTTCAACAGGACTCCCACTCCTGTCAGCATCAACGTAAGGGAAGAACCCCCGTAGCTTAAAAATGGCAGAGTAATACCCGTTACAGGAAACATCCCTGTCACAACGCCGATATTGATGACGACCTGAATGGCAATCATACCGATGATTCCGAGTGCCAAAAGGCTCCCGAACAAATCTGGTGCCGTAATCGCTGTCCGCATTCCCCTCCATAGCAGCAGGAGAAACAGCAGCAAAATAAGTGTTCCGCCAATAAAACCCAATTCTTCTGCCACGATGGAGAAGATGAAATCATTGTAGGGCTCCGGCAAATACAGATGCTTTTGTCGGCTTTGGCCGAGCCCCAGTCCCAGAAGTCCCCCGGGACCGATCGCATACAGCGACTGGATGATCTGATAACCTGTATTTAATGGGTCTGACCATGGATCGAGAAAGGAAGTGATCCGTTTGATCCGGTAAGGTGCCGACAGGATCAATCCGATGAAGCCTGCTACCCCAACCATCCCCAATGCAGCAAAATGACTGATTCTCGCGCCAGACGCAAAAATCATGACGACTGCCGTTCCCATCAAAACCGTACCTGTTCCCAAATCGGGCTGCAGCATAATCAAGGCGAAGCAGACCAGCGGGATAGCAAGAGCTGGTACAAGGCCTTTTCGGAAAAGAACGATTTGCTTCTGGTTGTCAGAGAGCCATCTCGCCAAAAACGCAACCACACCCAGCTTGGCAAACTCGCCAGGCTGAATGCCGAACGCACCAAACCCAAGCCAGCTTTTCGATCCATTGACCTCGATCCCCACGATCAGCACGAGGATCAAGAGGCCGATGCTCGCATAGAAGCCAGGCTTTGCCCACTGCTTCCACACCCAGTAATCAACGTTCATGGTTACGTACATCGCTGTAATGCCCAGCAGGGCAAAAATCAGCTGGCGCTTGGCGAAGAAATACGGGTCGTTAAACGGTGCTTTTTGGGCTACGATGGCACTTGCACTATACACCATCACAATGCCAATTCCTAATAAAAAAAGTGTTGCAAAAATAATTACGAAGTCGGGAGCAGAGCGTACCTTGCTCATAGTGCCAGGTCATCCTTTCTCACGCGTCCCGCTCTTCGGTAGTTTTTCAAATGTGCATGGGACGATATGCTAGGCTTGTTTACAGTCTATGCACGCCGTCCTTAAACATGCTGCCCCTCACTTCAAATGAAGGAAACATGTCCCAGCTCGCACACGCCGGGCTGAGCAATACCACATCACCCGCATCTGCAAACTTGGAAGCAGCAAGAACGGCTGCCTCCACAGTATCGACACGGATTCCTTCCTTAATCCCTGCTTCACGCGCCCGTTCGAGCAAAATAGGTGCGGTTTGCCCAAGTGCAACGACCGCTTTGACACGGCCCGTGATGACAGGAACCAGCTCTCGGAAATCGATTCCCCGGTCCAGTCCCCCGCAGATCCACACGATCGGTTCCTTGCACGCCTGCAGCGCCCTTGATGCCGCCTCCGGATTCGTTGCCTTGGAATCGTTAAAATACTTTACCCCATTCTTCGTCGCGACAAACTCCATCCGGTGTTCGACACCTGGAAAAGTAGAGAGAACCTGGGCAATCGATTGCTTGTCCGCACCTGCCAGTCTGGTCACGATAATGGCAGCCAAGGCATTGTCCACATGGGGCACGGTAATGTCTTTCACCGCAATGATTTCTTCCCGAGAACCCTCACCGTCGACAAAGACGATCATCCCCTGATCGACATAAGCTCCACGAGGAACCTCCTGCGTTTTGCTGAAGAAGTACGTACGGGCAGACAGCTCCCCACATTTTCCCCGCACCTCAGGCTGGTCAAAGGGCAAGATCGCCGCATCGTCTGCCGTTTGATTCGCAAACAGCTTGCATTTCGCAGCGAGGTATTCTTCCATCGTGTGGTGGTAATCCAGATGCGCCGGGTACAGATTTAACAGGACGCCGATGTGAGGGCGAAACTCTCTCGTCCCCATCAACTGAAAGCTGCTCAGCTCGGCGACCAGCCATTGATCCGGCTCTGCCACCTCTGCCAGTCCGCACAGGACCGTCCCGATGTTTCCACCGACCATCGCCTCGATCCCAGCTTCCTTGAGAATGAGACCCACCAGCGTGGTAGTCGTCGTTTTCCCGTTGGAGCCTGTGATGCCGATGATGGGGGCTTTCGCGATCTGAGAAGCCAGCTCGACTTCGGTGATCACCGGAATACCCAATTCCATTGCTTTTGCTACAGGAGGAGCCTCATAAGGAATTCCCGGATTTTTCACGACCAACGAGATGCCGGGATGAATCAGATCATCCGGATGATAGCCGCAAATTACGGGTATCCCGAGCTCCTCCAGCTCTTCTGCTCCTGTCGCCTCTTCACGTGCTTTCTTATCGTTCACGACGACATTCGCACCAAAGCGGTGGAGCAGTTTTGCCACTGCCACACCGCTTTTCGCCATTCCTATCACGACAACGCTTTGATTTTGATAACGATTCATCGGATTGTCACCACCTCGAGGTATACACCCAGGCCGGCAAAGAACATGCCCACCAGCCAAAACGTTACTACGACACGCCACTCCGACCAGCCCGTCAATTCAAAATGGTGGTGAAGCGGACTCATCCGAAAGATGCGTTTTCCTCTTGTTTTGAAAGAAACAACCTGCATGATAACCGACAGGGTTTCTACTACAAAGACACCACCGATGATAGCGAGCAGCAGCTCTGTTTTGGTCATAATGGCAATACCCGCAAGAGCGCCGCCCAATCCCAGAGAGCCCGTATCCCCCATGAATACCCGTGCCGGATGCGCATTGAAAACCAGGAATCCAAGAACGGCCCCGACGACAGCTGCACTGAAAATGGCTGTATCGTAATCTTGGCCAAACCATGCGATGATCGCATACGCGCCAAACGCAATCGCCCCGGTACCTGCCAAAAGACCGTCCAAACCATCTGTCAGGTTGACGGCATTGGTCGTGCCCACCAACAGGAACAAAAGGAACGGGAAGTAGAAATAGCCAAGCTCAAGCTTCCATGGAGTTCCTGGCAAATGCAAGGATGTATCATGCCCCATGAGAATCAGCAGGATATACGCGCCTACTGCCAGCAAAATTTGACCTGCGAACTTTTGTCTCGCCGTCAGGCCCAGATTGCGTTTCTTTTTAATCTTAATGAAGTCGTCCAAAAATCCAATTAGTCCGTATCCAAGCGTCACCAGTAAGAGGAAGTAAATTTCCATTTTTGCATTGGCAAACTTTAACACGGTAAAAATGAGTGCCAAAAGAATAATGGTTCCGCCCATCGTAGGGGTTCCAGCCTTCTTTTGATGAGAATCAGGACCTTCTTCCCGAATCGCCTGCCCGAATTTGAGGCGGCGAAGGACCGGGATAAACAGTGGACCGATGAGTACGGCGATGAGAAACGCGGCGACGATCGTGACGATAAGTACGTTGTCAGCGAACATGCCCGAGCCTCCTTTCTCTGATGCTTCGAATGCATCTGTCTCTATTCTTGGGTGTACGTGGCGATCGCTTCCCGCGCAACTTCACGGTCGTCAAACGGCAGTACTTGATCTTTGATGATTTGATACGTTTCGTGTCCTTTTCCTGCAATCAGGATGACGTCGCCCGGCTTCGCCTGTGAAACAGCATAGTGAATCGCTTCACGCCGATCAGCTACGGCCGTGTAGCGGTCTTGGGCTACTCCACTTAGCCCGGCCAGCATGTCGTCGATGATCGCTTGCGGCTCCTCTGAGCGAGGGTTATCAGACGTTAAGACGGTGTGATCCGCATACTTTGTTGCAATTTGCGCCATAATCGGGCGTTTGGTGCGATCGCGGTCCCCGCCGCAGCCGACAATGCAAAAGATTTGCTGCTTGGCAAATTCCTTTACGGTAATCAGTGCGTTCTCCAGACTGTCTGGGGTATGCGAATAATCGACCAAAACCGCAAACGGCTGTCCCGCATCCACCGATTCAAAGCGCCCATTTACGCCAGCAACGGCTTCCAGGCTGTCTTTGATAGCCTCGAGCGAAACGCCTTCTGCCAGTCCAACTGCCGTTGCAGCCAGAGCGTTGTACACATTGAATTTCCCCATCAGCTTCAGATCCATCCTCACGCTCCCGGCGAAGGTCTGCACGGTGAAGGAGGTCCCTTTGCTGGTGATTTCGATGTCGGTCGCATGAACATCCGCCGCTCGATCGATTCCGTACGTGATGACACGAGCCGGCGTCACAGTAGCGTAAAGCTCGGATGCCTCATCGTCTGCATTCAAAACAGCCGTTTTCAATCGATCGGGGTCATAGCTATTGCCCAATTGAGAAAACAGCAGGGATTTTGCGTAACGATAGTTTTCCATCGTCTTGTGGTAATCCAGGTGATCCTGCGTCAAATTGGTAAAGACTGCGGTATGCACGTTGCAGCCGCGGACGCGTCCCATCTCCAGAGCATGGGAAGAAACCTCGATGATCGCGTACTCTGTGTTCACATCCCGCATACGGCGGAAGCTCTTCTGCAGGTCCAGCGCATCTGGCGTGGTGTTCTTCACTTCTTCCGTGACCTCTCCGATCCGCATGTGAATCGTGCCGATCAAACCGGTCTCTTTGCTTTGGTCGCGTAAAATCTTGTCGATCAAATGTGTCGTCGTCGTCTTTCCGTTCGTCCCGGTCACACCGATCAGCTTCAGCTCACGCGTGGGAGAGCCGTAAAAACGGTCAGCCAGCATAGCCATTGCCCGCCGTGTATCCGGCACTTTGACAATAGTCGCTGGCACGTCCAAATCTTTTTCGGATAGCACGGCAACGGCTCCTTTTTGAACCGCTTGGGCCGCATACGAATGTCCATCCACGGTATATCCAGTCAGACAAACAAACAAATAGCCCGGCTGAACCTGGCGTGAGTCTGCTGTCAAACCTGTAATCTCCATACTGTCATCCCCTGCGAGCGTAGCTGGCAGCAGCGGCATGAGCAGATCCCGTAGAAACATGAAACAGGCACCCCATTCTCCAACATTATAGACAAAAATTTGGCGATTTTTACAAAGGCGAGAGGTAGAGAGCTCGAAAAAAGCTCGCTCCCTCCGCCTTCGAAATCTCATTTTATAGCTAATTGGTTCATTTGTCACCAAGATAGATACGAATTTTTCCGCCCTCATTAATTTTTACACCGGGTGCCGGAGATTGCTGGATGACATACTTTCCTTTGCCCGAGACGACCAGTGGCAGCGTCTCATAAGTCGTAACGACATCTTGCATGGTTTGCCCGACCATATTGGGAACTTCGATTGGTTCCCGCTCCCCCAAGGCCTTGTTGATTTCTTTGGATATCCCATCTTTGCGTTTCGGGACTCCCATATGCTGCAGCGAGGATTCAATAATACTCTTGACGCTTGGAGCGGCGATCAAACCACCGAATGCAAGCGCTTTGGGATTGTCGACGGCAAAGTATACTACAATCTGCGGGTCGTCAGCTGGGGCGAAGCCGATAAAGGATACGATGTACTCGCCATCCATGTACCGACCGTCCTTAACCTTTTGCGCCGTCCCCGTCTTACCGCCTACTCTGTATCCTTCGATGTACGCCTTGTTTCCTGTCCCTTGTGCAACGACACTCTCCAGAGCATAGCGGACTTTTGCGGATGTCTCCGGTGTGATCACCTGTCTGACCTCTGTCGGCAGGGTCCTGCCAATGACATCGTGCGTTACGCTATCCCGCCATTCCTTGGCGACGTAGGGCTTCATCAGCTTCCCGCCATTGATAGTGGCAGAGACAGCCGCCATTTGCTGGATAGGCGTCACGGAAACACCCTGCCCAAAAGAGGTCGTCCCCAGTTCAACTGGCCCTACCCGATTGAGGTTAAAGAGCAGTCCATTTTCTTCTCCAATCAGGTCAACCCCTGTCCTTTGCCCAAACCCGAACTTCTTGATGTAGTCAAAAAGTCTTTCCTTTTGCAACCTTTGTCCCATTGTCACAAATCCGGGGTTGCAGGAGTTTTCCACGACTTCAAGCATGGTCTCCTGGCCATGGCCTTGCCGCTTCCAGCAGCGCAGACGCTTCCCTGCGACCGTAATGTAGCCAGGATCATAGAAACCCTCGTTCAAATTGACTACCCCTTCATTGAGGGCTGCCGCCAGAGTCACGATCTTGAAGGTCGATCCTGGCTCGTAGGTTTTCCAGATCGGCAGGTTGCGGTTGTATACTTCTGACGGGTAATCTCTGTACTGATCCGGCTGGAAGGTGGGTCTGCTGCCCATCCCTAGAATTTCCCCGGTCTTCGGATTCATCGCAATCGCCAGGACATCATCTGGCTGGTAGGCTACCACAGCCTGATCAAGCTCCCGTTCAATAAACGACTGAATACTGCTATCGAGAGTCAGGTACATGTCCATCCCGTCTACCGGTGCCACGTATTCCTCCGATCCCCCGGGCATTACGCGTCCTTTTGCATCAGAGGGAAACGAGATATGTCCTTCTGTCCCTTTCAAAAAGGGATCATAGATTCTCTCCAGCCCTGTCAGCCCCTGATTATCGATTCCTGTAAAGCCGAGGATGTGTGCCGCCATGGTTCCATTCGGATAAAAACGCTTGGTGTCTCCCGCCAAATAAATCCCTGGCAGGTTCAGCTCCTGAATCTTCTTGGCTTTATCCGGGGACAGCTTTTTGCCACCGGGGATTTGGTCGTTGCTCATCCCTTTTTTCGTAATCGCTTGAAAAACGGCCTCTTCCGGCTGCCCCAAAATGACAGCGAGCTGTTTGGCGGTCTCACGAGAATCCTTCAGCTGTGCCGGAACAGCCACGACAGTCGGTACACTCACATTGGTAACCAGCTCGTTACCATCGCGATCCAAGATTTTCCCTCGATTTGGTTTGAACTTGATTTCACGATCCAACAGGTCGTCAGCCATTTGGGCCAGCTTTGGTCCTTCTATCAATTGTACGTACCCTAATCGGGTGATGAGCGCACAATACATCACGATGCCGATGATCAAAGCAACAAAAATGCGACGGCGTACAGTAGCATTGGATACCCGCAAAGCGAGTCCCCCCTCGAATAGGTTGTCTGATTTACCCTATTCGTCGGGGGGACGACTTAGAACTATGGACTTGTACTCGTATCTGGGGTTACCGTTTGTCCCGTATCGCTATTCGCAGAGTCCTGTGAATGGGACGGCGGTGGAGTGCCTCCAGTCGCGCCCCTCTCAGTCCCTGCTTGCGTGTTGACGGGTGGCGTGGTTGCAGTACCAGACTGGTCTTCGACTCCCTGTCCTTCAGGCGCACCGGTTTGCGTATTTGGATTCGCAGGTGGCGGTTCTGACTCTGAACGCAAAGTGACCTGAATCATCTCCGTTCCACCTAGAACCGTGCCCGGAGGTATGCTCTGCGAGGCAACGAAGCCTGCCCCGGTCGCCTTTACCGGTATGTTAACCAATGAACCGAATTCCATGACATCTCTAAGGGATTTGCCCGTGAAATCCGGCATTTTGGAGCCTTTGACCCGATCGGTGACGAGAACGACCTGACTCCCTGTTACCACTTTCTCATAAGGCGCCGGATATTGCTCGACTACCTTGGTACCTGTCCCGATCACGGAGACCGTCAGCTGATCCTGCTTGGCTCTTAGCTGAGCGGCTGTATTGGACATCCCAACAAACTTCGGCAGCGTCACTTCCTGAACAGGCGGCTGGGCGGCTGGAGCTGTTTCTGATTTCCCCGTTTTCGACGAAGCCGTTTTAGCTGCCTGAATATCAGGTTGCTGCTGCAAGTACTGCAGGCTCCGTTCCATGATGGATTTGAAAATCGGGGCAATGATCAGTCTTCCCCATGAAGAATAATATTCGTCTGTAGTCGGATCATCGACCACAACGTAAACGAGCAGGCGTGGATTGTCTTTTGGTGCAAATCCGATAAAGGAAGCGATGTAATGCCCCTCCATGATCTTCCCTGTATTCGGATCGTATTTTTGAGCGGTACCGGTTTTACCTGCAACATGGTAGCCTTCAATCTGATAGGCTTTCCCTGTCCCGGCATCCCCTTCGACGACTGTCTCCAAAATATCTCGCGTTTGCTTGGCTGTCGCTGCACTCACGACGCGGCGCACTACCTCGCGCTCCGATCGTTTTAATACTGCACCTGTGTGCGGATCACGCAGCTCTTTTACAATATGCGGTTTTAACAGCTCTCCGCCATTGGCTATCGCACCGACTGCTGCAATCTGCTGAATCGCTGTAACGGTTACCCCTTGTCCAAAGGTCGTAACGGCCCAGTCACGCGGAGACTGCGGCTTTTCGAGGTTGATCAAGTTCCCCTTCTTCTCATAAGGAAGCTCGATTCCCGTCATGGAACCAATCCCGAACTTGGCAAAGTAGTCCTTCAGCTTTTCCAGCTTCAGCTTTTCATAGCCGAGTATGACAAACACCACGTTACTGGAGCGCTGTACCCCTTCCAGGTAACTAATGCGCCCCCACCCTTGTCCGTTGTTATGGTCACGGATAGGAATTTGCCCTTTGATCGTATATGTACCTGATTGATAGGTATCGTTTGGATTAAACAAGCCTTCCTCGATCGCCGCCGCAAGGGTAATAATCTTGAAAGTCGAGCCCGGCTCAAACATCGTGGTGACCGCGTGATTCGTATAGTTCGTAATTCCGTTATAATACGTGTTTGGATTGAACTGAGAGCGGTTGCCCATCGCCAAAATTTCACCGGTCTGCGGGTCGGAAACCACCACAGTGAGTCCCTTTGGCTTGAAATCGCGTTCTGCCTTGTCCAGTGCCTGCTCGACGTAATCCTGGATTTGGCGATCGATGGTCAGGTAGACGTTATCACCGTCTTTGGCAGGCTTGTACTTTCGTTCACCATCCGGAAGCTGGTAACCCGCTCCGTCCGTCATGACCTCCATCTCGCCCTTTTCTCCGCGGAGCGCTTCATCCATCTGCAGCTCGATCCCCATTTTAGGCTGATCATCGAAATCAAGATAACCGAGCACATGGGCAGCAAAGCTGTTGTTCGGATAAAACCGGCGTGTGGTTTCTGTCAAATAAATGCCTGGCAGCTGATTCGTTTCTACCTGTTCACCACTGGGCAGCTTCGGGAACTGCGCGTTCTGTATCATCTTTTTCTGTTCTTCGGTAATCTTGCTACCCCAGCGCCCCAGCAAAACGACCTTGGAATTCGGCTTTGTCAACGGCTTTAACAGCTGATCTACCGGAGCATTCAAAATTTTGGCCAAAGTCTGTGCCGTATAGTACGGATCCTTGACGAAGTCCTGGTCCTTCTCGTTCTGCGGCTTTAATCGGGCGTTTACCGTGTAGGCTTTCCCTTCGTAGGCAAGGATTTCGCCATTCCGGTCCATAATGGCGCCCCGCTTCGGCTTTAGGGTCTTCTCCCAATCCCATTGACCACTCGCATAGTCCATAATTTTCGCTGCATCTACTGTCTGGATCCACCAAATACGAAAACTCAAACCGGAGAATACCAGGATCATGCAGAGAGCGAGCATTAATATCCGCCAATTTACGCGTCGTTTTCCTTCCACGTTACCTCACTCCATCAAAACTATGATCGTCGCTTGCCATAGGCGACTTCCTGCCATTCATCAAGCTTTGTTCCCGTCCCTCTACTTTTATCGGCTCTATCTATTCATCCCTGAAGAAAACAGTCGTACCGGCTGAGCAATCATCCTTAAGAAAAAATGTTACTGCGATGAACGACAGTAACATTATGATTACCTTTGCTCTGTTTGTGCTGCGGGAAGAGAGCTGGCCTGTACTTTCGCTTGGCTTTTTGACTGGCCGATCACATGCACCGCTTCTGGATTAAACACCATGCCCTGTCTTTCCGCTTCATTTTGGATGCGGTCGCGGTTGCTCAGCTGTTCAATTTGAAGTTTGACAGCGGCATTTTTTTCCGACAGGAGACGATTCTCTTTTTTGGTGCTTTGAATGTCGTAATTGTATTGCGAAATCTGCGAGTACCGTACACCGACCAGCCCCAGCCCGATCACAGTGATCGAGATAAAAAGGAGATACAACAGCTTTTCTCCTGTCGGTATCGTTGGCTTAATGCGAATGGTTCGTTTGGTTTTGGTTACTGTGCGCGACTGTCTTTCTAGCTCCACAGCCAGGTTACCGCGGTAGTAGCTCATTGCTCATTCTCTCCTTTTCCCGTAGATGTTAGTGGTAGTCGCTTACAGCTTTTCTGCAACACGCAGCTTTGCGGAGCGCGCACGAGGATTCGCTTCCAGCTCTTCTGCAGAAGGCAGGATCGGCTTTCGAGTAATGACTTTGACCGTCGCTTTGTTCCCGCATGCACAAATCGGAAAGGATGGCGGGCAAGTACATCCTTTTGACAGCTCCTGATAGACTTGCTTGCAAATGCGATCCTCCAAGGAGTGGAACGTGATGACACTCACCCTGCCTTCTGGGCGAAGAACACTGATGGCGTCAGCTACTGCTTCTTTAAAGGCATTCAATTCGTCATTTACAGCGATCCGGATGGCCTGGAACGTGCGTTTCGCCGGATGAGGTCCTGTGCGGCGAGCCGCTGCCGGGATCCCTTCCTTGATCAACTCCACGAGCTCACCGGTTGTCTGAACTGGCTGTTTGGCGCGGTATTGAACGATTTGCCGGGCAATTCGCCGGGAAAATTTCTCTTCTCCATACTCCCAGATGACCTTGGCAATCTCCTCTTCTTCCCACTCGTTGATGATGTCGTAGGCGGTCAGCGCTGCCTGCTGATCCATCCGCATGTCCAGCGGTGCATCGGCATTGTAGCTGAAGCCGCGCTCGCCCTCATCCAGCTGTGGAGATGAGACACCCAGATCAAACAGGACACCGTCCACTCCATCCAAGCCCAAATCGCTCACTATATCCTTGATATGGCGAAAATTGCTCTTCACCAGCGTCACTCGATCCATATAGGCAGACAAACGCTCCCTGGCGTTATCCAGTGCCCAATCGTCCTGATCGATGGCAATCAGACGTCCACCCTCTGTCAGTTGGGATGCGATCAGGCTGCTGTGCCCTGCTCCCCCTAACGTACAATCCACATAAATACCGCCTGGCCGAATGTTCAGTCCGGCGACAGCTTCGTCCCGTAATACGGTTACATGATGAAACGACAAGATCGTCACTCCCGTTCTTCTTGCTGCTACAATTGAAAGTCAACCAGCTTTTCGGCAATATCACCAAAAGAGCTTTCGGACTGGGCAAAGTAATCCTCCCAGCGCTCCTTGCTCCATACCTCTACACGATTGGATACACCGATCACGACACATTCCTTTTGCATGCCAGCATGTTCACGCAGATTCTGTGGTATGTTTACCCTTCCCTGCTTGTCCCACTCGCATTCGGTCGCACCGGAAAAGAAGAAACGTGTAAAAGCACGCGCATCTGCTTTGGTAAAGGGCAGTGTTTTCAGTCGCTCCTCGAGCTGCTTCCATTCTTCCATCGGGTAGGCAAATAAACACTGGTCCAGTCCGCGGGTAATCACGAAGGTAGTACCTAGCCCTTCTCGGAACTTGGCTGGGATGGTCAGGCGGCCTTTTTCGTCAATGCTATGCTGGTATTCCCCCATGAACACGCCCTAGTCCCCCACTTTCCTACCGAGTGGCTCCACTTTCCCCCACTTTTCCCCACTTTGCCTACTTGTTATTATAAAAAAAAATCCTGCATTTGTAAGCAGGATTTTTTCGTTTATTTTTTTGCCGGGAAAGGACGGTTTTCGCAGTCTATTCGACCCAGCTATCCAAATAGGATTTTTGCTCGTCGGTCAATTTGTCGATACCGATTCCGAGTGCTTCCAATTTGTATTGAGCGACCATCGCGTCCAGCTCATAAGGTACATTCAGTACTTGTTTGCCGATCGCTTTGTACTGCTCGTTTACGTAAGCCAGGGAAACAGCTTGCAGCGCGAAAGTCATATCCATGATTTCGGCGGGGTGACCGTCACCTGCTGCCAGGTTTACCAGACGACCTTCTGCGAGCAGATACACTTTTCGACCATCTGCCATGACAAATTCTTCGATATCCTTGCGAACGATGCGGCGGGAAGTCGACAAAGCATCCAGCTCCACTTTGTTTACTTCGACATCAAAGTGCCCTGCATTGGAGAGGATCGCGCCATCTTTCATCACTTCGAAGTGTTCTTTGCGGATGACATCGCGGTTTCCCGTAACAGTCACGAAATAATCGCCGTATTTTGCTGCTTCGCTCATCGGCATCACTTCGAAGCCATCCATGTAGGCTTCTACTGCTTTGATCGCGTCGATCTCGGTTACGATGACTTTCGCACCCAGACCTTTTGCACGCATCGCCACACCTTTTCCGCACCAGCCGTAACCAACTACAACAACGGTTTTTCCAGCTACAACGAGGTTTGTTGTGCGGTTGATCCCATCCCAAACGGATTGGCCTGTACCGTAGCGGTTGTCAAACAAGTATTTGCAGAATGCGTCGTTAACGGCAACCATTGGGAATTCCAGCTTGCCTTCTTTTTCCAATGCTTTCAGGCGAAGAATACCTGTTGTCGTTTCTTCTGCGCCACCACGCACTTGGGAGAGCAGGTCGCGACGCTCGCTGTGGAGGATGGTTACCAGATCGCCACCGTCATCGATGATCAGGTCAGGGCGTGTTTCCAATGTTTTGATCAGGTGCTCTTTGTATTCTGCTGGATCTGGATTGTATTTGGCAAAAACGCGAATGCCGTCTTCCACGAGAGCAGCGCACACGTCATCTTGTGTAGACAAAGGATTGGAGCCTGTGATGGTTACCTCAGCGCCGCCAGCTTGCACGACTTTTGCGAGGTAAGCTGTCTTTGCTTCCAGGTGAAGGGAGATCGCTACTTTCAGACCGGCAAACGGCTGCTCTTTTTCAAAGCGCTCCCGGATGCGGTTCAGTACGGGCATATGCTCTTTTACCCAGTCAATTTTCAGATGGCCATTGTGAGCCAACGCCATGTCCTTTACAATGCTTTCAGAAACCATGTTCATGTACGGATGGACCTCCTTCATCATTAAGAAAACCTCTACCTGAGCTATGGCCTCGGTAGTATGAAAAGTACAATGATACCAACTCAGCCCTAATCATATCATACGCAAGTACATGCAATCATCATCTGTTTTTCCTGATCAACCCATTTTCGCTGACTTCGGCTCCTGCGACTCCTCAGCGTTCGCAAGTAACTCCAGAAAATGACGCATAGGCTGGGACATCCACTTCTTTTTATGATAAACAAGCTGACGGTATACACGCACCTCGGGATGAGAGAAAGGCAGAATGATGAGCGTGCCTTTTTCCGCTTCCTCTGCTACTGCAATATAGGGAACCAGCGCGATGCCCAAATCGTAAGCGACGCATTGCTTGATCGCCTCCAGACTGCCAAACTCCATCGTCATGTCGATGGGCGCCTCCGCATCCCTCAGGACAGCTTCCATGATCGAGCGATAGCTGCAGCCTGCTTCGGTGAAAATCCAGTTTTCTCCAGCGAAATCCTTTGCTTCAATCTGCTTCTTTTCGCTGAGGCGGTGTCCTGGAGCCGCAATCACAACAAGCTTTTCCTCGCCGAGATTTACATTGTTCAGCTCGGGATGCTCCTGCAGCCAATCCAAAACAACGACGAAATCGTACTTGCCTTCCTTTACACCCTGACGCAAATCGTGGCAGATGCCTGGGTGCAAAAGGAGTCGCATCCGCGAATGCTCCTGACGAAATTTTTGCAAATAAGGGGGCAGGAAAAAAGCAGCGAGTGACTCTACTGTACCTATACTGAGCGTCCCGGCTATTTGTGCCTGCTCAGACAGATTTCCCCGGGCTTCATCCAGAATGGCCATGACCTGATCACTATAGGCGAGCAGCGCCTCTCCTGCGTGGGTGAGCCTGATTTTTCTCCCCCATCGCTCGAACAGCGTGATCCCAAACTCGTTTTCCAGGTTCTGAATCTGCATGGTAACGCTCGACTGCGCGTAGCCCAATACCTCTGCGGCACGAGTAAAGCTCTGGCACTTGGCTACCTCTCGGAACGTCTGCAAATAGCGCGTATCCATTCCTCTCCCCCATTCGATCGGTTTTTCCGATTTACTCTATCTAATATTATAGATAACTCCGATTCCAAAGTCTATGCTACACTACGACCATAAAAATCTTTGATCGTGAAGAGTGAGGGATTTCATCATGGGGAAAACGTCCTCCAATGCGTCTGGACTGGCAAAAACTTTGGGCCTGCCACAAATCGTGGCGTTGTATGTGGGTGCCGTCATCGGTTCAGGGATTTTGCTCATACCCGGCTTAGCTGCTGAAAAAGCGGGCCCAGCCTCCATCCTGGCTTGGCTAGTCATGTCCATCCTAGTGGTTCCGATGGCGATCACAATGGGTCTTCTTTCCGCGAAATATCCAAGTGCAGGCGGTGTGTCTACTTTTGTACGAAAAGCTTATGGGGACCGCTTCGGCAATATGGTCGGCTGGTTTTTCCTCCTGTCGGTTCCAATGGGCGCTCCGATACTCAGTGTAACCGGGGCCAATTATCTCGCTGTCCTGTTAAACTGGGGTGACGGACAGCTGTATGCAGCCGCCGTACTAATCCTCGTCTCCGTTCTGGCCATGAATGTACTCGGCATGAACGTCGCAGCCCGCGTACAGACGATTGTCGTATCTTTGATTATTACGATCTTGATTCTTGCCGTCGTCGCCTCCTTGCCGCACGCCTCTGCCGCCAACTTCGTGCCGTTTGCGCCGAGCGGTTGGGTCAGCGTCATCCAGGCAGCCGGCTTGCTGTTCTGGTGCTTCATTGGCTGGGAGGCTGTGACTCATTTATCCGAGGAGTTTGTAGATCCTGCTAAAAACGCGATCCGAGGCGTTCTTTGGAGCGCAGGACTCGTAGCTTTGCTGTACTTTGCCGTCGCTTTCATGACAGTTGCCACACATAGCTATGGCGATGGCCTATCTGCTGCCTCCCTGAGTATTATGATCCAGCTATCGCTCGGACCGGTTGGCGGCTGGATCGTTGCGATTACGGCTTTGTTCATCTGTATCGCGGCAGCAAACGCCTATGTAGGAGCTGCATCCAGAATCGCCTATTCGCTTGCCAAGGAACAGGTTGCACCGAAATGGTTTGGCGCTTTGCATCCCAAGTATGGCACTCCGGTTGGCGGCCTTGCTTTTCTGGCCCTCTGCTTTGCCATCGTACTCTCTGTACTCTATTTTGGATGGATTGATCTGAGTCGCCTCATCGAACTGCCGAACGCCTCCTTTATCGCTACCTATATCGGTGGTTGTCTGGCGGGTGTACGACTTTTACGCGAGAGCCGTATTGGACGGATCGCTTCCTGGGTATCGCTCCTGTTTACAGTTGGCCTGTATCCGTTCCTCGGATGGTCCGCTCTGTATCCGATTGCGATCGTCGCTGTCTCTCTTTTCTGGGAACGCCGCAAAAAAAGGATGACACTAGAATCATAGAAAACAGGCAGTGACCCCCCATTAAGGGGAAAGGGTCCTGCCTGTTTTTTGTAGGAAGCAGTTGCACATCCAACTCCGCTGGGAGCTTTTCCCCTTGCCAGGACGAAAAAACATCTGCTACAATACGCACACGACCAATCATCGGATGTTTGGAGGTATGGAGAATGTCTTTACAAAAAACGGTTCGCTCCTCGTTGGTCAAGCAGATCGTCGAGCAATTGGCCAAGCGCGTAGAAGCCGGGGACTGGAAGGTTGGGGAGCGCATCCCACCAGAACCTGAGCTTGTAGAGCAGCTTGGTGTCAGCCGAAATACGCTGCGAGAAGCGGTTCAAGCACTCATTCATACAGGAATGCTGGAAGCCCGTCAAGGGGATGGCACTTACGTACGCTCCTCCAGTGTGTTTGGAGCAGCGATGCAGCGCAGACTGCAGCGCTCGGCCGTGTTTGAAATTTTGGAGGTCCGGTATGGCCTTGAGCGAGAAATCGCCCGACTGGCAGCCATGCGCCGCTCCACCAGTGATTTGGCGAACATACGCGAGAAGCTTGAGCAAGCCTACCATGTATTTCAGGATGTTGACGCCTATGTACGTGCTGACGTCGCTTTTCACATCGCCATCGCGGAAGCTACGAAAAACAGTGTGATGATCGATCTGTACAAGCATATGGCAGAGTCGCTTCACCTATCCGTCAATAGCACCGTGGATCTAACCGGCCATATACAAACCCAGTTCAAAACGCATGCGGAATTGGTGGAAGCCATCTCCATTCAAGACCCAGATGCGGCTGAAGCAGCTGTACGCAATGTGATCGAAGCCAGCAAAGCTGCCTTGGCTTCTTTCATTCAGGAAGGAGATTTGCCGCTATGAGCAACCAAGCACTTGCCGCAACAGAGGAAAAGGCGCAGCCTGTCACGCCCAACCCTTTCCTGATCGTGGCGGGTATCATTTTACTGTCTTTCACGATGCGGTCTCCCTTGACCTCAGTAGGTCCACTGGTCGGAGACATTCGCAGCGAGCTCGGGCTATCCAATGGAATATCCGGCATGCTGACCACCGTTCCTTTACTCGCTTTTGGACTCTTCTCTCCGATCGTTCCTTCGATCGGCCAACGCTTCGGAGTAGAGAGAACGCTCTTGTTTGGACTGCTGGTCCTTCTGATCGGGATCCCGCTTCGTTCTACTGGCTTTATCTTTTCTCTGTTCGCAGGAACTGCCTTGATCGGAGCAGCCATTGCGGTATTTAACGTCCTTCTGCCGAGTCTGGTGAAACAGCGTTTTCCTTCAAAGGCAGGATTAATGACCAGTGTGTATACGACGTCCATGTCTACGATGGCGGCTTTAGCTTCCGGGGTCAGCATCCCCTTGGCTCATGGCGCACAGCTTGGCTGGAAGGGCTCGCTCGCCTTTTGGACAGTTATCGCAGTAGTGGCCTTCCTCTGCTGGTTGCCGCAGGTTCGGGCAAAAGACGTTTCCTTTTCAGCCAAGCAGACACCCTCTGCTCCTCGCAAGGTGTGGAGCTCCACGCTCGCTTGGCATGTGACTTTGTTCATGGGCTTGCAGTCGTTTCTCTTCTACAGCACCATCTCTTGGCTGCCTGCTATTTTAGCGCATCACGGCATGGAGCCTGGTACGGCTGGCTGGCTGCTGTCTCTGGTGCAGGTCGTCAGCTTGCCTGCGAGCTTTTTGACTCCTGTTCTCGCCGGGCGCATCAAAGATCAGCGTCTGATGGCTGTCATCGTCAGCATCTTATCTTTGTTCGGCTTTGCAGGACTGCTGGTTGACGGAAACCTGTTTATCTTGTTCACCAGTCTGATCCTGCTCGGAATCGCACAAGGGGCACTCATCAGCCTCGCTCTCACGATGATTGTCATACGCTCGTCCAGCGTACAGGAGGCGGCAAAATTGTCGGGGATGGCTCAGTCCGTCGGGTATCTGCTTTCGGCTATCGGCCCCATGTTCATTGGCTTTTTGTTTGATTTGACCCACTCCTGGACCTATCCGTTGTGGACGCTGGTCTTTGTAAGTTTTGTGCTGCTCTTTTTCGGCATAGGTGCCGGACGTAACAAAACAGTTTGATGCAAAATAAAAAAGCGTGCCACATACCGGCGCGCCTTTTCTATGCTCTATTCGTCTTTTCCGATCAAACGAAATGTTTTGCCATCCATCGAGGACAGGTAGAACGTCTTGTCTACGCTGCCTCCCAGTTCCCCAGAGTAATACTGTACGGTCATCCGATATTTGCCCAACCCGATTTTCGCATAGTAGGTCAACTCGTTAAAGCGCGGAAAACGAATGTAGTCGTAGACTTCGTATTGCATAAACGAAAAATGCTCCCGCAAAAATGACTCGGTAACCGGCAGCTTATTCTTCTTGACGTAAGAGACGAGATCATCGTAGCGACGAATCTGTTCCTGATCCATTACTATCCCGACAAAAGCCGAAACAGCTTTCGTTATCCCTTGCTTTTCCACATCTGTAACCGTGCCTGGATAAAGCTCATGGATTTGACGCTCCAAGCGGTTTACTAATACGACTGCCTGCGCTCGGCTGATTTTTTCAGCTGGGCGAAAGGTTCCGTCCGGATAGCCCGCCATAATTCCCATCTTGTAGGCAGGATAGGCAATCATCACTTGCGCTTCGTCATCCGTTGAAAGATCCGAGAAAAACTTCGCTTTGGTCCCTCGATACTTTTCCCCTTCTGACTGATGCCCCAATGCCGCGAGCAAGATTCGCGTCGCTTCCAGACGATTCATCGGGTCCGTTGGCTTACCTGTCGGCAATATTCCCGCTGCTGCCAGATGGGTGTATGTTTTTTCAGACCAACGTCCCTCTGCCTGCTTCAGATACGTATCGCGTATGAAGGCATCCGGTTCGTGTCCGGTGAAACTAGGGAGAACCCGCTCGATCAGAGAGAGAAATTGCTCTTGTGTGACCGTTTGCTCCGGTTGAAAGGTTCCATCCGGGAAGCCTTGTATCCATCCGTTTTTTGCAGCTGCTTCTATATCCTTGGCCGCCCAGTGCCCTGTACTATCCGTAAACATGCCTGCTCGAGTGACCACATCTTCACGAGCGAAAGCCTTCTCGACGCCGACACCACAGGTGGCAACGCCTGTTACGGCAAAGGACAGCAACAGCGTCATCGCCGTCGCCTTTTTCCCCATTTGTCGCAGAAAGTTCTGCATCCTTCGTAACCACCTTTCTACAGAAGCCATGACTTACTCGTTTGACGCAAAATTTGTCGGAAATGTTTCGTCATATAGGCAAGTAAAGATTTCCAGCTTGTACAACGGATGGAGGAAACAGACAAAAAGCCAAACAACCGGCTGTTTTCCCGATCATTTGGCTTTCGACATAAATTTCGCTTTTCCTGTTACACGTAAAAGATTTGATGAGTTCCGTCGTGAGCAAAAGGCGCTTCCACTAGACGATCCACAAGGCTCAAACCATATTTGTTGGCAAATGGGAAGAAAGACAGCTTCCTCTCCTGCAAGCCCCCCTCAGGTAACAGAGATGCCTCGATCCGCGCAATACGTCTATAGGCAACATCATCTCGCTGCTGCAAGGAACGCACGAGCCGCTCCTCCAAAAAAGCTACCTGAGCAAGTAACAACTCGGTATTCTTGTCAGCCAGGTGGCGCAGTCCATGATCCAGGCGGACAACCTCTTCTACCAGTGGACGGTAGGTCGCTTCAATAGACGCTCTCGCTTCGGCAAATTGACGCTGCAGGGGATGCGGCTCTTGCTGCTCCGACCACGCTTCTTTCCATTTTCCAAATCGTGTCAGAACATCCTCAACCGTCAAGCCGAATCCTTCTAGCAGTCTTTCTTGCGCTCCCTCCATCAAGGTGATGGACATACGAGGCAGAACGATTGGCATTCTCATCCCAAACAGTTCAAAAACTTCCCGATAATACGCCCAGTAGGCAATCTCACCCGGTCCTCCAATAAAAGCGAGAGATGGGAATAGATGCTCCTGCATCAGACCGCGCGTCACCACATTCGAGCTAAAGCGCTCAGGGTGCTCTTTCGCCAGTTTACTCAGTTCTGCACGGCTGTAGGATGCTCGCCGATTGACAAAGCGATCTCCGTGTCGTTCCAGCAAGAGCCTGTCTTTTCCTTCGTACAGGAACAGATTGGCCTGATGCTCCTCAATTTGCAGCTGTAGTGGATAGCCTGCCGTTGTAAGACGGTCTGCTGCTTTTAGCAACAGGTCTGCAACTTGTTCATTTTGCTCAATCACATTCTGGAAGATCGGACTCTCCAGCTCTCGTACAAACGGAAGCGAGGATTCAACCAAAATGAGTCCATGCTTGCCAAAAAGATGCGCCATCAGACGGGCAAACCATTCGGCGACACTCTCGGAGGAGGATGCCGACGATTTTAGCAGTTCACGAATCGCAGCCGTTTCTTCCGTTTCCGGATGCCCATGAAAAAATTGCGTCAGAAACTGTTCACATGCTTCCTCGTCCAATGGCAAGCTGCTAGCGGACACACGGCCTTTTTTATTGAGATTCATCCGTTCCTTATGCAGCCGCGTCTCTCTGTCTGCCAGCCAATAGAGATGGTCAATCTCGTCAATGTCATGGTCTTCTCCGGCAATCCAAAAAACAGGGACGACATTGACGTCGAGCTCTGCCGAGAGTCTTTTCGCCGTCTGGATCAAATGAACGGCTTTGTGAATCGTGTACAGCGGCCCCGTCAATATGCCTGCCTGCTGACCACCAATGATGACAAACGTATCCGGACGTCTGAGCAGCTCAATCTGGTTCAGCGCCTCCTGGTGCGTCCCAATCTTTTTGTTAAAAGTATATAAGCCTTCCGCCAGCTGATCGCGGTTGTAATCAGTACGTCCGCGAAGCCACTCCAACCGTTCCTGATACGCCTTTTTCTCATAAGGATGGTAGGCAAAGAACTGAAGGGCGGAAGCGTTTCCTTGCTGATACTCCTGTGCCAGCCTATTAGCCAACGGAAGTGTAAGACATTCAACGTTCATGCAAGCTCACCTTTCTTGGGCCATGGTCACTGCAAATTATACCATGCTCCCTCGCTACAAAAAACAAGACAACCCGTTTTTATGGGTTGTCAAAGTGTAGAGACGAGTTTTTTCGTTAAAATTGTGGCGGCGTCACGGTCCAAATTAGCACCGCTTCTTCGTCCCCCGTATTTTCAACCGAATGGTTTTTGCTGCTGTCAAACGCAATGCTGTCGCCTGCCTCCAAGACATGTTCTTCATCGTTAAAACGCGTTGTCACACTTCCCGCAATGACGGTAAAGCATTCTTCGCCTTCCGACTGAACGAACTTGTCCACTACCATTTCACCTGGCTGAAGGCGTACCTCCAGCATTCCGAGCTTTGCGCTTCCCCCCATGGAGAGCAGGGAATACGTGCCCGTCGATTCTGGAAAGACCAGCTGACGTCGCTTTTGCACACGAGTGACATGCACCTGTTTTTGATCAATGTCTTCAAAAAAGTGAATGATGGGTGACTCGAGTGCTTTCGTGATTTTCCACAGCGAGTCCAGGGACGGCTGAGAAATGCCACGTTCTACTTGGCTGAGCAGTCCTTTGCTGAGCCCGGTTTTACTCGCCATGATTTCCAAGGTAAAGCCGCGCTCTTTCCGAATCATTCGAATCTTGTGGCCGATGGTCTCGATGGGAAGTCGCATAGTTCCAACCTTCTTTCTTATCGGAATAAATACGATATGTATCAACAGCGCTCTATACGACACCCATCGTCTTGACTATACCGGTCGTAAACAGCACTATGTAGACAATTCCAAACCAGAGAAACGACAAACGCCATGCGGAAAATCCAACCTTTTTCAGGGACAGCTTTCCTTTGAACTTCACTTGTACCCATCCGAGTAAAGCGATCGTGATCAGAAAAAAGCAAACCACCCACCACCAAGCCGACAAAGCTTGTGGCCAGATGATGCCATACGCGGCAACGACAGAACGAATCAACAAAAAATTCGTGATATTCACCGCCCAACGGCCCGCCAGTTTCTTGTCCCGCTTCCATCCGTAAACTACGAGATAAACGAGTGGAAATCCAAGAAAAGGCACAACCGTCAGCGTCCCCCAAAAATAGGCCCAGACATTCGCCAACATGGTCATCTAATGTCGCCTCCCTCCTTCTCCATACCCATGTCCGTTTTTAAGAGGATTAAACGCAGCAGCACTTCATGCAAAGGAGTGGAAATACCAGCCTCTTTCCCTCGAGCGACGAGGTAGCCGTTGATCGATTCCACTTCCGTCCGCTTCTGCCTCTTTACGTCCTGCAACATGGAGGAATGATTTCGGGAAGTATTTCGGCAAATGGTGACAATTTCCTGCCAGTCGGTCTCCCCCATTTTCTGGCCGTTTGCGAAAGCTACTGCCGAGGCCTCTTCAAAGAGCTCGCGCATCAGCTTCAACGTATCCGGGCTGTCCAGCAGGGCACCATTCGGGATGTCAAACAAGGCCGTTAACGGATTTATCAGCGCATTCGCCATGAGCTTTTTCCAGGCAAATGGCTTGATGGATTCTTCTAGCTGTACGTTCATGCCAGCTGAAATGGCTGTAGCAATGAACGAATTTATGACCGGGTCGGCTATTCCCCTTTTCACCCATGGACCAATCCGCAAAAGACCGCTTCCTGTATGGGCGACTTCTGTAGCCGATAGCCTTCTTGCCCCTTCTGTATTGATGGCAAAAAAGCATTGTCTTTCGGATAAAACGTTTGACAGCTGCTCTTCGTGCCCCAAACCGTTTTGCAAAGCGATGACGCGCGCATCCGCAGGCAGCTTTTGCAGCATTGGCAGCAAGTCTGGCAACTCCGTCTGCTTCACGCCTAGCAAGTACAAGTGGGCGTGCGGTAATCCATGCTCGATCGACTGGGCATTTACCGAGACGACTTTTTTCTGTCCATCCAAATCTTGTAGGGTGAGCCGATTTTGCATCAACTGATTTGATTGGGGTGAACGGCGCGTCACGACGGTCACTGCTTGTCCATAGAGAGCAAGCCTAGCCGCGTACAGCAACCCAACAGAACCACCGCCAACAACAGCGATTTGCAAATTGTCTTTTTTAGCCTGCATTTGTTCACCTACATTAATCAATACTTATTTTCAAGAATAACAGAGTTTAGGAGATTGTTCAATTGATTGGCGCAAAAAAGATCGGAATTGTCGAAAAATTTTTTAGCAGCTTTCCAAATCTTTCATGAGAAACTGGGCTCTGCCAAGCTTCCTTGAAGCTTTCGGCACATATAGCGAATATTAGCAAACTTGGTTCCACCAAGCCTTTTGGTGGATCCTTAGTTGCCCTTATACTGGATAAGGCTGACTTCCAAAGCGGAAGCCAGCCTGTGCAGCAAACTAGACAGGGTATACAGGATGTTTGCGATCGGAGAACGTTTGTCTCTTTCCTTTATATACGTCGTAGCGGTTGATCAGCTCTTGACGCAGGTCGCTGGGTGGAATGATGGCATCGACGATCAGATTGGACGCCAACAAATACAGATCGATATCCTCTTGGTACTCCTTGCGTTTTTCCATGATGAAGCTTTGGCGTTCCTGCGGATCTTCGATTGCCTGAATTTTGTTGCTGTAGACCGCATTCACAGCTGCTTCCGGACCCATCACGGCAATTTGCGCACCTGGCAGCGCAAGGCATGCATCCGGTTCAAACGCTGCACTTGCCATTGCATACAGCCCTGCACCATATGCTTTGCGAACAATAACCGAGATTTTAGGGACTGTCGCTTCTGCCATTGCGGAAATCATTTTCGCTCCGTGTCGGATAATGCCTGCCCGCTCAACAGCCGTACCAATCATGAAGCCAGGTACGTCAGCCAGGAACAACAGCGGAATTTGAAACGCATCGCACAAAGTAATGAAGCGTGCTGCTTTGTCCGCTGAGTCGACGAAGAGAACACCACCTTTTACACGTGGCTGATTGGCAATAATGCCGACAGGCTTCCCGTTCAATCGAGCCAGTCCCGTGATCAGCTCCTGCGCGAACAGCTTTTTGATTTCATAGAAAGAGCCCTCGTCCACCAGAGCGGTAATCAAATCATGCATATTAAAAGCGGCGTTCTGATTTTCCGGGACGATCGCCGAGATCTCTTTGGCTGTTTCGACCGGAGGCTTTGCCTCAGCTACCGGTGGTTCAACCGTATAATTCGGCGGGAAGAAGCTGATGTACGCGCGAGCTGACTGAATCGCTTCTTCTTCATTTGCTGCGAGGACGTCACCGCATCCGCTAACCGTGCAGTGCATGCGCGCTCCCCCCAGCTCCTCCAGGGATACTTTCTCGCCGATTACCATTTCGGCCATGCGCGGAGAGCCTAAGTACATGCTGGCGTTTTTGTCTACCATGATGACAATATCGCAAAACGCAGGAATGTAAGCACCGCCTGCTGCGGATGGACCAAAGAGAATGCAGATTTGCGGAATCTTTCCCGACAGCTTGACTTCATTATAGAAGATTCGGCCTGCTCCACGCCGTCCAGGGAACATCTCGAGCTGGTCGGTAATTCGCGCACCCGCCGAGTCCACCAGATAGATCAATGGAACGCGCATTTTTTCTGCTGTCTCCTGGATGCGGATGATCTTTTCCACGGTCCGGGAGCCCCAGGACCCTGCTTTGACCGTCGAATCATTGGCCATCACGCATACGGTTTGTCCATGCACCTTGCCGATGGCAGTCACGACGCCATCGGCCGGCAGGTCACCCGCCATCACATTCGCGAACAAGCCGTCTTCTACGGTGAATTCACCATCGAACAGCAGCTTCAGACGGTCGCGAACAAACAGCTTATTTTGCTCCTTCAGCTTCTCATGGTATTTCGCATCGCCCCCTTTTTCTACCTGGGCGATCTTTTCACGCAGCGTCTCTTCCAAGTGCTTACTCATAGGCGTCCCCCTCTTACTCTCCGCAATATACCGGTTTTCGTTTTTGTTGAAAGGCTGCCAGTCCTTCCAGTCGATCTTTGGTGGCGATCAGCAGCTGATAGGCGTCACTTTCGATTTGCAAACCTGTGGTCAAATCTACCTCGAGCCCACTATCCATGGCGTATTTGGCTTGAGCCAGAGCCAATGGCGCGTTGGCGGCAATTTCTTCTGCCAGCGAGAAGGTCGTCGTCATCAGCTGCTCAGCTGGAACTACCCGATTCACCAAGCCAATCGACAAGGCTTCTGGCGGACGGACACGACGTGCGCTGAAGATCAGCTCTTTGGCTATTCCTTTGCCGACCAGCCTTGGAAGTCTCTGTGTACCTCCCGCACCCGGAATGATGCCTAAAGAAGTCTCCGTCAGCCCCATTTGAGCAGATTCACTCATGATGCGCAGGTCGCAAGCCAGAGCCAGCTCGGTCCCGCCTCCCAGCGCCAAACCATTGATGGCTGCAATGACCGGCTTCGGCAGTTTCTCCAGCTCCGTAAAGGTGTCACGAATGGTCCGGATGTAATCCTGTACCTGTTCCTCTGACATCGTCCGGCGCTCATGCAGATCCGCTCCCGAGCAGAATGCCTTTTCACCCGAGCCTGTTACGATCACGACGCGAATCTCACGGTCCTGCGCCACTTCTGCGATGAGCTTGCGAAGGACAGCGAGCGTATCCATATTGAGGCAGTTAAAGACTTCTGGCCGTTCCAACGTCAGAACTCCGACGCAGCCTTTTTTCTGCAAAGTAACGGTCATGCTCCATCCTCCTGGTTTGAATGGGATGATGAGGCGGATTGAGCTGCAAGATGCGCTTTTAAAACTTTTGACGGCAGCTCCCGTCCCAGTTCCTGTTGAATAAATGCACCTGCATCCTGGAGCAGATTCAGGTCCACTCCCGTCTCATATTCCATGCCGTTTAGCATATACACCAGATCCTCAGTGGAAATGTTCCCTGCTGCACCGGGCGCATACGGGCAACCACCCAGCCCTCCGATCGAGCTGTCAAATGTCCGAATACCCGTGTCTAAGGCAGCGAGGACATTTGCCAAACCCGTTCCTCTGGTGTCATGAAAGTGCCCTGCCAAGCGATCGCTCGCAGTGTCTTTCACAAGCTTCTCCATGACTTCCCGTACTTGCTTTGGCGTAGCCACTCCGATCGTATCACCAAGGGATACTTCGAAAACCCCCATCTCGAGTAGCTCATTTGTCACCCGACGGCTGTTGTCGATGGGCACATTGCCTTCGTAGGGGCAGCCAAACACGGTAGATACGTACCCTCGCACGCGCATGCCCAGAGCCAAAGCTTCTCGCGCCACCTGCCGCAAAACAGGAAACGTATCTTCTATGGACTTGTTGATGTTTTTCAAGTTATGCGTCTCGGAGGCAGACATGAACAGCGCGACTTCGGTCAACCCGCTTTCACGCGCTCGCTCCATCCCGCGAAGATTCGGGACGAGGGCACTGTACGTGACCTCGTTTTGCCGCTTGATCCCTTTCAGCACCTCTTCTGCATCGGCAAGCTGAGGGATCCAGCGCGGATTGACAAAGGAAGTTGCCTCTACTCGTTTCAAGCCTGCTGCTGCCAGCTTGTCGATCAGCTGAATTTTCGCTGACGTCGAAACCATTTCTTTTTCATTCTGCAGCCCATCCCGTGGACCCACTTCCACGATTTGAATCTTCATCCTGCACCTCCCCTCGCCAAGCGGGCGCTCAGATTAGAATTAATATAAAAACTACTCCACGGATACGAGGATATCGCCTTCGTTTACAAAATCGCCGATATTCGCTTTAACTTCTACTACTTTGCCCGCTACTTCCGCCTGGACTGGAACCTCCATCTTCATGGATTCCAATACGACGACGTCTTGCCCTGCACTGATTTCATCTCCGACTTGTACCAGGACATTGATAACAGTCCCTGCCATGTTCGCTGCTACTTGTTTCATGTCACATTCTCTCCCTTATTTCTTTGGATTCGCTGCTCGCTCTTGGACAAACCAGGTTGTGTAGTTCCCTTCGCGGAAGCGCTCGTCTGACAAGACTTCCAATAAAAACGGAATGTTTGTTTTTATCCCGGTAATCTGAAAGTTCTGTATCGCATGGATCGCTCTTTCTATTGCCTCTTCCCTTGTCGTGCCCGTGATGATCACTTTGGCAATCATCGGATCGTAAAACGGAGTGACCTGCGTATTGCTCTCGACCCCATCATCGATGCGTACATGCTCCATGACTGGCGGCTGATATAGGGTGATCGTCCCTGGCGATGGCAGGAATGTCACGGGATCCTCCGCGTATACACGCAGCTCGATCGCATGGCGCAATGCTTTTACTTCACCCTGATCGATGGCAATTGGCAGCCCATTGGCAATAGCCAGCTGCATCGAAACCAGGTCCAAGCCTGTCATTTCTTCTGTTACCGGATGCTCCACCTGCAAGCGTGTATTCATTTCCAAAAAGTAAAAATTTTTGTTTTCGTCTACGATGAATTCTACCGTACCCACACCTGTGTACCCTACCGCTTTTCCTGCTAGGACAGCGGACTGGCAAAGCAGCTCTCTGGTTTTCTCGTCCAGAAATGGAGATGGACTTTCCTCCAGCACCTTTTGATGGCGTCGCTGGATGGAGCACTCTCTCTCCAACAAATGCAGGACATTTCCGTACTGGTCTCCTGCGATCTGTACCTCGATGTGATGAGGACGTTCTACATACTTCTCCACGAACATGGAGTCATTGCCGAAATACGCCTTTGCACGTCCGCGCAAAGACTGGTACGCTTGCCTCAGGCTCGCTTCATCCTGGCAGATCTGCATCCCGATGCCGCCGCCGCCAGCGCTCGCCTTCAACATGACTGGATAACCGATGTCCGCAGCTACGCTTGCCGCGTCGTCTACCGTATCGAGCGAGTTTTCGCTTCCCGGAACGACTGGAACACCTGCCTGCTGCATGATGCGGCGGGCTGTCAGCTTGTCGCCCATCTGTCCGATGACTTCCGGTGCAGGCCCGATGAAGATGATCCCTTCCTCCTGCACACGGCGGGCAAACCCCTCGTTTTCCGAAAGCAAGCCGTAGCCGGGATGGATCGCATCTGCTCCTGTGCGTTTCGCTGCGTCGATAATCGCATCGACATTCAAATAGCTGTGAGGGACAGGAGGTGGCCCAATGTGCACTGCTTCATCAGCTTCTCTTACAAATGGCATATTTTTATCGGCATCTGAGTACACAGCTACCGTCGCCACTTTCTCTGATTTGCATGTGCGGATAATTCGCCTGGCGATTTCGCCGCGGTTCGCAATCAACACCTTAAGCATGGAAGCAACTCTCCCCTCTTTCGCTAATCCCGATCAGACTGAAAGCGTTTTCAATGTCGATTCCGGGTTAGCTTGTGATACTACCTTCTATTTTGCCATGAGCGTGGATATATATCTAGGTTGAATTCTTAAAAATTTCCAGGGAAGCGAAATCATTTCCTGACAAATAGTCCCCTCACGAAAGAAAAACTCCACGATTATCCGTATCTTGGTGTATAATAAAGACAATGGCCAAATGGCTGAAGGTAAAGAGCTGTGAGAGGAGTGGCTGAGCAATGTTTGAAGTAAAACGTTTACAAATCAACTACAAGACACTCGAGGAATTCCAGAAGTTTCGCGAATTTGGCCTGGAGGAGCTTTCGATGAAGGAAGACCTGGAGGCGAACATCGTGGAAAACGATTCAGAGTCTCCTTTTTATGGCATTTACGACAATGATCTGATGGTTGCCCGGATGAGCCTCTACAAAATCGACGGAAAATATGATCGTTACTTCCAGCCTGCTCAAGATTACTACGAGCTGTGGAAGCTTGAAGTTTTGCCTGATTACCGCGACAAAGATTATGGAACAGCTCTGGTTAACCATGCAAAAAGCTTTGGTGCACCGATAAAAACAAACTCCCGTTGTCGCGCTGATCAATTCTGGTTGAAAATGGGCTTTACCCCTGTGAAATACAATCTCATGCGTGACCGTGGCGAAAATCCATATGTATGGTTGCCTGAGAACGTTGCCTTGCAAGACTAGCTCTTCCTCATAGGAAAAAGAAAAGAAGCGGTGGAAGCCCGCTTCTAAGCCCGCTTCTCAGGCTGTCGATAAAGTCG
>NZ_RHHP01000010.1 GCF_003710815.1 Brevibacillus centrosporus
CTTGACGGGGTGCAGTTCATTTGGAGAGGACGGCTTTCTCTTTTTTGGTTTGAGCCGATTGTAAGCGCACACAAAAAAGCGGCCTATTCTACAGGAGAAGATCAGGGAAATGGAGAGCCGTGGGATTTCCACTACGCTGCTGCTATGTACAGGAGTCTTCCCCGTTCAAGCTAGATGCAGACACATACCAACAAGCGGTAGCGCCATTGAGGGATCACGTCGATATACTCCTTCTGGACTGCATGGGGTACACGGAAGAAGCACGTCAGCTGGCAAGTGATCTGACAGGTCTGCCGGTCATCCTGTCTTCTGCCCTCATGGCGAAAATTTTATTAGAAATGATTTAGCAAGCAGCGAGCACCCTGTTACGGGGTGTTTTTTTGTTTGCCCTCTCATAACCACAAGTTATCACCACTCATGTAAAACCGCTATTTCACATTGCTGCAAAAGCGTCTTACATTGGTACATAACAACCTATTAAAAAGCTTTCCATCACATTTGCTTTTTAAATGACTGTGATAAATTTTCGGAATACCTTTTTCTATCGAAATTTTACTACAATGAACAGGTGTAACGAGAGAGTAGAGCCGGGGGAACAGGAATGATTTTACGTAATGTGCTAATGATTACCTTTGGATTCCAGATCATGATTTTCGCCACGAGACCGATCATGACGTTGTATGCGTCTCACTTGGGGGCAGATACGTTTCTTATCGGGATTTTGGCCGCGACTTTTGCGTTTTTTCCGTTGTTGTTTGCCATCCATGCGGGAAAAATTGCGGATTACTTTGGGGACCGCATTCCGCTCTTCTTGTCCAACATCGGCTGTGCGATTGGACTGACGCTTCCTTTTCTATTTCCGACATTGCCTTCACTCTTTGTCTCCCAGGCGATCGTAGGGATATCCCATGTTTTCATCAATGTATGTATGCAAAATGTCTTGGGAAAAGCGGCGACAAAAGAAAATCGCGACCACTACTTCAGCATTTTTAGCACAGTCGTCGCACTCGCAAGCTTTATTGGTCCAGTGGTCGGTGGATACTTGTCGGAGCATGTATCGTATGCGTCCGTATTTATCGTATCGGTGATCATCAGCGTTGTGCCGATTTGTTTTTCCTTGCTGATACCAAAAGTGGTGGGGCAGAAGAAGCAGATGGCAGCAGAAGAATCGGGCAGCTCCTTTACTTTATTGCGGATTCCGCTGCTGCGCAAAGCACTCGCGACAAGTGCGCTCGTCCTGTATTCTCGTGATATTTATGTGGCGTACTTCCCTTTGTATGCGAGTCATTTGGGGATCTCAGACTCGAATATCGGGTGGATTGTTGCCATTCAGGGACTTGCGATGGTTCCAGTCCGGTTCTTTTTAGCCAAGCTAGCGGAAAAGGCAGGCAGGGAAAAGGTTTTGCTGTTTTCCATCTTAACGGCGGGGATCTCGTTCATTTTCATTCCGTTTGTCAGTAATGAGTGGTGGCTGCTCGTGTTGAGCGCCATCATGGGGGTAGGATTGGGATGTGGGCAGCCTTTATCCTTGACCACGACATACAACGCTTCACCGAAAACGCGCACGGGTGAAGTGCTGGGGCTGCGGCTTGCTTCCAATCGACTCTCGCAGCTCATTGCGCCACTGTTTTTTGGCGTCATTGGCAGCTGGGGTGGGCTAGTTGCGGTCTTTTATATTAGCGGTGCCTTTTTGCTCGGCGGCGCCTTCCTAACAAAAGAAAAGCAATCAGCAGCCAAGCAAGGATCGTCAGTCAGTAGTTAAACGGATAGTGATCATGCAAACGCCAAACAAGGGCTCCAAAGCAGTAGGGCTCTTGTTTTTTTACGCAACGTTTTTTTCATTTCATCGCGAACTTGCATCGCAACAGGAGTGACGATACCAGATCTTGTGCTATAATGACTACGGGTGAAGATAATGAGCGAAAAATCAATCAGAGAACGAATTATTGAAACGTCCATGCGCTTGTTTGAAGCAAATGGCTACCACCGGGTGACTGTGGACCAAATTGTCAAAGAAAGCGGAACGTCCAAAGGTGGTTTTTATCACAACTTTAAGTCGAAGGATGAGCTTCTTTACATCATTCACGATCAGTTTATCTCTTACGTACTGGAAAAGGCGGAGGAAGCTTACGAGCAGTGGGAAACACCGACAGAGCGGTTGCAGGCGATCGTGAAGTCCTTCGTCATGATGATCGATCTGTATCGATCACAAGTGACCATCTTCTATCAGGAAAGCTTATTCTTGGCCCCCGAATATTTCAGAGACATCGAGATCAAGCGGGATCGTTACAAAAAAATCATGTTCACGGTGGTACAAGACGGTATCGACTCTGGGGAATTTCGTCCCGAGCTGCCTGTTCCCATCGTATCGATGGCTATTTTCGGGATGGTAAACTGGATTTATAAATGGTACCAAAAGTCGGGTACATACTCGATTGAGCAAATTGCCGATATTTATGCAGATATGGTACTGCACTCCGTACTGAAACAGGATGCGATGGCAAACCCTGATTTCAATCGATTCTTTTTGACATCGTCGGAGATGCCGTTTAAGCCTTTTTAGGAACAGCTATAGGAGAAAAAAGCGACTGTGTCAAAAATCGCGCTGCGAGAAGATAGCGGGATGGGGCTGTGGTCGCTCCAAACCTGCTCTCGTTGTACAAAGCATTGCAACGAGATTAAAAATAGTTCCGTCAGACCAACCGGTTGGTCTGTACTATTATTCTGAAACTTGCTATACTGTAGCAAAGACCAACTGGTCGGTCTTGCTCAGTGTCATCAAACCAACTAGTCGGTTTGAGGTTCGTGAGCCGACTCGTTGACGGAGAAACAGGAGGAATGGTTGTGCTGACGATCTATGAAGTGAGAGAACTCGTGAAATTATTGGAGCAAACGGATGTAGAATCCATCGAGATCAAAGAAGAGGATGCACGCTTGTCCATTAAAAGACGCTCGAATGGAGTGGTTGTACAGACACAGCCCGCGACGAAGGTAGTGCTCGCACCTGTCAAAGCTGCTGCGCCCCCCCAAGCTGAAGCAGCAAAGCCGGTTATCGAAACGGTACGTCCGACAGCAGAGGTTCAAAAGGCTCTAAAGCTCGCAGAGGATCGCACAGAAAACGTGCATAAAGTGACTTCGCCGATGGTAGGCACTTTTTATGCCTCCCCAGCAATTGATGCTGCCCCTTATGTATCAGTTGGCAGTCAGGTTGAGAAATCTACTATCGTATGTATTGTAGAAGCCATGAAGCTCTTCAATGAAATCGAAGCAGAGGTCAATGGGGAAATTGTGCAGGTCCTGGTGGATAACGGACAGCTGGTTGATCTCGGGCAGCCCCTGTTCCTCGTCAAGACGGCAAAATAAACGGTGAGGCTTTCACCGATCGGGGAGGTCAAAAGACGTGAATAGAGAGACGATGTTTAAAGAATTTTCCGTCCCGACGTACGAGCAATGGCGGGAGGCGGCAGAAAAGACGCTGAAAGGCGCTTCTTTTGACGCCAAGCTGTTGACCAAAACCTACGAGGGAATTACTCTTCAGCCAATCTATCGACAGGAAGATATCGAAAAACTCAAGCATATTCATGTCCAACCGGGTGTTGCGCCATACTTGCGAGGCACAAAAGCGGCGGGAGCCTTTGCAGCGCGTGCTTGGGAAGTGTCGCAAGAGATCCTGGCTGCTACCGCAGAAGAGTTCAATCAGATTGCTCGTCACGATCTTGCACGCGGTCAAACGATGCTGAATCTGGTCTTGGATCAGGCTACGATGGCTGGACTTGATCCAGAAGATGGCGTAAATAGTAAAGTCGGAAACCAAGGGCTTTCCATTTTTAGTCGCGAGGATCTGGACCAGGCATTTGCAGAAATCGACCTGGAGAAAGTCCCGCTTTACGTGAACGCCGGCGCTTTTGGATTGCCACTGCTCAGCTTGCTGATTGCTCATATGAAGGCAAAAGGTCAAGATGCGAACAAACTTCATGCCTGTGTGGGTGCGGATCCAATGGCAACGCTCGCAAGCGAAGGAATTCTATCTGTCCCCCTGACCATCCTGTATGACGGAATGGCTCATGCGACTCGTTGGGCGATCAAGCATGCACCTCAAGTAAAAACCATTCTCGTGCAGGCGCACCCCTACCACAATGCTGGAGGAAGTGCTGTCCAGGAGCTGGGGTACGCTTTGGCTACCGGAGTGGAGTACGTGCAAGCTTTGCTGGATAGAGGACTCTCGCTTGAAGAAATAGCACCACGCATCCAGTTCGCTTTTTCTATCGGTTCGAATGTCTTTATGGAGATCGCAAAAATCAGAGCGGCTCGCATGCTCTGGGCCTCTATCATCGAGTCGTACGGTGGTTCGGAAGCCGCGCAAAAAATGAACATTCACGCGAGAACCTCTGCCTGGACGAAAACCGTACTTGATCCCCATGTAAACCTTTTGCGCGCGACAACGGAAGCGTTTTCAGCGGTAGTTGGCGGTGTAGACAGTCTTCATGTGTCTGCTTACGATGAAGCTATCCGTCCTGCCACCGAGTTTTCACGGCGCATTGCTAGAAATACGCAAATCATTTTGGAGCAGGAAGCCCATTTGGCAAAGGTGGCCGATCCCGCAGGCGGCTCTTGGTATATCGAGTGGCTGACAGACGAGCTTGCTGCAAAAGCATGGGAGCTTTTCCTGCAGGTAGAAGAGCATGGGGGCATGGAGAAAGCACTCGCAGCAGGTATGCCACAGGAGCAAATCGCAGCAGTCGCGAGCAAAAAGGCTGAAAATGTTGCTTCACGCAAGTCTCGTATCGTAGGGACGAATATGTACGCAAATGCACAAGAGCGTCCGGAACAACCTGAAAAACTCCAGTGTCATCCGGCAAAAAGGATAGCGGAGCATCAGGCTTATCTTCAAAAACAGGACCGTACTGCGATGGAGGCGATACTCCAGGCGCTTTCCTTTGACCAGCAAGATCTGCTGGATGCGTCGATAAAAGCTGTGCAGGCCGGGGCGACCTTGGGCGAACTGACGAAAGCACTGCTTCCATCCGGTACAGGAGCGATTTCGGTAAAAGCTCTGCCGCAACAGCGCATTGCTGAATCTTTTGAGCAGCTGCGCTTCCAGACAGAACAATATGCCGCAAAGACAGGCGGCAAGCCAAAAGTCTTTCTCGCCAATATGGGACCGGTATCGAAGCATAAAGGTCGTGCCGATTTCGCCGCGGAATTTTTCACGGTAGGCGGCTTTGATGTCCTACGCCAGCAGCAGTTTACTTTTGCTGAAGAAGCAGTGGAAGCCGCAAATGCTTCTGGTGCAGCGATCACGGTCATTTGCTCGGATGATGAGAGCTATCCCGAGATCGTTCCGACAATCGTGAAAGGGATCAAAGCGGGCCAGCCGGAGATGACTGTTCTTTTGGCGGGTCTTCCAGCAGCAGAACAGCTCGCTGTCTATAAGGATGTGGGGTTGGATGATTGCATCCACGTCCGTACGAATTGCTACCAAGTACTTCGCGATCTTCTGCAGCGTATAGGGGTGATGGCATGAAGAAGAGACCTGATTTTTCAAAAGTTTCGTTTCGGACAAATAAAAGTGTAGGCGCGAACTCATCGATGCCGGATACGCAGCAATCAATGGATGAGCTCCTCTGGCAGACACTTGAGCAAATCCCTGTGAAGCCCCTCTACTCTAAAGAAGATCTGGAGGGCATGGAGCATCTGGGGTATATGCCGGGTTTGCCTCCGTTTTTCCGTGGCCCTTATCCGACGATGTACGTGACGCAGCCTTGGACAGTGCGTCAGTACGCAGGTTTTTCTACGGCAGAGGAGAGCAACGCTTTTTATCGCCGAAATCTCGCCGCGGGTCAAAAAGGTCTTTCCATCGCGTTTGACCTGGCGACTCACCGCGGCTATGACTCCGATCATCCGCGAGTTGTCGGGGATGTAGGAAAAGCCGGTGTAGCAGTCGATTCCATTTTAGACATGAAGATTTTGTTTGACGGCATTCCGCTGGATAAGATGTCGGTATCCATGACGATGAACGGTGCGGTATTGCCGATTATGGCGTTTTATATCGTAGCTGCAGAGGAGCAGGGTGTATCGCAAGCTCAGCTGACAGGAACCATCCAGAACGACATTTTAAAAGAGTACATGGTGCGCAATACGTACATCTATCCGCCGGAAGCATCCATGAAAATCATTTCCGATATCTTTGCTTACACCTCCAAGCACATGCCGAAATTTAATAGCATCAGTATTTCCGGTTACCATATGCAGGAAGCAGGTGCGACGGCAGATATCGAGCTGGCCTACACGCTGGCAGACGGACTGGAGTACGTCCGTACCGGCTTGAAAGCAGGGATTGACATCGATGCGTTTGCACCGCGGCTGTCTTTCTTTTGGGCGATTGGCATGAACTACTTCATGGAAATTGCCAAAATGAGAGCGGGACGTCTGATCTGGGCAAACCTCATCAAGCAGTTTAATCCGAAATCGGAAAAGTCGATGGCGCTGCGCACACACTCCCAGACCTCGGGCTGGAGCTTGACGGAGCAAGATCCGTTCAACAACGTCGTTCGTACGTGCATAGAAGCGATGGCTGCAGCTCTTGGGCATACACAGTCTTTGCACACCAATGCGCTGGATGAAGCGATCGCGCTGCCGACGGATTTCTCTGCGCGGATCGCACGCAATACACAGCTGTTTTTACAAGACGAGACGGAAATCTGCAAAGTCGTGGATCCATGGGCAGGCTCCTACTATGTCGAGGCATTGACCGCGCAGCTTGTGGAAAAAGCTTGGGCGCATATTGAAGAAGTCGAGGCTCTTGGCGGCATGGCAAAAGCGATTGAGACCGGTCTGCCGAAAATGAAAATCGAAGAGGCAGCTGCACGTCGTCAGGCGCATATCGATTCTGGCAAAGAGGCTATTATCGGCGTGAATAAATATCGGTTGGACAAAGAAGATCCGCTGGAAATTCTCGAGGTCGATAATACCGCTGTACGTGAAGCGCAGATCAAGCGCCTGCGTGAACTGCGAGAAAATCGCGATGAGCAAAGAGTGCAAGCAGCTTTGCAGGCAATTACTGCGTGCGCAGAGACAGGGGAAGGCAACCTCCTGGAGCTGGCGATTGAAGCGGCTCGGGCACGCGCATCCCTCGGGGAAATATCCGATGCGTATGAAAAAGTCGTGGGTCGTCATAAAGCGGTTATCCGTTCCATTAGCGGTGTTTACAGCTCAGAATATGCCGATGCAGAAGAAGTGGCAGCGGTACGAAAAATGGCGGACGAATTCGAGCAATGGGAGGGCCGCCGTCCACGCATCATGATCGCGAAAATGGGTCAGGATGGTCACGACCGGGGAGCGAAAGTCATTGCAACCGCTTTTGCCGATCTAGGGTTTGACGTCGATATCGGACCGCTATTTCAGACACCCGAGGAAACAGCGAAGCAGGCCGTAGAAAACGATGTACACGTCATCGGGTTCAGCTCGCTTGCTGCCGGACATAAAACGTTGCTGCCGCAGCTGGTAGAAGAGCTGAAAAAGCTGGGGCGTGAAGACATCGTCGTGGTGATTGGCGGGGTCATTCCCGCACAGGACTATGCGTTTCTAAGGGAAAATGGTGCCGCTGCTATCTTCGGACCAGGGACCGTCATTCCTGTTGCTGCGCAAAATGTTCTGCAAGAAATCGTTCGTCGCCTGGAGGCTTCGAGCCTATGAGTGAGGCTAGGAACGACAGGACTTCCTTGCATTTTACATCGTCTGTCCGTCTCCCTCGCTTAACGGTTGAACAGTACGTACAGGGGGTGCGGGAAAACAACCGCACGATTCTTGCGCAGGCCATCACACTTGCAGAGAGCAATTCTGCCCTCCATATGAACATGGCCCAGGAAGTCATCAAGCAGCTTTTGCCGCATACGGGACATTCCATTCGGATCGGAATTACGGGTGTGCCGGGAGCGGGGAAAAGCACATTTATTGAAGCCTTTGGTACGATGCTTTGCGAGAGAGGACATCGAGTGGCTGTTCTAGCAGTAGACCCTAGCAGCACGGTTACACGTGGAAGCATTCTCGGTGACAAGACGAGGATGGAGCTGCTGTCGCGCAATCCGAATGCATTCATTCGCCCTTCTGCTACGGGGGGCACGCTCGGCGGGGTCAACCGAAAAACGCGAGAAACGATGCTGATCTGTGAAGCGGCAGGGTACGATGTAATCTTGATAGAGACAGTTGGCGTAGGGCAAAGTGAGACGACGGTTCGGTCCATGGTCGATTTCTTTTTGCTGCTCATGCTGACAGGAGCTGGAGACGAGCTGCAAGGGATCAAAAAGGGCGTGATCGAAATCGCGGATGCTCTTTTGATCAACAAAGCAGACGGAGAGAACAAAACAAGGGCACTCGTCGCACGCGGCGAGTACAATCGGGTCTTGCATTACCTACAGCCGGCGACAACCGGTTGGGAAACAAAAGCATACATGTGCTCTGCGCTGACAGGCGAAGGGATCGAAGAAATATGGAACGTCATCGGTCAGTTTCGTGATCAGACGACTCGAACGGGAGGCTTCGATGCCCGCCGGAGGGCGCAATCCCTGGATTGGATGCACAGTATGACGCAGGATTATTTGCGCTCCACCTTTTACAGCAATCCGGAAGTAGCCAGCATGCTGCCGCAGATCGAAAACGCCGTAGCCAGCGGACAGCTGACTGCGACGAGCGCGGTGCAACAACTAGTGGCGATATTTGAAAAAACGAGACAGTGATGGAACAGAAGGAGAGGTCGGACCATGAGCAGCATGCATGAAAAAATTGACGAGCTAATGGAGCGAAAATTTAAAGTCCAGCTAGGCGGCGGCGATGCCCGGATCGATGCGCAGCACAACCGCGGCAAGCTGACGGCCAGGGAGCGGATCGATCTGTTGCTCGATCCCGATACGTTCATGGAGCTAAATCCGTTTGTAGAGCATCGTGCGTCTCACTTTGGCTTGGATAAAATGGAGGCGCCTGGTGAGGGTGTCGTTACCGGTTATGGAAAAATAAACGGTCGTCCTGTCTATTTATTCGCACAGGATTTCACGGTATTTGGCGGGGCACTCGGTGAGATGCACGCCATGAAGATCGCCAAGGTGATGGATTTGGCAGCGAAGAACGGCGCCCCATTTATCGGCTTGAACGATTCCGGAGGAGCTCGCATTCAGGAAGGCGTCAGCTCACTTGATGGCTATGGAACCATTTTTTATCGCAACTCGATCTATTCCGGTGTGATCCCGCAAATCTCTGTCATCCTCGGACCATGCGCAGGCGGAGCCGTCTATTCTCCCGCGATCACGGACTTCGTTTTCATGGTGGAAAAGACCAGTCAGATGTTCATCACGGGTCCTAAGGTTATTGAGACCGTAACAGGGGAGAAGATTTCCTCCGAGGATCTCGGCGGGGCAAAAGTGCACTCCACTGTGAGCGGAAACGCCCATTTTACAGCGGAATCGGAGCAAGAAGTGCTGGAGCAGGTACGTCGCCTGCTAAGCTTTCTGCCGCAAAATAACAGGGACAAAGCGCCCGTACGCGATGCGGAGGAAGGGAAAAACTGGCAGGAGGAACTGCTGGAGCTCGTCCCTGCCGAAAGCACGAAAGTATACGACGTGCGCAAAGTGATCGAGCAAATCGTCGACTTTGGCGACTTCATGGAAGTACAGCCCAACTTCGCCCGCAACATCGTGATCGGACTTGCACGCATCGATGGTCACAGCGTAGGGATTATCGCGAACCAGCCAAAAGTCATGGCGGGGGGGCTCGATATCCACTCCTCCGACAAGCTGGCTCGTTTTATCCGCTTTTGCGATTGCTTCAACATTCCGCTGCTCACTTTTGAGGATGTATCCGGCTTCTTCCCGGGGATCAACCAAGAGCATGGAGGCATTATTCGCCACGGTGCGAAGATTCTTTACGCCTACTCGGAAGCGACCGTACCTAAAATTACGGTTATCCTGCGAAAAGCGTATGGCGGAGCCTATGTGGCGCTGAACTCCAAGTCCATCGGGGCAGATGTAGTCTATGCATGGCCGAATGCGGAGATCGCCGTAATGGGTCCTGAAGGTGCGGCCAACATCATCTTTGCCAAAGAGATCGAGCAAAGCGAAGACCCGGCTGCGACGCGCGCGGAAAAAATCGCTGAGTACCGCGAGAAGTTTGCCAATCCATACGTGGCTGCGAGTCTGGGAATGGTCGACGATGTCATCGATCCACGCGAGACGCGAATGAAAGTCGCACAAGCGCTGGAAATGCTGCGGGATAAAAAGGAAGAACGTCCTTATAAAAAGCATGGGAACATCCCATTGTAGAAGGGATCGATAGAGATGAAACTGCACGACATTCGCGAGTTAATCAAATTGGTGGATCAATCGTCCATCGAGGAGCTGGAGTGGGAAAAGGGCTCGACCTCCATCGTGATCAAAAAAGCAGCACCCGTTGTCGTAGCGGCAGCGATGGAGCCAGTTGCTCAGGTAGCCGAAGTCGAAACCGGCTATCAGGAAGCAGCGGTGACAGCCGAGGCTGCGGAACAAGCACCAGTGGTACAGGAAATGATCCATACGATCACTTCTACTGGAGTAGGTATTTTCAGCACATCGGTTGCAGCAGGTCAGAAGGTTCAGTCTGGAGACGTGGTAGGGCGTTGCACGGTAGACGCCCTGCAGCTTTCCCAGGATATTGTCTCTCCTTTCGATGGAGAAGTCGTAGAACTGCTCGCAGAGGATGGTCAGCTCATCGATTACGGAAAAGCTTTGCTGACTGTCAAACAAGGCTAGGAGGAGAGCGTATATGTTTACAAAAGTCTTAGTAGCCAATCGCGGTGAGATCGCTGTCAGAATCATTCGCGCTTGCCGAGAATTGGGAATTGCCACTGTCGCTGTGTATTCGGAGGCAGATCGCGAAGCCTTGCACGTCCAGCTAGCTGACGAAGCGTACTGCATTGGACCGACTGCCTCCAAGGACAGCTATCTGAACATGCCGCGCATCATGAGCATTGCGCTTTTGACGAAAGCAGAAGCGATCCACCCCGGATATGGCTTCCTGGCAGAGAATGCGTCGTTCGCACAGCTGTGCCAGGACTGCTCCATTACGTTTATCGGACCGGATCCAGAGTCCATTACGAAAATGGGGGACAAGTCCGAAGCGAAGGCGACAATGAGTCTGGCAAACGTACCACTCGTTCCAGGGACGGAAGGTCTGATTGATGACATCGAAGAGGCGCTCTCCGTTGCAGCCACTATCGGTTATCCTGTCATCGTGAAAGCAACAGCAGGCGGAGGCGGTCGTGGTATGCGTCTCGCCTATGACGAGCAGGAGCTTAGCAAAGCGATCCACCAAGCACAGAAAGAAGCAGAGTCCGCTTTTGGCAACGCGGGTGTTTATCTCGAGAAATATGTGGAAGAGCCGCGCCATGTCGAGATCCAAATCATGGGTGACAAGCATGGGAATGCCGTCTATCTGGGCGAACGTGATTGCTCGATTCAGCGTCGTCATCAAAAGCTGGTAGAGGAAGCGCCATCCCCAGCACTCGATCAAGAGCTGCGCGAGAAAATGGGGCAAGCTGCTGTGGCAGCGGCAAAAGCTGTGAACTATCACGGGGCAGGGACCGTAGAATTTTTGCTCGACAAGCATGGTCAATTCTATTTCATGGAAATGAACACACGCATTCAGGTCGAGCATCCCGTGACGGAAATGATTACGGGGATTGACCTGATCAAGGAGCAAATTTCGGTTGCTGCAGGCAATCCGTTGTCGTTTACCCAGGAAGATGTCAAAATCAATGGTTGGGCGATCGAGTGCCGCATCAATGCGGAGAATCCTGCGAAAAATTTCATGCCCTCGCCTGGAAAAGTGGTTAACTACCTGCCGCCAGGAGGCTATGGCGTACGTGTAGATAGTGCTGTCTACCCCGGCTATGAAATCTCGCCGTTTTATGATTCCATGGTGGCGAAGCTGATTGTCTGGGGAACAGACCGCAACGAGGCGATTTCCCGCATGCGTCGTGCCCTTGATGAGTTTGTGATCGAAGGTGTGCATACAACAGTGCCATTCCATGAGAAGCTGCTGGAGCACCCTGATTTTGTTGCCGGTCATTTCGCAACGAATTTTCTGGAGAAAAACAAGCTGGATCTATAAGGAGAACGTAGATTTCCTAGCAAGAAAAGGAGCCTCGAGGTTTTGGGGCTCTTTTGTGTGCAGAAAAGAAGAGATGTATGGCTACTTGCGAGGGGAGCAAAGCTTTCTAAAAAAGAGTAGGTGGCCGAAAAGGGTGACAAGCAGAAACGGGTAAACAAGGGCAGAATACCAGAGCTTCCAACCGTTGTAGTAAAAAAAACCAAATGGCTGTATGCTTAGCCATTCATAGAAAAGACAGAAGAGCCAATGAAGCAGTAGGTAGACGGCCTTTGCATACAGGCCTTTGGTAATAGGAAAAAGGTTTAGGTAAATAAAGCTATACGCCGGATAGAGACCAAACAAAACGAGAAGCACTTCATAATCCGGACCAACGTGAAAGTAACCGTACAGATTATGTTTAAGGTCCAGGTAGGTATCCGTGATGATAGCAAGAAAAACAGCAAATAGGGAGGTTACATAGATTTCATGCCTGGTCAGTTTTTTCGGGATCCAAAAGGCAATGCCATTGCAGGATAAACCTGTTCGGATGGCGTAGGTAACTGGCTTCCCATGATCCGTAGAAAAATATGGTAAGATTAAAAAACAATAAAGAGAGAGAAGGAGAAAAACGATGCTGGTACAGGTTGCAGAAGGAATTCATCTGCTGTCGATACAGTTTCCCTTTGGCATGCGGCAAGTAAACAGTTATGTGATCGAAGGCAAGAACGGTGTGACCATTGTAGATACGGGCAGCTATGCAGAGCAGGCGATCGGGATCTGGAAGGAGGCACTGCCAGAAGGGACCAAGGTAGAAAAAATCCTTCTGACGCATTCGCACACTGATCATATCGGATTGGCAAAATGGCTGCGGGAGACGTATCATGCACCATTAGTGATAGCGAGACAAGGCTATGAGGAAATGAAGAAGCTTCGTGCCCGCCGAAAAGCACACGAAGGGGATGCAACGAGCACGTACCCCTTTTTCACAAAGCATGGAGGCCCATCGGTCAGTGAGAAGGCCATGCTGGAGCAGCTGGACGCCGATTATTTTGAACCGGACGAGCTTCTGGAGGATCAGCAGGAAATCCAACTGGGGGATCAAGCGTTTGAAGCGATTTGGACGCCTGGGCATTCGCCTGATCACTTTTGCTTTCTGAATAAATCCAACGGAGTCATGCTGATTGGCGATCATGTGTTAAACGAGATTTCACCGCTTATTCCGATCTGGACGGAGCAAGATGGCAACCCTTTGGCGGTTTATTTTGAGTCTCTGGAGAAGATAGCCAAGCTGCCGGTGAGCATCGGACTGCCAGGGCACGGGAGTCTGATTCGGAATGTACCGGCGCGTATTCACGAGCTGCGTGCCGGCCATGAACAAAGAATGCAGCAGATTTTAGCTGCGATACCAGACGCGGGAAGTACGGCAGGGGAGCTTGCCCAAGCGGTATACGGATTTGAAAAAATGTCGATGCGCCATAGCGCAGAGTTTTTAATGACACTCACCCGTATTCTCTACCTGGAGTCAGTGGGTAAAGTGCAGGCTCGGGAACGAGAGGGAGTCATTTCCTACCATACGGCACAGTAGCAAATAAGCGAAAGAGCGTCTTCTGAAGAAGGAAGGCGCTATTTACCGTTCCCTTTTGCTGACAGCTGTCCTAGCGAGTTGCGAGCAGCAGGAAAGTAGGAGAAATAGTCTGTATTGTGTTAAAATATAGACAATTAAGGTTTTCCGCATGTTGACTGGTAGGTGCAGGTTTTTCAAAAAGGAGTAATCCGAGTTTGCACGACAACAAGGGGGAAGGACATGTCTTTTGTTGAGAGTAGACGCATAGGTTTTGAGGGAAGCATCGCTGTAGTTGAGCTGAATCGACCACAATCTCGTAATGCCTTTCACACGCAAATGGCACAAGACCTGCTGCAAGCATTTCAGCAAATTGCTCAATCCGATGCACGCGCTGTCATCCTGCAGTCATCGAGCGAACAGGCATTTTGCTCAGGAGCTGACCTGAAGGAGCGCAATGGTATGTCAGAAGCAGCATGGCGAGAGCAGCATCGCTTGTTCGAGCAGATGTTCTACGCGATTGCCGATACACCGCAGCCGGTTCTTGCAGCTGTGGATGGATACGCACTGGCAGGCGGGTTTGAGCTTGTACTAAACTGCGATTTTCTCGTGGCAACGACACGTGCAGTATTCGGGCTCCCAGAGGTGACGCGCGGGATTATGCCGGGAGGTGGAGCGACTCGGCTCTTGGCAAAACGAATCGGCTTACATAAAGCAAAGGAATGGATATGCACAGGACGTATGATTCAGGCGGAGGAAGCTGATCGTGCCGGGCTGATCAACCGACTGACAGCACCGGAAGATTTGAGAGAGGTCACGCTGGATTTGGCAGAAAGTCTAACCCGTAATGCGCCCCTGTCTGTCCAGTACTGCAAGCAAGCCGTGGACAACTTGTTTGGCATGGAGGATGATCTCGCCAGGGAAAAGGAACTGGAGTACTACAACCGATGTGTGGATACAGAAGATCGGCTGGAAGGTGTCTTGGCTTTCGTGGAAAAGCGCGCACCCCGTTTTGTCGGAAAATAATGCGAAGTAGATGGGAGGGTTGAAGCTATGATCAATACTGCCTTTCATCAAGAATTGCGACAGAGCGTTCGCTCAATTTGCAAAAAGTACCCCGATGCCTATTGGCGTGAGCTGGATGAGAGAAGAGCGTATCCGGAAGACTTCGTGAACGAGCTGTCGCAGACGGGATTCTTGGGCGCCTTAATTCCAGAAGAGTATGGTGGCTCGGGTCTCTCCGTGACGGAAGCTTCCATAATCATGGAGGAAATCAATCGCTCCGGGGGAAATGCGGGTGCTTGTCATGCACAGATGTATACCATGGGAACTCTGTTGCGGCATGGCTCAGAGGAACAAAAGCGCAAGTACTTGCCGAAAATCGCTGATGGCTCGCTTCGCCTGCAAGCGTTCGGCGTAACAGAACCGAACACGGGGTCTGATACGACACAGCTGAAGACGATGGCGGTCAGAAAAGGTGACAAGTATATTGTAAACGGTCAAAAGGTGTTTATTTCCCGAACGGAATATTCGGACCTGATGATTCTGCTTGTGCGTACGACGCCACTTGACCAGGTGAAAAAGCGAACAGAGGGCTTGTCTGTCCTTTTGGTCGATCTGCGGGAAGCTGTCGGGAACGGAATCACGATCCGCCCCATTCGCACTATGATGAATCACGCGACGACAGAGCTGTTTATTGAAAACCTGGAAGTGTCGGTGGATAATTTGATCGGCGAAGAAGGAAAAGGGTTTTCCTACATTTTGGATGGAATGAATGTGGAGCGAATTCTGATCGCATCAGAATGTCTCGGCGACGGCTACTGGTTTGTCGATCGTGCTACTCAGTACGCGAACCAGCGAGTGGTGTTCAAGCGGCCCATAGGTCAGAATCAAGGGATTCAATTTCCAATCGCACAATCCTATATCCACCTCGAGGCGGCTAATCTGATGCGTTTTCGAGCAGCCGAGCTGTTTGATGCAGGTCTTCCATGCGGGAAAGAAGCGAACATGGCCAAGCTGCTCGCAGCAGATGCATCCTGGGAGGCAGCCAATGCGACCATTCAGACGCATGGGGGCTTTGGCTTTGCTGAAGAATACGACATCGAACGCAAATTCCGGGAAACGCGGCTGTACCAAGTCGCTCCGATCTCGACAAATTTGATCCTCTCCTATGTAGCCGAGCATGTCCTTGGCCTGCCCAGATCGTATTGAGGAAACGAGACTGGGCTGCAAATGAAACAGCCAAATTCAGTTGTCGAATGAGAAAGGAGCGAACACGCTATGAAAAATCGTTTGCCAGAATGGATTTCCGAGCATCTCGTGCTGCCTGTCATTACAGCTCCTATGTTTTTGGTTTCGAATCCGCAGCTAGTGATCTCTGCGTGCAAATCTGGGGTCATCGGCTCTTTCCCGTCCTTAAATGCTCGGACGGTGGATGACCTGCGAGCCTGGATGTCTACCATTACGGAAGAGCTGGCGCGCAGCCGAGCAGCGGAGCCGGACCGCAAGATTGCTCCTTGGGCCATCAATATTGTCATACGCCATTTAAACGAACGATTGGAAGAAGAGCTCGAGCTCATCAAAAAGTATCAGCCTCCGTTTGTCTTTACAGCCTTGGGAGATCCTGCCCCTGTCGTAGAGATTGTGCACGCTTATGGGGGAATCGTCTTCTCTGATGTCACGAACATCTATCATGCAAAAAAAGCAGTGAAATCAGGTGTGGACGGATTGATCCTTGTGTGCGGCGGAGCAGGCGGTCATGCCGGAACGCTCAACAGCTTTGCTTTCTTAAGTGCGATCCGTGAGTTTTGGGATGGGATAGCCGTCTTGGCAGGAGGGATCGCATGTGGACAGGAAATTTTGGCTGCCCGCACGATCGATGCGGATCTCGTATTTATGGGAACGCGATTTATCGCATCCGTGGAGAGCAACGCGGGGGACGATTACAAACAGATGTTAATTGATGCAAGCATTGAAGACATCATCTATACGCCCACTTTCAGCGGCATTCCGGCAAACTATTTAAAGCCGAGCATTGTGAGCGAAGGACTGGATCCAGAACAGTTGGGATCATACGCCGAATTTGTAAAGACCGGCAGGAAAGCTTGGAAAAACATCTGGTCGGCAGGTCATGGAGTCGGCCGTACGAAATCTATTCAAACCGTAGCAGAGATTGTGAACGAGCTTCAAACAGAATACGATCAAACGCTTGCGGCCTTTAAACAGCTGCCAGCCTCACGTTCCCCTTTGAACCGCTCACTGAATTAAGAGCAGGAAGAGTCCGTTTGGTTCGCTAGTTTCTCTTCGTGCGAAGCGGACTTTTTGTGCCTTCCTGGAATTGTTAGAGCGATAATAATCTTGTGGACATTTTACTGAGCGAGGAGAGATCGTAATGGAAAAGGCAAAAGCGCAACAAACCGTGTACGTGAATTCTTTTGTGAATGGCATCCTAGATCCTGAAAAAGCTATGCTCGGACCGGTTCGCGATGGGGGATTTATCGTAGCCAATACGACCCCGGGCTGCTGGGGACCCATGATTACGCCTGCACTTCGAGGCGGGCATGAGGTGACACAGCCTGTTTATGTAGAAGGAGCAAATGTCGGTGACGCGATCGCGATCCGCATTAAGTCCATTCAAGTGACCTCCATGGTTACTGCATCCGGTAATGAGCGGACGATGGAGGGGCGATTTTTGGGAGACCCGTTTGTTGCCGCAAAATGTCCTGGCTGCGGTACGCTGTATCCGGAGACAAAAATTGAGGGTATCGGACCAGAGGCCATCCGCTGCGTAAACTGCGGGGCGGAAACCACTCCCTTTACGTTTACCAATGGTTACACGATTGGATTTAATGAAACCAAAGAGCTTGGAGTTACTCTGCCGCAGAAGGCCGCAGAAAAAATCGCCCAAGATGGTCGTTACTATATGAATACACCTGAGCAATCTCAGCAAAACCCGATTGTCACCTTTGCTCCGCATGATCTCGTCGGTGTTGTTGCCCGCGTACGTCCATTTCTCGGCCAGCTGGGGACAACTCCTTCCCATGCGATTCCCGACTCGCATAATGCGGGAGACTTTGGTGCTTTTCTCGTTGGTGCGCCGCATGAGTATGCCTTGACCCAAGAGCAGCTCGATCAGCACAAGACGGATGGCCATATGGATATCAACCGTGTGCGCGAGAATGCCATCCTGATTTGCCCTGTAAAAGTACCTGGCGGCGGAGTTTATCTCGGGGACATGCATGCGATGCAGGGGGATGGGGAAATTGCTGGTCACACGACGGATGTTTCCGGCATTGTTACCTTGCAAGTCCATGTCATACCCGGGCTTTCCATAGACGGTCCTGTATTGTTGCCAGTAGAAGAAGATCTCCCCTATTTGGCGAAGCCGTTTACAGCGGAGGAAAAGGCAAAAGCGCTGCATTACGCCAAAACATGGGAGCTGGACAAACTGGAAGAGTCTCTGCCCCTATCGGTCATCGGTACGGGTGCCAATCTGAACGTAGCGACGGAGAACGGGCTGCAGCGTGCAGCTGATTTGTTGGAAATGACTGTTCCTGAGGTATTGAATCGGGCTACCATTACAGGGGCAATCCAGATTGGCCGTCACCCGGGTGTCGTTACGGTCACTTTCCTAGCTCCAGTAGAACGGCTGGAAAAAATCGGATTGCTGGAGCTGGCAAAAGAACAGTACTCCCGCTACATAGAATAAGAAAGTCAGAGAGACAAGCGATAGGCACTCCAACGAATAGACATGGGAAACGCTAGAGGAACTCTCGATGGGGTGCATTATTATCGACTGGTGAGGCGCCACTTAGTCCGAGGGATACTGCTGGCGGATTCTCGTAGCCTGTATCATTCGCGCGAAAGAGTTGACACATAGAAAATCCCCTCGAAGGTTGCCACACAATACAACCACGAGGGGATATTTTTACTTGTCATGTTTGGGCAATGCTATGTCAGCTGATCAGCTTTGGGTCAGTTCTTTGATGCCTTGAATGAAACGGTCCACTTCCTCCAAGGTATTATACGGTGCCAGCCCTGCACGAATCCAGCCACCACTTTCATTTATCCCCAGCTTGTCCGCGAGTGTCATTGCGTAGAAATCTCCGTCTGCGATGAAGATCCCGTAGTCCTCGCACATTCTCTCGCAGAAGGCTTGCGGGGACCAGCCCTCTACACGGAAGGCGAGTGTTGGCGTCTTGGGGACATCAGGGGCAGCCTGGAACAAGGTGACAGTAGGAATAAGGGACAGCGCATGTCTCAGCTTTTCTGCCAGCTCGTTTTCATAGACTTCGATTCGTTCATAGCCGGATTGGATTTGCGCAGCCAGGCTATCTCCGTTCCCCAATCCCGCAATAAATTCGATAGCGGGCCTTATTCCCGCGATCCCCTCGTGATTTTGCGTGCCTGTTTCCAGTTTATCCGGTATGTAGGTGGGAGCGGGTTGGAGTTTGTATGGCTGCAGCTGTTCAAACAGCTCTTGGCGTATGACGGCAATTCCGACGTGCGGACCAAAAAACTTATAGGCGGAGCAAAGAAGAATATCAGCACCCAAAGCGTCTCGGTCGATGGCAAGATGCGGGACGGCGTGGACAGCATCGACGGCGACGGGAATACCGAGAGCATGAGCTTTTTCGGAAATCGCAGCAACGGGATTGATCGTACCGACAGCATTGGAAGCAAGACCAACGGCTACCAGACGTGTTCGCGGATTCAACAAAGAATCCAGCTCATCTACACGCAAGGTAAGGGTGTCTGGGTCCACAGGGAGCCAGCGCACGGTCATCCCGCGGTCTGCGGCGATCGTCAGCCACGGATCGACGTTCGCGCGATGGTCCAGCTCGGATACGATAATTTCATCGCCCTCTTGCCAGTGCTTGCCCAGCGCGCGTGCAATCGCAAAGGTCAGCGTCGTCATGTTCGCTCCAAATGCGACTTCCTCCGCTTTCGCTCCAAAGAGGGCAGCTACGGCTTCCTTCGCACTTGCTATGGTTTGTTCGGTTTCACGACTGCTCGGGAAGGAACCATGCAGGTTGGCCCCGCCGTTTTGCATATAGGCATAAATGGCATCCATCGAGCTTTTTACGACTTGCGAACCTCCAGGGCCGTCAAAATAAACGGCTTGTTTACCATTGTAAGTCCGCTGCAAGGCGGGAAACTGTTCTCGAATTGCTGCGATTGGAAAGAGTTCCGTCGTTTTGGTCATCGTCCACGTCTCCTTTTGGCTGCCAGATAGAATCCTACAACCTCCATATTATCACAATAATCAGCCAATTATAGAGAGAATCTCCTTTCTTGGTTTCGAATTGTACAAATGGCTCGAGGGTATCTATACTGAAAGGAGATACGTAATACTTGATAGGGTGCTCTGACTGTCACTCACCACCAGATCAATCTAGGGATGAGAGGGATACCATGCAAACGTGGATTACTGCTTTTTTAGAGCAGTTCAGCTATATTGGCATTTTTTTACTGATGGCTTTGGAAAATGTGTTTCCGCCGATTCCTTCTGAAGTGATTCTTACCTTCAGTGGATTCATGACGACGTACACGACGTTATCGATTCCGGGCGTCATTATTTCAGCTACGATGGGATCTGTGATGGGGGCAATCGTGCTATACGGGATCGGCTATTATTTAGAATTGGAAAAAATAGAAGTGCTTGTCGACCGTTGGGGTCATATCCTGCGCTTGAAGCGAGAGGATATCGCACGAGCGAATGTGTGGTTCGATAAATATGGGTACTGGACGATTTTCCTGTGCAGAATGGTGCCCTTGGTCAGAAGCCTGATTTCCGTTCCTGCGGGGATGACGAAAATGAACGTGTGGCTATTTTTGCTGTTCACGACCTTGGGAACCTTGATATGGAATGTCGCACTCGTGATGCTCGGGGCATTTCTGGGGCAGTCCTGGGAAGAGATTTTGACTTTCATGGACATGTATTCGACGGTGGCATATGCGGTCATCGGCGGAGGAATCGTCATATTTCTGATTCTATTTCTGCGAAAAAGAGGAGTTAAATCGTAAAAGAGGTGCGAGCAGCACCTCTTTTTTTGTGGATTGGGTGCACACGCCACGCGCCCATCGTTTCCTGATTTATCCAAAATGAGAAGGGAAAGCTAAAGAAATCAAAAAATGAGCGTGATCGCTTTCTTGGTGGCGATAAGGCGCGGCGAAATTACATAGGAAAGGGGAATGTCCATGATTTCGTTCCTCATAACGCTGAAGCATCTTATTACGTCGTTTTTTCACTCGATGAAAGACAAGGAATTTCAGGGTCTTCTCGTTTTGACCCTGACTACTTTGTTGTCAGGCACGATCTTTTACGCAACTGTCGAAGGATTTCGTTGGGTGGATGCCATATATTTCAGCGTGACGACTTTGACGACTGTCGGTTACGGGGACCTGGCACCTAAAACGGATCTGGGCAAAATATTTACTATCCTGTATTTGTTTACAGGTTTGGGGATCATTCTGGGGCTGATTCGAAAGCTTACGGTCACGAGAACAACCAAGAGGGGCTCAGGGGATAGAAGCGAGGAATAGGTGGGGTGGGGATGGTTCATCCCGGGTAACGACAAGTTCCTCTAACTGTGCCTGTGGTGATGAGCCTACTCTCTTCTTTCCGAAAAAGGAGAAAGTAGGCTTTTTTACTTAGGTCTGAGGAACAAGCTATTTTTCAGGTTTAGTCGGATGGCGGGGCTCCGTTTTATGGAGCAGAATATCTGCTATCGTATAATCAGCCAAGGTCGATTGAAATCTTTCCTCCGCCTTTGAAATGATCAAGGAAATAAATAGCTCGGAGCCCGTAGATGGAACCGACCAATGGGGGATCATATCGGAAGAGCTAAGCGCCTGATACACATGCAGGACCGTGATGGAGTGAGGATCCTTTTCCAATACATACCCGCCGTATCTTCCGCCAAATGTCTTTACCAGTTCTTCCTTTGCCAGCTTCGCCAGTATTTTTCGGACAAACGTCGGATCTTCGCCAATTGCCTCCGCGAGCTGATTGCTTTTTACCATGCTCTTTTGCTCCGCCATCAAAACGAGAGCTCTCAAGGCGACATGAAACCATTTTGGACCAAGGTCGCCAGATTGAATCAACAGCTGCATGAAAATATCCTCCTGCGTCAACAAAGAAAAATAGCCTGAATATTTCGTTGACTATTATACCATAGCTTAGTATATTTTAATTGTGATGATTCGATCACAATTAAAATGAATGCGTTTCCAATCGTAGAGGAGGAATAGCTATGGAAGAGAGAGTGCATCCAGAGCTGCGTACGATGCTGTCAGTAATGCCTGAATTGAACTTCGATCGGGAGAATCTCGAACCCATGAGAAAAGCGATGGATGAGATGTTCGTAGGTGGACCGCAGAACCCAGCCCTTTCCATAGAGGACTCTCCAGCGTGGTAGTCTCTGTCGATTACCGTCTGGCACCGGAGCATCCCTATCCGATTCCACTGGAGGACTGCTACTCGGCATTGCTTTGGTTCGCAGCGAACGCAGTGGAAATGGGAGTCGATCCAGCTCGCATAGCTGTGGTAGGAGCCAGTGCAGGAGGAGGCTTGACTGCCGCTGTCTCCTTGTTGGCGAGAGATCGAAACGGCCCAGCCATCGCTTTTCAGATGCCGCTGTATCCCATGATCGACGACCGTCATATCACCGTTTCTAGTAATGAGATCACGGATCATCGCGTATGGAATGCGAAGTTTAACCGACAAGGCTGGGAAATGTATCTGGGAGAGCTGGCTGGCGGAGAAGTATCTCCTTATGCGGCTCCGGCTCGTGCAACCGATTTTTCACGGCTTCCCCCTACGTATACATGCATAGGAGATTTGGATCCGTTTCGTGACGAGACGATTGAATACGTGTTAAAGCTGACTCAGGCCAAGGTGCCTGTCGAGTTTCATCTCTATCCAGGCTGCTTCCACGGCTTCGAGCACTCGGTACCGAATGCGTCGGTCAGCAAACGAGCAAAACAGGAGTACAATCAAGCCTTGAAGCGCGCCTTGCACAAAGAGTAAACGCATTCTGAATGTTTGGAAGACGGGTTTATCATTTCCTTGAAAAATGATACCATGGACTCACTATTGAGTATGGGAAGTGATAGCGGTGAGCGCAGATCAATCTATGCAGACGATAAGTCGTACCATCCATATCCTGCGATGCTTTTCCAAGGAGGAGAAGGAAATTTCCTTGGCGGAGTTTCACCATAAGCTTGGCTTATCCAAATCCAGTCTGCAAAGGATTTTACATACATTGGTGAACTTTGGATTTTTGGAAAAAGACGAGAAGCGAAAAACATACCGCCTCGGAAATGAGCTTTATTATTTGGGCAAGCTGGTGGAGGAGCATTCGCATCTGCTTACCGTGACCAAACCCTATCTCAAGGCGGTCCGGGATCGTTTTGGTGAGAGTGTCTATCTGAATATCATTGAAAATAACGAACGAAAATGCATCGCTTTTGAAGAGGGGAAGCACGATCTGATGACGATATCGTACATTGGACAAACTTCACCGCTCTATGCGGGTGCATCTGCCAAGCTATTGCTAGCCTATTTGCCGCCTGAAAAGCTAGCGATGTATTTGCAGCAAACAACTTTGCAGCCGATAACAAGCGCTACGGTGGTTGATAAGGAAAAACTTGCAGATGAACTGGCAGAGGTTCGGCAAAGAGGCTATGCCAGCAGCAATGAGGAACGTGTTGTGGGTGTCTGCTCAGTCAGTGCCCCCATCTTTAATCGAGGGGGGGAGACGATCGCAGGTATCTCGATTTCTGCCCCTATGATTCGAGTCACGGATGAACGATTTCAAGAGTTCATTCAGGCAATCACGCAAACAGCCAGACAGATCTCAGATGAGTTCAAGTTTTCCCATACCAAAGAATATTGAGTACCTTTGCAAGCTATGTAGCTCACTCCATTGCAGCCAATGAGTGGATTACGTAGCTTTTTTGCATGAGAAACGAAGGGGTTAAATTTTTGTTTAATTCAGTCTATTATGTTGAATTGAGCTTTTTTCTCGTGTATCATTTCAATTATAGGTATTTCGTACCGATAAACGGTACGTTGATGTTTCCCATCTATACAGCTTGGTCGAGGAGGTTAGCTATGAACAGTCTGCAATTGCCGATTGGAGAAATCTCGGAACAGACAGGACACCTTCGGACACAGATACGGGATTTTCTTCAGCAGGAGAAAGAGCACGGAGCTTTTGTCCCCAAGTGCGATACATGGTTGAGCGGGTTCTCTGCGGATTTCAGCCGTAAATTGGGGGAGCGGGGTTGGATCGGAATGACTTGGCCTCTAAAATACGGTGGTCATGAGCGTTCAGCCATTGAGCGGTATATGGTCATTGAGGAGCTTTTGGCAGCTGGTGCTCCCGTAGCGGGCCATTGGATTGCCGATCGGCAGACGGGACCACTTCTGCTCCGTTACGCTACAGATGAACAATGCAGGGAGTTCCTGCCGCGAATTGCACGCGGGGAATGCTATTTTGCTATTGGATTAAGTGAGCCAAACGCCGGGTCCGATCTGGCAGCCGTACATACGAGAGCGGAAAAAGTAGATGGCGGATGGATTTTGAACGGGAGTAAGACGTGGACGAGTGGTGCTCATCATGCCCATTACATGATCACCCTGTGCCGCACGTCCCCTTACCATCCCGAAAAGCGTCACGAGGGGATGAGCCAGCTCTTGGTTGACTTGACCGCGCCTGGTGTAACCATTCGGCCGATCCTGCTCATGACAGGCGAGCATCATTTTAACGAAGTGTTTTTTGAAGATGTCTTCATTCCCGAGAACAGGCTGATCGGTGTGGAGGGCAACGGATGGAAGCAGGGAATGACGGAGCTGGCATATGAACGCAGTGGTCCTGAGCGATTTCTGAGCACCTATCCGCTACTGGAAGAGCTGATAAACCAATTGCGCAAGAAAGGTGACAAGCATTTGATTGCTCAGGGAAGCAAGCTTGTTTCTCGTTTGTGTACGCTGCGGCAGATGTCGATCGGTATCGCACACCTTTTGGAAAAGGGAGAGAGTCCAGATATTGCTGCTGCCCTCGTCAAGGACATGGGGACCAAATTCGAGCAGCAGGTGGCTGAAATCGCAAGGCTGCTCATCCCGACTACACCTTCGACGAATGCTGCAAACCGATTGGATCAGCTGATGGCTCAGGCAGTCTTGCATGCACCTGGGTTCACACTGCGTGGAGGGACGACCGAAATTTTGCGTGGAATCGTGGCGAAAGGGGTGATCGCATAGTGAACGACGTCACGAAGATCTTGATTCACTCCACGACGAAAATCATGAAAGATGTGTGTACGAAGGAGCTCGTTAATGAAGCAGAAAACGGACACTGGGCAGCTGAGCTGTGGGGGATTTTGGCTGAGTCAGGCATGACGACTGTTGCTGTTCCCGAGTCACTCGATGGAACAGGGGGCAGTTTTACAGATGCGTACCACATTCTGCGGCTGGCTGGCAAATACGCAGCGCCGATTCCACTAGCGGAAACGTATATGAGCAATTGGCTGTTGGCCGATTTGGAAATGCCCGTCTCTACGGACCCACTCACCATTTTGTGTAACGAGGTGGAACCGATCCAATTCATCCGCACGCAGGATGGCTGGCAGATAACAGGTAAAGCCGTGAATGTGCCGTGGGCCAGGTACACGAAGCAGATGCTGGTTATCGGGGAGGAGAATTCCCGCAGCTCTCTTGCCATCGTAAGCTCCGATGATGCGTTGATTATCAACGGACAGAATATGGCGGGAGAAGCGAGAGACACTGTGATTTTGAACCACGCAGCCGTTGCCGAGAGTCGGGTATTCTCCATAGAGGCCAAACAGGTAAAGGAGTGGCTGCTTTACACAGGCGCACTTTGCCGTTCGGTCATGATGGCAGGAGCCTTGGAGCGCATTCTGGAGCTGACCGCTGCCTATACATCAGAGCGCACCCAATTTGGCAAGCCGCTGCATCGCTTTCAAGCCATTCAGCAGCATCTGGCAGCTATGGCAGGGGAGGTAACGGCTGCCGACATAGCTGCCCAAAGCGCAATAGCGGCGAATGAGCATACTCCGGCTTCGAAAGCCATCGCCATGGCAAAGATCCGTATCAACGAAGCTGCAGGAACCGTTGCGCCCATCGCGCATCAGGTGCACGGGGCTATCGGATTTACCCATGAGCACATTTTGCATCAAAGCACACGTCGCGTCCTTTCCTGGCGGGAAGAATGGGGGAATGAGACCCTATGGGCAGAAAAGCTGGCGGAACAGCTCATGCAGCTCGCAGATAACGAACTATGGCCGTTTCTAACCGAACCAGTAGTCAGTCGGCAAGGATAGTTGTTACCCAACAAATCGATTTTCCGCAAATGGGAAAGGGGACGGGAAGATGACCGATCTGCTCTATACAGTAAACCAGGGAATTGCTACCATCACGCTCAATCGACCGGAAGCTCTGAATGCATTCAGTACGGAAATGATCGATCTATGGATCAAAGCACTGGAGTCTGTTCGTGACGATGATTCTGTCAGGGTGGTAGTCCTTACAGGAAATGGAAGATCCTTTTGCAGTGGAGGAGATATCAAATCCATGGTCCGCAGGGATGGGTTTTTACACAACAATACCGAGGCAGAAGATCTGTCATCAACTGGTCTCGCTCGCAAAAAGAGCCTGTGGAAGCGTGTGCAACGAATTCCGCTCTTGCTGCAGGAAATCGATAAGCCTGTGATCGCCAAGATGAACGGTGTTGCCACGGGGGCTGGCTTGGATATGGCTCTGATGTGCGATATTCGGATCGCCGCACAACGTGTAAGAGTTGCGGAGGGTTACATCAAAGCGGGTATCGTTCCGGGAGATGGAGGAGCATACTTTTTAACTCGACTGGTAGGAGTCGATCGGGCGCTGGAAATTCTTTGGACCGGTGATACCTATACGGCGGAGGAAGCAAAACAGATAGGATTGATCACGCATGTCGTGCCGGATGAGGAGCTTGATGCATTCGTTGATGCGTATGTGCGGCGATTGGCGAGCGGTCCGCAAGAAACGATGCGTTTTATGAAGCGAGCCGTCTACCAAGGCATGTCGACGGATCTGCGCACATCTCTAGATATGATTTCATCTGCAATGGGTCTGGTAACCGAGCTTGAGGATTATCAGGAGGGAGTACGAGCGATCGCCGAAAAACGACCGCCCAAGTTCAGCTAGTGGAGAACGGCGATGCAGAAACTACCGAGTGATTGAAGGGAGGGTCCCCTTTGCAGGCGTTAGATCATATCCGTGTACTAGATTTGTCGAGAACATTGGCGGGACCGTTTTGCACGATGCTGCTCGGTGACATGGGCGCAGACATTATCAAAGTGGAGCAGCCTGACGTAGGAGATGAGACGCGTCGGTTTACTCCGCCTACTTGGGATGGCATCAGCAGCTATTACCTTGCGTCCAATCGAAACAAGAGAAGCATAACAGTGGATCTCAAAACGGAGGAAGGAAGAGAGATCATCTATGAGCTAGCCAAGACAGCAGATATACTGGTAGAAAATTTCCGCACGGGCGCTCTGGATCAGATGGGGCTGGGCTATGAACAAATAAGACAGATTAATCCCAAGCTGATTTATTGCTCCGTATCTGGATTTGGACGTACTGGCCCCGAGAAGAATCGAGCAGGCTACGACTTGCTGCTCCAGGGGTACGGTGGCCTGATGAGCATAACTGGAGAGGAAGGCCGTGGACCTGTCAAGGTAGGGACCTCCCTTGTCGATATGAATGCAGGGATGTTTGCCGTCTATGGGATTTTGTCTGCCCTCATAGCCCGCGAAAGAACCGGCAAAGGGCAGTTCATCGATGTCAGTCTCTTGGATGGTCAGGTCGTTCTCCTCAATTACCTTGCGACGAGCTACTTTGCCACAGGCCGTGCTTCTGGCCGACTAGGTTCTGCCCATCCTTCCATCGTTCCGTACCAAGCTTTTCCGGCAAAAGATGGGGATATCATTCTAGCGATCGCAAACAACAGCCTGTGGGAGCGAGCCTGCCGTGCTTTGGGGTGGGAAGATTTGCGAGAAGATCCACGGTTTCAGACCAATGACGACCGAGTCGCCCATCGTGACTTGCTGGCTGCCATTATTTCTGCACGCATCGCTGAAATGGACAGACAGGAAATCATTCACAAGCTTGATCAAGCAGGTGTTCCCGCAGGCCCGATTCATACCGTAGATCAAGTCTTGAATCACCCTCAGGTGCTTGCACGCGAGATGGTGCTCGAAGTAGAGCATCCGATCGTAAAAGATTTGAAAATGCCCGGCTTTCCCGTGAAGCTTTCCGATACACCTGCACAGGTTCACAAGCATCCACCGCTTCTGGGCGAGCATACGGAGGAAATTTTGCTGGAGATGGGCTTTTTGCCAGAGCAGATTGAAGGATGGAGAGCAAGCAAAGTGATTGGAAAAGGGTAAACGAAAAAAGAGCGCGCATTTATGGCGTGCTCTTCTTGTTTAAAGCTCACAATAGTTAATAGCCAGGGTATTTCACGACGGGCCATTTTTCCTTTCGCAAAGCATCTATCAATTCAGGGCCGACATTCAAATTGGCACTGACGAGGTCATGCGGGGTAAGTGCCATCCATTGATTCAACGATACGTCGACAAACCGATCGCTTTTGAACATCTCCAGAAACCAGAGTGTCGTACTCCCCGTGTTTTGTATGTAATGACCCGTTGCAAAAGGGACATAGCCGACGTCACCTGCACGGTAGTCAAAGGTACGGGCTGTACCTTCTCCCGTAAATACCGTCATGCGTCCTTGCCCAGTCAAGTAATATTGCCATTCGTCATTATTGGGATGCCAATGCAGCTCCCGCATGGCACCTGGCTTGATTTCGACCAGTGCTGCCGCAATCGTCTTGGAGATGGGAAAGTTGCGCGAATCAACAATCCGCACACTACCTCCCGGGGTCACGATTGGTTTTTGGGCGAGCAGACGATGGGTAAAGCTCAAAGGAACGGTTCCATAGGGGGATTCCACCTCCTCTTCTCGGATCGAGCCGGGGACCTCTCCCTGAAAAATGTACACCTGCTTGGGCGGGATATGGACGAAAGCATTCTCAGGTACACCGAAATTGTCCGAAAGCACGTCACGAGGGGTATGCGCGAACCAATCCGAGATCGACAACGTATTTAAATCGGAAAAATTTCCGTCGTCGAAAACAAGTAAAAATTCACAGCCTTCCTCAAGACCTTGGATGGAGTGGGGGATTCCCGGCGGAAAATACCACAGATCACCAGGTCCGATGTCCGCGATAAAATTGCGTCCATCCTGATCAACGGACGTTATCCGCGCACGTCCCAATAGCATGTACGACCATTCTGCCTGTTGATGCCAGTGAAGCTCCCGGACGCCTCCTGGGGTCAGGCTCATGTTGACACCAGCCAACGTGGTTGCAATGGGGAGCTCACGAACGGTCACTTCACGAGACCATCCGCCATGGTTTAATGTCATGACAGCGTCAGAAAAAGAAAACTTCAAATTTGGGAGCAAGCCATTGTCTGTAATGGGAGGAACGAGCATATCTGGGTTTTGCAGATCGCGTGCAATATTTCGAGGACCTTGATCGACCCAGCCAGCCCCATCACTTCTCATCGGCTCGGGCACAGGGCGATCTGATTTCGATTTTCCCATTTTCCGCTGCCTCCTTTCACGATCGTATGGTTTCCTCAGCTACTCGCTTCTTTCATAAACAAAGATATGGTCAGATGCTTGCCTATTATTCAAAATTGGGCTTGGACAAATGGGAATAAAGGCAGCGGAACTCATTAAACATACTTGACCGGTATGAATTATAGGATTAAAATAAATAAGAATCATTCTATTTCGGTTTTTGCCTCGGGATCCTTCATGGAATACATTCTAGAGGGGCTTCTGTTTTTACTATCATCAGTCTGGAGGAATGGAACGTGGAATATATATGTCTGACCTGTCAGCAAATCGTTGAGTCACGGGAAGATCTATGTACACACCTTCAGCAGTTTTTCGCTTCTTTGCAAGGGCAGAAAATCTGGCGTATCCGGTTTCTCCATCGGTATGCGTACGAATTTTACAGCGATCTGCAAATCAAGGATCTCATTTCGGAGCAGCCACTCATGGTGTCTGAGGTGATGTGTGTGGAGGAATTTGATCCGCGCACCTATACAGGCGTAAACACGATGGGCAAAAGTGTATCGATCTTTGAATAACTACAAATGACATATCTTTCGCGAGTGAAGAGAAGAGTACATGGATTTTCACAGGAAACCATGTGCTTTTTTGTTGTTTTCATGAGTGTACCTAGTGGAGGATTCAGGAAAGGGACGAGCTGTTTCGAAAAAAAGGTTACGGAATGTTTATTATGTTAACTTCTTATCCCTCCAAACAAATTGTTTAAAAAATGCACATCTGTCTATGAAACGGGACGAATGCACGAAAGATAACCAATTAATCGCTGTCCGTTCTGTGATAAGGCTAGCGAATCAGTAAAAAGATTCGGTCTGGTACGGTCCTTGCATAATCAAGTCGGGTGAAAATAGCCTGACAGCAGTCTACCCAAACAGGTGGTGGCGTATATGGATTTTCCCCAGGAATTTGATTTGCTGAGGAAGACGATAAGCAGCTTTGTGAAAAGAGAAATCGAACCGATAGCCGAAGAAATGGATCGCAAAGATGAGTGGCCAAAGGACATGTGGAACAAGCTGGGAGAGCTTGGCGTGCTGGGGCTGACTGTCCCAGAGGAATACGGTGGTGCAGGATTGGGACCAGTGGAGCAAGCGATGGTGACGGAGGAAATCGCGAAATACAGCGCAGCGATTGCGGTGTCCTACGCAGCACACGCGAATTTATGCACGCACAATCTGTACCACAATGCAACCGAAGAGCAAAGGAAAAAGTACCTGCCTGGCCTTTGCACCGGAAAGCTGATCGGGGCTTTAGGGCTGACTGAACCAGGCTCGGGATCGGATGCGGTCGGGATGAGGACGACGGCACGAAAAGTAGGGGACCGGTACATTTTACAGGGCAGCAAAACGTTTATCACGAATGGGCCTGTTGCTGACGTTATCCTCGTCTATGCGAAGACAGACAAAGAGAAAGGAGCGCATGGGATCACAGCTTTTCTCGTAGAAAAGGGTTTTCCAGGCTTTTCGGTATCCAAGCGATTGGAAAAAATGGGGAATCGCGGCTCGGAAACAGGAGAGCTGATCTTTGATGAATGCGAGGTTCCAGCCGAAAATGTGCTTGGAGAAGTGAACAAGGGCGTAAAGGTGATGATGTCCGGCTTGGATATCGAGCGTGTGATCGTCTCAGCACTGGCACTGGGAATCGGAGAAGGAGCGTTTCGCGAAGCAGTCAAATACGCCCAGGAGCGCAGCCAGTTCGGGAAGCCGATCTCCCATTTCCAACTCATTCAAGCAAAAATTGCAGATATGTACACCGCACTGGAAGCAGCTCGCTTGCTTACTTACGATGCTGCGCGACTGGCAGCCGAGAATCAAAAAATAACGCTGAAGGCTGCGGCTGCTATTCTTTTTACAGCGGAGACAGCGACAAAGGTAGCGCTGGAGGCGGTGCAAATTCACGGGGGCTACGGCTATATGCTCGATTATCCGGTGAATCGGTATTTGCGTGATTCGAAGCTATATGAGATCGGTGCAGGCACGTCGGAAGTAAGAAGATTGATCATTGCCAGAGAGCTGTTGGGAGTAAAGACGTTCTAGGATAAATAAATTCCGGTCCATCCGGTAGAAGGCAGGGGAAGAGATCATGCAGATCTTTTCGGAGAATCTCTTGGCGAATCAAGTAGCCATCGTAACCGGGGGAGGTACAGGCATCGGAAAGCAGATTGCAAAAACCCTCGGTGAAAGCGGGGCGAAAGTTGTTATCGCCGGGCGCAGGAATGAAGTTTTGGAAGAAACCAGGAATGAATTTGTAAAGGAGGGGATTGAGACTCGCGCGATTTCCATAGACATAAGAGTACCGGAGCAAGTCCAGCAGCTGGTAAATTTTACGGTAGAATCCTTTGGCAAAGTGGATATTCTCGTCAACAACGCAGGCGGGCAATTTCCGAAAAAATCAGAGGAACTGACACCGAACGGGTGGAATGCTGTTATACACAACAATTTGAATGGAACCTTTTACGTCACCCAGGCAGTGGCTAAGCAGATGATCAAGCAAGGGACGGGAGGAGCAATAACCAATATCCTGGTCAGCTTTCTGCATCGAGGTGCTCCGGGGATTGCGCATTCTGTAGCCGCAAGAAATGGGGTGTACGGGATGATGCGGACATTGGCCCTAGAATGGGCGAAATACAACATTCGTATCAACTCGATTGGCCCTGGTCTATTTGTGACAGAAGGGATGAAAGAGGAAATGGCAAGCTCGGCGGGCCCCCATTTTATAGAGCAAGTCACCGAGGACGTACCTCTCGGGCGGACAGGAAAACTGCAGGAGCTGGGGTGGCTGGTGACCTATTTGTCCTGCCCGGCAGCAGAGTATATGACTGGCGAATTTATTGTGATAGATGGCGGCAACTCACTTGGTAGAGGACTGACGTTTGTCCCTTATTAAGAGCGAGAAACGTAAAGCGCGAAAATGTTGCCCGAAAGTGAGGAGGACGAAATGAATCTCGCATCCTATCTGGAAAGATCCGTTCGAGAGAATCCTCAGCAGGTCGCTATTCGAATGGACGAGAAAGAAATCACTTATGAACAGTTTGACCAGAGGGCCAGAGCCCTCGCAGCGTATTTTCGTCAAAATGGATTTGCCAAAGGTGACAAAGTAGGTATCTATCTAGCCAATTGCCCTGATTACCTCATTCTTTTTTATGCCGCATGGATGCTTGGGGGCGTGGCTGTCCCCATCAACTATCGATTCCGCCAAGAAGAGCTTGCGTTTGTGATCGCGGACGCTGAGATCAAATGGCTTGCTTTGACCAGGGAAGACCTTGAAAAATTACAAGACATCTTGACAGATCACGAGCACATCCGGCTGCTGCTTGCTGGGGAGCTGGAGGAAGGCAATCGTCATACGTGCTTATCCGAGATCTATAAAACAAGTCTGGAGCAGAAGGTGTCGGTCTTGCCCTGCCGGGATTCAGAAGACGCGATGCTGATGTACACGAGCGGGACGACTGGCAAACCGAAAGGAGTCAGGCAGACCCATCGAACGAACTCTGCATCGATCGAGATGGTTGTGGATGCATGGAAGCTGACTTCACGTGATCATATATTGGCTACCCTTCCGATGTTTCATGTAGGGGGATTGCAGTGTACGACACTTCCTACACTTTTTACAGGTGGGACGGTCACCCTGCTATCGCGCTGGTCGCCAAAAAACTGGATTAGCCAAAGCCGCGAGCTTCAGCCTACATGGTCAGGATTGATTTCAACCATGCTGATCGATGTCGTGAACTTTTTCAAAGCAAACCCGCAGGAGCAGCGCCAGATGAATCATTACCGATTGTGCTTCTTTGGGGGGTCTCCCACACCCAGTGTAATTTGCGAGTATTTTGAAGAGGTAGTTGGCGTGAATTTGCTGGAAATCTATGGGCAAACAGAGCTATCCGGTTTGATGATAACCTATCAAGCGGGAGAACGGCGCATTCCAGGATCTATGGGTAAACCAATGGCACAGGTCGTGGAAACCAAAATCGTCTCTGCTGACGGAGAGAGACTGATCGCACCTGGTGACGAGGAAGCAGGGGTGATGTATTTGCGAGGTGACGTCGTGACTCCTGGCTACTGGAAGCGGGACGAGTTGAATCGCGAGCGATTTGAGGACGGGTGGTTGAAGACAGGGGACATCGTCCGCTGGGATGAAAACGGGTACCTGTACTATACCGACCGCTTCGATGATCTCATTATTACCGGCGGCGAAAATGTTTACCCGAAGGAAGTGGAAAACATTCTGGCGGAGCATCCTTCCGTTGCTGAAGTTGCCGTCATTGGAACGCCGCACGAAAGATGGGTGGAGCAGGTTACCGCAATTATCGTCCCCCGGGAAGAAGCGAATGTCGCTATTGCCGATATCGAAGCGTTTTGCGTGCTGCATCGCGGACTCGCTGGATACAAACGACCGCGAAAGGTCCTCTTCGTCTCGGAACTCCCCAAGACAGGAAGCGGAAAAATCAATAAAAGTATTCTCAAGCAGCAATATCGGATGCAGCATAGCGAAAACGAGACAACTGACGGGAATATTGTCTGAATTTTAAAAATAAACATAAGGAGGGATGGCCATGTCGATTGCGTACAATTTGATTCACCGTGTAAATGTGGGCGATATTTTGAAGCGAAGCGCGGCGCGGTTTCCTTATAAAACGGCAGTAATTGAAGGCGATCGCAGAATCAGCTACAAAGAGTGCAATGCGTGGGTCAATCAAGTCGCGAGGGGCTTGCTCGCATTGGGCCTCCGGCATGGCGACCGTTTGGCGATTTTGGCGAGCAATTCCATCGAATTTGTGCTTGTTTATTTTGCCTGCGCCAAAGCGGGGATCACGATCATTCCGATTAATTTGGCGCTGCATCCGGATGAGGTCTCCTACATTTTACAGGACTCTGGCGCAAAAGCAGTCGTATTGGAAGAGATGTTTCTGGATAAATGGCCTGCGGTAGGGGAGGGCCTTGCTGTCACAGATCTCATCCTGATTGGCTCTGAGTCGGATCCCGAGCAACCAGGAGCGATCCGCTGCCACAAGTGGGAACAAGTATGGCAGGCTCAGAACGACACAGAGGTTGTATGCCAGGTGGAAGATCGCGACCTCATGCAATGCTTGTACACCAGTGGAACGACCTCCCATCCGAAAGGGGTCATGAGCAGTCACATCGCGGTTTACTTAAATACGTTGGGCACCGCTTTTGATTTGAAGTTTACGGGGAACGATGTCTCGATCGCTATGCTGCCTCTGTTTCATACAGCACAATTGAATGCGGTTACAACACCAGTCATGATCGCTGGGGGAACGACCGTGATTGTTAAGAAGTTCGACCCCGTTGCTGTCATGCAGCTCATCGAGCGGGAGGGAGTCACCCAAATCTTCGGCCTCCCGATGATGTACCGTGCTTTGCTCGATCACCCGGAGAGGGAAAGCTTTGATTTGACTACGCTAAGGCTGTGCATTTATGCGATGGCACCTATGCCCAACCAAGATTTGCAGCGAGCACATGATGTTTTCCAATGCGATTTTGCTTTGTTGTTCGGTCAGACAGAAATGGCTCCGGTCGCTACCGTATTCCGGCCTGAGCATCAATTGACCAAATCTGGTGCGGTGGGAACACCGGCTGCGAATGTCGAGGTTGGGATCATGAATGAATGTGGGGATCTATTGCCGACAGGGCAAGTCGGTGAAATCGTCTACCGCAGCCCGCAAACGATGGAGGGCTATTTGAATGATCCACAGAACACGGAACACGCTTTTGCAAACGGATGGTTTCATAGTGGGGACGAGGGATATTTTGATGAAGATAACATCCTGTGGTTCGCAGACCGAAAGAAAGACATGATTAAAACAGGCGGCGTAAACGTGGCGTCGATCGAGGTGGAAAAGGTCATCTTCCAGCATCCGCGAGTGCTCAACGTCGCGGTGGTCGGTTTGCCTCACGTGCATTGGACGGAGGCGCTGACGGCTTTTGTCATCTCCAAGGACGATGAGGCAGTGCCAGAGGAAGAAATCATCCAGCTGTGCAGGACTCAATTGGGCGGCTTCAAGGTACCGAAAAAAGTAGTGACCGTCAAAGCCTTTCCCATGACGACAACAGGCAAAATCCAAAAGCATCTGCTAAAGAAAGAGTATGCGGAGCTGTATGTCACTTCATTGACGTAGGCGAATATAAGAATATCCTGACAAAAAGAAACTGACGCTCAAAGGCGTCAGTTTCTTTTTGTCATTTCTCATCCACCATAGCGTCCCAATCTGTCAAAGAACTCCTTCAGGAAGTTGTAAAACAGCTTTTCCGAAGGAGGCAGCTCCCGGTTTTTCGGGATGATGATGCCTACGGTTCTCGTCACGACTGGTTCATTGATTCGCAGCTTGACAGTCTCACGCGGGACATTATCGGCCAAGGTCAGTTCAGGTAACAGTGTCACTCCAAGTCCAGCGGCCACGAGCCCTTTGATGGCGTCGATGTCTTCCCCTTCAAATGCGACTTTGGGCTCGAACCCCATTTGAGCACAGGCATTGACGACAATGCTGCGCAAAATATACCCCGGTGGGAACAAAACAAATGTATCCTGCATCAGCTCGCTCAAACGCAACGTTTGATGTTTGGCAAGGGGGTGCTTCGCTGGCAGCAGGGCAACGATCTCTTCTGCAAAAAAGATGTGGCTCTGCACGTTTTTTTCCTGAGTGGGAACCGGGCCGAGAAACGCGATGTCAAGCTCTCCCTTGATGACCGAATCGATCAGGGGAAGATAGGCACCTTGTCGCAGCTGAAAGCCGATGTCCGGATAGCGCGCGCGGAAAGCGGAAATTACGGCTGGAAGCGGGTTCGCTGCGAGACTGCTGGTAAATCCTACACGGATTGAACCGCGCTCGGGATCGAGGATTTCCTTGATCTTTTTCTTGGCTTTCTCGATCTCAGCCAATGACAGCTCTGCATGCTGGAGAAAAATCTTGCCGATATTCGTCAGTTTGACATTTCGTCCTTCTCGGATAAACAAAGACACGCCCAGTTCCTTTTCCAGAATGGCCATGTGCCTGCTAAGTGCGGATTGGGCGACGTGAAGGGAATGGGCTGCCTCCGTATAATGCTCCCGTTTGGCGACCTCAATGAAGTATTGTATCTGTCTGAAATCCATTTTTTATCTCCTTACACGCGACTTATCTCAATATGAGATCAATTCACCAATTATTATATATTGTTTAAATAATTTGCTCAATCTAAAATAAGTCTTACCAGAGAGAGTAAGGAGTGGAGATTATGACAATGCGTGGAATGCCTGAACGACAGGGACTTTATGACCCGATGTACGAACATGACGCTTGTGGGATCGGCTTTATCGCCAACTTGAAAAACAAGGCGAATCACGAGATGGTGAAAAAAGGATTGGAAATTCTCTGTCACTTGGAGCATCGCGGTGGACAGGGAAGCGATCCGGAAACAGGCGACGGCGCCGGTATTTTGACGGGCATTCCGCATAGCTTCTTCAAAAAGTCATGTGAAGAGCTAGGCTTCAAGCTTCCTGCCCAAGGCAAGTACGGTGTGGGCATGCTATTTCTCCCAATGGACGAGACTCTCCGCCAGACGTACGAAAAACAATTGGAAGAGATCATTATCAAAGAAGGTCAAAAGCTGCTCGGATGGAGAACGGTTCCAACCGATTCGACTAAAATCGGAAAGACAGCGAAGGCGAGTCAGCCGTTTGTCCGCCAAGTATTTATCAGCGCGAGCTCGCAGGTCAAAGAACAGCTCGCATTTGAAAGAAAATTGTATATGATCAGAAAACAGATGGAGCGGATCGCGAAAGAAGGCTTCTATGCAGCTTCCATGTCCAGCCGAACCATTGTTTATAAAGGCTTAGTGACTCCAGAGCAACTGGATCAGTTTTATAGTGATTTGCAAGACGAAAGCTACGCGTCCCCATTTTCTGTCGTGCATTCCCGCTTTAGCACAAACACGTTTCCGACATGGGAGCGTGCTCATCCCAATCGTTATTTGATCCACAATGGTGAGATCAATACGCTCCAAGGAAACATCAACTGGATGCGTGCGCGTGAACAAATGTTCCAGTCAGAAGCGTTTGGAGAAGATCTGAACAAAGTCGTGCCTGTAATCGATCTAGAAGGCAGTGACTCTGCGATCCTCGATAACTGTGTGGAATTTTTCTCCCTGGCCGGTCGGTCGTTGCCGCACGTGGCCATGATGCTGATCCCTGAGCCATGGGACCAAGACAAAAATATCGACGCTGCGAAAAAAGCGTTCTATGAATATCACAGCTGCTTGATGGAACCATGGGACGGTCCAACAGCGATTTCCTTTACCGATGGAAAACAAATCGGGGCGATTCTGGATCGCAACGGTCTGCGTCCTGCTCGTTACTATATTACCTCTGATGATACTATTATTTTCTCATCGGAGGTAGGGGTTCTCGAAATTCCAGATGAAAAGATCGTGCAAAAAGGACGTCTGAGTCCAGGCAAAATGCTTCTCGTCGATCTGGAGGAAGGTAGAATTGTCTCCGATGAAGAGATCAAGCAGAAGATTGCCAGCGAGCAGCCTTATGAAGAATGGGTCAGCAAAAATCTGGTATCGCTTGCAAACCTGCCAAAAGCTGTTTCTCCAGCCAATCTGACGAAAGAGGCATTGCTGGCACTTCAAAAAGCTTTTGGATATACACAGGAAGAGCTGTCCAAAGTTCTGACGCCGATGGTTGCCGAGAAAAAGGATCCGATCGGCTCGATGGGGATCGATACACCATTGGCTGTCCTGTCTGATCGCCCACAGCTGCTGTACAACTACTTCAAGCAATCTTTTGCACAGGTAACCAATCCACCAATCGATGCGCTTCGTGAGGCATGTGTCACTTCTACTTTATCCTATCTGGGTGCAGAGGGAAATCTGCTGGCACCAGATGAGAGCAACAGCCGGCGTATTCGCCTCCGTTCCCCGCTGTTGTCGAACGCAGAGCTGGCACAGCTGGTAAGCAATCCACATGCAGAGTTTCAAGCGAAGAGATTGCCGATTCTGTTCCCGGCCAACGGTGGCGCGGAAGAGCTGGAGAAGGCTCTAGATGAGTTGTTTGCTTCTGCCCAGCAAGCGATGGCTGAGGGTAACACCTTGTTGGTATTGTCTGACCGTGGGATGAACGCAGAGCTAGCTGCCATTCCCTCATTGCTGGCAGGCAGCGGCCTTCATCATCACTTGGTAAGTCAAGGTACCCGGACGCAAGTAAGCTTGATCATCGAATCCGGAGAACCGCGTGACGTCCATCAGTTTGCAATGCTGATCGGTTATGGTGTAGATGCGATCAATCCGTATGTGGCCATTGATTCTTTGGTTGAGCTGGTCGAAGCGCAGAAGGTCTCTGATGTAACTGCGGAAGAAGCAGTGGGGATCTACCTACAAACGGCCATTGAGGGCGTCGTGAAGGTCATGTCCAAAATGGGAATTTCCACCGTCCAAAGCTACCGTGGTGCACAAATTTTCGAAGCAGTCGGCGTTGACCAGACTGTCATCGATCGATACTTCACACGTACAGCCTCCAAAATCGGAGGAATCACGCTGGAGATTATTGCAAAAGAAGCGTTGATCCGTCATGCAAAAGCCTTTTTGCCTGAGCATGCGGAGGAAACGTTGGAGGCAGGAAGCGATTTCCAATTCCGTCGTGACGGCGAGTTTCACCTCTTTAATCCAAAGACGGTGCACGCTCTGCAAAAGGCTGTTCGTGAAGGCAGCTATGAGCAATACAAACTGTATTCGGAACTGGCAAATGAACAGCAATTTGCGTTCCTGCGCCATCTGTTAGATTTTAAATCGGACAGAAAGCCTGTGCCTTTAAACGAAGTAGAGTCTGTAGATTCCATCGTTCACCGCTTTAAAACAGGGGCAATGTCCTACGGTTCCCTCAGCAAGGAAGCGCATGAGTCACTGGCGATTGCAATGAACCGTCTGGGTGCAAAAAGCAACAGCGGGGAAGGCGGAGAGGATCCACAGCGCTATCTTACAGACGAAAATGGCGACCTGCGCCGCAGTGCGATCAAACAGGTAGCTTCCGGGCGATTCGGCGTATCCAGCCACTATCTGGTCAATGCCAGCGAGATTCAAATTAAAATGGCGCAAGGGGCGAAACCAGGTGAAGGCGGCCAGCTCCCAGGGAACAAGGTTTATCCGTGGATCGCGGAAGTACGGAAATCTACACCGGGCGTCGGGCTGATCTCTCCACCGCCGCATCACGATATCTATTCCATTGAAGATTTGGCACAGTTGATCTTCGACTTGAAAAATGCGAATCCAAAAGCACGGATCAGCGTGAAGCTCGTTTCCAAAGCAGGGGTAGGTACAATTGCTGCAGGTGTTGCCAAAGGTCTGGCGGATGTGATCGTCATCAGCGGACACGATGGCGGGACGGGTGCATCGCCTAAAAGCAGTATCAAGCACGCAGGATTGCCGTGGGAGCTGGGACTTGCCGAAACCCATCAAACGCTGCTCTTAAACCAGCTTCGCGATCGTGTCGTAGTAGAGACAGATGGCAAAATGATGACAGGTCGTGACGTTGTCATCGCGGCATTGCTCGGTGCGGAGGAGTTTGGCTTTGCGACTGCACCACTTGTTTCCATCGGTTGTGTCATGGCGCGGGTGTGCCATTTGGATACCTGCCCGGTAGGAGTTGCTACCCAAAATCCGGATCTGCGCAAAAAATTCAAGGGAGATCCGCAGCATGCGGTAAACTTCATGCGCTTCGTAGCCCGTGAAGTACGTGAAATCATGGCTCAGCTGGGCTTCCGTTCTTTCGAGGACATGATCGGCCGCAGCAATCTCCTGACGATGAACGACAAAGCGAAAGAACACTGGAAAGCGAAGCACATTGATTTGTCTCTGCTTCTGTTCCAGCCAGAGGTACAGGGCGATACAGGCAGATTCCATCAGCGTGCACAAGATCACAAGCTGGATGCCACGATGGACCGCAAGCATCTGCTTGATCTGACCAAACCAGCGCTGACCAAGCAGCGCCAAGTGGAAGTCAAGCTGCCGATCAACAACACAAATCGCGTAGTGGGAACCATTCTGGGCAGTGAAGTGACGAGACGCTATGGCGAGCATGGTTTGCCTGAGGATACCATTCTGCTGAATTTCCAAGGGTCTGCTGGTCAAAGCTTTGGTGCCTTTGTCCCACGTGGTATCACGATGAAGCTGGAAGGCGATGCGAACGACTATGTAGGCAAAGGATTGTCCGGCGGGAAAATTGCAGTGTTCCCTTCGCAAAAAGTGACCTTTGCTCCCGAAAAGAACATCATCATCGGGAACGTGGCGTTCTACGGTGCGACATCCGGTGAAGCCTATATCGGCGGTATGGCAGGAGAGCGCTTCTGCGTACGCAATAGCGGCATGACAGCTGTAGTCGAAGGAGTCGGCGATCATGGCTTGGAATACATGACAGGCGGACGTGTCGTCGTGCTTGGCCAGGTCGGGAAAAACTTTGCAGCCGGGATGTCAGGCGGTACGGCATATGTTTTGGTAGAAAACAAAGAAGTGTTCGCCGCTTCCTGCAATCAGGAAATGGTACTGCTTGAACAGCTGCAGGAGGAACGCGAAAGGAAGGAAGTGAAACAGCTTCTGGAAAAGCATGTCGCGTATACTGGCAGCAAGCATGCCCAAAGATTGCTCGACCAATGGGAGCAGACAGTAACAAAGTTCGTCAAAGTCATTCCAAAAGACTACAAGCAAATCATTCTCACGCTGGAAGAATTGCTTCAGTCCGGAATGAAGCGCAGCGAAGCCATTTTGGCAGCTTTTGAGATGAGCCAAAAGAAAAACTCCGAAAAAGCCCCAAAGCGTAAAGCGGAAGAACAAGTCGCGGCTACTGTCGGAAAGTAGCATTCCGAAGCATCAAAACCGATCCTTCACTGCTGTCAGGTGAGGATCGGTTTTTTCTTTGTTAGCTTCCCGGGCAGTTCAGGCATTCCTTTCTTAGGGAACGATCTGCTATCATTTTCTTATCATAGAAAGAAAAAGGGATGGATGAGAGAGATGGCTGTTAACTTCTGTATGTCATGTGGACACCCGATGGAGACCCGCGAAGTAGATGGGGTCGAACGTCGCGTCTGCACAGCTTGTGGCAATGTTCACTGGGGAAACTACAGTATTGGGGTCGGAGCCCTCGTGTTTAAGGACGAAAAAATGCTCCTCGTACGCAGAGCGCAGGAACCGGGAAAAGGAAAGTGGACGAATCCGGGTGGGTATATTGAACAGCTGGAGCCGATTGAACAAACAATCGTGCGTGAGGTTTTGGAAGAGACAGGCATACAGGCAGAAGTGAAAAGCATTGTTGCGGTCCGCGACCAGCCACGCAGCATTCATAATGTATACATTGCATTCGAAATGGCTTATGTGGAAGGCGAACCTCGACCAGATGAAGTGGAAGTCGACCAAGCAGGCTTTTTTTCTCTGGAGGAAATGAAGGATATGGAGCTGGCCAGCTTCACCAGATGGCTGCTCGATGTAGCACTGCACGTAGACAAAAATGGACTTACAATTGATCAGAAAGCGACAGCGGCTGGGAATGGGGATGTCTATTTCCGACTCTAGCAAAATCCCAACCCGATAAGGAAAGAGAGGGAAACGCATGCAATCTACTGTTTATGAGCTGGACGTACAACCTGACGTCATCCAAGCAGGACATGTGAACAACGTGAAGTACCTGGAATTTTTGGAGCAGGCACGCATGCCGTGGTATGAAGCCTTTTCGAACCTGGGTTTCAGCTCTTTTATGGCGAATCTGAACGCTTCCTACAAAAAGGAAAGCTTTCTAGGTGATCAGCTTCGCATTCAAACCAGCGTTCACCACGTCGGAAATACGAGCTTCGTGCTGAAGCAGACCATCACGAATCAACGTGAGGCAGAGGTGTTGGAAGCAGAAGTGACTTTTGTCGCTGTTGATAAGAATACGAAAGAAAAAATTCGCGTTCCGGATATCATGCGTGTAGCTGTCGAACCCTTGTGGAAATAAGAGCTACGCTGATCCAACCGTTATTACCGGTAGTTACCAAGATATCCCACAAGTAACTGGATTAAAAGGAGATACTGCTAAGGTGGTCCGGTGGGAACAATATTCGTATTACGCATTTTCAACAACGAGCAATGGTAACGTTCATTATGAAGCAGAAGGTTGGGGGAAAGGAAAATGATGGATTCTTTCCTGTTACCTTTGACTGGAGTGAATTACAGATCGATTCATCAAGGTTGTAACAAGAAATTCTATCAACGGCCCTCGGGGATAACTCGAGGGTATTTTTTTGTTATACGAAAAGTTGCGGCCCACAGCCCTGACTCACGGGTTTGTGCTGTAGGAAAGGCTTGGTATACGATTAAAATTCGCTTGTCCTTGATGATTCCAGCGAACATGTAGCACCTCGCATTCATTTTCGTGGAATCTCGCTAAAACTCAGGCTTTGGGAAAACTTCATTCCCATGTAACCATTCGAGTAACATCGCCCATCTCCTTGTTTTTTGACAACAAATGGATCCCACCAGCTTGCGTGCAAGTGATGTCGCAAAATATTGACGTTGACGTAAACGTTACTTGCGTGATAATTTAATTTCATAAATCAGGAGGACTTGAGGGGAGATGTCATGAGCTTTTATAAAATCGAAGAAGTTGCAAAAGAGTGCGGCTTGACGAAGCGCACCATCCGTTACTATGAGGAAATCGGCTTGCTGTTTCCACCGGAGAGAAGTGACGGAGGCTATCGCATGTATACAGATCGGCATATTGAGCTGCTAAAGAAGATCATCAGCGCACGGGATGTGCTGGGCTTTTCATTGCCGGAGCTTGTAGAGTTTATCCAGATGAGCGATAGTGTCAACAGCCAGCGTGTGGAAGCCAAGCAAACAGAGGATATTCAGAAGAAGCTGGAAAAAGTAGCCGAGCTGGAGGAAACGCTGGAGAAACAGCTTCGCATGATTGATCTAAAGCTGGAGAAGATCAGGCAGTTCCGGTTAGAACTCGTAGATTTGCAGGAGCGCGTAGAAATCGCCAAAACAAAATACACAGCCATGATGGCAAATCAGGAGTGAAGATAAGGATGTCACGTTCAGGAAATGCTGCAGCCAAGGCAAACAGTGCGGATGCGTACGAGGCTGGACTACTGCAGCAGCCTCGATCCGTCTGGGCGGTATTTTTTGCGGGTATTATTGCCTTCATGGGCATTGGGCTGGTTGACCCGATTCTGCCGGCTATTGCGGAAAAGATGCATGCAACCCCGAGTGAAGTCAGTATGCTTTTTACCAGCTATAATGCCGTCATGGCGATAGCTATGCTGTTCACAGGGATGATTGCTTCCCGGATCGGTGTGAAAAAGACGCTGCTTACTGGGATTGTCATCATCGCGCTTTTTTCCTTTCTCGGAGGTGTATCCAATCATATTTGGGTACTGGGTGGATTGCGTGGAGGATGGGGACTTGGGAATGCACTCTTCGTAGCCACCGCATTGACGGCGATTGTCTCTTTGTCCCGATCAGGTGTGACAAAGGCGATCATCCTGTATGAAGCTGCAATCGGACTTGGTATTTCTGTCGGTCCACTGCTGGGAGGAGAGCTGGGAGCGATCTCGTGGAGAGGTCCATTTTTTGGAGTAGCTTCGTTGATGGTAATTGCTTTTATCGCCCTTATTTTCCTCATGCCGGCTGAAGCTGTGACAACCAATGCTCCGAAAAAGAAGACCTCGTTGAGCGATCCATTCCGTGCGATGAAGCATCGTTCCCTCGTCGTGCTTGGGTTGACGGCTTGCTTATACAACATCGGGTTTTTTACTCTCATGGCGTACGCTCCTTTCGTGATGGGACTGGATGAGCATGGGCTGGGTTACGTCTTTTTAGGATGGGGAGTCTTGCTTGCCGTCACGTCGGTCTTCATGGCGCCCATCCTGCAGCGAAAGTTTGGGACAGTCAAATCCATGTCCGTCATGCTCGGCCTTTTTGGCTTAACCCTTCTCGCCATGGGAATATGGACGAATACACCAGCTGTCGTGATTGTGTCAGTCATTTTCTCCGGCGCTTTGCTGGGGAATAACAATACGCTGATTACGACCGCTGTGATGAATGCAGCACCAGTCGAGCGTTCGACTGCTTCGGCTGCGTATAGCTTCTTGCGATTTATCGGCGGTGCGATTGCTCCTGTGATGGCAGGTAAGCTGGCAGAGTGGTTCAACCCTCATGTTCCGTTTATTGTAGGGGCGTGCTTTGTCCTCTTGTCTGTGGTTTTTGTATTCCTGAATCGCCGCCACGTCATGCACGTAGATCACGCTGGTTCGGGTCATTAAGATGAAAAGGCTGGAGAACTCCAAGAATGAACGTGGGGTTCTTTTTTTTGTGTCTGCATGGCAGAAGGAGAATTGACATGCAGCTATTTGGTTGCGTATAATCAAGACATGGACAAGGTATTCAAAGCGTTAGCGGATGCGACAAGAAGGCAGCTTCTGGACTTGCTCTATCAGAATAACGGGCAAACACTCAGTGAGCTGTGCGATCATCTCGATATGACGCGGCAATCGGTCACGAAGCATCTCGTCATTTTGGAGGAGGCACATCTTGTCGTAGTGGAATGGCAAGGCAGGCACAAACGGCATTACTTGAATGCCGCTCCCATCGCAGAAATCTACGACCGTTGGATTGGGAAATACGAGCGGCAGCGAATCGATGCTTTGGTGGAACTGAAAAGAAAGCTTGAGGAGGACACGCATGGATAATTCGACCTTCGTTTATGTGACCTACATCGCGACGACACCGGAGAAACTCTGGGAAGCACTGACGAATAGTGACTTTACGGAGAAGTATTTCTTTGGAAGCAAAATTCAGTCTGACTGGAAGGTCGGTTCTGAAATCACCTATTCCCGAGATGGAAAAGTCTCTGATTATGGAAAGATCCTTACGTGTGAGCCGCATCGGGTGTTGTCGTTTACCTGGACGTATACAGCAGACACAGCTGTTCGGGAAGAGCCGACTGTAGTGACCTTTGAGCTGAAGCAGATGGACTCTGCGGTCAAGCTGACATTGAAGCATGAGAAGCTCGTATCCGTAGACATCGTAGACCGAGATGACACATTTGAGGGATTGAACAACGGATGGCCAGCCATTCTCAGCAACCTGAAAAGCTTGCTGGAAACAGGCAAAACCTTGGCGCCGATTAGCCTGTGAGCCATGAAATCTGCCGAATAACCGCCCTAGAAGCGGTTATTTTTTATGCCTGCGAAAGGGGGGGCAACCCCCTGATTTGAGGGAGTCTGTCTGCCTGAAAACAGGTAATTTCTCCGCTTTACAAATAAGAATAAAATGAAAATATCGATAGGGAGACAGGGATGTTCTGTAGGGCGCTTTCAAATTTCCGTTGTGAGGGGGAAGGCTGGATGACAACGCAACACAACACAAAATCTAATCCGCTTCCTGCGTTTGATGCTGTCATTGTCGGAGCGGGGTTTTCCGGGCTGTACATGCTGCATAGGCTGCGCGAAGCTGGTTTGTCCGCTTGTTTCTATGAGTCAGGAGAAGGCGTAGGCGGGGTCTGGTATTGGAATCGCTACCCGGGTGCGAGATGCGACTCCGAGAGCATCTACTACAACTATACGTTTTCCGAAGAGCTGTATCAGGAATGGACCTGGTCTTCCCGCTATCCGGGACAACCGGAAATTTTGCGTTACTTGAACTTCGTTGCGGATAAATTCGACCTGCGCAGAGATATTCAATTCCGTACAAGAGTCACTGCCGCGCACTACGATGACGATGAGCGCAAGTGGAGAATCCAAACGAATGATGGGGTAACCGTCATGGCTACTTATTTTATTTCGGCTGTGGGCTGCTTATCCGCAACGAACGTTCCCAAAATGAAAGGACTCGAAACCTTTGAGGGACAATGGTTCCACACCGGAAATTGGCCGCATGAGAAAGTAGATTTCCATGGTAAGCGTGTAGGGGTGATCGGTACTGGCTCAAGCGGAATCCAGTCCATACCTGTGATTGCGGAAGAAGCCTTGCACCTGACCGTTATTCAAAGAACAGCGCAATATAGCTCGCCTGCACAGAATCATGAATTGGAAGAAGCGTACGTGCAAAATGCCAAAAACCGCTTTCATGAGATGAAACAGTCGATGCGAGAATCTACGGCGGGTTTCCCTTACAGACGCAGCCGAGTTTCGGCACTGGAAGTATCGGAGGAGGAGCGGCAGCAAGTATATGAATCCGCTTGGGCCCAAGGGGAACGCAGGCTTTCCCAACATGTTCATGATCACCGGACCGGAAAGCCCGTCTGTACTGAGCAATATGCCTGTATCCATCGAACAGCACGTGGAGTGGATCGCGGATTGCATTCAATATATTCGTGAACAAGGCTATGAGAGTATAGAGGCCGTGAAGGATGCAGAAGAAGCATGGAGCAAGCACTGCTGGGAGGTTGCCAGCGCGACACTGTTTACCAAGGCCGAATCCTGGTATACGGGCGCGAATATTAAAGATAAGCCGGTTGGGTTTCCCATCTACCTCGGAGGTGTGGGAAACTACCGCCAGATATGTACAGGTATCGCGGAGAGGGGGTACGAAGGCTTTACTTTTAACGCGTTCCAGAAAGCGGGCAAGTGAACTCGCTCTAATACGCTTCGTCCAAAACAGGAAAAAACAGCTCGATCCTTTGGGATGCGAGCTGTTTTTTTGTACAGTAAGAATTGATAAGATTCTTATCTAGTATAAGTGCAACATAGCGAGACTTCGAACGAAGTGAGATAGCAAGACTTGTGCCCTTTGGGTACTAAGGCGGAGACCTGTACCCTTTGGGTGCAAAAGGCTTGGCGCAGCCAAGTTTTCTAATCTCTATTTAATTCCCAAGCTCCGTTTCTTGCGTACGAGCGTAGAGATGTTTACGCCTAAACGGTCTGCACATTCCTGCATGGTCTTAGTCTCTTGCAAAATGCGGTGAATGTATTCTCGTTCAAAATGATCGACAGCCTCCTTCAATGACAGAGAAGGATCCATGGTGGACAGCTCGGCTGGGATCGCAGCATGCTGCACCTTGCGTATGGAGGTAGGGAGCTGCTCCAGTGATATTTTTCCTTGCTCGCTCAGGTGGTAGGAGCGTTCTACGACGTTTTTCAGCTCGCGAATATTTCCTGGCCAGTCGTATTCCAGCAGAGCTTCCAGCGCATCTGACTCCACGCGCATGTCTTGCTGGTATTTCTTCTCCAGCAGCTTCAAAAAGTAAAAAATTAGGGCAGGTATATCCTCACGCCGCTCGCGTAATGGGGGTATGGTAATAGAAAGGACGTTCAGCCTGTAAAAAAGATCCTGGCGAAACCGCTTTTGCTCGACCATGGTTTCCAGATCGCTGTTGGTGGCCGCGATGATTCGCATATTGACCTCGCGGGACGTTTTTCCCCCCAAACGCCGGATTTTCCCATCCTGCAGGACGTTAAGCAGCTTTACCTGCAGTGGATAGGGCAGATCACCTATTTCATCGAGAAAGATGGTGCCGCTGTGCGCCAATTCAAAAAGACCTTCTTTTGCATGACTGGCACCGGTAAACGCCCCTTTTTCATACCCGAACAACTCAGATTCCAGCAGATGATCCGGGATCGCTCCACAGTTTATCTTGATGAATTCTCCCGTTCTTCCGCTTTTCGTATGAATGTAGTTTGCCAGCACATCCTTTCCCACACCTGATTCCCCAAGCAGGAGGATGGGAGAATCGTTCGTGGCAAAACGATCCGCAAGTGCCACGATTCGCAGCATGAGATTGCTGCGGTAGATGAGCTGTCCGTCGTAGTCGATGTCGTTGCGGATTTGTTCCAAAGCTTGCTGAAAGGCAGTGTTGATCTGACGTGTCTCTTCAAGCTCCTGCTGCAGCTGGTTAAGCTCCGTAATGTCGCGAACGTTTCCGACAACGTACAGCAGCTCCTGATTTTCATCCAGCAGCGGAGTGGCTGTATTGATCGCTTTTCGGCCGTTTGCGTAATCGATGACAACGCTGTGCATTTGCTTCGTCTTCATCGCCCGCACAGCTGAGGAATCCGGCACCATATGTAAATCCTTTTGCTCGAAATAGCTGTATTGATTCAACACCTCTGCCGGTATACCCGTGATTTGCAAATACGCTTCATTATAGAGAAGGACATAGCCATTCCTGTCGCAGATTGCAAGGCCATCATGCGAGCTTTGCAGAACGGTTGTCATCAGTTTGACGAGCTCCTCGGTATCGCTTGAATGAAAAAACTTTGTACGAAACATGGTCGCCCCCTTGGACCCAGTCTGTCTTTCGTGGGAATAGTCAGAATTGAGCATTCATGAGCAAAGATGCATATGCAAAAATGATCATCTATGCGTCGTTAGTGGCCGAAAATGCCGTTTTTTCGATTGGCACGTTATTTGCTCTACAGTAGCGTAACGAAGCGAATCAGAAAGAGAGGGATGTTGGAATGTCTACATTATATCAGGTATTGACTCCAGAAGGGGAGCTCGCCACAAACCTCGATGGCCAACTGGATCAAGCTACGATGGTGAAAATGTTTGAAAATATGCTGCTCGTTCGAAGGTTTGACCGTAAATCAATTATCTTGCAGCGTCAAGGTCGGATGGGTACTTATGCACCTTTTGAAGGACAGGAAGCTTCACAGGTAGGCAGTGCCATGGCGCTGAGCCCTGGAGACTGGCTGTTCCCAACGTATCGCGATCATGCGGCGAGCATCGTGCATGGTCAGTCGATGGCCCGTGTTTTCCTTTATTGGATGGGACATATGGACGGCAGTATCAGCCCTAGCCATTTGAACATCATGCCGCAATGTGTGCCGATCGCAACGCAAATGATCCATGCCGTGGGTACAGCGTGGGCGAGCAAGCTGAAAGGGGAAAAGAAGGTCAGCTTGGCCTATTTTGGAGACGGAGCGACATCTGAAGGGGATTTCCATGAGGCACTCAACTTCGCTGGGGTATTTAAAACGCCGACGATCTTCTTGTGCCAAAACAATGGCTATGCCATCAGCGTTCCTTTCTCGCAGCAGTCTGCGTCGAAAACGATTGCCCAACGCGCAGCTGCTTATGACATTCCTGGCGTTCGCGTGGATGGAAACGACGTGTTTGCAGTCTTTATGACGATTAGGCAGGCGATCGATCGTGCCAAAGCCGGGGAAGGGCCGACATTGATCGAGGCCGTGACATACCGCTATGGAGCGCATACGACTGCAGACGATCCGAAAAAATACCGCGACCAGGAAAACGTATCGGAAGAATGGAGACGTGAACGCGATCCCATCCAGCGGCTGCGCGTCTATTTGGAAAAGCAAGGACTGTGGACAGAAGCGTGGGAAAATGAGCGCCTTGCAAGCTTTGGGGAGAAGATCGATGCTGCACTGGCTGAAGCGGAGAGCTACCCGAAATCGCGTCCAGAGGATATGTTCAAGCACGTCTATGCGGAGCCTACCTGGATGGCGGCTGAACAAGAAAAAGAACTCGCACAGCCTGTAAAAAAGGAAGGGATCCCAGCATGAAGCGAAAACTGACAATGATACAGGCGATAACAGAAGCGATGGACCAAAAGATGGCAGAAGATTCTCGCACCATGCTGCTCGGTGAGGACATTGGAGTGAACGGTGGGGTATTTCGGGCGACTGAAAACCTGCTTCAAAAATATGGTCCGAATCGAGTCGTGGATACACCGCTAGCTGAATCGGGCATTATCGGTGCGGCAATCGGGCTTGCCATGAATGGAATGATTCCCGTAGTCGAAATCCAGTTCCTCGCCTTTATCTATCCAGGCTTCGAGCAGATCGTCTCTCATGCGGCACGGATGCGCTACAGGACGCGCGGTCATTACAACGTACCTTTGGTGGTTCGTACACCGTACGGAGCCGGCATTCGCGGGCCTGAGCTGCATGCAGAGAGCGTGGAATCGTTTTTCGCACACGTACCCGGCTTGAAGGTCGTAGTCCCGAGCAATCCGTACGACGCGAAAGGCCTGCTCATTGCGGCAATGGAAGACCCGGATCCCGTTATTTTTCTGGAACCGACAAAGCTTTACCGCGCCTTTAAGGAAGAAGTACCAGAGGAAATGTACCGGGAGCCAATCGGCAAGGCAAAGGTGGTCCGTGAAGGAAATGACCTGTCTATTTTCGCCTGGGGAGCGATGCTTCGCGTAGCCGATGACGCAGCGAAACAGATCGAGAGAGAGCAGGGAATCAGCTGCGAAGTGGTAGATCTGCGCACGATTTACCCTCTGGATCGGGATACGATCGTCTCCTCCGTGAAAAAGACGGGGCGTGCGATGGTCGTCCATGAAGCGCATAAGACTATGGGTGTGGGTGCCGAAATCATATCAGTCATAAACGATGAAGCACTGATTTACCTGAAAGCCCCTGTGAAGCGGGTAACCGGTTTTGATGTACCCGTTCCGCAATTTAGCATCGAGGATGATTACATGCCAACGCCAAGTCGTGTCATGAACGGAATTTTGGAAACGGTTACGTACTAGAAAGAAGGAGCGAGGGCAATGGTAGAGTTTAAGCTACCCGATGTGGGGGAAGGCATGCATGAAGGTGAAATCCTGAAGATTCTGGTCCGTCCTGGCGATACCGTGTCACAGGATCAGCCTGTAATCGAAGTACAGACGGATAAAGTAAACGCAGAGCTGTCTGCACCCGTTAGCGGAGTCATCCAAGAAATTAAAGTAGCGGAGGGAGAAACCGTAGAGGTAGGCTCGACTCTTTTAGTGATCCGAACGGGAGAAGCGGCAGTGAGTGCTCCAGCTGACCCTGCTCAAGAAACCGAAAAACCAATCCAAAAGGCGGCAGAGAAGCGCCCCGCACTCCCGCAAACGAGTCAAACGACTCAGAATCGACGTTCATTGGCAACGCCGTATGTGCGTCAGTTGGCTCGCGAAATGAAAATAGACATCGAGCGAGTCATCGGCACAGGACCGATCGGACGAGTAACGGAAGAAGATCTGCGCCAATTCCAACAGGGAAGCAGCAAGCCAAGCACGCCAGATATTTCGCTGGTCCCAGCCAAAACAGAACCAAAGTCGGCCAGTGTGCGAAAGGCGGAAGAGCAGGTAGCGGCCACTGCCTTCGCTGCGCCTGAGACCTCATCACAGATGCGGGTAGAACGCTTGCCACTGAAAGGGATTCGCAAAAAAATCGCAGAGCATATGGTGAAATCCGTGACGACCATCCCGCACGTCACCTCCGTCGATGAAATCGAAATGGATCAGCTGCGCGAATTGCGCGAGCGTTTGCAGCTTCATGCAAACAAGCGCCAAATCAAGCTGACGTTCCTGCCGTTTTTCGTGAAAGCGCTAGTGATCGCCTTAAAAGAGTTCCCGACGTTTAATGCCTCCATAGACGATGCGTCGAATGAAGTTCTTTTGAAGCATTTTTACAATATTGGAATTGCTACCGATACACCAGACGGGCTGATCGTACCGGTGATCAAGGATGCTGATCGTAAATCCATCCTCCAGATCGCACGCGAAATCAGCGAGCTTGCTCGGCTGGCACGAGACGGCAAGCTTTCGCTGGATCAGATTACGGGCGGTACTTTTACGATCAGCAACGTAGGTCCGATCGGCGGCCTGCAAGCGACTCCGATCATCAATCACCCGGAAGTCGCGATCATGGCTTTACACAAAATGGAGAAGCGCTGGGTTGTTCGCGAAGATGAGGGCGTGATTCGCTGGATGATGAACCTGTCTCTGTCCTTTGATCATCGCCTAATCGATGGAGTTACGGCAGTCCGGTTTACGAACCGCATCAAAGAGCTGCTGGAGGATCCGAATTTGTTGTTCGTGGAGATGGTATAGATGGTAGTCGGAGAGGTTGCAGTCGAGACAGATGTTGTCGTAATCGGTGGAGGACCTGGCGGATATGCTGCTGCCATTCGCCTCGGTCAGCTGGGAAAATCAGTGGTCCTGATTGAAAAGGATCAGCTCGGTGGAGTGTGCCTGAATCGAGGGTGTATTCCTTCCAAGGCGCTCATTCACAGCGCAGGGGAATATCACAAGCTGGCGAGTTTGGAGAAGCTGGGAATTCAGCTGCCAAAAGGGGACGTCATTTTTCAGATGTCCACCTGGCAGACGTGGAAAGAATCGGTCGTAAATCAGTTGAAAAATGGTGTGGACCATCTTTGCCAAGCAAATGGCGTCACTGTAGTAAAAGGCTCAGCGACGTTTTTGTCCAATGACCGGATCGGAGTCGAGACCGGCGGTGATTTCGAGACATACAAGTTTCGCCAAGCGATTATCGCGACAGGCTCCAGACCTTTCACGCCGCCATTCGTGAAACCGGATGGGGTACATATATTGGACTCCACGGATGCTTTGAATCTGCAGGAAGTCCCTCAGTCACTGGGGATTATAGGCGGCGGGTATATCGGGATGGAGCTCGGGATGGCTTTTGCCAAGCTGGGCGCAAAAGTCACCATTGTGGAAGCGGCAGACAAGGTCTTGCCGCAGACGGTTGCCAGTCTCAGCCAAGAGGTATTAAAGCAAGCAAAAAAGCTGGGGATCACGATCCGCACTGGGACGAAGGTAGAGGCTGTATCTGTAGAGCAAGCTCAAGTTACCCTTAATATTTTGACCCATCAGAACACACGGGAGCAGGTATCAGTGGAAAAAGTCCTCGTTACGATTGGGCGTGTGCCGAATACAGGGGAGATCGGGCTGTCACAAGCAGGCGTACAGACAGACGAGCGAGGGTACATCCATGTGGATAGCACGGGGCGTACGAACGTGGCGCATATTTATGCGATCGGGGATGTGACGCCAGGTCCAGCTTTGGCCCATCGAGCGTCGAAGCAAGGTGTGGTAGCGGCAGAGGTCATTGCCGGGCTGCCAAGCAGCTTTGACACCCCGTATGTCCCTTATGTAATTTTTACGGAGCCGCAAATCGCGGGAGTGGGATTGACAAAGGAAGAGGCGGAGAAGCAAGGCTATCGCGTCAAAACGGCAGCCTTTCCCTACCGTGCCAACGGGCGTGCTTTGGCGACGGATGAAAAAGAAGGATTTGCAGAAGTCATTGTGGATGAACAGAGCCATCTGCTGCTAGGGCTGCACCTGGTAGGCGCGGATGCTTCCAATCTGATTGGAGAAGGTGTGCTCGCCTTAGAGCTTGCTGCACGAGTAGAGGATTTGGCCCTCACGATTCATCCCCACCCGACACTGAGTGAGGTATGGTTGGAAGCGGCAGAAGCGGTACTCGGTCACGCCATTCATATTGTGAATAAAGCGAAAGTCTTGCAGTAGGCAAGCCATAGAGTGAATAAGAGGAGTTGTACGTATGACCAACGTGCAGCTCTTTTTTATTTTTGGACTAGGTTTTTTAACCCTTTCGTGCCAAGGCACCGCACAAGGCTTGGGGCAGCCAAGCTTTCGAATGGCGATCAAGCAAGTTTTTTTGGGGGAGCGCGAATAGATCGGCTATAATAGTCTAAACACGCATACAGGGACGCGCGCGAAGGGGGGATGAAAATGGCGGAGCAGACAGAAAAGGAACGGAAAATGCTTTTACAGGAAGTTGAGGGGCTTCTGTCTTTTATCTCCTTGCCTATTTTGGTAGTTGAGAAGAGTGGACAAGTCATACACGTCAACCCAACAGCTGAGCACATCTGGCGCCGTTCACAGGTCGTTCTGCTGAATCAGAGGCTGACGGATCTCGTAGAATCGACGAAGCTTCTGGATTTTGTACGGAGAGGCAAGCCCCTTCGAGATTATCCGGTAAAAATCAAGGACGCTGCCGGCAAGCACTTTCCTTATCTTTGCCGCTTGCACCCGTTATTCGTCAATCGTCAGGTCGAAGGGGCCATCCTTCAGTTCACGGAGCAAGTCATCGAGACCGAATTCGAAAAAAACCGAAAATATGCCACGCGCTATTCATTCGAGGATATTCGGGGAAACAGTCCAGCTATGATCGCCTTACTGGAGCAGGCGCGAAAAATAGCAAAAAGCGATTCGACCGTATTAATCCGGGGTGAGAGCGGCACGGGAAAAGAAGTGCTGGCACAGTCGATTCATCATGCGAGCAACCGAAGCAACGGGCCGTTTGTCGCCATCAACTGTGCGGCAATACCGGAATCCCTATTGGAAAGTGAACTGTTTGGCTATGAGGATGGCGCTTTTACCGGAGCCAAAAAAGGAGGAAAGCCAGGGAGGTTTGAACTGGCTTTGAACGGGACCTTGTTTCTGGATGAAATCGGAGATATGCCACCCTTTCTCCAAGCGAAGCTGCTGCGCGTTTTGCAAGAGCGGCGGATTGAGCGCATTGGAGGGTCAGAGAGTATTCCGGTAGACACGAGACTGATCGCTGCTACTCATAAGGATCTAGAGTCGATGATTGTCAGCGGACAATTTCGTGAGGACCTGTTCTATCGCCTGCATGTCATCCCGCTCTATGTCCCGGCTTTGCGGAATCGTAAAGAAGATTTGTACGATTTGATTCAGTTTTACATGAAATGGTTCGGAGATCGGCTAGGCAAGGAGCCCAAGCGCTTTACCACAGCGGCAATGAAATGCTTGCTGGAATATCAATGGCCAGGGAATATCCGTGAGCTGGAAAACACACTGGAGTACATTGTGAATCTGGAGATCGGGGATTTGGTTACGATCAGCAGCTTGCCTGCGTCCATTCGAGGTGATCGGGTATTGGAAGAAGAGCAAACCATGGCTGCAACCGCTGCTCCAGCCCCGCCCTTTGCGGCTTCTTCCTTGGAAAAGACGGAAGAGCAGCTGATTATTCAAGCGATCCAACGATTTGGCAAAACAACAGAAGGAAAACGAAAAGCAGCCGAGCATCTCGGAATCAGTGTTGCGACGTTGTACAGACGTTTAAATAAGCTAAAGCGAAAGCACTTGGTGTAGCACATAGGGGGGAGGGTGGACATGAGTCAAATATTAACGGAAAAGGACGTCGATTCTCTGGCCTGTGGTGCCTTGTTTCTCGGTTCCGGCGGCGGAGGGGATCCCTCTATTATCCAAATTATGGCCAAGCAGGAGATACGGGATCGGGGACCCGTTCGACTTCTCTCGCCCTTTGAGCTTCAGGACGAGGATTGGGGGGTTACCCTGTCGATGATGGGCTCCCAAACGGTCGGGTATGAGAAGTTCCTGTCCGGTCAAGAATTTACGACGGCTTTGCGCATTCTGGAAAACGAGAAGCAGATTACAGCCAAGGTGATTGTGCCTTTTGAAATCGGGGGAATCAATGCGATTACGCCCATTTTGGCTGCTTCCTTAACGAACCTTCCACTCGTTGATTGTGATGGGATGGGAAGAGCCTTTCCAGAATTGCAGATGACGACGTTTCATGCTTTTGGCGTACAGGCGAGCCCCTTTATCCTTTGCGCCGACAACGGTCAGTGCGTACGGATTCTCCATGAATCCACCCTGGAAGTGGAGAAAATGGCTCGTAATGCTTTGCCTGCCATGGGCGGAGCGGTAGCAGCAGCTTCCTTTCCGATGCAAGCCAAAGCGCTGCAAGAAGTGGTCATTCCACACACATTCTTATTGTGCAAAAGGCTGGGAGAAGGTATTATGGCCGCCGGAGCGGATGTGCACCGTGTATTTCTCCATCTGTCGCGTGTTTTGCAAAACTCCATTTACGGTAAGCCCTTCAAGCTCATCGAAGGAAAAATTGTGGACGTCCAGCGCTATTTGAAGGACGGGATGCTGCGCGGGGAGACCATCGTGGAAGGCACGGGCTATCATCACAGCGAGCAAATTGAGGTTCAGTTTTTCAATGAATACTTGCTAGCAAAGCAGGGCGAGCGAGTCATCACGACCGTGCCCGATATTCTTTGTATCCTGGATGCAGACTCGGGACTTCCCGTGATGATTGATGAGCTGGAGCTGCAAATGAAGGTATGGGTGGTAGCGATCCCTTGTCCCATACTCGTTCGCCATCCGAAAATGCTGGATGTGGTTGGCCCTTGGAATTTTGGCCTGATGGACCATTATGTACCGGTCGAACAACTAATCTCAGATGAGGGGAATGGCATACATCGTGCTGCGGCTTGGGATTGATATCAATAGCAAAACAACGACGGGCATTGTCATGAACCGTGATGGAGCGATCCTGCATGTGGCTAAGTCACCTACCCAGAAAGACTTGTTAGCCGGGCTTTCCGAAGTCATAAAAGAAATTACGGCTCCTGACAAGAGCTGCACGAGCATAGGTGAAGTGATTATTGGAACCGATTACTTTGCCAATCTAGTAGAAAAAGGGGAGCGCCTCTCCAAAGTCTGCTCCATCCGCATAGGGCAAGCGAAAAACACCATCCCGCCACTGTACGGAGCATCCGATTTGATTCAAAAAGCGATCGAAGTCATTCCTTTTCAGTTATACGGGGGACATGAGATGGACGGCCGTTCCTCCCTGCAACCGGCAAGGCACGATCTGGAAACCTTTCTGGAAACGATTCGTGAGGAAGGCATCAATTCATTTGCGATCACAGGCGCCTTTTCACTTGTGAACCCTGCGCATGAAAATATCGTCGAGCAATGGATTCGCGAGATCGTGGGGGATGATTGTACCGTTACCAAATCGCATATGCTCGGCAGTATCGGTTTTTTGGAGCGGGAAAACTCCAGTATTTTCAATGCTGCTTTATCGAAGACGATTCTGCGTTCCGTCGAAGGGCTCCAAGACCTGATGCATCAAAACGGGCTCCACGCGAAGATCTACTTTACTCAGAACGATGGTTCTCTCTTAGGCTATGAGTCTGCCTTGCAATATCCGATTCGTACCTGTGGTTCACGCATTTCCAACAGCTTTCGTGGAGCTTCGCTGCTCACAGGTTTAAACGATTGTGTAATTGTCGATATTTGCCAATCGAAAGCGAGCATCGGGGCATTGGAACGCGGATTTCCAAAAGAAAAACGCCGTAACATGAAAATGGCCGGTGTTCCCGTCAGTCTGCAAATGTCAGACGTTACGAATCTCACCATAAGCGAGGATCGTACTGCAGACGACAACAATCTGGATGCGATCTACCACGCGATTCAAAGGTTTCAGCCTCGCTTCGAACCTCTCCCTATCGTTTTTGTGGGGGATGGGAGCGATCGCATTTTCCCTTCGTTCAAGTATCCATGGTCAGATGTACTTCATCCAGCCGAGTTTGAAAATGTTAGTGCGATTGGTGCCTGTATCGCACAGGTGAGCGGAGCAGTCGATCGTATTTATTGGGTAGATGAAGAAGATCGGGATAAAACGATTCAGATCGCGAAAGAGGAAGCCATTCAAGCTGCCATCGCAGAAGGAGCGTCCCCCAAGACGGTATTCGTACAAAGAGTAGAAATCAACCCCATTGCCTATATGCCGACGAAAGCAATACGTATCAAAGTAAAAGCCATAGGGACTTTGGATTTTCAGCATCTGCGGTAATCCAAAGGAATCATTTCAACCTTGAGAATACGACTCCTGAGGTGAGTGTCAGTGGAGGATCAGTGGAGAATATCCGAGTATGACCCTAGATGGAAAAGTCTGTTTCGTGAAGTTGCTTCTAGATTAAGAGAGTCGTTGGGAGATTCGGCTGTTCGAATCGACCATGTCGGCTCAACTTCTGTAGCTGGTCTGGCAGCAAAGCCTATTATCGATATCCAAATATCTGTAAGAAACTATGATGATATCTCAACCTATCAGACGAAGATTGAAAACGTGGGGTTCGTGTTACGAGAAGAAAATCGGGACAGGACGAAGAGGTATTTTCGGGAGATACCGGGAAATCGCAGGACGCATGTTCATGTAAGAGAGGCCGGTAGTTATTCCGAACAAGTTACCTTGCTTTTCAGGGATTTTTTACGTGTTCACCCTGATGATTGTTTGCGCTACGCCCAAGAAAAGCATCGATTAATGAAGCTATACAGAGCGGAACGTCCGAAATATGTGGAAGGAAAAGGTCCGATCGTTTGGGATATTCTGCAGAAAGCCCATATTTGGTCACAAGAAATAGGATGGCGACCAAGTACATCTGATGAGTAGAAAAAAGTATCAAGCATGAAGCCGATTTGCATTGGGCATTGCTCCTTGCAAATCCGGCTTCTTTTTTATGACGGAGAGTTCTCAGGTTGAGAAAAAATAAAATATTGCGAAAAATAGAGAAAAAATGAGAAAAGAATATAAAAATAGTCCATAACAATCATTAACTGTAAATTTTGATTGGTTTTTGAGCTGAGAATTTTCTCAAATGCAACCCAAAATGCAAGAAATATCTAGCTTTTCAGGTTGGCATGCCATTTGCAACAAAGAATATTCAAACTGTTCGGAGGTGAACATTCAGTCTTTTCTGTTCCATCCAGAAAAACAAAGAAGGTAAAGGAGGGGCGATATCATGGCAGGTCATTCAAACATGGCAGACGACTTCTCGCTGAGCAGGGTGCCGAAAGAGGCACGCGTGCCGATGTGGGAAATTCTCGTCATTCGAATTGGGGCGTTTACTTCTCTCAGTCAGTTCATTCTCGGTGCATTTCTCGGTTATGGCATGTCCTTTTGGGACGCTGCATTAGCTAGCTTTCTCGGTGCCATTATCCTGGAAGTAGTCATCCTCCTCATCGGAATTGCTGGTGCGCGCGAGGGGCTTTCGACCAGTATGCTGAGCAGATGGACGGGGTTTGGCAAATACGGGTCCAGTATTATCGGATTCGTCATCGCGGTTTCTACCATCGGCTGGTTCGGTGTGCAGAACTCCGTATTTGCAAACGGGATCAATGACGCCGTCGGTGGGGCATTAGGATTTCCACTCGCTGCCACTTTGACAGGATTGTTTGTCACCGTGATCGTTATTTTTGGTTTCAAGTGGCTGGGAGTAACGGCCAAGATCGCGGTCCCCGGATTTTTATTGACCATTGCATACGGTATCTACAACGTGTTTGAAAGCCACTCGCTGCCTGAGCTCATGTCTTCTGCAGCGCCTGGTCCAGCTCTTTCCTTGGGCGCGGCGGCGACGATGGTCGCAGGAAGCTTCATGGTTGGGGCAGTACTAACCCCAGACATGACCCGCTATTGCCGAAGCAGCAAAGACGTGCTTTGGTCGACTTTGATCTCCGTCGTCATCGGAGAAATTATCATCAATCTGATCGCGGTCCTAATGGCACACGCTGTCAAAACGAGTGACGTAGTGACAATTGCTTTGCAGACGTCTGGCTGGATCGGAGCTGCAACCGTCATTTTTGCTACTGTAAAAATCAACGATATTAATCTGTACTCGGCTTCGCTAGGTTTCACCAACATCATCCATGCCCTGTTCGGTAAGAACGTGAATCGCGGACTTATCACGCTAATTGTCGGAATTGCAGGAACCATTTTATCTGTTCTCGGTATCTTGGATCAATTCGTTAATTTCCTCATTTTTCTCGGGGTGTGGATCCCACCTATCGCCGGAATCATGGTAGTTGATTATTTCATCTTAAAACGAAGCAGAAAAGTATTGGATGAGAGTCGAGAGCGCGGGGAGCTGCCAGCGGTGAGTGAAACGTGGAATCCAGTTTCACTCGTCGCTTGGGCTCTAGGCTTTGGAGTCGGCTACATGGTTCAATGGGGGATTCCTTCGATCAACTCCTTGCTGGTCGCCGGTATTGTCTACTACGCCGGTATGAAGGTATTCGGGGCATCTCTGGATCAAAAATGGAATGTGAAAATGGAAAAAGCAGGGTAAATCTGAAATCAAAGGAGAGGTACATGTGAGACAGATAGGTAAACAAGAAATAGAAGACATCGCAATTGGTGCGGCCGTACTCGGAACCGGAGGCGGAGGAGATCCGTACATCGGCAAATTGATGGCTCTGCAGGCAGTAGAAGAATACGGACCTATTACCTTGCTGTCGGTAGATGAAGTTCCAGATGACGCTCTCGTCGTCGCATCGGGTGGTATGGGTGCTCCTACCGTCCTGATTGAGAAAATTCCGAGCGGCCATGAAGTCGCGCAAACCTTTCAATCCCTGGAGAAATACATGGGGAAAGAAGTTTTTGCCACGTATCCAATCGAGGCTGGCGGAATCAACTCCATGCTGCCATTGGCTCTTGCGGCACAGCTTGGTCTCCCTGTCGTGGATGTAGACGGAATGGGTCGTGCATTCCCTGAGCTGCAAATGACGACTTTTTACCTCGATGGCATTTCGGCTACGCCAATGGTGCTAGCGGATGAAAAAGGCAATGTCACCATCATGGATACGATCGACAATTCCTGGACGGAACGCATTGCGCGCAGCGTTACGGTACAAAAAGGCGGATCCGCCACTTGCGCCATTTACCCGATGCTGGGTAAAAACCTGAAGGAAAGCGGTATTCACAGCATCTTGCAGCTGGAAGAAGAAATCGGCCGTGCTATCCGTTTGGCGAAGGAAACGAATGTAGACCCGGTCAACGAGGTACTGAAGCTAACGAGCGGCTTTGAGCTGTTCCGCGGTAAAGTGGTAGACGTAGATCGCAAAACAGAAGGCGGCTGGGCACGTGGAGTCGCCAAAATCGAAGGATTGCAGGCCTATAAAGGTGAAAATCTCGAAATCCGCTTCCAAAACGAACATCTCCTGGCCCGTACTAAGGATCGTTTGCTTTGCGTCACTCCTGACTTGATTGCCGTCCTGGATGCGGAAACCGGACTTCCCATCACCACGGAAGGATTGCGCTACGGTGCACGTTGTGTCGTCATCGGCATGCCTTGCCATCCAAAATGGCGGACAGAAAAAGGGATTGAAACGGTGGGACCACGTTACTTCCGTTATGATGCCGACTACATCCCGGTAGAGCAGCTGGTAGAGAAAGGAAGTGTTGCGAAATGAATTACCGCATCGGAATTGACGTAGGTGGTACGCATACGGACGCTGTTTTGTTGGACAGTGAATACAAAGTGCTGGCGAAAACAAAATCATCTACAACGCAGGATGTCAGCAGCGGGATCTATGCAGCCATGAGAGAAGTGATCGAGCAAGCAGGTGTTCCTCGCGAGCAGATTACGTACGCGATGCTCGGAACCACGCATTGCACCAACGCGATTGTAGAAAGAAAACGACTGAATGAAATCGCCTATATCCGCATTGGAGCGCCTGCATCCCTGGCGATCAAGCCGTTGGTTGGCGTACCGGATGACTTGAAAGCACTGCTGGGCAAGCGCGTCTACATCGTGCGTGGCGGTCACGAGTTCGATGGGCGCGAAATCGTGAAGCTGGATGAAGAGGAGCTGTATCGGATCGCCAATGAGATCAAAGGAAATGTAGATTCGGTAGCGGTGGCGGCTGTCTTTTCGCCTGTCGCCAAAGATCACGAGCTGAGAGCTGGGGAAATCCTGCGAGAAGTTCTAGGCGATGAAGTTCCCATTTCCCTGTCGTACGAGATCGGCAGCGTAGGTCTGCTGGAGCGCGAAAACGCAACGATCCTGAATGCGTCAATCGTGACGGTAGCAAAAACGACCGCCTATGGCTTCATAGACGCACTGAAAGCAGAAGGCGTCAACGCAAGAGTCTTCTTCGGACAAAACGACGGGACGCTGATGAGCATCGAGTACGCCATCAAGTACCCGATCCTCACGATTGGCTGCGGCCCTACGAACAGTATCCGCGGCGCATCCTATCTGTCTGGATTGGCAAATGCTCTCGTGGTAGACGTAGGCGGAACAACGACAGACATTGGTGTCCTCGTCAATTCCTTCCCGCGCGAGTCCTCACTGGCCGTGGAAATCGGTGGGGCACGCACGAACTTCCGCATGCCTGACCTGATCTCCATCGGATTGGGCGGGGGTACGATTGTGCGAATCAAAGACGACGGACAGTTTACGGTAGGGCCTGACAGCGTTGGCTATCAGCTTCCACAGAAAGGTCTTGCCTTTGGCGGGGATACGCTGACTACGACGGATGTTGTGATTGCGCTCGGAAAAGTGAATCTGGGTGATCCGCAAAAAGTGGCCCATCTGGATAAAGGGCTTCTCGAGCAGATCTACAGCCGGATCGTCGAGATGGCTGAGGAAGCGATTGACAAGATGAAGACCAGTGCAGAGCCCGTTCCGGTCATTCTGGTAGGTGGCGGAAGCATTCTGTTCCCTGATTCCTTAAAAGGCGCATCACAGCTCATCCGCCCTGAAAACTTCGGTGTGGCGAATGCCATTGGTGCCGCGATTGCGCAAATCAGCGGACAGATTGATCGGGTCTTTTCCTTGGATGAAACGGGCCGCGAGCAGACGCTGGAAACGGCGAAACGGATGGCGATCGATGAAGCCATCGCAGCTGGAGCTGAACCGGAAACCGTTGAAATCGTTGAATTTGAGGACATTCCCTTGTCCTATCTGGGCAATGCCACCCGTATTCGCGTAAAAGCGGCAGGGACGCTTGCAGCACCGGTAGAGGTATAAACATTCCACGAAGGTTCCATTTTGTTGACCACGGCAGCTCCAAAATAATAGAAAAGAGGAGATTCAGATGAAAATCAGAGTCTTATTGCCAACCATCATGGATATTTTCAACGAGGAGGTTCATCAGGAATTTGCGCATTACTTGGATGAATCGGTCGAAGTACAGGTTCGCCACCTCGATTACGGCCCAGCTTCTGTAGAAGGCGAGTACGATGAAGCACTGGCGATTCCGAACATGCTGGAAAAAGCCATAGAAGCGCAAAACGAAGGCTGCGATGGTGTGATCAGCTTGTGTTTCGCTGACCCCGGTGTCAAAGCGGCTCGTGAGGCAGTGGATATTCCTGTCGTAGGTGCCGGTGAATCCTCGATGCTGTTCGCAAGTATGCTGGCCAAATCTTACTCAGTCGTTACCGTTCTGCCAAACGTGATTGCCATGATCGAGAATGTGACGAAATCCGTTGGCGTTTACGGCAAGCTAGCGTCGATCCGTTACGTCGACATCCCTGTGCTCGACCTCGTGGACAAAGAGAAAATGGAGCAAGCGCTGTTCGAGGAAATGGTAAAAGCTATCGAAATCGATAAAGCTCATTCTTTAATCTTGGGCTGCACAGGTATGATGGGTGTGGCGGAGACACTGCAAAACAAGCTGAAGGAGCATGGCTACGATGTTCCGGTTATTGATCCATCGTTTGCTTCTGCCAAAGTACTGGAAAGCGTGATCGCGATGAAGGTCAAGCAGAGCCGCATCACCTATATGAAACCAACCGAAAAGCTTCGTACAGCAAGATAACGTGCACACAGCCTGGAAGGAAGAGCGAATCACCTTCCAGGTTGTTTTTTGACCAACAGGTAACGCAAAGGAGGAGTAACGAATGGAAATCATCGAGACCACGAAAGGCCCATCTCCAAATCAGGAGATCACGTCCGGCTATTGCTTTTTTAAGGGACAAATCATGCCCCTCGCAGAAGCAAATGTCAATATTTCCACACACGCGCTCAACTACGGCACCGGCTGCTTCGAAGGCATCCGCGCCTACTGGAATGCACAAGAAGGGCAGCTGTAGGTCCTAAAAGCTCTGGAGCATTACCAGCGTTTGCTCTTGTCCTGCCGGATTCTGAAAATCAACCTTCCGTACAATGCGGAAGAACTGGTCGAACGGACGCGTCTCATGCTTGCCAAAAACGATTACCGCGAGGACGTGTACATCCGCCCGTTTGCTTTCAAAGCCTCGCAAGTCATCAAGGTCACTCTCACAGGACTCCGCGATGAACTGGCGATCTTTTCTGTTCCGATGGGCAATTACGTGGATACGGCCGGGCTGGCTGCTACCGTCTCCAGCTGGCAGCGCATTTCCGACAACATGATTCCTTCCCGTGCCAAAGTGACAGGCGCTTACATAAACCCCGCCTTGGCGAATGATGCAGCGACAGCAGATGGCTATGATGAAGCCATCATGCTCTCCAGTGACGGACAGGTATCGGAAGCAAGCTCTGCCAATCTTTTTATCGTACGCAATGGTGTGCTGGTTACAACACCGATTACCTCTGACATTCTGGAAGGGATTACGAGACGTGCGATCATGCAGCTAGCCGATGATCTCGGGCTGTCCTACGAGGTTCGCCAGATAGACAGAACCGAGCTGTACATTTGCGATGAAATGCTCCTGGCAGGTACAGGGGCGCAAATCGCCGCCATTACTTCCGTAGACCGTCGTCCTGTAGGTACAGGAAAGATGGGATCGATTACGAAACAGCTGCAGGAAGCTTACGATTCGGCTGTGAGAGGTAAAGACGAGCGCTACATGGATTGGGTCACACCTGTTTATCAATGATTCATCAACGGAAAGAGGAGAATGTCGCCAAACTCTCGAATAGCAACGAGATTAGCTGAAAAGCAAAGGACTGGTTACCGATGATGAAAAATAGAGTGAAAGAAAAACTGAAGAACGGGGAGAAAACAGTTGGCGCTTTTGTAGGGATCTATAGCCCGGAAATGGTAGAAATGCTCGGGCATGCCGGCTTCGATTTTCTCGTCATCGACGACGAGCACGGGGCGTTTAGTCCGAGAGACCTGGAAAATATGATCCGTGCGGCAGAATGCGTCGATCTGGTTCCCATTGTTCGTGTTGCCTACGACCCTTCCTGCATTCAAAAGGCGTTGGACCGAGGGGCGAAAGGAATCCAGGTACCGATGGTGAACAACAGGGAAGACGCTGAAAAAGTGGTACAGAGGGTGAAGTTTCCTCCACTCGGGCAAAGGGGAGCGAATTATACGACACGTCCTGCTCGCTACGGAAAGGATCACGGGATCGGCTTTTTGGATGCCGCAGACGATCAAACCTTGGTCATCGTCCATATCGAGACACCGGAGGCAGTGGCAAACTTTGAGGAGATTGTCAGTGTGCCTGGTATCGATATGGCTTTCATTGGGCCGACTGATTTGTCGATTTCCATGGGCTACAAGGAAGAGGGAGCTCGGCATCCTGAGGTGCAAAACGTTATCGCACAGCTGCGAGAAAGAGCCCAGCAGCAAAATATTCCTCTAGGTAATATCGCAGCCAATCCAGCAAGTGTACGCCAAGAGCTTGAGAATGGAACTGCGTTTGTTGCCGTAGTCATTACGTCGGTCATGATGTCAGCCTTCCTTGAAGTGGTGGAAGCGGGGGTCAGGAAAGACTGAGCAATCACATGCAAAACGACTCCGTTGCCAAATAACGGAGTTTTTTCATGAGCACATCCGTACTTGCTCCATGGAGCATCTGGATATCGTACATGTTCAGTGCCACGAACTCTCTCTATAATAGGGGAAATACCGTGGAAATGAGGAAGAGCAATGAAAAAGAAACGGATCATCATCGAAGAAGTTGCCGGCTTTGAGCTGCGTATTTACTTGCCTGTTCATTATTTTGAGAGCAATCACCGCTATCCAGTCGTCTATGTTCAGGATGAAGCCAGCGTCGTACTGGATAGTTACAATTACGTGGACCATCTGTTTCTCACCAAGCAGCTTCCCGAAATCATCTTTGTCGGGATCAAACCGCACGAGCGAAACGATGAGTACACGCCTTGGCCGGCAGCTTCGCTTGTTCCAGGCGGTAGAGATTTTGGCGGAGGTGCGAAGGCTTACTTGCAAACACTTGTCGACCAGATAAAGCCATATATAGACCAAACCTATCGTACACTACCGGAGAAAGAAAACACTGCCATTGCTGGGTGCTCGCTCGGTGGCCTGGTCAGTATTTACGCGTTCTATGAGCATGCGGAGATATTCGGCAAGAGCGCGTTGATCTCCGCCTCTTTTTGGTATGGTAGCTTTGTCGAATTCATTCGGAGCAAATCGCTGCCAGCATTGGACCACCTGATGTACATATATGCAGGGGAGCTGGAAGGAATCTACAAAAAGACGATTCAGTCCCAAATGGTCAGTAAAACGAAAGAAGCTCATCACGTCCTTCTGGAAAAAGGCTTTGTTCCGGGGAACCTCCGCTTGGAAACGGATCCGCTTGGTACACACGACTCCTTCTTCTTTTCGATCCGATTTATGTCGGCAATGAAATGGCTGTTTGGAGAGGCTTGCATTCAATCCGATGAGCCATTAAGATGAGGAGTAAGTATGAGAATCATTCGCAATGTTTTAAAAGATAGGCATACATAGTGGTTAGAGAGGAGCGGGAATCGATGTGGAATCAAATGACAGCGGAAGATCGCATCACTAGCGCGGATGAATTAAGAAGTCTCGTGGGAGCCCCTCATGAAACTGTCGTCAAAAAAACGATTGCGCAAGTAGACTCACACGTCCGGAAATACTTGTCAAAATCCCCCCTGTTCTTTTTATCTACGGCCAATTCAGAAGGAAAAGGAGATGTTTCTCCGCGCGGTGACGAGCCTGGCTTTGTGAAGGTACTGGACGATCACCATCTCATTTATCCGGAAAGATTGGGGAATCGGCGTGTAGATTCCATGTTGAATATTTTGGAGAATCCGCAGATTGGCATGATTTTTGTGATTCCTGGGCTGGAAGAAGTGCTGCGAATCAATGGTACCGCTACTTTAACCAAAAATGCTGAATTGTTGGCTCAGCAAGAATGGAAAGGCAAAACGCTCAATATTGGCGTGGTCGTAAAAGTAGAAGAATGTTTCATCCATTGCCCGCGAGCTTTCAAACAAGCAGGTATATGGAACACATCGTCCTGGCCGGAAAAAGAAGCGGTGCCTTCCATCCTTGAGATGTTCCGTGCCCATTTGCAAATCAACGGCGTACAACTGAAACAAAATGATTAGCTCGGTCTGCTATTTAGCAAAAGTACAACCCTTGAATCGGAAAGCGTGCCCATGCACCTCTCTTTGATTCAAGGTTTTTTCATGAAAAAGGAAGAGAGTGGGAAAGCCGATAGGAGGTTCGAACAGAAAGGGGATGCAGGGCATGGATGTCATTACCACAGATCATTGGGACGAAGTCTTGTGGCGTGAAGCGGAGCCTATCTACTATGCGGCTTTTCCGGAGCATGGGAGGAAAAGCAAAGCGATCATCCGCAACATGTTTCAAAAACAGCTCTGTCAATTGCATCTAGCGAAGAGTGAGGGGGAGTTCGTGGCGATGGCGATCACGGGAACAGTCGAAGCTAGCCGTGCTATCATCATCGACTATTTTGCCGTGCGGGCTGACCTGAGAAGCAAAGGGATCGGCTCCGTCTTTCTCGCGCTACTGAAGGCATGGGCAAAAGCGGATGGCGACTACACGATCCTCCTCATAGAAGTGGAAGCGGAAGACACCCAGACGAATGCAGAGCGCGCGAAGTTTTGGGAAAAAGCGGGATTTCATTCAACGGAATATGTGCACAAATACATTTGGGTCCCAGAACCTTATCGGGCGATGTACTATCAGCTCGACCCTAAGCCGATTTCAACCAGCGGCGAGCATTTGTTTTCCTTCATCACTCGTTTTCATCGGGAGAGCTTTTCAAAAAAGGAGCAGTAGCGCTTGGTTTCGTTATCCTTTCTCCCTTTCGCAAAACCGCCCACAAACCATGCAGAAGAATTTGTGTGCAGACCGCCAGAAATTGTGTGGAAAATGTTGTGAAGGCTTGCGGAATAAGGCTTTATTCATGCGAACGATTTTGGCACGGGAATTGCTAATTCAAAAGGGAAAGGAGGTGCGATAAAAGAGTGAGTTTGTCTGAATATATTGGGAAGGACCATATTCGCATATTTGAAGAACACCTGGAGCAGTCCGAGCTGATCCGTCAGTTGGGAGACACGTTGGTACAAACGGGAGCAGTAGGTGCGGAGTACATCGAGGCGGTGTGTGTACGGGAGCAATCTTACCCGACAGGTTTGCTCACAGGTGAGGTGAATGTCGCTATCCCTCATGCGGACCCCCTGCACGTTCGGAAACCGACGATCGCTGTAGGAGTAGCTAGACAGAGTGTGCGCTTTCGCAATATGGCAGATCCAAACCATGACCTGCCTGTACAAGTGGTTTTTTTGCTTGCTCCCGAGCGAGGCGAGACGCAATTATTCATTTTGGAACAAGTCATGAACCTGATTCAGGATCAGGCGAATATGCAGAAAATTATGGATGCTCAAGGAACGGAAGAGGTATGGAAGGTACTCGCCCAGCTTGAGCAGGTGGAGGAGAAATCATGAACAAGAAAAAAGTACTCGTCATCTGTGGTACCGGTGTAGCTACTTCGACTGTCGTCATGCAAAAATTGAAAGCGTTTTTACGGGACAAAGGCATCGATGCTTCGTTGGATCAGTCCAAAGTCAGTGACGTGCTAAACAAAGCCGATCAATACGACCTGATCATTTCCACCACGACGGTACCTCCTTCGCTGCAAGAAAAAGTCATCAATGCAGTACCTTTGCTGACAGGAATCGGAAAAGAGCAAGTGTTTGAACAAATTGAAGCAAAGCTAACATCCTAAAATCAATTATGTGCCTGAACAAAGGAGGTTCACTATGGACGTTATCAAGTACCTCGTAGACCTTGGCCCCTCGGTTGTTTTGCCCGTTCTCATTTTTCTGTTTGGGATCATCTTGAAAACAAAGCCGGGGGAAGCCTTCCGTGCAGGTCTGACGGTCGGGATTGGATTCATTGGGATCAACCTTGTGATTGGCCTGCTGATGGGAAGTCTTGGACCCGCTGCCCAGGACATGGTCAAAAACCTGGGCATCCAGCTTACGATCATTGACGTAGGCTGGCCAGCTACCTCGGCCATTGCGTTTGGATCGGCAGTCGGTGCACTTGCGATTCCGATCGGGCTTGCCGTCAATCTGGGCATGCTGGTGCTCGGTCTGACACGAACGCTGAACATCGACCTCTGGAATCTGTGGCATATTGCATTTACAGGTTCGCTGGTCGCAGTCATGTCGAACAACATTACCTTGGGGATTTTGACTTCGATTGCCCATGCCATTATCCTTCTTGTCTTGGCGGATCTCACGGCGAAGCACGTATCCAACTATTATGGCTACCCGAACATTTCCTTCCCGCACGGAACGTCGACACCGTATTACTTGATCGCTCTGCCGCTGGAAAAGCTGTTTGATCGGATTCCGGGCTTCCGCAACCTGAAAGCAGACCCCGAAACGATTCAAAAACGTTTGGGCTTGCTGGGTGAGTCGACTGTTTTAGGACTTATTTTAGGCATTATTATCGCGCTTTTGGCTGGATGGGATCTTCAGAAGGTTCTCGATTTGGGCGTGAAAACCGCTGCCGTCATGCTGATTTTGCCGAGAATGGTCAGTATTTTGATGGAAGGCTTGATACCGATCTCGGAAGCTGCGAGTGAATTTGTTCGTAAGCGCTTTCCTGGACGGGAAGTCAATATCGGCATGGACGCAGCACTGGCGGTCGGTCATCCGGCCACGATTGCCGCTTCACTTTTGATGATTCCGATTGTTTTGGGCCTAGCCGTTTTGATGCCGGGCAACAAGGTTCTTCCTTTTGGAGACTTGGCCACCATTCCATTCATCGTATGCTTGATGGTGCCTATTTTTAAAGGAAACGTCATCCGTACCGTGATCGGGGCAACGATCTCGCTCGCATTTGGCTTGCTTTTGGCTACTTATATTTCGCCGCTGTTTACGCAAGCAGCCCAAAACGCCGGCTTCAAATTCCCTGACGGGGCAAGTGCGATATCCTCTCTTGTCGATGGGGCGGTTCCGACTACGGCAATCTTCTTGTTTGGAGCAAAGCTAGGCTACGTAGGGATTATCGGGATTGCCGTCATTGGCTTGGGCGTCGCTTATCTGGTCCAGCGCAAGCAAAAGAATTCTTCGCAATCTGAGAACAAAGCATTATAAAGGACGAAAACGAACAACCACCCTGAGTGTTGCCTGCTGGCATGTACAGGGTGGTTTTCTTTGGCTCTATTCATAAAGACTGTTGCTTACTCTTCTTTCTGCAAGCGTAGACAGGAAAGTTAGCTTACAGTAGGGAGGATATTCTCCTGGAACGGTTGAAATGATACAAACATTCAGATGGAATTTTATAACCTGGGTGGCAACAACAATCCCATGTTTGAGATAGAAGCCACTATTGGTGGGGCAGACATAACGATTTGATTGCTAAGCTAACAGCCGGCTTTGTTCGACTAATGATTTGAGAATGGAAGGGGGGCATGAATGAAAAGGCTCGCTAAAGAATTAGAACAGCACTTACAAAACTCCGTTGTGATTGACAGAGATAACCATGCTGAATTTATCCAGACCTATTATAAAAGCTTGCTACCTAAACAAGGAGTCAATGCACTCAAGGACGCTATCTCTCGAACGATCGTCGATTATGCTGTTAATGAAACAAATTTTCATCTCATTTTATGTAACGCCAATCGTGATCGCAAAGGTCGTCTGGATTTACTCGAGCGGTTCCGTCAAAAAGGTTTTGTAAGCATAATCGTAAATTTTGATATTCCCGACGCTATTCTTCAATCTCGAATTGCCAATAGTCAGCGTAGTACCGTTATTTTCAGGAGTGCTTCTACTTTTGAAGAAGTGCTTAGTCGGCAAAAAGCTGAGTCTCATAATGGCAATGCGTTGCCACCAATAGGTGGAGAAGCAGACCATATGTTTGTAATCAAGGAGAGTAATGAAGTACAGTCCACCATTCAGGAGATTATAAATATCGCGCAAAGCTTGTAAACGAGCCCATTCAACTTGTTCGGATACTATCCCTACCTGGATGAAATGAGCCGACGTTTATATGAATGATAATGCTTTTTCTTTGCCTTCGTCATTTCCAAGGTATACCTAAAGGAATTGTCCGTTTCAATCAACCTGAAAAGCGCAAAAACCCACAAAATCATTTGTGGGTCTTGTTTTGGCAGCAATTATTTATAGATGAGAGTAGTAGCGGACATGCCTTTGATCGCTTGTTTCATTCTGGGGATCAGCGAAGGAGTCATGCTCAATTCATCGACGCCAAGGGCAATCAGTTCCTTTGCGTAAAGAGGATCGCCAGCCATTTCCCCGCAAACGCCGACCCATTTGCCATGTGTATGCGAGTCTTGGACGACTCGACCGATCAGACGAAGGATAGCCGGGTGAACCGGATTGTACAGATAGCTGACCTTTTGATTCATGCGGTCAGCGGCAAAGGTATACTGGATCAAGTCATTGGAGCCAATGCTGAAAAAGTCGACATGAGGAGCAAGCTGATCGGCGATGATGGCTGCGGAAGGGATCTCGATCATGATTCCTGTCTCGATCTTCTCGTCAAATGGAAGCTGTCTTTCTCGCAGCTGTTCCTTCGCTTGTGCGAGCAGAGACTTCGCCTCGAGCAATTCTTCCTCTGTCGCAATCATCGGAAACATCACTCTGATTTTGCCTTGGCTGGAAGCTCGCAGGATGGCGCGCAGCTGGGTTAGGAACATTTCCTTTTCAGCCAGACAGAGTCGAATGGCACGAAATCCGAGGAATGGATTTTCTTCCGCCTCCATCGGCAGATAAGGCAGCTGCTTGTCTCCGCCAATGTCCATCGTTCGAATAATGACAGGGCGCCCAGCCATTTCACGTGCCGCCTCGGCGTACGCCTCGAACTGTTCCTCTTCGCTCGGCATTTGATCCCGCTCAAGGAAAAGGAACTCAGAGCGGAACAAGCCTACACCGTCTCCGCCGTTCGCGAGTACAGAGCGGCAGTCCGCGGGGTTCCCGATATTCCCTGCAATCTCAATCCTTTTTCCATCTGCCGTGTATACGGTTTCAAAAGCGGCGGCGCGCAATCGCGTTTGTTCTTCTTGGAAGGCGTGCTGCTCCCGGTGGTAGCGCTCGACCTGCTCCTGCTCTGGATGGATCGTGATCTCTCCCGTATTTCCATTTAGAGCAAGAATCGTTTCATCGGTAATCTCGCAGGCAATCGGACCACAACCCACGACAGCAGGAATCTGCAGTGTGCGTGCCAGGATAGCAGAATGACTGGTCGGTCCGCCTATTTCTGTCAGGATTCCTTTGACCCATTCCGGATTCAGCCGAGCCGTTTGGGAGGGCGTCAGATCATGGGCGACTAGAATAACTGGTCGATCTAGCGCTTCAAGAGATACGTCACAGATACCGAGAAGTCGTCTCGCGAGTTTGCCACGCAAGTCTTTAAAATCAGCGGCACGCTCGCGCAAATAGGCATCGTCCATCGATTCAAAAACAGAAGCGTGAGTCGTTAGGACATCGTGGGCTGCCCAGACAGCATTTTTGGCTGAATCGAGGATTTCTCGATCGATTTCTTCTAGTAGAATAGGGTCCTCTAGCATCATCAAGTGAGAGTCAAAAATGGCGCATTCCTCTTCACCGAAGCGCTCGCGGACATCTTCTCGTGTGAAGGCAAGCTCCTGTTTGACCTGCTCTAGGCCGTCGCGGACTTTCTGCTTTTCCAGCTCCACTTGGTCTGCTGTGATTGTTTCATGGGGAATGGATAATGCTTGTTCCTTCCATACGAAAGCGCGTTCTGCGGCATAGCCGGGTGAGGCGGCAATCCCTTTATACATCGTATCCCTCCAGTGAAAGTAAAGTTATAGACGCAAAAAAGGCCAGGGAATCGTCCCTGACCCATGATCCAAAGGATTTGAATACGTTTATCTTAGCGGTTCCTCTCATAATCGTCAACGAAAAGGTATACATTGTGGAGAAACGTGCACAAAAAATGCCACAGAATATTCTGATACCGTTTTTGAATTATGTTATGGTAGATAATGTAGAGCGAAATGGCGAGGAAAATGCGAGTTTTAACCATTGGCACAAATGTTGCTTGTGATAGATTGTGGGGGGATGGTATGGAGGAACGCATCAGGCACATCATCGAATACGAGGATAAAAAAGCTCCCTTAACCGATGAGCAAATCGCCCGTCAATTGGGAGTGCGACGTGACGAGGTGACTTTGCTTCGACACAAGCTGCAGATTCCTGATTCTCGAAAACGCAGGCAGCCACTCCTGCTCAAAGAAATGGAGCACCTTCTGAAGCAAACCCCTAGCATGCCGAGTCGAGAGCTTACCAGTCGTTTAAATGAGATGGGCTATGAGGTTTCGCGTTTTATGGTCCATCAATTGCGTGGCAAAATGGAAGCGTTCTCAGAAGAAGAGGATACGCCCAAAACGGAAGAACGCACGCGTCAAAAAGCTCGCAAAGCCAGCCAGGCGGTGACCTTTGCCAGCTTGATCGGCGCAAAGGGGACGCTCAAAGCAGCGATCCAGCAAGCACAGGCAGCTGCGCTTTACCCGCCAAATGGGCTGCATACGCTTTTCTTTGGAGCGAGTGGCGTCGGGAAGAGCAGGATGGCCGAAGCGATGTATCATTTCGCGATTGAGCAGCAAGTGATGAAGCGAAATGCCCCTTTTATCATTTTTAATTGCGCGGACTATGCCAAAAACCCGCAGCTCTTGCTGTCCCAGCTATTCGGATATGTGAAAGGTGCATTTACAGGTGCGCAGCAAGACAAGCTCGGATTAGTGGATCAGGCGGATGGGGGCATTCTGTTTCTGGATGAGATCCATCGCTTGCCGCCAGAAGGGCAGGAGAACCTCTTTTATCTGATCGACAAAGGGGTATATCGGCGACTCGGAGAGGTTCAGTTCCAGCAAAAGGCGACGATATTGATCGTGGGTGCGACTACGGAAAGCCCGGAGTCGAGCCTGCTGCTGACACTGCGCAGACGCATCCCGATGACCATTGAGCTGCCTGCCTTATCCGAGTGGACGCAGCAGGAGCGGCTCTCGCTAATTTTGCATTTTTTGAACGAAGAAACCGATCGGATCGGGAAAGAGGTCGTCGTCCAAAAAGAAGTGATTGCCTCCCTCATGATGTACGAATGTCCCGCCAATATGGGGCAGCTGCACAGTGACATCCGGGTACTGCTGGCGAAAGCGTTTCTCAAAACGATCCATCAGGAAGAAAAGTCCGTGGTGCAAGTGGATCGGTACGATTTGCCCATGCACGTCGTAAGTCAGCAGCAATTGAACGGGCTGGCACCCGAGCTGCCCATGCTGAAAAAAGATCAGTTCCTGTTTATTCCGGGACAGCGCTCCGATCTCGGCAGTGAGTTGTGCGAAGATTCCGCCCAGCATTTATACAACTGGGTTGTTGAACGGTATCGCAACCTGAAAAACCAGGGCCAAAGCGAAGAACTGATTGAGCTGATCGTAAACAAAGAGCTGGATACTCGTCTAGAGCCTGCAGCAGGTGAACATGAAAAGAGAGCGCTGCGCCTGCAACAGCTGGTAAAGCTTGTCGGCGATCAGGTGGTTTCGGCGGTCGAACAAATGCTGTGGATTGCGGAGCGGCATATGACACTGGATTACCAGCGAATTTCCTATGCCTTGGCGATTCACCTGCACGGCCTCTTGGATCGATGGCCGGATCCTAAAACGAGGGAGCTTCCGCTGGAGTCGGACTGCGAATCGATGGAGTACAAAGTCGCCCTGGAAATGGCGAAGGTCGTGCAGACCATATGGGGAATCACCCTGCCGGATTCGGAAGTAGCGCTGCTCGAGATGTATTTGAAGCAATGCTCGGTATTCACAGAACCAAAACCGGTGATCGGCGTGGTCGTCACCTCGTATGGGCAGGTAGCAAAAAGCATGGTCGAGGTTGCGGCGCGCTTGTTTGAGAGGAAGCATGCGCTCGCAGTCGAGCTGTACTGGAACGACGACCTCTCTTCTGCGATCGAACGTATCAGTGCTTCGATACGGCAGGTGGATCAGGGAGAGGGCGTCATTTTGCTCGCGGATATGGGCAGTAATTTGTTGAGTGAAGCCGAGTGGGAGGTGCGGACCGGCGTGCGTGTGCAGGTGCTGCCAAACGTGACAACGACCTTGGTGATTGAGGTCATGCGAAAATGCCTGTACTCGAGCGAGTCGATGAGTCAGATCGTGAATCGGTTGCGCACAATGCCAACGAATGCGCTGCCGTCCGTCTATACGACCAATTCAAAGCCGGTTGCGATCGTGACGATTTGCCTGACTGGAGAAGGAGCGGCGAAAAGACTGGATATGCTCTTGAAGGAAAAGCTGGATGCAACAGAAGAACAGGTGACGATTCTTCAGGCAAGCTCGCTCTCCATTCGCAAGCTATACAAGGAATGGCTGGAAAAATATCATATTTTCGCAGTGGTAGGGACAGTCAATCCGATGCTGGACGGAATTCCTTTTATTTCCATTAAAGAGATCATAGATGAAACAGGAATCAGCTTTATCAAGAGATTGCTGCTCGTGGCAAATGGAACACTCTCCCCATCGCTGCCGCCGCATTCTTACGGGCTCCGAGAATTATTGCATCCCGAACTGATCTGGAATTGTGAGGAGCGGGCCAGTAAGGAACGAGTCATCGAAGCCCTTGCAAGCCTTTTGCGAGAACAAGGGTTTGTCGAGCAAGATTTTGCCCAGAAGGTTTGGGAACGGGAACGGATGGGGAATACATTCTTGCTGGGAGCGGCTATCCCGCATGCGGATACACTGCAAACAATCCGTCCGGGAATTGCTGCCGCCAGACTCGCTCATCCAGTGGAATGGGAGCCAGGTCTATTCGTCCAATACGTTTACATGCTGGCGATCACGGAGCACTGCCAGTTAGCTGTGGAGGAGCTTTATTCTTTTTTAAGCGAAAGACAAGAGGCGAATCAATCACCCGATTTGCAAGCATTACTCGAAAATGGTGAAACATCAGGGAGGATTCCATATGGAAAAACAAGTAACGATTTTGAATAAAACTGGTTTGCATGCCCGTCCTGCTGCAGAATTTGTAAAGCTGGCGGCGGGGTACAAGTCAGAGATCACGATTCTTTTGGGGACAAAAGTGGCAAACGCGAAGAGCATTCTCAATGTTCTTTCCCTGGCAGCAACGATGGGATCGGTATTGACACTAAAGGCCGTAGGACCAGATGAGGAAGAAGCGATCGACTCGCTTTCCACTCTTGTGGAGAGAAAGTTTGGGGAAGAATAAACGTTTGCCACTTGACTAGGTTATCAGAATATTTATAATGAATTACAAATGTAACTACTAAGAACAAATGTAAAGACATCCGGAGGTGACACGCATGAAGGTCATTGAAAAGGTAACTCCCGGAACGAAGGTCTACAAACTGTTTGAACACGAAGAGCTGATTTGCGAAGGAAAAGATGAAGTGTTTCTCATCTCCGTCAAAAAGATGACGCGCGAAGAATACGAGCGTGATCAAAGCCAGCAAAAGCAGCCAACTCCATAATCTCAATAGGCAAGACCGACGCTTGGACCACGGGTCAGGTGGGGGAATATTCCCTCCATCTGATCCGTTTCTGCTATATACAAGCCTGGCGAGAAAGACAACTTGAGGAGGAGAGGAATTTGGTTATCAATGTAAGTGTTCCATCGATGGTTACAGAGAAAAAGCTGGTGGAGCTGTTTCGCCAAATGTGGGTGATCCGCTTTTTTGATGAGAAAGTCGATGAATTTTTTGCCAAAGGGATGATTCACGGGACCACGCACCTATGTGTAGGGCAGGAAGCTTCTGCAGCTGGTGCTATTGCGGTACTGGAGGATCGTGACAAGATTACGAGCACACACAGAGGACACGGCCATTGCATCGCCAAGGGTGCAGAAGCCAACCGGATGATGGCGGAACTGTTTGGACGGGTCACCGGTTACTGTCGAGGAAAAGGCGGCTCCATGCATATAGCCGATGTAGAGAAAGGAAATCTGGGGGCGAATGGCATTGTCGGTGGAGGGATCCCGATCGCTGTTGGCTCTGCGCTGACTTCCCAAATGAAGCAGCTCGGTTATGTCACCCTCTGCTTTTTCGGAGACGGGGCATCGAATGAAGGGAGCTTTCACGAGGCGATGAACATGGCCGCCATTTGGAATTTGCCTGTCGTCTTTATTTGTGAAAACAACCAGTACGGCATGTCTGGATCGGTAAAAGAGATGGTGAAGGTCGCCAACATCGCAGATCGAGCTGCAGCGTACGGCATTCCTGGAGCAGTCGTAGACGGAAATGATATTTTTGCCATGATGAATGTGACCCATGAATCAGTAGAACGTGCCCGTAGAGGCGAGGGTCCTACTCTGATCGAAGCGAAAACCTACCGTTGGAAAGGCCACTCGAAAAGTGATGCGAAAAAGTACCGGACTCGGGAAGAGGAAATGGACTGGCGCAACAACCGCGATCCGATTGAGCGAATGAAAAGGGTGCTGATCAGTGAAGGAATCTTCAGTGAACAGGACGCAGCCCGGATCGAAGCGGAGGCAAGAGCGGAAATAGAGGATGCGGTGAAGTTTGCTGAGGAAAGCCCGATGCCGCCCATCGAAATTCTAGAAGAAGACGTCTACGCATAGGCGAGGGAGGGAACACAGTGTCAGCACAAAGAGAGCTTACTTATTTGGAAGCGGTGCGGGAATGCATGAGTCAGGAAATGCGGGTCAATCAGGATGTATTCATCATGGGGGAGGACATCGGCGTCTACGGTGGCGCGTTTGGTGTGACGCGCGGCATGATCGAGGAATTTGGAAAAGAGCGCGTGAGAAATACACCGATCTCGGAAGCGGCGATCGCAGGGGCAGCTGTTGGAGCAGCCATGACGGGAATGCGCCCGATCGTGGAGCTGCAGTTTTCCGATTTCATCACGATTGCGACGGATCAGATCGTGAATCAGGCAGCGAAAAACCGGTACATGTTCGGCGGGAAAGGCAAGGTTCCACTCGTTCTGCGCACGCCCTCTGGCTCGGGGACAGGTGCTGCAGCCCAGCACTCCCAAAGCCTGGAAGCATGGATGGCGCATATTCCGGGGCTAAAGGTCATACAGCCTTCTACCGCCTATGACGCTAAAGGATTGCTGAAAGCCGCCATCGATGACGACAACCCTGTCATCTTTTACGAGCACAAGCTGCTCTATCGGACGAAGGGCCATGTGCCGGAGGAGTCCTATAGCTTGCCGATTGGAAAAGCCGATATCAAACGTGCCGGAACCGATGTGACCATCGTGGCAACTGCGATTATGGTACACAAAGCTTTGCAGGCAGCAGTTGAGCTGGAGAAGGAAGGAATCAGCGTAGAAATTATCGATCCGCGCACGCTGGTGCCTTTGGATATCGAGACGATCGTCGAATCAGTCAAGAAGACGGGGCGTGTGGTTGTCGTCCATGAGGCAGTCAAGCGCGGCGGTTTTGGCGGAGAAATAGCGAGCCTGATCGCGGAAAGCGAAGCCTTCGATTACCTAGATGCGCCGATCAAACGACTGGGAGGAAAGGCAGTTCCGATTCCGTACAATCCTGTCCTCGAAAAAGCAGCCATTCCACAAGAACAAGATATCATCCAAGCAGTCAAGGAAACGGTATTCCGCTGACAGGAAGGGGATAAGCAAGATGGCAACTGCAGTATTCATGCCAAAACTGAGTATGACGATGGAAACCGGAACCGTCATCCAATGGTTTAAACAAGAGGGAGACTCGGTTCGTGAAGGTGACGTTTTACTGGAAGTCTTAACGGATAAGATCAATATTGAGGTAGAGTCCTACACGACAGGGACGCTGCTGAAAATATACTATGGCCCAGATGAAGTCGTACCTGTCAACCAGGTTATTGGATATGTCGGCGCTGCAGGAGAGGTGGTAGCAGACGCGCCTCCTTCTTTGGAAGCAGCTGATACGCTGCAGGTCGTGGAAAAACAGGAAGAGCAAGAGGAAACAGCAATGAATATGGAGGAAACCCATTCGCATGGCGCTAATCTCAGAGCCACGCCAGTCGCTCGACGGATTGCACGTGAAAATGATGTGAACCTTCGCCAACTAAAAGGCTCCGGCCCGAATGGACGTATTCAAAAAGTAGACGTCGAGCATGCGATTGCAGCACGGAAAGAGCAGTTACAGCCTGCTGTGAGCCAAGCTCCTGAAACAGTTGCTTCCTCGAGTAAGTCAAGTAAGCTCGAGGGAATGCGCAAGGTAATCGCACAGCGAATGACGCAGAGTGCATTCACCGCTCCACATGTGACATTGACGACAGAGGCGGACATGACACGCGTGCAGGAAGTCAGAGCGACACTGCTTCCCTCCATCGAGGAAGCGACCGGTCATCGCCTGTCTTATACCGAAATTATCATGAAAGCTGTCGCAGCTGCTTTGGCGCGTCATCCAAAGGTCAATGCTTCCTTGCAAGACGAAACGATTGTGTATCACGATTCGGTTCATGTTGGATTGGCTGTAGCGGTTTCCGATGGACTGCTCGTCCCTGTCGTCAAGCATGCCGATCGCAAAGGTCTCGCCGAGCTGACCACAGATACCAAACGACTGGCAGGATTGGCCCGGGAAGGACGACTGCTGCCAGATGACATGCGTGGCGGAACATTCACGATCAGCAATTTAGGAATGTACGCGATCGATGCCTTCACCCCGATCATCAATCAACCGGAGAGCGCCATTTTAGGTGTGGGAAGAATTCATGAGAAGCCTGTGGGGGTCGATGGACAGATTGTGCTGCGCCCGATGATGTCTTTGAGTCTTTCCTTTGATCACCGTGTCATGGATGGTGCTCCTGCGGCAGCCTTTTTGCAGGATATCAAAGAATACCTAGAAGCACCATACCACCTGCTGGCGTAAAAGGAGGAGCTAACAATGTCGCAAACATACGATATCGCAGTGATTGGGGGAGGCCCAGCAGGATATGTAGCAGCCATTCGCGGTGCAAAGGAAGGGAAGCGCGTAGTACTGATTGAAGCAGACCATTTGGGCGGTACCTGCTTGAACCGGGGCTGCATCCCCTCCAAAACGCTGCTGCATCAGGCAGGGATCTTGGACCAGATCCGGAATGCCGCAAGCTGGGGCATTGAAACCGGAGAAGTGGCGTTTTCTCTCGAGAAGATGCTGAACCGAAAAAATCAGGTAATCGCAACCCTTCGCACTGGTATTGCGGGTCTATTAAAAGTCGGAAAAATCGATCTTGTGCAAGGCTTTGGCGAAGTGAAGCCTGACAAGAGCATTTCCGTTCAAGCAGCTGACGGTTTGCGCACGGTCGTCAAAGCAAGCTCGATTATTCTGGCAACGGGTTCCACGCCTTCTGTACCACCGATTCCAGGACTAGCACAGGTACCTTATTTTACGAGTGACACAATCTTTGATGTAGAGCAGGTTCCAAAGTCAATCGCGATTCTCGGAGGAGGCTTCATCGGAGTAGAGTTCGCCTGCATTTTTGCAAGCCTGGGGTCGAAGGTGACTGTGATTGAAATGGCGGACAGACTCATCCCTCAAGAGGACAAAGACGCAGCTAGTATCCTGACCAAGTCGTTGCGCAAGAAAGGGGTGACGATTGGGACGGGTTTAAAAGTAACTTCGATCTCCAAGGGTGATACAGGAATTGAAATCCATGCACAGGATGCGAAGGGAAATTCCGAAGCGATTCCTGCTGACGCATTGCTCGTAGCTGTAGGTCGAAAGCCAAATTTGTCCGCTATAGCAAATTTGAACATAGAGAAGAACGGCCCGTTTGTCCAGGTCAACGAATACTTGGAAACATCGATACCAGGCATCTATGCGGCGGGAGATATGATCGGCGGATGGCAGCTCGCACATGTCGCGAGTGCAGAAGGTCAAACAGCAGCGATCAATGCAGCAGGCAAAAAACAAAAGGGAAATATGAAAGCAGTTCCTCGCTGCATTTATACCTCGCCTGAGATTTCCAGCGTGGGCTTGAGCGAAGAGGAAGCAAAAGCACAAGGATATGCCGTGAAGACGACGATTTATTCGCATGCAGGAAACGGAAAAGCGATGGCTTCAGACGAGAACAGCGGCTTTACCAAGCTGATTGCAGAAGAAACGTACGGAGAAGTGCTGGGAGTCGTCATGGTCGGCCCCCACGTCACAGAAATGATTTCAACAGGCACGGCCTTCCTGTCACTGGAAGCAACCGTAGACGATGTCGCGAACATGATCTATCCGCATCCTACCGTTTCAGAGAGCTTCATGGAGGCAGCAGCAAAATGGCTAGGGAAAGGCATCCACGCCTAAGAAAGAATCTGTTTGACATGAAAACGTTTTCAATTTACAATTGTAACTAGTAAGAACATTTGTAAAGGGAGGTGGTCACTTGACTTGGGGGTACGTTGTTCTGTTGTTCGCAGGGCTTTGGATTTTGCAGCTTGTGCTGACACAGCTACAGTCACGCCATTACTATCAGGAGCTGCGTCTCATGCAGCAGCAACCGAACGGCTACCTGGGAGTGGGAGTGAACAAACGACGCTTTGGAGTCGGTGCCGTCGTCATTCTCGTTACCGATCCACAAGGAATTGTGACTCAGTGCAAGCGGATGTCGGGGGTCAGCGTTTTCTCCCGGTTTCAGAAGTACGGGGAACCGATTGGCAAATCAATGGACACATTGTACGACACTGCCTCCAAACAGCAAAAGCAGCCGGTGCAGACAGCGCTTCGAATGGCAATCGAGCAAATCCGGGCCGCGCAGGCCAAGCAGCAACAAAGGGAACAAGAACAAATTGGATAAAAAAGTTGGGCCGCGGGCCAGATGAATACTTTCATCTGGTTTTTATTTTTTAATCGGGAGGTATGCGTAAATGGACTTTTTTGTACATCTTGCAGAAGGGTTTATCGGAATGTTTCAGGAAGGCGGAAAGACCTTCGTAGGATTAGTGACAGGAATCATTCCTACATTGATTTGCTTGATCACAGCTGTAAACGCATTCATCAAATTCGTTGGAGAAGAACGCATCGAACGCTTCGCTGCCAAATGCACAGGCAATATGATCCTGCGATACACCATTTTCCCGATCTTATCCATGTTTTTCCTGACCAACCCGATGGCATACACATTCGGTAAATTCTTGCCGGAGTATCAAAAACCGGCCTTCTACGATTCTGCCGTATCGTTCTGCCATCCGATCACGGGATTGTTCCCTCATGCGAACGCTTCTGAGCTCTTCGTTTACATGGGTATTGCGACCGGCATCACTCAGTTGGGACTGTCTCTCGGGCCTTTGGCGATTCGCTACTTCCTGGTCGGGATCCTCGTCATTTTGATTCGCGGTATCGTAACCGAGTACATCACAAAGGCGATGATGAAACGCCGCGAAGCACAAGCAGCAGTATAAGGAAGTGAAGAGGGGAGACGTTGACATGAGCAACTATCGTGCGGTGCAAGTAACAAAAGCGTCAAGTGGGTGGGGAGGTCCTCTTACCATCCTGCCGACAGACGAAAAACCATATATCGCTTCGATTACAGGTGGAGGGATTCATCCCGTTGCAGCCCGAATCGCGGAGCTGACGGGCGGGATTGCCGTCGATGGCTTTTCCAGCAAAGTAGAGCCGGATGAAATGGCATGCGTCGTGATCGATTGTGGTGGAACAGCACGCTGCGGTGTGTATCCAAAGCTAGGCGTTCTTACCGTAGACGTGACTCCTGCTTCTCCCTCTGGTCCACTGATTAACTTCATCAAAGAGACGAATTTTGTCTCCGGCGTAAAAGAGAACAATGTGTCCTTAATGGATGAAGTGGCGACTGCTGCCGCGAGTAATGCCGCAAGCCAGCAAAAAAAATCGGCACAGGAGCTGAAAGCGGAAGCCCGCGCGAAAGTCGCCAGCATGCAGGGCAATCAGCCGCCGAAGAAAACCGGGTTCATTGAGAAAATTGGTCGCCTGATGGGGGGCGTGGTCGGAACCTTCTATCAGGCAGGTCGTGATACGGTCGAGCAGGTTTTGCGCAATATTCTTCCGTTCATGGCGTTCGTCAGTACCTTGATCGGGATCATTCTCTTCACCGGGATTGGCGATATTTTAGCGAACGTCATCAAACCGCTCGCAGGAAATATCATCGGCCTGTTGATCATCTCGATCGTCTGCGCACTGCCGTTCCTCTCGCCTTTGCTTGGACCAGGTGCCGTCATCGCGCAAGTAGTCGGTGTCTTGGTGGGGGTAGAGATTGGTCGTGGCACGATCCCGCCACAGTTGGCGTTGCCGGCGCTCTTTGCCATCAACCCGCAAGTAGGCTGCGATTTCGTACCAGTAGGGCTGACGTTGGGAGAAGCAATGCCAGAGACCATCGAAGTGGGGGTACCAGCCGTACTGCTCTCCCGCCAGATCACGGGCCCGATCGCAGTCGTCATTGCCTACGTAGCAAGCTTTGGACTCTACAGCGAGTAATCATTTCAGGAGGTATTCCATGAACACCTTGTTTACCAGCACTGTTGTCTCGATTGGAGCGATGGTTCCAGACTTTTTGAATGAAAATATGCTGATTCTCTTCAATCAGGACGCCCCGGAAGAGCTGCACGATATGGCCGTGCTGCATACCAAATCAACGCATACAGAGGAAATCAAGCCAGGGGACATTCTACTTCTGGGAGATACGCAATTGCAAGTGACGAGTGTGGGCGAGAAAGCAAACGAAACCCTTCAAAACATCGGTCATTGCACTGTGAAAGCGGATGGAAGTGAAACCCCGCAGCTGCCTGGGAATATCCACGTAGCAAAGGTTGACTTTCCCCCATTGGAAGTTGGCCTGAAAGTCGCCTTCATCCGTCCGTAATTCACAACATCCAATCAAGAGAAAAGAGGGAGAGACACCATGTTGGGATTCAATAGACGACTTGCAGCACTAGAAAAAGAAGGAGGCTGCATTCGCGTCGGTCTGGTCGGCGCTGGGCAAATGGGACGCGGTTTGATCTCGCAAATAGAAGGCATGCACGGAATGAGAGTCGTCATCACGGCTGACCTGTTTCCGGAAAACATCAAAGCTGCCTATCGCAGAGCAGGTGTACCAGATACTCGCATCCTGGAGACGCAGGATTTTGACAAAGCGGATCAAGCGATTGCCTCGGGTTATTCGGTCGCGACCACAGAAGCCGAGCTGATCCCACAGCTATCCAATGTGGATGTGATCGTGGATGCGACTGGTATGCCAGACATCGGGGCGAAAATAGCTTGGGAAGCCATCCGCCATAAAAAGCATATCGTCATGCTGAACGTAGAAGCGGATGTCACCGTAGGACCATGGCTGAAGAAGCTGGCAGATGATGCAGGAGTCGTCTATACGGGTTCTGCTGGGGATGAGCCAGGTGCGATTATGGAGCTTCATGACTTTGCCGACGCGCTAGGCTTTGAGATCGTTGCGCTCGGAAAAGGAAAGAACAACGCTCTGAATGTTCACGCCAATCCCGATACGGCACGGGGAGAAGCTGCTGCCAAAGGCTCCAGTCCCAAGATGCTTGCTTCGTTCCAGGACGGCACCAAGACGATGGTGGAAATGACGGCAGTGGCAAACGCAACCGGGTTCGTTCCGGATGTTCCGGGGATGCATGGCCGCAAAGCGCAGCTGGCTGAGCTGCCAGGGCTGTTCTCTCTGACAGAGGCAGGCGGCATGCTGCATCGTACCAAGATCGTTGATTATGTGGACGGCGTTGCGCCCGGAGTGTTTGCAATCATCTCTTCCTCGATGCAAGAGGTACATGACACGATGAAGTACTTGAAGATGGGTTCGGGTCCAAACTACGTCCTGTATCGGCCTTATCATTTGACCAGTCTGGAGACTCCGCTCTCCATCGCCCGTGCCTACCTGCAAAAGGAAGCCACAATTGCTCCCTACTTTGGGATGGTGGCAGAAACGGTGGCCGTAGCCAAAAAAGATTTGCGGGCTGGCGAAGCGCTCGATGGCATCGGAGGATTCTCTGCGTACGGGAAAATCATCACGGCAGCTGATAGGCGAGAACAAGAAGCGCTGCCGATTGGTCTGATTGGTCCAAATATTCGGCTTAGCAGAGACGTTGCCCAAGGCTCCGTGATTACTTTCCATGATATTGAGATCACCGAACAAAATACGATCATGCGACTTCGTGAACAAATGGAGAACAATGATTAAACAGTGGGAGGAAGGCAACAGCCGTCTTCCTCTTTTCTTTCTAAAAAACAGGGGAAATCTGTTATAATATGTAAGGAAGAAGAGTATAGTAACGTTTTTAATGAGGGATACATATGGATAACTGGACAGAAAAACGCGAACTGGTACGCATCGCCAAAATGTACTACGTCAATGGACTCACACAGGCGGAAATCGCCAAAAAAATCGGAGTTTCCCGGCCGGTAATTTCCAAAATGCTGCAGCGTGCCAAAGATACAGGAGTCGTAGAAATCTACATTCGGGACGAGACTGTAAGCATGGTTGAGCTGGAGCAAGAGCTGGAAGCAGCCTTGAAGATGGATGAGGTCATTGTCGTACCCGCTCAAGGCTCTACAAATGAAGTAATCATCAAGCAGCAGGTAGCGAAAGCAGCAGCACAGTACCTTCCGAAGTGGATCCGCAACAAACGGCGGATCGGTATCTCCTGGGGAACGACGCTATACCATCTGGTCAATGAATATCCATTTGAGAGACATCATAAAATGAAAGTATACCCTCTAGTAGGGGGAATCGGTCGGCACCGCATTGAAATTCACTCCAACCAGCTTGCTTACGAGTTCTCTAAAAAGCTGGGAGGAACCTGTGAGTTTCTTTACGCACCAGCCATCGCGGACTCCATCGAGCTGAAAAAGCAGTTGGTAGACTCGCCGGACATACGCTCCATTCAGGAGGAAGCGCGCCGTGTCGAGCTGGCCATAGTTGGGATCGGAAATCCATACGAATCCACCATGGCAGAGATGGGCTATCTGAAAGAAGAAGACATCCGGCAATTGCGGGATGGCGAAGCAGTGGGGGACATTAGCTCCCGTTTCTTTGACAAGACAGGAGAGCCGATCGATAACAATTTGAATAACCGGGTCATCGGAATCGAGCTTGCAGATCTCAAACATATCCCGACGGTTGTAGGTGTTGTCTCAGGCACGAAAAAGCTTGCGGCAGTTTGGGCAGGTTTGCAAGGCAACTATTTCGACAAGTTGATCATAGATGAATATTTGGCAGAGCGATTACTGGAGAAGGCCAAGGGGGTGAGTATAAGTGAAAGAGGATAAGATGAAGGCTTCGTTGTTCTGTATCAAATGCATGGACGATACCATCCATGAAGTGACGTATGTCGACAACATTTTGTATGAAATTCGCTGCGAAGTATGCTCCCTATCGGATTCGCGCGGGGCGGACATTCAAAGAGAGCTGTACTTAAACTACATGGAGCGTGTCTTCAGCAAGCCGAAGCGGTTTAAAAATGAGGCAGGGGATAACTTACCTCACTTCCTGTTTTCACTCCCTTATCGTGTGATGAGCAAACCATTTCGCACCTACAAAGAAATCAAGGATATACTGAAATACAAACGGAAGATTTGAAGAACGCACAAAAGAACGAAGGTCGGCTGATCCGGCCTTCGTTTCTTTTTTTGGAGAACGGGACAGCTACGGCACGATATTTCCAGCGGATTTGTAGATTTGGTACCATTCTTCCCGCGTCAGTGTTACCCCCGAGCTTTTGCAAGCGTCGAGCAGGCGCTCCGGCTTCGTCGTGCCGAGGATCACTTGAATGTTTGCCGGATGACGTTCGATCCAGGCGGTGGCGATCGCTGTATTGGTCACTTCATATTTTTTTGCAATGGTGTCAATGATTTGGTTTAATTCAGGGAAGTTGGTGGTATCTCCAAGAAAAGGCCCTTTAAAAAATCCATGCTGAAAAGGTGACCATGCCTGAAGGGTGATGTTGTTCAAGCGGCAGTAGTCCACGATGCTGCTATCACGATTGATGGACTGATCGACCTTCATATTGAACGAAACACCAGAGTCGATCACGGGTGTATGGGCAATACTTAGCTGGATTTGGTTGACGATCAGCTTGTGCGGAAGCGAGCGCTGGAGCAGCTCGATTTGTGCCGGTGTATGGTTGGACACGCCAAAGTACTTCACCTTGCCTTGGCTATGCAGCTGATCAAAGGCTTCGGCAACCTCATCAGGCTCTACAAGCGGGTCCGGACGATGGAGAAGGAGTATATCCAGGTAATCGGTTTGAAGTCGCTTCAAAATTCCGTCTACGGATCGGAGAATATGCTCTTTTGACAAATCGTAGTAGTTTTCTTTGGAGCGGATGCCGCATTTGCTTTGCAGGATCATGGTTTCGCGTATGCTGGGATTCATTTGGAGAGCTTCCGCAAAGATCTCTTCGCATACGCCATGGCCATAAATATCGGCGTGGTCAAAGAAGTTGATTCCTTGCTCAATCGCAGATCGTATCAATGACTCTGCTTCAGATATCGACAGCTGCTTGAGCCGCATGCAGCCCAACACGAGTGAAGAAACCTCGAGATTCGTGTCACTCAAAGGAAAGAATTTCACGCTTACACCCCTCCATACGCCTAAGTATGTATCGAATAGATTGTACCAAGCAGACGATTCAGTCAGCAATAGATGGAATGACAATGGAGCTCCGAATGGAAAATAGACTTGACAGAGTGCGAAAGAGAAGACATGCTACGATAGGAACAAATCACGATTTCAACGACAAAGTCACGCCAATTTTGTTGGCACAATTAACTCTGTGCACATTTTTTCATAAATGTTAAAATGTGTATGAAGAGGGTATATACTTCTCGTTACGAAAAGGGAGGGGCCGGCGTTCGTTTACCTCAAGGATTTTTTACTCAATATTTTTATCATTTTTTCCCCGCTTGTCTTCTATCCCTATCTGTATAAAAACAGAAGCAACGTATTTTATCACCGGTTACTATTTTATGTCCTCTTCGCAACAGCCTTGCTGCTGAGCATGTCGTTTCCGGTAAAAGTAAATGAAGTCACGTATGATTTTCGGTCGGTTCCCTTGGCGATCGCTTCTCTATACGGTGGGCCCGTCGTCTCTATTCTGCTCTACTTGACCTTACTCATTTATCGATTTTTGTTAGGCAATCCCAACAATTTTCTTTATGCAGTATCCATACTGCCGAGCTTCGCCTTTGTTCTTTTGCTGTACAAAAACTATCCTTATCAAAAGCTGTATCAAAAAATTGCCGTCGCGATTCTGTTGTGTACGGCGATAAAGCTCACTACATTTTCGACGTATTTTTTCATCACGCAAGGGAGCTTGCAGCAAGTATTGCAGTATCCGCTCGCAACCCTGAATACCTATATCCTGCAAGCGGTCATTATTGGCGTTTGCGTGTATGCCATAGAGTTTTTGCAATCGTACTTTTATATGCAAGAAGAGGTCATTAAAAGCGAAAAAACCAAAATCGTCAGTGACATGGCGGCTTCGGTCGCCCATGAGATCCGCAACCCGCTGACAACCGTAAGAGGCTTTATCCAATTGCTCGCTGCCGATGATGTGGACAAGCAAAAGAAGCAGTTCTATCAAAGAATTTGTTTGGAAGAACTGGATCGTGCGCAGCTCATCATCAGTGATTATTTATCCTTGGCAAAGCCAGATCCGGAATCGATTGAAGCCATCAGCGTACACGAAGAGATCACCTATTTATCGAATCTACTGATCACGTATGCCAATTACAACAATATCCAAATTCACAAAGTGCTTCCTGAAGATCAAGTGCTCCAGATCATCGGGGATCGCTACAAATTCCGTCAAGCTTTAATCAATATTGGGAAAAATGCGATCGAGGCCCTCCGTGATGGGGGAATGCTGGAGATAAAGGCAAGCAAAAAGAATGATCATATCATCATCAATCTGAACGATACAGGGATTGGGATGACTGCGGAACAGATCAAGAGACTGGGAACACCGTATTATTCCACCAAGGAAAAAGGGACAGGTCTGGGGACAATGGTCTCATTTGGGATCATCAAAAAAATGAACGGCAAGATTGAAATCACCAGTGAGCCTGGGAAAGGAACCGAGTACAAGCTCATATTTCCAAGCAGCTCGGAATCTGCTTAATAACAAAGCTTCGTCCAATCGCGGATGAAGCTTTTTCTTTTTGCGTTTTAAGCATGACTAGGTCAACAGGGTGCGGGTAAGGCCATTCGGACAACATAACATTTATTATGTAAACAAATGACTGTGCGAAAAATAGGAAAAGCGAATGAGCTAAAAATCAATCAAAAGCTCGATCGCGATCGATAGGCACATAACAAAATGATGGAAACACTCCATCGTCCTTTTGATACCCAATAGTCGTACCTCCCATCTCACCGTGCTAACATCGTATGCCGAAGTATCGAGGCTAGAAGGCAGCGGGTGAAATTGTAGTAGAAGTGAACAGAGTGAACGACATTCCTTAGCGATAAACAAGTTGTTTGTTTGTTAATGTTTGTTTGTGATAATTATGTTGATTTCCAGTTATCTCCTGTCTATGATAGGCATATATCTTACAAACGAAAATATTCCGTTAATGGAGTGATGGAGATGTCGCCTTCTGCCCGGCTCAACCGGCTCTTTGCTGCTGATGGAAAATGCTTTGATGTGGCCATGGATCACGGCTTTTTCAATGAGTATGCTTTTCTGTCCGGGATCGAGTCGATGGAGCGCGCTGTAAAGACGGTCGTGGCGGCCGATCCGGATGCGATTCAGCTCAGCGTCGGTCAGGCGAAGTATTTGCAGCGAGTTTCCGGCAGACAAAAACCGTCCCTTGTTTTGCGTACTGATGTTGCCAATGTTTACGGAAAAGAGCTGCCAAGACATTTGTTCAGCGAGATGATTCGAAATCCGGTGGAGCAGGCTCTCTCGCTGGATGCTGCTTGTGTCGTGGTCAATGTGTTCTTTATTCCGAACCAGCCTGAGGTTTATCATCAATGTATCCAGAACGTCTGTGCAATCAAACCCGCCTGTGAAAAATACGGGATGCCGCTGATGGTTGAACCGTTGGTCATGCTGCCAAATGAGCAGGGCGGTGGTTATATGGTGGACGGGAACATCGAGAAAATTATCCCGCTTGTGCGACAGGCGGTAGAACTGGGGGCAGACATCATCAAAGCAGATCCCTGCGATGACATCACGGAGTATCATCGGGTGATTGAAGCCGCTTCTGGAATTCCTGTCTTGGTACGTGGAGGCGGAAAAGCGTCGGAGGAGGAGATTCTCACAAGGACCTTTCAGCTCATGCAACAAGGTGCATCCGGAATTGTTTATGGGCGAAATGTCGTCCAACATCCGAAACCAAGGGAAATAACCCGGGCCTTCATGGCAATTGTTCATGAAGGAGCGACTGTCGAGCACGCGCTGCAAATCTTGAAAGAGGAGAATCGCTGACGATGTCAAAAAAGAAGGTGAGATTCGGAGTCATCGGATGCGGTTTGATGGGCAAGGAGTTTGCCAGTGCCGTTTCGCGCTGGTGTCATCTTTTGGATACGGAAGCCGAGCCGCAGATCGTCGCTGTTTGTGACGCCAATCTGGCTGCTGCAATGTGGTTCACTTCCCATTTCCCCAGCATTCGTCATGTGACAAAGCATTACCGGGAGCTGCTTTCGCTGGCAGAAATCGATGCCATCTACTGTGCGGTTCCCCATCACTTGCACGCAGAGCTATACACAGCGATTATTCGGGCAGGCAAGCATTTGCTGGGCGAAAAACCGTTTGGTATCGATCGGGTAGCAAATGAGCAAGTGCAGGAAGCCATCTCGGAGCGTCCAGATGTGGTGGTGCGCTGCTCCTCTGAGCTGCCTTTTTTTCCAGGGGGCTTGAAGGTCTATGATTTTGTGCGAAAAGGAAACGTGGGGAAAGTCATCGAGGTGGAAGCAGGATTTTTACATAGCAGCGACTTGAATCCGCAAAAGCCGATCAACTGGAAGCGCCGGATCGCTACGAATGGCGAATACGGCTGCATGGGGGATCTGGGGATGCACGTCCTGCACTTACCGCTGCGTCTAGGGTGGAAGCCGCGAAATGTGCGAGCGATCCTAAGTAATCTGGTGGAGCAAAGGCCAGAAGCAGACGGCAGTCTGGTCCCTTGTGAGACGTGGGACAACGCTACCTTGCTTTGCGAGGTGAAAGCGGATTCACATGCTTTCCCCATGAGTCTATCGATGAAGCGCATTGCTCCAGGTCATAACAATACCTGGTTCATACGTGTGCTTGGGATGGAAGGCTCCGTCGAATTCAGTACCAAAAATCCGAAAGAATTACGTACGATGCTTTATCGGCCCGGAGGAGAGCAGGCTTGGCGCACGGAAGATTTGCCCTATGCTTCTGCATACCCGACGATTACCGGAAATATTTTTGAATTTGGCTTTTCCGATGCGATTTTGCAGATGTGGGCAGCGTTTTGCGATGAAGTCGTAAATGGCCCAAATATGCACCAGCCCTTCACATGTGCCACTCCACAAGAAGCTGCTTTTACCCATCAGTTATTTTCAGCTGCTTTGGAATCCCATCGGAAGGGTGTGATTGTCAACCTGGAATAAGGAGTGGTAACGAAATGACCCCTAATATACCGGAAGTCGTAGTCGCTGGACTTGTTTGTCTGGATGTCATCCCTTCCATCCAGGAAGGGAAATTACTAAAGCAATTTTTCTTGCCAGGCAAGCTGATCGAGGTAGGAGCTGCGACGATCGCAACAGGCGGAGCCGTTGCCAATACGGGGGTTGCCCTGCATCGTTTGGGGATATCGACGAGTCTCATGGGCAAGGTGGGCAATGATGAATTCGGCAGGATTCTCCTTGATTCCTTGAAGAGAGTGGATCCTCGTTTGGCTGAGACCATGATCGTAGAAGAGGGACAGCACACCTCTTACTCCATCGTCTTGAGCATTCCTGGTGTTGATCGCATCTTTCTGCATTGTCCTGGCGCCAATGATACATTTGCTGTTGAGGACATCAAAACCGAACAGGTCGAGCGAGCAAAGCTGTTCCATTTTGGCTATCCGCCACAAATGAAACGAATTCGTGAACGTGAAGGGCATAATCTTGCGCAGCTCATGGAAAGAGTAAAAGGTTTAGGGGTAGCCACTTCTTTGGACATGGCGATGCCTGACCCGGATGCAGAATCTGGGAGCATCGACTGGGTAGGCGTGCTGCGCAAAACCTTGCCGCATGTAGATATTTTCTTGCCCAGCTTGGAGGAAATCCTGTTTATGCTGAAGCGCCCTTTCTATGATGAGCTGCAGCTTCGGACGGGCCAGGACGGAATGTTGTCTCTCGTCGGAGAAGAAGTGATTGGCGAGCTTGCGGAAGAGCTGCTTGGTATGGGATGTGGAATGGTTGTCATCAAGCTGGGAGAATCCGGTTTGTATTTGCAAACAGGCTCCAAAAAGCGGCTATTAGAAATAGGGGCAGGACTGATTGGTGACGTGGAAAGCTGGTCCGAAAGGCAGCTGTGGGCACCTTGCTTTGAAACAAATGTAAAAGGAACGACAGGTGCAGGAGATTGCACCATCGCTGGATTTTTGGCGGGTTTGCTCAAAGGGCTTTCACCAAAGAGCGCGATGAATCATGCCGTTGCCGTCGGTGCTTTTTGTGTGGAAGCGATCGATGCTACAAGCGGCGTGGTTCCGTGGGAGCAAGTATCCGTGCGGGTACGTGAGAGGGGCGATCGACTTCCTCTGCGACAGGCTCCAGCCTGCTGGGAGTGGCAGGAGGCGGCAACGGTATGGATCGGACCCAAGGATCGATCGCGCGTTTAATGTTGTTTGAAAATGTTTGTTTGTGGAATTGAATGAATCGAGGCAAGTGCTTTCGCTTTCGAGGGGGAAAATCATGCTGAACAGCACGAGACAAATACAGATGAAAGAGTTTATCGAGAAACAGAAAAACGTTACGGTTCAACAATTGATCGAGCATTTTCGGGTATCGGATATGACTGTTCGCCGCGACTTGGTGCAGCTGGAAAAACTGGGCACCTTTAAGCGGGTTCATGGCGGCGTCGTTTACACCGAAGATTTGGAAGAAGACATCCTGCTTTCCATTCGCGAGGATTCGCACAAGCCGGAAAAGGAGAGAATTGCCGAAAAGGCGGTTTCCCTCGTTCAGGAGGGGCAGTCTGTGCTGCTGGATGCAGGCTCGACCACTCTCGAAATCGCTAGAGGTCTGCTCGCTCAAAAAAACATCACGGTCATTACTAATGCGATTAATATTGCTTCTTTGCTGTCGCAAAATGTGAATCTGCAGGTCATTATGACGGGAGGCGATGTACGTCATTCCACGCAATCGCTGGTCGGCCCCACAACCGTTCAGTTTTTACGGCAGCTGCAGGTGGATCACGCCTTTATTGGCTGCAGCGGGCTTTCCCAGCAGCGCGGTCTCATGAATTCCAACATGGTCGAAGGAGAAGTCAAACGTACAATGATGACCGTGACCCGTCACGTCTATGTAGTCGCGGATCATACAAAATTTGAACAAACAGCCTTCAACAGATTCGCTGGATGGGAGCACGTCGATGCCGTGATTTCGACCAAGCAAGTAAAAGAGGAGTACCAGCGCGAGTTCCAGGAAAAAGAAAGTCCGAAGCTCGTTCTCGTCTAAATTTCAGGGAGGTTTTTGTCCATGGCCAATCGTGAAGAAGTAAAGCAGCGCACGGTAGAGCTTTTACACAAAGCGGGATTATTGCTGACAGAAGAAGAGCAGAAACAAATCGAGATTGCGGATATGGGATTGGGGCATCTTGAGATCGAAGGGCTGCAGCTGTTTACGTACATCAATACTGATCGTTACTGCGCCAAGGAGCTGGTGCTTTTCCCAAGACAAACGTGCCCGGAGCATCTGCATCCACCAGTAAATGGCGAAGATGGGAAAATGGAAACGTTTCGCTGCCGTTGGGGAACTGTCTATCTGTACGTGGAAGGGGAGGAAACGCCAAACATTCAAGGCATTCCTCCCGCAGGAAAAGAAGCCTTTTACACAGCCAGACACGAAATCGTTTTGAGGCCAGGCGAGCAATACACGATTCCCCCGCATACGAAGCACTGGTTTCAGGCGAGCGACGAAGGGGCAATCGTTTCCGAATTTTCCAGTACGAGCCGGGATGAGTTCGATGTGTTTACTGACCCAGGAGTAAATCGATTGGAAGGTATCAATACGTAAGGCGCCGTTTTGACGGAAAATTCCCAAAACAGCAGCTGAGGTGTTTTAGTAAGCGCTTACTTTCGCTTTGTCAGATTCCTTACAAATGGAAAGGGGTAATCGGCAATGAAGCAGTGGAGGAAATCGCTTCTGATTGGTGTCTCAACACTCCTGACGGTTATGCTCGCCGCATGCAGTAGTACACCTGCTGGCGGGAATGGCAGTGGCAGTGCTGGAAGTGGAGCATCTGGCTCATCAGGCTCATCGGGCGGAGGGGAGTTGACTGTTGCGGGTGTCGTTTTTCAGGAAGACCAATTCATGAAGCTGCTCTCCATTGGGTATGAGGATGCTGCCAAAGCTGCCGGAGTGAAAATTTTGACGAGCAATACAGGAAACGATCAAGGAAAAGAGGCAGAGCTGATCAATACTTACGTTGCTCAAAAGGTGAACGGAATTGCAATTGCCCCATTGAATCAGGAGTCCTCCATAGCGGCATTGCAGCGGGCAGATGAGCAAGGGGTGAAGGTAGCGGTCACGAATATTTCCTTGAGCAATGCCCCATTCATTGTTGGTGGTTTTACATCCGACAATCAGAACATCGGGCAGATTACAGGCAAAGCAGCAGCTGCCTATATCAAAGAAAAATTGGGCGGCAAAGCGAAGATTGCGATCATCCAATACAAGTCGCTACTCCCTGAGCAAAGTGCGGCACGCTATACGGGGTTTGTGGAAGAAGTAAAAAAGGAAAATCCGGACGTCGAGATTGTGGCCGATCAGGACGCATGGATCCAGGATAAAGCAGTAGCTGTGACAGGTGACGTACTGACCGCTCATCCAGATGTCGACATCATCTGGGCCGCAAATGAAGGCGGGACGATCGGTGCGGTCATGGCCGTTAAGAATGCTGGAAAAGCAGGGAAGATCAAAGTCTTTGGCACCGATGCCAGCGACCAGCTAATCTTTATGCTGAAAGCAGATGACGACATCCTGCAGGCGATAACCGGTCAAGATCCATACACCATGGGCTACAAGGCAATGGAGCTTTTGATCAAGCAAGTAAAGGGAGAAGACGTCAGTGCGAGCAAAGGGAAGACCGAGATTGTAGACGGAATCTTGCTCAGCCGCTCCAATCCAGATGGCATCGCCAAATTTGAAGCAGACCTGAAAGCAAAGATGGGGAAATAGGTGTTCGGTTCGCATTTCCAGGGTTCCTGCAGTATGCCTCTTCCCGATTCTGCAGGGCCCGCTTTCTATTTTTGCAAGGGAATGGTGGTGGCCCCATGTGACGAGATTGGAGACGAGAAGCATAACCAAAATATACCCTGGCACGGTTGCCTTGCAGCAAGTATCCGCTTCCTTTGAAAGTGGCAAGGTGCATGCGCTGCTCGGGAAAAATGGCTCTGGAAAGTCCACTCTGCTCAAAATCTTTTCGGGAGCTGTCCAGCCGACCAGCGGCGAGGTCGTGCTCGATGGCACTCCCTTGAAGTTCACAGACCCGAGTCAAGCATTTGCCAAAGGAATTGCTACCGTGTATCAGGAGCTAAGCCTCGTTCCCGGGATGTCCGTAGCGGAAAATATTCTGCTTGGCCGAACCCCCATGCGTGGTCCACTCGTCAACTGGAAGCAAACGTATGCGAAGGCAAAGGAGCTAATGCAAGAGCTGCGCGTTGATATACCCGCAGACGAAATGGTCTACAACTTAAGTGTCGGGCAAGCGCAGATGATCGAAATCGTAAAGGCGATGAGCTTTCGGCCAAAGGTGCTGCAGTTGGATGAACCCACCTCAGCCTTGGCGAAGAACGAGGTAGAAGCGCTCTTTGCGATGATCCGCGAATTAAAAAAGCAGGACGTGATTATCATCTACGTTTCGCATCGCTTGCACGAGCTATGGGAAATAGCGGACAGCTGCACGGTATTGCGAGAGGGCCAGTTGATTGGTACAGCACCTATGGCAAAGCTATCCCGGCGTGAGCTGATCAGCATGATGTTTGGCGATGTGGAAATTCGGACGCGTCCGAGTGATTTACGCCGATCGGAACGGATTGTCCTGGAGGTAAAAGGATTAACCCGAAAAAACAAATGGAAAGACATTTCCTTTCAGCTGCATGAAGGAGAAATTCTCGGAATTGCTGGGATGCTCGGCTCAGGGCGTACAGAGCTGTTAAAATCCATCTTTGGCGCAGAGCGTTTTGACAGCGGAGAGATTATGTATCAAGGGGAGTGCATTCCTGCCCCTACTCCTGAAAAAATGAAAAAAAGGGGGTTTGCCCTGACCCCGGAGGACAGAAAACAAGAAGGCTTGATTCAAATCCATTCCATCCGTGAAAATCTATGTCTTGCCAATTTCGACCAGATCCGAAAAGGTCTTTTTCTGGATCGTCAAAAGGAACTCCAGCTTGTCGATCGTCAACTGACTGATCTGCAAATCAAGGTGACCGACATCGAGCATCCGATCTCTTCTTTATCGGGTGGCAATCAGCAGAAAGTGGTCGTGGGAAACTGGTTGAATAGCAACCCCCGCGTCATTTTCTTTGACGAGCCGACCCGAGGTATCGATGTGAACGCCAAGCAACAAATCTTTCAAATCATTTGGGATCAGTCGCGCAAAGGTGTGTCCAGCATCATCGTTTCATCCGAGCTGGAGGAGCTGCTGGAGGTGTGTCACCGCATTTTGATCCTGCGCGATGGACAGATTGTGGGAGAATACGAACCGGAAGAGCTGCGGATGGAAGATGTGTATGCGCTGAGTATGGGAGGCGAGGAACGTGAAATCGACCCCGATCGAGGTTAACCATACTACGAAGCAGGGCCAAGCAGCCCTATGGAGCAAAATCGTCAACAAATACGTGCTGGAGATCATCCTCCTCGTGATTATTCTGTCGATGACCTTCGCTTCTCCTGGCTTTCTCACGACGGATAATCTGCTGAACATCCTGAGGAACATGGCCCTGCAGGGATGCATCGCGTTTGGCATGACGATGGTGATTATTGCAGGCGAGATTGATTTGTCGATTGGCTCGACGGTTGCTTTAACAGGGGTGATTGTCGGTTTGGTGAGCGGATGGTTGTCCGAAGCAGGCTGGATGGGAATCGATCAAGCAGCCCTCGTAGGAATCGTTGTCGCTTTTTTCGCAGCCGGCTTGCTAGGACTTTTTAACGGATGGATACTGACAAAATACAAGCTGCCTTCGTTTATCATCACCCTCGCGATGCTCAATGTTATCTACGGACTGGCTGCTGTTGTATCAAAAGGGTTTCCCGTTACGACGCTTCCATCCTGGTACAGCGTGATTGGCTCGGGGAAGATTTGGTCGATACCAATCCCGGCGATCATTCTGCTCTTGGTCTTCGCTGTCGTTTTTGTCATCATGAACCATACGAAATTTGGGCGTGAGGTGTATGCCGTCGGAGGCAATCCCGAGTCCGCACGTCTCTCTGGAATCCATGTTACCCGGGTGAAGATCATTTGCATGGTTGCCGTTCAGCTTTGTGCAGCCTTGAGCGGAATCCTCGTGTCATCGCAAGTGATGTCTGGATCATTCAACTTTGGAAAAGGGTGGGAGATGCTAGTCATTGCGGCCGTTATTATCGGGGGAACCAGCTTGATGGGTGGAATTGGCAAGGTGTGGGGCACCTTTATCGGGCTGATTTTTCTCGGGGTACTGATCAACGCCATGGTGCTATTAAATATTAACGAATACGTGCAATACATCGTTCGAGGACTGTTGATTCTCATTGCTGTTCTCATTACGGCTATCCAATTTCAGAAAAAGCGTGCCCGTTAGAATGGAAGCAGCCCGATTCTTTTCTTGGGCTGTTTTTTTCAGTAGGAAAAAGGGGGGCAGATGGCAATGCCTAACAATCTGTGCATCGTCAAGGAAAGCAAACTGGAAAACGGAATGATCGCTATCGAGATGCATACCCCGCTGCTGCGGGTAGTTGTCCTGCCAGCGAAGGGAGCGGATATACACAGCATTCAGTACAAAAAACGCGAAAATCTGGAGCTTTTGTGGAAAGCCCCTTGGGGTGTGAGCGCGCCGGGAATGAGCAGGCTTCACAGCGAGGGCTCCAAGCAGCGATGGCTGGATGCCTATCATGGAGGCTGGCAGCTCATGTTTCCGAATGCGGGGATTGAATGCCACTATAAAGGCGCACTGTACGGCTTTCATGGAGAAGCAAGCATGGTGCCCTGGAAGTATCAGGTTGAGAAAACAGGCGAAAAGCTGCGTGTACGATTTTGTACCGATTTAACGAGATCTCCCTTTCGTCTGGAGCGGGTACTGCAGCTGGAGTCGAACACGGCGACTCTGACGATCGAAGAGAAGATCACAAACCTGGGTAGGGAAGCCATGGACTGCGAGTGGGGGCAGCATATTGCTTGAATTTCAGGGACTCAAAGACTACCCGTTTTACGGGCGCTGCTACGTCATGGGAGTGGAGCCTTGCAGTACGTTTTCAGAGGAAGGCTTGCTAGACTCGATAGAAAAAGGAGTGGCGATGCGCATCGAGCCAGCACAGTCCAAATGCTTTTCATTGAAGCTCACGGTTTTCGAAGGGAGAAGGAACAACACAGGGCATAGAGATTGCGGAGATTGAATGATTGTATGCTAGCTTCTATACTAATTTTATCTTCGCTTTTTCCGCTGCTGGAGAAAAGTGTCCAAGGGACGTGCTGCCTGATGTTTTTAATAGGAGAAATCTCAAAGCTCTTCCAAATCGATATCCGCACCTTGCGATATTACGATGATATCGACTTGTTTAAGCCTGCCCACGTCGATGAAAAAACGGGCTACCGCTACTACTCGATCGAGCAATTTGAACAGCTCAATACCATCCTGTACTTAAAAGCATTGAACATCCCGCTGAAAAATGTGAAGTACTTTTTGGAAAACCGGGATATCGACCGAATCCTGCAGTTACTGGAAGAACAGCAGCGGGAAACACAAAGGCGCATCCAGGAATTTATGCAGATTGAAAAAAAGATTGCGAGCCGCATCCATCAGATCATGGACGCCACACAGAAGGAAGAGCTGGAAAAGATCAAAGAAGTTTCCATTCCGGAACGCATGATCGTACGTCTGAAACAAAAAATTCAAAAGAACGACAGCCTGGAAATGTCTATACGCCTGCTGGAAAACAGTACGAGGATGAAATCCACGATTTTTCTGGGGAAAGTCGGGTTATTGCTTGACGTGGAAAAGGTCAAGGAACGGAGCTTTGAGGAGTATGACTCTATCTTTGTCATCATGGAAAATGAAAGCTTGGAAATGGAGGAGGCGCAGGCAACGACGCTCCCTGCTGGCCAATACGCCACGATTCGCTTTACAGGGACGCATGCCGACGCCTCTTTCTACTATGAAAAGCTCTTGGATTATTTCAAGCGGAAAGGCTACGAAATGACAGAGGATGCAATTGAAATTACGTTGATCGATTATGGTCTTACGAATGACAGATCCAAATTTGTCACCGAAATCCAGATACGAGTCAAAACGAGCAGAGAGGCAGGTTTACCCCCCGAGCAGTGATCTGGATAGCTTTAAGGCATCGATCACGATTTTAAATCCACTCTCTTTCTGTGCCCGAATGACGGAAACGGCTTTTTCCCGGTCCTTGCTGCGCAGCGCCTCTACAACGGCGCGGTGCTCTTCATTGGACGCGCGTAGACGAGCGGGATCATGGTGGAAAATCATCTTTGAATTTTCGCTTCTCATGAACAGATTCTCAATCATTTCTACCAGAATAGGAGCGTGGGAGGCGCGGTAGAGCAGCTGGTGGAACTGGCGGTTGCTCGCGGTGTAGGTGGGAATGTCGTTATTCTGGATGCTTTCATCCATGCTCTGTACATGGCTTTCTAAGAGGTCCAGCTCCTCGGAAGTCGCTGCATCTACGGCAAGTCTAGTGGCTAGCGTCTCTAGTTCAACGCGAATCGTGAAGATCTCCTCCAGGTTTTTGATATTCAGAGGTGCAATTCGTGCGCCACTATGTGATTTCAGCTCGAGCAAACCATCGGAAGCCAGCTTCTTGATCGCTTCACGTACGGGAATGTCACTAACACCGAGCTGGCGAGATACCTCTCGAATGACGAGACGATCTCCAGGATTATAGGCTCCGGTCAAAATCCTCTCCTTCAAATACTCGTATACTTTATCTGATTTGGTATTCCCCTCAAAATCTCCGATTGTCATGGAATAAACGCTCCCTCGAAATATGATTCTCGCAAATCCCATTCTAGTTATTCTATAGATGTAAGAAGTAGGAATCTTTTCATAAAGAATCCACTAAAAATATATCATGTCGTATAGTAATTATATATGATTTCGTCAATTTTGTACATGATTCGTAAACGAAGGGTATTTTCGCAAACGCGTTGTGAGAAAATTCATGGAAAAAAGCTCTTGAAGTTTCGCAATATTTTTTATAATATACAGTCATGATTCAGATTATATATAATTTGACTCATCATCATATGTAATGGTGGAAATTTTCCATATCATTTTGAGCAGAAGGTGAGCTGATACGATGTACGCTGAGTTGCTTGAGGGAGCGTATGACCTCCATGTACACACAGGACCTGATGTCAACGAACGAAAGCTCGATGACCTCGAGATGGCGGAGCGGGTTCAACGTCTAGGAATGAAAGGCTTCGGGATCAAATCTCATTACTTCTGTACAGCAGAGCGGGCGAGATTGGTGAAGAAGCTGTATCCTGACGTCAATCCGATCGGGGCGATTGCCCTGAACTATCCGACAGGCGGAATCAATCCGATGGCTGTCGAGATGGCAGCGCGCGATGGAGCCAAAATTGTTTGGATGCCTACTTTTGATGCCGCCAATGAGCTCCGATACTTATTGGCGCAAAACAGCTATGAAGAGCTACCCCCTTGGGCGAAGGTACAGCTGGAGCTGAATCAGCAGGGCAAAACACAGGCTGGTCTTTCCGTTCTAGAGGATGGCAAGCTGACGGCAGCCGCCCAAGAGGTAGTGGAGATCGTGGCGCAGCGAGATCTGATCCTCGCCACGGGTCACTTGGGCAAGGAAGAAATTTATCATCTGGTACGTGCCGCACGCGAACACGGCGTGAAAAAGGTCGTGGTCACCCATCCCACGTTTTCTTCTGTAAGCCTTTCCAAAGAGGAGCAGAAGGAGCTTGTGCAGCTAGGAGCTTACATGGAGCAGTGCTTTGGTGTCATTACACCGACGTATGGAGTGGACTGGGAACAGCTGTATGAAATGATTCGCTATGTCGGACCGGAGCATACGATCCTTTCCAGCGACCTTGGACAAGTGAACAATCCGTTCCCAGATGAAGGAATGATCACTTTTGTTACCAATCTGCTGAACAATGGCTTTGGAAAAGAAGAAATCAAGCAAATGACTGCCACCAACACGACGTTTTTGGTAGAAGGCTAGAAATCCACATACACAGGAGGGAAAATATGGGGAACGCAACCATTAAGGCAGCAAACTGGAACACGATGCAGGAAGTGCTAGTACGCGAAGGAGTGACTCGAAAAGCATTCAGCGGGGAAGGGGCTACGCTCGCCCTGCACGTACTTCACCCCGGACATGAACCGAAGCCGCATCATCATTCCTACGAGCAGATTGTCTACATCGTGAGCGGCAAGGTGAATTTTCATGTGGGTGCAGAGATCGTCTATCTGGAGGCAGGAGGACTTCTCGTGGTGCCGCCAGACGTAGAACATTACGCAGAAGTCGTTGGCGATGAGCCTGTATACAATCTGGACATCTTTACACCAAAAAGAGCAGAGTACGATGCATAGACAGGAGAGGGACTCTTCATTCAAAGAAAGACTGAGAGTGGGCGCGCCGCAGCTGGGGACTTTTGTGAAGATATATTCCGCTGAGATCATTGAGCTGTTAGGGATGGCAGGTTTTGATTTTATCGTGATCGATATGGAGCATACCACCCTGAGCTTCTCTCAGGTGGAGCAGATGGTTCGCGTAGCAGATCTCCATGGAATGACGAGCATGGTGAGGATACCGGATGCGACCAGGAGCTCCGTGCTCAGAGCGTTGGATTTGGGTGCGACAGGCATCCAGATCCCGCAGCTGTACGGAGTGGAAGAGGTCAAGGATGCTGTAGACAAAGCGAAATATCCGCCGGAAGGGTCACGTGGAGTAACTTACGCCCACCGCGCAGCAGGTTTCGGGAATACACCGCCAAACTATTTGGCAAAAGCCAACCAGCAGACAACGATAGCCATTCATATCGAAACTGAAAGCGCTTACGATCAGGTGGATGCGATCTGCCAGGTAGAGGGATGGGATGTAGCATTTATCGGGCCAGTCGATTTGGGAATATCCTTGGGAGTTGGAGCCGACTATTTGCACGGAGGGCTCGCCCAGCCTGTCCATCGCATTTTGGAGGTTTGTCAGCAGCGAGGGAAACAAGCGGGAATCGCCGTCACTAATGAAGAGCAGTATCGTTTTGCGCTCCAACATCAAATTCCCTATATCGTATGGGCGTCCGATGTAGCTTTGTTCAAACAGGGAATAGAAGGTATCGTCAAAGTCTGTGCCTTGCGTAAAAACGCGTAAGGCGCAGTTTCCAAGCATGATAGAGCCTAAGGGGGGTTATCCATGGGGAAAGCAGCAACAGACAGCATCCTTGTAACGAAAGACCAATCCAGCGTGAAGCTGAGTGAAGAGGGAAAGAAAACGTTACTGGCAGCCTTCTTTGGATTTACAGTCGATATGATTGACGTGTATTTGCCGATTATTGCCCTAGCGCCTGCGATGGTGTATTTTCAGCCGGCAGATCTTTCGCCGACAGTAGAAACGACGCTCTATTTCCTGGTATTTGTCCTGTCGCTGATTGGACGGCCGATTGGTTCGATGATCTTCGGTTATTACGGAGACAAGATCGGGCGGAGAAAAACGACCCTGGTATCCATTCTCGGCATTGCGGTCTCGACACTGTTGATTGCGCTATTGCCCGGGTATGCTGCCTGGGGACTCGGCGGTATTATCACAATGGCGATCCTCCGACTGTTTGCGGGTATTTTTATGGGAGGCGAGTATACGTCAGCGAATCCTTTGGCTATGGAGTACGCACCCAAGCAAAAGCGTGGACTGTTTGGCGGATTTATCAATGCCGGCTTTCCAGCTGGAACGATTATCGTATCCGTTGTGACGCTGGCTACCCTGAAGCTATTCCCGGCGGGAGACGCGACCTCCGCTTATGCCGTGTGGGGGTGGAGAATTCCTTTTATCATCGGTGCCATGCTATCTTTTGCCCTATTTATTTACTCCTATTATAAAGTACCAGAATCAGAGGTATGGAAAGAATCCAAAAAGGCGGATAACCCTCTCAAGGATCTATTCAGCAAAGCAAATCTGGCCCAGCTCGGCCAAGTATTTCTGGTCATGAGCGGTGTGTGGTTTGCAACCAACGCAATCATTTCGTCGTTGCCTGGTATGCTGAAGATGCTGAAGGTAGACAGTACCCTTTCCACCAATGCACAACTCATCACAAACATTGTCATGTTCTTTCTGTTTATTTTTGCAGGAGCCATCAGCCAAAAAATCGGACGAAAAGCAGTCCTCATTCTATTCGGCATCTTGGGCTTTACCGTTTCTCCGATTCTCTACTATTATCTGCTCAGCAGCGGCTACCAGAGTGCTGGTTCTCTCATCCTTTTGGTTTTGCTGGTGAACTCGCTGGTGATTCCGGTCTTTGGCGTCTTGACCTCGTACATCACGGAGCGCTTTCATACCGGAGTACGAGCTTCCGGCTATGGAGTAGGCTACAGTCTGGCACTTATCATTCCAGCGCTAACGCCATTTATCATGCTCGGTTTGCAACGCTTCATGCCGTATGTCTATACCCCGATCGTGATTCTGGTCATAGGCGGACTCTTCATTACAATAGGCGCACTGATCGGTCCCGAAACCAAAGAAGTCGACTTATAAGCGAGCAGCAACTTTTTATTGACCCTCCATCTACTGGAGGGTTTATTCTTTCTCCAAGAATAAATGAAGGAGAGGAAAATCACTGTGCTCGGAACCATTGTGAACGTTGTATTGATCATCATTGGCAGTATGATTGGAAGTATTTTCAAGAGAGGGATGAAAGAATCCTATCAAGACATCCTGATGCAGGGAATGGGGCTCGCCGTCACGGCGCTTGGTGTTTTTTCCATCTCGAAGCATATGGGGAATAGTCAATACCCGGTTTTGTTCATCGTAAGTCTCGCAGTAGGGAGTATTGTTGGTGAAAAGCTGGATATGGAGAGCCGATTTAAGAACCTCGTCTCTCGTATCTCCAAAGGAAACCTGGCTGAGGGCTTATCGACGGCTGTACTGCTATTCTGCATCGGTACCTTGTCCATAGTCGGACCGATTGAGAGTGCATTGAACGGCAATCAGACCTATTTGTTTACCAATGCGATCTTGGACTTGATCACATCCATGGTGCTGGCTGTCACTTTCGGCATCGGGATTGCTTTATCTGCCATCGTTTTGTTTTGTTGGCAAGGCTTTTTCTACTTGGCAGCAGGGTATGTTGCCGATTTTATTACTCCTGAGCTGCTCACGGAAATTTCAATTATCGGCGGTGTCTTGATTCTGAGCTCAGGACTTAGCATTCTTGGGGTGAAGAAGTTTAAAACGATGAATCTGATACCCGCGTTGCTCTTTCCAGTGGTATATTTGACGGTGAAGAGTCTCATCGGGTTTTGACGGGACAAGTAGAAAGAAAAAAAGACGGAGTATGAAAAACGGGGGAATCGGCTGATGAGCAGCGTAGTTCGCTTGGAAGAGATTTTTTTTCAACGCCAGGAGCGCGAGGTTATTACAGATGTGCATCTCCAGATTGATCAAGGGGAGCGGTGGGTCTTTCTAGGGAGAAATGGCTCTGGCAAGACAACGATTCTAGAGCTGATCACAGGCTACTTGTTTCCCAGCAAGGGGAGTGTGAAGGTACTGGGACATACATACGGTGAATGCGATGTACGAGAGATTCGGAAGCGCATCGGGTATGTCAGCCAATCGTTATTTGAAAGACTGACCTCTCACGACCCTGTATGGGAAGTCGTCGCCACCGGTGAATACAGCTACTTGCGGATGTATGAGGAAATGCCTCCAAAGCTGAAGGAAAAAGCGTATGAGAAGCTCAAGCAATTCGGCTTGGCGCATCTGAAAGATCAGTTGATTGGCTCTCTTTCCCAAGGAGAACGGAAAAAAGTCATGCTTGCCCGCGCGCTCATGAAATCTCCGGATCTATTGGTACTGGATGAGGTCTGCTCCGGGCTTGACTTATACGAGCGTGAGCAAGTGCTGTCGACCTTAGAAAAAACGGTTGCTGAGTCCACTTTGATCTATGTTACCCATCATTTGGATGAAATTGTCCCCCTGTTTACCCATTGCGCGTTATTCGAAAGAGGGAAAATCATAGCGGCTGGTGCAAAGCATGAGGTTTTGACCACAGAAAACCTGTCGCGTGCTTATCACGTACCGCTTCAGTTGGATTGGCACAACGATAGGCCGATTCTGAAGCTGCTTTGAAGTCCTCTATTGAATCCACAATAAGAATCAGCTAGCCGAGGGTATATTTGCCCCCGGTTTTTTCATGTACGAGCCCCCGTGTCGGGCAGTCGACTTTCCCAGCCCGAAGAATGGTGCCATGGAAATCCTCGATCGTCTTCGATACGACCGCCGCAGAGTCTACGCGTTTGCTAAACGAGAACTTCAGCATGTTCGTGCGTACGTTCCTGCCCCGCTATCCGCAGCCGGATACAGACGCGATCGAAACCTGAGCATGGCTGTGATCGTGGATCAAAAGCGGCTGGGTGGCTCGTTCAACGATCCACAAGGTATGTGTCCCGAGTGTAACGGGATTGGACGCAAGCTGGTCGTAGACATGAGCAAGGCGCTGGACATGTCAAAATCATTAAATGAAGGGGCCATCTTGCTGCCGGACTATAAGGAGGATAGTGAAGATGGATTTCGCCGGGAAGGCCACGAATATTACGGTGGAGGGCGTGATCGAGCACAATCTGGAAGTGATCAGCCAAGCGGATTGGATTATCGATAGTGGACCGGATGGAGGAAGCAAGGGCGGTCAGGTCGTGTTCGAGGGTATACCTGAGCAGATCATCCATGCCGAGCAGTCGATTACGGGAAGATACTTGAAGAAATCCAACCAACAAGGAGGAGCTGTCTGTGAGCCGAATGGATTTGCTACTGAAGGTCCTAGATTCCACATTCGATAAAGAGAGCTGGTACGCACCTTTTCAGCATGCCATACAAGGACTTGCTGCTGATCAGGCGAATTGAAAGCCTCCCGGAATGGCCACATGGCCACATCATCTCGATGGGGAGCGGAAAGCGCACAACACAATCTCACGCAGGTCTTGAGCAGCCTCTCCGTTGAAAAGCTCGACCAGCTTGAGGAAGATAGCGCTTTTTTGATTTGCTCCTTTCCGTAATGAAACCAATGGCGCTGAATAGGTATGGTTGCAGGTTCTGTTTTTTGACCGACTACGGGAAGATATAAGCGGGGGGTAAGGATGGCGACTTTCTTTTTAGTCCTGATCTACTTGGCTTTCATCAGCCTGGGCTTGCCTGACTCGTTGCTCGGTGCAGCATGGCCGGTGATGCAAAAGGATTTGAAGGCCCCGATGGAGATGGCTGGCTTCCTCTTTATGAGCATTGCTGCCGGCACCATTGTATCCAGTTTAGCGAGTGGAACAGTATTGAAGCGGTTCGGTACTGGTAAAGTCACTTTGGTTAGCTGCATCATGACTGCCACCGCTTTGCTCGGAATGGCTTTTGCCCCATCGCTGTTATGGCTATGGATACTCGCCATTCCGCTTGGGCTAGGGGGTGGAGCAGTAGACGCGGGATTGAACCATTACGTAGCTGCCCATTACAAAGCGCATCATATGAGCTGGCTGCATTGCTTTTGGGGTGTCGGGGCAATGCTTGGACCGCTGATCATGGCGCCTTATATATCTGAGGAAACCCTATGGAGGCAGGGCTATTTCATTGTTGCCTGCGTTCAATTTGTGTTAGTGGTGATTTTGTTCCTTACACTCCCTTTATGGGAGCGAGCAGGAGCCAATCGAGCAAAGGCTCCCTTAATCGAAGCGCCTCTTATCGAGACAGAAGGTGTCCATACTTCTCATCCGCTTCAAATCAAAGGGGGGCGATTGGCACTCGCTTCTTTTTTGCTGTACTGCGGAGTCGAAGCGATGATTGGTTTATGGGGGAGCAGCTTTGTCGTCTATGTGAAAGAAGTTCCTGCAGCTGTTGCTGCTCAATGGATTTCCTTCTACTATGCGGGCATTACGGTAGGCAGGTTCATTACGGGATTTGTTACCTTTACGATAAAAAATCAATCCCTCATCCGTCTCGGCCAGTGGATAGCGTTATTTGGGGCGTGCTTGCTGATCCTGCCATTGCCGCCCTTCTTTTCACTGGCAGGCATAATCATTACGGGGCTCGGCTTTGCTCCGATCTATCCATGCATGCTCCATGAAACACCGAGACGCTTTGGAAGGGAAAACGCTCCGTCCATGATAGGCTATCAAATGGCGTTCGCTTATACGGGAAGTACTTGTCTGCCGCCGCTTTTTGGTTTTTTGGCGTCCCAAACATCCATTGCCATTTTTCCGTGGGCAATTGTCCTGAGCGCTGCGGGAATGCTCTTTTTTACGGAAAAGCTGAATGCCTTGTTGAAAGGAAAACAAGCTTTGCTCGAGAAAAACAGCAGGCACCTCTAAGCTTGAAGGGCCTGCTGTTACGGTTTGCGATTAAATCCTCCTTTCATTTTGCCTGTGCTAGTCACCTTCACCTCTACCTTTACACTTCCGAGCGAATTTTTGTCTAAAAAGAAGGGCTTATTTTTGGTCAGGCGATGAAAATCAGCAGGGAAATCACGGTAGATGATTTCGCGTAATTGGTAAGGATCGCATTTGAGGGCCACGCTTTTCGCAAACGTTTTTCTCAGCTCCGCTTCGATGGCCTCGGCGGCATGCCGCTCAAGCGTGCTTGTCGGAATATCATCGAACTGCTCATAAATCGTTCCTTCTACTTTTACGTGTATATCAAACGTCACGGTATTTCCCTTGATGTGAGGTTTCACTTTAAAGCGAGGATGAGTCATCATGATCACGATACCCGCAGGAGTTTTTGACGGTATGCGGAGAGGAGTTTTTTCGAGTTCGTGATTCGTCCAGCGTATGCCTTTTAGCTCGTAGAGTGGCATCCACGTGTTTAACCGCTCATTCTCGAAAAAGTAAGCGCCAGAAATCATAAACATTCCTTTTTTCAGGTGATCCTCCCGCCAGTTCTTCTTGGAGATGGCGATAGAGGGGATCATGGCCGGGTTCCCTTTTTCATGAAGATTCGCGATGGCATGGTTTCCGTTCAAGGGGACTAAAAAAGATTTTTGGCTACTCATTTGCACGCCAGTAAACATGATCGTGTCCAGGGGAGAGAGGTTAAAGATCGACTTTTGCGTCAAAATGTCCGTCAAATTATCTTTGGTACCGTATACGAGGATATTGTAGCGAATTTCACGATTGCGATTTAACGTACTGCATATTTCGGCAACTCCCTGTTTCAAGGCTCTCTCCGTCACGACCACAGATTTGAGATGTCCCCAAAACAAAGGGTATTGTGAGGTTGCGTTGATTTCCGTGAGGGAGCCGGACAGACTTTGTCCATCTCCAACACCAATCCATATCGGAACGGGCTTTCCTAGCACGGAATCCTCTGAGCGGGCGATATTGCTGAAATTCAAAACTTGCACATAGGATACATACTTGCCATTGACATAATCAACACCAAGAGCAGTCACATAGGCCAAATTCTGAATGTCCCGCGAGTTTCCGCATCCGGGAAGGAACAAGAGAAGGACGAGCAGGGAATGGACAAAAATGCGATCTACCTTCAATGCACACACCCTCCTTACCGATCATCGTCCTGTGTTCGGATGCTGGTTGGCCGGCGGCGCAGCATCTCCCATGGCACTCGCAAAAAAGACTGAACGACTGTTTTCAAGAGCAACGGGGAGAGCGGCGCCAAATAACTTACTCCAAACGATCGCTGGCTTGCCATATAGGCGACAAATAAGACGATGCCCAGAATGACCCCTTACATCCCGAGAAAACAAGCGAGAAAGAAGAAAAAGAAACGCAAAATACTGCTGACGGAGCTGAGTGATTGGTTGACCAATGTTACACTGCAAATAGCTGTGATGGCCCCGACAACAACCACCGAGGGGGAGACGAGCCCTGCTCGAATAGCGGCATCGCCAATAATTAACCCTCCGATAGAAGTCAGTGTTTGGCCAATCGCATTGGGCAGACGAATCCCTGCTTCCCGAAATATCTCCAGGAGCATCAGCAGGATGAACATCTCAATCTGCGAGGAGAAGGGTAGCCCCAAACGTGAAACGGCAATGGTAGCCATGATTCGAAAGGGAAGCTGATCTTGATGAAACGCCATCAAAGCGACCCATACGGCTGGTAAAAAGACAGAGAGAAAAAGGCTGAAAATTCGAATGACCCTCGCGAAAGAGATGTAGGTATAATTGAAATGTATATCTTCAGGAGACTTCAAAATCAAGCTTAACCCTGCAGGTCCGACTAAAACCATCGGATTTCCGTCAAGGACAAGCACAAATCTTCCAGCCAGTAAAGCATTCACGCAAAAGTCTGTTCTGCCTGTGTATTCGATGAGCGGCAAAATTTTTAGCTTAGAGCCAGTTAAAGCTTCTTCCAGCTGGTTTATGCTGTAAAGGCCATCGGTTACGATCGAGGTAAGTCTTGTTTTTACTTCTGCTAATATTTTGGGGCTGATAATATCAGTAAAATAGAGCAAGGCTACCTTGGTCTTTGTTCGTTTGCCGATGACAAACTCTTCCACGTGTAGGGAGTGGCTGCGGATTCGTTTGCGAATAAGCGCCACGCTGGTCGTGATATCCTCCGTAAAACCGTCTTTCGGCCCTTTGATGGAGATTTCTGTACTCGACTCTTCGGGTGGACGCTTGGGTACGCTGTTCAAATGCATTCGGTAGAATCGGAATTCGTTTACAAAAAAAAGAAAAAGATCCCCTTCCCCGGTCACCAGAACGGTAATCCAAGCATCTCTTCCAGAAGCGTCAAGCAGCATAGGATTGATGATCACATGGTTCTTAAGCCCAATCATCAGGGCGAATATCGTAAACAATTGAATCACAGAGATTCCGCTTGATTCATTACCCACTTATGAGGACAACCTTCCTTTTTGACTATATGGGTAATGATGCCATTTTCAGGGCTTCCTTATGCGGATTTTGGTAAAGCGATAAGATTCGAGCAACTTGAGAGCATTATTTCTATGAATCGAAAGATAGATTGACATACCACTCCATTCATATATTGTAAATTGTAGGAAGAAAAGAGAGATTGTGAACGAAGTAGAGGAGAACAGCAGCATGGAAAGAAAAGTAAAAATCTTGGGGACAGGTAAATACTTGCCCCAGCGACAAGTGACGGCAGAGGAGCTTGATGAAAAGCTTGGCCTCTCTGCAGGGTGGGTTGCAAAAAAATCGGGAGTGCGGATCAGGCACTTCGTGACGGACGAAACGGCATCCCAGATGGGAGCCATCGCGGCGCAGCGAGCATTGGAAATGGCTGGGCTCGACTTTTCTGATATCGACTGTCTCGTTTGCGCAAGTGGAACCTCTCAGCAGGAAATTCCCTGCACAGCAGCACTCATTCAGAAAGAATTGCATCAATCCCATTCGGGTATTCCCTGCTTTGATATGAACTCGACCTGCCTGAGCTTTGTGACGGCTTTGGATATGTTATCCTGCTCATTAGCCATTGGATGCTACCAGCGGATTCTCATCGTCTCAACCGAAGTATCCTCCGTAGGGCTAAATTGGGGTCAAAAAGAGAGCTGTGTCCTTTTTGGCGATGGAGCTGCTGCCGTGGTGATCGGGCGAACAGGGGAAGGGGAGAATTCCCGTATCCTGTCTTCTCGCATGCAAACCTACAGCGAAGGAGCTCATTATTCGGAAATCAGGGGAGGAGGAACGCTGGTACACCCGAGCCAATATGGACAAGGACGAGAGGCAGACTTTCAGTTTGACATGGATGGGAAGAAGATATTTCGAATGACTTCCCAGCTCATCACCGGCTTTGTCGAAGAGCTGCTGAATTCAGTTCGTATCAATAAGCAAGACTTACGGCTGGTTGTTCCGCATCAGGCAAGTGGAATGGCTTTGAGAATCATGGGAACCAAGCTGGGTTTTTCCAGCAGTCAAATGATGAATATCATCGAAAACCATGGAAACGTGATTGCTGCCTCCATTCCAATGGCTTTGCATGAGGCAATCGTGCAGGAAAAAGTCCAGCGAGGTGATCTCCTGCTGCTATTAGGAACATCGGCAGGATTATCGCTTGGAGGACTCCTCCTTGAGTACTAGAAAAACGGTATTACTGACAGGAGGGAGAGCGCCCGCTACACTGGAGCTCGCTCGCCTGTTTCATCAGGCAGGGCATCGGGTCATCGTGGCGGAAAGTGCCCGTCACCATCTTTGCCAGGGTTCCCGGGCCGTGTCCCGATCCTATCGGGTACCTTCTCCGCGGCAACAGTCTGAGGGGTATATCCAAGCGCTGCAAAGGATCATGGAACAGGAAAAAGTAGATATGCTCCTGCCAACCTGCGAAGAGATATTCTACGTCTCGCGTGGCCTGAATGGGTTATTGGAGAAAGGGCGGGTCCTGACAGAAGGGCTAGAAATACTGCGACCTCTTCATGATAAATGGAGCTTTCAGCAATTGGCGAAACAGGCGGGGGCTGCTGTGCCTCTTACTCGTAAGGTAGAGACAGAAGAGCAGCTGAGGGAAGCGTTGAAGCATTCGAGCAGGCAGGTCGTACTGAAGCCCGTTTTTTCCCGATTTGCCTCACGCATACGGATCGTAACAGACCCACGTTCGGCAGCGCTTGGGAAATTGCCGGCCGTTTCCAAACAAGAGCCATGGCTTGTCCAGGATTTCATCAAAGGCAGGCAAATCTGTAGCTACGCTGTGGCGCATGAAGGGAGACTGGCCCTTTATGCAGATTACGAGACCTCTTATACGGCTGGACAAGGGGCCACGATTCATTTTTCATACGCCAATCACTTCAAGGTCAAGGACTTTGTTCACCGATTTGTCCATGGACAGCAGTTTTCGGGGCAGATTGCCTTTGATTTCATAGAAGGCGAAACAGGCGAGCTTTACGTGATCGAGTGTAACCCACGCCTTACCAGCGGCATTCATTTATTTGCAGATCAGCCTGCAGCAACGGCAGCGTTTTTTGGAACACAATCAGAGTTATTCGTTCCTCACGGCAATCATCCGTCTATGCTGGGGATCGCAATGATGGCGTACGGTCTTCCGGCGGTACGGTCATCAGCAGATGGCCGGCGCTTTTTGCAGGACTTTCGTTCGGCGCGGGATGTCGTATGGAGCAGGACAGACCCTTTCCCGTTCTTGCAACAGGTACGCATGCTGACTGATCTAGCGATGCAGTCTCGAAAGACTGGCAAAAGTATGATGGAATGCAGCACGAGCGATATAGAATGGAATGGTGAGGCATGATGAAACGAGTATTGGTGACAGGCGGAACAGGGTTCCTCGGACAAAAACTGGCGACGCGCCTCCAGGACAATGGCCATCTCGTTACCGTTATTGGGCGAAACGAGATCGCTGGCCGCTATTTAACCGATCGTGGCATTGCGTTTGTCCAAGCGGATATCACGGATAGGGAAGCGATTCGACATGCCTGCAAAGGTCAGGAAATCGTCTTTCACGCTGCAGCGTTTTCCTCCCCATGGGGAAAATACACCGATATGTACGCGACAAATGTAGAAGGGACGATCCATACCATCGAGGGCTGCAAAGCACATGGAGTAGAGAGATTGGTTCATGTCTCCACGCCCAGCATCTATTTTGACTTTGAAGACCGACTGGACATAAAAGAATCCGCACCGCTTCCCAGGCGCTTTGCCAATTCATACGCACAAACGAAATATTTGGCCGAGCTTGAGATCGAAAAGGCTTTTCAAGGAGGGCTGGCGACGATCACGATCAGGCCGCGGGGGCTTTTCGGTCCGGGAGATAACGCGGTTCTTCCCAGGTTGATTCGGGCAAACGAGGAGAAATTCGTGCCTTTGGTGAATGGCGGAAAAGCAACAATCGATTTGACTTATGTAGAAAATGTCGTCGATGCCCTGCTGCTTTGTATGGATTCACCTACTCGGACACTGGGGCGGGCTTTTAACATCACCAATGGAGAGCCTGTGACGATGATCGATGTGCTCAGAGAGGTCTTCCAGCGACTAGGCATGCCACTGCGAGCCAAGCAAATATCATACAGGGAGGCATATGCAGCAGCATGGATGCTCGAGCTGGCATCCAAAACGGTTCTGGGATACCGAGAGCCAGTATTGACGCGTTACTCAGTCGGGGTGCTGGCAAAAAGCCAGACGCTAGATATTTCACGAGCGAAAGACGAGCTTGGCTACCAACCGAGGGTGAGCATGCAAGAAGGAATCGAATTGTTTACGAAATGGTGGAGGACACAGCATGAACGTTAAGCTAACCCTTTTGGACACAGGCTATTGCCGGCAGCTGGAGATGTTTTCGATAAAAGGGGGGAGGCTGAAGTCTATTGATTTTCATGCCATAGCTGCGCTCATTGAGCATCCGGTACATGGCTTGTATTTATTTGATACGGGTTACTCTCCACGTTTTTTCGAGGCGACCCGTTTGTTTCCCTATGCGCTTTACCAAAAAATCACCCCGGTTGTGACAACGCCGCAGCAAAGTATAAAGGCACAGCTGTCGGCTCACGGGATCGAAGCACAGCGTATTTCGGGGGTGCTGCTCTCGCATTTCCATGCAGATCATATCGGTGGCCTGCAGGATTTCCCAGGCGCAAAGCTTTTCTGTTTTTCCGCTGCATACGAGCATATAAAAGGAAAGCGGGGGCTCAGTGCCCTTCGCGAAGGGTATCTGCCTGATTTACTGCCTTCCGATTTTGAAAAGCGCGTGACATTTGTAGATCATGGGGTCCCAAAAGCACTCTCGCAAACCTATCAGCCGTTTTCGCAGGCCTATGATTTCTTTGGAGATGGAAGTATGCTCTTGGTTGATCTGAGCGGACATGCTATCGGCCAATTTGGCTTGTTTTTGCGTGATCAGGAGCAAGGCGACGTACTTCTCTGTGCAGATGCGGCATGGTCGAGCACAGCTTATAGGCAAAACTTGCTCCCGCATGCTCTAGCTCAGTTCATTATGGGAGATATTCGCTCTTACAGGGAAAATCTGAAACGACTCCATGAGCTGTCTGTTCATTGGCCTAGTCTGAAAATTTTGCCAACGCATTGTGCGGAAGTATGGCAAATGAGCCAAGGAGTGTTTGCATGGAGATCGTAACGTTACTGTGGCAATACTGGATGACCAAGCGTCTACAGAAAAAGTGGGCTACACGCAGCCAGCTGGAAGCCTGGCAAGAGCAGCAGGTACAAAAGCTGCTGCGCACTATTTTGCCCCGATCTCCCTTTTACCAGGAAAGGTTTGGAGATCTCCTGCCGGATGCGTGGAGGGAGCTTGCACCCATCGATAAACAGCTTATGATGGAAAATTTCAGTTCCCTAAATACGCTTGGAATCCACAAAGAGGATGCGTTTCAAGTCGCTTTTCAAGCGGAGGATTCACGAGATTTTACACCGCAGATCGGAAAAGTGACAGTTGGATTGTCTTCGGGAACGTCGGGGAACCGAGGGATTTTTCTCGTCGGGCCACAGGAGCGGGCGAGATGGGCGGGAATGATTTTGGCAAAGGCGCTTCCTGGGCAGCTGTGGAACGAGCATCGAATTGCCTTTTTCCTTCGTGCCAACAGCAATCTCTATACCTCTGTGAATCGGCGGCGCATTGGCTTTTCCTTTTTTGATCTGTTACATCCGATTTCAGAGCATATACAACGGCTAAACGAGTTTTTTCCAACCGTACTCGTGGCGCCACCCTCAATGCTCCGTTTGTTAGCCGAAGCGAAACAAAGAGGGGAGCTTCGGGTGTCTCCCGCCAAGATTATTTCGGTAGCCGAAGTGCTGGATCCGCTAGATGAAGCTTTCATTCGCCAAGTCTTTCACCAGAATATTCACCAAATCTATCAATGCACGGAAGGATTTCTTGCTGTGACCTGTGCGCACGGCACCCTGCATGTGAATGAAGACATCCTCGTGATGGAAAAAGAGTATCTGGATGAACAGAAGGAGCGATTTTACCCAATCCTTACAGACTTCTCTCGTACGACCCAGCCGATCATACGTTATCGGCTAAACGATATTTTGACAGAGAAGAAAACCGCTTGTCCATGCGGTTCTCTTTTTACAGCCTTGGAGAAGATTGAGGGACGAGCAGATGATGTGTTCCTGTTCAGGCACGAAAATCAACCGCAAAATCGCTGGGTTTCAGTGTTTCCTGATTTTATACGGCGAGCGCTGCTGAGCACGTCTGAAGATATCCAGGAGTACAAAGTCAAGCAGATGAATCCGCAGCTGCTCGAGGTATCGATAAAAGCAGAAGGCAAAGAAGAGCTTTTGTATGAGCAGGTCAGAAGTCGATTGAAGGAGGCCATAAGCCAGCATGGCGCTCAGATTCCGATGATACAGTTTACCTCATACGAGCGAGTGTCAGGCGGGAAGAAAATGCGAAGAGTGGAGAGGATGTTTACTCAAAGTGAAATCGAGTAGAAATGTACGCCGCTACGATCAAGGCGCTTTGCAGGAAGTTCCCTGGGAACAAATGAAAGACGGAGCTTATGTGAAAGCCTACCTATCTGCCTGCCTGATAGATGGAGCAGGACGCTATGTGAAAAACGTACGGACAAAAATGGAGGCACTAGCCGTTGATGACATCGTGTTGCCTGTGACCATCAATGAAACGGAATACGAAAACTCCTACGTGTGTTCGCCGTATACTCACTACATTACCTATGCCCGGGAAGAGCTGCGGATGCTGCGGATGCCGATGCTCGAATGGATTTTGGAGCGAGTATTAAAGGGACTCGGTTGGCTGCTCAAGATAAGCAGGGTCAATCAGATCGCCATCCTCAACAACTGGCTCCTCTCTACCAATCTCTATCATGACTTGTCCCCGGAACAGATATCTGCACTCACACAATTTTGTACCCATGAATTTCTTCAGCATGTGATCGCCTTTCGCTCTGTGAGTGCGAAATTGCACCCTGCTATGTACGAAGGGATGCGAAAAGCGGGGTATCTCATGGTGCCGAGCCGTTGCATCTATCTCTTTCATCCTGATTGGCCTGCTCTTGGTGGGTGGCGAGTACGCAATACGCTGAAGCGCGATCAGCGAATGCTGCAAAACTCCGGTTATCGCGTCGTTCCACATGAAGAACTGCACGAAGCTTTGGTCGGGCGGATCATCGACTTGTATAACGCTCTCTATTTGGATAAATACTCCCATCAAAATCCTCAGTTTACCCATGACTTTATTAGGCTTGCTCTGAAAAAGAGGACATTGACATTAATAGGGCTCGAGAAGGATGGACAGCTGGATGGCATCCTCGGGTACTTTGAGCGGAATGGGGTCATGACGACACCGCTATTCGGATATGACACCACGCTGCCGAAAGAAGCGGGTTTGTACCGGATGCTGTCCAGCTTACTGGTACAAGAAGCCAGGAAAAAGGAACTGCTGCTGCATCAAAGCGCAGGAGTTGGGGCCTTCAAGGCGGATCGAGGCGCAGTGGGAGAAGTAGAATATACCGCCGTGTACGTCAGACATCTTCCCTTGTCCCGTCGGATTGTTTGGCGTGTGTTGTCATGGATCCTCTTGCGGTTCGGCGTTCCCTTGATTCAAAAGTACCAACTGTAGTCGAATGATGGCAGAATTTTGCTAGATGAGAGCCTGCGAGCGCTATATAATATCGAAAGAAATGGAAATCATGGGGAGTTTTGAAAATGGCAGCTTTACCTGGCTACGCTTTGCAGGAAGTGATATACCAAAGCGAAAAAAAGAGGATTTACCGCGCTTTGCGATCTGCGGATGGGAAGTCAGTCATTATCAAAGCGTTGAACGCAGAGACGATGACAACCAGTGATACGGCAAGATTGCTGCATGAATACGATGTCGCGAAGCATCTGCCCATCAAAGGAATCGTAAAGCCGTTGACCCAGGAGCAAACAGGGGGAACCGTAGCTCTAATTATGGAAGATACAGGCGGCATATCGCTGAAAGCCTACTTGCAAAAGGGAAGGCTGACCCTGCCAGCTTTTTTCCGGATTGCTATTCAGCTGAGCCAGATCCTGATGGACATGCATCGGCATGGCGTGGTTCACAAGGATTTGAAGCCGGACAATATCATCATCAACGAGCAGAGCGAGCAAGTATCTATCATTGATTTTAGCCATGCGATCTGGTTGAAGGAAAATCGAAAAAGCTATCTGGTACAGTCGCTGGAAGGAAGCTTGCCTTACATGTCACCGGAACAGACGGGACGAATGAACAGGGCAGTCGATTCCCGCAGCGACCTTTATTCGCTGGGCATCATTTTTTATGAAATGTTGACCGCTCAGTCTCCCTTTCACGCAGAGACGAAGCTGGATTGGATTCATGCTCATATGGCGAAAAAGCCAATCCCTCCACATAAATGGATCCCCGAGCTCCCTATAGTCCTATCCGACATGACGATGAAGCTGCTCGCCAAAACGGCAGCCGAACGCTACCAGACTGCCTATGGACTGATGGAGGATCTAGTGCTTTGCCACAGGATGTGGGAGGAAGACAGAGAGATCCGCCCCTTTGTCATCGGGCAAAAAGATGCCTCGAGTGTATTTCAGCTGCCCCCGACATTGTACGGTCGGGAAAACGAGATCGCTCAACTGCGTGACGCGTACAAACGGGTCAAGGCAGGGGGGGCGGAGCTAGTGCTTGTCCGCGGCTTTTCTGGTATAGGAAAAACAGAGCTAATCAAAGAAAGCTATCGTTTAGCTGCCTCAGAAAAAGCCTATTTTATTTCAGGAAAATGGGAGCAACTGCAACAGGAGATCCCTTTCGCGCCGCTGATTCAAGCTTTTCAGGATCTTGTTCGACAAATTCTCACGGAGTCATCAGAGCGGATCGCCGAGTGGAAAAGGAAGCTCCAGCGTGCTTTGGGACGCACAGGTGCCGTCGTGACCGAGGTCATTCCGGAAATCAAATTGCTCATTGGGGAGCAGCCGTCGGTAGAAGTGTTGCCATCAGCTGAGGCGCAAAATCGCTTTCAGCTCGTCTTCCGCAAATTCGTTCAGGTATTTTCCAATCGCAATCATCCGCTTATTTTATTTCTTGACGATTTGCAATGGGCCGACCAAGCCACGCTTCATTTTATCCGACTGCTTTTCACCGAACAGGGAAGCCGTCATCTGCTTGTGGTAGGGGCATATCGGGAGAATGAAGTCTCGGATTCTCATCCGTTGCTCGAAACGATTACCGACCTGGAGGAAAAGGGGATCGCGCTGACCCGGGTGCAGCTAGGCCCACTCACGCTGGAGCATGTTCATCATTTGATTGCCCAGACGCTTTCTACTGAAAAAGAGCATATTCGTCCGCTTGCTGAAGTGATGTATCGAAAGACAGCAGGCAATCCTTTTTATTTCAAGCAGCTCTTTCAGGCCATGTACAAGGATCACCTCCTGCTTTTTAACTTCGAGAGCGCGAAATGGGAATGGGATCTGGAAGAGATGGATAAACAGCAGAGCTTCGGGGACGTCATGGAATGGATGCTTGCAAAAATGGAGCAGCTCCCCGATGAAGCCAGAGAGATACTCATGTTCGCGGGAAGCATCGGTAACCGCTTTGATCTGTACACACTGTCACGCGCCTCCGGGTTTGGCCTGCAAGATACCCTGCGCCTGCTTGAACCAGTCATCTCGGAAGGATTGGTCTTAGTCAAAGAGGAGGATTCCTCCATTGATAGGAACACGTCTTTCGAATTTTTGCATGACCGTGTTCTGCAAACGGCTTACTTATTGATTTCAGAGGATCAGAGAAAGTCCATCCATGCCAGAATTGGCAGAGCAATGCTAGAGCTAGTCGGACCGGAAAATTTGGAAGAGAGAATCTATCAAATCGTTCACCACCTCAACATCGGGAAAGAGGAGATCAAGAGCGCGGACGAGCGAAAAAGGCTGGCAGAGCTGAATTTTCAGGCTGGGATGAAAGCAAAAGCCACGACGGCGTACTTCTCGGCTTTGGCGCATTTTCGCACTGGGATGGAGCTGCTCTCGGAAACAGATTGGGACGAACGCTATGCGCTCATCTTTCAAATGCATCTGCGCCTAGCGGAATGCGAATATTTGTGCACGCATTATGAAAAAGCAGAAGAAGAATTTGGGAAATTGCTGAATCGTGCCCGGGATCGTATCGACCGTGCGGAGGTGTACCGGATACGGATTGCGCTTTATACCAATCTCGGCAAGTATGTAGAGGCGATTCAGCTCGGCTTGCAAGGATTGGAAGAGCTGGGGACGTCGATATCGGTTAGGCCCAGTCCGCACACCATTCTATTCGAATCGCTTATGACGAGAGGAAAGGTTATCAAAAAGAGGGAACAGCTCCTTCAACTTCCGAACGTAAGTGATCCGACGATCAAAGCGACGATGAAATTGATTATGACACTGGTCGCACCAACGTTTTTTGCAAACAAAGAAGTGTTTGTTGTCTTGACGTGCAGATATATCCAGCTTGCTCTGAAATATGGCAACACGGATGCTTCCGCGATGGCGTACGCAAGCTTCGGTCTGGTTCTCAGCCTGATCATGAGGCGCTACAAGGAAGGGGATCAGCTGGGAGAAATTGCTATGAAATGGATGGAACAGTTTCCTCAAAATCCTTTTTCCTGCCAAACCTTGGTGGTAGCAAGAGGTACGATCAGCCCGTGGGTACGTCATCCCAAGCACGTTCATGCAGACATCGCAAAGGCGCTTCAGCTGGGTTTGGAGCGAGGCGATTTCATTTACGCCAGCTACGCCATGGGGACACACGTCAATGCGTATTATGTATGGGGCTCTTTGCAAGGATTGGAGGAGCTTGTCACTCGTTATTTGAACGTCTTGCAACAGTTGAAGGACGAGTTTGTCCGGAAAAATTTTTACGTGTATTTACAGCTGATTCGCAACCTGCAAGGCAAAACGGACCATCGCTTTACACTTAGCGACGATCAGTTTAGCGAAGAAGCGTTTGTGCAGGAAATTCAACAAGAAGATACGCAGGTAACGACGTTCTTCCAATACTACACATACAAAACGCAAATCTGCTATTTATTTGGCGATTATCAAGGGGCTCTCAGCTATGCCGAGAAAGCTGCTGTTCATTTGAAATACTCGACGCATCTGCTGCATGTACCGGAATTAGTATTCTACCAGACGCTGGCGATAACTGCCGGATTTGACGAGCTCTCGGATGCGAGCCGCCAAAAATACGGAAGGCTCGTGAAAAGAAATATCAAGAAAATGAAAAAATGGGCAGCAGATTGCCCAGACAATTTTGTGCATAAATACCGGCTGATGGAAGCTGAAAAAGCACGCTTGGATGGTAGGGATCAAGATGCTACCGACCTATACGACCAAGCCATCCAGTCAGCGAAGGAACAGCAATATGTCCGCAACCAAGCGATCGCCTGTGAGCTTGCGGCAAGCTTTTATGGAAAGAAGAAAAAGGATAGGTTTGCTAGAGCGTACATCACAGAAGCGATCGAAGCCTTTGGGCAGTGGGGGGCAACTGAAAAGGTCAGGCAGCTTCGAGAGAGATACCCAGAGCTGTGCGAAGACCAAGTAACGCAATGGGGCGGCGAGGACGAGCAGGAGCCATTGCACATGGGAGATCACCACGGTCTGTTTTTTAGCAGTACGACTACGCATTCAGGCTCTTCTTTCCAATTGGATCTAGAAACCTTCCAGCAAGCGCTCCTGGATTTCTCAAAGGAGACGGATTTGCCGAAGCTGCTCGTCTCTTATCTGGAAACGGCCATGAAAAATGCTGGTGCCGAAACGGGTTTTGTCCTTCTAGAGAAAGATGGTGACCTACGGGTCGAGGCCGGGAAAATAGCAGATGCTTTGCTTGATTCGGCAAATCTGGGAGAATCGGTAGACAGCTTTGCATACATTCCCGCCTCTATCGTTCATTATGTGGCGAGAACAAGACAAGCTGTCGTACTGAGCGAAGCCGAATGTTCCTCATGGCTCAGCAAAGACCCCTACGTGGTGCGATATCGCCCGCGTTCCATTCTCTGCGTGCCGATCCTTTACACAGGCGTACTGGTGGGGGTGCTTTATTTAGAGAATAGCCTGACTCCGGATGCATTCCATACCGATCGTCTGGAGTTTTCCCAGATGCTATCTGCCCAAATGGCTAGCGCCAAGCTGCTGCGATTCTCCGACGCGAGCGTAAGCGAGAAAAAAGAACCTGAAAAAACCGCTTCCTTGATAGAGCCGCTCACTGACCGGGAACAAGAGATCTTGCTTTTGATCGCAGAGGGGCTGTCCAATCAGGAGATCGCGGAAAGGTTGATTCTCACTGTTGGAACAGTCAAATCCTACATCGTGAACCTGTACGGAAAACTGCAGGTGAATCGCCGGGTTCAAGCTGTTTCAAGAGCAAAAGAGCTGGGTTTGTTGAAGGAATAGCCATCGAGTCTCATGCTTTCACGAAAAAACTAACTGCCATATACGCAGTGGTGGAGATCTTTTGATGGAAAAAGGTACGGTAGCTCAGGGTGATCGATCTACGATCATTCCAGGGCTGCCGTATTTTTATGGCCTCTATGTAGAGTCTAGCGCTTTAAACGCTGAGATACCCGTTCCTCCAGCTCTGGAGAAGCGTTGTGCAGGTAGCTTAGCACGATACCCAGCAGCTCTTGGGAAATACCCGCTAGATCAGCTGCAAGATTACCTACCAAGTGCTCTTGCTGCGTCGAATTCAAACTACGGTAAAACTGTCCGGCCTGCGAGAAGTCATCTGGTTTGGGAAGAGCCGATCGGACAAGGTGCCCTTCCACATATTCGCTACTTCCGCTCGTTACCAGAGAAGCAGGGGTCCAGTCCTCCTGGTGATTCACTGGAATACTTGCCAGTGAAAACCTCACCATCACCGGGACCTCTTGCACCTACTGTCTGCGAATGGAAAGTAGCAGGGGCATCCTCAGCCCATTGCGCAGGGTCATCTGGATGCTGCGATCGATTGTTTTCCTTCACTATCCCACCTCCTATACCCACCGTTCCTTTCACCTGCTCCAAATACAATACTGTTTATGCGAAGCAGCAGTGTGAATATGACTAAATAGCTGGTTTATGTCATTTGGTGCGTTATGAAGGGGTATACAAGTATCCAGAAAAACAATATCTGTGGTAATGTCAACAGAAGGAGGAGAGTCAGGGAATGGTGAAAAAGAATGTCGTTAAGGTTTGGTAAAGGAGGTGCATAAATGACTACTCCCTTTTTCCCAACAGCTGGATCGGACGATCGGCAGGTTGATCGTGAACTCCTACTTGCATTTGAAAAAAGGCTGCGAAAAGAGAAAGTGCTAAGCTGTCTGGTAATCAAGAACGGGTCTCTTTTCCTGGAATATTACAAGAATAAGAAGCTGGCTGCCAAGCTCCAGAAGACGAATTCTTGCACAAAAAGCTTTGTTGCGACGCTTATGGGAGTGGCACTGGATCAAGGAGTGATTTCCGATCTCGATACCCCCATTTCCGAATACTTTCCCGCACTCCATCACAAGTCTGTTGATCCTATCAAGCGGTCGATCACGCTCTATCATTTATTGACGATGACTGCTGGGTTTGATTGGCCTGAGTTCGGCGAGTGGAAATCGTTTCCTCACATGTTTTACAGTTCGGATTGGGTTCGTTTTGTTTTAGAACGCCCGTTAATTCACGAGCCGGGAGAAAAAATGAACTACAACTCCGGATGCTCTCATCTGCTTTCTGCCGTCTTGCAAAAAGCGAGTGGGGTAAGCACGTACGACTTCGCAAAAAAACATTTGTTGGAGCCACTGAAGATACACAATTCCTATTGGTATACAGACGGGCAAGGAATTCCCAATGGCGGGGACGGGTTGCGGATCACCACGATGGATATGGCAAAGCTCGGGCTGCTGTATTTGCAGAAAGGGCAGCTGAAAGAAAAACAAGTGGTAAGCAGTAACTGGATCCAGGAATTTATAAAATCGCGATTTCTGACCTATGAACGGATAGGCTCATACGGATGTCACTGGTGGAGTGCAAGAATCGATCCGGAGAAGGACTGGACAGACGATAACTGGTTCTATTTCGCTCTTGGCTTTGGTGGGCAATATATCCTCGTGGTTCCTTCTCTCGAAATGGTCGTTGTTTTTACCAGCGAGCTCTACGATCAATCTTTGCTTCCTCTATCTCTTTTCCGTGAGTATGTATTGCCCGCTGTCGTCACGAAAGCAGCAGCTGACTAAGAGATTCCATCTTAGTCAGCTGCTTTTTTGCTCAGAATTCATCCTTCGTTTTACCCCCGCTATACGCAAGCAGAGTGCCAACAAGCCGAAGCGCAGTCGTTTTTGAGACGAATTTACGGGGGAACGATGAAATCCATGCTTGTGCAATTCATTCAGGACGATTCCTTGTCGGAAGAGGACATGAAGGAGCTGCGTTCCATTTTAGATAAAAAATCATAGCAGCTCGTAAAAGGGAAAGAGGGACATTTACAGCTCCCTCTTTTTTTATGGACACAAACTTGTGCGAATGAGGCGAGGGGAAAGCAGCGATTTGTAAGAAACTTCTGGCAATCGTGATCTTTAGAAAGGAAAACAGGCTGCTTCTGCTGAAATGAAACAGGTAAGGAAGTGAAAAAAGCCATTCCGAATCTAGGGAAAAGATGCTGAAAGGGAGTTTTACGAGATGAGTCTGTGGAAGCAACCGCCTGCAAAAGAACTGATTGCAGAAGTGGACAAGAAAATAGTCGCATTTATGGAGACGTATCAGATCGTCGGAGTCTCGGCTGCTGTCGTGAAAGAAAACCAGGTCGTTTGGGCCAATGAATATGGCTGGTCCGATCTGGATAGGGAGATTGCTGTTACGGAGGACACTGTTTTCCGTATTGCATCGATATCCAAGCTGTTTGTCGCCACTTCCTTGATGCAGCAGTATGAACAGGGCAAGTTTCAACTGGATGACGATATCAGTGATTACTTGGGCTTTTCGTTCCGCAATCCACACTATCCGGATGTTCCCATAACGTTTCGCCAGCTGTTGACACATACAACGAGCTTAAACGAGGATGAGACTGGGGGCGAGCTCTATGTGGTGTTCTCGAAAGCATCTCGCCAATCAGACCCACCGACCATGGAAGATCTGCTCGTTCCAGGCGGCTCCTTGTATGTAGACAGCTTGTGGAGCTCGTTTCAGCCTGGTGATCCACAATGCTTCGCGTATTCCAACCTCGCTTCGATGATCAATGCGGCATTGGTTGAGAGAATGTCTGGAGAGCGTTTCGATCAGTACTGCCGGGATCATATTCTTCGGCCACTTGGGATGACTGCCTCTGACTTTCATGTGCAGGCTTTAGCCGATATCAATAAGCTCGGTGTCATCTACAGCTTGGAAGAGGGACAGTTTATCGCAGGCGTCGATGATTGCAAAGGGGTGAAGCCGGAGTCGATTGACTGGTCCAATGTTGCACCAGGAACGAACGGCTCTCTCTTTGGACCTCAAGGGGGTCTTCGCACGAATGCGCGAGAGCTTAGCAAATTTATGATGGCTATTATGCGAGGGGGCAGCCTCAACGGCGCACGCATCCTACAGCCAGAAACGGTGGAGCTGATGCTCTCCACACAATGGGCGCAAGCGGGAGTGGATCAGGGCTTCCAAGCCATCGGATTGCAATTCCATATTACGGATGAATTTATTCCAGCGAAACGGATGTTTGGTCACGGCGGCAGTGCATACGGGCTGTACTCAGGCCTGTACTTTAGCCGCGAGGAAGACTTTGGCATTATTTTCGTGACAAATGGCTCCCATGCATCGGCTGGCACGCGCGGTTCTTTCAACAACGTGGAGGAAGCACTGATTGATACTCTGTACGAAGAAATCGTGAAAGAGTAGTTCTTGAGAAGCACCCCTGAAAGCTGGCAGCGGATTTCCCGTTGTGCTTTCAGGGGTGTTTTTGTGGTCAATTTGACTGTTTACTCATGCACAAGTGCTGCGCGCAATGTCGTAATACCATGCTCCAAGTAACCCTTCGCCTTCCGCCTGGTACTCCTCGTAGCGCAGTGTGATGGTTTTGCCTGGCTCCCATCGCTTTGAACTGGAAGAAAACCAGAAATTCCCGATTTTTGAAGGGTCGACAAATGCTTCAAACACGTCGTGGGCCGACCGCGCTATTTTGATTTTCGTCTGGTTCTTCATCCGCATTCACCTCTGTCAAAGAATACCATTAAGTATATAGGAGAATAGTAGGAATTGCGAATAAAAGCCGGATGAAGTGTATGTTCACTCACCAATTGAAACATAATGAGTAGGAACAAATTTCCACGGGCTGGTGGTGCATCATGATTACGATTTCCGTGCTCGTTATTAGCGTGTCGATGATTTTCATGATTACGATGATCGATATCTGTTTGTACGGTAGATCCGTATGGGACACGCTCGTTTATATTTTCGATATAGACTTTGGCACCAAAGAGTATTACGTGATCTTTGGTTATCTCGTCAGCTTCGTGTTCACCGTTCGTACGGATTTGTCTCGTAGGAAGGAGCAGCGCTCAGAGCAGAGCTCGTGATCTACCATCTTGTGGTTTGGAGAAGGGTATATGCGTACAGACTTTGTTGAAAAAATATCGCTCAGCCAGTTTTTCTTAATGATTGTTATCTTTCAATTAGGAACAGCCATCGTCATTGGGCTCGGACAGTCAGCCAAGCAGGATGCATGGATTTCTGTTGGCATCGCGACGATTTATGGAGTGCTCTTGATCTTTGCCTACTGCTTCATGCTTTCCCTTCTTCCGGGCAAAGGCTTTTATGAATTGTTGAAGATAGCCTATGGAAGCCTGCTGTCACGGATTCTTTCTTATTTTTATGTGCTTTATTTTCTTTACATCGCTGCTAGGGTCACTCGAGATTTTTGCGAGCTCCTTACGACTGCGATCTATCCCAAAACGCCGATTGAGATTATTTCACTTTCTCTTGCTCTTATGTGCTGTTATTTTCTATATCAAGGGATAGAGGTTATCGGCAGGTCAACAGAGATCTTGTTTCCGTATTCTGCTGCATTTTTAATTCTATTGGTGATCTTCCTCTTTATTAATCGTTCTTTTCATAGCGAAAATCTTCGGCCTGTGCTGGAGTTTGGTTGGGGGCCCGTTTTTCAAGCCGTTTTTCCGTCGATGCTCGGGTTTCCTTTTGGAGAAATCGTCGCTTTGACCACGGTTATGGTTGCGGTCACTAGACAAGATTACTTAACAAAGGTAGGTATATCAGCCGTAGCAGCTGCGGGAACGATCCTGATGATTTTCACGATGATTAATGTGAGTGTTTTGGGGGTGGATATGATCGATCGAGTTGAGTTTCCACTCTTAAGTACCATCCGCGACATTTCCATTGCGAAATTTATCGAAAGGCTGGATGCCCTGGTCGTGTTCGTGATGATGCTGGGAATCTGGCTCAAGGTGTGCGTCTTTTTGTTCGCAGCTTTAAAAGGGATGGAATCTATAACCCTGATTCCTTATCGGAACTTTGTCTTCCCGATTGGGTTGCTCGTTTCTTCCATATCTGTGTTTATTGCGGCCAACTTTGCCGAGCACATTGAGGAGGGATTAGTTGCAGTCCCGCTTTATCTTCATATCCCATTTCAGATCGGCATCCCTTTAGTAACAACGGTGATACTCCTCATAAAGGTGAGAAGAAGAAAAGGGGAAAAAAAGCATGAGGGACTTGACAACGTGGTTCAAAGCGAAAATTAGGCAAAAGCAGATCAGAGAGGAACGGATTTACAGCTATCATTCTTCTACCGAAGGGGACAAGCACATCCATTCAGAAGTGGAAATAAACAAGCAAGAGATTCGCAGCATATTTGGAAATACGGCGGATTTACATACCATCGGAATCAGAGTACAGGGGCGCGAGGGTATGCTCAGCTATTTGTCATCCACCATCGATCTGCAGATGGTCAATCAGATATTTATGGAACCGCTGTCGGATCTCGATGGAACAGAATCTGAAATCGATAATGACGAAGAGCTGGAACGTTACATGCAAACTTCTTTCTCTGGCAAAAAGTACGTGATGGCGAGTACGTTAAATCAGCTCACGTGGTTGATCCTGTCTGGTTATGTCGTTGTTTGCTTGGATGGCATGACGAGGGCAGTTGCCTTGTATTGTCCCCAAAAAAGCCAAAGAGCCATAGAAGAACCTACTACCCAAACGGTAATTAAAGGACCGAAGGAAGGATTTACGGAATCAGCGGAGCAATCCATCACGTTGATCCGCAAACGGATTAAAAATCCAAAGCTGCGTTTTGAACCATTTCAGTTGGGGACGGAAACCCATACTTCGATTTATCTGGCTTACATAGAAGGCATTATCAATCCAGCGATCCTTCAGGAAGTTCGCAAACGCATTCAATCTATTCATACGAACGCAGTCTTTGATTCGGGAATGATTGAGGAGTTTATTACGGATAAAACAATGACTCCTTTTCCATTGGTTTTTAATACAGAGCGTCCAGATACTACCGCAGCCAATCTCATCTCCGGAAAAGCGATGATCATTGTAGACGGCTCTCCGTTCGTACTATCTATGCCAGCGACCTTAAACGATTTCTTTCAAATCTCGGAGGATTACTATCAGCCATTTATGATGGCGACCTTTATCCGTTTCATTCGCTATATTGCCTTTCTCATCGCACTGATCATGCCGGCTGCTTATGTAGCCATCATTACGTATCACCACGAATTATTACCGACGCCTCTCATGATCAGTATTATGGCTCAAAGGGAAAGCATTCCGTTCCCAGCCGTCGTCGAAGTTCTGATCATGGAGTTCACTTTTGAAATCCTTCGTGAAGCAGGGATTCGCATGCCTCGCGCCGTCGGGATGACTGTATCGGTCGTAGGTGGGTTAGTAATCGGACAAGCAGCTGTAGAAGCGGGGATTATTTCCAGTATTATGGTTATCATCGTCGCGCTTACGGCCATTGCCAGCTTTGTAAGTCCCGTTTACAGCTTTTCCATGGCGGCGCGGCTGCTTCGGTTTGGGTTGGTCATTTTGGCGGCTTCGCTGGGACTCTATGGTGTCATGTTGGGGTTGTTTTTCATGGTCGGACACTTAAACAGCTTGCGTTCTTTCGGCATCCCGTATCTTTCGCCGATGGCACCGTTTATTTTGGAGGATCAAAAAGATGTCATCCTGCGTCTTCCGGTATTCTCGATGAAAAAAAGACCCACCTCGAACCAGCCTGCTGATGTCATCAAGCAGCCGAATGCCCATTCGCCCACACCTCCGCAGAAAGAAGGGACATAATGGGGTATACACGAGTCATAAAATTGCTTCTTTTGTGCTGTGTATTCACATTCATGACGACGGGTTGCTGGGACCGCAAAGAGTTAAACGAGATTTCCTTGATCTCCGGAATTGCCATAGACAAGGGTGAGAATAAGAAGTACAAGCTGAGTGCGGAAACGGTCAATATCACGGAGCTGTCCCCCAAGACAAAGGGCGGAGAGACGCCGTCCGTCGTGTACACGCAGGAAGGGGATACCATTTCCGAGCTTGTGCAAAAGATGAATACAGGCCTCTCGAGAAAACTGATCCTATCGCATATGAGCGTAGTGGTCATTTCGGAGGAGATTGCCAAATCGAGCTTAATGGAATTTCTTGATTATATGGATCGCTATCGGGAGGTACGCAACGATTTTAACCTGGTAGTAGCCAAGGGGGTGAAAGCAGAAGAAATACTAACGGTTCTCTATCCGTTCCAAAAAATCTCCACGCTTAAGCTCAAGGTCCAGCTAAACACTCTGCAGGATGAGTGGGGCGGCGATCCCGATGTGCGTCTCAAGGATTTTATTCAGGCATTGGTATCGAAAGGGAGGAGCCCTGTAGCGGTGGCATTGACTGTTTCCGGTACCAAGCACATTCAAAATTCGACAGATATCATGAAGCATCCGATCCCACCTTCCTTGATCACTGTACCCGGTATGGCTGTCTTTGATAAAGAAAAATTGGTGGGTTATCTGCCGCTTGAAGGTGTGCGTGTTTATCTCTGGACGCAAAACAAATTGCGGCATACTTCGTTGTCGGTTCCCTGCTCCAAGGATAAATACATCAATGTCTTCGTCTACAATTCATCTACAAATGTAAAAGCCCGCGGCAAAAATGACGTTCCGCATATTCAACTGAACATCAAAGTGGAGACGATCCTGGATGGTACTCAATGTGGTGCAGACTTGTCCAAGCATTCTTCTTATGTGGATTATGAGAGGAAGGCGGCAGATTTTATCCGAGCGGAGGTGCTCGCAACGATCAAGAAAGTGCAAAAGGATTTTGGTACTGACATTTTTGGTTTTGGAGATCACATGCATCTTCAGGATCCGGCTTACTTCCACAAAGTTTCGGACAGATGGCAGGAGGCGTTCAAAAAAGCAAACATCGAGGTCAAGGTAGATGCCAGGATCAGGAGATCGGGATTGGACACGAAGAGTTTTCTGCAGCAGCTCCCCCCTCGGTAATTACGCGCAGACGACATTCCTTTTCGAGCACCCCCACACGAGCAAACTGCTTGTCTGGGGGTGTTTTGGTTTGGGACGGAACTACCTTTCACGAGGCAGCAAATGCGTGGAAAACAGCGCAATGATTGAAGGATCCAAGAAAAGCGAATATGATAACAGGTAGGATAGGAGGTGCGGTCGTGTGACTACACAGAAAAGAAACGATCCATTTATCCGCAATGAAAAGGAAGCGCACTTGGTGAAGACAGCTGCGGAGTTGGCCGAGCGTTTTGCCGCAAGGGCGCCTCTGCATGATCGCGAAGGAAGCTTTCCTTTTGAAAATATCCAGGATCTAAAGGACTCGGGCTATGTGAAATTAACCGTTCCTCGCGAGTATGGAGGAGAAGAAATTTCGCTCTATGAAATGCTCTTGATGCAAGAACAACTTGGGCGGGGGGATGGCTCTACAGCGCTTTCGATCGGCTGGCACATGGGTTTGATGCTCCACTACCGGACGACTCGTTCCTGGCCAGAGGAGCTGTTCCGATCGTTTTGCCGAGAAGTGGTAGAAAAAGGCACGCTCCTGAACCATTTTTCGACAGAGCGATCGTCTGGCAGCCCCAGCAGAGGCGGAACACCGCAGACGACAGCCGTGAAGACAGAGGGAGGCTGGTTACTCTCCGGGAGAAAAACCTTTAGCACACTAAGTCCTGTGCTGGATACATTTTTGGTCTCGGCCAGCATAGTGGAACGAAATGAAATAGGGAGCTTCTTGGTACGCTCCTCCGACCGGATTCACATCGATGAGACGTGGGATACGCTGGGGATGCGCTCTACAGGAAGTCATGACGTGGTATTGGATCAGGCATTTGTCCCGGATGAGGCGCTCATCAGCTCCTATCCGGTTGGGCAGAAGCCACAGGCACCGAGTGATGCCAGCGCGTGGCTATTGCATATTCCTGCGTGCTATTTAGGCATTGCCCACGCTGCGCGGGATTTTGCTGTTTCTTTTGCCAAAAGCTATCATCCTGCGAGCCTGCCCACGCCGATCGCTGACTTGCCTACTGTCCAACAGCAAATTGGGCTTTTGGAGTCGGAGCTGCTAGTCGCACGTCACCTCATGTATGCAATCGCGGATCGTTGGGACAAAGACCCATCGGGCAGGCTTCAGCTGATTCCAGAGCTGGGGCTGGTGAAATACGTCGCAACGAATCATGCTATTTCCATCGTAGATAAGGCGATGCGGGTTGTGGGTGGGGCGAGCTTGTCCCGTTCCTTGCCTTTGGAGCGGATGTATCGTGACGTTCGGGCAGGGCTGCACAATCCACCCATGGACGAAAACGTGATACGCAACTTGGCGATGCGGGCGCTAGCGGAGATGGACTAGACAGGGCCTGACTGGCTTGCAGGAAAATAAACAATCTATCCCCATACAAAACCCCCCGATAATGCTGGTTGTTATCGGGGGTATTGTATGGGTGTTTTCCTATGTATTTCTCGCTTCAAATTCGTAATCTCTCTCGACCTTGCAGACTCTTGTTTTATAGTGCTGATACCACTCCGACCTTCCTTTCCTTTGAGCGACGAGATGTCTTTCGTTCTGCTTCCAATTTTGAATGGCTTCAAGTGATTCCCAATAAGACACGGTGATCCCGAGACCTTCTCGGGCACTTTCCACACCCAGAAAACCAGGTTGACAGGATGCTAGCTCTACCATTTCATCCGCCATGTCCCCATATCCATTGTCTCCATCCGTACGTTCCGAAGTGAAAATGACGGCATAGTACGGTGGCTGTGGTGTTTTTGCAATTCCGCTCATCGATATCCCTCCCAATCTTTCTGCCTCGGTGTAAGGCATTGTCACAGATGCTGGCAAGAGCTATCTTTTCGACGTGGGCTTTGCGCATTCCTTTCTTTAGATCGCTAAGGCAAAGAAAAGAAAGGCTTGGACTTAGGCTTACTCAAAATGAGTTCTCTTAGGTTGCTCTATTAGGGTGAAGTTGGTTTCAAACATCGTTAGCTTTTCTGTATAGCAGCGAAGACAGCCCAGGAAAAACGCTGATAAGTCTTGCCTTTTTCCTTATGCTCCCACTTGGCATCGAAAATGCATCTTGTTCACTATGAATAGCCAATGGCTCGTGCGATGACAGAGAGCCTCCTATCCATCGTATGAAGAACAGAAAGGTGTGATTTCTATGCAAAAAAAGGATTACAAAGGGTATCGCGCTTATCAGTATTTGGAGCCAGGAGTTGATTTCAAAGAATTCAAGCTATCCAAAGAAACAGGCTTATTCCCTGCGTATACGATTCCATTGACGACCGCACAAGAAGAGCGGGCGAGGCGGCTTTTCGAGGAAAACGTCGTGATTTCTCTGCATGACCACATGTTTGTCGCGCCTGAGAATCTGAATGAGTTCTTCGAGTTTCGTCGGTGGGGCAGAGACAGCATGGGCTATGAAGGACTGAGTCAGTCAGGGCTCGATTGCGTGTTTGACAATCTCATGAATGGAACAGCCATGATTACTTCTCGTGCCGGGTGGAAATGGGATGACATCCTGTTTGATTTAGGCATGCGCCTATGTGATATCGCGCATCAGGACATGGTAGTGCTCGGACTCACCACAGAGGACATCCGCCAGGCGAAGAAAAATGGAAAAATCGCTTTTGTGCCATCGCTGGAGGCTTCCACGATGATCGAGAACGAGCTGGATCGTCTGGATATTCTGTACGGCTTCGGTGTTCGCTGCATGGGGATCGCCTATAGTGAAGGAAATTCGTTAGGGTACGGATTGAAGGAGAAGAACGATGGGGGACTGACGGAGTTCGGCAGACAGGCGGTGCGCCGCATGAACAAGCTGGGCATCGCTATCGATATCTCTCACTCTGGAGACAAAACCTCGTTGGATACGATTGAGACGAGCGACAAACCGATCTTCATTACCCATGCAGGGGCGCGTTCTCTGTGGGAATCCAACCGCTTGAAGCCGGATCACATTATTCAGGCATGCGCAGAGCGTGGGGGCGTCATCGGAATTGAGGCAGCTCCTCATACGACGATGACGAAAAATCAGCCAAGGCACAATCTGGACTCTTTCATGGAGCATTTCGAGTATTGCGCGAACCTCGTGGGCATTGATCATGTCGCATTCGGTCCAGATGTGCTGTTCGGAGACCACGTGGGCATCCACCGCGTATTTGCCAGTGCCCTGTCCATCTCAGCTGCACACGGAAAGAAAAATTTCGAGGAAGTCGATTATGTAGCAGGGATCGAAAATCCGACAGAAGCCTTCCCGAATATTGTGCGCTGGTTGATCACTCGTGGATATTCCGATGAAGATATCGCCAAAGTGATCGGCGGAAATATCATGCGCGTACTGGAAGAGGTCTGGTATGATCCGAAATCGATGAGTATAGGCAAGAAGGATGAAAAAGCTCGCGCCTGATCCATCTTCTCTTTGCTAGGTCAGTCCTAATTCGAAACGATTCATCCGGATAGTTCTCGCTTAGCATTTCTTCGCTAATAAGAGAGCTATCTTTCTTTATCTAGCAACTTCCAGAAAAATCCAGTCACATCAAATTTTTTTTGACCCTATTAACCAGAGGAGTTCCCATACTATGATGGTAGAGAATATCCGTATGACTATCTTGGGAGGGGATACTGTGGATAAGCGAACCGTTCTGGTTGTGGCAAAAGATCATCGCACCCATTCTGTTTTTGCGAATCAAATCAATGATTTTTTCCAAAATCGCATTACCATTCTCCATGAGTCGAAAATCTCCAATACTGATGAGGTTGACTTGGTTCTCGTATCGTCACCGAAAGTGATGGAGGGCTGGAACATACCAAGTGAGAAGCTCATTATTGCTAGACGAGCCATTAACATCGCCAAAATGGAAGAGCTTGTGACCCTCCCCTCGGATGTGCGTTGTCTTGTCGTCAACAATATGCTCGAGACCTCCTATGAAACGATTGAGCTGCTCCGAAATCTTGGCTTTCAGTTCGATATGGTGCCGTACTATCCAGGATGCAAACAGCCGATCGACGGTATTCATACGGCGATTTACGCGGAAGGAGCAGAGCTGCTGCCGCGGGGCATGCAGAAGGTCGTCAATATCGGAATTCGTCCACTCGATGTTTCTACCATTATTGAGCTAGCCGTTCGCCTGAACACCAATGTGGACCGAGCAAATCTATATGCGGCCAGGTACATCCGGGAAATCATTGAGCACAGCAGACGTTTTTACCGAACGTTGAATCAAATGAAAGAATTGAACAAGCATTTGGATACCATCCTCAATACCGTCCACGAAGGCATCATCACGACCGATCCCAATAAAACCATCATTCAAATCAACCAAGCAGCGAAGAACATCCTCGGAATCTCAGACTTAAACAAAGATCTGGTAGGCAAACCCGTCGATGAGGTACTGCCATGGCTTTCCCTTCCGGAAGGCAAAGAGCAGATCGAGATCAACAAGGTGCAAGCCGTTCAGCATCTGAATCTGGTCGTGAACAACACCCCGATCACTTTGGAGGATGAAAAGATAGGGGTTGTGACTGCGTTTCAAGACGTGACCAACATCCAGAAGGTCGAGCAGGAAGTGCGGAAGGAATTGCAGGGAAAAGGCTTATCCTCAAAATACACGATCAAAGACATCATCGGGAAAAGTGAACGTCTTACCTCAACATTGGACGTGCTCCAAAAAATATCAGCTACGGACAAAACCGTCCTGATTCTGGGAGAGAACGGCACTGGTAAGGAATTATTTGCTCACTCTATTCACAGCCTATCGAAACGTCGAAACGGTCCCTTTTTGCCGGTGAATTTTGCAGGATTGCCCGAATCGCTGGCGGAAAGCGAGCTGTTTGGCTACGAGGGTGGATCTTTTACGGGAGCAAAGAAGAACGGGAAGCCTGGGTTGTTCGAGCTAGCGCACAATGGGACGTTATTTCTGGATGAGATCGGGGATGCTTCTCCCTCACTGCAAGCACTCTTGCTCCGTGTCTTGCAGGAAAAGCAGGTGATGCGAATAGGGGGGCAGCAAATCATCCCCATCGACGTTCGAATCATCGCTGCGACCAACCGCAGTCTGAAGGACCTCGTAGAGGAAGGGAAATTTCGCCAGGACTTGTACTACCGATTATTTGTTCTGCCGCTGAGAGTACCCTCACTGCGAGAAAGAAGAGAAGACATTCCGCTTCTCGTCGACCATTTTATCCGAGAAAATACCGTCGTGAAAGTACAGATGGAGCCCGCTGTCATGCATCGTCTTCTCACCTACGATTGGCCCGGGAATGTACGGGAGCTCAACAGCGTGGTGCAATATATGACGAGTGTAATGACTGGAAGCACCATCACGGAGAATGATCTTCCCGAACAGTTCCGGGAAACGGAGCAGCTGGTGAGGGAAACCAAACGCGGGGACATGGAGGAGCTGGAGGCCAAAGGAGAGCTGTTAAGCTTCTTTGTCATACTGGAATGTCTGGAGCAGGCAAAAAGTAGATTGGAATGTGTAGGGAGAGGAAAAATCGTAGAATTCGCCTCGCGAAAAGGCGTGCCGATAACGGATCAGCAAGTGCGCCATCGGATGGATAGCTTAAAAGATCTCGGCTACATTTTTTCAGGGCGAAGGGGGCAAGGCAGCCGTATCACGGACAAAGGTTTGCATATGCTCTCTATGATGAAGCAATCGATGGAGCTGCGTGCGTAAATACGGTTCCGAATATTCAAAAGATTTATGAGAGAAAGGAATGATTGCTTTGGTTCATACCGAGAATGCGGAGTGGCACAACGTCATGAACATGATCATAAATGTGCGAAGCTACCTGGAAGCACCCGTACCAGAGCAGGCTTTGAATGAAGTATTCCATGCCTTTACATTAGGGCCGTCCTTGGCGAATACACAGCCTTGGGAGCTGCTGCTGGTCACGACATCCGAAGAGAGGGAGAAGCTGATAGCCGCCACACTGGATCCCTTTCTGTCGCCAGATAGCTACGGAGGGCAAGCGTGGTTGAAGAGCGCACCTGTCATCGTAGTGGTGATGCTTGAAAAGAGAAGGGCTTTGGTACGGCTAGGGGAGCGAGGCGAAATCTTTGCGATTCAAGATACGTTTAGCGCCATCCAGAACGCGCGCTTGTCTGCTGCTGTTCATGGCCTCAGTACGTCGGTCATTCGGGAATTTGACCCGCAAATCCTGCACAAAAACTTGGAACTGCCCTGGTACATAGAGCCAATTGCGATTCTTACTATCGGCTACAGCGAGGAAGAAAAGGAAATTCCGCCGCGACTGACCGTTGCCGAGATCTTCACGTAAAGGACGTGGACAGGATGAAATCAGAATCGTGTTACCCCATTCCTGCGATTTTTGAGCGTGTAAGCAAACGAAAGTTCACCCAACAACCTATTGCACCCGAAATGCTCGAGCAGCTTTTGCTGGCAGCCACACGGGCACCTTCCAGTGGCAACATGCAGCCTTGGGAGTTCATCGTGATAGATGAACCCGACAAAAAGCAGGAAATTGTGCGCTCCACCTACAGCGGCTACTTTTCCAAAGGGAAAAACTATCAATACTGGATCGCCGACGCTGCAGTGGTGATTGTCGCTTGCACGAACGTAAAGCGGACGGCTGCCCGTTACGGCCCTGCAGGAGCGGAGTGGGCGATGATCGATACGGCGGCGGCTGTCCAAAATCTTCTGTTAACCGCTACCGCTTTGGGTTTGTCCGGCTGCTGGGTAGGAGGGATCAACGAGCAGGCGATCAAAGCAAGCCTTCAGATCCCCGAGTACGTCCGGATCATCGGACTTTTGCCCATTGGTTATTCCGTGGAAGAAGCTGCTCCCAAAAGCCGTCTGCCGCTCAAGTGGGTGACTCACCATAACACCTATGACGTTCCTTTTTACGATTAGGTTCCCGCTCACACCCTAAGACACCACAATCCCCCTCCAAAAAACGAAATTCAGGCGCTTTTCAGCATGTTTTGATTGGCATAGACTTTGCAATTATTCATCCTCGAGGAGGGGTAACGCATGAATGAAACGAAAACGCAGGAGCTATTCCAGGTGGTCGAAGAGATGAGACCGCAGATCATTACATTTCTTCAAAGCCTGGTCCAAATCCCAAGTGAAAATCCACCGGGAAACTACGTGGAAATATGTGATTTCTTAGAGAAAGGGCTGACGGAGTTAGGGTTTGAAGTGCAAGTCATCTCTGTGCCAGATGGTTTGACCCAGGCGGCAGGCTTGAGTACTCCGCGCAAGAATGTCGTGGCCATCCTGCGCGGCTCGGGTGGGGGAAGGAACCTGATTTTTAACTCCCATCTCGATACCGTTCCAGCTGGAGATCCTGCGCAGTGGGATTATCCTCCCTTTTCCGGAGCGATTGCGAATGGGCGTATCTACGGGAGAGGTGCGACCGATTCCAAGGGAAGATTGAGCGCGTACATCATGGCTGCTGTCGCATTGGCAAAAACCGATATTGCGCGAAAAGGGGACGTCATCATAGCGGCGACCTGCGACGAGGAAACAGGCGGTATCTTGGGTGCAGGCTATATCAATCAGAACGGGCATGTACACGGAGACATGGTGATCGTAGAAGGCTACAGCAATCACATTGTGCGGGCGATGGCAGGCGTTTTGCAGCTAAAAATCGTCACGGAGGGCATCCCGGCTCATGCCGGCTATAAATGGAAAGGGTTAAACGCTGTAGAAAAGATGGCAAAGGTCGTACAGGGGCTGGAAAAATTACAGGAGGAGCTCGAGGGAGAGCCTTCCTCTATTCCCGGGATGAAGTATACAACTGTCAATATCGGTACGATCCAGGGAGGAACAAAGGTCAATGTTGTCCCCGCATCATGTGAGATCGAAGTAGATTTCCGTGTCATTCCCGAGCATAGCCTCGATTCACTCTATGGTCGTGTAGAGGCGATCCTTCAGTCATTAGAGCTTGAAGACCCCACCTTTAAAGCCAAGCTCACGCGCATTACTGACTTTCAGACAGAGCCAACCATCACTGATGAAAATTCGCCGCTCATTTCCGAGCTCCAGCAGGCCGTCCAAGAAGTAACGGGACGTACCTTGCCTGTAGTTGGAATTTTGGCACAAGCAGATACGCGCTGGTTCATCCAGAATGGCATACCCGGCATCAATTTCGGGCCCGGCACCAGCGAGAACAGCATCCATGGCTTTAATGAATGTATGGAAATCGAAGACTTGATTCAGACGACGAAGATCCTTACCGTCCTCACGAAAAACATCGTCGGCTGATTGCTCCTATCCGAATGCTTTTAAAATCGAAAAGGAAAGAGGACCGTATATGAACCAATGGCAGACGCTCATTCCAGAGGAACACCTGCTTCTGCAGGTTAACAAAAGCAAGCTGATGGAGTTTACGCAGACCATTTCCAAAGAAGTGCGTCTGTCCGGCTCCGAAGAAGAGCTGCGTGCTTTCCACTATGTCAAAGAAACATTAGAAGAGATGGGTGTAGAAACACAGCTGCATTTTCACCAGGCGTATATCAGCTTGCCCGTCAAGTCCCACCTCACCGTGGCCGATCAACCGATTCCCTCCATCACCCATTCGATGGGGCAATCCGTCAATCATTTGGAGGCTGAGCTCGTTTATGCGGCCTCTGGCACTTCACAGGATTATCAAAGGCTGGAGGTTGTAGGCAAAATCGTGCTACTGGATGGTTTAGCTACACCCATTGCCGTGAAAACAGCAGAGGAGCAGGGAGCGATTGGGGCTGTCTTTATCAATGCGACCTATACCCACGAGATGATCGTCTCTACCGTCTGGGGAACTCCGACCCTCGAGAACAAGGGACTGCTCCCAAGCATCCCAGTGGTGTCGGTCACGATCGAAACGGGCGCAGTAATCAAGAACTACCTGGCAGAAGGGAAAAGCATATGTACGATTTCGACTGTGGTAGAAACGGGTATTCGCACCATTCCTACCCTCATCGCGGACATCAAAGGGCAAGCCGAGCCGGATAAATTCGTGCTCTTTAGCGGGCACATCGACTCCTGGCACTACGGGGCGATGGATAACGGGACGGCCAACGCTGCTATGCTGGAGGTGGCGCGTATTCTCTCCACCCAGCGCTCCCAACTGAAACGGACACTGCGTCTCGCCTTTTGGTCCGGTCATTCTCACGGTCGTTATGCAGGCTCTGCCTGGTATTGCGACACGAACTGGGAGGATTTGCGGGAGAATTGCCTCCTGCATCTGAATATCGATTCCGTCGGGGCGATGGATGCAACCGTTCTGACCGAAGCCAATACGATGCGAGAAACGCGAAAGCTTGCAAACGATGTCATAAGCCTGGTCGCCGATCAGGAATTTACGGGCTCGCGCTTTGGGCGCTCTGGGGATCAGTCGTTCTGGGGGACGGGAACACCTTCCCTTTTCATGGGCCTCTCTGAACAAGAACCTTCCGAGGATCCCGCCGCAAAAGCCTTCAGTCAGCTTTTTGGATCGGGGAAATCAGGAGGGTTTGGCTGGTGGTGGCATACGACGGAAGACACGATGGATAAAATTGATCCTGAGCTTTTGGAGAGGGATTGCAAAATCTACTTGTCCATTGTCTGGCGTTCTTTGACGAGTCCACTCTATCCAATCGACCAGCTGGAAGCGATTGCTGACATTGAGGGAAGCGTCCAGAAATGGCAGGTGAAAGCAGGGAATCGCTTTGATTTGTCGTCCACGCTTGCACGGATTGAGAGTGTGAAAGCAAGCCTGCTGGAGCTAAAGGACGAAATGAAGATAGCTGTAAAGGAAGAGAAGGTAACACTCATCAATCACTGCCTGCTGGAGCTTTCCAGTTATCTGGTTCCACTCAACTACGTAAAGGGCAGTATCTACGAGCATGACTTGGCTCTGAAGCAGCCAGCCGTTCCGAAGTTCTCTGATCTCGAGCTGCTGGTGCAAACCACACCGGATCAGCCAGAGTATTACTTTCTGCTGACATCCCTGCAAAGGAAGCGAAATGAAGTCAATTATGCGCTGAAGCAAGCAAATCGGCTGGTGCAGGAAACACTCCGGTGCTTGCGAAAATGAAACGAGCAAAAAAAGCTGTTCCCGGCAGATTCGTTCCGCTGCTGGGGACAGCTTTTTTCTCTTTTTCCGAGATTCGAACACAACTGTTCTTAGGGTCATTTGGGGTCTGCCATCCAACCATGCCTGAACCTAATGGGCCGTCTTCAATTATCCCGGACGCAAAAAGGAGGGTAGTAGCACGATTTCCCACGATGAAACCATCTGGCATAGTCCTTGCTATTAAACCAAGGTAACGATAGAAGATGTCGTTTCACAGGGGGGGAAGTCATGTCTCGAGACAAGCCAAAAGTACTGGAAGTCAAACATGTGAAAACGCGGATCAAGATGGAGAGCAAGGAGTACGCCATCATCGAGGAAATTGATTTCCACGTGGATAGCAAAGAGACGGTAGGGATCGTCGGGGAATCAGGCTGTGGAAAAAGCATGACGGCCTTGTCCATCATGGGGCTCTTGCCAGAAAACGCCAGTGTAAGCGAGGGAGAGATTCGCTTGCAGGGCACCAATTTGCTTACGATCAGCAAGGACGCCTATCGGAAAAAACGGGGAAAAGAGATGTCGATGATTTTCCAGGAGCCGATGTCTTCTTTGAATCCGGTGTATACCATCGGCTTTCAACTAATCGAGCTGTTACGAGAGCACACCACGATGAGCAAGGCAAAGGCGAAAAAGAAAGCCATCGAAATGCTCCAGACCGTCGGGATTCCCAGACCGCATGAGGTCATCGACGAATACCCGCATCAGCTCTCCGGTGGAATGAGGCAGCGGGTGATGATTGCCATGGGGCTCGCCTGCAATCCCGATATCTTAATTGCGGATGAACCAACGACGGCTCTCGATGTTACGATACAGGCCCAGATCCTCGAGCTGATGAAAAGACTGCAGGAACAGTTTGACATGGCGATCTTGCTCATTACGCATGACCTTGGTGTCGTCGCAGAGGTTTGCGACCGAGTCATCGTCATGTACGCTGGACAGATTGTCGAGGAAGCACCGGTTCTCACACTGTTTGAATCCCCCAACCATCCCTATACAAAAGGACTGATTGCTTCGACTCCCAAAATCGGGGAAGGAAAGGAGCGCTTACATACGATCGAGGGAACCGTACCTCAGCTTTCTGAAATGCCCAAAGGCTGCCGCTTTGCCACACGCTGTTCGGAAGTGACGGAGCGCTGTATCCGAGAATCCCCGCCGCTGGTAGAGCTATCTGAGCAAGTCAGATGCCGCTGCTGGTTATATCCGAAAACGAGTGGGGTGTCTGTATGAGTGAGATTTTGTTAGAAGCAAAAGGCTTGAAAAAGTATTTTCCCATGAAGAAAGGGTTTTTGCGCCGCACGGTTTCCCAGGTAAAAGCAGTAGATGATTTGTCATTTCACGTCCTCAAAGGCGAAACGCTGGGAATCGTCGGTGAGTCCGGCTGTGGAAAATCGACGACGGGCAGGCTGTTAATTCGCCTCTTGGAAGCGACGGAAGGCGAAGTCATTTACAAGGGAAGAAACATCCTGCACACCCAAAAGGAAGAAATGCGCGAGCTTCGCAAGGAATTGCAAATGGTTTTTCAGGATCCGTACTCTTCGCTGAATCCCCGGCTGACTGTCGGGCAGATTCTCGAAGAACCACTGGCAAACTACCAGCTTTCCCCCAAAAATGAGTGGCGAGAAAAGATTCTGGAGCTGCTTCAAGTCGTGGGACTGGGTGAGCAAGCGATTCATCGCTATCCCCATGAGTTTAGTGGAGGACAGCGACAGCGGATCGGCATAGCAAGAGCACTGATGCTCGGACCCGAGCTGATCATCGCAGACGAGCCCGTATCGGCCCTGGATGTCTCCATTCAATCGCAGGTATTGAACCTGCTGAAGGATTTGCAGCAGCGATATGCCCTGACCTTTATTTTTATTTCTCATGATTTAAGTGTGGTGAATCATTTTTGTGATCGCATCTTGGTGATGTATCTGGGCCGGGTGGTTGAAATCAGCTCAAAAAAGAGTTTGTTTGAAAGACCGCTTCATCCTTACTCGCAGGCGCTTCTATCGGCGGTTCCCAGTCCTGATCCGAAGCGCAAGAAGGACAGAATCATCCTGACCGGCGACGTTCCCAGTCCATCCAATCCACCTTCGGGCTGTGCATTTCACCCGCGCTGTCCGGCTTGTATGGACATCTGCAAGCAGGTACGTCCAGCCTTGCGACATACTGCGGACGGGGAGGCTGTTGCCTGCCATTTATACAGCGAATAGCATCTCGTCAATCACTTCAAACCAAACAAGATCAGGGGGAAACGAATGTGAAGCCAATGAACAGAAAGAATGTCATGCTCTCACTCCTGCTGTCTGCAAGCATGCTGGCAGCTTGCTCATCGCAGCCGACGAGCAATGGAAATCAAAGCGCGGCCAGTCCATCCGGCACGAGTACTCCGGCCGCGACCACTTCTCAGCCTGCACCAGCAAGCGGGCAGCCTGCTGTCGGCGGAACACTGGTAGTGGGAACGCTGTCTGGACCCGATACCCTAAACCCACTCGTTTCCAACACGACACCGGGCAGCTGGGTCGTCAACAATCTGTATCCGCATTTGATGCAGATGGATCCGAGCGGCAAAAAGGTACCTTACCTGGCTGAATCCGTCACGACTTCAGAAGACGGGCTTACCATCACGATCAAGCTTCGCGATGGCGTGACGTGGCAGGATGGGCAGCCGATCACCTCGGAGGACGTCGCATTCACGGGCCAGCTCTTGCACGACAAAAAGCTTCAATGGACGGCAGAGATTTTTGATCAGGTAGCCAAGGTCGAAACACCGGACAAATTGACCGTCGTATACACCTTAAAAGGTCCTTATCCTGCCTTCTCTGGGGCCATCGGTTACTGGGTACGGATCGTTCCGAAGCATATTTGGGAAAAAGTCGACGATCCGAAAGCCTTTGAAAACGCAGAGCCGGTTGGGGCGGGTCCATTCAAGCTCGTCAAGTATGAAAAAGGTCAGTACATCGAGCTGGCTGCGATCGACAAATGGTTTTCTGCACCAGGCGGACGCCCTTATCTGGATAAAGTGATCTTCAAGATTTACCCGGACGCCAATACGATGACACTTGCGCTGCAAAAAGGGGAAGTAGACGTTACCTCTTCCGATTTGCCGACATCAGCAGCCAAGCTTTTGGCGACCAACCCGTCTATCAAGGTGGAGCAAACAGCGAGCCTTGGCTTCGCTTACTACAGCTTTAATACAGATGGATCCAAAGGCGTATCTCCGACGCAAGACGTCAACTTCCGCCAAGCGATGGCGACAGCGACAGACCGCAGCACCATCCTGAACGTAGCGCTGGAGGGAGCAGGCATGCAGATCGACACGCCGATTTCCCCGCTGTTTGCCGACTGGATCAACCCCGACGCGAAAGCACCTGCTTACGATACGGCCAAGGCAAAAGAGATCCTCACGAGTGCCGGATACAGCGATACCGACGGAGATGGCATTCTGAATGCTCCAGGCAGCTTTGGCGGCAAAAACGTAGAACCGGAAGTCATCTACGACGGGGCGAACGTCTTCCACCAAAAGGTTGCGAAAATTCTGGAGAAAAACGCGGCTGATATCGGCGTGAAGCTGGTTTTGAAGCCGGTCGAGTACAACACGCTGGTAGCGAAAGTGTTTAACGAACGCGATTTTCAAATGCATATCGGAAAATGGGGCGTTCTGGATGAGCCGAGCGAAACCTTCTCCAATCTGTATCATTCCAAAGCAAAAAACAACATGGCCACTTATACGAATACCGAGATGGATCGCTTGGCAGATGGAGCGAAATACGCGAAGAGCGAGCAGATTGCGCGTGACGATGTAAAAGCAGCCCAAGCGCTGTTCGTCAAAGAGTTCCCGGTAGTGCCGATCTACGTACAAAAGTTCAACCTCGCCTATAACGCGGATAAGTTCGGGGGCTTCACGTTGTTCCCAGGTGACCTGCAAGGCTTGGTGGATCCAAACTCACTCGTTGGCGTCTACAAAAAGTAAAACGGACATCTACCCGAGAGGCTCATCATTGGCTGCTCGGGTAGTATGATCCACGTAAGGGAGTGCCGCTCATGACGCATTTTCTCATTGCCCGGCTGCTGCGCGGCGTGATCACCGTGCTGGTAGCCGTGACTGCTACCTTTTTAATCCTGCGTGTAATGCCCGGCGACCCGACGACCATGATGCTGGACAATCGCGTTCCTGAGGAAATCAGACAGCAGCTCTTAAAGGATTTTGGATTGGACAAAGATTTGTTTACGCAATATCTCATCTTTCTCAAGCAGCTATTTCTTGGTTTCGATTTGGGTACGTCCTTCGTGCAAAGGGTTCCTGTCATGGATGTGATCTTGTCGAGACTTCCCTGGACATTGGTATTGATGTCTGTATCTATGCTGATTACCGCTTTGATTGGCATACCCTTGGGCGTCATTGCAGCTTATCGCAAGGGCTCCTTTCTGGACCAGGCAATCAATGCTTTGTCGATCCTGGGTATTGCTTTGTTCATTCCCTGGTTGGGGATCATACTCCTGTATTTCCTGGGACTGAAAATTCCTTGGTTCCCCATAGGCGGCGCTGTAACCGTCGGCTTGGAGGGCTGGGATTACATCTGGGATGCCACAAAGCATTTGGTATTGCCAGTCGTGTCCTTGACGATCGTGCATCTGGCCAGCTACGTGCTCTATATGCGGGCAAGCACGATTGACGTTTTAAATGAGGAATACATTCGCACAGCCCGCGCCAAAGGGTTGAAGGAGAGGGTCGTGCTGTGGCGCCATGCAGTACGCAATTCCTTGCTCTCCACGGTTACCATGATGGGCTTGCAGCTGGGAGCCATTGTCGGCGGTGCCATCCTGACGGAGACCGTGTTTGCCTATCCAGGTCTTGGCAGGCTGATCTATGAAGCAGTTAAAGAGCATGATTATCCGATTTTACAGGGGACCTTCTTGATACTTGCCGTAACCGTCGTCGTGGTGAACATTTTGACAGACATTGTCTATTCGTACTTGGATCCGAAAATTACGAACAGCTAGGGGGAAGGGGAATGGAAAATACCACTTTGGTCAAAGAAAATGTCCCTGGCTCGCTGCCCCTTTCGATCCAGCAGCCCAGAACGTCCCCTCTGCGGGAGTTCATCAAGCACTTTCGGAGGAATCGACTCGGGGTCATTGGATTATTCGGCATTTTGGCGCTGCTGCTTCTGGCGGTTTTCGCACCCGCCATTAGTGATCGTCCTACCGGGTACGGGGACGTCACCAACATGCTGCAGCCGCCAAACGCCCAGTATTGGTTTGGTACGGATTCGGTTGGCTTGAGCATTTTCGATCAGGTCATCTGGGGGACGCGGGTTTCCTTGTACGTCGGTCTGACCTCTGCTGTGATCTCGATCCTGATCGGAGTACCGATCGGCCTGTTATCCGGCTACTACGGGGGGAGAGTGTCGCACATCGGCATGGCGATTACGGACATTTTTCTGACGCTGCCTGTGCTTCCGCTCATGATCATTATGGCGGCCGTTTTAGGGACGGGGATCAGCAATATTGCAATTATCATCGGCCTATTCAGCTGGCCGCAGATTGCGCGGGTGACCCGTGCGGAAACGCTGGCGATTCGTGAAAAGCAATACATCGAAGCTGCGAGAGCGATTGGAACAAAAGAGTCCAAAATCATCTTCCGCCACGTTCTGTTAAATGCCTTTCCTCCGATCCTCGTCAACATGACGATCATCATGGGAACGTCCGTGTTATCCGAGGCAGGCTTGAGCTTTCTCGGTCTGGGCGACCCTATGAGCTGGAGCTGGGGGACTATTTTGCAAAATGCGCATTCTACCGGTGTCATTATCCATGCGTGGTGGCTGGCGTTGTTTCCGAGCATCGCTATCGTCGTTCTGGTGCTGTCCTTCAACTTCCTCGGTATCGGCATCAATGAAGCACTGAATCCGCGCTTGAGAAAAAGATAATTTTCCAGGAGGGACGTAAAATGCTGACCAGGATTCCGAAAGAAGTTTATGCCGAGAGGATTGCCCGCATACAGGAGCATTTGCGCCAGAAGGCGATCAGCGGCCTGCTCGTGACCAACACGTACAACATCTTTTACACGACAGGGCTGTTTCATTTTCCAAACGAACGGCCCGTTGCCTTGTTTGTCCCGGCAGCTGGCGAATCGATTTTGTTTGTTCCGGTGATGGAGCTGCAAGAGGCGAAGCATCAGACGATCTTCCAGGACATTCGCGACTATTTCGAATACCCGGGAGTCGTTCACCCGATTGACTGGATGGTGGGCAGCATCAAGCAAACCTATCCAAAGCTGTCACAAGTGAGCATCGATGGTGGCAGCCGTGAGCTCTTTCATCGCGTGCGTGAATTGTTTGCGCCTACCTCTTTGTCCGTCAATCCGCTTATCCACGAATTGCGGCTGACAAAGGATGCGCATGAGGTCGAATTGCTCCGTGCTGCCGGGCAGTACTCCGACTACATCGTCAAGCGGGGAACAGAGGTAGCTGCACCTGGCATGTCTGAGCTGGAGATGCTGCAAACCATTTCGGGAGATACTCTGAACAAAATGATTGAAGATTTGGGCGATGTTGTGTACGTCCCCGGTGGACCTGCAGGCGGACTGGTTCCAAGTGGACTTCGTACGGCGATGCCTCATGCACTGCCGAGTGCGAAGCGCATGGAAAAAGGCGAGACGCTAATCCTCAGCTGCGGTGCAAATGTAGGAGGCTATCGGGCGGAATGTGAACGCACGTGCTTCATCGGAGACGTGAGTGATGAGCAGGCAAAAGTGCTGGAGGTGATGGCGACCGCACAGCAGATGGCGATCGAGGCCATGCGTCCGGGAAATAAGTGCTCGGATATCGACGCGATCGCACTGGATTACATTCGAAAAGCCGGCTACGGTCAGTACCTGCTGCACCGGACAGGGCATGGAAAGGGCCTAGAGGAGCACGAAGCTCCTTGGATCGAGGTGGGCGACCATACCGTGCTGCGACCAGGAATGGTCTTGTCCAGCGAGCCTGGCATTTACATCGAAGGCTTCTCCGGATTCCGCCATTCCGATACGATCATCGTCACGGACGACGAACCGCTTGTCGTCACGCAATTTCCGAAGTCCTTGGATCAATTGATTATCAACGTATAGGAGGATGAGCATGTACACGACGATAAACGACTGCCGCATTTACTATGAGGTTCACGGAAAAGACGATGGCGAGATGATCTTTTTCATCCACGGTGCTCCTGGCTTGGGAGATTGTCGAGCGGATCGCAAAGCGTTTGCACCATTGGAGGAGACCCATAAGCTCGTGTTTTTGGATATGCGCGGTTCAGGTCGGTCGGAAGAGAAGCCCCCTTATACGCATGAGCAATGGGCTGCCGACATCGATGAATTGCGCAAACAACTGAATGTGGACAAAATCGTGATCCATGGCGGCTCCTATGGCGGCTATATGGCTTTGGAATACGTTACCCGGTATCCGCAGCATGTCTCTCATGTCATGCTGCGTGATACGAAGCCAGGCTCCGATCGCCAGGATGTAGCGACAAAACGCGCACTGGAAGCCGATCTGCCAGGGCTGACCGAGGATGAGCTGGTCCGGATGTTCGCCGGCGAAATGCGCTCCAACGAAGAGCTGAAATCAGTCTTTTTTGCCCTCCAGCCCTTGTATACGGTGGAATACGATCCCGTGGTCGCAAAGGAGAAAATCGATAGCATCTACTATCACTATGAGACGCATAATTTTGCCTTCAGCGTGAACCAGCCGACCTTCAACCTCCGCGACAAGCTGCCAGCGATTGACGTGCCCGTTCTCGTATCGGTAGGGCGACACGATTGGATTACTCCGGTGGATGCGTCAGAGGAAATCGCGAGCCTCATCCCGCGATCCGAGCTGGTTATCTACGAAAATAGCGGACACTCGCCGCACATCGAAGAAAATGAAAGGTACTTGAGCCGTGTTCGTCAATTTCTCGCAAAATAACATTCGCAATCCTAGTAAAAAGAAAACCGAGGAGGGTACTGGAATGAATCTGCAAGAGGTTCTCACCCATTTGGAAAAAAACTTCGAGGAAGATCTGGAACGTGTCCGTGAATTTCTCCGCATGCCTAGCATCAGCTACACAGGCGAAGGAATCGAAGAGACGGCAAACAAATTAAAAGAGATCATCGAGGAGCTGGGAGGAACTGCGGAAGTGGTGCCGACCAAAGGGCATCCCATCGTATTTGGAGAGTTTGACGAAGGACAGGACCATACTCTTTTGGTCTACGGGATGTACGACGTAATGCCGACGGATGAAGAGGGCTGGACCGTTGATCCGTGGGGCGCAGAAATCAAGGATCTGCCCAAGTTTGGGCCGTGCATCGTCAACCGTGGGGCAGTGAATACAAAAGGACCGCTGGGCGCTTTCTTCAATACGATCCGCGCGATCCGGGAAGTGAATGGCAGGCTTCCGGTCAATTTGATCTTTGCTGTTGAAGGGGAAGAGGAAATGGGCAGCCGCAACTTTCCGGCCTTCCTCGAGCAGTACAAAGAGAAATTGTCCAAAGCAGAAGCTGTCCTATTCCCTTTCTTCGAGCAGGATGAAGTCGGTACACCCGGTCTGGTGCTTGGCACAAAAGGACTGCTTTACTTTGAGCTGGTTTGTCAGGGCGGAGATTGGGGAGGTCCTACCTCCCGCGGCATTCATGGCTCCTTTAACGCATGGGTGAAAAACCCTGCGTGGCGCCTCGTGCAAGCTCTCTCTACCATGGTGGACGTCGATGAAAATATTTTGATAGAAGGCCTCTTGGATGATGTGTCAGAGATTCCTGCAAAAGAAAGGGATATTCTGAAACAGCAAATCGAGGAAGGCATCTATGACGAAAACGTGTTCCTCGAAAGCTATGATGTCAAACGCCTGAAATACGATGGAACCGGGATGGACGTATGGGAAAAGCTGTACAGCCGGCCTCAGCTGAACATCGACGGAATCTACTCCGGCTACACGGGTCCAGGGACGAAAACGCTGCTGCCTCATATTGCAACAGCCAAAGTCGACGTTCGCATGGTACCTCATATGGAGCCGGATGAAGTGGTTCGCGCTATTCGCGAGCATCTGGATAAACACGGATTTGCCGACATCGAAATGAACGTCGCCAACAAATACTACTGGTCAAAAGTATCGGTAGAGGAGAATGTCGTGCAAGCCATGATCGATACGTACCGGACGATGGGCAAAGAGCCGCAAATCCAGCCTCTGAATCCAGGAAGTGCTCCCTACTATGTATTCGAGCGCTACTTGCAGATTCCTTATGTGACAGGTGGAATGGGGCACGGGGCCAGACAACACTCCAGCGACGAGTACTGCACGGTACAAGGCGTTCTCGACTTCGAGAAGTCAATGGCAATCTTCTTTGACCACTATTGCCAGAGAGTGTCGGGTAAGCAGAATCCACAAGATGCGATCTCCAAGTAACCATCAACCAGGTTCGAGAGGGAGGGGTTGCCCATGACTTTCGAGATTGACCAACTCGAAAGGACGGTGTTAAACGACATCTCTACCGAGGTGCCGAAAGCCATTCTGGAGCGATTTGTCACGCTTACCCGTGAGTCCGGGAGTGAAGATGAACGGATTGCCGCTCATTTTTTGACCCAATATTTGGAGAATTGGAACATACCGTATCGGATTCATCACCCGCGGATTTATTTAAGCGTCCCGAAAAAGGCTGCCATCATCGTCACCCACCCGGAAACGAAAGAAATCCGAGCCAAGACACCTTCCTGCTCCATTGCAACGGGTGATCGCTGGATCAGCGGTGAGATCATGTATATTCCAGCGGATGAAGACGATCTGAGCGATGCCTTTGACCCGCTTGCAACCAACAAGTATGGAGATGTCCGTGGAAAAATCGTCTTGACGGACGGATATCCAGTTTCTGGAAAAACGAAGGAATTGGGCATGGAAGGCGCGCTTGGCGTTATTTTCATCAGTCCAGGCCGCTACATACATGAGGGCACAATTGGCGTCGTCTGGGGCTCGCCGGATTTGGACACCATGAACGAAGAGCCCCAGATACCCGCTTTGATGATCGGGAAGCAGGATGGGCAGGATGTAATCCGCGCATGCCAAGCAGGAAAGGTGAGCTTACAATTCCAGACGCATCTGGACAACGGCTGGTTTACGTGTCCGCTGATCGATATATGGATCGAAGGCACCGAGGAGCCGGATAAATACGTCTTATTGCACGGTCATTTGGATTCCTGGCACCAAGGAATCGGTGACAATGGGACGGGGAATGCCGCTGTATTGGAAATGGCACGCCTCTTTCACAAGCACCGCCAAAAGCTGAAGCGCAGCATAAGGATTGCGATATGGCCTGGGCATTCGACAGGCAGATATGCAGGCTCTACCTGGTTTGCCGATCAGTTTGGTCTAGATCTCGACGAAAATTGTATCGCTCAGGTCAACTGCGACTCTCCCGGCTGCCGCTGGGCGACTTCGTATGAGGACATGACCTGGATGAATGAAGCGGAAGAGCTGTGCAAGTCCTCTATTAAGGATGCCGTCGGCGAGCATTCCAAAGGCACTCGTCCGCACCGAGCAGGCGATTATTCTTTTCACAACATCGGAATTTCGTCCTTTTATATGCTTTCGTCTAGCATCCCGGCAGAAGAATTGAAAGAAAAGGGCTATTACGGGGTCGGGGGCTGCGGATCCAATATCGAGTGGCACAGCGAAGATGACCTCATGCATGTCGCTGATTTGGATATTCTCATACGGGATATTCGGGTATATATGACGACCATACTACGTGTGGTCCAATCACCTATTCATCCATTCGCTTTTACAAAAACAGTAGAAGAGCTGATAGAGACCATCGAGGAATACCAAGCAGCAGCAGGCGATCACTTTTCGTTTGCCGCCGCGAAAGGAGAGGCCACAGCTCTGCTTCGAGAAATGCAAGAATTTTATCGGCAGCTGCCCTTCCTCTCCTTTGCCTCTGTCAGTGATCCAAGTGTGATACGAGTGAATGAAATTATCCGCCAAATCGGACGTGAGCTCGTCACGATCAACTTCTCGCGAACAGGAAAGTTCCGTCACGACCTAGCCGTTGACATGCCTCGGTTACCGGACTTGGCAGCCGTGCACCATTTGTCCAGATTGGAGCCTGGGTCACATCCGTATCGAGTGGCCCTCACACACCTTACCCGAGGTCAAAATCGTGTGGCGTGGACCTTTCAGCGCGTACGCAAGCTGCTGAAAAACGGGTAAAGGGACACGGGAAAACAGGCATAAATTCAAGGGAGGTACCCATGACAAGTATCGTGAAAGAGCATGAAAAGCTTTTGCTCGATGAAATCAGTATGGAGACACCCAAACGAATACTAGATGTATTCAGCGGCTTGATTCGAGAATCTGGGAGTGAGGATGAGCGTACAGCAGCCCACTTTCTCGCGTCGCTTTTGAAGGAATGGGGCGTGCCACATACGGTCCACTATCCTTCCATTTACTTGAGTGTTCCGAAAACAGCTTCGGTAACAGCACTTGCTCCAGCTGCCAAATCGTTTCGGGCGAAAACGCCTTCCTTTTCCGTATCAACCAACGGAGTGCCTGTAACGGGCGAGCTCGTATACGTTCCATCCGCTCAGGCTACAGACCGCTACGATATTTTCGATGCCAAAGTAAAAGAAGAAGTGAATGACCTGGCGGGAAAAATCGTCATCAGCGAAGGCCTGGCGATGCCCGAAAAAGTCGCCACCTTCCACGACAAAGGCGTGCTGGGTGCCATCTTCATCAATCCGGGTACGAACATTCACGATGGGATCTGCACCACGATCTGGGGTTCCCCAGACTTGGACACCATCGGCAATGAGCCCAAGATCCCCGTAGTGGCTGTCAACAAATCCGACGGAGAAGCGCTAAAAGCGATGTGTCAGACAGATACAACCGTGATCGAGATTACGACGAGTCTGGAAAAAGGCTGGCATGAATGCCCGCTGATCGACTTGTTTATCGAAGGCACCGAGGAGCCGGAGAAGTACATCCTTTTGCACGGCCATCTGGATTCCTGGCATATCGGGATCGGGGATAATACGACAGGCGATGCGGCTTTGATGGAAATGGCACGAATCTTCTACAAGCACCGTGACAAGCTGAAACGCAGCCTTCGCATCGCCATCTGGCCCGGACATTCGACGGGGCGTTACGCAGGGTCCACTTGGTTCGCGGACCAGTTCGCGCTGGATCTCGACGCCAATTGCATCGCGCAAGTAAACTGCGACTCTCCTGGCTGCCGGTGGGCGACCTCCTATGAAAAAATGGACTGGACGATTGAGGTAGGGGAGCATTGCAAACAAGCGATCCTCGACGCAGTCAAAGAAGAAGCAAAGGGAAAGCGTCCGAATCGCGCGGGCGACTATTCCTTCCACAACATCGGGATTACCTCCTTTTACAAGCTATCGTCCAGTATTCCGCAGGAGCAGCTGAAGGAAAAAGGGTACTATCCCGTTGGAGGCTGCGGTTCTAATATCGAGTGGCATACTGAGGATGATTTAATGCATGTGGCTGACTTTGATATTCTTCATAGAGATTTGAAGGTGTATATGACATCGATCTATCGGGTCCTGCAGGCAACGATCCTACCCTATGATTTCCGCAAGACTGCTGACGAGTTCATGGAAACGATCCAACAATATCAAGAGGCTTGCGGCGAACACTTCCGGTTTGATCAAGCGGTGGTTGCAGCAAAAGAGCTTCGTCAGTCGTTAGAGGATTTTTATCTGGAGATACAATTCCTGAAAACGGAGAATCTCGCCTCGCCAGCAGTGAAGGCTGCAAATGAAAGGCTTCTGCAGCTAGGGAGAACGCTGATTCCGATCAACTTCACTCGCCGTGGAAAATTCCATCACGATCCTGCGGTTCAAATTCCTGCTTTGCCTGATATCGCCCCCGCTTTGCAGCTAGCCGCATTAGAGCCAGGGTCTCATCGCTACCGTGTCACACAAACCCATCTGCTCCGTGGCCAAAATCGCGTCATATGGGCAATGAAAGAAGCGCAAAAAATAATTGGCAAAGCGTAACAGCATCATCTATTGCGACCGCTTCCTATCTGGATGAAATGGAGGGTCAGCTGCTGTTCACCAGCTCCGCCAAACCAAACGGGTGCTTCTGCATCCGTTTTTTCTTTCGGTGCGTGAGGGCTTTGGAGGGACGAATGGCTATGGAACAAAATGGGAATAGATGGACCTTGGCCGGTACGCGATGGGGCGACTGGAGGCACTGGAAAAAGTACCAACCTACGATTTTATATCTTTTGCTGCTCAACGTCCTTTACTACTACATCACGTATCATCATCGCTTATGGTATCTGCATCCCCAATGGCCTCTCAACAGTGAGCTGATTTGTGTCCTGGGTGAGCTCATCGTGTTTACAAGCACAGTACTGATCTTTTTGGGGCGGTATCCAGAAGGCAAGCTATTCTCGCTAAGGTAGACAGGCCTATGGGTATGTGTGCATACATTGAATGAATGGCTGCTTTACTTGACTGGCACATTTCGCTATAATTTTTCCTCATCCACCTCAATTCGATTCCTATACGGTGAAGGAAACGATGAATAAAGGCAGCGACGGTCATGGCTCTCGAGTAGAGTAAATGGCTGTCCTGCTTTTTTGCATTGGTGAGTTATCAGAATCTTAGGTGATTTTGGGGTACATCAGGTATGGCTTTCCTACCCTAAATTTGCAATTGAAACAGATCATTCCCGCAAAACAGCAGGCAGATGGGCATTGTTTGCGGCTTTTTCGTTTGGCACGGGACTTGCGTATTTCACCAACCGAGGCAAGCGAATGACAAAAGGGGGTAGATGAGTGTTGGTGGGAGCCATGAAAAGGCTGCTGGATGAGATCAGCATGGAGACGCCAAAGGCAATCTTGGAGCGCTTTGGCAGCCTTGTTAGAGAATCGGGCAGTGAAGATGAAAGAATCGCCGCACAGTTTTTGTCCAGTTTGTTGGATCAGTGGGGGGTACCGTATCAAGTACATCGCCCCAATCTATTCTTAAGTGTGCCTAGAGCTGCGAAGCTGAAGCTGGTTGTACCGGAGGAAAAAGAAATTCGGGCAAAAAATCCGGCCTTCTCTGTGATCACCGGCGATGAATGGAGAGGCGGAGAAGTAGTCTATGTGCCCACTGGCTTCAAGAAGAAGTGGGACAACCAAAAAGATACATCCTTTGATCCGGCGTCTGGCAGTCTGAATGGGAAAATCGTACTGACGGAAGGGTTTCCGAGGCCGGCGAGAATCAGGGAGCTGAACGAGCAGGGAATTATCGGCGCCATCTTTATCCACCCCGGTAAGAACATACACGAGAGCATCTGCACTCCCATCTGGGGAGCACCTGATCTGGATACGCATGAAAATGTCCCGAAACTGCCTGTGTTGATGATTAATCGTCCGGATGGACAGGGGCTGATCGAGCGAATCGCCCAAGGCAAGGTGGAGGTGCAGTTCCAAACGCATTTGGATCAAGGCTGGTTCCCTTGTCCGTTACTCGACATCTTCATCGAGGGCACAGAGGAACCCGATAAGTACGTGCTGCTTCATGGGCACATGGATTCCTGGCATCAAGGCTTGGGAGATAACGCTACCGGCAATGCAGCTATGATCGAGATGGCAAGAGTCTTCTATCAAAATCGGCATCTGTTGAAACGCAGCTTGCGCATTGCCATTTGGCCAGGACATTCCACGGGACGCTATGCTGGTTCGACCTGGTTCGCAGACACCTTTGGCTTGGACCTGGATGAAAATTGCATCGCCCAGGTGAATTGTGACTCTCCGGGATGTCGCTGGGCTACTTCCTACCACGAGATGAGCTGGATGAGCGAAGTCGATTCCTTTTGTAAAACGTCCATCAAGGAAGCAATCGGCGAGGAATCGATCGGTCAACGGCCGCCGCGTGCGGGTGATTATTCCTTTCAGAACATCGGATTGACTGCTTTTTATATGCTTTCTTCCAGTATTCCGGACGAAGTGCTGCAGCAAAAAGGCTATTACCCAGTTGGCGGCTGTGGCTCGAATATTGAGTGGCATACCGAAGAAGACCTCATCCACATCATTGATTACGAAATCCTCCAGCGAGATGTGCAGGTCTATATGGCATCTCTGTACCGCATCGTGAATGCTACCCTGCATCCCTTCCAATTTGTGAACACCGTAGATGAATTTATCCGCACGATTCAAAGCTACCAGGATGCAGCTGGCGAGCATTTTTCCTTCGAGCTTGCCCTCGGTGAGGCGAGAGAGCTTCGGGCCGCACTCGTCGATTTTTATAATCAAAGCGAGAAACTTCAACAGCGTGATATCAACGATCCAGAGGTCAAGCATGCCAACCAGATTCTGCGAGGCTTGAGTCGAACGCTAGTGCCCATCAACTTTACCCTTCGCGGCAAGTTTTGGCATGATCCTGCCATTGATATTCCGCCATTGCCTGATATCGCACCAGCCACCACCTTGCCCAAGCTTGAAGTGGGGTCGCATCTGTACAGAGTAACATTGACACATTTGATGCGAGGACAGAACCGTCTTGTCTGGACATTGCACCAAGCCAAGCGCAGCGTTCTGCCGTAATCAATTTTTTAGGGGGGAAACCGAGTGAAAAAAGCAGCCAAGTGGAAGTACGGTCTGATGGCCACAACCGTTCTCTTGGGAACTGTCCTGTCTGCTTGCACGAGCGAGACACAAACACAGCCCAAGTCCACGGATACGCCAAAAACGGAGCCAGCTGACGCGAAAAGCAGAGAGATTCGTACCCTGCAGATCCTGAGCAGGCCGCAAGCGTCCGCACCTGACGAATACGAACGAGCCAATCTGATTGCAGGGGCAATGAAAGAGCTGGGTATCAACGCAGAGATCAAGGCGATGCCGTACGAGCAGCAATCAGACATTGTCTGGTACAAACGCGACGAGTGGGATATGACGGGCTGGCAAATGGCAGCACGTCCGGAAAGGCTGGATCCGGATGAATTTGTGTATAACCTGTTCCATTCCAGCACAGCGAAAGACGGTTACAACTTCATCGGCTACAACAATCCGGAATACGACAAGATTGCGGAGCAGCAACGGATCACGGTAGACCGCGAAGAGAGAAAAAACCTGATCTTCAAGGCACAGGAGCTGATCGCAAGCGATGTCGCCTACCTATTCAACGTCCACCCCAAATTAAAATACGTTTACAACCATCAAGTGTTTGACCCTAATTCCGTCGTAGAGATGGCGGGTATGGGTATCCGCAACATTTGGACGTACTTGAATGCCGCACCAATCGGTCAGCAAAAAAACATGGTCTTGAATAGCAACGACTCTGTCCAGGCGCTCAATCCTTTTTATATCAGCGGCTCCTTTGATTCGTGGGTAACAGAGCTGATTTGGGACCGATTGATGCGGATCGACAAAGACGGTCTGCCCAAGCCTTGGGCTGCCGAATCCGTCACCTGGAAAACGGATACCCAGATTGAAATCAAGCTGCGCGCAAACATGAAATGGCACGACGGCAAGCCCGTAACTGCGGAAGACGTGAAATTCTCCTACGAGGCCCCTCTGACAGGAGAAGTGCCGATGTATAAGCCGTTTGTGGAAATCATCGATAAGATCGATATCAAAGACCCGCTTACGCTGGAGTTTACACTGAAACGTCCGTGGGCAGCGTTTGAAACGGCCAGCTTATCCAAACTGAATCTTGTTCCCAAACATATTTGGGGACCGATCATTGAGGATCTGAAGAACAAGCCCGAGAATGCGGAGAGCTACCAGGAGAAGACCCCAATCGGTTCTGGACCCTTCAAATACGAGAACTGGAAATTCAAAGAAGAAGTTGTTTTGAGTGCGAATACAGAGCATTTTTCTCCTCCGAAAATCGAGAAGTGGATCATGAGAGAGATTCCCAATACCGAAGCTTCTCTCGGCATGATTGAAAATGGCGAAATCAACTTCCTCGCCGTATTTCCGGGTGATGGACAGCTGCTGCAGCAGAAAGTAGAAGCAAGCCCCAACCTCACTATGGTTACAACGACTGACCTGGGCTTCCAATTCTTCGCCATGAATCATCGCCGTCCACCGTTCAACGATGTGGCTTTCCGCCGCGCTTTGGCAGCCGCCGTTGACCGCGATATGATGGCACAAGTCGTGTACAAAGGCTTTGCCGAACCAGGTGATTCGGTCATCTCGCCAGCATTGCCGATCTGGAAAAACCCGAGCCTGCCGTATCCATCGGGTGGAGTAGAGGAAGCGAAGAAGATTTTGCAGGAAGCCGGCTATGAGTGGGATGCAGCAGGCAAGCTGCTCTATCCGGCTGGCAAAAAAGAAGAGCTCGGCAAATAAAAGCTGACTCCCTCTTCAATCTCTAGGTGCGCGGAATGCTGGGAGCGGCAAATGACCAGCGTTCCACGCCTTGGAATTCCTCAGAGAAAGGAGCGACCGCATTGGGGAACCGATCCAAGTTCATATGGAGTCGACTGGCTCAGATGGTTCTGACGCTTTGGATCATCGCGACGATCCTGTTTTTCATCTTTCGGCTGATGCCTGGCAATCCGCTAGTTGCCTATATCGACCCTACCTTTACCAAAGAGCAACAAGACATTTTAATGGCGCAGTTTGGCCTGGATAAACCACTGTGGATGCAATATTTGATCTACCTGGCAAATCTGGTGCAGGGTGAGCTGGGAGATTCCTTTAAATTCCGGGCTCCCGTCATGGAAGTCATCTGGGGCGTCCTGCCCAACACGCTGTATCTCATGCTCTTTTCCTTTGTCATCGCCTACCTCGTAGGGATATTGGGCGGTGTATTGCTCGCATGGAAACGGAAAACCAGGTTCGAGACCATCGGGATTATTGCCACTCTGTTTACGAGATCAGCGCCGCAGATGTGGGTAGGAATGATCGTCCTCGTGATCTTTTCCTTTCATTTGAACTGGTTTCCCTCAGGGGGGGCTTCGGCGACAGGAGTCGTCTATGCGTCTGAGTGGGAGAAGCTTACTTCTCTCTCCTTTCTGAAGCACCTGTTTTTGCCCTCTTTAACCGCAGCCATCTATTTGATGGGGCTTCCTCTGCTCCTGATGCGATCCAACATGCTGGACGTGATGGGGGAATCCTACGTGGAAGTTGCGAGAATGAGAGGACTTAGCGAGCAAAGGATCATGCTCAAGTACGCAGCGAGAAATGCAGCGCTGCCAGTAGTCACCGCGATGGCAGTGGGGATCGGGTATGCGCTTGGCGGCAATGTGGTCATTGAGATGGTCTTCAGCTGGCCGGGCTTGGGACGTTTGCTTGTCAATGCTGTGTCGGCAAGCGACTATGCACTGGCTCAAGGAGCCTTTATTTTGAGTGCCGCTGTCATGGTCATCATGAACTTTGTGGCAGATATCCTGTACAGCTTTTTGGATCCGCGGGTCACATTTGGCAAAGGGAGGTGAGTGGAATGAACACGGACGTAAGAATGGAACAGAGGCCTGTACAAGTCGCCTATCGAAAAGCTGGATTTCTAGCAGTCTTGGGAAAGAATCTAGCAGGAGCCTTTCGTTTTTTGAAAAACGACCCGTTCAGCATGACAGGAGCAGTGATTTACCTGTTTTTTATCTTGATCGCGCTGTTTGCGCCACTCCTCGCCCCCTATGATCCGCATGAAATGATCAAGCACAACGGAAAGCTGGCATTTAACCAGCCGCCTTCTGCTGAGCACTGGCTAGGGACTACAAACATGGGCAGGGATATTTTCTCCCAGCTTGTGTATGGAGCTAAGCCCGCGATGATGGTCGGTTTGACAGCCGCATTCTTCGTTGTAGTCGTAGGGACGTTGGTTGGTTTGTTCGCCGGCTACTACAAAGGCCGTGTGGACGGTGTGCTTATGCGCGTTACCGATATCGCATTCGGCATTCCTTTTGAGCCGTTCGTCATCGTTCTCGTTGCCTTTTTAGGTCCGAGCGTCTGGAATATCGTCCTCGCGATGGGGCTTCTTCTCTGGCGGGATACGGCCCGCGTCATTCGCTCCCAGGTACTCACGGTCCGCGAGCGCAGCTTTGTGGAAGCCGCGAAGATATCAGGAGCATCCGATTTACGCATTCTATTCGTGCAGGTGGCACCGAATATTCTTCCTTTGTCGTTTCTGTATGGCTCGCTTGCCATGGGCTGGGCGATCTTGACGGAGGCGGCGGTCAGCTTTCTCGGCTTTGGAGATCCGGCCATGATGAGCTGGGGCTTCATGCTAAATGACGCCTACGCTTCCCAGGCATTGAGTCGCGAGGCGTACTGGTGGATTATTCCGCCGGGCATTTTTATCATGCTGACGGTCATGGCCGGCTTCTACATCGGAAGAGGCTCGGAAGAAATCCTGTATCCTCGTTTGAAAAATCAATAGCCAAGGGGGTGAAGTCATTGTCGCTATTGGAAGTAAACGACCTGAAAATCTACTACAAAACGTCGCGGGGGATCAGCAAAGCAGTCGATGGGGTGTCATTTGCGGTCGACCAAGGAAGAAGCCTCGGACTTGTGGGAGAAAGCGGCTGTGGGAAAAGCACCTTGGTGAAAGGCATCATTCGCGTTCTCGCAGGAAACGGCGTCATCGCAGGGGGATCAGTCAACTTTGACGGGAATGACTTGACGAAAATGGCAGAATCCCACATTCGCCAGGTTCGCTGGAAGGATTTGTCGCTCATCCCACAGGCGGCCATGGACTCTCTCAATCCGGTCTATCCGGTGATTGATTCCTTTTTGGAGATTTTGATGCTCAAAGGCAAGCTTTCGCGAGCAGACGCAATCCAAAGAGCACAAGAGCTGTTTACCATGGTTGGGCTGGATACGAAACGGCTGCGATACTATCCCCATGAATTTTCTGGCGGGATGAAGCAGCGGGCAATGATTGCCCTAGCTCTGGCTTTAAGTCCCAAGCTCGTCATTGCTGATGAACCTGTTACCGCCCTGGATGTGATTGTGCAAAATCAGGTCCTGCGCGTTCTGAAAAATTTGAAAAAGGAATTGGGTCTCACGCTGGTGATGATCACGCACGATATTTCTGTCGTGGCAGAGACATGTGACGATGTAGCGGTGATGTACGCAGGGAAAATCATCGAGCTCGGGCCTGTCTCGCGTGTGCTGAAGCACTCCATGCACCCATACACGATGGGACTTGCAAACGCATTCCCCAATTTGAAGAAAACGGAGAGCACTCTGATCTCGATCGAAGGCTCTCCGCCAGACTTGGTAGACCCACCCAAAGGCTGTCGATTTGCTGCCCGTTGTCCGTTTCAAATCGAGGCGTGCGCGCATGAAGAGCCATCACTCGTTTCTGTAGGTGATCGTCATTTCGCGGCATGCCATCGCTTGGACGAAATCGCTGTTCTCCAGGCAAAGGCGAAGGAGGTGGACACATGGCGGAAAATCCCATCATAGAGGTGCGCGGTCTCTCCAAGCACTTCGAGGCCAGACAGCATTTGTTCCGGAAAAGCAGCACGGGAGCTGGCGTCCTGAAAGCCGTTGACGACGTGAGCTTTCGCATTCCGAAAGGTCACTCTCTCGGAATTGCTGGCGAGAGCGGCTGCGGAAAGACGACGACCGCCAAAATGCTGCTGAAGCTGTATGAACCTACCTCTGGTTCCTTTTTGTTCAACGGCAAAGACATCACACATTTGAGAGCAAAAGAAGAGCTCAAACAGTTTCGCAAGCAAGCCCAGCTCATGTTTCAAAATCCGTTTGAGGCACTGAACCCTCGGTTCACCATTTTTCGTTCACTTTTGGAGCCGCTCATTGTCCACGATATCGGTACAAAGGAAGAGAGAGCCGCCTTTATCAAGCAGGCCCTTGAACAAGTGAATTTGATTCCGGCTGAAAACTTCTTTGAAAAGTATCCCCACCAGATGAGCGGGGGGCAGCTCCAGCGGGTCGTACTGGCACGGGCATTGATCGTAGACCCGATCTTCCTGGTGGCGGATGAACCGGTGTCCATGCTGGATGTATCGGTACGCGCGGGCGTTCTCAACCTGATGAAAACCTTGACGGAGCGACTGCAGCTGACCACGGTCTACATCTCCCACGATCTATCGCTCATCTCCTACATGTGTGAGCAGACGGCGATCATGTACCTGGGAAAAGTCGTGGAGATCGGGGATACCATGAGCGTCTTGCAGAAACCGAAGCATCCGTATACCCAGGCCTTGCTTGCGGCAGTACCCTCTCCCGATCCCGACGAGGAGCCGGAAGAGGTTCTCATAAAAAATCATGTGCCAAGCCCGATCAATATGCCCAATGGCTGCCACTTCCAAGACAGATGTCCTTACACCGAGGCCATCTGCCGAGAAAAAACGCCTGAGCTGCGGCAAGCTGAAACCGGTCAGATCGTTGCTTGCCACATGGTTACGCCCTTTTTTGATCGAAAGGCAGAAAGAGAGGAGCATGTGATATGAAAATCATGTATGTCGTGCCAGGCCCCATGGATCAGGCAGAAGCCGCCCGCAGAGGTGACCTGCTGAAGCTGTGGGCAGCATCTGGGACAAACGTGGAAATCGTCACGGTGCAAGAAGGTCCAGCTTCCATCGAATCGATGTATGAAGAATACCTGTCGATTCCGCCTGTAGCGAAGATCATGTATCAGCTGGAACAGGAAGGCTATGATGCGGCAATACTCGGTTGTGCGGGTGACCCAGGCTTGGACGCCTTTCGAGAAATTACCACCAGCATGCTAGTCGTCGGTCCCGCTGCAAGCAGTTTTCATGCAGCAGCCATGCTTGGCCATCAATTTACCTTGCTCACCGTGGCAGACAGCATGATCGGTTCGAGCCATGAGCTGGTCGCAAAGTCTGGACTGACTGACAAGCTAGCTTCGGTAAGAGCTGTCAACATACCTGTCCTGGAGCTGGCGACAAATCGGGAGGAAACGCTGGAAAAGCTCGTTCGCATCGGACGCGAAGCCATCGAGATAGATCGCGCGGACGTACTGGTTCTCGGCTGCATGTCCATGGGCTTTTTGAATGTAGCGGAAGAGATGCAGGATGCACTTGGTATTCCAGTCGTCAACCCGGCGAAAATTGCTTTGAAAATGACGGAAGCCCTCGTGTCGATCGAGCTCGTCCATTCCAAGAAGGCTTATTCCCTACCACCCAAGCTTGCCAGTGGAAAAGTGAAATCACTCGACGAGCTGCTAGTAAGCCGTTCCTAATTTCAGTGATGGAAAAGGCTATGAAAATCGCATACGTTGTCCCAGGACCTATGAAACGGGAGGAGATCAGCAGAAGACAGCTTTTGCTGCAGAAGTGGGCGAGTCCCGGTGTCACTGTGGAGATCATAGACGTCGCAGCAGGACCAGCTTCGGTTGAATCCATGTACGAAGAATACTTGGGCATTCCCGAGGCAGCCAAGGTCATATATCGGCTGGATCAGGAAGACTACGCTGCGGTTGTACTCGGGTGTGCAGGTGATCCTGGGTTGGATGCGCTGCGCGAAATCACCCAAAATGTGCTGGTCATAGGTCCCAGAGAGGCAGGCATGAACATGGCCGCCATGCTCGGGCATCGGTTTAGTGTGCTTACAGTTACGGACAGCAGAATCCCCAGAGGCCACGAACTTGCGCTGATTGCAGGACTACGCTCAAAGCTCGTTCATGTGCGTGCCTTGAATATCCCCGTCCTCGAACTGGCACAAAATCGATCGGCGGCTTTAGAAAAGCTGGTGCAGATCGGTCAAGAAGAAGTCGAGCACCACCACGCAGATTGCCTGGTTCTCGGCTGCATGTCGATGGGCTTTTTGAACGTCGCAGAGGAGATGACGGTACGGCTGGGGATACCAGTCATGAATCCGGTTAGAACTGCACTCAAGACGGCGGAAGCGCTGGTTATGTGCGGGCTGCATCATTCCAAGAAAGGCTATGCTTACCCGCCGAAGCTATCTTCGGGGAAAGCAAAATCGCTGGATGACCTGCTCCACAAAAGGACTTCGCCGTAATCGTCTAGTACTCGACTGGGAGGGGAGGGATAGGCAGATGAAGATAGCCTATGTCGGAGCTGCGCCAAAATCGGCTGAAGAAGTGGAAAGACGGGGGCGTCTTTTGCAGCAATGGGCCGCTTCTGGCACAACCATTGAAATGGCGTATGCAACAGAAGGTCCTGCTTCGATCGAGTCCATGTATGAAGAGTACATAGCAATCCCACAGTACGCGAAAAACATGGTTCGTTTGGAAAGGGAAGGCTTTGCTGCAGCGATCGTTGGTTGTGCAGGTGACCCGGGGATAGACGCCTATCGGGAGCTATGTACAAACATGCTTGTCGTGGGACCAGGAATGAGTGGCTTTCACGCAGCTGCCCTGCTTGGGCGAAAGTTTACCCTGCTGACGGTAGCAGACAGCATGATCGCGAGCAGCTACGAGCTGATTCAAAAATCAGGACTCGCAAGTAGCGTTGCATCTGTCCTTGCCGTCAATATCCCTGTTCTGGAGCTCTCCCATAACCGCACGCAGACATTGGAAAAGCTCGTTCGAATAGGCAGGGACGCCATCGAGAAGGATCGCGCAGATGTTCTGGTGCTAGGCTGCATGTCCATGGCCTTCCTGCAAGTCGCAGAAGATATGCAGAAGCAGCTCGGCATCCCCGTGATCAATCCGGCAAAAGCGGCATTAAAGCTGGCAGAATCCTTGGTCAGCTGCGGGTTGAAGCAGTCAAAAATCATGATGGGAGAGTGTTCAAATGAATACCATTTACAAAAACACGGAAAAAACGCTGCTGGACGAAATCAATTTGGATGCTTCAAAGGTTATCCTGGAAAAGTTCAGCACGCTGGTTCGCGAATCCTCCAGTGAAGATGAGCGCATAGCATTTGGTCACCTGACTCACTTTTTGGAGGAATGGGGCGTGCCGCACAAGGTGCACTATCCAGAGCTGTACTTGAGTGTGCCTGTCCACGCTGGCGTCAAAGTGACAAGCCCAGCAGTGAAGGAAATTCGGGCAAAAACGCCAGCGTTCGCCGTTTCTACAGGAGATCAATGGGTTAGCGGCGAGCTTGTTTACGTCCCATCCGGGCATGCAGCCGACATGCAGGAGGTTTTCCATTCGCAGGTCAGTGTGGATTCGAGCGACCTGAAAGGAAAGGTGGTCATCACCGAAGGTCTCGCGATGCCAGGAAAAGTAGCCTCCTTTGACAAGCTGGGGGTGCTGGGAGCGATCTTCGTAAACCCGGGGAAAAACATCCACGATGGGATTTGCACGACAATTTGGGGAGCTCCGGATCTGGACACGATCGACAATGAACCGAAAATCCCTGCACTTGCGGTCAACCGTACGGATGGAGACGATCTGATCGAGCTGTGCAAGCAAGGGAAAGTACAGGTCGAGTTCCAGACCGTCCACAAAAAAGGCTGGTTTGCCTGCCCGCTGATTGACATTTTCATCGAAGGGACAGAGGAACCGGAGAAATACGTCCTGCTCCATGGCCATTTGGATTCGTGGCATGTGGGGATCGGAGACAATACTACAGGGGACGCCGCTATGCTGGAGATGGCACGCGTGTTTTACAAGCATCGCGACAAGCTGAAGCGCAGCCTGAGGATCGCCATTTGGCCAGGTCACTCCACCGGACGCTACGCTGGCTCTACCTGGTTTGCCGACACGTATGGTCTGGATCTGGATGCCAATTGCGTGGCGCAAGTAAACTGCGACTCTCCAGGCTGCCGCTGGGCCACTTCTTACGACTACAGTGAGTGGATGAGTGAAGTAGATGAGCTGTGCAAGGGAGCTATTTTGGACACGGTCCAGCAAGGCTCAAAGGGCAGCAGACCATCCCGTGCCGGAGACTACTCGTTTAACAATATCGGAATTACCTCATTCTACATGCTGTCCTCCAGTATGCCAGAGGAATTGCTGAAGGAAAAAGGGTATTACCCCGTGGGCGGCTGCGGAGCCAACATCGAGTGGCATACCGAAGATGACCTGCTGCACGTAGCGGATCTGGACATTTTAATAAAGGACATCAAAATCTACACAGCGTCGATCCTGCGCGTCGTCAATGCGTCTGTGCTGCCGTACAACTTCCGGAATACGGTGGATGAATTAGCCCAGACGATTCAAGCGTATCAAGAAGCAGCAGGAGCCCACTTCAGCTTTGAAACGGCACTGACAGAAGCCCGGCAACTGCGTGAAGAATTGGAGGCGTATTATCAGGCGATCGAAGGCTTGCAGGATGGCGAAGTGACAGACCGGCAGGTCAAAAAAGTGAATGAGCAGCTCCAGGAGCTCGGACGCAACTTGATCACCATCAACTTCTCGCGCCGCGGCAAGTTCCGCCATGACCCGGCTCTCGACGTTCCCAAGCTGCCGGATATAGCGCCTGCTACGACATTAAAAAATCTTACACCAGATACCCATCTGTACAATGTGACGATCAATCATTTGCGACGCGGCCAAAATCGCGTGGCGTGGGCATTGAGAGAAGCGAAACGAATTATTCGCAGCTAAGACCTGAAACCATGGAGAAAAACGAGCAGAGGTCCGAGAGCAACTTGATCGGGCCTCTGTTTTTTTGCATGCCAGTCTTGCCTTGGAATTTCAAGAAGAGTTCATACTTCTAGGGGTATTAGTATTTACAAATGTAATAGATTCAGAATATGATGAAAACGAAGTACGACAGCAAACAGGAACGACATTTTTGAAATATCAAGGGCTGGCAAAGCACTGAGGAGGGTCATAAAGTAAAAAAGGGGAGCAGCTGCCCCAATGAACCGGGTTTGAAACTGGCAAAATTGGGATATCCTGCAAGTGCGGTCTTTGATCGCCAACGAGTCGCTGATCAATCATAAGACAGTAAGATGATGAATGGGAGACGAGATTTCGGTTTCACTTATATTGCATTTACACCAAGTAATAGTTTGTAGCCACTCTATACTACTTCTTGAGGTGATTTTTATGCAAAATACGATAGCCAATAAGGTACCGACTACATTCTCTAGAACGAATCCATTTCCAGCGAAAGTACTTAAAAATCAAAATTTAAACGGTGCAGGCTCCAAAAAAGAAACGAGACATATTGAGTTATCCTTGAAGGGATCTGACCTTTCCTATGTCCCAGGCGATTGCCTAGGAATCTATCCTCAAAATGATCCAGAGCTGGTCGCTTCCTTGCTTGAAGAGATGAAGTGGGATCCAGAGACGGCTGTAACCATCAGCAAGCAGGGAGAGACCCTTCCATTGCGGGACGCCCTCACCACTCACTTTGAAATTACACTTCTGACCAAAAAAATGATCCAGCAAGCTGCTGAATTCACAGACAACGAAGAGCTGAAACAACTATCATCCGAAGATCACATAAATGAACTGAAAGAGTACATCAATGGCCGCGATTTGCTTGACATGCTTCGTGATTTTGGACCGTGGAAGGCTTCTGTGCAAGAGATCGTTTCTTTATTAAGAAAAATGCCACCACGTCTCTATTCCATTGCAAGCAGCCTGACTGCCTACCCAGAGGAAGTACATTTGACCATCGGCGCTGTTCGTTATACGGCGCACGGGCGTGAACGAAAAGGGGTTTGCTCTGTGCAATGCGCGGAACGCTTGCCAGAAGGAGAAACACTCCCTGTCTTTATCCAAGTAAATAAGCACTTTAATCTGCCCGACTCTCCAGAGAAAGATATTATCATGGTGGGTCCAGGAACAGGTATCGCACCATTTCGTTCCTTTATCCAAGAACGCAGTGTGACGGAAGCCACAGGCAAATCGTGGCTGTTCTTTGGAGACCAGCACTCTGCGACTGATTTCCTTTATCAGGACGAATTCGAAGCCTATCTGAAAGAGGGGGGACTAACCCGTCTGGATACGGCATTCTCTCGGGATTCTGAGCAAAAAGTATACGTTCAACATAAAATGCTTGAAAACAGTAAAGAGCTGTTTGCGTGGCTGGAAAACGGCGCATATTTCTATGTCTGCGGAGACAAGCAAAATATGGCGAAAGACGTGCATAGTGCGCTGATCGATGTCATTGAAAAAGAAGGAAAAATGACTCGCGAAAACGCAGAAGCGTATCTGAGCGCCATGCAAGAGCAAGGCCGTTACCAGCGGGACGTTTATTAATAAGAACAGACTTCCTGAAATAGATCTTCCTACAAATGAATGGAAACCGGAATCCCGCCTCTACGATTTGGCGGGATTTTTTCATTTCTCAGCGGAAATAGATTTGCAGGGAGGAGTCGAGGATTCGAGGAATAGGATGATTTTTCCAATAACAGGACAGATCTGTGGTAAAATCACTTTGAGTCTTTTTTGCCGATTCACAAAAGTAAAAGAATGGGGAAATCACATGAACAGAAACATATCCTTGATTCGTTCAGCGAAGCTGGCCGCTGTCGATTATGCATACGCGAGTGTTGTGCCTGCGGGAATGGATGTCATCTTTTTGGCTGGTGCCTGCCCGCTCGATCAAGACGGGAACGTCCCTTACCCCACAGATTACGCCAAGCAATCGGAGCTTTGTATGGACAATCTGAAAGAAGCCCTGCAGGCAAGCGGTGCCACCCTGACGGATGTTGTCTACACGAGAGTGCTTGTCGCGTCACAGAACCAGGAGGATTTAGTAACAGCTTGGCGCGCAATCCGTACGCAATTTGGCGATCATGATGTTCCAAGCACCTTGTCTGGAGTAACTGTACTTGGATATACGAACCAATTAGTAGAGATTGAAGCGGTGGCTGCCATAGCGCACCAAGAACCCGCCCATTATGCGACAGATCTGGTCAAGCGAGTTCTTTTCAGTGGTGATGAATAGTCTTAGGCTGAATAATAAAGTAGTAGACTGGCAGATGAGCTAAGGTAACGGGCTGCATACTTGAATACGTGTATAGAAAATTCCCTCAACAATCCTATTTAAAAGACGAGTTCTTAAACTAAATGATGAAAATAAAGGTGATTATGTGCAATTTGTCATTAAAAGAGTACCTCTTGGGAAAAAGGTGATTTCCGTATTAACTCCTCAAAATGTTCCAGATAATTTATGGTTTGCTGAACCATTAATAACTTCAAGAGCTATCTTAGGTGACGCTAATGGATTTGCCTTTCTTTCTGAACTTTTTTTGATAGCTGTTGAAAACCAAATCCCTAATGTGATGTTTTTTGTTCCTAGACCATACAAAAATAATCATACGCCTGTGCTTGCAACAAAAGAGATAAGATCCTGGTACAACATTGGGAAATATGATTTAGACCTCGTTCTTTTTAATTATCACATACTACAAATTAGGCCAAAGGAAATTAAAAGGGTTATAAACTCCCTAACATATCTTCCGGGGAAAGAGATTAATCTAATGCCCAAATCCACTTTGCTTAATGATTATATAGACACTTGGAATCATTGGAGATTGAAAAGGCTACTTAATACTAAAGCCTTTTCTAAGTATCTGGCCGTTTCAGGAAACAGAGATATACTGTTATACTTGGCGTATCAAGCCGATAGGTTTAAAGATATCGAAGATGATGAGGAGTATAATTTTAGACATTCTCATGCGGATACCATTGGAACTTCTGTAGATAACGGAATGGATTTTTATTATTACTATGAAAATTCGCTTAAATAAGTAGTGTTTTCTCGGTTTCGATAGTGGCGTAAACACGAAAAGAGGCTGCTGGTGTTAATACCGGCAGCCTGAGCTGCGAAGCAAAGGATGTTGTGCGTACGCTTCAAAGTGCATTGACGAAGCGCCAGTTATTTGAAGCTCTTGAAAAGCCTGTGATTCGTTTTGATAATGGACCGCAGTTTGTTTCCCATGCCTTTCAACAAGCATGTGAAAGCTTTGGTGTGGAACATGAACGAATTCCACCAAAAACGCCAAATATGAACGTTCACATCGAGTCATTTCATCGGCTTCCCCAGGATGAGTGTTTGTCACGATATGAGTTTCAGACGTATGGAGAAGCCTACCAGGCAGTTACAGAGTACGTTCGGTATTACAATGAGCGACGAATCCATTCTAGCATTCGTGACCTTTCTCCATATGCGTTTTACGAAAAAAACAAAAAACAGCTTATCTCGATAAAAGCTGTTCGTCTATGAGTACAATTCGGAAGAAAACAAAGATTAAGGGAGTATGTGTCCAAAATCAGGGGGTTAATCCGTTATCCCCCTCATTAGTATCAATAAAGAAACTATCTTACAAAAAAGTGTGTACTTGCCGGAAAGTATACAACGTTTTATTATAACTGTCACTGTACATTGAAATAATGCCGCATGACGAGGGAGTACATGGGGAATAATCGATACATGTGCAAAATTACAGATCGCTAGGGTAACACGTTCGATTCCAGATATTCCGATACCTCTTCATAGGACAATCGTGAAGGGGACGGAGACTGGAGATGCTGAAGATGAGTCAGGTGGAAACGATAAAAGATTTACAGGCGCAAGGGCTGGGGCAGGTGGCTATAGCTGAACGTCTGAACATCTCATGAAAGACAGTGAGCAAGTATATAGTCCACGAGAAAGGAAATGTCGAGAACAAGGTCGGCATCATGAGACGCAATCTGTTCTTTTCTTTGCCCACATCGCCGCCCTGTTCGAACAGGATAAGAAGACGTTCCTCTACTTGCCGAAAACAACGTTGCCGCTTGCCTATACACCCGCATGGAACTATAGCAATACCAGCAGAAGTTAAAAGGAGAAATCAACTTGACAACAAGTACCCAACAAAAGTTTTCGCGTCTTTTCACTGACATTCGGATTGGTCATTTGACATTAAAAAATCGTATCGGCTTAGCTCCGATGACCAGAGTAAGTGCTACTGAAGATGGCCAAGCAACCCAAATCATGATTGACTATTATAAAAGCTATGCACAGGGTGGTTTTGGATTCTTGATCACGGAAGGTGCCTATCCCGATGAAACGTATAGCCAAGGGTATTTGAATCAGTCAGGAATAGCAAATGAGAAGCATATCGCTGCATGGAGAAAGATAACTGAGGCGGTACATCAATCCGGATCCAAAATCATCGTCCAATTGATGCACGCAGGAGCCCAATCACAAGGAAATCGTTACAAGAGTGAGATCATCGCGCCCTCTCACGTACGAGCAAAAGGTGAACAGCTTCCGTTCTATGTCGGGGAAGGGCCTTATAAAAACCCAAAACCAATGACGAAAGCGGACATCCAAGAGGTCGTTCGCAGTTTTGCAGAAGCTGCCAAGCGAGCAAAAGCAGCAGGGTTCGATGGAGTAGAAATCCACGGTGCAAACGGCTACTTGCTTGACGAGTACCTGACGGATTATATGAATCAAAGAACGGATGAATACGGAGGCTCAACAGAGAACCGGGTCCGTATTCTTATCGAGGTTGCTAACGCTGTGCGTGAAGCGGTTGGGACCGATTTTGTCGTAGGAATCCGTATCTCGCAAGGGAAGGTCAGTGATTACCATCATAAATGGGCCGGAGCCGAAAAGGATGCTGAAATCATTTTTTCAAGCTTGAGCAGAGTAGGATTGGATTATATCCATGTAACCGAATATGATGCGACACAACCGGCATTTGAAGGAACCGACCATACGCTGGCGGCATTGGCCAAAAAATTCAGTAAAGTTCCGGTAATTGCGAATGGCCATCTCGAAGATCCTGAGAAAGCGGAGCAGCTCTTGATACGCGGTGAGGCTGATCTTATCACCTTGGGTAAAGGAGCGCTTGCTAATCATGACTGGCCCAAGCGAATCGCGGCAGGGCAGCCTCTGCGGGAATTTAACCCGGAAATTTTGGGGCCTAAAGCCAACATAAAGGATCAAGAATTGATCATAAACGGCTAGGTCGGGAGTCGAATCTTCAATATCGTCACTGAAATGAGGAAGATGACATGTCTGAAAATAAAACAAACAAGCGTCTGAGCGACGTCCCATTCTCTGTTCTCGATCTGTCCCCGATTGTCGCGGGCGGCAGTCCAGCCGAGTCTTTGCGCAACACGCTTGATCTTGCCCAGCATGCAGAGAAGTGGAGCTACAACCGGTACTGGCTGGCGGAGCACCACAATATGCCCTTTATTGCGAGCTCCGCTACTTCGGTAGTGATCTCCCATGTGGCAGCCGGCACGTCAAGAATCCGAGTGGGTTCAGGCGGTATCATGCTTCCCAATCATTCGCCCCTGGTGATCGCGGAGCAGTTCGGAACGCTGGAATCCTTGTTCCCGGGACGCATTGATCTCGGTCTCGGACGAGCACCCGGTACGGATCAGCGAACCGCACGTGCACTGCGCCGCGACAGTAGGAATGACGGAGAAGATTTCCCGGATCAGTTGGATGAGCTGCGGGCCTACTTCGACCCGTCGTTATCATCAGTCCCTAATCATGTGAGGGCTATTCCTGGAGAGGGCTTGCCTATTCCTATATGGCTGCTTGGCTCGAGCGGGTTCAGCGCGCAGCTAGCTGGTCAGCTAGGTCTGCCATTCGCCTATGCCAGCCACTTTTCGCCTGCCAACACCGTGCCGGCGATACAATTATATCGGCGTTCCTTCCAGCCATCGAAAGTACTGGAGAAACCTTATGCGATGGTCGGTGTCAACGTCATTGCAGCGGATACGGATGACGAAGCGAAACGTCTGGGAACAACTTTGCAGCAGCAATTTTTAAACCTGATCCGGGGCAATGAAGTGCCTCTGCAGCCGCCGGTGGATACCATGGATGGTCTTTGGAGCGAATACGAAAAGCGAGCCTTGGAGCAGCAGCTCGGTTCATCCATATTCGGCAGTCCGGATACTGTGAAGCAAAAGCTGCAATTCTTTCTGGACGATACCCAGGCTGATGAAGTTATGGTCATCGCCCAAATGTTCGACCACAAGGCGCGCCTGCACTCCTACGAAATCGTTGCAGATATCGTCAAAGCGTAGGGTGCAAGAGAGACTGAAGTTTCAATGCAACAATAATCACCAAAACATGGGACTGCCGCGGCAGTCTCTTTGCACTTTTCGCCGCTATGACCGTTAAGGTGAACCGTATCATAACGAACGGAAAAGTTGTTAAAATAAAACCAGCTAATATCTTGTCAATAATGATCTCTAAATTCATTAAAACTCGATGATCTACTAAAGATGCGCATGCCAAATATCCTTCCACCGAAAAAGCAAGAAAACCGGCAGAAGGTGCACCGCATTACGTCTGTCGGACCAACAATAAATCGGTAGCTTTCGTAGTGGCTGCGTTCTTTTGTTTTGCCGCTTCCACAACTTGCGGGGTTCCCGTAAAAATATTTTATTATCCAGGCACTTGAACCACATTCAGTCATATACAGGTGATAGCAGTTCGAAACTATTGAGGAGGATTTTATACAAGTGATGTTACCGAGTGAAAAGTATTTCGGTAAGTTTGAGGCGGTTTTTTTATTTTACGGAGCCATGCCTACAGGCGTTACTGTTTCTGAAACCGGACGTATTTTTATTTGCTTTCCGAAATGGGGAGACGACGTTAAATTTACGGTAGCTGAAATCGTTCACGATACATTACAGCCTTATCCTAGTTTAGACGCTAATGTGGTAAGCCCATCGAATATCACAAAGTCCTTCATTAGTGTCCAAAGTGTCGTTGCTGATGGAAATGGAACACTTTGGGTACTGGATACAGGAGCTCCTAATTTCTCAGAACCTATCAAAGGGGGGGCGAAGTTAGTCGCTGTAGATTTACATTCAAATACAATAAGAAGTGTATATACATTTACGGAAGATGTTGTCCTGCCAACCACTTATCTGAATGATGTGCGATTTGATTTTCGTGTTGGTAAAGTAGGTTATGCTTATATAACGGATTCGTCTTCCCGAGGACCAGGAGCCATTATTGTCGTTGATTTAGAAACGGGTTATGCTTGGAGACGGTTAAACGGGGCAAATTCAACTTCGCCCGATCTCTTTTTCTTACCGAAAGTTGAAGGTAAAATCCTGATGAATCGAAACAAAGACGGATCTACTTCACCCTTCCGATTGGCATCCGATGGTATAGCGATTTCCCCGGACGGCAAGATGTTGTATTTCTGTCCTCTCTCCAGTCGTCATCTGTACTCGATTTCAACGGAAGCCCTTAGAGACCGAAGGATACCGGATATGAATTTACAGCATCACGTGAAGTATTGGGGAGAAAAAGGTGCTTCAGATGGAATGATCACCGATGCAAAAGGAAACGTTTACGCTGGAGACTATGAAAACAATAGTATTCGAAAGATATTGCCGAATGGAATAATGGAAACCATCGCACATGATCCGAGAATTTTATGGCCGGATACTTTTTCTATAGGTCCAGATCAATACTTATATTTCATCGTGAACCAATTACATCGGCAGGCAAGATTTCATTATGGAAATGACCTGCGGCAGAAGCCTTATAGTTTACTCCGTATGAAAATAGGCGAACCACCTGCTCCTACCTTTTAATAAAAATTCACTTTACAATGCAATTTATGACTTTATGGTTATTAAGAATTTGGAGGTTGCCGCTTGGTAGCCTGTTCAGCTAACGGGACCGATAACCAAAAACACACCACGACAAAGCTGCTGCGATGATGATCGGCAGCTTTGTTGCGCTAACAGGCAGTTTAATTCAGTTACTACAAAGGACGAATTCATTTTATTTTTGCGTTCTTTAAGGAGCGACTTACAAACAAACTCAAAAGAATGGGAAAATCAATCATTTTCTGTTTATTGCTATCATGAAAAAAACAGCCGATTTGGCTGTTTTTGTTCGAAGAAGAGAACTTTGTTTATGGAAGAAGCATATTGCTGCGAATCAGCCTGTCGGCATAGAGCGGTCCTTGTTTCGCCCAAGTTGCCCGCTCATTGGGCAGATTTCCAACGACATCGCCCTTTCGAAGAACAGCAAAGTCGTCAGCGGTCGTAAATAAATTTCGCCCAAGGGTTGCCTGCGAGAGGGGTGATGCAGGAAGCCCGAACAAATGAGCGAGAGTCGGCAATATATCAACTTGTCCGCCATGAATCGAAATTTCTTTTTCGGATAGGGAAGGATGATAAATCAGAAACGGGACGCGTTTGTGATTTTCCTTCCACCAATTCCCTGAAAGCGGAGTTGTTGCAACTTCGTCATCGTAGTATTTGTGAATGCCTTCGTGATCCCCATAAACGACGACGACAGTGCGATCGAGCAGGTTGTTTTCGCGAAGCGAGGCAAGCAATTTCCCGATTTGGGCATCGACGTAATGTATACTTTGGAAATACCCGCCCATCCGATGCTGATCTAGCTGCGCGGGCAAGCGCATCGATCGATACTTCTCATCCAAATCAAAGGGAGCATGCGAAGACAAGGTCACCGCAAAAGAAACAAACGGCTGTGGCTGCTTGGCAAGTGTTTGGGATACTTCTTGCAAAAAAGCCTGGTCACTAATCCCCATGCCGATCCGTTCTGCCTCGCCAATATCAAGCGAATCGATACGGGTGTCATAGCCAAGAGACTGATGGGCTGTTTTCCAGTTCCAATACGCTCCTTTGTCAGGATGCATGGAAATACTTGAATAGCCGCTCTCTTCAAACCATTTCGGTAGTGATGGATAGCGGTGCATCGGAAAGCGAACAAATACACTGCTTTTTCGCAGAGGATACACGCCCGTATTCGCCGTAAATTCCGCATCCGAAGTGGTTCCTTCTCCCACTTGTTCGTAGAAGCGAGAGAACCAATAGCTATGTTGTTTCATTTCGTTTAAAGTGGGGGTGATGGCTTGTCCTTCTACCGACTGTCCCCACACAAACGCTTCCAAGGATTCTACTTGTAGAAGAAGCAAATTGTACCCACGAAACTGCCCGAACGGCTCCCGCGAAGCTTCTTCCAAGTTACTTTCTTTTTGTGCGTACCAGTCCTTGATTTTCTCTTTCTCGCTTGCGTCAAGGGCAAGCGTTTCTCCTTCTTTCGCCGTTTCGATCGCATCTAGTATGTGATAGCCGATCGGGCTGAGATTGTAGGCGGTACCCTCTGAGTCGATAGTGGAATACAGCGCCCAAGAATCGCGAAGCGGGGTATAGGCCTTCAGCGCAGGGATCGCACTTGTGCAGAAGAGGCAAACAATCAGCCAGCAGGAAAACGCCCTCCATGAACGCACCTCCTCTTGAAACCAAGTCGGACACATCCACAAGTGGATCGGGATGATCATTACATCGAAGATCAGCAACAAGTCCCAAGGGCGCGCCATGGAACGAATGGAACCGCCGAGGTCTTGCAGGTTCCCTGATTGCTGCAACACATGCAAAGACGGCAAGGTTTCAAACCCACGAAAATACCACAAATCACTGACGACGATGGCCGATAATATCGCAAGAAGTCCCCAGCCGATCCACGCTTTTGCGCGCCCGCGAAACAGGAAAAGCAGACAGAGAAACAAGCCCAAAAATCCGATGTAAAAGGGAAATCGCCAAAGGATCATGACAAAACTCAAGAAAAATCGGGATGTGTCATGACTCTCATCCAGGAGAAATCCGTAAAACAGGACACATTTCATCCAAGCTAGCACAAAAAACAGGACGAAGGCACTACGCTTACCGTTCATTCTCTCGTATCTACCTTCTCTCTTTTTTCTCATCTTCTTAGCATACGGATGCCCATTTAGACGCGCAACAACTAATTGTTAAATGCCCCCCCAAATGCCATTAGAAGCCGCGATTGAATATGCAAAATTGCATCCGCTTTTGACTGGAAAACAGGGTGTCAACCATCTCCACCCGGTAAGTTACTGTTTCTAACAGTGCTTGAGATAAAGCAGAGGTTGTTGATGGAATTATTTAACAAATGGCATGTTCATTTAAAAACAACATTATACGAATAGTTTGCATTGGGGATGGCATTGTGGAACAGGTTCAGAGGTAGTGAAGCAGCAACAATGTTTAGGAGTAATACATTGTCCGTTTGGTTTTGAAAAAGTGGCTGGTTATATGCACAGAAATATCGCTATTAATAAACTGAATGAAGACATAGCAAGTTATGAAAGCGATTTTGATGGAAAGTCAGGAGATATACTATTGGGTGGGGGTGGGGGTAGTGGAGAAACATGAAGATTGGGACGAATTTGACAGCTTCGATGAAATATACAAAGCGTTTTGGACGCCCACGGAAGCATTTGCTTTTGGAGATGGTTACACAAGGTTAAGATGGAACCCAGGTCTGTCTATGGAAGTTTGGTTAGTTCAACATACATTGTCATTTTTGAAAACCTATTACTTTAAAGAATATGAGCACTCCGTTGGTCAGTCTAAAACTATTTTCAATTACCTGGTGATTTAGAAGACCGGAACCCCTGTACCATAAGGGGTTCCGGTCTAAAACTCTATTATCACTGAACAGAAGGAACAATTATCCGTTTACCTTCTGGAACTGAACCATGAAATCGCTCAGTGCTTTGCACGTTTCATACGGTACTGCATTGTACGTCGATGCACGGCATCCGCCAACCGAGCGGTGACCGTTCAGCCCGACGAAACCGGCTTGCTTCGCTTCTGCGAGGAAGCGTTTTTCTGCAGCTTCATCCTTCAGTGTGAACGTAATGTTCATCAGCGAGCGACTGGCTGGTTCTGCATGACCAGCATAGAACCCGTTGCTTTGATCGATCGCGTCATAGATGAGCTTCGCTTTCGCTTCGTTTTGCTTCTCCAATGCATGGATACCGCCCAAGCCTTTTGCCCATTTAAGAACCTCGCCAAGCAAATAAATGCCGAATGTTGGAGGCGTGTTGTACAGCGAGTTATTTTTCGCATGGATGCCATATTTGAGCATCGTAGGGATGTTTTTGTTCGCTTTCTCAAGCAGGTCTTTGCGGATGATGACAACCGTCACGCCGGATGGACCGAGATTTTTTTGTGCGCCAGCATAAATCATCGCAAAATTGCTCACGTCGATTGGCTTGGACAAAATGTCACTCGACATGTCCGCAATCAAAGGAACGTCGCCTGTGTTCGGGAACTGCTTCCATTGTGTACCAAAAATCGTGTTGTTAGAAGTCAAATGTACGTATGCATCGGTTGCATTGTATTTCAATTCATCAATGGAAGGAACGGAACGGTAGTTGCCTGCTTTCGTGCTAGCAACTTCATACACGTCACCGAACAGTTTGCTTTCCTCGAACGCTTTCTCTGCCCATGCCCCAGTCATGATGTAGCCTGCTTTTTGACCAGCCTGCAAAAAGTTCATCGGAATCATCGAGAATTGCAGACTTCCTCCGCCTTGGACGAACAATACTTCATAATTTTCAGGAATGGACAACAAGTCACGCAGGTTACTGATCGCTTCATTATGAACATCTTCATATGCTGCGCTACGATGACTCAGCTCCATCACGGACATGCCTGTTGCACGGAAATCGATCAGCTCTTGTTGAGCCAATTCCAGCACTGGCAATGGGAGAGCAGATGGTCCAGCATTAAAATTGTACGCGCGGTTTACTTTTTGACTCACTTCACTCACTCCTAATGGGTATGCATTACTGGGCTTGGCTCAAAGGCATCGCCCAATTCCAAACATTTTCGTTTCTTCAAAGCAAATATTACACAAAATTCCGTTCGTTTTCCACATTTTTGCCGATAAAGTTCGTGAACAGTGTATTATCTGTAAAAAACCACTCTGACACCCATAGTCAAAATGGGTGGCATTTTTGCGAGTTTTAGAAAGAGGATAAAACATTCGAGTCACATTCGGATTTGCTGAAAAACGGAACGATAAATGGAATACCTGGAAAGCAGTCAAAGTGACATTACTTCAATACCCCATGAACATGGGAAGACGGGGGAGTTAAGCGAAACGACAGGCAACACTTCGAAAGGCATGAAGCCAACAATTCGTGTCTTTTTCACGTTGAGGAAATTTAGCGTGCTTCACCGTACAAAGGAATCATTACTCAGTAGAATATTTTTTTCGAATATTAGGGTCACTCTTGAATACTGTTTAAGGATTATAAATCATTCGTAAAATTTTCGTTACATTACGGTAAAGGAGTGCATATGGTTGTACACGGTATCCCTACAATCGGCAGGTCAGGAAGACATCCTTCGGGTGGGTACAAAAGCATTTCATTTAGCTCAATTGGTTCAAGAAAACTTCCGAGTACCACAAGGATTTATCGTTACTTCAAATGCACTCGCTCGCTTCATGATTGAGAATCATTTAGAGGAAAAAATATGGGAGGCGACTGTACCGTCAGAGATTGAGCTTGACATTGCAGCCGCCTATGAGCGACTGAAAGTGGAGACGAAAGAATCGGATCTTTCTGTTGCCGTTCGTTCTTCTTCTGCAGCAGAGGACTTGCAAGGAGCTTCTTTTGCAGGCCAATATGAAAGCATTCTCAACGTGAAAGATTTCTCTCATCTCATGGATTGCGTGAGAATGTGTTGGAGCTCCTTGTTTTCAGACAGGGTGAAGCAATATGCCCAGCAAAAAAAGATTGCGGCTGAAAATTTTCCGATGGCGGTCTTGATTCAACGTTGCATCGAAGCGGATGTCTCAGGTGTCGTTTTCAGTATGAATCCGGTAACCCAAAACAAGGAAGAGATCGTGATTAACGCGAGCTATGGGCTGGGAGAAGCAATTGTTTCCGGCATGGTTACGCCAGATAGCTTTCGTTTCAGTAAACAGCTTGCTTACATTCACAGAGATCTGGGCGGCAAAGAAATGAAACTGGTTTATGGGCAAAAGGGCGTAAAAGAAGTAGAGACAACTAGTGAAGAGCAAGAGTGCTTTTGTCTCACAGATGAGCAACTATTGTCACTGGTAAGAGAAACGAAAAAAATGGAAGCATTCTACCAGCATCCCGTCGATGTCGAATTTGCGATCAAGGCTGACCACATCTACATCCTGCAAGTGAGACCTGTTACCACAAGAGGAGGCCAGGATTGATGACGCAACTGACAGAATTTCAAAGAGAGATCATTCTGAATGAAGAAGACAAACAGAACTATTTTTGGGTACAGGATGATGTTCATTTGGCCCATGCCGTAAGCCCGTTGTTTGCGTCGTTTCAAATTCCGGCGATGACAAAAGGAACGAAAACGGCCTTTGAAAATCTCAAAATGCCACTCCGTCAATTCATGATGAAATTGGCGGATGGTCGCCTTTATCAAGCAACACTTCCTCATGAGGGAGATATGCCCTCACGGATTCGAGAGCATCAAGAGCTGGTAGGTCCCTTGTTTCCCATTCAAAAGCAAAGACTGATGGATTCCGTGGAACATATCTTCTCCCCTTTTTATCGCCAATTGGATGCATATCGAAGCCAAACGGCTACATTAGATGAAGCCAAACAAAGAGTTGAGGAACTATTTGCGTTCTACGAGAAAGCATGGCAGCTTCATTTTGAAATTGTGATGCCAAGAGGCGGACATTCGATGGCGTTGGAGGAGCTGTACACTCGACTAACTAACGAGTCGGATGCTACTGCCGTTTATGAATGTCTGTCAGGTGTGATGAACAAGACGCTGGAAACAGATCGGGAGCTATGGAAACTGGCTGTGCAGGTGAAACAGTCTGCGGTACTGGAAGGGATATTCACCGGATTTCCCACGGAAGAAATCGTATCACAGCTCGATCAACAGGAAGAAGGCAGAGCTTTTTTAACAGGCCTGCGGGCATTTCTCGAGATATACGGGTACCGTTCCCCAAACTCCCATGAATTCCTTGATGAAACCTGGATCGAAAATCCCAATCAGGTTCTATACATGATCAGCGCCTACTTGCAGAAAGAGTATGATTTTGAAAAGGAATATGCGCAAATCGTTCAAAAGCGCGAGGAGAAGGTACTTGAAACGTTAGCCAAAATGCCAGAGGGAGAAGGAAAGCAGGCGTTTATCCAATTGCATCAATGGGCGTTGGAGGCCTGGGGGCTGGATGAGGACCACCACTTCTATATTGATGCGATGCTCCCCGCGAAATCTAGGCTCTTCTTGTTACGTGTAGGGGAGATGCTTGTGGACGCGAATGTAGTGGAAGCTCCTAATGATATCTTCTTTCTGTACTATGATGAGTTGCTCGACGTATTGTCAGAACCCGCTTTGGTATCTCAAACAATAGAGCGACGGAAACAGGAGCATGAGCAGAACAAACAGAAAAGCGTGCCGCCCGTTTATGGAACACCACCAGAAGAAGTTCCAGACGATCCCATTTTGGAGCGTGTATTTGGAATAAAGACACCAGACGTGAATGAGCAGGAGAAACATTTTTCCGGATATGCGGCTTCACAGGGGCAGTACACGGGAGTTGTAAAGGTAGTGCGAGGACCTGAGGATTTTTCCAAAATCCAGACAGGCGATGTACTGGTTTGCAAAACAACGACCCCGCCATGGACGGTTCTGTTTTCAGTCGTGGGAGCCGTCGTGACCGATGCGGGCGGGATCTTATCTCACGCGGGAACCGTTGCCAGAGAGTACCGTGTGCCTTCTGTAGTGGGTACAAAAGTAGCGACGAGCGTTCTTCGGGATGGAGATATCGTCACAGTAGATGGTACCAACGGAGTGGTTCACTTTGGAAAACAATAGGCACGGACTCATGCTGCTCTCCATATTGACAGGGACTTTTTTGGTCCCTGTCAATTCAACCATGATTGCTGTTGGTTTGCCTAGCATTGTTGAATCCTTGCATAGCAGCCTGACTCATGCCTCTTGGATCATTACCGTCTATTTGATCGTGATGACCGTGCTTCAGCCGATTGCTGGAAAACTGGGGGATATTTATGGCAATCGGGAGATGTTTCTTTTAGGCATGCTGCTTTTTCTACTTTCCTCCATCGCATGTCTGTTCACGATGAATTTGCTGTGGTTGATCATTTTTCGAGCAGTCCAGGCTATCGGTGGAGCATTGGCTGCTCCGAATGCCAGCGCCATCATCAGGTATGTGACACCCAGAGAGAAAATGGGCAAGACCTTTGGATTGTTTGGTTTCTCCATGGGCATTGGCGCTGCTCTTGGCCCATTAATGGGCTCGATCTTAATCAGCTTATGGGGCTGGACGTCCATCTTCTGGATCAATGTCCCCTTTGCTTTGGTGTCGTTATGTGCATCGTTTTTTCTTTTACCAGCCATCAAAAAGGAAAAGACTGCAACGCTGGATATCTATGGATCGGTCCTTCTAGGTGTCAGTCTCATAACGCTCATTCTGTTAGTGACGCATAATGAATATAGGACGATTTGGACATTGGGACTCCTATGTATGCTCATTCTTCTGTTCATCCGGCAGGAAAAGAATTGTGAGGAACCGCTCATTCAATTTCAATTATTCAAAAACCGCATGTTTACCAGTGCCAATTTTTCTATTCTGTTTAGCAATGCCATCATGTATAGTACCATCCTGGTGATGCCCATACTTTTGCAAAATGAATTCCACTTCTCCGTGGAAACGATTGGCGTGCTGCTCTTTGTATTTTCGCTGTCGATGTCTCTGTTTTCATGGGTTGGCGGGTACCTAACAGATCGTGTTGGAAAGAAAATGATAGTTCTGCTTTCCTTTCTTTTCTCAGCCGTAGCAGTGGGCGTATATGTAGGATTCTATTCCAACCATTCACTCGTAACGATCGCAATTGGCCTGGTCATCGGAGGACTAGGGGCAGGAATAGGTTCAGCATCTATGCAAACGGCTTCGCTGCAAGCTGTTTCAAAGGAGATGTCTGGGGTTGCCTCTGGTATCTTTTCCACTTTCCGCTATGTGGGCGGTATGATCGCTTCCGTTTTAGTAAGTTTGCTAATGGATTACCATCTCCTGTTCTATACCCTTTTTTTCTTCGCATTATCAGGCATTCCCGTAGCATGGGGATTGCATGAGCCATCGATAAAAGAGAGCAATGGATGAAGTGATAGATCTTTGCTGCTCTGTATCTTGTCTATCTGCGTGAGAGTGCCACTGAGATTCCTACATCGAGTACCCTTACTGACTGCAGGTATGACCGTAATCGTAACCGTATAACGAATACGGAGAAGTTGTTGAAGTAACGGGATCGATAACGCAAAAACAAACCACGACAAAGCTGCCGCGATGATGACCGGCAGCTTTGTTACGCTAACGGGCAGAATACTAGGGATCGATAGTATACCTAGAAACTGGAGGCTAAAAACAGATAAAATGAAAAAGCAACCGTGATAGTTGCATTTAATTTGTACTTATTCGGCTATTTCATCAAGGTCTTCGTTGTAAGCCAATATTCCCCGTTTAAAGTAATGAAGTTTTTCATCTGAGGTAGTTTCCATTAAATTTGTAATCAGCAGCTCAACGCTTTCTTTGTAACTTTGGCTATTGTACAGGGCCATAGCGAGAAACACTTTAATTGCCCGGTTCTCTGGAAATTCACTCATTCCTCTGCGTAACGTCTCAACGGCTCTTTGGTAGTGTCCCCAGTAGCGGTATGTACTCCCCAATCCCATTAGGCATCTTTCAAGATCAGGCCCAGAAAGACCCAATTCAAGAGCTCGCTCATAATATGGAATAGCTTCACGTCCAAGGCCGGAATTGTCATGGGCTATTCCGGTTTGGTAATTGATCTCCGCATCATCGGGGTAATAGGAAAGTAGTTCTAATAAGTGATTTCTAACCTCACCTAATATTGCTTGATCTTGCTTGGCTCTTCCTTCTTCACGCCGTTCAATTAATTTGCTCAATTCGTCTCTTGTCATATTTTCACATCCCAAGGTCGGAAATCTTAGATGAGACTGTCTTAACATAAAAATGACTCTCATTACGTTAACAGATTCGATAGTTCAATGAGGCAGTCTAAGACTTTATTATCCATGAACAATAGCTGGAAAATAAAAAGAGCACATAAAAAGGAGCATTAGCTGTGTAGGCTAACGCTCCTTTTTATGTGCTGTCTAATGTCTAATCGGTTTCCCTTATGGCTGAGCTGGGAGTGTACGTGCCTTCACATACTCTAGCGCCTTTTGGATCAGCTCGGCAGACTCTTTACGGCTAATCTCGCCCTTTGGATTGAAGTTTCCTTTTTCATCGAGCTTCGTGAAGCCAAGCGCGAGTGCTCGCTGAATGGCACCTTGATAGGCAATATTCAGCTCGGCCTCATCCGCTAGCTTAGCAGGAACCACGTTAATCATGGGGAGAGCGTTCTTGGATTCCATAGCGCGCATCAGCTGGAAGACGAACTCTTCTTTTGTCCACATTTTATTCGGCTCAAGATCTGCCGGTAACTCCAAGCCGTTGTTTGCAGCAATGATTAACGCATTGGCATACCAGGCGCTGTTGTTCGCGTTTTTGTAGTAATCACTGGCAAGCGGGGGCTTCACAAAACGAATCGTGTCCAAATTTAAATCAAAGGCGTTAACGATCAGTTGAATCCCCTCAGCCGTCGTAATGGTAGCTTCCGGCAGGAAAAAGTCAGCTGCCAACTCATCTTGAGTTTGCTGTTCAACCATGATGTGCATGGTATCTTTATCCACTGTAGTATTCTGATCCGTGAAGAAAGTAGCAGCGGACGCGCCATGCTGCAAGAAACCTGCAGACAGAAGAGCGAAAGTGGAAAGTGCGAGAATAGTACGGTTCATTTTCATGGAAGAGACCACCTTTTCTTATGAGTAGTTGATTGGTTGGAACGATTTCAAGAGGAGCATGAACTTGCATTTACTTCAAATCTACTTATTTTTCAAAACGTTTACTTTACCAATACTTAACTTAGATGTGCTGCTCTAGCAACACGTCACGAAATTCTTGTATTTGTTGAACCGTTTGAAGCCATCTTGAGTACTACCAATACCCGTAACCTTCTTGATGCTCGTTAGTCTGCCCGTTTCCCCACCTCAGCTTCCATGTTGCTAGTTACTATTCTTTAGACGGTAATAATTCGTAAGTGTTACATGGAATTTTACTGATATATTTTTTATTTTTATTCCGGGTTCTAGGAACACTCCTGACCGATTTTCAGACGTTACCGCTAGTAGCTATTGGAAGCTAAAATATGATTCCCCCTCTGATAGATAAGTAAGTATGTTGCGTACATTCTGACGATAGGTTATAGATAAACGTTTCAATGAAAAGTGTATGGAAATTGCAAATGAAAGCAAAGAGGCACTCCTGACAAACGGAGTGGATTCACCTGAACGGTGTTCCCGACTGCGTTGCCGAGGGGTGCCCTTTTATTTTTCTAGAAAGGAGCGTTTTCGTTCAAATACATGTCTTGCATATGCTTCCGCTTATTCACAGTAAGCCCCAGCGAGTCCAGGTACTGATCGATGGAACCGTATTGCTTTTTGATCTCGTCAAAAGCTGTTTGCAAATAGGAAGGGCGCACGACAAGCACGGCTCTGACAGCATCTGCCTGATCAACGTTTGAGAACGTGGAAATGATTGCATTCATGAGTTTAGAGTTATACGCCTCGTTGTATTTGTTGACCGATTCCCTGCCAGCTAAAAGTCAATTGGCCATCTAATTGGCGCTCGACGGTTGCCTGTGCAAACTGTGGCTGCACAACAGGTTTCGTAACTTCTGTCGCAATGACTGTGTTACCTGTACACAGCAGCAGAAGTGCTAGCAGGATAAAAACGAGGTCTTTCTTCATTGGAAAGCTCATGTCTTGTCCACACCTTTCAGATGAATAAAGTCATGGACATCGTGTTGCAAATCATATGCCAGCACGGAAAGGAGTACAAAGGCCACAAAGGATTACCCGTACTTAACAAAGTATAAGATCGGACTAAAAATGGGACAAAACATCCAGTTCGTTCATCTACTTCAAATGAAGACTGTCGTAAAAATTCTCATCTCTTTCGCATTCTCTCTCGCGCTTTCTCGAGGATTCTCATAATTGAGCATTCAAAATAATCCCGTATAAAAAACTGCGAAAGATTTGATAATCGGGAAGGCGAACGGAGAAGAGAAGAGCGGGGAAAAGGAATGTCACTCTCGCGTAAGCCGTTCCTCTATCTCTGTCTCCAACAGCTGATAGATTTGAATGGCGATACTGATATCGAGAAACTGCTTCTGGTTCGTCAGGGATATCCCTAAAATCTCTTCCATTCTCTTTACACGATAAATCAGCGTATTCAGGTGGATATTGAGTGCACTTGCTGTTTCTTTCATCTTCAGGCTATGATCCAGAAAGGATGTGAGCGTATGTAAAAACTCTCTTTTCCTTGATTTTTCATAGCGCAGCAGAGGCCCTAGGTTCTCTAAGACGTAATCCAATAAATCTTCTGTATCATTTTGGAGCAGCAGCCGTTTGCTCCCCAGCTCCGGGTAACTCAAATAGGGCTGCTCCATTTTGTAATTCTTCAAAAAGGTGACGCAGCGAATAGACTCCTCCGAAGATTTATAGACGTCTTTAAGCCCCTTTTTGATGCCTCCAATCCCTATCGATGCCTTCAGCCCCCAATTTTTTATGTAGATGGCAGCTGTGAATCTTTGGCATTGGTCTTCAATAGCACTTCGAATGTCCTTCCAGGATTGATGACTCGCAAAAGAGAGCAAGACCACTAATTGCTCCTGCTTGGCTACGATCATTCCAAGGGGATGCGTCTGTAGAAAGGAGTCTGTAGCGATCTGGATGAGATTCCTTCGAGCGGCAAGCAAGCGATCGTAAAAGTCAGTGGATTCACGTCGATCATTTTCAAAGTTGATTGTAAGTACTTGATAGGAGCGGTGAGGGTCCATATGCAAATGCTTGGCTTGTTCGATTAAGCGGGAGCTGATATGGCCTGTAAAAAGCTGTTCAATAAATTGCCCCCTCAGATTTTGCTCCGTTTCAAAAACGGCTTGCTCTTTGACCAATTCAAAAGAGATGACCGTACATACGTGCTCGAGAGCGGCCATGTTCACTTCGTCCAGTGGCTTTTCACTGAGAAGCGCGAGATAGCCTAAAAAATTCGGCTTGGCTCCTATCGGGAAAACCATGCAGCCATTGGGCGTCTTCCTAGTGCCAAAAGGAGGATAGGCCGCTCCATGCGTCAAGGCGGATGGAATCGAGTGCTGAATGGTTTCCAGCTTGGTTTTTGCCTGGTATTCCATTTCTGTGAAGGCAGGGGCGGAAGACAGGATTTCTCCCATTTGATCCAGGAGGATGATCGGCTGCTCCATGAGATGATGCACATGATCGAGGATAGCGCTCACGCCTTCTCCTTGCAAAACAAGGGCTGCCAAGCTTTGATGTATCTCCAATGATCGATTTAGTAGATGATTTTGCTTCTTCATCTGGGTATTCAGCGTTTCCAGCAGCTCAACCGATTTTTCTTTGTCCCGGTATAAATTCGCTTTTTCCAAGGCGATCGCAGCTTGATGCGAGATGGCTTCCAACAGCTGCATATCTTCGGGTTTAAAAGAAGCATCTGGTCGAAAGCAGTCCAGAGTGATGACGCCGATACACTCACCGTTGGACATGATGGGAGCGCTCGCTGCTGAGGTGGGAAAGATCGGGTCAGCCTCACGCAGTCTCTGTTGATTGGACGTAGACATGGTACTTGCCGCTCGCTGCACACTCTCGCGATCCGGAAAATGCGTGCACGTTTTTCGAAGAAAGGTAATGCCTGTCATCGATTCGCCAGGCTTAAGACGAACGACAGAGAGCACGTCATTGTCTCGGAGAAATACGCTTTTTGCAACCAAGTAGTCATCTGTGGGGTCGTACAGAAACAGGAAACCTTCATCAGCCGCTTCAATAACAGCGAGCGTTTCTTTCATGATGGTATTAAAAACAACGTCCAGGTCGAGCGTGGAATTAATCGCGTTGGACACCTGGATCAACATCTGCAATTGTCCGTGACTCAGATCACTTTTCATGTGGCCACCTTTACTAGAGAGGATGGGAAAAACGGGCTTACCTGGTAGGGACACCCATCTCTATTATAAAAGAACTCGGATCATCCTCTCTCGATTTTCGTAGAAAACATGCAGAGAGAAAAAGAGGGGGATTATGAAGGAAACGACGTTTGAGATTCCACGAATGTGGCACTGAGCCCACACATGTTTTAGATATTTTTTTATATTCTTTAATTTCAGTATTTACTAAAAACTCTAAACGTATTAGTATTAATAACACAGAATGAAAAAGCCTCTGCAAATCTAATGGCTATTGTTTTGGGGGGAGGGGGAGTTTGTCCAGGAGTTAGTCATCGCTGCAATCACGTTGTTATCTGGTAAAAGGAATGACATTACATGATGAATGGTTCGTGCTATTCGGAAGGAGCATTTATTTTGAGTAAAATTACCCCCGAAATTCTCGCATTTATCGAAGAAATCGGTCTAGACTTTGAACGCCAAAATCTGCCTAGAGTCGCGGGGCGCATTATGGGACTTCTCATGGTGTCAAGCAGTCCATTGTCTTCTCAGCAAATCGCGTCGACCCTGCAAATTAGCCTGGGTGCTGTTTCTACGAATATAAACCTGATGCTTCGAGATGGCTTAGTTGAAAAAAAGACACTTATTGGGGATCGCATGAACTATTACGTCCTGCCATCGGATTACCTTGAACAAGAATTGATCTATATGATCACAGCCGCATTTACCAGACAAGCCATATTCAAAAAGCATCATGATGCAGTGAAAGAGGATGACGCGGTTGACAAACGATTTAAGGACTGGATTCAAGGAACTGATTATCTGATCGAGATGTATGAGCGATACTTAGCAGAGCTGCGTGCAAGTAAAAGTGAGAATAATTCCGTGAATAAGAATGCTAGACAATTAGATCGATTCAAATCATGAAGCAATCGATACTTTCTATCAGGATGGATGGGAGCAAACTATGATCACTTACTTACGCAAGCGAATCATTACTGCCATTCTCGTCATCATCGTATCGCTATCTATTAATTTTATGCTCGTCCACTTGGCACCTGGCAATCCGATCAGCCTGATCGCGGGCAAAGACAATCCTTCCCCGGAGATGGTCGCAGCATTGACGGAAAAGTACGGCTTGAACGATCCCATCTACATACAATTCTTCAAGTACATCGGGACGCTCTTGAAAGGAGATTTGGGCTACTCTCTGATCAATAATGAGCCGGTCATCAAGCTGATTGCCGAAAAAATGGGACCTACGTTGCTGCTCGCTCTGACGGGACTGATTCTGGCGGTCGTCATCGGAACAGCGCTCGGCATCTACGCGGCGCGGCACAAAGGTTCTCCTTTTGATGTTGTGATGAACGGCATTTCCTACCTCTTTGATTCCACACCAGGCTTCTGGTTGGGCCTCATGCTGATCCTCGTATTCGCTTCGCTGTTAAAATGGCTGCCGACTGCCGGAATGGTAGATTTGCGAGCGAGTCATACCGGCTTTGCTTACGTGCTGGATGTCTTGCTCCACCTGATTCTGCCGCTCTTGACCGTCGTCCTGAGTCAGATCCCTTACTTTTTCCGAATTGCGAGATCATCGGTGATTCAGGTCATGGCCGAGGATTTCATTACCACCTTGCGTGCCACTGGCATGAAAGAAGGCAGAATTTTCCGAAAGTATGTCTTTAAAAACGCGATTCTCCCTACTGTTACCGTCTTTGGACTCAGCCTGGCTTATGTAGTAGCGGGTGTAGCCATTATTGAAATTGTATTTTCCTGGCCTGGGACAGGCAAGCTGCTGATGGATGCCATCATGAAGCGAGATTATCCCTTGCTTATGGGAGTCTATCTGATTTTATCCGTGTCGATTGCGGTTTGTATGATTCTAGTGGATGTGATCTATTCGATGATCGACCCACGAATTAGACATAACGAAAAAGGATAGGGGATAAAGCGGTGAACGTAAAACGAAATCGGATGAGAGCGAGAGTCACAAACACCCTTCAAGTGATCAACAGTATCACACAGTTGAAAATCGGGCTGTGCTTACTAGCTGTTATTATTCTTTTAGCTTTATTTGCACCGTTTCTAGCCGTATACGATCCTTTTGCGCTCAACGATGATTTGCTCGCCCCGCCGGGCTCACAGTATTTATTGGGGACCGATGGGTTGGGCAGGGATGTATTCAGCGAGCTTCTGTATGGCGCGCGGACTTCCATTTTCATCGGTGTCGTAGCGGCGGCGATTTCCGGAGTACTAGGTACGCTGATCGGAGGTCTGTCAGGCTTTTACAGGGGAAAGCTGGATAGCGTACTGTCCGAATTCGTCAATGTCTTTTTGATGCTGCCAACCTTTTTTCTCATTCTGTTGATTGTGGCGCTCTTTGGGTCCAGCATGCTCAATGTGATGCTGGTTATCGGGGTTACGACTTGGACGGGAAATGCGGTGTTAATGCGAGCGCAAGCCATGTCACTGCGGGAGCGTACCTACGTAAAATCTTTGCAGAGCATCGGTGTCAGTAAATTCAAAATTTTAACCAAGCACATTATTCCAAACGGGATCTTCCCGATCATTGCCAATACGACGATGAACATTTCTGGGGCCATATTGACGGAAGCCGGATTGAGCTTCTTGGGCTTAGGTGATCCCAATCTCGTCAGCTGGGGACAGATGGTGTTCCATGGTAAGTCCTATTTGGTAAACGGCTGGTGGATTTCTACCTTCTCGGGCTTTGCCATTGTCGTGACGGTTTTGGCATTTTACTTAATTGGGGACGGTCTCAACCATGTGCTTAGTCCAAAGCTGCGAGACATTAAATAGAAGCCCGGAAGAAGGTGAATGACATGCCCTTGCTATCCATTCAAAATCTGCAGGTGAAATATCGCGTTAAAAATAAGGAGATCCACGCTGTCAACAACATTTCCTTTGACGTGGAGCAGCAGGATTCCGTGGGAATTGTGGGCGAATCCGGCTCTGGCAAATCTACCTTGGCAATGGCCTTGCTGAGGCTGCTGCCAGAACGGATTGCCGAGGTGAGTGGCGAGGTCCTTTTTGCGGGAGAAAATCTGCTGACACTCGATGATGAGCGATTAAAAGCACGGCGCTGGACAGAGATGGCCGTTGTCTTTCAAAAGTCGATGAGCGCATTGAGTCCGGTTCACAAGATTGGATATCAGATGGCGGATATTTACAAGGTTCATGCGAAGACAGCGACAAAGGAGCAGGCCAAAGCCCGGATACTCGAGCTGCTGGAAATGGTCAACCTGCCTGCGCGCGTATATACGATGTATCCGCATGAGCTGTCAGGAGGAATGATGCAGCGGGTATCCATCGCGCTCAGCCTGATGCATAATCCCAAGCTGCTGATTTTGGATGAAGCGACTACCGCACTCGATGTCGTGACACAGGGCCAGATTCTAAAAGAAATCATGCAGCTGGAGGAGCGGTTGAACATCGCGCGGATCATGATCACCCATGATATGTCCGTGGTTGCGACCACCTGTAAAAAAGTGGCGGTGATGTACGCAGGAAATCTGCTGGAGTTCGGGCTGGTCAAAGACATTATTGCGGCACCCGAGCATCCGTATACGAAGGGCTTGCTGCAGTCCATCCCAGCTTTAAAGGGGGAGCGTGGGGAATTGATAGGCATAGCTGGTTCTCTACCGGACCTTAGCAAGAGCCCGTCAGGCTGTATTTTTGCCGATCGATGCCCGTCAAGAAAGCCAACATGTGAAACGGAAACACCGATTCGCCGCACATTGGCGGACGGACGCATGGTCGCATGCCACATAGCGGGGAGTTGAAGTGCATGAAGACACAGGAGTACGTCTTGTCAGCTACAGATGTAGTGAAGTGGTACAGCCAGCGAGTCAAGTCAGAAAGATTTCGGTTCCGTTCCGCAAGCAAGACTGTGAAAGCCGTAGATGGCGTAAGTCTGCAGATAAAAGCGGGAGAGATCATGGGAATCATCGGGGAATCGGGCTGCGGCAAATCCACTTTGGGCAAAATGCTGGTGCGATTGGAGAACCCTACCTCCGGAGATATTTCCGTACACGGGGTATCCTCTGACCAAATGCTGAAGGAAGATCAGCTGCAATTCCGCAGGACGGTCCAGATCGTGTTTCAAAACCCTTTTGACACGTTTGATCCGCGTACAACCATCGAAAGAATTTTAACGGATACACTGAAGCTGCATAAAATCGGGGAGACTCACGAAGAGCGATATGAGATCGCAGCCAAAGCCTTGGAAGATGTCGGATTGCAGCCAGCGGATGACTATTTGTATCGCTATCCTTTCGAACTGTCAGGCGGTCAGCTCCAGCGGATCTCGATTCTTCGGGCGATGCTTTTGAAGCCGAGCTTTCTTGTCGCGGATGAACCGGTTTCGATGCTGGACGTATCCGTGCGGGCAGAAATCATTAAAATGCTGAAAGACTTGGTGAAAAATCACAACACAGCGCTGGTTTTCATCAGTCATGACATCAGTACGACTCGTTACATCTCCGACAACGTCTCCGTTATGTATCTCGGCAGAATTATCGAGTCGGGTGCAACAGACGATGTCCTGCATCATCCGCAGCATCCCTATACAAAGGTACTGCTTTCCAACACAGCGTCGATCGATCTGACGGAAAAAAGAGAGGTTATTACCATCGATGGCGAACCACCTACCCCCATTGATCATGGGCCAGGCTGCTACTTTGCACCAAGGTGCTACATGGCGCAGGATATTTGCTTGAAAGAATACCCCAAGCGTGTAGAAGTCAAGGACAACCACTGGGCAGCGTGTCATTTTACACAGTAGTCGCAGCTGAAAATCGTTACAAACGGGTTAGGTGAAAAGAAAGTGTTGGTACGCGTCTGGTCAAAAAGTAGTTGAGAATCTGATTTTGTCTATTGGGGGGAGAACGATGAAAAAATTGGCTTCCATGGTGTGCGTACTGCTGTTGTCAGTAGGATTGCTTGCTGGATGTGGGGGGGCGCCAAATGACAGCTCTGCCGCACCTGCAGGCGGAACTGCAGAGACTGGCCCGAAAAAGGGCGGAACGATCATCGTAGGATTAAATGGCGATCCGACGACGTACAATCCCGATTTCAAGGGAGATGACAACGGATTTGCCATTTATCAAAACATTTTTAACCGGTTGTACAAAATTAACAACAAGCAAGAGATCGTGCCCGATCTGGCAGAGAGCTATGCGCTTTCTTCCGATGGAAAGGAACTGACCTTCCATTTGCATAAAAACGTGAAATGGCATGATGGAAAGCCGTTTTCGTCAGCAGATGTAAAGTTCACGTACGACACGATTATCAAGGAAAAGGGGCAAATTTCCGGCTCGTTGTCTTCGATTCAGGAAATTACCACACCGGACGACAATACAGTAGTCTTCAAGCTCAAGCAAAATGACTCCGCTCTTCTGGGATACTTGTCTTGGTATGGATGCTTTATCATGCCCAAGCATTTGTATGAAGGAACAGATTGGGGAACGAATCCTGCAAACCAAAAACCTGTTGGGACAGGGCCGTTCAAGTTTGTCGAGCATCAAAAAGGAGTCAGCATCACGTTGGAAAGAAATGACGAATATTGGGGCGATGTGCCGTATTTAGATCGGGTGGTCTTTTCGATCATGTCGGACTCCAATACAGCGACGCAGGCTTTATACAACGGACAGCTGGACTTCCTGGGAATCGAGCCACCCCTTGCCGAGGCAGAGCGATTTATGAGCGACCCGCAGTTGAAAGCAGGCAAGCAGAATTGGCCGTCCCGCTTCCATGTCGCTTTTAACGTCAGTGAAGGACCATTTGCCAACCTTAAGCTGAGAGAGGCTGTGGCTTATGGCATCAACAGGGATGAAGTCATCAAAAAGGCGCTAAAAGGAGTAGGACTGAGTGCGAAGACGGCCATGACGCCTTTGTATCAATGGGCGTTAAATTCTACGGATGTCTATCCGGATCGCAATGTCGAAAAAGCCAAGAAGCTGATGGAAGATGCCGGCTACAAAGCGGACAGCAAAGGGATGTACCTAACTGCGACACTCGATGTCTTTAATTCCGAGCCGTTCCCGGATATCGCGACGGTACTCAAGGATAACTTAAAAGACATCGGAATCGACGTGAAAATCAATGTCATGGAAGGTGCTGCTTGGGACGAAAAGGTATGGAATAACAAAAACTATGAATTTACGCTCCTCAGCGGCTACCAAGGGCCGGACCCAGGTGGCCTGTATGGTAGATTTGCATCTGAGGGTACGATGAACATCATGAAGTATTCCAATCCGAAGCTGGATGAAAATCTGAAGAAAGGTGCTGCTCTGGTAAAAGAAGAAGAACGCGCTCCTTTCTATAAAGAAGCGCAAAAGCTTCTCGTAGCGGATAAACCGATGGTGCCGATTGCGGAACAAATAGGGGTGGTGCCTTATCAAGCGTACATCATGGGTGCGCCAACTTCGCCGGAAGCTATCCAGAAAACGGGCTTTACGGAGTTTACGTACGTTTGGATCAACAAATAACGGATAAACAGGAGGAGGATTGACGAATGAATATTAGCAAGATTGTCGAGAATGTCCCCAACTACGAAGTCTTTCTGACGGTTGATGAACTCGATGCGAGTACGCGGCAGCTGGCGAGCGATTATCCAGATATTGTGACGCTTTTTGAAGCGGGGAAATCGAGAGCTGGCCACCCTATCCTGGGATTGAAAATCGGAGACGGGGAGAAAAACGCACTCTGCTTTGCTCTCCCTCATCCGAATGAGCCAATCGGGGCCATGACTTTGGAATATATGTCGCGAGCTTTGGCAGAAGATGAAGACTTTCGCAGAGAATCGGGCTATACCTGGTACATCATCAAGTGCGTCGATCCCGATGGTACGAAATTAAACGAAGGATGGTTTAAAGGTCCTTACAATATCTACAACTATATTAAAAACTTCTTCCGGCCCGGCAGTGTCCAGCAGGTAGAATGGACCTTCCCCGTTACCTACAGAAACTTGCACTTTAACACTCCGATGCCGGAAACACAGGCTATCATGAAAGTCATCGATGAGACCAAGCCAGAGTTTCTCTATTCGCTGCACAACGCAGGCTTCGGTGGCGCTTATTGGTACATTACCCATGCGTACGAGGACATTTACGAGGATCTACGTGCAACTGCGGTTAAGCATGGCGTGGCTCTGCATTTAGGTGAGCCGGAATCTCCTTCTTGCACGAAGCTTTCCGAAGCTATCTATAAAATGATGGGAATAACAGAAGAGTACGATTATCTGGAAAAGTATTCAGATGTGGCACCAGAGTCGCTCATCACATGCGGGACTACCAGCGCGGATTATGCGCTAGAGAAAAATGACTGCGTGACTTTATTGACGGAGCTGCCGTATTTCTTTGATGCGCGGATCCAGGATATGAGCGACAGTACGATCACGAGGAGGGAAGCGATCGAGAAAAACATCGAGATGAACCAGAAGCATTGCAAGAAAATGGACGAATTCTTATCGGGTATTCGCAAGTATATCGTTCCAGAAAATCCATTTGTGATTCTGGTAGAACAGATGATTACCTTTACCAAATCGGCAGAGGGTGCCAAACGTAAATGGGCGGAGGCACCGGAATTCGAGCTCCCAGCGAAGGTTTCCGAGGTCTTGGATAACACTGTCATTGCACGGTTTTACAACAGCTTGTCGGCGGGACTGATCGCTCGCGGTGCAGAGTACGAGATGGAAAGGCTGAAAAAGGAAGGAAATGCCGAAGAGCAAGCTTTGGCAGACCTGGAAGACGCGAGAAACCGGGCAGCAGCCTATCTAGTGGAAAGCTGCGACAAGCTCGAGCAAGACCTCGACTACACGGTCGTTCCGATTCAAAAGCTGGTGCAGATTCAGATCGAGAGTGGTTTGATCGTAGCCGCGCGCAGGCTGCGAGCATAAATATCCTTTTGTTGTACAAGCAAGATTTTAAGAACTCCAGCTTTTTGGGGTTCTTTTTTTATTTAGAAGGATACGGTCTACCTAGCTTTTCGTGTAAAACATACAAGTTTTGTAAGCGAAATTCATAGAAACATACGTAGAAAGAAAAGCCCTCTTTGATAAAATTTAATGTATTCAGAAAATTTAATTATCAATTGATAAGAGGGGGATTGAAATGTTACGGAAGAACCAGACACTGCTGTACTTGTTTTTGTTCGTTGCATTACTGCTTACAGCTTGCACACCTGAAACAGCGGGTACGACTCCCAGTAACCCACCGCCCACTACCCAGCAAGCAGGCAGTAGCGAAGCCCCCTCATCCCCGCCCAAGCAAGATTTGGTTATCGGCTTTGAAGCAGATGCAGCCACGATGCTGGCGAACACCGATGTGAACTACGTGACCGACATTCAGATCCGCAATATCTATGACCCACTCATTGATCGGGACAAAGATGGCGCGCTTATTCCGGTTCTCGCTACGGAATGGAAGAATATCGATCCGCTCACCTGGGAGTTCAAGCTGCGAGAAGGAGTGAAATTTACCAATGGCGAGCCTTTCAATGCTGAGGCTGTCAAATTCAGCATCGACTACATTTTGGATGAAAAGAACAACTCGTTCTATCGCTCGAGATGGAAGGATATCAAAGAAGTAAAAGTTATCGATGATCATACGGTGCAGATTATAACCGTTCAGCCATTCCCGACCCTGCTGCTCCGCATTGCTGATGATTTGCTGATCATGGCACCCAAGCATACCCAGGAAGTTGGTTTGGAAAAAGCAGCGACCGATCCGGTTGGGACTGGTGCCTACAAGTTTGAGAAGTGGACAAGAGACGAGTCTCTTCAATTGGTAGCCAATGAAGAATACTGGCAGGGCGCACCTTCGATTAAAAAGCTGACGTTTAAAATCATTCCTGAGTTCAGCGCACGTTTGTCTGCGTTCCTGAGTGGAGAAATTCATCTGTTTAAAAATGTTCCCGTAGACTCGGTAGACCGAGTGAAAAATAGCGAAAACGGCAAGATCGAGATGGTAGGATCGTCAAGGATCAACTACGTTGCCCTAAATACGTTCTACGATGGTCCACTCAAAGACCAGCGGGTACGCCAAGCGATTAACTACGCCATTGACGTGGATGAGCTGTTGAAGTCGGTACTGAACGGCAATGGAACGAAAATGACGGGTCCATTATCCAAGGTAAACGCCGACTACACGGAAACGAAAGATTATGGCTATGACCCGGACAAGGCGATTGCCCTATTGAAGGAAGCCAATATCGACCCGAAAACCTTGAAGCTGCAGCTGGATACGCCAAATGGTCGTTACCCCATGGATACGCATGTAGCCCAAGCGATTGCATCGCAGCTGCAAAAGATCGGGATCACGGTAAACGTTCAAGTCAATGAGTGGGGAAATCACCTCGCCAAAATCCGCCAGCACGAGATGAAAGACATGTTTATCCTCGGATGGGGACCTGCTTTTGATGCCCAAGGTACGATAGAAAATCTGTTTACCGAAAAAGCGCCTTACAGCGGATTCTACGATAAAGAAGTAGAGGGCATGATTCAAAAAGCGCTGCCTGTGTTTGATCCAGTAGAGCGCAAAAAAGGATTTGACGAGCTGCAGAACAAGCTGGTAGAGGAAGCAGCATGGGTCCCGCTTTGGCAGCAAGGCGATTTGTATGCCGTAGACAAAAATCTGCAGTTTACTCCGCGTGCGGATGAAAAATTCGCTGTGTTCGAAATGAAATGGGCCAAGTAGGAAGCGACAGGAAATAGGAGGACTCTATGCTAGACTATCTGATCAAACGGACGGTGCAAGTGCTAGTCGTTCTCTTCTTGGCTCTGACGACAGTCTTTTTCATTATCCGCCTATCGGGAGATCCAACAGCACTGTTTTTGCCACCGGATGCGCCACGGGAGCAGTTGGAGGAATTCCGCAAAGCACTCGGATTTGATCGCCCTCTGTACGTGCAATACACGGAGTTTATGACAAATGCGGTGCAAGGAGACTTCGGAAACTCCTTGCGTACGAGAGAGGATGCTTTGCAGACAGTGCTCAACCGCATTCCTGCAACCTTTCAGCTGGCCTTTACAGCTCTGGGACTTTCTTTGTTGATTGCCATTCCGATCGGCATCAACTCGGCTTACAAGCGCAACACCCTCTTTGACCAGACGGGAGTGGCTTTTACGGTTTTAGGGCAGGCGCTGCCCAGTTTTTGGCTAGGGCTGATCCTCATCTACGTCTTTGCCGTGCAGTTCAAATGGCTGCCGACGGGCGGAGGAGGTTCGATGATTCATCTCATCTTGCCAGCCCTGACACTAGCGGCGTACAGTGTGGCACGATTTGCACGGTTTACCCGCTCGACCATGCTGGATGTTCTGAGAAAAGACTATATCCGGACGGCAAAAGCATCAGGCATTCCGATGTACAAAATCCTGTCTGTCTACGCCTTGAAGAATACGCTCATTCCGATCATTACCCTCGTCGCACTCGATTTGGGCGTGCTTCTCGGAGGTGCGGTTATTGTGGAAGTAGTCTTTGCTTGGCCGGGGCTCGGACGTCTACTCATGCAGTCCTTGCTCAATCGCGATTTTCCGGTGGTCATGGCTGGCGTGTTTTTGATTGCCTTCATCTACTCCGTGATTAACTTTGTGGTGGATGTGCTCTATGCCTACGTGAATCCACAAATTCGGTATAAGTAGGAGGGCCACCAGATGAACCAAACAACCGTAACGGAATCCAATGTCAACCCGCAACTGCTGAAAAAGAGAAAGGCAGGCTCTGGAAAAGCGGGCTTCTACCTTCGACAGCTGAAAAAGAGTCCGTCAGGGATGGCAGGCTTTGTGATTATCTTGATCGTCCTGTTTCTGGGCATCTTTGGCTCTTGGGTCGCTCCTTATGATCCCAATCTGGCGGAGCTCAGTAAAAAGCTGCTTCCCCCGATGTCAGAGGGCCATTTGCTTGGAACGGACCAGCTCGGGCGCGACATCTTATCCAGATTGATACACGGAACAAGTGTGTCTCTCATCATCGGGAGCTGCGCGGTGGTGGTAGCGGGAGCTGTCGGGACGACCTTGGGCGTTATTGCCGGTTACTTTCGAGGATGGGTTGATACCATCATCATGCGGCTGGTAGATGTCGTACTCAGCTTCCCGTTTATCTTGCTCGTTCTGGTCATCAACGCGGTGATCGGAACAGGGTTGAAAAACATCATTCTGTCCTTGGCAATCGCAGGCTGGGTCATTTATGCACGAGTGGTACGCAGTGAGGTACTGGCATTGCGGGAAAAGGAATTCATCGTCTCGTGTGTAGCTACAGGAGTACCACGCTGGGAAATCATCCTCAAGCACATCGTCCCGAATCTGTTTACACCGATTATTGTCCTATCGTCTCTGCAGATTGCCACCTACATCATCGCGGAAGCATCGATCAGCTTTTTGGGATTCGGGGTTCAACCTCCACAGCCAGCATGGGGCAATATGCTGAGCGAAGGAAAGGACTACATTTTCAGCGCCTGGTGGCTGATCACGTTCCCGGGAATCGCGATTGTCGTCACGGCGCTAGGGGTCAATTTGTTTGGGGACTGGCTACGAGATGTACTCGATCCAGAGCTGAAGGGCAATTGAAAGAGGTGAAAAACATGCGAGAGCGTGCCCCCATTCTGGAAGTAAGACAGCTAAAGACACATATCAAGACGGCAAACGGAATCGTGAAAGCGGTAGATGGAGTAGATTTCACCATTTATGAAGGGGAGACGGTGGGGATCGTCGGGGAATCAGGCTGCGGCAAGAGTATGACCTCTCTGTCCGTAATGGGATTGCTGCCCAAACCGATGGCTTATATCGAGTCAGGGCATATTCACTTTGCGGGCAGAGATCTTACGCAGCTGTCTGAAAAAGAAATGCGCAAGCTGCGCGGAAATGACATCTCCATGATTTTTCAAGAGCCGATGACGTCGCTGAATCCCGTTTTTACCATTGGCCAACAGCTCAGCGAACCACTGAAGCAGCATACACGGCTGAACAAAAAAGAGATAAGAAATGCCGTTATCTCGATGCTGCAATCGGTCGGGATCCCGAGAGCTGAGCAGATCATCGACGAATATCCACACCAGCTCTCGGGGGGTATGCGGCAGCGGGTCATGATCTCGCTTGCCATGCTTTGCCAGCCAAAGCTGTTGATTGCCGATGAACCGACTACGGCTTTGGATGTGACGATCCAGGCGCAAATTCTGGAGCTGATGAAAGCGATCAAAGCCACTACGAATATGGCGATGATGCTAATCACACATGATCTGGGTGTCGTAGCAGAAATGTGCGATCGGGTCATGGTCATGTACGCTGGGCAGGTAGTGGAAAGCGCCGACGTTCGTACGATTTTCAACCGGCCGACGCATCCCTACACGCAAGGACTGTTAGCTTCCATGCCTACCGCCAATGAGCGCAAAGGAGAGCTGTCGTCTATTCCAGGCAGTGTTCCGCGCCCAGATGAAATACCGCCTGGCTGTGCATTTGCGCCACGCTGTTCCATCGCTACCGACCGATGCAGGCAAGAGCGGCCTGTGCTGCAAGCATACGAGAACCAATGGACCCGTTGCTGGCATCCCATCAGCAAGCCCTCGGAGGTGACACATGCTACCTGAGCCATTACTCGAGATCAAGCAGCTGAAAAAGTACTACGAGATCAAGAAAGGTTGGTTCCAGCCCATGCAGCAGGTACGTGCCGTCGACGATGTCACGTTCACCGTGTATAAAGGCGAGACGTTTGGGTTGGTAGGAGAGAGCGGGTGCGGAAAGTCGACTACAGGGCGGGCCATTCTCCGACTGCAGGAGCACACATCCGGTGAAATTCGGTTTGCGGGGAGAGACATTTCCGGGCTTCCTTATACAGAAATGAGGCAGCTGCGCCGAAAAATGCAAATGGTATTTCAGGACCCATACGCTTCCTTGAACCCGAAAAAGACCATCCTGCAAATTTTGACGGAGCCTTTGCGCGTCCATGGGCTGTACGCGCCGGAAGAACGCGTGCAAAAGGCCATTGAAATGCTCGAGATCGTGGGACTGTCTGAATATCATCTGCATTCCTATCCGCATGAATTTTCTGGTGGTCAGCGGCAGCGTATCGGCATTGCCCGCGCCGTCATCCTGCAGCCTGAGCTGATTATCGCCGACGAGCCAGTTTCCGCCCTGGATGTTTCCATTCAGTCACAGGTGATAAATCTGCTTTTACAGCTGCAACGCGATTTTCATCTCACCTACATTTTTATCTCCCATGATTTAGGGGTAGTCAGGCATATGACTGACCGTGTGGGTGTGATGTATCTGGGAAAGCTGGTCGAGCAAGCCAAGACAGAGGAGCTATTCCGAAGCCCCAAGCATCCTTACACAAGAGCCCTTCTATCTGCTGTACCGATCCGACATCCAGATGAGAAAAAAGAGAGAGTCGTTTTAAAGGGAGACGTTCCCAGTCCGCTTAACCCACCAGAGGGATGCCATTTCCATCCACGCTGCCCAGACTGCATGCAAATTTGCAAGACAGAAAAGCCGCCAGTCGTGGAAGTGGGAGATCATGTCGTCGCTTGCCACTTATATGCAACTGAAAACAGATGAAAAGAGGAGATCAACATGCTACTTGCCATTTCTAAGGAAGAACTCATCGGCCGCCAGAAAAAGCTCATGGAGAAACTCTCGGCAAACGAGCTGGATTGCGCCATTCTCTTCAGTGTCGTCGATATCTTTTACCTGACGGGCTTTCATTTTCACCCAACTGAAAGACCGATCGGCTTTTTCATCGACCCGCAGCAGAAGACCCATCTGTTTGTTCCCGCTCTTGAGCATGAGCATGCAGAAGAATTCGCCAGCGTAGACCATGTTCATTCCTATCCGGAGTACCCCGGGCTTCGTCATCCGATGGAGTACCTGAAGGATGCATTGGTCGAAGCCAATTTCTCTGGAAAACGAGTCGGCTTTGATGCAGAAGGCTACGGCTCCTCGATGGGGTATCGTGGACAAAAGGTTCGTCAATTTTTAGAGGCAAAAGATTTCACCTCGATTTATGGCTGGGTCGAGGAAATGCGAGTCGTCAAGTCGGCAGCTGAAATTGAGCTGATCAAAGAATCGTGCCGTTGGGGAAATCTCGCTCATCGCTTGCTGCAAAAGTATTCCAAGCCAGGCTTGAGCGAAATTGAAATCACATCGAAGGCTTCTACCGAGGCGACCATGGCCATGATCGAAACCTTGGGGGCAGACTATAAGCCACACGGAAATACGGCCTATGCCATTTTCCGCGGTCAGGTCGGGCCGATGTCTGCTTTCCCGCATGCCGTTACCCAAAACCTCGTGCTGAAAAAAGGAGATACCCTGGTGACGGGAGCCGCGGCAGATGTCTGGGGATACCATAGTGAGCTGGAGCGGACGATGTTTGTCCAAGAGGCAAACGAAGAACAGGAGAAATACTTTTCCTTCATGGTGCAAGCGCAAGATATCGCTTTTGCACACATCAAGCCCGGCAAACCTATGTCCTATGTAGAAGAGGCGGTTCAAGCCTTCTTTAAAGAAAACGGAATTTCGCATCTGACCTCCCATCACACAGGCCATGCGATCGGTCTACTGGGACACGAAGCGCCTTTCTTCGATCTGGGGGATCACACCATCATGCAGCCCGGAATGGTCATGACGGTGGAGCCGGGGATTTACGTACGCGGACTGGGCGGATTCCGTCATTCGGATACGGTCCTCGTGACAGAAAATGGGATAGAAATGCTCACTTACTACCCAAGAGATTTGGGCTCGATGATCTGCGTATAAGCAGCAAAAGAAGGACAGAGGAGGGTTGTCGCTTATGGTGACAGCTCTCTTTTTGCATGGAAGCTCAGCAAGCTTCGCAATCTGTAAGAAACAATCCGAACTGAAATGCCTTAACATGTAGTTTATGAAGTGAGCTAAAGCTGTGCGTTATGGGAGCGGTTAGCTGTGCAGGACACTTGGAATAAGCGGAGAGGCGAGAGGGAATGAAGAGAGCGGAATAAAGGAATAAAGGAATAAAGAATACAGAGTATCGGGAGAACGGAGGACCCGTAACACGACGAAGCAGAGTGCCGCCCTTTGGCACTCCTTTCGTTTTATTTTTTCTTGTTTCTTTCGAGGTAGTGAGCCAGGTTGTTCAAGGTATCTTCGTAGGATCTTTTCTTTTGCGTAGTAGTTGTTGTATTTGGTTTCGCTTTTACTTTTGTCATGGTGGGCCTCCGGTCATTTTTAGTTATAGTTATCTTAATTATAATATAAATGAATTTACAAATAATGTAAATATATTTGTTAAAATTATTTAAAAAGTTTTTTCTCGGTTAAATTATAGCTTGGCTGTTGCAAGGTGAAACCTCATGGATCGGTCACCAACGACAACATTGATCAGCATGATAATGAACGTTTCAAAGGCTCAATTTGAAACCTACGAACGTACCAGCTGCTAATATAAATAACACGTGAACGCGTATCCAGGATTGCTGTGAATCTATGAAGCTAGCATTTTTTCTCCACGCCGTGTCATTTGATATGTTTGTTTGAAATTAAACTAGCGATACATAAACAACCAAGGTTCGATCAAGATTTTGGACGCTGCTAGAATTCGTAACTGATTTGAAGGATAGCCAGCAATGGTTATTCATGCTGATTTACGTTGTTGGAGATCCGGATGTGCTGGTGAGCGAACCATGATGATTTGCAATCAAATGACGTCATGTTTCATAAGAACAGAGTGTACTCCCTTGCTGTAAAACCGCTGTTTGTTTTGAGTCCGATAATATATATTATGTAAACTTATAAAAAGAGAAGAAATCTGGATGTGTGTAATGACCAGATATTTGATATTAACTGCATGGATTTCCTGTACAAATAGCTATGGCTTTAATCGTTTTAGAAATTTTCGCACTTTGGTAAGCGCCATACCTGGATGATTAGATCACTGTATGTGGTTTTAAATAAGAATCTATCGTAGCTGGTTTAGGTCATTCAAATCTTTTATAATCAATGTGACAAAGTTCATCTGCATGGAATAACATGACTGATTTGATGTAATGTAATGTTATTTAGAATAAATAGGATTAAGTACCAGCTGTACAACCAGCTTCACAAGTCGACAAAGGTACGCCCTATATTTTTTATAAAAAAATATCAGTTCATGAAATAGCATTTTCATGAACTGATAATCAAACGTGTTTTAAAGACTATTATTTTGATGATTAGATTTACTTTCGATATCAATGTTATTCGTTATTGTTTACAGCAATGTTCGTATGTTCGTTTACTCTTCCTTTTATTCACCATTACATTTTTCCGATAATTATTTACCGATCTTTTCCATTTACTTGGACCTCCCTTTCATCTTGTAACACCTGTTCTCCAGATGGATCAGGTTGAATCCAGGACTTTGCCACAAACTAGGGATTCCAGTGATGCTCATCACTACTGGCAACAAAGATCAGCACCCTTTGACCAGTCTATCTCGCGTGGTAAACTCTGCCGGTGAAATCGACAGCTTGCTCTCATGCGTGCCACTCATTTTAATTAATGAATTGTTGGCACACGAAAGCGGCCGCAGGTTGGAAGGACAGGCCAAACAAGACTTCCAGCGGCTTGAACGGATCCTGGAAGAAAACAATCTCACCATATGGGAACAATAGCATACGAAAGCACCGACCGCTTAAAACGGAAAAAGGGAGCCAAGAGCTCCCTCGTTTTTTGCAATTCCGTTGGTAAGTGGGTGTTTTTTCAGTATTCCACCTGGACACATTGGTTTTATTTCTTTCTGGTACGGAGGATGGGATTCAAGATGTACGTAGCTGACAATCGCTTGAAAAGTTTTTGCTCTTCTCTCTTTTTCAAATTCGATATCATTCGGATTTTAGCAAGCAGCTTATCAAACTCAAAAGTATAACCCCCGTAAATTTTCTCACCAAGAGAGAGTTTTCTTCAAAAAATACGAAATATATATTGAAAACCTTTTTTAATGTACGTGTATTCAAAAGGAAATCAGTTCCTTTTTTCGCCCTCACACTTGCCTCGGTCATTTCTCAATAATGAAGGAAAGGTATGAGGTGTTTGCTTACCCGACTTCTATAAGATTGGTCCTCTCTGCTCTTCCACTTAGCTGTTGATGAAATTCAACAGATCAATATTGAGTCGGTCCGCATGGGTGATGAATAAACCGTGTGCCGCATTCTCATACACGATGAACTGACTGTCTTGGACAAGCTGCGCGGATTTTCGCCCGCATAGGCGAATAGGTGCCGACTGATCCGAGTCACCGTGAATGATCAAAGTCGGTACGAGAATGTCCCGCATCTGTGCTCGGAGATCCGAGTGAAAAATAGCCTCGCCGCAATCAATAGTAGCTTTCGCTGAACACTGCATGCACATATGCGTGCCCCATTGTATCCTCTCTGCTGATACCGAAATCCCCGGCAATCCTACGCCGAAAAAGGGCGGGGCGTTGTCCGCGAACCATTTCGGCCGATCTTGGGAACGCATCGCGACCATGGAATCAAACATTTTCTGGTCGATCCCATCAGGGTTGTCATCGGTCTTTTGCAAAAACGGTGCGGTACCCGCCAGTATCGCGATCCGTGCAATACGCTCCGTGCCGTAACGAGACAGGTAGCGAACAACTTCGCCACTCCCCATCGAGTAGCCGACAAGCGTGATGTCTTGCAGATCGAGACAATCGATCAATGCGGCGAGGTCACTGGCGAGCGTATCGTAGTCGTAGCCCTCTGCCGGCCAATCGGAACGTCCGTGCCCACGCCTGTCGTAGGCTATACATCTGAGCCCGTTGGAGACGAGAAACGGCATTTGCAGCTCCCACATTTCGGAGTTCATAAAGGCAGCGGAAACTAGAACAACCGGCTTGCCCGTTCCCCAATCCTGGTAAAACAGTCGTGTACCGTCACGCGTTTCAAAGAATGGCATGGGTGATCACTTCCCCTCTTCGCGCTCGTATTGCAGAACCTTCAACAGGCAGGATATGGTCGAGAAGTGCATGGTTTCATGGATGAAGGCAAAATTGAATACTTCTCCAACAGTTTCAAAGCGCAGCGGCCCCATTTCTATGGGCGACTCCAACTTATTTTCAAGGACGTGGGGAGAGATTTCGGATAGGCTGGCCAGTTGAGCCGACAAGCATTGAACCAGCTCCTCTTTACTTGGCGGTGCCACAGTCCAATCGGCTGGCTTCGTCCCGGTTTGGAAGAAAGCAGCGTAGGTACCTGGCAGGCTAGTAGAAAACGGAAGCCCGAGCGTGAGAAAGTAATTCAGGCAAAAAGCAATGTGCCCGACATTCCATCTGATTGTATTAGCAAACTGTGGTGGCTGCTTATCAAATAAATCCTCGGGAATCGATTGGATCTGATGCAGGACCAGTTGGCGAACAGAAAGTGCTGTACGAATCATGCTTTGGGACATAAGGGATCTCCTCCGTTTTTTCCTCGATTGACTGCGCGCGCTTATCGTCAAACCAAGTGTATCCCTTACAAAAGCATCCAACAATCGCGTAATTCCGATTATAATCATTAGTAGCAGTAATGATGTCTCACCGGGAGTGTGTATCCATGGAGCTAAGACAGCTTGAATACTTTATGGCCGTTTGCGAAGAAATGCATTTCTCCAGAGCCTCTGAAAAGCTATGTACCACGCAGTCCAATCTCAGCCAGCAGATCAAGCTCTTGGAGAACGAACTGGGCGTTCCCCTGTTTGACCGAATGGGCAAGCGGATCGCCCTGACAGATGCCGGAAAGGTCTTGCTCGATCAGAGTCGTCATGTTTTTTCCCATATTGCCTATGCACGTGATGCGATTGCCGAAATGAAAGACATGCAAGGCGGCTCCATTACGATTGGTGTCCTCCCAGGAGACGCCGATCTGCTTTTCAATGCGCTGCTCGTGCAATTTCACCATACCTACCCCAAATTGTCCCTTTCTGTCATCGAAACGACGAAAATCATAGAACAGGTCGCTGCTGGCACCATTGACATCGGTGTCACGACTACACCTTCTCCAGATGAGCGCTTCACGGTTGTCCCGCTGTTTCACGAGGAATTCGCCTTGGCTGTTCGTTCTGATCATCCTCTTGCGGAAAAAGGGAAGGTGGCGTTCGAGCAGCTTCGTGACATGAAAATGGTGATGTTTCCACCTGATCATCAAGTCAGGCAGCTGATTGGCCATTATTGCTTGCAGGCAGGCTTTCGTTTGCAGCCCCATATCGAAACGACGACCTTGTCCTCTCTTCTCTCTCTCGTAGAGCAAGGGATTGGCGCATGCGTACTGCCCCGGCTGCTATTGGAATCTCTCGGCAAAAAGGAGATTGCGGTCGTTTCACTGGTGAATCCCACTCCCAGCCAGGATATCTGTATCGTGTATCGCTCGGACAAATATGTAGGCTTTGCGGCAAGGGCGTTTATGGATACGCTGACCCGCTACATTCAAGCCGCCAAAGAGCTCACAGGGGTTTAGCGCACTGTATATTGAATTCGGATACGATTTTTTAATGGATTCTTTCATACTCCCTCTCCTTTGAAAATCTCCTTCTCTTGGGGAAAATACTATGGTTGCATTTCTATCATACAATCATACATTGCACGAGGCTGCCGAGTTCTATCGGCAGCCTCAGTTGTTTATGAGAAACAAAGCTTCGCTAACGGCTTACGCCTCTTCGAAAAGCCGCTCGCCCCGATACAACCGAGTGGCAATGCGGGCAGTGTGCGACTGTTCGCGCGGGGTTGGCGCATGGGCAGCCAGATAGCGGGTTGCTGCCAAAAGCATCGTCTCACCAGCGCGGGCAGCAAAGGCATCATCGCGCGTAGCCCATCGCTCATATTCAGAGACCGCCGCTTCGTACATTTGGAAGGAATGAAATTCGGCATCTTCGCGCAAAAGCGCATGTCCCAATGTATTTAGAATGGCATCAGGGTCACCGCTTGCGTGCAGGTAACCAGCTGTCCAGCGGGCCGCTTCGTTTACCTGCTGGCGAAGATCCATCATTTGCAGCAGCAGCTCCGGTTTGGCAGTGTCCACGGCGGGGACTATCGAGCCATCTGGGCGGGGTGCCGCAGGGATGTTCAAAAAACGATCTAAGTAGATCCGGATGACTCCGTGATAGATCCCCCGTAGTAGCAGAGGATGGGTCGAACCGCGCAAACGCTTATGCACGGCATGGGAATAGGTAAAGGTATGCAGTACGGAAATCCAATCACTAAAATCATTTTGGGTATGGAAGCGGACGATCCGCTCGGCTGCTGCCAAAGCAACCAGCTGCGCCAATTGAGCGGGATTTGCTCCCGATTTCAGGACCTTTGTCACCAGATGCACCGTTTCAAGTGGTTCGTCGCTTAACAGTTGATCCACAATTTTCTTCTCGTCCACTTCGGAAATATCTGCATAAGACTCTACAAGAGGAAAGCTATCCAGCTGCGCGAAGGCTTCCTTTAGCGGAGCAACTAGATTCACTGGCGACTGCCACTGATGAAGTTCCTCGCTCCGGGTAGGATTTTCGAGGAGCTGAACCAGTGCGGTCAATATCTGCTTGGTGTCCGCTTTGCCAATAAGGTCAATCGCTTCCAGGGCTTTATTGTGAAAATCAAACGTATGGCCGCCATCCAAATAAAAGTGGTCGGTCGCCGCTATCAGCATCATCTCCGAAAGCTGTTCCAGGGAAGCCCCTTGGCGAATCGCCGTAAGCAAGACTCTTTCCGCGCCTTGTGTATCGCGGACCTCGATACAGTTGCGGTACCATTCCGTCAGTCTCTCAAACGGTACGCCGTCTCCTGGCAGCGGTTTAAGCAGATGCCGAGCCGGGGCACCGGAGCTGTTACGAGCTACATGACGCAGCCCTTGATAAAGCGCGAGAATGGTTCCCGCTTTATCTAGCTTCGGCAGCACATTGGCCATCGCGGTGAGTATAGTAAGTCCAGAATTCCAGCCTCTCCCATAAACGGTACCGAACTCGATGCCGATCTGGGTGATTTCCGCTGCTGGAACCCCTGCTTCCACCAAGCCGACGACAGCTTTGGCAATGACAAGACCTAGATTTTGCTCCAGACCTTCCCGCAGCCGTAGCTTGTATCTTCCAACACTACTCGTCTGCTTTGGCTGCGGATTCACCCAAACGATCCCATTTTCAATTTTCACCTCATAGGATGGAACATCGTCGGCCCACGGGTCCAGCGTTCCGCCGCTGCAGACGTCAAAGCGCGCATGATGCCAATGGCAAGTAAGTATTCCATCGCACAAGCTGCCCATATGCAAAGGAAATCCCAAGTGCGGACAGCGATTGTCCACCGCATACACCTGTTCCTCATAATAAAACACTGCGATTCCGCCGTGGATTAGCTTGTGGCCATTCTCTTGAATCGCCTTCAGCGTACCTGCTTGGATCCAAGACGGGGTTGGCGTTTGCTGCATGCTGATCCCTCCTATAAATATTCTGTATTTTCAAATAAAGGCTACCATCATTCATGAACTTTGTCAATATTTTCGTTTCTAATGTATGTTAATAGGTTTGGCTTTCTAATTCTCCTCAAAAAAAGTAAAGAAGCTGGGAAAAACAATTCGTTTTTCTCCAGCTTCTTTCATTGTCGCTTTTAGTTTGAGGAAAGCGGTTAGGCCGATGCCCGCCACTTACAATAGATTTGTGCTAGGGCAACAATCCGAACTCAAACCTTACAAGCTGCTTAAGTAAATAACCTGTCTACCTTTTCGGGGTCACTTCATCTTTCTCTGCGCTTTCTTTATGCCGATCGCCGTCATAAATCTATTTCTGTAGAAGTTCCGCTGCTTGCGCTCATGTGATCTCTCCGGATTTTACCTTCTCGTAATTGTCGCCTAAAGCTGCTTTGAACTGATTGTTTTTCCTAAAGGAGACAGCTAAATCTTCTTTCGTACCAACAAAAAAGATGACAGCCGCAGCTACCACCTTTTGGAAAAACAATCTTCCCTAACTAATACTCCTTACCTTCCTTCGATTGCTCCATTCGTTGATGACCATGACGAGCAAGAGAACGATGCCCCACATAAAATCCTTGAAGAAATTCCCCACGTGCAAGGCATTTAGGCCGCTTGATAAAAATTGCAGCGTCAAGACAGCCATTACGATCCCCGCTACCTTTCCAAAGCCCCCCCTTGGATCCACTCCACCCATCACCGCTACCAATATGGCCTGCAAAATGTACGACGTCCCATAGTCCGCCTTTGCCGAATTGGTTTGGGCGACAATGACCAGACCAGCTATAGCAGCCAACACACCACTGATTGCATAGGTCGTAAGCAGTACACGCGTGTTGTTTACGCCCGAAAAGAAGGAAGCTGTTGGATTTGCTCCCAGCATTTGCAGCTTCATCCCATACGATTGCTTGTTCAACAGCACATACGTCCCCAGAATACACAAGCAAAACATAAGCAGCGGTACAGGAAAGATCCACAAGCTTCCGTTTCCGATTTTGGTATACAGCTCAGGTAACCCGACAATAGCTTGCCCCTTCGTTACAATAATGGCAATCCCCATAAATAGCTGCATCGTGCCCAAGGTCACCAGAATGGGAGGAATCCCAATCTTTGTAATCGCAAAGCCGTTAAATAGACCGCATACGAGTCCGACCATGAGTGCAGCAGCCACGCCAAGCAGGATATACAAAAGGCTCTCACTCGCGGATGCTTCCGCAGGCAACATTCGCACCATAACCGAAGCCGCTATGATCGAGGTGAGATTGGCGATCCCGACAATGGATAGATCGATACCTCCGGAAATCATCGAGAGCATCATGGCAAACGCAAAAATACCAAAAACGGGGAATTGAAACGACATCGAGGTAAAGCTGTCCAGCGACAAAAAAGTGTTTGGACTGATTCCTGCCATCAATACAAAGACGACGAGCATGATGATGAACAATCGGGTTATGCTTGCATCTTGTGGCAAATAGCGCTGCAAAGAAAAAGACGACCTACTGATTGGCGTAATTGGCTCAGGACTATTCCCGTTTGGGTTTGTCATAGCTACCCTCCTTTCATAGTTAAGAAACGATCGATTTTCGCTTCATGATCGATCTCTTCACTTGATATGCCGCCACGCCCGTTCCGATCAGGATCAAGGCACCGATGACAAATCGCTGCCAGTAGGAAGGAATACCCAACAGTATCAAGCTGTTTTGGATCGTGATAACGAGTAATAATCCCAGCAAGGAGCCCAGCACCGTTCCATGTCCGCCAGTAATTCGCGTCCCCCCGAGCACGACCGCTGCTATAATCAGCAGCTCCGTTCCCAGCAAGTCAACCGGATTGGAATTTCGCATCATTGTCGTATGAATCATGCCTGCGACCCCGGCCATTAGCCCGACAAAGCCATAAATAAAAAACTGAATGCGAATGGGAGAAAATCCGATCCTTTGCGCAGATACGGCATCACCTCCGAGCGCATAGATACCTCTGCCCATCATCGTATATCGCAGCAGCAATGCTACGAGTACAATCACTCCGAGCGAAACAAGGACCGCGACCGGTAGCCCTACAGTAATTCCGCTGTCATTCGTAAACTTGAAAATCTGCTCTTTGGAAAAGGTTAAGAGCGGCTTCGGCAAATCGCTGATCTGGCTGCTCCCTACAAAAGTCAGGAGAAACCCGCTGAACATGGAGGAGGTACCCAAGGTCACGATCAGCGTGGGCAAACGGAACAGAGAAATAAAGACAGCATTTATCAGACCCAGGCACAGACCAATCAACCCGGACAGAAGAAAAGCAACGAGCACGGGGCCGTCATAGTGCATGGAATGAAGAATTTTCGTGGAGCAAAACATGCTGAAGGTCGCAATGGCAGGGAAAGAAACATCAATCCCTCCCGAAATAATGACCAGCATGGCACACATCACAAAGATTCCGGGGACGATCCCACTTCGGATTAGATCGAACAGATTAGTGATGGTAAAAAAGGCACTGCTTTGGCTGCCGATCACGAGAAACAGCGCCAGGACGACGATGGCTACGTAAAATTCACTGGTTTGCATGACCTTTTTCATTGGCTCTCCCCCTGCCGCCACACTACGATGTGGTTTCTTGCAATCGCGTCCATTCTTCTTGGCTCCATTCCTTACCGGCCATTTCTCCCACTAGTCGACCATTTTTCATGACCAGTATCCGATTGCAGTTATGCTTGAGCTCAGGAAAGTCATCGGAGATCATCAATACCCCCATGCCCTCCTGTGCCAGTGCACGTATCACTTGATGAATGTCTTCCTTCGAGCCGATATCTACCCCGACGGTCGGCCCATTCAATATGAGCAGCCGCGGCCGGGTTGCGAGCCATTTCGCAAGAACGACACGCTGCTGATTGCCACCGGATAGTGTCTTGACCGGCAATGCAGGAGAGTGTGCGACAATCCCCAAGCTCTTGATCCAATCCTGAACCGTACTTTTCACTTTTGTTTGATTCAGCATGTTTAAGCGGCTGGACAGCTGATCGACCACGCTGATCACCATGTTGCGTTCGATGGATTGCTCCAAAAATAAGCCTTCGGTCAGACGATCCTCTGGCACGTACGCAATTCGCTGCGCGATCGCATCCTGTACAGAATGGATCTGCTGCTCCTTGCCCTCGATAAAGATTTTGCCGCTCGTAGCGCTTCTCAAGCCAAAGAGCGATTCCGCCAGCTCCGTTCGACCTGATCCGAGCAAGCCCGTCAAACCCACGATTTCCCCTGCTTTGACCTGCAGCGAAATATGTTCAAAGCACCCCTGCAATCCTAAATCTTCTGTTTGCAGGATAGGGATGCTGGCATCTTTTTTTATCTCGTAATAGCTTTCTTCAATTTTTCTTCCCGTCATGTAAAAGACGAGCTTGTCACGATCGAGCTGTTGGACCCTTTCGGATACCACGTTCTTGCCATTGCGCAATATGGTGATTCTCTCGGAAATCTCAAAGACTTCTTCCAGCTTGTGGCTGACGAATAGAATCGTCATTCCTTCTCTTTTCAGGCCGTTAATGATGGAGAACAGTGAGCTCACTTCTTTTTGCGTCAATGCTGTCGTCGGTTCATCCATGATAATCAGCTTGGCTTTGTGCATCAGCGCTCGTGAAATGGCAATCAGCTGCTTGTCGGCTACCGACAGCGTTTCCACTTTTGCGTCGAGATCCAGCTGGATGTTGACTTTCTCCAGTGCCTGCTTGGCCATCTGCTTCATCTTGCGCCAATTAACCAGCTTTCTGTTTTGGGCCAGCTCGGTATTGAGAGCGATATTCTCTGCTACGGTCAGGTTCGGAAAGATGGAGAAGTCTTGATAAATTACCTGAATCCCTTCATTAATCGCATCGATGGGAGTCAGCAGCTTGCGTTTCTGACCATGTATCCGCATTTCGCCATGATCCGGTGCGTGCACACCGGACATGACTTTGATCAGAGTGGATTTCCCGCAACCATTCTCTCCGGCCAAACAGTGGATTTCTCCATAATCCAGTTCGATGCTGACATCCTTCAGGGCTTGGACACCGGCAAATGATTTGCTGATCCCAGACAATTGTATGAGCGACATGATTGCGGTTCACCCTCTCTAAACGTGTGTAGAATTAGAAGTTGTAATCATTCATGTTATCTTTTCCGACCCCGACCCAAGCGCTGCCGAACAAGTATTTGTCATTGACGACCTTGATGCTTTCGTAGCCCTTCACCCCGAGATTTGCACCTTCCTTGATATCTGCTTTCTTACCATCCAGCACCATGACAGCCAGCTTGTTCATCACGTACCCGGCGTCAGCGGGATCCCAGAAGCCAATCATGCTCATCGCACCGCTCTCCAAATATTGCTTGCTCACGGACGGTACGCTTGTGCCCACGACGCTCACTTTTCCTTGCAGCCCCATTTCTTCTACTGCCAGTGCCGCACCAGCAGCATCGTTCCCCGACGCGCCCTGGAAGCCTTTCAGATTTGGAAAAGCCTTCAGTGTTTCCCGGAATTTCTCACTCGCCGTTTTCTGATCGTCATTCGTTTCCAGCTTGCGGGCGACTGCTTTCATGTTCGGGTACTTCTCCTGTTGGCGTTTGTACGCGCCTTCTTCCCACTGCATGTGCGATTTCGTCGTTAAGCTGCCCACAGTTGTCATGTATTCGCCCTGCTCGCCCATCGATTTCGCCAGACTGTCCATTAAGAAAGCACCGTAGTCCAAGTTGTCGAACGCTTCGATATTAAAGTCTGTATTTTCAAAGCCGTCTGCCTCGTGTGTAATGACTACAATACCTTTTTCACGTGCCTTTTTCAGCACGGGCTCCAACGCTTCGGCAGAAAACGGGACGACAGTAATCGCGTCTACTTTTTGCGCGATCAGGTCCTCGATAATTTGCACTTGCAGCGCCGCATCTGCTTTCTGCGGCCCTTGCATAAACGTTTCGTTGCCTGTTTCCTCACCGAACCTCTTGATTCCCTCGTTCATTCGATCAAACCATGCGACACCCGTCAATTTGACCACTGTGGCGATCTTGTACTTTTTCCCGCTGGCCTGTTGTCCTGTCTGGTCTTGTGGCTGTGTACTTTCGCCGCCACTGCATGCTGACAGTAAGAGCAGCAATACAGCCAGCATCAGGCTCACGAGCGTCAAGCTTCTTCTCTGTCTGTTCATGATCGTCGACCTCCCTTATCTTCTGTTTGTAATGAAAATGACATGGTCACATGTCATGCACTACCTCTGCCGAAACGCTTTTACCTTTTCCATGAACGCTCTTACTCGCTCTTGGTCTACATGATTTTCGAATTTTCCGTCTAATTTAAACGTTGTTCCGACGACTGCTCCGTCCGCAATGGATAGCTGCTGCTCCAAATTTTGCATGCGGACTCCGGTGTTCGCCAGGACGACCGTTTCGGGAACAGCATCCTTTACCCGCTTCAAAATTTGCGAATCGGTCTCTGTCCCTGCCGTCAATCCTGATACGCACAAGGCATCCGGCCGATTGTTGAATACGGTGGATTTCGCGACATTCTCAATATCCCGATCTGCCAAGTACTTCGCGGCTTCTGGAACGATATTGAAGAGCAGCTTTACATTCTCTGCTCCGATCCGATACTGATGACGTACCGTCTCGCCAACATTGGTGTTCCATATGCCAAAATCGCTCGCGTAAACGCCCGTAAAGATTTCACGGACAAACTGTGCCCCAGTTGCAGCAGCCAGATCCAGTGATTTTTTCGCATCCCAGAGCACGTTGACTCCGAAAGGAATTTGAATATCGCTTTTGAGTTCTCCGATGATTCTCGCCATCGCTGCTACTGTCTCCGTTTTTACCTCAGTCAAATACGGCAGACTAAACTCGTTGGAAAACATCACGGCATCCACGCCACCGTCCTGGAGCGCTCGCAAATCCTTTCGCGCCATTTCCACGACGTATTCCATCCCTTTTTCTTTCTGAAAGGAAGGGTCTCCTGGCAAAGGAAGCAGGTGGCACATGGCAATGATTGCTTTTTCCGTTCCGATTACGTCTTTTAACCAAGTCATGATTTGACTCCACTCCTCTGATAGATAATAGGTTATCCGCGGCTAAGATCCAAATTTTGGTCGAAAGTGAGCAAAAGCTTTTCCAGCAAGCAAATGAGCTGCTCCACATCCTGTAAATCCACTGCTTCTACTGGCGCATGTGTGTAACGGGCTGGGTAGCCGAGATCGATCATTGGAATGCCGTCATTTTCCAATTGGCTAAAGGAAGCATCCGTCAGAATGCCCATAAAGACTGCTTGCTGCAGCGGAATTTCCTGTTCGCTTGCAATCTTTTGTACATGCTTCACCAGCTTGGGATTGGGGATGAGTCCACCCAAAGTGCCTCTTCCATGGAAGGTGTACATGCCAAGGCTCGGGCCGCCACCGAGACGAATATCCGCGCTGCCTTTTAGATCAGGTGTATCTGTCGCGATCGTAATATCCAGCGTGATTGCCAAGTGCGGATTTATCTTTCGCACGGCTGGCAGCACCCCGCGCAGGTTAAACTCTTCCTGCACGGAAAAGACAATGTACAGCTCGCAGGGCAGCTCGGTATGCTGCAAACGGTCTGCCAGCTCAAGCAAGGTCAGGCAGCCCACACGGTTATCGAGAGTATTGCCAAATACGATTGAGCCATTGTCAAAAAACTGCCGGGCGTAGCCTACCGGTGTACCTGGTGAAATTCCTGCATCCAGCGCCTCCTGCTTGCTCCGAAAGCCAAAGTCCGCATAGATCTCATTTACCGGAAGCACCTTATATTTCTCGTCTTGCTTTGTGACATGGTGGGATTTCGTGCCGACAATCCCGTTCCACCGCTTTCCCTCCACTTCGATCAAAAGAGTCGTACCTGCCAAGCTCTTCTCCGGAATTCCGCCCAGCCGCTCCAAGCGCAAAAAGCCGCTTTCCTCCACTTTGGTAACTACCAATCCGAGTTCGTCCATGTGAGCGAACACCATCACCCGAAACGAATTTTCCGCCTGGATCCGATTCATTCGCACAATGACATTCCCGAGCGCATCGACCTGAATATGCTCCGCCGCTCCTGCCAGCCTCTCCTTTACATAACGGATGACAGAATCCTCGTATCCGGACAGAGCAAGGCAAGACGTCAAATCACGCAGAACCTCTTTCATTTTTTGATAGTCTGGAATCATGCTTTCGTTCCCCCGTTGTTTGGTTAAGTGAGCTCATCCATTAAATCTCGTGTTCGCTGATACAGTTTGTGATAGAGTTCGTAGTAGCGCTCATAGACAAGCAGATGCGTCTTCTGCGGTGCAACCTCTTCCTTGACTTTTACCCATTGAGCCATATCCGTAAGATCTCGATACCAGCCGAGTCCAAGCGCACACAAAAAGGCGTTTCCGTAAGAGGCACCCAGTGTAATTTCCGGGATGACCTGAGTCAGTTGGCAAATGTCACTCACACTTTGCAGCCAAAGGCGATTTTTAACACCACCTCCTACCGCAATGGCTCGATGGATCGGAACATCCATGCTTCGGATTTCGTCCATATTGTGGCGAATGGAAAAGGAAATGCCCTCTAAAATCGAGCGGTACATGTCAGACTGCGTGTGATGGAGGGTGAGTCCAAAAAACACACCCTTTGCCGCAGCGTGATGAATAGGCGTCCGTTCTCCGCTAAAGTAGGGAAGGGTGAGCAGCCCATTTGCCCCAGGTGGACTCTGCTCTGCCAGCTTCATCGCATACGTGTAGGCATCATCGACCGTCATGCCATTTTCCTTTTGTCCAGCTGCCGACAAGCATTGATCGATAAACCAGCGGGTGAGTGAGCCTGCTGTAGCCGTGCCACCCGTAATAGTGTGGTAGCCAGGAACCGCGTGCAAATTGGCCCATAAGGTATGTGTCCTTGGTAAATCGGGAGCAGCAAGAATAAAGAAGGTAGAGCTGCCGTACATCAGCATCAAATCGCCTTTGTTCACCGCTCCTACGCTAATCGCCTCGGAAAGCGCGTCGGCTGTACCAGCAATCACTTTCGTTCCGGGGGCAAGTCCAGTCTGTGCTGCTGCCCGCTTCGTTACTTCTCCTACGATTTCGTGGCTCCAGGTGAGTCTGGGCAATTTGTCCAACTCACAGATTGCACTCGCCATTTCCTCGCTCCATTTCAACTGATGGATGTCCAAAAGCGGTGAGTAAGATGCTGCCGTGTAACGATCGATGACCTGCTCATCCGTAAGCTTGTAGACGAGATACCCTGAACCACAGAGAAACTTGGCCGTTTGCTCATACACATGCGGCTCTTCTTGGCGAATCCAGAGTATTTTCGGTCCTGCCGATTGAGCTGATAAGGATTGTGCCCCAACTTGGAAAATCCGCTCTACCCCTAATTTTTCGTTACATTCATGGACCTGCGTTTGCGATCGCGTATCGACTCCGTACAAGATTGCTTTACGTAGGGGCTTTCCCTCGCTATCGACCGGGACGACGGCTGGGGCGATCGAGCTGACTCCCACGGCTTTGATCTCGTCCGGTCGGATCCCGTATTTGGCAGCGGCCTTTTGCGTGATGGCTTTGCTCAAATGCACAAAGTCGTGCCACCACGTATGCTCCGCATCATGCTCGGCCCAACCGCGTTGCGGGATTTCCAGCTGATGGGCCACCGACTCGCTCAAAAGGAGCTTGCCGGCCTCGTTTACCAACGCTCCCTTTGATTCATAGGTCCCGATATCTATCCCTAGCACATAAGGCACATTCTTCACTCCCCTCGCAGCCCAAGTAGATCGCCTCTAGTGCGCTGGACATGACTAGACGTAAGTAATTTTTCCTTTGAAATGGTCTTCTGGAAGCTCCCCGCCAAAGTCGCCTTTGTTCGTGATCATTTCATCGATCTGCTCGGCTTCACATACCTGGATCAAGGAAGAATGTCCAAATTTCGTCCTATCCACAAGGGCGATGACTCTTTTGGAGCGATCGATAAATGCTCGTTTCACTTCCGTCTCTTCGATACTGTAATCCGTGAGACCCGTTTCCAGATTGATGCCCGCTACCCCGAGATAAAAGCGATCAAAAGTGAATTTCCTAATCGTCTCTTGGGCGATGCTGCCGACCATCGACATTTCCGTTTTACGAATCAGCCCACCGATCATATACACCTGAAGATTGCTCTTGGCGAGAATCGAAGCGACCTGGATGCAGGAGGTAAATACCGTGATCCCCGAGCGCTTGGTCAGCTCTCTCGCCAATTCCGCCGTCGTAGTACCGACATCCAGTGCGATGACCTCTCCCTCCTGAATCGTGTTTGCTACATACTTGGCTATTGATTGCTTGAGCTCGTTGTTTTTCTTTTGCCGTTGATTAAACATCGGCTCAAATCCTAGCTCGGGTAAAGAAGCTCCTCCTCTTTTGCGAACGATCATCCCTTTCTTCTCCATCGCGGCCAAGTCTCTGCGGACGGTAACCTCGGAAACGTACAGGGAAGCAGCAAGTTCTTCCACCGACAACGGGGATTTTTCGTTCAGAAAATTCAGAATGTCTTTCTCGCGATCTGTCGCCATGCTTATCGATCTCCTCTTGAGTGAAATGATACACGAATGATCATATACGATCAATTAAAAATCATGAATAATCAGAAATTGATCAGTTCAAAATATTAATTCGATCATATGTGATCATGAAAGCGATTGCAATACTCGGCAGCAGAATAATAATGAAACGAAAAAGACGCTTGAAATGCATCGTCACTCGACGCATTCAACCGTCTTTTCCAGTACCTACGCCACTAGGAGGAATGGAGCTTTGCCCATTTGCCAACTGGCAGGCTCTCCCTCCGCTTACTCCTCTGACAAGCGACCCGCGAGCGGTGCAAAATGCTGCATGGCCAAAGCACCTGCTCCCATGACGATGCCATCTCCCCTCAGTTCGGACGGGATGACCTTGAATGTGCCTCGAAACGGCTCCCAAATCACTTGCTCACTATGTTCTTCCACCAAGTCTACGATCTCTCTATAATTCTCAATCAGCTCTCCGCTCAGAATGACGGTATCTGGATTGTACATGCAAACGATGTTGTTAATGGTAATGCCAATGTACAGTGCGGTACGCCAGACGATCTCCTTTGCCCAGCGCTCGTTGTTTCTCGCGGCTGCGTATACTTGGCGAACATCTGTAATTTCACTTACACGCCGCGCTTCCATGATCAGTGAATTCTCGTCGACATAGGTTTGCAGGCAACCGCGCTTTCCGCAGTCACACAGGTTGCCGTTTGGATCGAGCGTCGTATGTCCAAGCTCTCCGGCGCTATTGGAGCCACCCCGGAAAACCTCTCCATTGATGATGAGCGCAGATCCAATGCCAGTACCGATCCCGATCAAGGCCGTTTTGTTTGAGCCTTTGGCAGAACCGTACAGATACTCCGAGAGAATTTTTACTTTCAGATCGTTATCGATCACCGTTTTGATCTGCAGCTCTGCCTCGATCATCTTGGCGAACGCTACGTTCTTCCACCCTAAGGTTGCGGAGAATTGGACAATGCCCTGCTCGTAATTGATAACACCAGGGACCCCGATCCCGATCCCGATCACTTTTTCGCAGGGAAGGTTTTGTTCCTCCACCATCGCGCGTATCTCGCAGCAGATCAGCTCAGCCGTCTCCTCAGGCGTAGATTTTTGGGCCTGATAGTCTACCCGGCGATAGACCGTCACGGTTTCACTAAAATCCATTAATCCAAAGCTGATCCGCTTTTTTTCGATGTCTACACCTATGGAGTAAATCGCGCCCGGCTCAATATCCAGCATGACGGCTTTTCTGCCCAGACCCGAAGACGTCAGATTCGTTTCGCGAATAAAGCCTTCCTCGCAAAGCTCACTGACAAACCTGCCGATCGACGTCGCACTCATCTTGGTGATTTTCGTTATTTCGGCTCGGGAAATAGGTCGCTGTTTTTTTATAATATCGAGTATCATTTGCTTGTTATGTTGTTTGGTTACGTCCTGGTCATGTTTTACGATTTTTTTCATAGCTACTACCCCCTCTTACCTTTGACATTCCCTTATACCTCTATATGTAATCCTTACACTACCTGTCCGCCTATCGTTCGTCAACGGCACAGCAAATAACCACCCGACTCTCCCGGATGGCCGCTATCTAGTAGATTGGTGAACGGCCGTCTCATCCAGCCCTTTGTATTTGACATAGAGGGCCGTCAGCAGAAGTGCTGCCCCATTCATGATAAAAATGACCCGGATCGGCACGATACCTCCGAGAAAACCTCCAAGGATTGGCCCAATCATATTGGCAAATTGGACGGCAGACTGGTTCAACCCGAAAGCTCTTCCACGAAAATCAGGCTCAATCACTTTGACAATCAGGGCATTGATCGCCGGATAAACGGCAGCGAAAAACAAGCCGTACAAAAATCGCAGGATACCAAACCCGTACAGATTGGTAAAAAAGTATTGCAGCACACTTCCGATTCCACCGCCTACCAGCCCGAAAACCAAGACCTTGGTGTAGCCGATTTTACTTCCGATTTTCCCCCAGTGCGGGGCTGCCAGGACTGTCGCTACGCCCATCGAAGAAAAAATGATGCCTGAGTTAAGCGAAGCATCCTGCTGTGCTGCTCCAAGCTGCAGCACGTACACGGTCAGCAGCGGCTCCAAAAGCATGACGGAAACGGTCACCATCATGCTGATTCCCAGAACAATCATGAAACGAGGGTTCAGCATCGCCACACGCAAATCGTCCCGGACTTTTGACCGCTGCTTCAAAGTGACGTGAACCTCCCGGACAAAGAAGGTAGCAATCAGCGCTGCCACAAGTACGAGACCCGAGGAAAAAAGAAAGGCTTCCCGATTGCCCCACAAATGACTGACAACGCCCCCAATCAAGGGCCCCACTATGCCTCCCGTCGCTCCACTTGTCGCCATGATTCCCAAAGCGTAGCCTGCGTGTGCTTCGGGAGTGTTGGTCGCGACCAGCGCAATCGCGGAGTACAAAGCCAGCTAAAAGACCTTCCAGCATTCGAAGGAGACCCCCGACCATGCCTCCAAATGCTCGCGAACCCCAAGCGTGTTGTACATAAAGAGCGGCAAAAAGGGGATCGAAAGGGAGTAAGCAGTACTACAAAAAAATACCCCGATCCACAGAACCACGAGATTTCTTTTCCAGGAGAACGACATGGCCTTGTTAAACCTTCTTTCCTGCAAACAGCTGCATTTTTCTAACGGAAAACAGAAGGAAGCATCACGATTCAGATCGCAATGCTTCTCCCCCTTCCCTCCTACGCTTCTTCCCAGAAACGCCGCAAGTTGTCCATACCAATTTTTGAGCCTTCCCGGCAATCTTCCATTCCTTCGAACTCCACTGTAATATAGCCGTCGTAACCAGATTCCTTCACCAGCTTTACGACTTCGCGAATCGGGATATCGCCCTGGCCGACAATGGCTCCGCGCAAGAAATTGCCATGAACCGTCTTGAACCACTTTCCGCCGCCTGGCTCCTGGTAATACGGACGGAAATAAAAGTCCTTGAAGTGAACAAGCGAGGCGTATGGCAAATTCTTTTTCACACCGACCAGAGAATGCTCATCCACACACATAAAGTTGCCAATATCTAGGGTTGTTTTGAAATTCGGGCGATTGACCGCTTGCAAGACACGCTGGACGCGATCACTCGCTTGGACAAGCCAGCCGTGGTTTTCAATGGTCGTTGTAATGCCAAATTGGGCTGCGTAGTCGGCGATTTGCCGGCTGCCTTCCACCATGATTTCGAGGTTATTCTCAAAATATTCGATCGTCGTTTGCTCTACAGGAACCGTAAACGCAGATACATCGTGACGCATATGCTTGATGCCCATTCGGTTTAGGAGATCCACATGCGTTTTTACACGTGCGACCTCTGCCTCAAAAGCTTCTTCTGTTTCCTGAATGAAGTTGGTCGGCATCGAATAGTTGGACAGCTCAATCCCTACAGCCTTGGCTTTGTCCCGTACGGCGTCGGCCAGCTCATAGTTGTCGACCAAGGTGAAGCCGTAGGGCACGATTTCCATATGCACGCCACCGTTGTCCGCAATCCATTGCACAACATCCAGGACATCCATTTCTCCAGCTCTGATGGCAGTCAGCAAACTATATGTGCTCAATCCAATTTTCATGAGATCCACCTCTTCTTTTTTATCATTGTCAATGGTTTACGTGTCATCCAGTCCGCTCTGTACATCATTTTGGTTTTGGCTCCATCCCTCCTTTCCCATGCAAGAATCACTCGGGAAAAGTCACCTTGTCGATGATGACAGCTTGCTTGCAGCGGTTTGATTCATAAGCGGCTTTGACGATTTCCAGTGTGCGCAGCCCATCCTCTCCTGAAATTGATGGCGCTCTTCCTTCTTGGACGCATTGAATGAAATCCGCAATGAGCCCTTCGTCCATATCCTTTGCCCACGGGAGATGCTGCACCCTGTTGGCATGATCATTGTAGTAGAGAGCATGCTGCTTAAACACATCGACCGACAGCGTGCCTTTGGTCCCTACGATTTGCATGGTCACGTCTCCCCACGTCGGAAATGTTTTCGGTCTGGACCAGCTCGGGTCGATGGTCACGATCACACCAGACTCCATTTCCAGTGAAACGATTCCGCAATCCTCCACATCGATGTCGTAAAAACGGGTATCCAGCTCGGCGTACACACTTTTCCCTTCATCCTTTAGCAGCCAGCGAACGAGATCCATTACATGAACGATGTGGTCGGTAGCGGCTCCCCCGCCGGAAAGCTCTTTCTCAATGAACCATCCTCCAGGCATTTGCCCGTGATTCGTCCCATTGACAGCCAAAACTTCTCCGATCGCCTTGGATTCTATCAGCTGCCTGACCTGTTCCATTACAGAGGCAAAACGGACAGGATAGGCAATTTGCAAGATGACCCCTTCTTCCTTGCAGGTGCGGATCATCTCTTCGGCATCCTTCACTTCAGTCGCAATCGGCTTTTCACATAAAATCTGCTTTTTGGATTTGGCAGCAGCGATTACATGCTCTTTATGCCTGGCATTTTCCGAGCAGACAATGACCGCTTCCAAATCCGTCTGCAAAAATTCCCGCAGATCGCCATAGTAATCGACCTGATAGGTTGCAGCTGCTGTTTTCCCCCGCTCCTCGTCGTGATCCCAGATAGCGGTGAGTTGGACATCTGGGTGCTTTTGCAAGTAAGTAGCATAGCTGTGAGCATGCATATGCGCGAAACTGATGATCCCTACTTTCATTTGGCACTACCCCCGTCCATGAGCTGAACCGGTTGCCCCGACTCAGCCGATTGTCGTGCAGCCTGGGCGATTTTTCGAGCCATCCTCACGTCTTCAGGAGTCATTTGGAGCGGTTCTTGGCCGGACACAGCGCGAACAAAATGCGCTCTACGGCTGCTCCGACGATCGGCAGCAGCTCTATCAGCAAAAGGCTCGGCACCAGAATCCGGTTGAACCAGCTTCCTGTTCATGTCCCAAACAATCGGCTGACTGTCGTTACTATCGTACTGAAGCATGCCCGATGCACCTGTCAATTCAAAAGAAGACCGCTCTTCTGGCTCTGCCAAAGACAGCTCGATATGCGCAATCGTTCCATCGGCATGCTTCACGATAACCAGCGCATATTCGACTGCTTGCCCTGTTTCGTCCATGTGCTTGACACTCCTGGCCATGACTCGCAAGACATCACCGAAAGTCCACCGCAGCCAATCGAATACCTCGGCACCCAAGACGTCGAAAATGCATCCTTTCGTCGCCGGCAGTGCACTCCGCCGCATCCGGATCACACCTGGCTTGCCGATCGCTCCCTGCAAGACGTGCTCTCGAGCCTGTACATACACGGGGGAAAAGCGCCATGCATTTGGCAGCAGCAGCATTATGCCTTGTTTCTCGCAGATTGCTTGAAGCTCGCTGATTGCTTCGATGCCGATTTGCACATTGGCATCACAGATCACATGCTTTTTGGCTTCGACTGCCAGCTCGATCCATTTTTCAGGTGCCGTCACACTCGGGGCGATGTCGACAGCATCGACCTCTTGATCTTTTACCCATTCTCCAAAAACAGCTAGATTGTCTGCCACACCTATGATCTCTATCTCGTTTACCCCGGACCAGGCACACTGCTGCTGCGTGCTCCCTGCTGCTGTATCCGCGATGACTACTTTCCACATGTGACATCCCACCTCCAAATCAATCAAGTTCTACAACGAAAATTGAAACGTATCCTGCAGCACGACTGCAGCTGCCCCTACGACTTCCACATCTTCTCCAAGGGAATTGAGACGGATCGCAAGTCCCTCGGTAAAAATGCCATGGGCATATTCATGGACATATTCCGTTACCTTGGAGACGAGCAGTTCATTTTCAAACGCAATTTCTCCGCCGAGAATAATGGCCTCCGGGTTAAAGAGATGAACGAGATTCACCAGACCTGACGCCAAATAAGAAGCTGTTTCTTCTAAGATGCTCTCCGCGAGCGGGTCGTTCTGCGATAGCGCCTGTCGAAAAACTGCTGAGGAAATGTGGTTGACGTCATGCCCAGCGAGCTCAAAAATACAGCTTTGCTTCCCTTTTGCAAGCGCAGACAAGAGCTTGGCGTAGATCGCTGGCCAGCTTACATAATTCTCCAAACAACCAATATTTCCACAATCACAGCGAACGCCTGTGCGGTCAATCGTGGTATGTCCAAACTCCCCGGCTCCGCCAGCAAATCCGCGGTAGATGGAGCCGTTCACGAGAATACTGGAGCCCAAGCCATCCCCGATCGTCACATAGATCATGTTTTGATAATGGCTGAAATCACCGATGCTCTTTTCGGCAAGCAAATAGGCATTGGTGTCATTGTCGAGCCAGGTTTTGCTGTGAAAGCGACTTTCTACGATCTCTTTCACCGGAATGTCTTTTAATTTCAGCTTTGGATTATAGCGGATGACTCCATTGTCCGAGTCCACGATTCCTTGCGTCACGATGGATATGCCAACGCAGTTGTCCAAGCTTTCATAGGGCAAAACGAACTGCTCCATGATTTGCAGCAAGTACGCGATAACCTGGTCACCTTGATAGCGCTTGATCGTGAATACTTCTTTTTTGCGGACCTTTGCTTCCAGATTCATTTCCGCAATCGTTATTTTAGACCCACTAATCGAGATCCCGATTAAGAAACGGCTGTCGGGTGAGAACTGCAGCAAGATCGGCTTTCGTCCTCCATTTGAAGTTCCTGTTCCAACTTCACTGACGAGCGAGTCACGAATCAGTTCACTGACTGCCGACGTAACGGTTGTAGGGCTCAGCTTGTGCCGTTTCGCTATTTCGCTTCGGGAAATGGGTCCATAATGACGGATCGTGTCGAGTACGATGGATCGATTCAACTCTTGGATTAGCTTTAAATCACCCGTCCTGCGCATGGTACCCTTCCTTTTACTTCGTAGAATAACTGCTTATAAGTGGCAAGCTACAAAATGACCGCCCACCTCTATTTCCCGCAAGCGAGGGACAGTGGATTTGCACATATCCATGCTGTACGGACAGCGAGTATGGAAAAGACAGCCGGATGGCGGGTTTACCGGGCTGGGCACATCCCCCTGCAAGATAATCCGCTCCCTTTTTGCTCGCGGGTCGGGAATCGGAACAGAGGAGAGCAGTGCTTTGGTATACGGATGCTGGGGATTTGCGAAAATGGATTCTTTCGGTCCCGATTCGACCAAGGAGCCCAAATACATCACGCCGATTTTATCGCTGATATGCTCCACCACGCTCAAATCATGGGATATGAACAAGTACGTCAGTTGAAACTCTTCCTGCAAATCCTTCAGCAGATTCAAAATTTGAGATTGAATGGACACATCCAGTGCAGAAACCGGCTCATCCGCCACAATTAACTTCGGCTTCAATATGAGTGCACGCGCTATGCCAATCCGCTGCCTCTGACCGCCGCTGAACTCGTGCGCGAATTTATCAGCATGGTAGCTGTTCAACCCGACCACATCTAGCATTTCTTCTACGATCTTTTCTCTCTCTGCAGCAGATAGCTTGGTATGGATGACGAGAGGCTCCCCTACGACTTCGCGAATTTTCATTCTCGGATTGAGCGAAGCGTACGGGTCCTGAAACACCATCTGTACTTGCTTTCGCACTTCCCGTAGCCGGTTTTCATTCATTTTTGAAATTTCTTCCTGATTGATCCAGATTTTCCCCTCATCGGGAGTCAGCAGCCTCGTCACCAGACGCCCCGTCGTGGACTTGCCGCATCCGCTCTCGCCAACTAAGCTGAAGGTCTCTCCTTCCTTGATTTCAAAGGAGACAAGATTAACTGCCTTCACGCTTTTTTTGCTGCCCAAAAATCCACTGTCTATGGGAAATGTCTTTTTGATCCCGTCTACTACCACCAGCGACTTAGACATGCGCATCCCTACTTTCTTCGCGATAGAGCCAGCAGCGGCAAAAGCGTTCTGAGCCTGTGGCTGTAATCGTCGGTTCTTCCTCCCAGCATACGGGCATGACTTCCTTGCACCGCGGAGCAAATTTGCACCCTTTTGGCATTTGATTCGGATTAGGCACATTGCCTGGAACGGAATCGAGCCTGGAACGCTTTTGCCCCAGCTTTGGAACCGAGCCGATCAAGCCTTTTGTATACGGATGCTTGGGATCATCGAATAAATCGTAGACAGATGCTTCTTCCACCACTCGTCCTGCGTACATGACGACCACGCGATTGCACATCTCCGCGACTACACCCAAGTCGTGTGTGATCAAAAGCATCGACATATGCTCTTCGGCTTGGAGCTGCTTCATCACATCGAGGATTTGCGCTTGGATCGTCACATCCAGCGCGGTAGTAGGCTCATCTGCAATCAGCAAATTCGGTCGGCATGACATGGCCATCGCAATCATAATGCGCTGCCTCATCCCCCCGGACAGCTGGTGCGGATATTCGCTGATGATCTCTTGTGGTCTCGGAATCCCTACCTTGGTCAGCATGCTTATCGCGTGCTCTTTCGCCTGCTTGTCAGAATAGCCTAGGTGCAGACGAATCGACTCCATAAGCTGCTCACCGATTTTCATCACGGGATTGAGTGACGTCATCGGCTCCTGGAAAATCATCGAGATTTCTTTCCCGCGAATCCCGCGCATGCTGCTCTCCGAAATGGACAATAGGTTCGTTCCCTTATACTTGATTTCTCCGTTCGTGATTTCTCCTGTCGTATCTTTAAACAGACGCATGATCGAAAGGGAGGTAACGCTCTTTCCACAGCCTGATTCACCGACAAGGCCGAGCACTTCGCCTTTTTTTATGTGAAAGCTGACATTGTCCAAGACGACTGTCTTTTTGTTATCTCTCGTAAATTGCGTTTGCAGATGCTTTACTTCGATGATGTTTTCACTCATCTGCCCCAACTCCCTCGATTAATTCTTCGTTTTCGGGTCCATAATATCTCGCAAGCCATCGCCCACCAGATTGAACGCCAGCACGGACAGGAAGATGACCAAACCAGGGATCATCACGACGTGCGGTGCGGTGTCCAGATAATCGCGCCCCATGCTCAGCATCGCTCCCCAGTCAGGACTCTCAGGCTTTGCTCCCAATCCGAGGAAGCTAAGGCTCGACGCTGCCAAGATGGATGTTCCGATACGCAAGGAAAAGAATACGATCATGCTCGAGACGGTCTCCGGAAAGATGTGGCGAAAAATGATCCGGCTGCTTCTGGCTCCCATGGATCTCGCCGCCTCTACAAAAACCGCTTCCTTCGCAGCAAGCGTGTTCCCGCGAATCAAACGAGCAAAGGAAGGGATACTGAATACGGCTACGGCAACCACCACGTTCGTTAAGCCAGGACCGAGAATCGCGACAATCGCAATCGCCAGGAGAAGATCAGGAAAGGCAAACATCACGTCGCTGGACCTCATGATGAGGCGATCCAGCCAACCCCCATAATAACCGCTGCACAATCCCAAAATCGTCCCGATCACCGCTCCCACCAAGACCGAGGTAAAGCTGACACTGAGTGATATGCCGGCACCTACGATGATCCGGCTCAAGATATCCCTGCCATATTCGTCCGTCCCTGCCCAGTGCGCTTGAGATGGTGTCTGCAGGATCGCATCATAATCGGGCTCATAAGGATCGTACGGCGCAAGAATGGGTCCAAATACGGCGACGAGGAGCAGGAAGATGATAAAAAAGCCAGCCCAAAATGCCGTTTTTTGTTTCTTCCACTTTGTCCAAAACTCACTCATCCTCGAGCGCTTCTTTTCCTCGGAAACCAAAGAGATTTGACTTACTTCTTTCACTGCTTCCATAAAACATCTCACCCCTTTTGGTTAGCTATCAAAGCGGATTTTCGGATTGAGCGCTTTGTATAAAATATCCACCAGGAGATTCACCAAAATGAATTCCAGCGAGAACAGCAGAATGACCGCTTGCACAACTGGGTAGTCGCGGAAGGCAATCGAGTCAATCAGAAGCCGCCCCATTCCCGGAATGCTGAAGACGGTTTCCACCACAACCGAGCCGCCCAGCAAAAATCCGAATTGCAGGCCTGCTATGGTGACGACAGGAAACATCGAGTTTTTCAGCGCATGCTTGCGTACGACTACCGATTCCTTCAAGCCTTTTGCCCGACCGGTCCGAATAAAGTCTTCCTTTAAGGTTTCGAGCAGCGAGGATCTGGTGAAGCGCGCTAGCATCGACATGATTCCGGCTCCCAGTGTAATAGAAGGAAGAACATAGCTTTTCCAGCTGTCTGTCCCACCTGTCGGAAACCAACCGAGCTGAACGGAAAACACTTGTATGAGAATGAGTCCCAGCCAAAATCCGGGTAAGGAAATGCCTGAAATCGCCGTAAGCATCCCTAAAAAATCGGGCCATTTATTGCGGAACACAGCAGAGATCGTACCGATTACTAAACCCAGAACAAGCGCCCAGCCTAGACTCATAAATGTCAATTTCAACGATATCTCGTACCGATTTTCGAACATATCGCTAATCGGAAGACCTGTCTTTAACGAGTGACCCAGATTACCTGTGAACAAGTTTTTCATATAGTTCAGGTATTGCACCGCCAATGGTTTATCCAATCCCAATTCCTGACGAACCCGCGTGATTTCCTCCAGCGTTGCCTCTTTTCCCGCCGCTAAACGTACAGGATCACCTGGTACCAAGTGAATGAAGAAGAAAATGAGCAGCGACACGATGAAAATGATCGGAATGATCCCGATAAGCCTCTTCACGATATAACGGAACATATATCGGTTCCTCCTAAATAGGGAAAAGTAAAGCGGCGCTGGGCAACAGGCTTGTGACCCAACGCCACTTTTTCGATTTATTTTATTTCCGCTTCTCTGACGTAGATGCCGCCGCTTGGCGTGATGTAAACACCGTCTACGTTACTGCGTTTTCCGTACAAAATTTCATCGACTGCGAGGAAAATCCATGGCGCTTCCTTAAATACGTTTTCTTGTACAATTCCATACAGTTCTTTTTGCTTCGCTTGGTCAGAGGATTGGGTAGCTTCCTTGATGCTCTTATCGACCAGATCGTTTTTGTAGAAAGCGGTGTTGGCTCCTGCTGGCGGGAAGTTCTCGCTGCTGAACAGGGAGCGCATCGCGTTGTCAGGGTCTGCAGAAGACCAGCTTACATACCACATCTGCATTTTTGCTTCTTCTGGAGATTTGATGTTGTAGATTTCGTCAGACAGGGTGGCTTCTTCCATCGATTTCACATCTACCGTGATGCCGACCTTTTGCAGCTGCTGCTGGATGAACTGCATACCTTTCATCGTATCCGAGTTGGTATTGCCCCAGATTTCTGTCGAAAAGCCGTTTTCGTAGCCAGCTTCCTTGAGCAGCTGCTTCGCTTTTTCCACGTTGTACTCATACTCACCCTGTTTGGCGTAGTGAGCGATCGTAGGCGACATGAGGGATTCCAGCTTCGCACCATAACCCGCTTTGACTACTTTAATGAACGCATCCTTGTCTACTGCATAGTTGATGGCTTGTCTGACGCGCGGGTCGTCAAATGGCTTTTTCACCATATTGATCGATACATAACGGGTAATCGTCGATGGTGTGCGCTCCACCTTTACGCCTTCTGCTCCGCTCAAAGTCTCTACTTGCTGTTCAGGCAGCGGATAAATGACGTCTGCCTCACCTGTTTTGAGCATCGCTACGCGAGAGCCATTTTCAGGAACGGGTTTGTACGTAATTTTGGCAACCTTCGCTGCACCTTTGTTCCAGTGATCCGGATTCAGCTCGACCGTCAGATGGTCGCCCTGCACCCACTCTACAAATTTGTATGGCCCGGTTCCTACCGGATTCTTCGCAATGTCTTTTCCGTACTTCTCCAAAGCTTGCGGACTGATGATTCCCGTAGTAAATTTGTTGATCATCGCACTAAACGGCTGGTTCAGTGTCACTTTTACCGTGTATTCATCCACGACTTCCGTGCTCTTGATATACTTATAATTTCGATACGCACGCAGGTTGTTTTCCTGATTGCTCATACGGTCAAAGTTGATTTTGACCGCTTCTGCGTTGAAGGGGGGACCATCATGGAACTTCACGTTTTGGCGCAGTTTAAACGTGTATTCCGTAGCCTCTGGATTCGCAGAATATTCAGTCGCAAGTCCAGGGATCAATTTTAGATCTTTGTCATAGATCATCAGCCCTTCGTACATCGAGGTCTGCACACCTGATGACAATGCGTCACCTGTATTTTGCGGGTCCATCGTGATGAAGTTCTCGTTGACCGCCACCACCAGTTCATCTTTCTTTGTCGATGGCGTCTCTTGTGCAGTGGAAGTGCTTGGAGCAGCGCTGTTGCCTGAACTCGTAGGACTGTTACCGCTGGAACACCCAATTAGTAAAGCTACTGAAAAAAGGAAGACAGATGCTGCTCGAAAATAGGACACTTTTTTCATAACCTTTTCCCCCTTACAATTTTTATCTGATAGATGAAATCTGGATGTCCCAAGGTACACTGCCAATAGCCTGACTCAATATTCGATTTCGCGTCCTTGCTGCGCCGATTCGTAGATTCCGCAAAGAATTTTCATCATCTCTACGCCATCTTGTACAGGGCTGAGAGTCTCTTTCTCACCAAGAACACTGGAGATAAAGTGATCAATTTCATTTTGAAAGCCTTGCTTAAAGTCAAACGATAATTTATCGATCTGCGGACTCACGTTCAGGATCGTATCGTGTTTTTCCGTTACGATGGAAAGCTGTGGCTCTACCTCGGCACCGCCTTTGTCGCCATATAACTTGACAGACAGCTCTTCTTTTTTCGCATGGAGCGTGTAGCTTACATCCACCATGAGCGAGGCTCCATTCTCGAAGCGAATGATCGCATTGGCCAAGTCCTCTACCGTGTTTTTTCCGGGGTCGTAATCGGCTGCTTTGTAAAAGGAAAGGTTCTTGACGTTGGCGCGATTACCAAGCTTGTTGTATGTATTTCCGCTGACGGTCTTCACTTTCGGACAACCCATCAAGTACCAGCAAAGATCGATCACGTGGACGCCCAAGTCGATCAGCGGCCCTCCACCGGATCTCTCCTTGTCAGCAAACCATCCACCCGGATTTCCCAAACGGCGCAGGCAGGATGCTTTGGCGTAGTAGATATCCCCGAGGTCTCCCGCATCAATGAACTGCTTCAAGAGCTGAGCATTCGTATCGTATCTTCGGACAAACCCAACCTGCAGGACCTTTCCGCTGCGTTTTACTGCCTCCTCGATTTCCAGAGCGCTTTCAACCGATGTGGATAAAGGCTTTTCGAGCAGGACGTGCTTGCCTGCGTTCAAAGCGGCGATCGAAATCTCTGCATGCGTGTTGTTCCAGGTACAAATGCTTACAGCATCGATTTCTTCATTTGCAAATACGTCTTCCAATCGACAATAATAGGTTCTGGCATTGAACTTTTCCGCTTTCTCCTTGGCTCGTTCCTCGTTGAAATCTACGACTGCATACAGCTCAGCTTTTTCATTGTTTTGGTACGATTGCATATGCATGTCTGAAATGGAACCTGCACCGATTACCGCGACTTTTACTTTTCTCACGTTTAGCCTCCTAATGATCTGTCTTCATCGCTAATTAATTTTTCCATTGGAGTTATTAAATAGATGATACAAAATTATCTCAATTTTTGCAATACATGTTCAATTATAAAAATGAATATTTTCCAGACCTCTCTTGCGTAGAAAATAGCAAGCCTGCCGCTCCCATGACGCCTGATTCTGTCCCTAATTGATTTAGCTCCACGCGAACTTGGTTCGCCAAGCCGGGTATACAATGCGCTGTCACGCCTTTTTCAATCTCCTCCAAAATAACAGGAGCCGAGTTCATGACCCCACCGCCGAACACGAGCAGTTCCGGATTAAATAAATGGATTAAATTCGTCGCTCCAATCCCTAAATAAAAGCCCGCCTGCTTCAAAATGCCGATCGAAAACCGATCTCCCTGGAGAGCCGCTTCTCCAATCTGCTTTGCCGTTAGCGCTTCGTGCCCTTCCAATAAGCTTCCGGAAAACGATGAATCGCGGTTTGCTATTTTTGTTCGCGCCATATTTTCAATCGCAGTGCCTGACGAATAGTTCTCCAGGCACCCCCTGTTCCCGCAGCGGCAGATCGGCCCCTTCCAATCGATCGATATGTGCCCGAATTCGCCTGCGCTGCCATCATTTCCTGTGAGCAGGCGGCCGTTACAAATGATCCCCGCACCTACGCCTGTACTTACAGTGACGTAAATCATATTTTGCGTTCCTTTGCCCGCTCCCCACATCCACTCGGCTACCGCCGAAGCATTCGCGTCATTCATCAAATACGCAGGAAGGTCGAATCTCTCCTGAATCAGCTGGCCGATGGGAACGTTGCGCCACCCGAGATTGCTCGCAAAAATCACCTCGTTTTTCGCGCTGTCGATGACTCCTGCCGAAGCGATTCCCACCCCTCGCACCTGATTTCCCTCCACGCTTGCGTCTGCCATCACGGCTTCGATCGCGGCCAAAACCCGATTGATTACCGCTTGTTCACCATCATCCGAAGAAGTCGGCAGCTGCTTTTGGCTTACGATCTGTCCCCTGCCGTCTATCAATCCAGCCAGAATCTTCGTTCCACCCAAATCTAGCCCGATTGCGTACTCGTTTCTATCCACTGCTGCCCTCCTCCCTTCCAATCGCAGATATCAGTTACTTTCTCCACTGGTTTTATAAAGTAGCTTCTCTATATTATTAACACATCACCCGCAATGCGTCCAGATTATTCTGAATATTATTTTACATCGCTAAGCGAAATCAAGCCGCTTTATCTCCAGCTAAAAGAGGTCATCAAGGAAGATATCAATCGTGGCGTATACAAAGTCGGACAGCAGCTTCCTCCAGAGGGAGAGCTTTGCGAAATGTACGGTGTGAGCCGGATTACAACCCGCCGAGCGATAACAGAGCTGGTTGAAGCGGGAATCTTGCAGCGTCAGCAAGGCAAAGGCACCTTCGTCACAGCCAGCAAATTAAAACGCGAGCTGATCGCCGTGAACGGTTTTTCAGAATTTCTCACCCAGACCGGCAAGATGCCGCAGCCACGGATCGTTTCTACTACGATTCTTGAAGCAGATGAAGTCATTGCTGCCCCTCTGCAAATTTCGCCCGGAACATCCATACTCCAGTTGAAGCGGCTGCATTATGTGAACGACGCCCCACTCGTATGGGAAACCGTCTATTATCCGTTGACCCGGTTTCCAAACCTAGAAAAGCATATTGCCGAATCGATTTCTACCTACCAAGTGCTGAAGAAATACTATGATGTCCAGCCCGCTTCCAATCTGAAGACGCTGCAGGTTCTCACCACGATGAAAAACATGGCCAAAGTCGTAGATCAACAAAATGCGGGAGACCCTGCGTACAGACCGATGGCCGACGATTACGAAGACTCTGTCGCCTTTCAGGCAGCAGTAGAGCTCGTTATCAAAGGATGCGAGCAGCCAAACGGATACACGGACCCCATCCTGCACCGCAAGCGCTTGGAGTTTAAGGCGAAGCTAGCAAGCAAGGTTTAGGCCCTTTCCTTTTTCCTCTTTTTCACAAGGCAAATAAAAGCAGTGTGCTCGCAAGCGAACGCAAGCACACTGCTTTTTGCACTGGGCTTTTGTCGTCGAACAACCCGTTACGCTGCCTCATGTCAGATTGATAGATTTGTGTCGGTACATACGGAATATATTGACAATGCGATACTTATTACCTAGGATAATATTACCATGATAAGGAGTTGACAGTTTGATATGGCAAAAGGTTCGCTAATGGTTGGCTGGGGTGAAATTATCGCGGGGCGCGAGAAAGCCGCGCAAGCCACGCTTAACAACGCAATGCAATACTGTATACGACTACAGCAAGAAGGAAAAATTGAACACTTTGAAGTCGTTGTTCTTGAGCCTCATGGCAGCGACCTCAACGGCTTCGTCCTGATCACAGGAGACAAAGAAACGATAGCATTGCTGCGAGCAGATGATGAGTTTGTCTCGGTGATGGTTGGCGTGCAGCTGGTTCATCGAAATGTGAGAGTGGTTGGAGCTTACACAGGAGCAGAGCTGCAATCCTTGTTTGCCATGTGGGATGAGCAAGAGGAGAAACTGCTGGCTGAATAGAAGGAAGCTTCGATCGGAAATAGCAATACCCTTAGGACTCTCCTAAGGGTCATTTCTTTTTATTAGGGGATCAAAATGATAGGAGTGAGGTGTAGGACAACGCTTTACGCTCATTTCTCACTTTCAATAATTGGGCAACGATGCTGACGCTTATCTCTTCAGGCCCCTCCGCTCCAATATCCATTCCTACCGGCGAGTAGACCCGATCTGGAAGTCTTGTGGGTGCAAGCAATTTCTCCGTTCTTCTTCTGGGCCCCAAAACCCCTAAATAGTTTACCTGCTGCTTGATGAGATGGTTCAGGATCGTGCGGTCTCGATCAAAATTGTGGGTCATAATCAACGCATAGCTGTGATCGGGGATCTTGCCTTCCTTCAAAAATGTTTCCGGATGCTCCACGATCAGCTGATGGGCACTCGGGAAGTACTTGTCACAGCATCTGCTGCTTCGCGGATCGATCACCGTTGTCGCAAAATCCATCTTCTCTGCCAATTCTACCAATGGCTCTGCGTCGGGCCCTGCGCCAAATACATACAATCTATCTTTCGGTTCATAGATTTCTAGTAAAATCGTACTCTTCCATTCTGCTTGATCGATTAATGCGAAAGTCTTGTTTGTATCGATAAAACTTTCAATGATAGCATGGATATCCGGGCGACTCTGTTCATTTCCGCAAGTAAGCCATTTTCCATTCTGAGAAGCGAGGTAAAACGGTGTGATCGCCCTCTCCCCGATTCCCCTGGCGTATAGAATTTTTTCACCTGCGTCCAGTAAGCCCTCCAACTGCTCCCATGTAGAATTCCAGGCTACCGGTTCCACATAGATGGTAATTTTCCCATTGCATCCCGCACTTTGGCCCCAAGAAAGTGCGTCACCTGCTCGTAAATCATACGAGATGGTTTGCGGCACTTTGGATTCCATCACTTCCTGGGCACGATAGGCTAAATCATTTTCCAAGCAACCCGCACTAATTGTTCCGTATGGTTCCTCCGCCACGAACAACATTTTTGCCCCCTCATGCCGATAAGCAGAGCCTTCGACACGGATGACTGTTGCTATAGCCATAGGAGAATATGGATGCGCCTTCATTACCTTTAGCAGTCGATAAAATTCTTTCACTGACCCTTCCCCCACTTTCCCACAGGATGTCTAGATCGAACATGGAAGAGCTCGTTAGCCAAAATGCGGCTTCCGTTTTTCTACAAAGGAGAGACAGCCTTCATGAAAATCAACAGGGTCTATATATTTCCACGGAGCATGGGTCTGCTGCTCGCATAAATGGACTGCCTTCTTAACCGCTGCCAGGGAGGCCATTGACTGGTCTGCCATGATTCCAGCCGTTTTCAGGCAAGTATGCTCAAGCTCTTCACGATTTTCCACGAATACATTGACTAAACCTAGTTGTTTGGCTTCATGGTAATCATAGATTTTTCCTGTATACACCAACTCTTTCGTGCGACTCGGTCCAATCAGTCTGACAATACGCTGAACAAAGGATGGCCCCAATGTAATGCCAAGTCTACCAACCGGTATTCCCATTTTGGTATTTCTGGTACCGATACGAATATCGCATGCGAGCGACAGGATAAAACCAGCACCCATGGCCGGCCCATCGATGACACCGATGACAGGCAAGGAGATGTTTTCAATCGCTGCCATAGCATCCTCCATTTTTTCAAATGCTGCATTCGCTTCGTCAGCCGTCATTTGGGTGAATTCCCTGATGTCTGAGCCAGCAGAAAATTGTCCACGTGCCCCCTTTAAAATGACAACCTTGTTTTTGGGGTTAGACTCGACGCTCTTTACCAGACGCGCCAATTCCAGCCACATGTCTGAAGTAAGTGCATTGCGTGAGGCAGGACGATTCATAGTAATAATCGCCATTTTTGATGTTTCCTGCAGGGTAATTTTTCCGTCTGTCACTCTTTTAATCATGACGCGCATATGTATCCACCCTCTTACAAAGAAATAGAATCGAGAGGAGCATGTCTTGGATCATCATGCTCCTCGTTCTCTTTCGTTTCTCTATCTACTCAATCGCGTTGATTTCTCTACCTGTCCTATCAGCAGCAAATAGGGCAAAGACGACAGCCGCGATGGCGCCGATAATCCCAAGTGCCAAGGCCATCGTAACAGACCCGGCGATCTTGATAGCAATCAGCGGGAACAACCCAGCACCTAAGCCACGACCCACGTAGTAGCAAACGTTATTTCCCGTTGCGCGAAGTCTAGTTGGGAAGAACTCAGACATCCATACGCCCAGCACTGCGAACCCGGCGTAACCTGCATTACAAATCATCAGGCTCCAGAACATGGGGGAAGACAAGAAGTTTTCTCCGATGGCTATGTTTCCGGTTAAAGCGAGAATCAGGAAGGAACCAAAGCCAATCAGACCCACAACTGCTCCCCAGAAAAACGCCCATTTCCGATTTAACTTATCCGAGATGTAGCCAACGATTACGTAAGCGATCCCTGTGATGAACAAAGCGATCAATACGATTACGCTGGTGAGATTGAGTGGGACTCCTGCTTCTTTCAGCAAGAAGGTAGATTGATACGTTATGGTTTGGTAGGAAATGATGAACACAGCCGTTGAAACGATCATGAACATGGTTGTGCCATATGCCAGGCCGTTTTTGAAAATGTCGACCAAAGGAACACCTGTGCGTTTTAATTCTACGGGCAGTGTTCCTGCGCGCAGCTTCTCCCGATACTCCAGCCACAGCTTGGATTCCGGCAGGTAGAAAATCGAAGCAACTCCGACAATGACACTCAGCACACCCAGGATGAGAAAGGCATCGCGCCAGCCTTCATCCGCACCAAATGCTTGAAGACAAAAGTAAGTGACGATAACGGTTACAATTTGGCCAACAACAAACATTGATTGGATAAGTCCACCCATGGTTCCACGTTTCTCTGTTTTCCAGCACTCTGTAAACATGGTGAAGACCAAACCAAATTGACCGCCAATGCCGATCCCAGCAAAAATTCGGGTGATCAGGAAAACGTCATAGCTATGGATGAAAGCCGCTAATATAGCACCTACCCCGTAAATGAGAACGCAGAGAGCATACGACCAGCGGCGACCAATGACATCACCGAGCCAGCCGAATAAGAATCCGCCCACCAAGGATGCCAAGCCTTGCCATGTAAGCACAGTTACCATATCAGCAGTCGTGACTCCAAGTGATTTGGAGATGTAAACCATCGGGTATGAAATCAAATTAAGTTCAATTCCATCAAATAGCGCACCCAAGAAAGCAAAGAATACCACTAAAAGCGTTTCATTCCGCGTGTAAACGGAAGTCGCATTCAGTTTCAGACTTGTGTCAGCACCGAAACCCATTTCTATTCACCTCTTTTGGTTAATGGACTCTTTAAACGATTCACCATTCTCTGCCATCACAATCCGTTTACTACAAGCATGCTTAGTGGTAAGATTACAGGGAATATCTTGAAATTGGGTCTTCCCTGTCTCAGGATGATTTCTTTTGTCCCCCGACTGAAAGCGATTTCAGAAACATTCGTAATCCTCGGCCAGAGTGAACGTGTTTCTGTATGCGCTCTCGTCGGGTGTTTTTTTGTGCTTACCGTTTACTTCGATTCACGATGTAGTTCTTTCCATACATTTTCTGCCGATAATGGAAGCTGCCGAAATCGAATGCCGAGGGTATCATTCACTGCAGCGGCTACAGCTGGAGCAATTGCAATGATTCCACTCTCTCCAATCCCCTTCGCTCCAAAAGGACCTGCACCGTCGCGATTTTCAATGAATTTGCTGATGAATTCTGCTGGTATATCCATGATAGTCGGCACGCGATAATCGAGGGCACCGCCATTAACTAGTCGGCCTGAATCGTCATAAACCATCTGCTCCATAAACGTGTGGCCCATCCCCATGATGGCTGCGCCTTCTTCCTGTGCTTCCGCCTGCAACGGATTAATGATGCACCCTACATCACTTACGTTCACGAGCTTGTTCGTGTAGACCTTACCGCTTTCTGTGTCTACGCTCACCTCAGCGGCAGTGAATACAATTTCCCAGAAATCTGCCTTCCCGCCTACTGGATGGCCTTCAATTTTACTGCCTTTGTAGGTCCCGTTTCCCACAACCTCACCCATATTTGGGCCAAAGTATTCTGCGAGGATGTCTGCATAGGAAAGGGATTTTCCGTAAGCCTCTATCGTTCCCCTAGAAATGACCACCTCCTCTTGGGAACCGTCTGCGAAGAGTTCGTGCGCCATCTCTGTCAGCTGTTCTTTTATGTCATGACAAGCAGAGACGACTGCATTTCCCATAGCCACGGTAGAACGACTGCCAGCTGTTGCCGTATCAAAAGGTACAGCACCAGTATCAGCCATAATGAGTGAGACTCGTTCCATCGGTACCCCTATTGATTCCGCTGCGATCTGTCCCATCGTTGTACGTGCTCCCTGCCCCATTTCTGAAGTACCGACTGAGACCGTAACACTCCCATCCGCGTGCAGCTTTACGATAGATTTGGATAAAGAAGCGGGAATCGGATTTTTAATTCCGATGGCGATCCCGCGGCCGATGCCATCCGGTTTCTCTGTGCCCCACCCAATCGTCTCGGCAGCTTTACGCAGTCCTTGTTCCCAATCTCCATCAACCGGTCTGTCGCCGGGTACCAAGATCTCCCCTTTTTTAGGCAGATTTCGCAATCGAATCTCGAGCGGGTCAATACCCAATACCTTGCTTGCCTCGTTCATCTGAGATTCTACCGCCCAAACAATCTGCGGCATTCCAAACCCTCGAAAGGCTGTACTCGGTACTGTATGCGAGTAAACGGCACGACAATCGATACGTGCATTCGGCGTCACGTATGGCCCACATCCGAGATAGCTTGATTTGGAAGCAACCCGCGGCGCGGTATCCGCATAAGCTCCGACCAGGAATTCAACCTTCACATCCTGAAATTGAATTTTGCCTTCGAGATCAAAGCCTGTGTTCATCGTCACCCTGGAGGAAGAACGTCGTGCCGAGAAAAAACCTTCCTCTAATGACAAGACGATTTTTACCGGCTTGCCAGTATGCAGAGCAAGATAGGCGGTAAGTGGCTCAATCTTCGGATAGCCTTTGCCCCCGAAGCCTCCTCCGATTGCGTTTCCGATCACGCGAACTTGGGAAAGCTCCATGTGTAAAGCCTTCGCTACGACACGACGCAAAATGAATGGATGCTGGATCGGACTTCGGATCGCGACTCCGCCATTCTCGGGGTAACAAATGCAGGAGAAGGGTTCAATCGGAAAGTGGTGAATCATCGGGAACTCATACACATTTTTCAGCATGAAGGAGGACGCGCGATTTTTCGCTTCGACATCCCCCCACCCAAATTTCCAGTTTCCACAGATGTTAGAGCCAAGCTCTTCATACATACCGATACTATCTGGGTTTACGATCGGTGCATCCGCTCGCAAAGCATCATCTAATTTACTGACAGAGGGCAGCTTTTCGTATTCTACCTTGATTTTTTTGAGAGCTTTCTGTGCCGCCTCTTCACTGTCTGCTAGCACTACCGCGACCGGCTCCCCATGGTAGTTCACCACTCTATCCGCAAGCAATGGCTGATCCTGTTTGATCGGTCCAAAGCGCGGAACAGGCTGCGGTAAATCAGTCGAAGTGATGACGTCATACACGCCGGGGATCTCCTTCGCTGCTGAAGCGTCCACATTCACGATTTTGGCATGGGCATGTTCGGAGCGAAGCAATTTTCCGTACAGCATTCCCTGCATCTTCTGGTCAATCACATAATCCAAAGTGCCGGTTACCTTTTTTAATGCATCGGTGCGTTTTATGTCCTTTCCGACAACGTCAAACTCCATGATTTCACCCCGATTCCTTTCTTCATAGTATTGAGAGCTACTCTTCATTTACGATTGCAACTGCCCTGCACCAAGCACCGGATGCATTCGCGATTTTTACAGGCAGGGCAGAGACCGTAAAACCGTAGGGACGAGGAAGTTGATCCAAATTTGCCAGTTTTTCAATTTGAATGTACTCGCGCTTTCTGCCATACATATGTGCTGGCCATAGCAGACCTTTGTCTTTCCCCGCTTTTATGTCCTCTGTCATGTATTTCACGGATCGATCCAATCCCCAAGCATCAATGCCAATGCATTTGATTCCTTGTTGGACCAGCCAATCCGTCCCTTCTTCACCGAGCCCTGGCTGGCTATCGACGTAGCGCGATGTGCCCCAAAGTTTATCCGTACCCGTATGTAGGAGAACGATATCCCCTTTTCTCAGCGTGTAGGAGATTTTTTCGAGCGCTGTTTTAAGATCGGAGACGGTGATCTCTTCCCCTGCTTGTTTGTGTCTGACATCTATGACTACCCCCGGACCATAGCACCACTCAAGCGGAACCTGATCGATGGTTTTCGCAGGTTTTCCCTCAGTCGTAGGGCCGAAATGCCACGGAGCATCCACATGTGTACCGGAATGGGTGGTCGCCTCGACGATCTCATTTGCTAGCCCCATGGAATCCGGAAAATCTGTAGGATCTACTTTTGCAAGTGCGGAAAGACGTCGTGCACCAGCTGCATGATCAAAATGGATAATTTTCGGTGGATACGGCTCACTCGCGTAGTTTTCCAGCGGTAAGCTCAAGTCAATGATTTCAAAGGACATACCGTCACCTTCCTCGTCTACGATTTAGCAGCGTTCGCTTCTCTGATCTGTTTACCAGCTGACGTCACGGCATCAATAATCCGGTAGTATCCGGCACAGCGGCAAAGATTTCCCGCCAATGCTTCCCGGATGTCCGCTTCACATGGGTCATTATTTTCCTGGAGCAATGCTTTTGCTGACATAATCATTCCCGGGATACAATATCCGCACTGAACCGCTCCCTTTTCAATAAATGCCTCTTGCACGGGATCCAGCTCACCGTCCTGCACTAGCCCTTCGATGGTTTTCAGCTCGCAGCCATTGATCTCAGGCGCCAATACGATGCAGGAGGTTACTGCTTTTTCATTGAGAATAACGGTGCATGCCCCACACTCGCCTTCTTCGCAGCACAATTTGGTGCCAGTTAAATCAAGCTGATCCCGCAGCACTTGTGCCAATGTATGATACGGCTTGACCTCGATCGTCTTTCTTTCCCCATTCAGTGAAAAATGAATCTCTATGAGGTCCGTACTCATTGCATCACTTCCCGACGATTAGTTTAAATCTTGTTTTATTTCTGAATTCTTTCTCGGCAGATATGGATAGCCTTGCGTGTGAAAGTCTTGATCATCGCGAGGCGATATTCGCGGCTTGCACGCAAATCAGAGATTGGATTCGCTTGTTTTACCGCTTCGTCCAAAGCCGCATCTAGGTTTACTGGCTCATCCCTGGCCATTTTCTCAGCGGCATGCGCCCGAAATGGCACTGGCGCTACTGCCCCAAGTCCGATTCTCACCTCTCCAGACAGAGCGACTAATGCTGCAGCTCCTACGATGGTTAAGTCTGCTCCATCTCTGCGTGACGATTTCAAGTAGCAGGAACCAGAATTCGCAGGAGGAGTAGGTACGAAAATGCTTTCTACTATCTCTCCCTGTTGCAGATCCGTTTTTCCCGGCCCTTTCATGAATGCTTCTACAGGCACGGTTCTGCGGTCTTTCTTGCTGACAATATGGATCACTGCATTGTAAATCAGAAGAGCCGGAATCGCATCCGCTGCAGGAGAGGCGTTGCACAGATTACCAACCAGGGTCCCTTTGTTTCGGATCTGCGTGGAACCAATTTTGTTGACCGCCTCGGCAAGCGCAGGGAACATCTCGCGCACTACGCTATGTTTCTCAATGGCAGAGAGGGTAGTGAGTGCTCCGATCGTAATCCCATCCTGGCAAAAGGTGAGCTCATGATTCAGCTCCCTAACGCTTTTGAGACTGATTACTTTGTTCGGAGTACGTTTTCCGATGCGTATATGATTCACCAGGTCTGTGCCGCCAGCCAAGAGTGCGGCCGTATTTCCGCCTTCCTCTAGCATTTCAAGAAGTTCTACCAAGCTATCGGGTTCACTGTAAGAAAATTCAATCATCGACAATCCTCCCGTGACACTACCCAATAATCACTGTAACACCGGGTATTTTTTAACGAGCTGAACAAATTCCTCGTCTGTTAAAATTCTTTTCTTCTCGATTCCCATGTTTTTCACATCTGTGAGAAGCTGCTTCTTTGCTTCCTCGTCGAGTGTCACTTGCAGCTCTTGCAGACGAACATTGATTGATGTCATTCCACTCTTCTTACCCAATACCAATTTTGCTTGTCGTCCGAGATATCCGGGATTTAACGCAAACATGGCAAGTGGATGCTTGAGCAGGGTATCTGCCCCGATACCCGATTCTCGGGTGAAATTGGCAGTGCCTACAATGGGCTTGTTTACAGCGAGCGGGAAATTCGTATAGTGCTCAACTAACTCAGATAATCCCATTAATTTTGGAATATCTATCCCAATATCTTTGCCGTACAGCATTTGAATGCCAGCAGCCACTTCTTCCAATGCGGCGTTTCCTGTGCGCTCGCCCATGCCATTCACACAACAATGGACAACCTCTGCACCTGCTGCTACCGCTCTGAGCGAGTTGGCAACGGCTAAGCCAAAGTCGTTGTGTGTATGGATCTCTACCGGAAGCCCACCCGTCGTCTCCTTCACGAATTTCACCATATATTCTGTTGCTTCTGGCAAAATGCAGCCCATCGTATCGACAATACCTACGGAGTCTGGCAACGCTTCGGCCGTAACTTCTGTTAACAATTTTTCGAAATCTGCCTCGTCTGCTCTCGTCGTATCGTAAGGAAAAAAGACGGTATACAGCCCCAGCTCTTTTGCTTTTTTTATGGCAGTAATGCTAGATTCGATTACGCGGTCTACGGACCAGTTGAATTGCAGATCCAATTTGGGTTTGCCAATCGGCAATTCGATGATGACCCCATCGACTCCGCACTCCAAACACATGTGGATATCCTCTTCTTTTGCTCGGACAAAGCCGAAGATTTTCGAGTCCAAGCCCAGCTTTTTAATATCCGCAATCGCTTTTCGATCTTGCTCCGAAACGGCAGGCATTCCCGCCTCGATCCGATGGACTCCCGCCTCTCCTAGTCTCCTGGCAATTTCCACCTTCTCCTCCGGCTTTAGCACAACACCCGCTGTCTGTTCCCCATCTCGCAGGGTCGCGTCATGAAGCTCCACTTTGTGTGGGATATGAAACTGCTTCGTTACCTCTTCCTTAAAATTGAAATGACTAACCCACCAATTTTCGTTTTTCCAGCTGCTCGTCATGATCTTCTCCATCCCTTTCCTTTCTAATTTATGTGAAAATAGGACCCTCATCGAAAATGAGAAGTACTATCCACTGGCGAATGTAACCGCTCACATGAAGAGACATTTTATCCCTTCGTTTCCTTCGAGATCGTTTCGAACAACTTTGCTGTTTTCAATTTGTGCGCTCTCACCAATTGCTCTGTTTTCACTCCGTCTTTTGCTTCGATTGCTTCAATAATCGCATCATGCTCGGCTACAGCATCATGCATTCTCTCCGGGTGAAAGGCAAAGATCGCCTTCGTCCAATGCCCCTCCCACAGATTGAAAATCATATCAAAGAGAGTCGGATATTGAGCATTTTGATACATGAATCGATGAAAATCTTTGTTTGCTTGACCAAAGCGTTCGTCATCTGCTTCGTTCGCATATTGTCTCATTTGTTCGTTCATTGCCTTCAGCTGCTCTATTTTATCGGGATCAAGATGGGCGATCGCTTCTCTTGCCGCCAACCCCTCCAGTACAGCGCGAATATCGTAAATTTCCTTTATTTTTGTAGAACTGAACGTCTTTACTTGTGCCCCTTTATGCGGGAAAAACTCGACCAAGCCTTCCGTTTCCAATCGCTTGAGACCTTCTCGCACAGGAATGATGGAGATGTTTAGCTCAGCTGCGATCTTCGTGATGTTGATGCTCTCACCCATTGCAAGCTCGCCGTCTATAATTTTTTGTTTCAGTACCTTGTGGACGATATCTGATTTCGTTGTGTAAACGTTTGCTTCATTTTCTTGAACCAATGATTTCACCTCGATTTATCCGTTTCGTATACTATATATCATATATGATTTTCGGTCAACAAATTCTGAATATTTGTTTAAAAATCAAAAAACCGCCCTTTTTATAGGACGGCTTTTTGATTTAACTTCCCATCTGCCCGCAATCAGCTGTGATGATTTGACCTGTCATCGCTTCTTGCTCCAACACGGCACAAATCAGCTTGGCGATATCCTCTGGCGTTGCGATCCTCTGCAGTAACAGATGACCAGCCAGCTGCTTCATCCTCTCTTCCTGACCTGCCCACCATCTCGTAGCGACTGCCCCTGGGGCAACGCTGCAAACTCTAATTTCCGGGGCAAGAGCATGAGCGAGCGATTTTGTCAGCCCATGCACCGCAGCCTTGGAAACGGCATACGGAAGCGATGATCCTGTTCCGGTCAGACCAGCGATGCTCCCCACATTCACGATAGCTCCGCGTTTCTTTTTCTTCATATAAGGTGCTACCGCTCTCGCACAAAAAAACATTCCTTTGACATTGACATCGTAAAGCTCATCCCACATTTCGGACGTCTGCGCTTCCAGGTCATCCATTGGGATGTGGCGCGTGATACTTGCGTTGTTTACCAACAAATTGACTGTTCCGAACTGCTCTACAATCGTGTCTACCATTTGCCTTACTTCCTTGTCGTTGGATACGTCGGCTTTTACACAAATCGCTTTGCCGCCTTCTTTTTTAATCAGCTGCACAGTCTCTTTCGCCTCTTCCTCAGAACGGGAATAGTTCACAGCGACGAGTACCCCCTGCTGGGCCAGTATCAAGCTTGTTGCCCTGCCGATTCCGGTACCACCGCCTGTAACTAGCGCTACTTGGTTCTTCAAGCTCATATTCGATCACTCCATGACCATTTTAATTTGATTACGTTATCTTTTTCGATGACGCCGCGACCAGTCGATTCCCTTCCCAATTGACCAAGAAAATACCGATGCCGACCAATAAACCACCCGCGCCGACGTACCATTCCACGCGCTCACCGAGTAAAAGCCAGCTGGTGAACACCCCGAAAAGCGGCACGAGAAAAAGAAAGGAGCTCGTTTTCCCAGGATCGCCGCGGTGAAGCAGATAAAACCAGAGTGTAAACTGGACAATCGAGCACATGACCGCGAGCCAGAGCACGACTGCAACAGATGTGACTGTGACCGTAAAAAAAAGTTGTTCGGTGACAAAGCTCATGAGGAGCAACGCGATTCCGCCAGCCAGCATTTGATACGCAGCCAGCACGTTTAAGTCAAAGTTCGGAGACCACCGTTTGATAAAAAGAGTCGCCGAAGCAAAGCTGACTGCACCCGCGAGACTAATGAACGTGCCTGGCTGCATACCGAGATGAAATCCAAGTGCAATCGCCACGCCAACGAAACCGATTGCCACACCAAACCACTGACGTACCCGGTAAACCGCTCCGGCGACGAGTGTTCCCATGATGATCACGAACAACGGACTCGAGGTGGTTAGGATGGCGGACTCGCTTGATGTAATCCAGCGCATGCTGAAAAATGCGCAGCCCATCACGCCAGCGGACTGAAACAGACCGATGATGGCTGCCTGAAACCACTGCATCTTGCCCATGGGTTGCTTTCTTTTGTAGCAGAAAAGGGCAAGCAATCCTCCTGCCAGCACAAAACGAATGCCCATCAAAAGGAACGGTGGTGCATACGAAAGGCCGAGCTTGCCAACAGGAAATGCAATTCCCATCAAAAACGTTGTCACGATAATCAGACAGGCATACTTGAGCTTGTGCAGGCTTGGCTATGTCCAATCGAATGTCACCGCACGTATTCAGCAGCTAGAGGCAGAGCTTGGCACCGTACTGTTTTTTCGCCATAATCGCGGTATGACTCTCTCCTCAAGCGGGATAACGCTGCTTGCTTATGCCGATAAAATTGTCGGTATGCTCGACGAGGCGACCAAAGCACTCACCTCCACCAGTGAGCCTAGTGGACCCTTGATGATCGGATCCACACAGACTGCGGCCGCTGTTAGGCTGCCAAAGCTGTTTGCAGCCTACTACGAGCAATTCCCGAATGTTTTGCTCTCGCTGACTACTGGTCACACGCAGTTTTTAATGGAAAAAGTGTTGCACTACGAGCTGGACGGAGCCTTTATCGGCTGCGAGTGCGAGCACCCGGAGCTACAGTCCATTCCGGCCTTTGATGAGGAGCTTGTCATCGCTTCCGCAACCGCCATTACCGACCTCGATGAAGCACTTGCCCGACCAAGCCTCGTCTATGGCCACGGTTGTACGTATCGGGAAGTCCTCGAGCGTTTTCTACATACGCGTGGCTTTATCTCCCCTGTCATCATGGAATTCGGGACTATCGAGGCGATAATTGGCGGCGTCTCCGCTGGGCTCGGTATTTCTCTGCTCCCACGGACCGTGACCTCTCGACCTGAGGCGGAGGGGATCATCCGCACCCATGAGATTCCCGATTCTTTGCGCCATATGAAAACCGAATTCATCATGCGTAAAGATTCTTTTATCAGCAATGCCCTGCGTGCATTCATCGAAATGCGATTTGATAACAATGCGGCAGATACGTAAACGATAAAAAGCTATCTTCCCTGGGGAGATAGCTTTTATCCTAATTTTACTGTTTTATTTTATTTGCCACTTTGCTATTCGTGATTGTGTATTCGCGCTTCGCGTACGATTCGCACTTTCGGAGAGCAAATCACTACGGAATACTTCCTTTCCCTCGAATATTTTCTCTTCTCGTTAGAAGTCTAATAGATTAGAGAGGAAAGTAATGGCGCAGAGGCATTTACTGTTGTTTTTTACTTTTGCACTAAACTCTTAGTTCCCAAGAAACGAAACTTTCAAACCAGCTTTCATATAGTAACACGTTCTATTTTTATCCGTCATTTTATCAGGACTTTTTTATCGTGACAAAAGTACCAGTTTTCACATTTCTGCCAAAATTTTTTCCTTTACTCTTTCCATTTGACAGGAATAATAATTGCGCACACAAAAAAAGAACAGTATTTTTCTAGCAAATACTGTTCTTTGCTCTCGCTATAGATTTCCCTATTTTCCTTTTATCGCTTCAAGTCGAAACGATCTGCATTCATCACCTTAACCCAAGCGGCGACAAAGTCACGTACAAACTTCTCTTTGTTGTCGTCCTGCGCGTAAACTTCCGCAATGGCACGCAGAACAGAGTTGGAACCGAACACGAGGTCGACAGCAGTCGCGGTACGCACGAGCTCACCTGTTTTGCGATCACGCCCTTCAAATACGCCCTCGTCTACAGGCTTCCATTGAATCCCCATATCAAGCAGGTTCACAAAGAAGTCGTTCGTGAGTGTTCCTACTCGCTCCGTGAATACACCGTGTTTGGTGCCAGCGTGGTTGGTACCGAGAACGCGCATACCACCTACGAGCACAGTCATTTCTGGTGCCGTAAGGTTTAGCAGCTGTGCCTTATCAACGAGGAGCTCAGCTGGACTTACGCGATATTGCTTCTTCTGATAGTTCCGGAAACCGTCCGCGACTGGCTCAAGTACGGAAAAGTTTTCCACGTCGGTTTGTTCTTCGGTTGCATCGCCACGTCCAGGGACAAATGGAACCTCTACATCGAAGCCTGCCTCTTGCGCAGCTTTTTCAACTGCAGCACTGCCCCCGAGTACAATCAGATCTGCCAGGCTGACCTTTTTGCCAAAGTCCTCCTGAATTACGCTGAGAATCGTCAGCACTTTTTCCAGCTGTTTTGGCTCATTTACGTCCCACTCCTTCTGTGGAGCAAGGCGAATGCGAGCACCATTGGCGCCGCCGCGCATATCCGAGCCACGGAAGGTGCTGGCAGAAGCCCAAGCCGTTTTTACCAGCTCGCTAATGGTAAGTCCCGAGTCCAGGATCCGTGTTTTCAGCTCTGCTACATCTGCATCCGTTAATTCATAATCAGCTGCGGGTACAGGATCTTGCCAAATAAATTCTTCTGCTGGCACCTCTGGGCCCAGATACCTTGCGCGAGGCCCCATGTCGCGGTGAGTAAGCTTGAACCATGCACGCGCAAAGACATCGGCAAACTCTTCTGGATTTTCATAAAAGCGTCGAGATATCTTTTCATATTCCGGATCCACGCGCAATGCCATATCCGCAGTGGTCATCATCGTCGGAACCCGAACAGATGCATCCTCGGCATCTGGTGCAAGATGCTCCTCAGCAGGATTTACAGGAGCCCACTGATGTGCACCAGCCGGACTCTTGGTAAGCTCCCATTCATAGCCAAACAGGTTTTCAAAAAATCCATTGTCCCACTGAGTCGGATTCGCCGTCCAAGCCCCTTCAATACCGCTGGTGATGGAGTCGCGGCCTTTTCCGGAACCATGTGCGCTCAGCCATCCTAAGCCCATTGCTTCCACAGGGGCTGCTTCCGGCTCTGGACCTACCAGTGCTGCATCTCCTGCGCCGTGTGCCTTGCCAAACGTATGGCCGCCAGCGACGAGGGCAACGGTTTCTTCATCGTTCATTCCCATGCGTTTGAAGGTTTCACGAATGTCGCGTGCACTGGCGAGCGGATCTGGATTGCCGTTTGGACCTTCCGGGTTCACATAGATGAGACCCATCTGTACAGCTGCAAGCGGATTCTCCAGGTCACGATCGCCGGTGTAGCGCTTATCATCGAGCCATACCTTTTCAGCACCCCAGTAAATATCTTCTTCTGGATGCCATACGTCTGCACGACCTCCACCGAAGCCAATCGTTTTCCCACCCATGGATTCAATAGCAGCATTCCCTGCTAGAATGAGCAAGTCTGCCCAAGAGATTTTGTTGCCGTACTTTTGTTTTATGGGCCAAAGCAGCCTGCGGGCTTTATCAAGGTTACCGTTATCTGGCCAGCTGTTCAGTGGAGCAAAACGCTGTGTTCCCGTTCCACCACCACCGCGGCCGTCACCCGTACGATATGTACCAGCCGAGTGCCAGGCCATACGGATAAACAGTGGGCCGTAATGTCCGTAGTCGGCAGGCCACCAATCCTGGCTGTTCGTCATGAGATCATACAAGTCTTGCTTGAGAGCCTGGTAGTCCAACTTTTGGAATTCTTCTGCATAATCGAAGTCTTCGCCCATTGGATTCGTCTTTCTGTCATGCTGATGCAGGATGTGCAAGTTCAACTGGTTGGGCCACCAGTGTTTATTCGATGTAGCACTCGGATGGTGACTCGTCGTGCTACCATGCGAAAACGGGCACTTTCCAGTGTTAGCTGTTGCCATAGAGTCCATCTTTTCCTCTCCTGTCATTTAAATTAAGTATTAAATAATAATACTTCTAAATAAGTTATATAGCAATTTACATGAGAAATCAACATATATTTAGATGAGCACAATTATCTTTAGATGCTATGCTTATCCTAAAGTATGCTTGGGACAAGTGGATTATGATCTTGTCCCTCCTTTCGCCCGCACTTTCCTCGTAGTAAACAAATCTAGTACAAATGGGAAAAGATCTTGGTTTCATTGGCCATAATACCTATGTTGAAAAAAATGTAAGGAGGACTACGATGCAGCAGGATCAACGGGCAAATCATAGCGTTGACTCTATTTTGGAACCAGATTTTGCAGGAACAGATGCACAAAAAGTAAAACAAGAGATTCAAAATGATCTGCAGGCAGGAATAGGCGCAATGACCTCTCGTGAAGCAGGAGCTATGCGCGATGAGGAGGCGCCAAATACGATGGAGTGATCCGAGAGCATATGAATTCAAGAGACAAAAAAAGCAGCGACGCCTTGGAATTTGTTAGTCCCTCCTCGGATGTCGCTGCTTTGCGTTCGTCTTTAGGCTATTCTTTAAACGCTCCCCATTCCTTCATTCGCTCATGGAGGGAGAGAGCAATAAGTCGATCAAGCAGCTGGGTATAGGGTATACCTGCTGCAGCTGCGCTTTTTGGCAATAGGCTGTTGGCGGTCATTCCTGGTAAGGTGTTCACTTCCAGCACAATCGGTTCGTCCTGATACAGGATGATATCGACTCTAGCGTAGACCTTGCAATGAAGCAGACGGTAGCTGGCAAGTGCAGCCTCACGTACACGCTGTTCGATAGTCGGCGGAAGCGAAATGACCTTTTCCTCGGCACCGCCTGCTTCGTATTTCGCGTGGTAATCAAACCATTCCGAATGCATAGAGCGAATTCCGATGATTGGCAATAATTCGCCGTCCAGAATCGGGCAGGTAATCTCAGCTCCCTTCAAATGAGGCTCGATCAGGATCGCCTCGCTCATGCTGCAAGCTTTCTGAACAGCAGGCAGCAGCTCTTTTTCCTCTTTCACAAGCTGGATGCCGATGCTAGATCCCCCACTATTCGGTTTCACGATGACTGGGTAGCCAAGCTGCACTACCGCCTGCGGATCGTAATCGTCGATGCCCTGCCAATAGAGGCCCATAGGCGTTTGCACACCTGCTGTCTTCAGCAGCATCTTGGTCATATGCTTATTCATGCACAAGCTGCTGGCGAGGACACCACTTCCTGTATAAGGAATTCCCAGTGTCTCCAGTGCTCCCTGCACCGTACCGTCCTCACCAAACTGACCATGCAGCGCCAATAGTGCAAAATCGATCCCTGCTTGCTGAACCTGTGTAAGGAAATCCGTTCGTTTTTCAATCAGAATCGGAATCACTTCATATTGACTGCGATCCAACTGATTGATCATTTCTGTTCCTGTCTGTACAGACACCTCACGCTCAGAGGAAATACCGCCCATTATAACGCCAATTCTCATTTTTACACCTCATTATTCTTATCATGTATTCTTGCTGACTGAGAGCAAGTGGCGTGCCTGCCTGCCGATTATTTGAATACCCCGCTCGATGTTTTCATCTGTGACTCGAGAAAAACCTAGCCGCAATGTATTCGTTCCTTCTCCTTCTCGAATAAAAAATCGGTCTCCCGGTGTAAAAATAACGCCTTGTTTGGAACAACCTTCAAGAAGCTGACATGTATCTATGCTTTTGGGAAAGGTGAGAAATACATGCAAGCCGCCATCGCCAGACAGCTGCGCCCAAGGAAGATGCTTATCACAGCATGCTTTTGTCAGCTCGTATTTGCGCTTATACTCCGCACGTACTTTTTTTACGTACTTATCGAATTTACCATTTAGCAAATATTGGTACAGGATCGATTGATCAACGGTTGACGTATGGATGCTGCGTGCCCGCTTTATGCTTTCCAACGCATCGATCAGGGTTCGATCTCCCAACACCCAGCCCACACGTAAGCCAGGGAACAGCACCTTGGAGAAGCTGCCAATATAGATGACCCCATTTCCGTGCCCGGCGGTCGCGATTAGTGGCGCAACATGGGCTCCCGAGTAGCGGAGTTCTTCATTGAATCCATCCTCGATCACAGGAATCTGATAGCGCTTCATGAGTCTCATCACGCAGCTGCGCTTTGCAGGTGACATAACGATGCCTGTTGGATTGTGGTACGAAGGGGTTAAATAAGCAAGATCGAAGCTGTTCGTCTGCTTTTGCAACACCTTTTCCAGATGGTCGATACTGATCCCATCAGCCTCCATTGGAATGCCGGTAATCTCAAACCCTTGCAGCTTCAAGTTGTTGATCGCAGTAGGATGGGTCGGATTTTCACAGATTGCGGTCCCACGTCGTGCAGAAGGACGAAGTGCAGCCAGCACAATGTCGAAGCCTTCTGTAAATCCGCTCGTAATCAGCATATCCTTGCCGCAAAGATCGACTCCCTTGTTTTCCATGTAGTGCATTAAGTAATCAATCAGTGGCTTATAGCCCTTGGCATAGCCATAGTTGAGCAGCACCTGTCCTTCGATTGCCATTCGATCTAAAAAAGCACGCTTTACGTCCCCAAGATCAAATAACTGCTCATCCGGAGCTATGCTTGTAAAGGAGATGGTTCCTTTTTTGGCGCGAATGCCTTTCTTCATCAAATCCAGCTCTTCCGCCAATAAAGCGTACTCGTTCATTCGTTCCTTCCAATCGATCTGCAGGGAGTCGAGACTGTCGGCTCTTTCGTGCTCTTTCGTCATGGCTGCCACAAAACTGCCTTTGCCGGGTATCGCATACGTATAGCCGTCATCCTCAAGCCCTTCATAGGCTGTAATGACTGTATTGCGGCTTACCCTCAGCAGACTGCTCATTTCTCGTGTGGAGGGCAGCTTTTGATCTGCTTGCAGCGCCCCTTTTATGATTAAACGTTTGACGTATTCTTTCACTTGTATCGCGACCGGCCGGTCATCGACGAGCCTGAAATCCTGGAACATCCTTCATCGCCCCCCTTCATAATGATGGCACGCAAGGCGAAAGAATAAAAGAACCACCGTCTTGGATTTTTCATCCTCAGGTGGCTCCTTCATATTTATGGGGAGATTTTCACTTCTCACCAAGTGGGCAGCCAGTCGTGGCAACCCGCTAGCCCTCTCTATATCCTCTGTCCGACGTGGCTTGAAACGGTTTTCGTAAACTTGATGTAGCTTCCGATTCTCCAGATGCCGACGTAAAGGGCTCCCATACACATCATGAGAACGGAAAATTCCACTACATCAATGGATTTGAAGTACTGAGTCAGCAATAGGCGAATAGCCACAATCGCGATCAATATATATTTGAGATTCCGGTTGGGCTTCGGGTAGATCAACCCATCTTCCCTTCTCTCGTACTCCGTTTGCGTCAGCATCACGACCCCGAAGATGACTCCAAGGAGAATAGCGATGAGCAGCTCCCACACTGCCGGCATATGAAACGTTTTCCCTGGAATGTGCATGAGCTGGTACAACCCCAAAGGAACTCCCACAAGCATCACGGCAAGTGGGACCAATATTCCGTAGCCTTTTCCCTTTATGGGTTTTTTCCCTCGTCTGGACTTTAGCCATATTCCCAAGCCGACTATTAACACAACAATTACAATAGGAATAAAGGATTGCATGACATCTCTGTCCTTTCCTCATTAGTTTGATGTTTACGTTTTTTACTTTCCTTCTGCTCTTAAATGGACAGCTTTCGTTCGAGCAGATAGGCCGCTATGCGAATGAAAAGATAAGCGATAACCCAGCTGATCACCATGCCTATCAGCACTGCCCCAAGGTGGGGAATCAAAGGTCCTGGCTGAGCACTGAAAAAGCGCTGCGCCATATGATAGCTGGGCAAAAAGGTTTGGAACCCGTTGTAGAAAGTACTCAAGCCGCCGATAATGCCGATCCAGAGAATGGGACTGAAAACGCGCAAGGTCGTGTAATGAAAGGTGGCCAGCAAAAGACTTAGGGAAAGAATGATCGGGCTGAAACCAATGACTATTCCCAGCAATGGCAGCCCTGCCAGCATGGTCACCCACACGTCCTCAGCTGAATATCCTCCCACCAGCAAAGTGAGGATTCCAGCAAACAGCGAGATCACCACATATACCACGCAGGATACTGCAACTGTTCGCAGCCAGGCAGCGAAAAATTTGGCACCTATCAGACTCAGCCGTGAGTAAGGCAAAGTCAGCCACCATCCAAATGTTCCATTCTCCCACTCTCTTCTCAGCATCAAAACGCCCATAACCACGAGCATGTAAGGGAACCCGATCGCGACACCCCACAGCTGATGCAGCTCGAGCTGGCCGTTGATCGCAAAATACGTGGCTACTCCGATGCCGGCGAGAGCAAGAAGGGCAACGTACAGCAACCGTCCGTACCGATGAGTATGTGAGCGGTCCAGCCGCCTTCTGCTTCCTTTCAGCTTCCACTCATGATGGACGAGCTTCCTAAACGTTCGCCAATTCATCGACTCCACTCCCTTTTGTAAAACGTCCTGAATACGTCGTGGAGAGATCCGTATTGTCCCCGCAGCTCCTCCGATTCGCCTGACCAGATTGCCTTTCCTTGATCCATGAGAACGATATAATCGAACAGTCCTTCCACTTCCTGAATGTCGTGTGTGCTGATCAGGATCGACACCTCCCGATCCTCCAAATAATCGATCATCCCTGAAATAATCGCTTCTCTGGAGATGAAATCAATCCCGGCAAATGGTTCATCCAAAATGATGAGTGGAACCTCGGGAGCCATGCAGAGAATCAGCATCACCCTTGCCTCCTGCCCTTTGCTCATGCCAGCCAGACTCATCTCCAAATCGACGTCCATATACGCGGCGAACGTCTTGGCTGCTTCCAGATCAAAGCCCGGCAAAAAAGAGGCACCCCATTCGAACGCTTGCAAGGCAGTATGCCGCGGATACCAGCGTGCACGATCGGGCAAATAACCGATGTGCCGGTTTGTCTGCCAGCCAGGCGGCTGCCCCAGCACGCGAAGCTCTCCTTCATCGGGAGCAATCAAGCCCGTGATGGCCCGAAACAAAGTGGATTTACCACAACCGTTTGGACCAAGTACACCGACGATTTTTCCTGCGGGGATACTCAGATCAAGGTGGTTCAGCGCGTATTTTTTACCATATCGCTTCGAAAGTTGAACACATTGGACAATAGGCTGTATCACCATCATCTGGTTCCCCCCGTTTCGTTCGGATACTTCTTGCTCAAATAGCCCTGAATTTCTGATAAAGATATTCCCAAACTCGCCATCTGCTCCAAAAAAGAATCCATGTACTTCGATGCCAGCTCTGTCCGGAACAGCTGCACTCTCTCAGCTGACGAAGTAACGTATGTTCCTTGTCCTCTGCGTTTTTCCGTCAACCCGTCACGTTCCAGCTCCTGATAGGCCCTCATTACCGTATTTGGATTCACCCGAAGCTCTAGGGCAAGCTCGCGTACGGATGGCATTTTTGCTCCCAATTCGATTTCTCCTTTTGCAATGGCGCTTCGTACTTGATCCAGGATTTGCTCATACAACGGCTGGCTAAAATCAATCTTGAACCGCAATGAGCCAATCTTTTGTTCCTCCATGGGCTTTCCTCCTGCCCTTTCCTGCGTATGTAGTGTATTATATCACTTAATACACCTAACACAAGGGGTACTCCACATCGTTTATTATTTACCAGCTTTCCTTCCCCCCATTTCTGCTACGGGCCCGAGCTGAACAAAAAGCTGCATGGAATAAGTGGGAGCGCCTTTAACGAAAGATGGCAAACAAAAAAAGAAACCGCTCTGTAGCGGCTTCTTTCTCTTCCAATGCAATTCTCATCGCAAGCGGTACTTGTCCAATTTGTATTTCAACAGCTGCTTGGAGATCCCGAGCCTCCTAGCTGTTTCCGCGATTTTCCCCGCGCTCGTCCGCCACTCTCTCTCGATCAGTGATTTCTCGTACCCATCCATCGCTTCCTTCAAGGAAAGCTCCGGGTTAGGCATTTCCTGCACGGGTACCAGGCGATGGGGCTCTGGAAGTGGCTGGAGGTTTTTTAAGACGGATGATGCCCTTCTTTCACTCCCATGAAAATAAAAACCAAAAAGGGTACGACAATCTGTGATGCACCGTGGAAGCCGGAGTCAGACTAACGGTTGGGCACTAGGCACCATGTTGAAACGACCTTCTTCGCCGGCTGTGGTGCAGCTGCGCTGCATGGTTGGCTAACGGGCATCGATAAGATGAAAGCGCAGTGGCAGTCTAGGACTTTATTTATCAGGTCAACCAGTGATTTCTGGTTGGCCTTATTACTTGGGCGCTATAAGATAGCGGTAGCCGGGAGAACGTGGACTTTATTGGGGATCAACCCCGACGCGAAAACAGTTTTCCCACTACCCACAATGACCATGTTTAAGCTGGTTGAGACAGGGATCTTGCATCTCAAGCGAAGCTATGGGTTTGGAACTATTGAGGGGTGGTCGCCTATCTTACCGTGGGGAGTACCATTGACGTTACTTTTCCAACCAAAAGAAATTATGTTTCCTGAAAATAAAGAAATTATGCCGGAGATTCCTGTATATTTGTGCGCGAAGTTATCAACTTTTTTTAATTATCATTGCCTATAGGAAGATAAACAGTAAATATAGTACCTTTATCAGGCTGACTCGCAACGCGAATGAAACCACCGTGGGCTCTTACAAAATGATGGGAGATGGATAATCCGAGCCCCGAACCGCCTGTATGTCGCGAGCGTGCCTCGTCTACGCGATAAAATCGATCGAATAGGTGGAGCAAATGTTCCCTCGGGATTCCGATGCCGGTATCAATCACCGAGACACGTGCATAGAACGCATTCCGATCAACGACCCGGTCTTCGATTTCAACCGTAATCTTCCCTCCACGTGGTGTGTAACGAATCGCATTGGTTAGCAAATTAAAGAAAACCTGCGTGATCCGTCTCGCATCGGCCATCACGCTAAGAGGCCTTGAAATTGTATAAAGGCGAATGTCCAATCCATTTTCTTCTGCTTCGTATTTCAAATCGTCCACGATTCGTTCCAGGTGTACCGTCAGATCGAGCGGTTTGCGATCGAGCGACAATCGGCCAGCTTCTGCCAACGACAAGACATGAAGATCATCTACAAGCATGCTCATTCGTATCACCTCATCATGAATCCGAAGCAGCCTTTCTGGTGCGATATAATTACTGTCTTGCTGATAATTCTCCAGTTTAAGCTGCATAATGGACAGTGGCGTGCGAAGCTCGTGAGCAACATCGGCCACCAATCTTCTGCGGGCTTCTTCGGCCTCAAGCAGACGAAACGTCATGTCATTGAACGTTTGGGCGACTTTCCCATACTCATCTTTCGTGTCTACTGGTACTTTGACGTTCAAGTCGCCCTGTGACACGCGCTCTATAGCGGTTATAAGCTTTTTGAGCGGGAGGGTCAGCACTCCCGATATCCAAAAACTAAAGGACAACCCGATCAAAACAAAAATGGACGCTCTAATTATTACGTTCAGCTCCATTTTTTCAAGGAAATATGATTTTAATATTTCGATCTGCTCTTTTGGCGAGGCGCTCAAATAGGTGTCATCAATTTGTTCTCTTTGAAATTGATCGAACAAGCCGCCTGTGTAAACTTGTGTTGTGAGGGAGATGGTGTTACCCACAATGAGCAAGAGCAGTCCCATAGCAAATATTTTCATCCGGACCGTCATCTTCATGAATGTTCACCGAATCGGTAACCGAATCCATAAACCGTTTGAATATATCGAGGATTGGCAGGATCGTCTCCCAGTTTGCGGCGAAGATTCCGAATATGAGAGTCCATCGTTCTTTCGTATCCCATGTATTCATCCTCCAAAGCAGACTTTAACAATTGCAAACGGCTAAAGACAATGCCGGGACGACTCGCCAGTGTGAACAGAATTTTGAATTCAGTAGGTGTCAATTGGATTTCCTGGCTGTCTTTGAAAACCTGACATTTGGGCTCGGAAATGATCAAGTTGTCTCTTTCCAAGAACATCGACTTGTCTTCAGGTCCGCGTAAGCGGCGAAGCAAAGCTCGGATGCGCGAAGCGAGCTCCCGCAAGCTGAACGGCTTCGTCAAATAATCATCCGCACCGATTTCCAGACCGACAATCTTATCTGACTCCTCAGATCTTGCAGTGACCATAATAATGCCGCATTGCGAAGTTTGCCTGATTTCACGGCATACATCGATACCGCTTTTCTCGGGGAGCATCCAATCAAGCACGATGAGATCAGGCCGCTCAGATCGGGCGATCGTTAGTGCTTCCTTGCCGGTACGAGCGCTCAATACCTGAAACCCTTCACGTTGCAGAAAGCTGTGCATTTCCTCAAGCATGCCCGGTTCGTCCTCCACAAGCAACAATTTCGCATCCATTTCAATCACACCTTTCCATAATAATCTGCTTCCATTGCGAGTAATACCTCTAACGCAAAATTATAACGGGATTTGACAGATTACTGAAGAAATTCACGCAAACAGAGGAAGATCTGCATAAGTTCTCGACATTTGTTGTGTAAACTGGCTGTGAAAGGAAAGAAATAGCCGCGAAAAACAAGAACAAAATTGAACAGGGGATCGGTTTATTGAAAACGTACGATGAAAGTGTAAGGAATGAGCAGTGGACTGTGTGCGATGCTGATTGAGAGGCGCAGCTGGAACTAGGCGCTAAGGGTAAGGGGGTGGTGGATTTATCCACCAATTACGGAAATTGAGCAGAAATGGAGTAATGGTTATGAGGTCGAAGGATTATTTTACACTTTTATACACCTGAATGGCTTTGTCGAGAACCTGCGTAAAGTGGACAACGCTTCTTGCATTAATATTGTCACAGGTTTTGGTGGTAAGCAGATCTTGCAGATGATCCAGCAGATAATCCAATCGAACTCTTCTCTATATTCTGTTTGTAAAAACAACAAAGAGGAGTGATTAACAAATGAAAATGAGGCTAGCTTCATTCGCAGTACTTTGTGCATTTCTACTTGTTCCAACTATTGCCTCTGCTGAAGGGACCAACGTTGATGTCGTTTACGGATTAACCACCGGGCGACTTTGGGCCACGATGGACGCGGTGGTGGGGCTGATCAGCGCGGTCATAGGTGGGGTGTCTCTGGCCCGCTCCGCCGGTCGTTTCGGCATCGGCTCAGGGAGACGCGGGGCCATTGTGGCCGCGGTGATGGCGCTGATCGTCATAGTCTACGCTGGGCTGCATCTGGCAAACTTCACTGGTGGTTTCGGCACCGGCAGCGGGCGAGCCGGGGCAATCGTGGCCATCATGATGGGGCTGATCGGCATGGTCCTCGCTGGGCTAACTTTGGCCCGTTCCCGCCGAGCCAGTTGACCACCATGATGCCCAGTGTTGTGGGAAAGCTATCAATAACATAAAATCAATATACTAACGGGTATCAATAGTTCAATAACCTAAGCCAGTCTAACACTTTATTATCGTGTGTTGACTGGCTTTTTGTACGGCAGGATTGAATAGTCTAGAACATCCGGCTCGAAGCCTTCTATGGTCGTGTTCATATTGTTTGGTACTGGTGAAAGTGCCGTCTCCACTCCACCATTTGTTCATAGCTATCCTCCAATTTCTGATGCAGGTTTGCTATCAATTGAAATGTCTCCTCTCCAGCCTGTTTGCTTCTCTAGTGTCGATCGCAACTGCTCGTATTTCCTTCCTAGCAAGCATCCCCCTTAAAAAGCGCATTGTGTGAATCATCAATCTTTTTAAGAGCAATTCTCGTGCCATCGTTAAAATAGCAGCCAGTCTTTATCCATCCGTGCCGATCAGCCGGTTACAATAGCAAGAGGGAGAAATTTTTATCCCCATTTCGTAAAAATTTTTTTACGTCTTACTCAGCTTTTCGCATCCCGAAAGCCGTTGATCAATGAAAAAGGAGCTGCCAGAAGGCAACTCCTTACAAATTCACAAGCGTAATCTCTTAGGAATGAGGACGTGACATATCTACCACCATCGATTCGCCTGCCAACTCCCTACCAAGCTCTATTTAAACCAGCAGCGGTGTCAATCCAAACGCAAAGATCACTACGGTCACAATGCGCATCCCCATCCCTACCAAAGCAGCAGACAAAGCCTCACGGGGTGAAAGATCAGAGTTGGCAGACCAAATCGCAGGGATCTGCCCGAACACGTCGGAGAGTGGAAGACCAGAGGCCGCCAGCACGAAAGCTCCTACCACCAATCTTGGGTCCATTGTTGCAGCAACTTCCTTTAGCTGAGCCATGGCGAGTGTCGGAGAAGCCAAGATTGCCGTAATCCCCGTCTTCGGATCTACCCCAATCAAGCTGAGCCCTGATGAAAGCGCACCTTCAATCCATTTCCACGCCCCTGCGTAATCTAGCAAGCCGATGATCCCAAAGATTACGGCAGCTGCAGGAATGACCAGAAGAAACAGCAGCTCCGCACCCTCCTTAGCCCCATTGAAAAGAGTGGTGAAAAAGGGTGTACTTGGAGTGAACGAGGGAAGATCACGAAGCGGTACTGACTTCGTATCCCGGTAGATCGTCTTGCTGAGCACAAAAGGCACGACAACAAGTGGGGCGAAAATGGCAAGAAACACGACGGGAAATGCCTCGATCCCAGCTATGGACAAGCAGATGAGACCGAGCATAAAACAGGAAAACGACTGCTGCGACTGCACCATAGTGGCGATGGCGATCTTTTGTTCATCTTTGGTTGCGCCTGCTCGCTTCAAGATGGGACCGCCTATCCGACCAGCCGCGTTGATATCCCCGAGAATATTATAGATACCTGGAATCACGACGGACGGGTTTACGCGGATCCGCTCCGTTATAGGCACAAAGATTCGCATCAAGGCATCGGTAAAGCCTAAGCGCTCTAGCATTCGCCCCGTCATTACACTGAGGATGATCGCCACGCCAACCGTCCCCATCAAAAACACGTCGACTACAATCGGCTTCACTTTGTTTAACATCGCGGTAAACGCATCACCTAGTACACTCGGCTGAAAGATTAAGAGTACCGTGACGGCTACTACCAATCCCAGTCCTACCCATTCGATGGGGCTCCATGCTCTTTTCTGTGCTGCCTGCTGCAGTGTATAAACACTATCCAGCTGCTCCTGTGGTTTTGCCATATTCCTCTTCCCCCTTATTCTGCTCGCTCGTTTCCTACACGTTCACTTTTTTGACCAGATAGTTGTCGGCCATCCGCTCTGCATATTCCCGGATTCGCTTGCTTCCCATTTCTCTTAGCGGAATGGATGTCACCCGCTCTCGGAACACCACCACCTCCACGTCGGGAAGGAGCTTCTCGAGCGCATACGCAAGAGGAAGACCGTTTTCTAAAATTTCCAGCACATGGCAGTTTCCTATGACAAACTGAAGTCCTAAACGCTTCGCCTCTTGAACCAGTTCACTGTCGCTTCTTACTCGGCTAATGGAAGCAAGCACGGTGTCAATCTCCGGAAACTGCTCTTTTGCCTGTCGCAAATGCGCTGGGGAAAACCCTGTGTGTGGGAAGATGTGCAGCACGTGTTTGACGGGACTCTCTCGACTGCCCAGTACGATACGCCCTTGCGTGACAAGTGTAGCCTCCATCACCGACGAGCTCCCCCGAATCTCGCGCTCCATCTTCAGCAGCTCTCCTTCCTCTTCCAAGCCCATAAACGAGTGAAGGCGATCAAGGATATGGCCCATCTCTTTAATCTCAGGCAACACCGTACCGACAAACAAAACATTTCCTTCTACACCGCCGTAATGAATGTCGGCATACCTCACCTGATGGCCGTGCAAAAAGGCTATGCCTGGGTGAAGTCCGTGAAAGGCTTCATGAAGCTCCAGCACCGCAAGCCCAGAGAGACCCAGGTAGTTTTTTAGCGTCACTCCACCCGAACTGGCTGCATCTGCGATCGGGTGATGTGCCACAATGGCATCTACACCGGTGGCGGCCGCAAGTTCAATGTCGTGCTCAGAGAGCGTCATCGCAACAGCCAGTTTCTTCACTTGGCGCATTGGGTCGCCCCAAACGAGGCCAGGCTTCTCTAGCACCTTTTTCCCTCGAATCCCAGAATCCTTCCAAATGGAAAAGGAATGCATCGGATTGGGGTCGTTTACCCTCCCTCCTGAAAGTATGTCTAGTGCGAGAACTACATCCGAAATGGTTGTCATTTTGGTTTCCTCCCTCTATGAAATAAAAATAGCCGCCAGTACCAAACAAACAGGATAGGGAATAACCCCGAACCCCTGTTCATTTGCGTACTGACGGCCGTCCTGCACTCATTCCTGAGATCATTCTACCAGTCAGCTTTGCTTTTGGAGGTACATCTCCACATTCTGCTCGAGCACGACTACGGTTGCCGAGAGCTCGGTTTCCGGGTCGTAATCCTTGAGAATGGAGACCACCTTGATTTCGTATTTTGTTTCTAGGCGTCCCTTCAACAGCGCTTTGAATTCGTCGATCAGGAGAATATCCATCATTCGCGTGAGTTCCCGATTTTTCTCGTCGACCGAGCGAATAGCCGGGACTCGTCGATGGTACGTCATGAATAAGATCCGATCCCCAACAAAATCGACGCGAAGCCGTTTGACCCCGATTTGAAACAGTTGCAAATTCACTTCGTTGTAGACCTTGGTCAATTCTTGCTTTAACTGTCCTGCACTGAGTACAAGCGGATTCATTTGACCGCACCCCGTATGCTGCTAGTTTCAGAAAGTTATTCATAACTATAATGGACAGCCGAAAACTTGTCAATATTATGACAAGAAATAATATTCTGAATTGAAGGAGGGAACGGAATCTTCTTTTATCGTTACTGAATTTTTGTTTGATTACCATCGACGCTTGAGCGAAAAAGGATTGGATCCGTATTTACCCGTCATCCGTCCATTGAAGGAAACCTATTTAATTGATCGAGTGGCTGTCTTTGACAAGGAAAAAATCAAAGCGATCTTAAATCCAGAAGAAACCCGGATTTTTAATGAATTATCCAAGAAAATCCGAAACTTCGATATCGAAACCAAGAAAGAAAATGTTCAATTCGCTTTGAATGTGACCTATTTTGGTTATTCGTATCAGTTTGATGAACGAAACCCCTCCTCTCCTAAGCTTATGATGGATGTGCGAATCAGAGGGATCACCGAGGAATCCAAGCAGACTTTCTACAATTCGCAATGGGACCGGTATAAAGAAGTAGCGGAAACCGAAGCGGCCAAACGCTATCGTCATGTTCTGGAAAAACTCCAGTCGCTTGGAGTTGATCCGATTGGTTTCGGTTTACGCTATCGGGCCACTCATTATCATGGGGATGAAGACTGGGAAAAATGGAAAGCCATTTATCCACGACTCGAATGGAATATCAAGGTGAACATCGATCTTATCGGATCAGGTGGGATTAAATGAGGAAAGTGTGATACCCCCCATGCACACCTGCGCAGCATGGGGGTCTAGCTCAATATCTTCCGTAAGCATATACACCAGATGAACATATGGGAAGGCGAAAGATCATCTGTGATATCACTACGAACCGGAAATGGCCGGCTCCTCCGCAGAAGCAGGAGTCGATTTCGTGTGTCGTATTGCTTTTTTGACGAAACGGTACTGAAACATTCCCCCGATCAAGAGCAATACGCTGAGCGTGGAAAACCAGTAAGCTCCTCCGAAATTGCGAAATGCCAGGGCACCTACGGTTGGTCCGATGGTTCCCGTGATTCCCCAGTTTGCACCAAACACGGCGAAGTAGCGTCCACGGAATTCATCGGGAGCCATGACAGAGATCGCTTTTTGGATTTGTGGTCCGTACAGCATCTCGCCAATGGTAAACATCGTCTCTGCAAGAATGAGCACGATCATGCCTGGTGCCCACCCATAACCGAAGCCGACACAGGCAAGGAACAGGTACGCTGTCAAAATGACGCGGTGGGCTGGAAATCGTTCTGCGAATTTGGCGATCGCGATTTGACAGCAGACAACCAGGATTCCATTGATCGTCAAAAGTGTCGCGAAAATCGTGAGAAAATCGTCGTATTTGGTACGCAGATGCTGTGGGAGAATGATTTCGACCTGTGAATACAGGAGCGATAAAGGTACAGCTGCGAGTGCCATCCAAAACAGCGTTTTGTGCTCAGACCATACAAAGCGAGGGCTGGTATTGCTTTCTTCTTTGCTGGATTTTGCCCCAGCGCGTGCTTCCTTCGGCAATGTCTCCGGCACCTGCCAGGCAATAAGCAGACAGTAGATGAACAAAGCGAGTGAGCATATGCCAAAAGCGATACCCGGATTGATCTTGTACAGTGCCACACCAATCAGTGGTCCTGCAGCAGCCCCCAAATTCAAGGCCGTATGCAGCAGCGCGAAGACCTCACTCCTCTTCTCCTCTGGGACGATATCTGTCACCTGTGCGCTAGCAGCTGGCCAAAACAGGGAGGCCCCGACTCCGTTCAGAATCGTGAGTGCGGCAAAGGCGAAAAGGGACTCTGCCCACATATAGCCTGCCATGGAGACGGACTCGATCAGGAGTGCAGCTATCATCAACGGCTTTCGTCCGTACTTGTCCGAGAGACTGCCGGCAAAATAGCCAGAAATGATGCTCGTTAAAGGCTGCAGGCTCGTGACCATTGCTGCTAACAGTAGATTGCCGTCCATTCTGTCATACAGGTAAAAAGCCAGGAAAGGTCTGAGCATAAAGCCGGCAAACGTCGTCAAAATCGTTCCGATGACCCGAATCCAGATTGCTCTGTCATAACGGGCTATCAGATTGTGGAGCCAAACCATTCGGATAATTCCTCCTTGCCGATAAAGGATATTTTTGTAAGTATATCGGAGAGTCATAAGAAAAGATAGAGGTTTAGGATAAATGGGAATTATTAGATTTTTTAGAAGAGATGGAATTTCCCCTTTGCTCTTTTTAGGCCGTACCCCTTACACTTCCAGACGGTTTCAAGGAGAAGAAAACCTTGATTTTTACGCGGGTGAAACTTAATAATAGGGAACAGGCATTCTTGTCCGGCGCACATGAAAGGTACTGCCATTCTAACCGGATGTAAAACAGCAGAAAGGTTGTATTTACTTCATGGAAATTTCACAGCTTTCGATCAAAGAACAAGCAAACAAAAAGTCGTTTTCGATCTCTTTGCTTTCGCTTACGCTCGGTTCATTTGCAATTGGAATGACTGAATTTGTCATCATGGGTTTGCTCCCCAACGTGGCCGATGACTTAGGGGTCAGCATCTCGTCAGCAGGGCAGCTCATTACCATGTACGCTCTTGGGGTCGCTGTCGGGGCGCCGATCATGACCATCCTCACTCATCGCATTCCTCAAAAGAAGCTCCTGTGCTTCCTGATGCTTCTTTTTATTTTCGGAAATGGAATTTCGGTCATCGCTCCGAATTACGCCGTTTTGATGGCCGCTCGCATGTTGACGGCGTTGACTCATGGGACATTTTTTGGAGTGGGAGCAGTGGTTGCCTCCAGCCTAGTTCCACCGGACAAACGTGCCAGTGCCGTCTCTATCATGATGGCAGGCTTGACGATTGCCAATATCATTGGAGTCCCTTTGGGAACCTTTATTGGTCAGCATATGGGCTGGCGCTCTTCCTTTGGTACGATTGCCATTATGGGAATCATTGCATGGGTCGGAATCATGGTTTTCGTTCCAAAAATGCGGCAGCAAAATACGGAGAGCATTACTGGACAAATCAAAGCGCTTGTCCAACCGAAGCTGCTTCTGTACCTCCTGATTGGTGCACTGGGCAATGCCGCACTTTTCACGGTCTTCACTTATATTACGCCGCTGCTAACGCAAGTCACCGGCTTTGCCGAGCATTCCGTCACTTGGATCCTCGTACTGTTTGGCTGTGGAGTGACTATCGGCAATATCGTAGGCGGCAAGCTTGCCGATTGGAAGCTGATGCCTTCCGTCCTGGGGCTTTACTTTTCGATCTGTATCATCCTGACTCTGTTTACGTTTACGATGTATAATCAGATCGCTGCGGTGATTACGATTTTTCTGTGGGGAGCTGCTTCGTTTGCTGTTTTTCCAGGGCTGCAAGTGCGTGTGATGAACCTGGCACAGTCGGCACCAGCTCTCGCCTCTACCTCCAGCCATTCGGCCGGTAATCTAGGAAATGCAGCTGGAGCTTTCATCGGCGGATGGGTGATTACGCATCTGGCTATCACATCACTCCCGTGGGTTGGCGCCATTCTGGTAGGACTGGCTCTACTTTTGGGCGTCGCTTCCTATATCGCTGAACGCAAGGCAAAGACGAATAACGTATTCCTTACAAAAGAGAACTGATTTTACGAGCTTTACTTTTATCCGATTAAGGGGTCAACCGATTATGGTTGACCTCTTTTTTATCTTCATTGATTCACCTTTATTTACCAGTTCATGAAATTCTTTTCCTGTTCATCCTATAAGATGGACGAAGCTCATTGGCGGTATCCCCTATTTGCTGAGACAGTTCAACATGCCGATCTTCGGAACCAGATTAACGCTTGGCTTAATCGAAGAAAAGCTGAAGGAACACGGCTTACTGCAAGCGACCACTCGCACGACGATCGATTCCAAATCCGTCATAGATCTGGGTGCGTTCACCATCCGTTTCTTTCAGACCAACCACAGCATTCCCGATTGTCTTGGTATTGTTTTTGAAACGCCGAAAGGAACCGTCGTGCATACCGGAGATTTCAAATTTGATTTGACCCCCGTCAATAATCAAACACCCGACATTCACCGAATGGCTGAAATCGGGAGTAAAGGCGTTCTTGTATTGTTGTCCGAGAGTACGAACGCTGAACGCCCTGGCTTTACTCCATCGGAAAAGCATATGGGCGATCATTTGCGTGAAGCTTTTATCAAAGCGAAGCACAAAATTTTCGTTTCTACCTTTGCCTCCAATGTCTATCGCCTGCAGCAAGTGATTGATGCGACACTTTTGACAAACCGCAAGCTCATGCTGCTTGGCAGAAGCATGGTTAACGTGGTGCGAATCGCTTCTGATCAGGGTTACCTGCATGTGCCTGAAGGTATGATCATCGAGCCCGAGGAAGCAGATCAGCTCAATCGCAATCAGATCGCCATCTTATGCACAGGCAGCCAGGGAGAACCCAACGCCGCTCTGGCCCGCTTATCTACAGGAAATTACCGGAATGTCAAGGTAGAGTCAGGGGACACGGTGATTCTCTCTGCGTCCCCCATACCTGGAAACGAAAAAAGTGTTTCGCGCATTGTCGATAATCTATTTATCTTAGGGGCAAATGTGATCTATGGCTCTGGTTCCGCAACGGGCATGCATGTTTCCGGCCACGGCAGCCAAGAAGAGCTCAAGCTGCTGATGCTGACGCTCATGAAGCCGACCTACTTCATTCCCATCCATGGCGAGTACCGCATGCTTCATCAGCATCGCCTGCTTGCCGAATCGATGGGAATGGACAGGGAAGATGTGTTTATCATCAACATAGGCGATGTCGTGGATTTTTCAGAGGGTGCCCCTAAGCAAGAACGCAAAATACCTGCAGGAAGCACTCTAGTAGACGGATTCGGTATCGGGGATGTGGGAACAGTCATCCTGCGAGATCGCAAGCACTTTTCGGAAGATGGCATCCTCGTCGTTGTTGTCACACGCAACAAGGCAGACGGAAAGATCATCTCGGGTCCGGAGCTCATTTCCCGCGGTTTCGTATTTGCTCCGGAAGCGGAAGGGCTGATGGAGGAAGCAAGCCGTGTCGGACTGGCTGCTCTTCATCAGCTTCAAGCAGAAAATGTCAGTCAATGGAATCGTCTCAAGCAAGGTCTAAAAGAATCCATCGGTCAATACCTATACTCCAAAACGAAGCGTCGGCCCATGATCCTGCCGATCATCATGGATGTGTAGGGCATGCTCTTTCAATGTATTCAGCAAGCAAACAGCCTTCCCTAGCGAGGAAGGCTTGGCCTTATTAGAAGCTACTTCTTCTTTTTGGTTTCTGCTTTCTCAATGTTAGTGTGTGGCTTTCCCCCGAAAATTGCTGCTCTGAACTGGATCCAGCCAGCTTGGCAGCGGCAATATTTGGAGGGCGGTCCGAGAAAGCCTGTCCGTCCCCTTTTCATCCGTTCGAATGAATGTGAATCTTTTACTTCATACTAATCCTGAATGCTACTTTGAAAGGAGAAGCTGCCTTGATCCGTTTTCTAGTGAAAGTCGTCATGAATGGCATTATTCTCGTCCCTCTACTTTTGTGGTACACAGAAGCAAACATTTTCTCTGCAGTTGTCGCGACCCTGTTATTTTCCGTCATTGCTTATCTCGTTGGAGACAGACTTATCCTGCGTGCATCCAATAATCTCGTTGCGACCGTCTCCGATGCTATTCTGGCAGTCGTTTACCTTTGGGCAGCCTCAGCCGTTATGCACTGGTCCTTAAACTGGGGTGAGCTCTTGTTTACAGCGGTGCTCCTCGGCGTAGTAGAGCTGCTTTATCACTTCTTCTTGAAACGGTTTGATACAGAGGACGAACGCGAAAGAGCTTAGTTCTTGGACGCAGCTCACACACCTTGCAAACAAAAAGCCAACCATTTTCGGTTGGCTTTTCCTCTTCCTGTTGATTGAACGTTTAGAACAGCAGCGGCTGCTGAGGTTGAGGAGGCTGTTGCTGATAGGCATTGATCATGGTATTCATCGTATGATCCGCGAGCTGCGGAGCTTGATAGTATCCTTTTGCATTCATGTACTGCCAGGTTTCATAGGCTAATTGCTGGCAAAGATTGGCTCCATTTACGTGATACTGCCTGATTTGCGGATCTACGCACTCGCCTGCCCGAAGCATTCCCACAGCCGAACCCGCCTTATGACAATTCAGCATGAGTGTTGAAATCGTCATGTCGGATAAGCGCGTTGGTTGTGGGTTGGGTGGGGGCATTTGAGGCTGCTGGAGTCCTACCATGGTTTGCTCTGACGTTCTCATCTGCGGAAATCTTGTAGCCCATGGTTGCAGATACGGCTTGCTTCCACCCTGCGTAAAGGCTTTGCCGCTGATCCTCTGCCATCTGAGGCTCAAATGACCGCTCGATTACCTTGTTCGAGACAATATCCTCTTTGCTGCTCCAATAGTGAACCGCGAGCCCCGCCAGATAAGCAGCACCTAAAGCCGTCGTTTCGTTTACCCGGGGACGCTCTACCACCGCCCCCAGCAGATCGGATTGAAATTGCATGAGAAAATGATTCGCTACGGCTCCCCCGTCAACGGCAAGCTTTTGCAGCTTCATGCCTGAATCTGCCTCCATCGCTTCCAGAACATCTCGCGTCTGGTAAGCAAGCGACTCTAAGGCAGCGCGTATCAAATGCTTGTCTGTCGTGCCTCGTGTCAGACCAAAGATAGCCCCTCTTGCCTCCATGTCCCAATAAGGTGCTCCTAGCCCAACAAACGCCGGCACCATATACACTCCATCTGTACTGTCAATTTCCATGGCAAGCTTTTCCGAATCTGCGGCCTTTTCAATCAGCTTGAGTCCATCCCTGAGCCATTGAATCGCCGCGCCAGCTACGAAGATGCTTCCTTCCAGCGCATATTCAATCTTTCCGTCTACTCCCCAGGCGATCGTCGTCAAAAGACCATTTTGCGAGGCAACTGCTTTTTCGCCTGTATTCATTAGCATAAAGCAGCCGGTGCCGTACGTATTTTTTGCGGACCCTTCCGAGAAACATGCCTGACCAAAAAGAGCAGCCTGCTGATCCCCCGCGATCCCCGCGATCGGTATCGGATATTGAAAAATTTTTTCGTCTGTATAGCCGTAAAGCTCACTGGACGGACGAACGTCCGGCAGCATCTGGGCAGGCACCTGCAGCATCTCCAACAGCTCGTCATCCCATTGGAGAGTGTGGATGTTAAACAGTAGGGTCCGCGAGGCATTGGAATAGTCTGTTACATGTACTTTTCCACTGGTCAGCTTCCATATAAGCCATGAATCAACGGTTCCAAACAAAAGCTCCCCTCTTTCGGCACGCTCGCGAACACCTGGCACTTGGTCCAGGATCCACGCGACCTTGGTACCGGAGAAGTAGGCATCGATCAAGAGACCCGTCTTCTCTCGCACCATTTGATCAAAGCCTTTTTCCTTCAGCTGCGTGCAGATGTCGATCGTCTGCCGGCTCTGCCAAACAATGGCGTTGTACACAGGTTTTCCTGTCTCTTTGTCCCAGACGATCGTCGTTTCACGTTGATTCGTAATGCCGATCCCGGCGATTTGCTCCGGCTTGACATGATTTTCAAGTAAGACAGCCTTCAGCACATCCAGCTGCGATTCCCAAATTTCTTCGGCGCGATGCTCGACCCAGCCCGGCTTTGGATAAAGCTGCGAGAACTCCTTTTGCGCGACCCCGATCATCGCACCTGATTTATCGAACAAGATCGCACGAGAGCTGGTCGTACCTTGGTCCAAAGAGAGCATGTATTTCGACTCCATGTGCATCTCTCCCCCTCCAGTTCTTCGATAGTGGTCTCTTTAACTTATGCTTTCACAGGTGAATTCCCTGCTTGTCTTCGATGGCCCAGGCCGTCTATCCTTGCTGATTCCGTAAAAAAAGCTAATACCCGCAAATACAAAAGCCACTGCTTCGTGTTTGCAAATATTAGCTGGTCCTTACGCTTCTACTTCAATAGAACTGAATCCAATGCTACTTCAATCATCTCATTGAACGTGGTTTGGCGCTCTTCGGAGGAGGTTTCTTCACCCGTAAGGATATGATCGCTCACGGTCAAGATGGACAAGGCATTACGCTTATACTTTGCAGCCAGTGTGTAGAGAGCCGAGGACTCCATCTCAACCGCCAGAACTTGATAGGAAGCCAGCTTCTTGTACAAGTCCATGCTCTCCCGATAAAAGCTGTCGCTCGTAAAGATATTCCCCACCTTCACCGACAAATTCCGTTCCGTTGCTGCTTGATAAGCTTTGTGCAGCAATTCAAAGCTAGCCGTTGGAGCGAAATCAATCTGGTTAAACAACAGCCGGTTGGTCTGTGAGTCAGAGGATGCGCTCATCGCGATAATCACGTCACGCACTTTGATATCCTCCAGAATCGCTCCGCAGGTTCCTACCCGAATCAGATTTTGCACATCGTAGGATTGCATCAGCTCGTTCACGTAAATGGAAATGGAAGGAACACCCATCCCTGTACCTTGAACGGAAACGCGCTTGCCTTTATACGTTCCTGTGAAGCCTAGCATGCCGCGAACATTGTTGTAGCACTCTGCTCCTTCCAAAAATGTCTCTGCTATATATTTCGCACGCAGCGGATCTCCTGGCAGTAAAATGGTTTCGGCAATCGCACCTGGTTTTGCTTCGATATGTACACTCATCGCATTTTTCTCCTTTACCTTCAATAATTTCCTACCATGATATGGTACTATAAAACACGAACATTGCAAAACGAAACTTATCCCGCTTGAAAATAAGCCGATCAACCAAACAGCAAACACAGCAAAGCAGCTGCGTGAAATGACTCTCTTTTTGAGTCTGTGACAGCAGCTGCTTTTGATTGATCGCACCAAGCATCCATGATTTATTCGTCTAGATGACTTTTCCTTGTTCACTTCGAATCTGTTCACTCCAGTAAAGTACCGCCTCCAGATGATCCCCTAAACAGGTCATCTCTTTCTGTCTACTCCTGCTCGGAGTAACATTTAGGCCACCATGGCCGAAATACCATTTCAAAGGAACCGTCTCGACGCGCAACCCGTTTCGTATCGCAATCGCTTGAGCCAGAGGTGGAACAACGAGCTGGTCGATCCCAACCAGCGATGCCGCTTTCTTCTTTATGGCAAAAGGAAGCATCATCATGGAAGACATCCCAAGTTGTTGCTGCTCCAGCAAATGATTGAAAAACGCGCACGCCAAGCTGACTGTACCCGTGACCGAATCCGCAGTCGATTTACGCAAGGCGATGTCCGCTCCCCCATAACAGGCACGCACAAAGGGGGACAACTCTTCTGCGAGGATCATCTCACTTCCGTCCAGGAAGAGCCACACATCGCCAGTGGCTTCTTTTGCACCGATCGAGCGCCACAGCTCATCCCCGAGCGAGAACGGATAAATGATAGTCGTATGTGAAGGAAATTGGGAATTCAATAAAATTTCGATTGACTCTTCGTTGCTCCCCTGGAGGATCATGATAATTTCCTTTGGATGGAGTTTTTCGACTTGCTGCAGTAGCGCTTTGATCGTGATTTCATCCTGCTCAACAGAGATGATGACACTCAAACGCTTCCGGTTCTTATCTTTTTTTATGGCTGCCCGTTTGTTTCTTTTTTCGTTTCCCACCCCACACTCCCCCCTTATCCTCTCGTGGCTGCGGGTAAAAGACTGACCGCAAGTGAAGCTCTCCCGGGATGTGCAACAGGTCCCGATACCGATCGCCATCCGGCATGCCGCCGCGTGGTCCGATCAGGTTTACCAAAAGCTGAATCGCGTGTGCATGCTCCCGCAAGAGTTGACGGGTACTTTTGACCATCGAGATTCGTGTATCATCCGTCCACTTGATGGCTGAATCCGGATGAACTCCTACGACAACAAGCTTTTGCCATGCCGCTTTTACATAAGCAATAGGTGGTGTGCGCAAGCATTCATGCCCTAGTGCCTTCAGTGCCTTTCGACTACAGGCAAACGGAATTCTGGACAGCGTCCCGGTACCGAGCTCTGTGTGTCCAAGCAAATGATTGAGCAATCGATAGGCATAGCGTGTTGGCAGCGGCTTTTTCTTTTTGGCAGAGGTCGACGTTTGGGTACGCACCGTAACGGCAACATCCGCACCATTCCTTACCGCATCCACATACTGTTGCCAAAGCGGAAGGGAGAAATCGACTCTTTCATCCAAAAAGAGAACCGTTTCACCTCGAGCATGGCGAGCACCCAATGCCCTGCCTTCGTCATAGCTATAGATGGATGGAGAAACGATTTTGTCAATCCAGGAGGACTCGTCTCCCAGATAGGATGTATCCACGCACTTAGGGCTAACCACGATGACTTCTAGTGAAGTGGCTAGCTCTTTCACATTCGTGAGCATTCGCCGAAGCGTTCTGGTATCGTCGCTAGCTACGTAAACGACAGATACCTCGGGGCGATCGACTACTGCTTTGTCCATCTTCATTCCCCCTCATCGGAAAATGCCTTCTTCTCCTAGATTACGCAAATGATTGTGAAGTGGACACGGCTCTTCAAGGTACAAAAAAAACACAGGACATGAGAAGTCTCTGTCCTGTGCTTCGTTTAATAGGCACGTCGCTGCCAATCCCGGTTTCTCACGCGGCGCATCCTGCGGGTGCGATGGACCGTGTAGCTGATCATAAAGAGATTCATGGCCAGCCAAACAAACAGCAATCCGTAAAGCACTCCTGAATGATCCTCAAGCGATTTGGCTAACTGTGCACGTCTCGGCTCAGAAGCAACCGAAGGCGGATCCTGTCTTAACAACGGGTAGGTGATGTGCAAGTCTCCCCCTTGGACTAGAAGATGTCCGTCCTCTGTCAGTTCTACGAGCGGCTCTGTTCCCTTAGGTACCGTCGCATATAAATCATCCATGGTTATATAGGTAATCACCGCGTCGTTTCCAGGAGCAGCCGCGTGGGTATAAGTTTTTCCTTCCGCTGCGATCGGCTTGGTTTCAAAGTTGGCGAATCCATAGTCAAGCATGCTGGTGACATCTTTGTAGGCACTTGCACTTGTCGACGCCTTCATGGTAACTGCGATGAATTCCGTGTTTCCTCGCTTGGCCGAACCAACGAGCGTTTGCATGGCCTGGTCGGTAAAGCCGTTTTTAATCCCTGTCGCACCTTCGTAGTTACGCAAAAGCTTATTGTGATTCACGAGCTCGGACTTCCATTCTTTCCCGTCCCACGGCAAACGAACGGTTCCTACGATTTCGCGAAAGATAGGGTTTTGCATGGCGTATTTCGCGATCTTTGCCATGTCGGATGCAGTCGTGTAGTGATTCGGATCGTGCAAACCGTGTGCATTCGCGAAATGCGTTTCCGTGACCCCTACTTTTTCGGACAGATAGGCGTTCAGCTCTTCTGCAAAACGCTCGGTAGTCTGGTGCATATGCTCGGCAATCGCTGTAGCGGCATCATTTCCTGAGTGCATCAGGAGACCGTATTCCAATTTGCGCAACGGAACCTGCTCGCCTTCTCCCAGATAGACACGTGTGCCTTCTTCATATCTCGCTTTTTTGGAAACCGTGACAATATCATCAGGATTCCCTTTTTCAATCGCATAAATCCCAGTGGCAATCTTCGTGATGCTAGCTGGATACAGCTTTTCATGTGGATTTTTTTCGAACAGGACTTGTCCTGTCGTCGCGTCAATCAAAATGGCTGACTCCCCGCTCAGTGCATCGGCTGAAACCTTGGATGTGTCTTCAGCAAAAGCCAAAGGTGTGACCGGACCCAATAGTGCCGTGACCACAACGAGAAGGTACGTAAGAAGAAAACGCATGGTAGTCGGTGTCCTTTCCATACTTTGTCGTTCGTTTGACGGATGGCTTCTGCTCTTATCTTATCCTTAACCCAGTCGTTTCCCTAACAAGTCGTAAATCATTTTAAACTTGGGATTGTCGGCAAACGCTTCTTCAAAACCGCTAACGTGTTCCCGATACAGGGCCGAGGCTGCATCGAGATCCTGCTTCACATAGAGAGAGAAAATCTCTTCCAGCTTGTCCTCCAGGCTTTGATCCACCTCGGCAGGGGTCAATATTTCCTGGCGCAGATTGTTCATCAAAATGTCCAGCTGATGGGTAATCACAGAAGCTTCCTGAAGCTTGCCGAGCACATCTGCCGGGATGTTGCCTGCGTACTTGTAGCGCAGCTCATGCTCATTCGTCGCCCAAAAATTCATCCCCAGTGTGCGAATCTGGATTTCACAATACAGGGTGATCTTTTCACTGCCATGATATACCGTGTAGGATACAATCATATGGATACTGCGGTATCCGGAGTCTTTTGGAGAGGCGATATAGTCTTTGATATCATGGATGACGATATCTTCCCTCTCCTGAAGAAGCTGCAGCACTTCCCGTACATCGTCTACATAACGGCAGACAACTCGCAGCCCTGCAATATCGGATACTTCTCTGGCGACATGCTCCTGCCAATTTTCCCCTTGAAAATCAATGCCTTTTTCCTTCGCTTTTTTAATGAGGCTGTCGACTTTTTTGACTCGCCCCACTACAAATTCAATCGGTGAGTATCGTCCACTTTTTTGAAATCCGTATTTGATCCCTTTGAGCTTTAGCTTCAATTCATCTACAGCCTGCTCATAAGGTGCCAAAAAATGAACCATATTGTTTAATACTTTGCTGGGTACATGTGAAATCCTCACGTTTCACACCTCTCTTTACTTCCATTGGAACGGTGACGCCTCAAAGAATGGCTGCGGGTTGACGTAAGTGTTCCCGATCAACATTCCGTAATGCAGATGGGGACCTGTCGAAAATCCTGTCGTTCCCATAAGACCGATCACTTGGCCTTGCTTCACTTCCTGACCGACCTTGACATCCAGCTTTGACATATGGGCATAGATCGAGAATACGTTTAGTCCGTGGTCGATAATGATGGTATTACCAGTTAAGTATAAAGAGTCAGCCAAAACAACCTTGCCGTGGTTGCTAGCCCATATCGGGGTGCCTGGTTTGTTGGCAATATCAATCGCAGAGTGCCTGTTTGCAGGAACTCCGTTTACCACCCGCTGATAACCGAACGGGGTCGTCAAGGTGCCAACAGCTGGCTGCGTAAATGCCCCTTTAAAATAAGGGACTTTCGCAGAGTTTGAGCGAGCGGCATTGATCTTCTTTTGGTCCGCATTGATTCGATTCGTATCTTGGCGCATATCGTTCAATTGATTGCTTACTGTCAGGACGTCTACTGCAAATTTTTTAGGTGAAATCGTCAGAGGGACACTCCGCTGCTTGTCCGTTGTCGTCACTTGGTATATTCCTGGTTTGGCATTGAATGGAATGGGAATAAAACGGCTGTACTCTCCCTGGGAAGGCTGGAGTCGATAGGTTTGGGAAAAGAGTGTGACCGCTTGCGCCCGATTACTGCGCACAAAAACAACGTCGCCTGGATTCGTGGTGCTGGGCATCACAGATAGAGGCAACTGCTGTTTTTGCATTTGAAACTGTTCGTGTACATCCTCGATGATTTCTTTGCCGTAGGTGCTTGTCCCAGACACGAGTGTCAGCGCAGCAAACAGCATGAAACCGACCATTGATTGCAACATAGCCGTTCCCTCCCAATTTCCAGTATAACAAAAGAGTAAGCGAAAGGAAAAAGAAAAAGAAGGCTAGAAAGCAAGCCTTCTCCAAATGGATTACATTTTTTTGGTATAGTCCGCCATCATGTCCATGATATTTTGCACGCCGTTCAGCATTTCGCTGGCTCTTTTGGTCTTTTGGGAAATGGTGTCAAAATCGAGTCTGCCCTTCTTCCGATCATTCCAGCGCTTGAACAATTCTTCTGCGGTGCCAGGATTGCTGCGAACCGACTGGACACGCGTTTCGTCTTCCATCAGCCACGACTCAAATTCGGGATGCTCCTTTAAGAGTCGTTTCACTTCTTTGCGTTTCATCCGCGAAAGTCCTCCCCTCGAGTGACAAACGAAATAGTTATCTGTTCCTTACACCATATGACTAGTCCGCGGATGTGCTTGTGTGTTTGCACTAGATCGTTAAGAAAGGGCTTATTAACGAGCCTTTCTCGCTATGTAGCTTAGAAAATCCATTTCCGTGCCAAAATAGAGAAAGGCCCCATTGAAGGGACCTTTCTGCATCCAGCTATTTACTTGTGTTGAAGCACGTGGCTTAGCGGCCTGCCATTTGCGATTCTGCGAAGCTTACCAGACGCTTGGTGATTTCCCCACCAACAGAACCGTTTTGACGAGAAGTGGTGTCTGGTCCGAGATTTACACCAAATTCAGATGCAATCTCATACTTCAGTTGATCCAGAGCTTGGTTCGCTTGAGGAACTACCAGGTTGTTGCTGCTACCGTTGTTGTTAGCCATGATTGATTCCTCCCAACGCGTTTTTGTCTTCCGGGACGGGGTTGAACCGTCAGCTTTTGCTTCTCGCCGGTCGAGACCGGAAGATGATTTTTGGTGCGAGAGGCGTTTGGTTAACCTCTCGTGATACTATCATCCCACCGATGCACACAAGCATACGTTGTTTTTGAATTGTAAAATCTGTCAAAGATGCTGATCCCCTATGTGCTATAATGTTGCGTATAGTTGGTTTGGAGAGGAGCTACAAGAGTGAGTGATTCAGGAAAGGTACTGCTCATCGATGGCATGAGCTTTTTATTTCGGGCGTTTTACGCATCTGCGTGGGGAGGAGGCTATCGCCAAACTTCAACAGGTGTCTACACCAATGCCGTACATGGTTTTACCAAGATGATGCTCGACTATGCTGACTTGGTCAAGCCTACTCATCTGATCGTTGGTTGGGACGTCGCTTCCCGCGAATCCCTCGTGCGCAGTCAGTGGTATGATGGCTACAAATCCAACCGGCAAGCCCCTCCCGAGGAGCTGATCCCCCAATTTGATTTGGTGAAGGAAGTGACGGAAGCATTTTCTGTACCGAATCTTGGCTGTCCAGGCTTTGAAGGCGACGATGTCTTGGGTACACTAAGCACAAGTCTCTCCGCCGATGGTCATCAGGTTGTCATAGCTACCGGCGACTACGACAGCCTCCAGCTCGTATCTGACCTCGTCAGTGTGAAGATCTTGAAAAATGGCGGCAAGCACGAACACTACAACCCAGCCAGCTTGCTTACCATGCGCGGAATCTCCCCTGAGCAGGTCGTCGATGTAAAAGCATTAATGGGCGACGCTTCCGACTGTATCCCAGGCTGCCCGGGAATCGGAGAAAAAACAGCGACCAAGCTGATTACGGAGCATGGCGATCTGGATCGACTCTATGGCAATTTGGAGAGCTGCACGGCTAAAATGCGCAGTAAACTGGAAGATCACCGGGATCAAGTTTATCTCAGCCAAAAGCTGGCAACGATTATCCGCGACGTGCCTCTGGAATTCTCCCTGGAAGCAGCTGCTTGGGAATTTGACCGTGACATGGTTCGCAGCAAGTTTGAAGAACTGGAATTTGGCCGCAGCCTCGCTACTCGCGTCGGTTAATGCGTGTCAAATGATCAGTAAGTTGAATGGGACAAGCATCCTCTTATGAAATAAATGGAAAAGCGGCAATCCGAAACCAGTTCTGGTCGGGAATGCCGCTTTTTTTTCAATTCAGCCTATTTCCTTCGTTCACTGCGTGTTCCTGTGTTTGATGGAATGTTTGGATATCGCCTCTATGATACAAACCCAGTCTTTTTGGTGAAGCTCATGGCCTGTTCCTTCCAAAGTAAGCAATTCAGCCTTACCAATCGTTGGGCAAGAGCGACACCATGTGCATAGGGAATGATTGGATCCTCCGTGCCATGAATGACCAGCGTAGGTACATCGATTTCGCCTGTCCGTACCAAATAGGATTCTCCTCCCGTTACCAGTCCATGATTGTTCATGCTCGCTATATTCTGGCTTCTTTTGACCTCTTCAACCGCTAATTCATTGATCCTCTTCTCCTCAAACGGATGCTTCGAACCCGCGAGTACTTTCCATTTTCCCACTGTAAAAGCTATGACCACCTCTTCCTTCGTCCAATCGATCTCTGCAGCTTGTGTAAAGTATTGGATTACCTTCTCTTCCATCGGTGGGAGGTCGGGAGCAAAATTTGTGGTAGCTAACAATGTAATCGTCAAAACTCGTAGCACATGATCTTTTCTTCTGTAAAATGTTAGAAATTCTGTGGCACATGATGTTGCCTCAAGCAGGACCCATACGAGCACCGATTTGATCTCATGCCTGAAACACATCTAGCAGCAAGCCTGAAGTCTCTTCGTCCTTTGTCTCCCAAGAAGCAGCAAAACGAACCTGATGGGAAACACCCAGTATGTCATACTTTTGGACCAAATGCTGGCGAGCAGAGCCGATGATCAAGCTGTGCAGCCGCACTTGCTTGTGTTTGCCCAGATCTGCAAGCTGTTCCTGGACATAGGGAGAGATCCCCCCGACCCCATCGGTCACCATGACGAAATCAGCACCGCGTAGAGCTTTGTCCTCATTTACCAGCTCTATCCCTCGTTTCATCGGGGAATCAAAATGAGTCCCTCCCCCAAACGCCATTTGTGCCAGACTGTAAAAAGCAGTCCAGTCCGGTTTCTTATGAGAGAGAAACTGCTCCCGTACCTCGCCCTTTGCGCCAAAAAGAAGCAGCACAAAATTACGTCTTTCCAGCATGGCTAGGGCTGCAAAGGTCATGACAAACAGCTGTGCCAGTCTCAGCTTGGAGCCTCTCATCGAGTGGGACGTATCCAGCATGCAGATCACCGGGCCCTTTGGCGGTTCCTCCACCCACCCAGACGTATCATAAGTCATCAGCTTTTGCTCGACCCATTTCAGCATAAAATAGGTCTCATAATCAGGATCCGCCAATAACACTGCCTCGCCGGGCAGCATGTGTGCGATATCTCCCGACTGCCGCAGATCGTAATACTCCTCTGGTAGCTGCCTGGAACGAACTTCCTTGCGTTTGACGCGAAAATGATGGACGTTTCTTCCGACTTCCTCTAGGAAAGCGATCAGATCTGGATGACGCTTGAGCTTCTCCAACCATTTGAGATACTGCTCAAAGCTCTGGCGCCGAAGCTGGCCGAGATCATGCCCCCAGCTGCGATTGGCAAACCGCTGACTCGCCGCAAACAATTCCTCGACAAACATTGTATCCAGCTCTTCCCTCGAAAGAGACTGCTTCAGCGATTTTTCCAACCACTGACCCAGCTCGTTTTCAAAAGCCGCAATCGCTTCTTTTTCCTGGCGATTGAGTCTCTCTAGCTGTTTTTCTCTTTGGGAAAGCTCTTCCTCCAGCTTTTTTACCTTTTGCAGCAGCTTGGTTCTCTTGGTAAACTGGACGGTCATTTCTTCCCGCATTTGGCTAATCCGCTCCTGCAGAGAATCAATCTCCGCACGCACAAGCGGCTTGGAATCCATCGCCTCCTGCTTGTCCTCCACCATGCGCTTGCCTTGCTGCAGGGTATAACCGACGAGCTGAAGCTTCGCCACTTGCTTTTCCGTCAGCAGCTCGGACAGCCGTGCCTCCTGATGCCCTTCCTGTCCCTGCTGTTCCTTCAAGCCGGCAACCAGCGGCGATAGCTTTTGATCTTTTTCCCTCTGCTCTACTTCTTCCGCGAACGTCTCTGTCAGCCAGAGCAACGCTTTAATCGCCGTTTTAAATGCTGCACTTTCTTGTCCGACCGTTCTGGGGTGGATCATCTTGGTGAAATACTGCTTCATAAGCGTTCGAATCATCCAATGATGAAAGGGTGTTGCTTCCTGTGTAAGATCAATCTCCGGTTTGTCCAGATAAAAGACAAAGAAAAAATCGGCGAACAGCTCCAGCTCAAACCAAGGGGCTCGTGCTTTGGCCTCCCCCACCCATTCCTGGGCCGTGCGTGAGGAGGCGAGGTAGGTATCCAACATATACCGGTCCACTCGACTGGCACGTATGATCATCGACACCACCTCCTAGAGCGTATAATCGTACGCAGTGCCAGCAATCTCCTGGTCAAATACGGTTCGGTACGTCTTCTGGAGCTGCTGCAAAATCCGCTCACCTTCTATGCGTAGGTAGGCGTATTTCACGGTGTACTTTTCTGGGTTATGTATCAATCTGTTCTTTTCAAACACGTAGGCTGTCAAATCCTGCTCCCGCTTCTGCCATTGAAGCAATCGATTCCGAAGATCTCTGGCAGTCTCTTCCAGCTCAGTTCGGCTCTCCTCCAGCAGCTGGCGGTTACGCTCCAATGCGTCCTTTCCCATTTTAGCGCCGACTTCTTTTTTGAATTGAAAAGCGTGGAGATCTGATTCCTTCGCTTTCCATTTTTCAGCCATCTGTTGAAACCTGCGTAGTGGGAGGTCGTTTTCCAGCTCCAGCTTGAGCATTTCCGTAAACTGATTTTCAAAAATCTCCCGCATCACCGTCAAATCCTCAGGCACATCCCACATCATATGCGGCGTAAATACCGTATCCCAGATCGTGACCTCCTCTCGTCCATGCAAGGCAGCAGAAGTTTTCCAGACATGGGCGATCTTGCTCCAGCGGCGGTCGGACAAACGGTATTCTTTTGCCTCCATATCCTGCTTGACGCGGTACAGGAAGTAAATGAGCGCCTCCGGAATGGTCACATTCTCAGCCTGTGTCTGGACATCGGCCACATCATACAGGGAGAAGACGACGGGCAGCGGTGACTTCGGCAGAGAGAACATCTTTTCGTAGCTGGAAGCGTTTTGCAAATAACTGACTTCATAGCGGAATAGGAAACGATCGTACAAAGCCGTCAGCTGCTCATCATCATCGGGAAGCTCATTGGAAGCTGCTATTAAAAACTGCAGAGGTACCGCTTCCTTTTCACGTCCGTTAAAGTAAATGCGCTCGTTTAAAATGGAGAGCAAAGCATTCAGTATCGCGCTGTTGGCTTTAAAAATTTCATCCAAAAAAGCAAATTGAGCCGCAGGCAAATATCCCTCTGTTTTGCGCACGTATTGATCCATTTTGAGCTGCTGCAAGGATACGGGACCAAAAATTTCATCGGGAGTCGTAAAGCGTGTCAGCAGGTACTCAAACCAATGCTCAGACCCAAACAAATGGGAAACTGCGCGGGCAAGCTGTGACTTGGCGGTACCCGGAGGACCGATCAAGAGTGCATTTTCCCCACTAATCATCCCTAGCAGCAACAGACGAATCAGTTCGCTTCGCTCTAAAAAGCGACGCTCTAATAGCTCGATGGCCTGGTCCATTTTTCGTTGAATTGGTGTGGTTGCGTTCATCGTTGTTCGTGCCCGCCTCCGTGTTGCGAGGGGAGGCAGCACTGTCCCTCCTCGTGCTAGGATCCCAAGTATGGATAAAATGGAGCTTGTCTTCAATTATAGTCTCATACCATGGTCAAAAATGCCAGTTTTCCAAGGAACCCTCCCATATCTCCGCTCTCACCCATATACAGTCACCCGCATATTCTTACTTCAAAGGGATTTTCAAACGGAGAAAGGATAAAGGAGGGTTCGCCATGGGTATTGAGCTTGTGTGGCTGCATGGGGTCTACGTGTTGTTTGTGTTGGGTATTATTCTTCTCATGGTTTTGCGACGCGACACCAGTCTGATCAGTATTCTCGGAATTGCTCTGCTCGGTCTTGTCGCCACCGGTTCCGTTACGTCCGCTGTGGGCGGCATTTTTGGAAGCTTTATCTACGCGATTACCGAGCTTTTGCCAACGATTCTGGTTATATGTATTATCGTCGCGATGAGCCACGTGCTGACGGATACGGGCGTCAATGAAACCATGATTCGGCCCATGACACACTTGATTCGCAATCCGACGCTGGCTTATTGGGTCATCGGGATCGTCATGATGGTCATCTCGTGGTTTTTCTGGCCGTCCCCTGGGGTAGCCCTGATCGGTGCCGTCATGCTTCCCGTTGCGCTGCGTGCAGGATTGCCAGCGATCGGTGTTGCTATCGCAATGAACTTGTTCGGACACGGAATTGCCTTGTCAGGCGACTTCGTCATTCAGGGTGCTCCTACTTTGACGGCAAAGGCTGCCGGCATTCCAGTCGGCGACGTGATCGCAGCCAGTGTGCCTCTCGTGATCGTCATGGGGGTTGTCACTACCGTCGTTGCTTTCTGGTATTTGCGCAAGGACATGAAGATCGGAAACGTCCCTGCCCCTACAGAAACAGCCGTTCCCGATTCGGTCTTTGCTTCCGTCCGCGTCCCCTTGACTCCTGGTGTACGCAGGGCATTGGCAGCGGCTGTTCCCATTCTCTTTTTGCTGGATGTCCTCGCGATGTTTGCTTTTGACTTGCGGGGCGGAGATGCGACTGCCCTGGTCGGTGGAACGGCTCTCCTGATTCTAATCGTTGCGACCATGCTAGCCCATAAGCAAAAGGGGCTGGAAGAGGTCACCAACCATCTGATCCAAGGCTTTCAATTTGGATTTAAAGTGTTCGGTCCCGTCATACCGATTGCCGCTTTCTTCTATATGGGAGACAGCGGATTCATCAAAGTATTTGGCGAGGTGCTTCCCGCCGGCTCTCATGGGATCGTGAACGACTTAGGGGTGGCTCTCGCACAGACCATCCCGATCAGTAAAGAGATCGCCGCGCTTACCTTGACGGCTGTCGGTGTCATTACCGGGTTGGATGGCTCCGGCTTCTCTGGCATTACGCTCGCCGGGTCACTTGCGCAGCTGTTTGCAACAGCACTGGGATCTGGTATCGCTACGCTGACCGCCCTGGGTCAAATCGCGGCAATCTGGGTAGGCGGCGGTACGATCGTTCCTTGGGCGTTGATCCCCGCAGCAGCCATATGCGGTGTCGATCCGTTCGAGCTTGCCCGTCGAAACTTGTATCCGGTTGCGATCGGCTTGCTGGTGACCACTATTGTTGCCATGTTTTTGTTATAAATGCAGAAGATATGTTGAAAAGGAAAGGCGATTGGCCAAAAGCCAGTCGCCTCAGGCTGTCGATAAAGTCG
>NZ_RHHP01000011.1 GCF_003710815.1 Brevibacillus centrosporus
AGTTTTCAAAGAGCATTTTGTCCAGCGGTCTCAACCGCGGAATTTCATAATATCAAATCGAGAAAAACAAGTCAACAACTTTTTTAATCTCATTTGATTTTTTCTGCCACACTTTACTTCATTTGTGGGCAGAAACTTACTATAGCATGTAGTAACCAGTAAATCAAGAGTTATTTCTCAATCAACCAGATATACATGGTGCGGTCGGCGAGACTCGAACTCGCACGGGTCGCCCCGCCACCCCCTCAAGATGGTGTGTCTGCCAATTCCACCACGACCGCATGAAAAAACGTCTCAGGAGAGGTTCGAACTCCCGACCGTCCGCTTAGAAGGCGGATGCTCTATCCAGCTGAGCTACTGAGACATATATTGTTATTTGAAAATGGGGCGATCGATGGGACTTGAACCCACGAGTGCCGGAGCCACAATCCGGTGCGTTAACCCCTTCGCCACGACCGCCATAATGAGTATAAGAATTCTTTGGCAGGGGCAGTAGGAATTGAACCCACACCAAAGGTTTTGGAGACCTTCGTTCTACCTTTAAACTATGCCCCTATGGTAGCGGTGGAGGGAATCGAACCCCCGACCTTTCGGGTATGAACCGAACGCTCTAACCAGCTGAGCTACGCCGCCACAATATTATAGGCTAAATGGCGGAGGGAGCAGGATTCGAACCCGCGTGAGCTTTCACTCTAACGGTTTTCAAGACCGCCCCGTTATGACCACTTCGGTATCCCTCCGCAAAAAAAAATGGAGCGGGTGATGGGAATCGAACCCACGCGACCAGCTTGGAAGGCTGGAGTTCTACCATTGAACTACACCCGCAAAAATATGGTGCCGGTGAAGGGACTTGAACCCCCACGGTTTCCCTCACGATTTTGAGTCGCGCGCGTCTGCCATTCCGCCACACCGGCTTATCAAGTTGTAAAACATGGTCGGGAAGACAGGATTCGAACCTGCGACCCCTTGGTCCCAAGCCAAGTACTCTACCAAGCTGAGCTACTTCCCGACTATATCCTTTTCACTTTAGATGAAAAGTGGCGTGCCCTGAGAGATTCGAACTCCCGACCTTTTGATTCGTAGTCAAACGCTCTATCCAGCTGAGCTAAGGGCACATGTGGAGCGGACGAAGGGTCTCGAACCCTCGACCTTCGCCTTGGCAAGGCGACGCTCTACCAATTGAGCTACGTCCGCATGTGATTTGTAGTTGTTGGGGTTGTTTGGTGCGGTCGAGAGGACTTGAACCTCCACGGTGTTGCCACCACTAGAACCTGAATCTAGCGCGTCTGCCAATTCCGCCACGACCGCATGTAAAGTTGTGAAAACTGGTGAGCCATGAAGGACTCGAACCTTCGACCCTCTGATTAAAAGTCAGATGCTCTACCAACTGAGCTAATGGCTCATGCAAATGGCTGGGGTACTAGGATTTGAACCTAGGAATGACGGAGTCAAAGTCCGTTGCCTTACCGCTTGGCTATACCCCAACAGCCAAGTATAAAACTGGTGGGGAGAGACGGATTCGAACCGCCGAACCCAGAGGGAGCAGATTTACAGTCTGCCGCGTTTAGCCACTTCGCTATCTCCCCAGCTTGTCCTTGTAAAAGGTTACCCATACGCTGTCAATGCCATTCGGACATTTTCAGCTTGTGTAAGGTGGTGCCGGCAATAGGACTTGAACCCACAACCCCCTGATTACAAGTCAGGTGCTCTACCAATTGAGCTATACCGGCATTTATGAAAGTCTAAATGGTGGCTCGGGACGGAATCGAACCGCCGACACGAGGATTTTCAGTCCTCTGCTCTACCGACTGAGCTACCGAGCCTCAAGCATTTGGCAAACACTTGCCGCTCGAGTAAACCAGCCATTTTAGAAATGGCGGAGCTGACGGGACTCGAACCCGCGACCTCCGGTGTGACAGACCGGCGTGAACTCCAACTTCACCACAGCTCCATGTTTGGATGATTTCATTATCAAAAGTGGTGGAGGCTGACGGGATCGAACCGCCGACCCTCTGCTTGTAAGGCAGATGCTCTCCCAGCTGAGCTAAGCCTCCACAATTCCCTACAAAGTAACGGTATGCTCTGCAGCAATTACTTTGCGGGTGCCCCAACATCTAGTGTGGGTAATAGGTGACCCGTAGGGGATTCGAACCCCTGTATGACAGCGTGAAAGGCTGCTGTGTTAAACCGCTTCACCAACGGGCCAAATGTATGTACAATGGTGCTCCCGACAGGAATCGAACCTGCGACCTCTTCCTTACCATGGAAACGCTCTACCGACTGAGCTACAGGAGCGAAGATGGCTCCTCGGGACGGACTCGAACCGCCGACCGATCGGTTAACAGCCGATTGCTCTACCAACTGAGCTACCGAGGAATAATTCGATTTCCAGATCGAAGTCTATGTACAGAAATGGTGGAGCTGAACGGGATCGAACCGATGACCTCCTGCTTGCAAGGCAGGCGCTCTCCCAACTGAGCTACAGCCCCATAACGGGTATAAGTGGTGGGCCTAGGCTGACTCGAACAGCCGACCTCACGCTTATCAGGCGTGCGCTCTAACCAACTGAGCTATAGGCCCGTGTTCCCCTTGGAACTATAATCTAGCATATAATTTTGTTCATTGCAATAGAATTTCTAAAACTTTTTTTCCTGAATTGTAAATCTTTCTATTAAGCTTACCAAGCAGAATTATAAAGGCACTGCCCCTACCTAGGCAAGCAGTGCATTCGTATATAGTGTCACATATTTGCGCTTTTAAACCATCCACTTGGTTGGACGTTTCGTTCATGTTTTGTAACCATGCCACGGGGCCTTATAGAACTGAACGTTCAGTGATCGATGTTAATTCATATGATACCGGCACGCTGCTTTCCTACCACTCGATATGCCTTGGCAACGTCTGAGGAGAAGGCACCGCCTAGTTCAAACGGATGCCGTTTGCAGCTCTGCGCGCCCTTCCGCCGTTTGAACGCTTGCATGACGAGCACAGAACGATTGCGAACTGATAGTCTCTACGCAATTTCTTACATTCTTTCCCTTTCACATTCAGACTTTAGTCCGAAGCAGAAATCATTCTCTAGGTAAAGATCGATTTCAACCCCAAGACATTTCCAAACTCTCCCAATCATCCAGTACCTTTAAGACTATAACTAAGGGAATGGGGAATTTACGTGATAAAAGTGGCTCGAATGGATAAGAAAGTGGCCGTTACATTTTTTCAGGGGGAGAAATGGCTGGTCCTCACCGGATTACTCGGTTTCCTATTGGCGGCCGTGTGCGGGATTTGGGTGATGATTTACGGGGCTGTCGTGCTTCCAAAAGGAGATGTGCTGAAAGCATTTTCGTTCGATGCAGCTCTAGGTACTTTCCTGTTGTCCACTGCAGCCATTATGCCATTTGCCGCTCTGAGTAACACGAGTAGAGCAGTCTTTCGCTGGTCGTATATTCTCCTCGCGCTGTATGCATACTTTGCGGAAACCGTACAAAATTTTCGAGGTGTAGACCCGAGGTTCGTAAAGGGCGGCATAGATTTTGATGTCTGGGTAGGTTCCATTTTTACTTTTGTTGCTTTACTGCTGGTGCTGTTTTATCTGTTCGCAGCCATTCCGTTTTTCGGCAAAAAGGCTTATCGTTTACGTCCTGAACTTATAGTGGGGATTCGCTATGCCATGATTGCCGTTCTCTTTTCCTTTGCAGCAGGAGTCTGGATCTCCTTTAACGCAGGTCGTTACTTCGGTTTGCATGGGAACATCATTTGGCTGCATGGCCTCGGTTTTCATGCTCTCCAAGTCATCCCGTTTCTTGCTTGGATGTCGGAGTATACTCTGCTTCCACCTTCCGTACGAAAAGGACTGATCCATGGCTCCAGCATCGCATTCCTGCTTGGTTTGATCGCCATTGGGTGGCAAACCTACCTCGGGCTCCCCGTTTTAGAGTGGTCCGTAGCATCTATCCTGGCGTTACTCTGTTTTCTCATCACGTTTGCAGCTGGCTTACTCCTTTTAACGCAAATCAATGCAGTGTTGTGGGTCAAAAAGCAAGCGGAAGCAATATCGCACAGACAATAAATGTGAAAAAGCTTGCCCTCTACTGGGCAAGCTTTTTGTAACTTGAGGCACATTAAATATCGAGGTCACGCACACTAGCCGCAAATTGCTCAATGAACTCTCTGCGAGGCTCTACTTCATCGCCCATCAAAGTTTCAAACACACTGTCCGATTCCATGATGTCTTCCAGATTTACCTGCAGAAGGGTACGCATGGATGGGTCCATCGTTGTCTCCCACAGCTGGTCTGCATTCATCTCACCCAGCCCTTTGTAGCGCTGAATACTTGGCTTTGGAACCGTTTTGAGAGTGGCGAGAACTTCGTCGCGCTGCTGGTCCGTGTAGGCGTAGTGGAGCGTTTTGCCTTGTTTGATGCTATAAAGCGGTGGCTGTGCAATATAAATATAGCCCGCTTCGATCAGTTGTCTCATGTAGCGATAGAAGAACGTCAGTAGGAGCGTGCGAATGTGAGAACCGTCCACGTCGGCATCCGTCATGATGACGACTTTGTGGTAGCGCGCTTTGGAAATGTCAAAGTCCTCGCCTACACCCGTACCGAGTGCCGTAATGATCGCACGGATCTCGTTATTGGCCAAAATTTTGTCCAGTCGAGATTTTTCTACGTTCAATACTTTTCCGCGCAATGGCAGAATGGCTTGGAAGTGACGATCACGCCCCATTTTCGCAGATCCGCCCGCAGAGTCACCCTCTACGATGAACAGTTCGGATTCAGATGCATCCTTGGAGGAGCAATCCGCCAATTTACCCGGCAGAGCACTGACTTCCAATGCGCTCTTCCGTCTCGTCATCTCACGTGCTTTACGAGCTGCTTCACGAGCGCGAGAAGCCATCAAGGCTTTCTCAACGACTTTTTTGGCAACGCCAGGATTTTCTTCCATGAAGCTGTTGAAGCGATCCCCAAACACTGACTCGGTAATGCTCCGGGCTTCGGAGTTACCCAGCTTGGTTTTGGTTTGTCCTTCAAACTGCGGCTCCTGAATTTTTACCGAGATGATCGCCGTAATTCCTTCACGCACGTCATCGCCGGACAGGTTTGGATCCTTTTCCTTCAGGAAGTTGAACTTGCGGCTGTAGTCGTTAATCACACGAGTCAGCGCTGTTTTAAAGCCAGTCTCGTGCGTACCGCCTTCGTGTGTATTGATATTGTTCGCAAAGGAGTAAATATTGCTGAGGTAGCTGTCGTTGTACTGCAAAGCCACTTCTACCAGCAAACCTTCTTTTTCCCCTTCGCAATAAATGACCTCTTCGTGCAGAGCTCCCCTGTTTTTGTTCAGGTACTGTACGAACTGTACGATACCGCCCTCGTAGTGGAACGATTCTTCCCGCTCCTGCCCAGGACGCGCATCTCTGAGCGTGATTCGCAGACCTTTGTTGAGGAACGCCAGCTCACGAATGCGTTTTTGTAAAATATCGTACTCAAACACGGTCGTTTCGGTAAAGATAGTCGGGTCAGGCTTGAAGGTGACCTTGGTACCCGTCTCTTCTGTTGCGCCTACGATAGCCAAATCCGCTTCCGGCGCACCCATGAGAAAACGCATGTGGTACACGTTGCCGTTTTGCTTGACTTCAACTTCCATCCATTCGGACAGCGCGTTTACTACCGAACTACCAACCCCATGCAAACCACCAGATACCTTGTATCCGCCACCGCCAAACTTACCGCCGGCATGCAAGACAGTCAGAACCGTCTCAACCGTCGATTTTCCGGTCTTTTCATGAATACCCGTAGGAATCCCCCGGCCATTATCGGTTACCGCGATGGAGTTGTCCGGCTGAATGACTACCAAAATATTGTCACAATAACCGGCGAGTGCTTCGTCGATTGCATTGTCGACAATCTCCCATACCAGGTGATGCAAACCGCGGCTACTGGTCGACCCGATATACATCCCGGGACGTTTACGAACAGCCTCCAGCCCTTCCAGTACTTGAATCTGACTGGCATCGTAGTTTGTATCTTTTGTCGCTTGATCCACTAGTTAAGTCAACTCCTCCACTTCAGCTTGTGCAAAGGGAACCTGATCCAAGCTGTCCACGAACTGAGCGCGTCGCTTCAGCGTCAGAGAAGAAATAGGTGAACAGTATATGGCGTCCTGGGTGATCACATAGGATTTTGTTTCTTCCTCGCTATGATCGACTACCGTTTTGCGTTTCTCATTCAAGAAAGCCTTGTTGATTTTCGAGGATTTCATTGTCTGATGATCAAGAATGGAAATGACTTCCTTCGTGCTCACCACAGTATCTCCACCAATGTGTATAAACATTCCTGTTTCCCTACCTTTCCCCCGATATGCTCCCTTCCTTCACGTAGAAACGCGAGGCTTGCTGGAGAACCTGATGCTTTAAGCCTTCCACACCCGTGGTGCTTACAAACGTCTGTACGCGATCCTGGATGGTCTCGAGCAATAAGGTTTGCCGATGTTCATCCAGCTCTGATAAGACATCATCCAACAAAAGAACGGGGTACTCGCCCACTTCTTCTTTAATCAGCTCAATTTCTGCCAATTTGATGGACAGCGCACTGGTGCGTTGCTGCCCCTGCGAACCATACGTTTGCACATCCATGCCGTTCACTTTAAGTGAAAAGTCGTCACGATGTGGCCCGATCAGTGTGCTCCCGCGCATGATTTCCCGGTCGCGCACTTCTTCATAAGCAGCCAGCATGACATCTACTGCCTGTTCAGCTGCCAGTTCTTCTGTGACTGGCGAAGAATTTTCATAATGCAAAGAGAGCGTTTCCCTGCCGTCGGTAATGCCGGTGTGGATTTCGCGTGCCCACGTCTCCAGCTTCCGAATGAACTCAAAACGCTTCTTTAACAATTTTACCGCTAAATCGGCTAATTGGGTATTCCAAATTGCCAGCATTTCCAGAGAGTGGCTTTTTTTCATCGCCAAATCCTTTAAAAGCTGGTTTCGCTGCTGCAATACCTTGTTGTAATTGCTCAAATAATACAGATACGTCGGGGATACCTGGCCAATTTCCATGTCGATGAAACGTCTTCTTTGGGCAGGCGCTCCTTTGACGATAGACAAATCCTCCGGAGCAAACATAACGACATTCAGTGCCCCAACATAAGCACTCAGCTTTTGCTGCTCCATTCCGTTGATTTTGGCCCGCTTTCCCTTGGCTGTCAACTGCAGCTCCAAACGAACAGATCCGTAGCGACGAAGAACATCACTACGGATGGCTGCATAGTCGGCCTCCCATGCAATAAGCTCCTTGTCCCGGGGCGTGCGATGGGATTTGGCCAGGGCGAGTACGTATATGGACTCCAGTACGTTGGTTTTCCCCTGCGCATTGTTGCCAATGAAAAGCTGGATCGGGCCGTCAAACGATAAGGAAAGCGACTTGTAATTACGATAGTTGGTCAGCGAAAGGTTCTTGAGAAACAAGAATCACGCTCTCCTCTCAGCGGCTGACCACCTGATAGCGGCCAAATCCTTCGATCGCCACTTCATCTCCCGGGTACAGCTTGCGTCCGCGTCGATTGTCCAACTCATCGTTGATATGAATGGGAACTTCAGCGAGAAACGCTTTAGCCATGCCTCCCGTGTCAATGACGTCAGCCAGCTTTAAAAATTGCCCCAGGGTAATATATTCGGTCTTGATGGAAACCTCACGCATAGTAGGGCCCCTTTCTTTTACGTAAAAACGTCCTTTTACGAGAAAATGTCTAGTAGGTACGGACTGGCAAGATCAAATGGAGCATCCAGTCATGGTCAGTTGGACGAATGACAAATGGGCTCATCGGGCCGGTAAAGCTCGCTTTGATTTCGCTGCTGTCGATAGCGCGCAACGCATCGATCATGTACTTGGCGTTGAAGGAGATCTTCAGTTCTTCTCCGTTCATCGCTTTTGGTGCCAAAATGTCCGTTACTTTTCCGATCTCTGGAGCGTTGGAGGTAATTTCAACAGTGCCATCAGGGAGTGTAACCAGCTTCACCACGTTGGATTTTCCTTCGCGGGAGAGCAAGGAAGCGCGTTCGATGGACTGCAAAAATTCCTTCGTGCTTACCGTAATCTCGGTTTTGCTGCCTTGAGGAATGATCCGGGTCGTGTCCGGGTAAGTTCCCTCCAGCAAGCGGGAGTAGAACAGGATGTGCTTGGATTTCACCAGAATTTGGTTGTCGGCTACGACGATGTCAGCCGGATTTTGCTCGTCATCCAATATTTTTACCAGTTCGTTGCAACTTTTACCCGGTACGACAACGTTGTGGAAGGAAAGATCTTCACGGCATTCCACCATAGCAGTGCGACTGGCCAAGCGATGGCTGTCTGTTGCGACAAAACGCAGCTGGCCTTTTTCCAAAGACCACATCAGACCTGTCAAAATCGGACGCATTTCCGAAGTAGATACACCGAAAACGGTTTGTCGAATCATGGATTTCAGCAGATCACAGGGAACGCTGAATACTTTATCCTCTTCCAGATGCGGCAATTGCGGATATTCATTTGCATCCATGCCGTTGATCGTGAATTCAGCCTGACCGGAACGAATTTGCGTCACCAAGCGATCGTCTACGTTGATGTCAATTTCGTTGCTAGGCAGCTTGCGTACGATTTCGCTGAAAATACGAGCAGTCAAAACGATACTTCCTGGCTGATGGATCGTAACTCCCCATTCGCCTGCTTCTTCCAAAGGAATCTGAACCTCGATGGAAATATCAGAGTCACTGGCAGTCAGGGTCAATCCTTCGTCATCTGTTTTTATCTTGATCCCGGTCAAAATCGGAATTGTTGTGCGACTGGATACTGCTTTGCTGACATGTGAAACCGCGTTAGACAGCTTGTCTCGTTGAACGGTGATATGCATCAACGTAAGCCTCCCTCTCTCTAGCCATTTTTTTAAAGCTGTGCATAATGGCTACGCTATTATCATATCTTATTAGGATATATCTTTTTAACAGAAGTAGTAATAGGGCCTGTGGATTTGTGGATATGTGGATCCAACACGTAAAAGAGAGCCTATACACATGTGGGTAAGTTGTGTATAGGCTTTTTACGTTATGCACAGGTTTAATGATTTGCTTTTAGCTTTTCAATGAGCGATTGAATGGTCGTCTGCATTTGCGGATCATTCGCCAGTGCACGAGAGATTTTCTCATGGGCGTGGATCACGGTTGTATGGTCACGTCCACCGAATTCGTCACCGATTTTCGGCAACGACGCATCTGTCAGCTCTCTGGAGAGGTACATCGCGATTTGGCGCGGGAAAGCTACTGTTTTCGTCCGCTTTTTCGCTTTGAAATCCTCCAGCTTGAGGCTGAATGCTTCTCCAACGGCGCGTTGAATATCGATGATGGTGATCACGCGAGGGCGAGAAGACGGAATAATATCTTTCAGTGCTTCTGCTGCCAGCTGCGTATCAATATCGCGATTGATCAAGGACGAGTAAGCAACTACACGGATCAGGGCGCCTTCCAGTTCGCGAATGTTGCTATCGATCTGGTTGGCGATATAAGCCATGACCTCATTGGGAATGTCTAAGTTCTCCGCTTTTGCCTTTTTGCGCAAAATAGCAATCCGCGTTTCCAAATCAGGCGGCTGAATATCGGTAATCAAGCCCCATTCGAAGCGGGAACGCAGTCGGTCCTCCAGTGTCGGGATCTCCTTGGGAGGCCGGTCAGAGGAAATGATGATCTGCTTGCTTTCTTCATGAAGCGCGTTAAATGTATGAAAGAACTCTTCCTGCGTCGATTCTTTGCCTGCCAGAAACTGAATGTCGTCAATCAATAGAACATCTACGCTCCGGTACTTGTTGCGGAACTCTACGGCCTTGTTGTCCCGGATGGAGTTGATGAACTCGTTCGTAAATTTTTCAGACGACAAATAGACAACTTTAGCGGATGGATTGTGCTGGATGACATAATGGCCAATCGCGTGCATCAAGTGAGTCTTACCAAGTCCAACGCCCCCGTAAATAAAGAGGGGATTGTACGCTTTGGCAGGAGCTTCTGCAACAGCAAGGGACGCTGCATGCGCAAAACGGTTTCCTGACCCAATCACGAATGTGTCAAACGTATACTTTGGATTCAATATACTGGGCGGTTGATCGTCTGCTGCTGTGGGCGCGGCTGGTGCCTTCGCCCGTGGGACAGGCTGTTCATCGGCAAATGCGGCATCCGGATTTTGCAGGACGACGAATTTTACCTTCATATTGATACCAGTCACTTCATATAGTGTATCGGTGATCAATTGAGAGTACCTGGTTTCGAGCCAATCTCTGGCGAAGTCGTTCGGGGCCACTACGATCAATGCATCTTCTTCTAATGTAGTAGCCTTGGTCGCCTTCAGCCAGGTATCAAAACTGGGTTTGCTTAGCGATTTTTCTATCTTAGCCAGGACCTTGCGCCATAGCTCGCTAATCGCTGCATCCAACCAGAATCCCTCCTTTTGGGCAATCCGAATAATAAAATACGATTCTAGGAAATGAACATGAAAAATTGCAATTATCCGCGTATGTTTGACTCGGTTGTCAACACGGTCATAGGTAGTCGACTGTGGATAAAAAAAGTCGAAAAAAAGGGATTCCACTCGGAGAAGAGAAAAAAAGCAGACGCTTATCCGCACTCTTGTGGGTAACAACATACACACAGGGGGGAATCTGTCCACAAATTTATCCACATGCTGTGGAAAAGCCGATTGACCTATCGGAGTTATTCACGCTTCAAAACAAAAATATGATAACAGATATAAGGCTTGGCATCAATGGTTTTTTCATACTTATCCACAAACACAACCACTGGTGCTAATCACATATTCACATCTCAATATTTTGTGTACAAGCTGTAGATATTCTTGTCGAATTTTGTTTTTGTGGATAAAATGATATCCACAGGTAGAAAGTATGTTGGGAAATAGTCTTGTGGGGATATTTAACTTGGTAAGGAAATTCCACTGTCACTTGACTTTTTAGGCATATCTTTTTATAATGCGAAGGAATGTCTGTAAAGGCGGAGGTGTATACGCAATGAAACCATCTTTCAATCCTAACAACCGTAAGCGCAAAAAGGATCACGGATTCCGTAAGCGCATGAGCACGAAGAATGGCCGTAAAGTTTTGGCTGCTCGTCGTCAAAGAGGAAGAAAAGTTCTTTCCGCATAGGCCACACTTTCCGTGGCCTTTTTTGCTTTCTTAGGTGCCATAGAGGAAAACGCTCTAGGGAACCTTAATTCACTTGCTAAAGTCGGAAAATTCTTTGTTTCGATGAAAGAGGAAGTCCTGCTATTATGTTGAACCTTTTGGAAGGAAAATGATTACCTAGCTACCGAAAGGGTGAAACATTCAAGAGGGCAGGAAGGCCTTTTTGCGAAGAGGACAAAGAGTTTACTGGCTTTTTTTCATGTAGGGGACGGAACGTGTTTCTCTCTTTTTAGAAATTTCTTGTATTCGATCTGTAGAATCGGGAAAAAAGTGAACGAAACAAGGATATACTGGTAGATGCTGTTTGTGTTTTCTACTATAATTATGATGTTAGGGGTTGTTTACCTTGCATCGTTCACACCGGCTCAAAAAAAATGAGCAGTTTCAAGAAGTGTTTCAAAGAGGAAGTTCTGCTGCCAATAAGCAATTTGTCCTGTACACAGCCAAGCAGGAGGGACCAGCTGCTTTTCGTGCCGGAATTTCCGTCAGTAAAAAGATTGGCAACGCCGTTATTCGTAACAGGGTCAAGCGCCTTATTCGCGAAGCAGTCGCGCGTTTGGAAAAAAGGATTCCACAAGGACTGGATCTCGTTATCATTGCGCGTCCAGGTGTGGAGGCCATGTCGCTTGAAGCTATTGAACAGTCGCTCCTGCACGTGATGAAGAGAGCGAAGGTGATCAAGCAGGCACCCGTACATAATGGAAGAAAAGGGTGATTCGATGATTGCGAAGGTCATGGTTTGGTTGATTCGTGGGTACCAGCTGTTCATATCCCCGCTGAAGCCTCCTACATGCAGATTCGCGCCTACATGCTCTCACTACGCGATCGAATCGATTCGGAGATTTGGACCGTGGAGGGGAGGATGGCTGGCTCTTCGTCGCATCCTGAAATGCCATCCGTTTCACCCGGGCGGGTTTGATCCAGTCCCGGAAAACCACAAATAATCCATAACCTCATTCGAAGCGGGGAAAAGGAGGATCTTTCCTTGAGTAGACGTACCCTCAGCATCGTTATGCTGACCTTGCTGGTTCTCGTTTTGTCGGGCTGTAACCCTCAGACAGCTGCACCAATCGGCCCTGACGCAACCGGCATCTGGGACAAGTATTTGGTTTACCCCTTGTCCTGGTTGATTAAAGAAAGTGCTTTGATACTCGGCAACAACTACGGTCTGGGTATTCTGGTAGCGACGATCATTATCCGCCTGATTGTTCTTCCTTTGATGGTCAAGCAGATCAAGAGCTCCAAGAAAATGCAGGAGCTTCAACCGGAAATGCAAAAAATCCGTGAGAAGCACAAAAATGATCCGCAAAAGGCACAGCAAGAAACGATGGCGATCTTCCAGAAGAACGGTGTCAATCCTCTTGCAGGATGCTTGCCGATGCTGGTTCAAATGCCAATCCTGATCGCGTTCTACCACGCTATCATCCGGACGTCGGAAATCAAGTCTCAAACCTTCCTGTGGCTGACTCTGGGCGCAAAAGACCCGTACTATATTTTGCCGATTGTGGCAGCGATTACGACGTATTTGCAGTCCAAAATGATGGGACAGGCGAACCAAGGAAATCCGCAAATGCAAATGATGCTCGTAATGATGCCGCTGATGATCCTGGCGATCGCCGTCACATTGCCATCCGCACTGTCTCTGTATTGGGTATACGGTAACCTGTTTACCATTGTGCAAACCTATTTCCTGTACCGTGATAAAGGTAGTAAGCTTACTCCTAAGGAGGGAGCCTCCAAGTGAAAAAGGTGGTAGCTACGGCAAAAACGATAGACGATGCTGTGCAGAAAGCTTTACTGGAGTTGGGTGTACCTCGTGAAAAAGCGAGTGTCCGTGTATTGGAAGAACCGAGTCGCGGCCTTTTTGGACTGATCGGAACCAAGGACGCCAAAGTGGAAGTTGAATTTCATTTTGACCCCGTTGCCCAGGGACGTGAATTTCTTCAGGATGTGTTGTCCAACATGAAGGTGGATGCCAAAGTGGAACAACAATCGAATGAAGAAGGCGTACTGTTTGACATCCAGGGATCCAATCTAGGAATCATTATTGGCCGTAGGGGACAAACTCTTGATTCACTGCAGTATCTCGTAAACGTCGTAGCAAACCGTCATGCGGACAAGCACGTTCGCATCACGTTGGATGCAGAAAACTACCGGCTGCGCCGCAGGGAAACCCTGGAGCAGCTCGCGGATCGAGTAGCCAAAAAAGCCCTTTCTACCAGAAGAGATGTCCGTCTGGAGCCGATGTCAGCGGCAGAGCGCAAAGTCATACACGCCTTTTTGCAAAAACGCTCCGATGTCGTGACGTTCAGTGAAGGGGACGAACCCAATCGATATATTGTCATCGCACCGAAGGAAGCCTCTAAGTAGGCTTCCTTTTTTTGTCACGTTTCGAGGATTTTAGGTCAACTGGTGCTTTTCTCTGTCGTTTTTTGCGGACGTGTAGTAAACTTGTCCACAGTGGATAACCCCAAAAGCTGCGAGATGGTTGGAGTTCATGGAAAAAGACCATACTGTGGATAAGAACTTCGGCAAGCAACCTGGATGGCAGGGTTGCTTTTTCCTGTTGGAGGAGAGGCTACGCGTTCGGATGCACTTTCTTTTGGTATTTTTCGAGGCGATCTGGTAAGCTAGTAAGTTAGTGGCTGACTTGTTTTGATTGGAAAGCTTGAGGTGAACAGCATGAAATTCGATACAATAGCGGCGGTCGCGACACCGATGGGTGAGGGCGGAATTGCCGTGATCCGGGTAAGCGGACCGGAAGCGATCGAAGTTGTGGATAAGATATACAAAGGAAAAAACGAGTTGTCCACTGTGGACACACATACGATTCACTATGGACATTTGCATGATCCACAGACGGGGGGACTCGTAGAGGAAGTGCTCGTTTCCGTAATGAAGGCACCGCGCACGTTTACGCGAGAGGATGTCGTGGAAGTCAATTGCCACGGAGGAATCGTTTCTGTTGAGCGTGTGTTGGATTTGATATTGGAGAACGGCGCCAGATTGGCGGAGCCTGGAGAGTTTACGAAGCGGGCGTTTCTCAACGGACGGGTGGACTTATCCCAGGCGGAAGCCGTGATCGACTTGATTCGGGCAAAGACAGACCGCGCGATGAAGGTTGCATTAAATCAGGTAGAGGGGAAGCTCTCGCGTCTGATTCGCCAGCTGCGTCAAAATCTGATCGAAGCTATGGCGCATATCGAGGTGACTTTGGACTATCCGGAGCACGATGTTGAGGAATTTACGCAAAATTTCTTGCGTGGCAAGTGCGAAGAGGTCAAAGCAGAGATCAAACGGCTTTTGCAGACGGCGAAACAAGGGAAAATCTTGCGTGAGGGACTCTCTACGGCTATTATCGGGCGTCCGAATGTAGGGAAATCCTCGCTTTTGAATAGTCTGGTGCAAGAGGAAAAAGCGATTGTAACGGATGTCGCTGGAACGACGCGTGATGTGATTGAAGAGTATGTCAATGTACGCGGCGTGCCTTTGCGTTTGATCGATACAGCCGGGATTCGTGATACCGAGGATATTGTAGAAAAAATTGGTGTGGAGAAATCCAGACAGTTATTGCAAAAAGCAGACCTCGTGCTGCTTGTTCTCAATTATAATGAACCATTGAGTGCAGATGATTACGCCATCTTTGAGGCGGCGAAAGGCTTTTCTGTCATCGTAATCGTCAACAAGTTTGACTTGCCGCAAAAGATTGATTTAGAAGAAATTAAACGTCATTTCCCGCAGCAGCCGTTGATTATGACATCGGCAAGGCAGGAGACGGGAATCGAGCTTTTGGAGCAGGCGATCAGCGATATCTTCTTCAGTGGCCGCGTCCAGCAGGATGATTTGACGTATGTGAGCAATGCGCGCCATATCCATCTTTTAAGACAGGCAGAACAGGCGATGGACGAAGCATTGAGTGGCATAGATGGGCTGATGCCTGTTGATATGATTCAAATCGATATCAAAAAAGCGTGGGAGCTGCTGGGAGAAGTCATCGGGGAGAGTGTCGGTGAAGACTTGATCGACCAGATCTTCTCACAGTTTTGTCTCGGCAAATAGGAAATCCGAGGAGGAGGAAAATAAAGTGAACGCTGTACCTATGTATGAAGCTGGCTCGTTTGACGTCATCGTGATTGGGGCTGGTCATGCGGGGTGTGAAGCGGCATTGGCAGCGGCCCGAATGGGTTGTAGTACTTTGCTGTTAACCATCAATTTGGATGCTGTCGCTTTTATGCCATGTAACCCATCCGTTGGCGGTCCTGCGAAAGGGCATGTCGTGCGTGAAATCGATGCGCTGGGCGGAGAAATGGGGCGCAATACGGATAAAACGCACATTCAAATGCGGATGCTGAATACGGGGAAAGGACCTGCTGTACACGCATTGCGCGCGCAGGCAGATAAATTTGCCTACCAGCACGAAATGAAGCATACGATCGAAAATACACCGAATCTGCTGCTGCGTCAGGCCATGGTTGAAGAGCTGATCGTCAACGATGGAGTCTGCGAAGGGGTCGTGACCCAAACAGGGGCGCGTTATAAAGCCAAGTCAGTCGTTTTGACGACGGGTACGTATCTGCGCGGAAAAATCATTCTGGGTGACCTCCAGTATGAGAGCGGTCCGAACAACATGCGTCCTTCCATCCGTTTGGCGCATCATTTAAAAGAGCTCGGCTTTGAGATGACACGTTTCAAAACTGGGACACCACCACGTGTGCATAAAAACAGTATCGATTTTACGAAAATGGAAATCCAGCCTGGCGACGAGATTCCGCGTGCGTTTTCCTATGAAACGACGGAGTTTATCACGGATCAATTGCCTTGCTGGCTGACTTATACTAACGAGCAAACGCATGAGCTGATCAATGGCAACCTGCATCGTGCCCCTATGTACTCGGGGATGATCGAAGGAACAGGACCGCGTTATTGCCCGTCTATCGAGGATAAGGTCGTTCGTTTCAACGACAAGCCGCGCCACCAGATCTTCCTGGAGCCAGAAGGTCGCAATACAGAGGAAATGTACGTGCAAGGCTTGTCTACCAGCTTGCCTGAAGACGTGCAGCTCTCGATGCTTCGCTCGATGACGGGGATGGAAGAAGTTAAAATGATGCGGCCAGGCTATGCCATTGAGTACGATTCGGTGGTGCCTACACAGCTGTGGCCATCTTTAGAAACAAAAGTTTTGCCGGGCCTCTTTACCGCAGGACAAATCAACGGGACATCCGGCTATGAGGAAGCGGCTGGTCAAGGCTTGATGGCGGGAATCAATGCAGCTCGCCGTGTGCAGGACAAACCACCTGTCGTTTTGGGGCGTGAAGAAGCTTACATCGGGGTACTGATCGATGATTTGGTCACAAAGGGAACCCATGAGCCATATCGTTTGCTCACATCCCGTGCCGAATATCGTTTGCTTTTGCGCCACGACAATGCGGATCTGCGTTTGACAGACATTGGGTACGAGATCGGTCTGATCAACGAAGATCGCTATAACCGTTTCAATGCGAAGCGGCAGCTGATTGAACAGGAAAAAGAGCGCGTGAACAATACGCGTGTTCGTCCGGATATGGAGCATGTTCAAGAAATACTGCGTGCAGCTGGTTCACCTGAACTGACCGAGGTAATCGAGCTCGCACAGCTGCTGCGCCGTCCGGAATTGACCTACAGCCACATCGCTCAAATGATGCCTCCTGCTGAGCCGTTGCCAGAGGATGTAGCCGAGCAGGTAGAAATTCAGATCAAATACGATGGCTACATCAAAAAGTCGCTCCAGCAAGTAGAGCGGATGAAAAAGATGGAGGAGCGCCGGATTCCGGAAAATCTGGACTACCATCAAATTTCAGGTATGTCAAAAGAAGCGCGTGAAAACATGTCGCGAATCCGTCCATTAAATATCGGTCAAGGTGCGCGGATCGCGGGAGTAACGCCAGCAGATATTTCTGTGCTGATGGTATATTTGGAGCAGTACAATCGCGTAGGCGCGGCGGAGTAAGGAGAATAAGCAAATGACGAAAGAGCAGTTCGCTGAGGCGCTGGCCGCTAAAGGCATTGTATTGACGGAGCGTCAAATGACTCAGTTTGATCAGTTTTTTCACCTGCTGGTCGAATGGAATGAAAAAATGAACCTGACAGGTATTACGGAAGAGGGACAGGTGTATAACAAGCATTTCTATGATTCCATTACACCGGCGTTCTATTTCCCTTTTGATAAGGCAGTGACTGTGGTGGATATCGGAGGGGGAGCGGGCTTTCCTAGCATCCCTCTCAAGATTTGCTTCCCGCATCTGAAAATGACGATCATCGACTCCTTGAACAAGCGAATGAACTTTTTGCAGCATGTGGCGAGCGAGCTGGGGCTGGAGAATGTGAATCCTGTCCATGGTCGGGCAGAAGAGCGCGGACAGGAGCCAGCACATCGGGAGAAATACGATCTCGTCGTCGCGAGAGCAGTAGCGCGAATGAATTTGTTGTCTGAGTTTTGTCTGCCATTTGCAAAGGTTGGAGGGCATTTTGTCGCTCTCAAAGGCGCTGAGATGACGCTCGAGCTAAATGAAGCGAAGAAGGCGATCAAAACTCTGGGTGGCAAGACGCGTAAGGTAGAAACCTTCCAACTGATGGAGGAAGCTGGCGAGCGGAACATCGTCGTTGTGGAAAAGGTGGAGGCTACGCCAAAGTCTTACCCACGCAAAGCAGGAATCCCTGCGAAGAAACCAATCGTGTAACAAAATTAGGTCGTAGCCTAGGTGCTGCGGCCTTTTTTTATTCGGATTTTTCCATTCAGGTTGAAGCAGAGGAAGTGGTGAGCTACTCCCTCCACAAGGGCATGTCTTTTGCTCTTATCGCATATACATACAAGTAACTTTTTCACTGAGCGATGCCTTTTGAGAGGGTGAACATATATGGAAAATGTCCAAGCTCTCCTTTTTCCACAGGAGCTGCCGACGATCCTGTTGCGATTATTCTTGGCGTTTTTGGCCGGAGCAATCATGGGATGGGAGAGAGAACGGTTTATTAAAGACGTGAGCCGGACAAGAGGAGCTGGATTTCGTACCTATAGCCTAGTTTGCTTTGGCTCCTGTCTGTTTGGGCTTGCTTCGATCTACGGGTTTTCGTCAAGTGGGGTTAATCAGGATCCGGGGAGGGTGGCCGCACAGGTTGTCACGGGAATGGGCTTTTTAGGAGCGGGTGCGATCATCAAATACAATGGGTCTGTCAAAGGGCTTACTACAGCTGCAGGAATGTGGGTAGCGTCGGCCATTGGTCTGATGTTCAGTGCGGGGATGTATATTACAGCCATCGTGGCTGCGTTTTTTGCTTACTTAACACTAGATTTCCACAGATTATTTCCAAAGCTTTTTCACGCCACTAAAGTTTCACATTTTACCGAAGACCATTTAGAGGAGGAAGAAGTGCAGAGCAGGCGCGGAAAGCGTGTTTGCTATGACGATGACCACGACTGATGTTTCACGTGAAACGTTTTTCATTAGCAGGAATTGGGCGAAACTTGCAGAATTACAATTAGAAAAGAAACGTATGTAGGAATGGTCGCAGAACGTATGTAGGACAATAGTTTTTTTGCCATTGCAGAAAAGAGCTTTAAGCGTCTTTTCGTCTAGGGCCGAGGAACCTTTTCATATGGAAAAGGAAGGGCAGGCAGCATTCACCAAGTTACAAGGTCACAGTTATCCCATTACCAGCCTTGGAAAAGGCAGGGAGGTCTATGATCGCATTATTTTTTTATGCAAGCACGAATCTGTCTACCCGATGTATCGAAGGAAGGATCGTTTTTCGAGAAAGGGAGAGTAAAGATATCGTGCCTTTTGGATGGAATGTGGTTGCTGCAAAGGGAGTTGTCTTTCATGAGCTGGACAAGCAGTCGTTACGATGACAACCTGGCTCGTGTTCCCCATGCTACAGGGTGATATCGAAAAGAGGGGAAAGCTCACTGAAATGGCTTTGGTTTCTTTGTTTCAAACAAACAAGAATACACCCAAGGTTTCCGGCAAAAACCAATGATTGGAATGAAATAGCAAGGATGGAACGGGTAGAAGTGGGGGATTTTCTATGGCAGTGAAGGATTCATTTTCTCGAATTTTCGGGTTGACCGACAAAACAGACAACGAGGAAATCAGACAAATACCGGTTGAGGAGATCGTGCCGAATCCTTATCAGCCTCGCACGGTTTTTGATGATGAGAGAATTGATGAGTTGTGTCAAACCATTCGAACTCATGGATTGATTCAGCCGATCGTTGTGCGGGTAAGAGACGGTCAATATGAATTGATTGCGGGAGAACGTCGTTTGCGTGCAACGAAAAAGTTGGGCATGGAACGAATTCCAGCGATCGTAAAAGAGTTCAATGACGCGCAAACTGCATCGATTGCTTTAATTGAAAACTTGCAGCGAGAAGGATTGACTGCTATTGAAGAAGCGGTTGCCTATCAAAAGCTGATCGATCTGCACAGTCTGACGCAGGAGAGTCTGGCGCAGCGGTTGGGAAAAGGACAGTCTACGATTGCCAATAAGCTCCGTTTGCTTCATTTGCCACAAGAAATCCAGGACGCATTGTTGGCCAGGCAGGTAACAGAGCGTCACGCACGTGCGTTGATTCCATTAAAACAAACAGAACTGCAAGTGAAGGTTCTACAGGAAATTCTTGAGCGGGAATGGAACGTGAAGCAAACAGAAGTGAGGGTCAAACAGCTTCTGGAGGCAGAGGAAAATCCGAAAAAGGAAAAAGAAGCGAAGCCAAAATGGAAGGCGTTCTCCAGAGATGCGCGAATTGCGATCAATACCGTTCGCCAATCCATTGATATGGTTTTGCAAACAGGACTTTCCCTTGAGACAGACGAGGAAGATCACGACGAGTTTTATCAGTTTACGATTCGGATTCCTAAAAATAAAGATACAAACAAGTAAGTCGAACCCGAATAGAACGGTTTTTACCCCGAGCAAAGAGGGGAGTGAACGGTGGCAAACAAGCCGCCGTTCTTTTTGAACGTGTAGGAATTCATAATCGTAAACGCTTATGAATTCCGGAGCGCATGGCGAAGTGCCTCAGCGTCCGCTTCTGGCATTCCTTCGGTAAAACTTCCCGCTAAAACGCGGTCGCTCCTCCATAAGAAGGCCTCGATAGAGGTTTTCTTATCGTATAAGAACTCATCAGAGGGCGGCACGAGGCATTGACTCGGCATCGGCTTTTGCAACTCGTTCGTTAACACTATTGATAGTGCGCAGTAAAATTCTCCTGGATCAGGCTTCGCTAGGGGTCCTTTTGCCCTGAAACGTTAACGATGTACAGCGTGCAAGGACGGGAATTTACTGCTTTCTCGTTTACAATGTTTCTTGAGTTGAGGTAGGTTCACTACTTTGGCTGAGAAAGGAGTTTGACTATCGTTATATTCGCGAAAGCAGGAAGCCTCCAGCCGAAACGTAGGAGTGGAAAAGCGTTCGCCGTTTTTTCGATTATCTGTGTATCACAATTCCACTCTAGACACTGATTTTAAAAGCGAATTGAGTCGCGGTAAAATTACCCAAAGGAACGTCTTGAAAACCATTATGCCAGTGTAAAATTAACGGCTGAAGACAGAGCCATTATCATTTGTCGCGGTTGAAAAAAAGAGTGGAAAATCTTTGGTAGAGCAAGGATTTCTAAGGTTTTCATCAAACAATGAGTCATGTGTCATCGAATCCCTTAGAAAAACAGGAACATCCGCCTTTGTTTGGATAAAAATAAGGGCAAAATGCCTCAATATGAAAAAAACAGAGTACGGTGACGGGCCAAATCTGGTAACATGGTATGTACTACACAAATCAGGTTTTCTCGAATAAAATTAGCATCTTCTCTTGGAAATAATTTGCTCGGGTGACGGCGATTGGAATGCGCGTACACTCGTTTAAGCGTCCCGGAAAGTTGAGATAGGCAGCTAAGAACCTGTGAGTAACAGGAGACTTTCCTACACGAAAAGAATGAGGTGGAGAAGTTGGGTAAAATCATTGCGGTTGCGAACCAGAAAGGCGGCGTCGGGAAAACGACTACGTCCGTCAATCTAAGCGCTTGTCTGGCCGCATTGGGGAAAAAGGTGCTACTGGTGGACATTGACCCACAGGGGAACGCGACCAGCGGGATCGGAGTCAACAAGGCCGATGTGCGATACTGTATCTATGATGTATTGATCAACGACATTAGCCCGGTAGATGCCACTTTGCCAACGGACATTGAAGGTTTGATGATTATTCCGGCCACCATTCAGCTGGCGGGTGCAGAAATTGAGCTAGTCCCAACGATCTCACGTGAAGTTCGTTTGAAAAAGGCTCTGGAAGTAGTAAAAGACAAATACGATTTTGTGATCATTGATTGTCCGCCTTCCTTGGGGATTTTGACTGTGAATTCCTTGACTGCAGCTGATTCTGTGCTCATTCCGATCCAATGTGAATACTATGCGCTAGAGGGTTTGAGCCAACTGTTAAATACGATTCGTCTGGTTCAAAAGCATCTTAATTCCCAGCTTGCTATCGAAGGTGTCGTTTTGACGATGCTGGATGCGCGTACGAACCTGGGAATTCAAGTGATTGAAGAAGTGAAAAAGTACTTTCAAGAAAAAGTGTACAAAACGATTATTCCCCGTAATGTGCGCTTGAGTGAAGCTCCATCGCACGGACAAGCCATCATTACGTATGATCCACGCTCCAGGGGTGCGGAAGTTTATACTGATCTGGCGAAGGAAGTGGTTGGGGTATGAGTAGAGGTTTGGGAAAAGGGCTGAATGCACTTATTACGTCCAATCTCATCGAGGAAGGGGAACAGGTCAAAGAGGTTTCCGTCAGTGAGATTCGTCCCAATCCATATCAGCCCCGTAAAGAGTTTGAACCGGCCGCTATCGAGGAACTGGCTCAGTCTATTAAAGAACACGGGATCATTCAGCCATTGATCGTACGGAAAAGCATCAAAGGATTTGAGCTGGTAGCGGGAGAGCGAAGACTGCGCGCTGCCAAGCTCTGCGGTCTGAAGCAAGTGCCTGTTGTAGTGAAAGCTTATACCGATCAACAGCTGATGGAAATTGCTTTGATTGAAAATCTGCAACGGGAGAACCTAAATCCGTTGGAAGAAGCAGAAGCTTACGAAAAGCTGATTGCCCATCATGACTATACACAGGATCAATTGGCGCAGAGGATCGGAAAGAGCAGACCGCATGTGGCAAACATGCTGCGATTGCTGCAGCTGCCTGAGACGATCCGCAAGATGGTATCGACGGCAGAGCTTTCTATGGGACATGCACGTGCGCTGCTGGCAGTAACGAAAGAGCAAGCACAGCAGCAACTAGCCAAGGATGTTGTTGAAAAAGGATTAAGCGTACGGCAGCTGGAAGAGCTGGTGAAACAACTGAATGTTTCACGTGAAACAAAGAAGAAAAAAACCGCGAAGAACGAGCCTGTGTTGGTGGAGATCGAGCAGCGTCTGAGAAGCCTCTTTGGGACCTCGGTTAAGATCAAGAAGGGGACGAAGCGCGGCAAAATTGAAATCGATTTTTACTCGCAGGAAGATTTGCAACGAATCATCGATCTATTGCAATCGGAAAAATAAGTGCAGGAGGTAGTCATGGCGATCATCTATTTGGATAACGCAGCTTCTACCTGGCCGAAACCGCCGGCTGTAAAGGAAATGATGGCTGAAGTCATCGACGATTTTGCTGCAAACCCAGGCAGAGGCGGACATACTTTAGGGATGAAAGCTAGCAAATCCGTGTTTCGCACACGCGTGCAATTATCGCGGTTGTTTGGGATCCAAAACCCAAATAACCTCTTTTTTTATCTGAACGCGACGCAAGCGCTCAATCAGGCTATAAAGGGGTTTCTAAAGCCGGGAGATCATGTGGTGTCGTCGTCTGTGGAGCATAATTCTGTACGACGACCTCTGGAATACATGCGTAAAACAATCGGAGTTGAGATTACGTATGTGGAACCAAGAGATGACCATCAGTTTTACCCGGAGGACTTTGAAAAAGCACTCCAACCGAATACCCGTCTTTTGGCTGTCAGTCACGCTTCCAATTTGACTGGTGTTATCCTGCCGATCGCAGAGCTAGGTGCACTGTCAAAACAGCATGGTGTGGCATTTTTGGTTGATGCATCGCAGTCAGCTGGTGTACTGCCCATACATGTAGAAGAGATGAACATCGATATGCTTGCATTCCCTGGCCATAAAGGATTGTATGGTCCGCAGGGGACGGGAGCTTTGTACGTTCATAATGACATTGATCTTGAACCGTTGATTCACGGTGGAACAGGAAGCCAATCGGAAGCGATCGATCAGCCTACAACCAGACCGGATCGCTATGAGAGCGGAACGGTTAATACCGTTGGATTAGCTGGATTGCTGGCTGGGGTATCCTACGTCATGGAAAAAGGCGTGGAAAACATACGCGAGCAAGAGTGGGAGCTGACGAAGCAGACGCTTGTGGGCCTGAAGCAAATTCAGGGCGTTGAAGTATATGGACCCGGCGTGGAAGTCGAGCGTGTCGGTGTTGTGTCCTTTAATATTGATGGAGTAGATGCCTCTGAAGTTTCTTTTATTCTCGATCAACAGTACGGGATTGCGACGAGGTCAGGGTATCATTGCACTCCGCTAGGGCATCAAACTGCGGGAACAGAGCAAAAGGGCGCTGTACGGGCCAGCTATGGCATTTTCAACACGCAGAAAGACGTAGAAGCGCTTATTCAAGCGGTCAGGGAAATCGCGGCTGCTTTTGTGTAATGCCTTCCGTTGGAGGAGAAAAACGTGATTTTATTAGGGACCCTGGTAAATGCCCTGGCGATCGTGGTTGGGGCATTGTTGGGAAGGCTTTTGACACGAATTCCGGATTCGATTCGAAAAACGGTCATGCAAGGGATTGGATTGGCAGTAGTCCTGCTTGGGATTCAGATGAGTCTTGGGACCGACAACTTTTTGCTCATGATTGTGAGCATTGTAGTAGGATCGATTTTTGGTGAACTGATCGGTATTGAAAAAACGTTGAATCGGCTGGGAAAATGGTTGGAGAAGAAGGTCGGCGGTGGCAAAGAAGGCGGCATAGCAACAGGGTTTGTTACCGCAACACTTGTCTATTGCATCGGAGCAATGGCTGTTTTGGGAGCAATGGACAGCGGTCTGCGCAATAACCACGATATTTTGTACACAAAGGCGTTATTGGACGGATTCTCAGCTATTATTTTTACATCTGCATTAGGAATTGGCGTCCTTTTTTCAGCGGTGCCGGTGTTTATTTATCAAGGTTTGATCGCGCTTTTATCGACCCAAATCTATAATGTGGTAAGTCGGACCATGCTTGATGCCATGCTGGCAGAAATCACGGCTGTCGGAGGGCTGATGATTATCGCCATCGGTATCAATATTTTAGAGATAACAAAGATCAACGTGGCAAACATGCTTCCCGCATTGGTAATTGCGGCTTTGGGTGTTCCGATTGTAGAATGGCTGTCGAAGTTTTTTTAACGAATAGGAATTTATAAGCGTATACGTTTATGAATTCCGGAGCGCATGGCAAAGTGCCTCAGCGTCCGCTTCTGGCATTACTTCGGTAAAACTTTCCGCTAAAACGCGGTCGCTCCTCCTCGACCAGGCCTCGATAGAGGTTTCTGAACAGGTGAGAAATGAGACTCTTCCAATCATGGTTGAGTCTTTTTTGTTGAGTGAAAAAGGGTTGGTATGTGTGAAGGAGCGGAGATTTGGCTGACGAATGAGTGCAGCATTATCCTAACCCAATCGCGCAAAAGGAATGGTAGAATAGCACAAAGAAACTTGGAAACGAAAAAATGTGAGATAGAGTACGAACAGGAAGCAAAGTCAAGAAAGACTGGCTGCGTAGAAAACAGACGCAGAGGGAGAGAATCAGGATGATTGGGTTTGTGGTAAATCCGGCAGCGGGCAATGGCAAAGGGGAAAAAGTATGGAACAGCTTAGAATCAATTCTAAGACAGCAGGGAGTCGTTTATCGAGTAAGGAGGACATCCAGTGAGGGGGAGGCAGAAACATTAGCAATCGAGCTGATTGAAAAAGAGGAAGTAAAAATGATCGTTGCTGTTGGCGGGGATGGAACGGTCAGTGAAGTGGTTAACGGAATCTATGAAGCGGGAAAAGAGTGTACATTGGGGCATGTGCCAGCGGGATCAGGTAACGATTTTGCACGAGGTCATGGGTTGCCCAAAGATCCCGCACAGGCGATTGAACGAATCCTGTCGAAAACGCGGGAAAAATGCATCGATTTGCTGAAAATCAATGGGCGAGTGGCGGTCAATTCAGTTGGAGCAGGGTTTGACGGGCAGGTGGCAAAAACTACGAACGAGGCAGGATACAAGAAGTGGCTAAACCGGTTACGTCTTGGCAAGCTGGCGTATATATGGTCGGTCATCCGCGTATTATGTACCTATTGTCCATGCGATGTTACCTTGCTTATAGACGGACAGGTTCATCAAATGAAGAGAATTTGGCTCATAGCGATTGCCAATATTCCCAACTATGGCGGGGGCATGCTGATCTGCCCACAGGCGTTGCCCGATGACGGGGTTGCCGAAATCTGTGTCGTCCAGAACGTCACTCGACTAGGGCTTTTGTTTGCATTTCCTAGGATTTTTACAGGAGCCCATGTGGATCATCCAAACGTTGTTTTTTTGCGTGGCCGGCAGATTACAATAGAGTCTGAGCAGCCTTTGCTGGTGCATGCAGATGGTGAGATGGCAGCGCAGACGCCAATATATGTAGAAATCGAAGCAGGTAAACTACGCATTTGCGGGTAAGAAGCCTATATCAAGGCTTTAAGAATGGAGGAAGTGTTTCATAGGGAGCTTATCGAGGAAGTTCCAGGATTGGCCACTCAGGCACTTCTCCAAATGCAGCAGAAGTGGTCATTTTTTTACACGACGAATTGTCAAGCCAAGTGCGACAGAGCTTCCATAAATGATTCGTGAGCCGTTTTCCAGCCCAAACATTTTCTCGGCCGACTGTTAATGAGGTGCAAGGCATGAACTAACTCTTCCTCAGAGACCTCTGCGAAATCCTTACCTTTAGGGAAGAATTCTCGTAGAAGACCATTCGCGTTCTCGTTGGTACGTCTTTGCCAGGATGAGTAAGGATCTGCAAAGTAAATGGCTAGCTTATGTGCTGACTCCAATCGTTCATAACAGGCAAATTCTTTCCCACGATCAACAGTGGCTGTTTGAAATGTACCCTTTGGAAATGAATCAGCGACTATTCCAAATGCCTTCTCTAGGGAGGCAGAGGTACGATCAGGCATCTTCACGGCAAGGTAAAGGCGGGTTTTACGCTCCGCGAATGTAGCGACGCATGCTTTACTTTTCCCCCGACTGGAAACGACCGTATCCAGTTCCCAGTGGCCAAAACTGTTACGCTTTCTCACTTCTTTGGGGCGCTGCTGAATGGACTTCCCTACGTTGAATCGGCCACGCGTTTCGGCAGGGCCTTGGCGTTTGCCTTTGTGGCGCAGGAAAGCAGTATTTCCTTTCACCAACAGACCGTGGTATAGCCAGCGATATATCGTTTTAAAGGAAACCTTCTGATCTGGGCATTCCTGACTCATCCGTCCGGAAATCTGCTCGGGAGATCAGGTTTGGGCCAACTTTCCAGCGATATATTGCTCGCGTTCGGCTGTCCATTTACCACGAGAAACAGAGTGTTCCCTCCGTTTCTCGTAAGCCTCATGAGCTGCCTCTGCCTGATATTTTTCACTCCCATATCCTCGTTTTAACTCACGAGCAATGGTAGAATGATGCCGTTTGAGTATTGTGGCAATCGCACGTGTAGACCAACCCAAGCGATGAAGGAGCGCTAGCTGACTACGTTCTGTTATGCTAAGATGTGAATAACTCATGATTGATTCTCCTGTGTAAATGGTGTTGTGGTGACTTCATTTTACACGAATCAATCATGGGCCATTTTTATTTATGCAGGGGTGTCGCACTTCATATTACAATCCGTCACACAAAAAAAGAGACTTGTTTCCCAGAGGGGGGAGGAGAACAAGTCTTTCACCTATAGAAATGAGTCAAACGCGGATGGGCAAATCAATCAATGACTTTCAATGCTGCCCAATCGGCTTTCCTCAGAGGCTAACACAACAGCTTTGGACAATCCGGAAGCAATAATTTCTGCCATGCTCATTACAACTGCCAAACGAGTGTTTTGGAGGACAAAATATTCCATGAAGCCTCCTACATTCACAATCCCAGTGATATGAAAGGTTCCTACTGTCGGAAGCTCTTTTTTGACACCGGCACCAGGCTTGAGCGGCCCGTTAATCACGTTGATATTGCCGACATGGCTAAATTGACCGAGACAGGCGTCGACTGCAATGACTGTCGATTTGGGATGCTTGGTTTGGATGAGTTCGAGCTTTTCCTTCAGGTTCATAGCGTGGACAGGATCGTCCAAGGTACCGTAGACCCGAAGATGGCGGTGGGCGAGCGGTTCCAGCTTGCTGCCTACCAGCGGCCCCAGCGCATCGCCTGTAGAACGGTCTGTCCCAATACAAACCAGAACAATTTCTTCTTCAAAGGGCTTCAAGCGAATGCGTTGAGCAAGGTGTAGAGCCAGATGTTCATCGGCATTTTCACTTCGATATTCCACTTTAAAAGGTGGTAAGAGACTATCCTTGCGATTATCAAAAGTATTCATGGCTACCCCCACTCTTGCGTTCGTCAATGGAAAGATTTGAAGAGTATTCACAGTATAGTACCGAAGTGGATTTTTTATACCAGCTAATGAGAAGGTTACGTAGGTTTTGAAAAATCAAGGAAAGTGGAAAGAGATTGGTCGAACAGGTACAATAGGAGATGCTTGCCTGATGCCAGCAGGAAAACAAGGTTGGCTGTCAGGACGTAGGGAGGGAGAAAAGTGGGAGGAGAGACAGTACTCATCGCATTTGACTCAACGCAGCAGGCTTTGCGTGCAGAGATGCTGCTGGAGTATGCGGATATCGAGATAGACACAAGACCGACCCCAAAAGAGATAACGGCCGGCTGTGCCCTCTCCATAGAGTTTCCACTGCCAGATTACTCACAGGCTAAAACCATCATGGAGGAACAACAAGTGATCATTCGCGGCTATTTTCGTCAGTTTGCCAATCGCTATCAAGAAATTGACGAGAAAGGGAACAGAAGGGAGCAGGAATAATGGGTGACGGAAAATTTTTTCAGACCCTGTACAATCAAATGTATGAATCGGTAACGAATGCCGACATGTGGATGAATGTTGGCATGGTTGCTTTAAAAATTGTAGCGATTATCGTGATTTCACGGATTGTGGTGTCCGTTGTGCAGGCAGCGGTCAACAAGGTATTTCAGCATCGAGCCGGCAGCAAGATTCAAATGGATCAACGCCGTGTAGATACGATGCGGGTCTTGGTTAACAATGTTGTGCGATACACGTTGTATTTTTTAGCGATTCTCATGGTCTTGCAGCTGCTGGGGATCGATTTGAAGCCGGTCTTGGTGAGCGCGGGAGTGTTGGGGCTCGCAGTCGGCTTTGGGGCACAGAGTCTGGTGCGTGATATCATTACTGGATTCTTTATTATTTTTGAGGATCAGTTTGCGGTAGGAGACGTCGTCACGATCAACAATTTGACGGGAACTGTGCAGGAAATTGGGCTGCGCATCACGCGTGTCCGCAGCTGGACCGGGGAAGTGCATATTTTCCCCAACGGGACGATCACACAGGTGACCAATTTTTCTTTGCAAAATACATTGGCAGTCGTAGATGTCTCGGTGGCGTATGAGGAAGATCTGAAACAGGTGGAGGAAGTGCTGAAGGAAGTTCTGCAGATTGCTAAAACCGAGCTGACGGATATCGTCGCAGAGCCTCAGATACTTGGAGTGCATGCACTTGGCCCTTCGGAAGTAACGATGCGGGTAACGGCCGAGTGTAAGCCAAACACCCATCACGGAGTAAACCGCAATCTGCGTGCGATGATCCGGACAGAATTTACGAAGCGGGGCATTCAGATTCCTTATCCGAAGATTGTAGCGATGCAAGGAAAAGGACAGAGTCAGGGGCAAGCGTAGATAGAAAGGAGACAGAGAAAAAAGATGGAAAGGAAGCAATTTGAACTGGGGGATGTCGTTCAAATGAAAAAGCCGCACCCGTGCGGTACAAACGCCTGGAAGGTGATCCGTATGGGCATGGATATCCGCATCAAGTGCACGGGATGTGACCATAGTGTGATGATTCCTCGCTTGGAGTTTGAACGGAAGCTGAAAAAGATTTTGAGTCGCGCGGGGGAAGATCCGCAGTCCTAGACGCGAAATATGTTTGAACCACGCTGTTGTCTTTTTCTACAATGCCCGTAAACGGTGAGAGGGGAGTCCGGATGGCGAAGTCCAGGAAAGGGCTCTCTGCCGTTATAAACGGGGGGATATGATGAAAAAGGGGACGAGCAGGTGGTTGTATGTAGTGGGCATGCTGGTGCTGATGATGTTGGTGGCACAGCCAGCTTTGGGAGCAGAGCGGAACGCTTGGGGGATCAAGGTTACTCCAGCTGATCAATCGGTGGATCTTTCGCCGAATATACGAGTGGAGCTGACGTTTCCCGAAAGAGTTCGCTTGCTGAACAATAAAGAGCTGACCAACCAATCGTGGATGTCGATCATTCAGCTGACGGACAGCAAGAAAAGGAAAGTACCCTATACTGTAAGCTGGAACAAAAATTTGCGTACGGTCACGATCGACCCTGTGGGTAACTTGGAAGCAGGACAGACGTTTAAAGTGACTTTGCCAGTGAAGAAGCTAAAAAATGATCAGGGACAAAGTAATCCAGAGGTTAGCAGCACGTTTTCCATCAAAAAGCCTGTGGATACAATCGCTCCGCGGGCGACCATTTTGCCAGGTCATGGTGCCAAGCAGGTGAAGCTGCAGGAAAAGGTGACGCTGCAATTTGCGGAAGAAGTGACGCTGGTAAGCGGAGAAATTCTCGCGAGCAAAACGGCAGGACCACTGGTGCGAGTAACGGATGAGATGGGAACGAGCGTCGCCCATACGATTACCTGGAATAAAAGCAAGCGAATGCTCACAGTGAAGCCAAAAGGAAAATGGCAGCCGCATCAGACCTATCTGATCGAGCTGGTACCCGGATTGCTGCGGGATACAGCGGGGAATAGCAATCCGCTGCAACGGTCGCTTTTTACGACAGGGGCTAAATAGCAAAAAAGCAAAAAGGGGTGTGCCGAGTGAGGCAGCATCCCTTTTTGCATGTGTACTATCGTGATTTTAACTCCCAGGAAGGATAGTACATCCACTATGACAGTTCATGGCGTATCGATGGTGCGATCGCCTAATATGACAGACTATAGTGTAGAAGACAAGGCTGACGCCAGCGACAGCTTTTCTTCAGATAGGTCGGATCGCAGCGGGAGTATTAGTTGCAGTCGCAACCAATGATCACGAGAAGGATGAAGAGCACCAAGATCAGCGCGAAGTCGTCGAAACCATTAAAGATACCCACTTGCTAACACCTCCTACCCTAGTTTCAATACACATGCTATGACAAAAGCGGAGGAGAGGTATGGGCGAATGTCACGGGTTCACAGAAAATAAGTTATGCACATTCTATCCACAGAAAATGTGGACAACTTTGCAGCTTGGACGAGGTGAGAATTACAATTTTGGGGACAAGCAGGTGTGGACAAGTGGTTATCCACAGAACTATCCACAATATCGTCATTTCTCTGGATAAATTGACTGTTGTTAATAAATATTTAAAATATTTTTTATTCAAAAGAAGGGATAAGAGGGAAAAAAAGATAATTACAGTAACTAGTGTTTGGCAATAATAGAAAGACGTAGAAAAGGGGCGATTGAGATTTGAAGAAGCGTACGCTTGCATCAGTCACGGCTCTGGCCATTGCTTTGACCACCGTAGCAGTGCCTTTTATTCCGTACAGCACACCAGCTGTTGCGTTTGCTGCGGAAAAAGCACCTGTCTATCAAACACGCGCGGAAATTCCTGACCAGTACAAATGGAAGCTGGATCATATTTATCCGTCTGTGCAGGATTGGGAAAAGGATGTAGCTAAAGTTGAGGAGTTGGCGAAGGCCTTCACCAAATATCAGGGGAAGCTAAGTACCTCTTCTGCTACCATGCTGAAGGCGTTTGACGACTATATGAGTATGATGCGTCTAAACGACAAAGCTTACGTGTACGCCAATATGTCACTGGATGTAAACTCCGCCAATTCCGAGCTGCAAGTCTTGGCAGACAGAGCGGAAAAGATGTACACACTGGTTTCTGAAAAAACAGCGTGGGTGCAGCCGGAAATCGTGGCGATTCCTGATAATAAAATGAAGCAGCTGCTGGCAAATCCAGCGCTGGCTCCATACAAGCTGTTCCTGGAGGACATGCTCCGCAACAAAGCACATTCGCTCTCCAAAGAAATGGAGGAGCTGTTGGCAAAATCATCGCCGCTCAGCAGCTCGCCGACGAATATTTACAGCATGTTGTCCAAAGATGTGAAATTCCCGAAAATCAAAGACGAAAGCGGAAAAGAGGTACAGCTGAACCGTTCCAATTTCGTTTCCTATTTGGAAAGCAAAGATCAACGGGTGCGCAAGGATGCATTCAAAGCGTATTACAGCTCGCTGATTGACTTCCAGGATACATTTGCATCGACTTTGGCGGCGAAAGTAAAAGGGGACAACTTTTACGCAAGCGCACGCAATTACAAGTCTGCTCTGGAAGCAAGTCTGACACCAAACAACATCCCAACCAAGGTGTACGACGAGCTGATTGACACCGTAAATGAAAACCTACCATTGCTGCATCGCTACATCGCTTTGAAAAAGAAAATGCTCGGTGTAAATGAGCTGCACATGTACGATATTTACGTACCGATCGTGCCATCTGAAGATAAGTACATCCTCATCGAAGAAGGGAAAAAGATGGTGCTAAATGGTCTGCAAGCCATGGGAGACGACTATGTGAAGGTACTCTCCGAAGGGCTTGAGGGCGGTTGGGTAGATGTTTACTCGACGGATGACAAACGTACGGGCGCGTATCAATGGGGCGCATACGACACGCATCCGTATGTATTGCTGAACCATCAGGGGACGCTGGACGATGTGTTTACCATCGCTCATGAGATGGGTCATGCTATGCAGTCGTACTACACCAATAAAACGCAGCCGTACGTCTCGTCCAATTACCCTACCTTTACAGCGGAAGTAGCGTCTACGATGAACGAGACCCTGCTGTTCAAGAGCATGTACGCCCAGGCGAAGACCAGGGCTGAAAAAATGTATCTGCTCAATCACTACCTGGAAAACTTCCGTTCGACGTTGTTCCGCCAGACTCAGTTTGCCGAGTTTGAAAAGGCGATCCACGACAAGGAGCAGGCAGGCGAGTCTTTGAACGCGGAGGCAGTGAAAAAGATCTACCTCGATCTCAACAAGAAATACTACGGCAAAGACATGGTATCCGACGATGAAATCGCGATGGAGTGGGCGCGCGTTTCCCACTTCTTCAACTACAACTACTACGTGTACCAATACTCGACCAGCTTTGCAGCATCTCAGGCTCTGGCTAAACAAATCCTGGATGAAGGCAAACCGGCTGTAGACCGGATCAAAAAGAACTTCCTCGAAGCTGGCAGCTCTGCGCCGCCAATCGAAGTGCTGAAGGCGGCAGGTGTCGATATGTCTACATCCAAGCCAATCGAGCAGTCGATGGAGATTTTCGAAGAGACGCTGAACGAATTGGAAAAGCTGGTAAACGAGAAATAAGCTAAGGAAAAGAAAGAGGCTCCCTTTCACCAGAGAGGGAGCCTCTGCCGTGCATATGAATCGAACGGTCAATAAGCGATGCCGACCCGCGAGCGGATGTATTCACCTGAAGAGAGCAAGCTGTACGTAAACGCAGCAGTGTCCGGAACGGAAATCTCGGCTCCATCCACTGGCAAAAAGTCGCGTTCTACTCGGTAGGAGCCAAGCAGCGTACCATCAGGCAAATAGGTAGGACATACGATGGTCCAGTCGAGCTCGGTCTGCGCGAGTAGCGTATAGGCTTTGTGATGCTCCTCGGCAGCGCGAGTCAGCTTGCGTTTGGACTCACTGGACTGGTAGCGCAGCAGTTCCGGGGACGTTCGGCTTTGCAAAATACCGGCTGTTCCGACTGTGATGATTCGTTTCACGCCTTCCTGCTCCATAGCACGAACCAGGTGAGGAATTCCATCGGACAAGGTAGTGCCTCCATCCGTACCAAGCGTGCTGATGACAGCATCTGCGCCTTTGACCGCGCGCTGCACATCCGCAAGGTCCAGGACATTGCCGGGAAGAACCCGCAGATTGCCCCATTGATTTTGATGGTGAACAAGCTTTTCCAAAGTGCGTACCAAAGCCGTGACATGATGACCGTCCTGCAACGCAGTGGCAAGGATGTGACCTCCCACGCGGCCAGTAGCACCGAATAGCACTAGATTCAAAACTACACACCTCTTTTCTGGCGAACACAGTACATTCGTTTCTGCCTTCCAGTCTAGCATTTCTTTTTTTGTCCCACCAGTTTGCAGTAGGATAGGGGCAGGAAGTTCCACAAGGATGCAATTGTATTCTCATAGGCAAATCTATATACTTAAAAGGATGTCAGGATGATGATAAGGAGTGTATATAGATGGGTGCATCTTGCGGGATTGTAGGTCTTCCTAACGTAGGGAAGTCCACCCTGTTTAACGCCATTACCCAAGCAGGTGCAGAATCGGCTAACTACCCGTTCTGTACGATTGATCCCAATGTGGGAATTGTGGAGGTTCCAGATCCACGCTTGGCTAAATTGACAGAGATCGTTGTTCCAAACAAAGTGGTTCCAACTGCTTTTGAATTCGTAGACATTGCTGGTCTGGTAAAAGGGGCGAGCAAAGGCGAGGGCTTGGGGAACCAATTCCTGGGGCACATTCGTGAAGTGGACGCAATCGCACATGTGGTTCGCTGCTTCGAGGATGAAAACATTACGCACGTATCTGGCCGTGTAGATCCACTCTCCGATATTGAGACGATCAATCTGGAGCTGATCTTTGCGGACCTCGACTCCGTAGAGCGACGCATTGACCGGATCGGCCGCAAGGTAAAAGCGGGCGATAAGGAAGCGAAGCAAGAGCTGGATGTACTGGAAAAATTGAAGGCTGCTTTTGAAGAGGGCAACTCTGCACGCAGCGTAGAGCTGGATGACGAGGAGCGCAAATGGATTCGTGACCTGCATTTGCTCACCATCAAACCGATGCTGTACGTGTGCAACGTGGCTGAGGATGGCATTCTGGATGCAGACAACAACCCGCATGTGCAAACGGTGCGTAAGCATGCTGCCGACGAGGGTGCGCAAGTGGTAGTGATCAGCGCAAAAGTGGAAGCGGAAATCGCGGAGCTGGAAGGCGAAGATAAAGACATGTTCCTCGAGGAGCTGGGTTTGTCCGAGTCTGGTCTGGACCGTCTGATTCGCGCTGCCTATGAACTGCTGGGGCTGGTGACTTACTTTACTGCGGGTGTGCAGGAAGTTCGTGCATGGACCATTCGCCGCGGCACGAAAGCGCCAGGAGCAGCGGGTGTGATTCATACGGACTTCGAGCGCGGCTTTATCCGCGCAGAGGTAATCGCGTACAACGATCTGGTAGATGCTGGTTCTGTGGCTGCTGCCAGAGAGCGCGGGAAGTACCGTCTTGAAGGGAAAGAGTACGTGGTTGCAGATGGAGATGTTATGCATTTCCGTTTCAACGTTTAGAACTGAATCTTGCTTCGAGAGATTTGCTTTGCTATAATACCATAATGCGAGTATTTATGGAGTGCATGTCTTATGCGTTTCGTTTCAGCACTCGCTCCTTGCCCGATCAGGGCCGCTAAAGTCCATAAGGAGGTGAAAAGGTATGCGTCAATACGAAGTTATGTATGTATTGCGTCCAGACCTTGAAGAAGAGAAAGTGAAATCCAATGTAGCTCGTTACAGCGAGATCGTAACCAACTACGGCGGTGAAATTTCCAAACTTCAAGAAATGGGCAAGCGTCGTCTTGCTTATGAAATCAATAAGTTCCGTGAAGGTTACTACGTTTTGATGAACTTCAAATCGAATGCTGATGCGGTTGCGGAAGCAGAGCGTCTGATGAAAATCAACGACGACGTAATTCGCTTCATGTTCGTTCGTGATGAGAAGTAATCACTGTCGCGGTCAGAGGGGGAACCAAGATGAATAAAGTCATTCTCATCGGCAACCTGACAAAAGATCCTGAACTTCGCTACACGCCAAATGGCGTTGCCGTTGCTACGTTTACTGTGGCGATCAATCGTCCCCGCACCAACCAAGCGGGCGAGAGAGAAGCCGATTTCATTAATATTGTTGCTTGGCAGAAGCTGGCTGACCTGTGTGCAAGCTATTTGCGCAAGGGCAGACAAGCCGCCATCGAAGGACGCCTTCAAACGCGCTCCTACGACAATAAAGAAGGAAAACGCGTATACGTAACAGAGGTAGTTGCAGAGAACGTTCAATTTTTGGGCGGTCGAGGCAACGAAAACGGAGATAATTCAGGCTACGATCCGGGTCCAGGCTTCGGCGGTGGCAACAAACCATCCGGTGGAGGCCAGAGAAACGACTTTGATCCGTTTGGTGATCCCTTCGCGAGTGCTGGCAAGCCTATCAACATTTCGGATGATGACTTGCCGTTCTAAAGAATCGTATAACTTTCACATTTCCTTAAAAAGGAGGAACTCACATGGCACGCAAAGGACGTCCTAATAAGCGTCGTAAAGTTTGCTTCTTCAAAGTGAACAAAATCAAGCACATCGACTATAAAGATGTTGATCTGCTCAAAAAGTTCATCAGCGAGCGCGGTAAAATCCTGCCTCGTCGTGTAACTGGTACTTCCGCTAAGTACCAACGTGCACTGACGATCGCAATCAAACGCGCACGTCAAGTAGCACTTCTGCCTTACACGGCTGAATAATTTTCACAAGTTATAAAAAGGGGGACACAATTGCGTGGCCCTCTTTTTTCCATATCTTCTTGTACTCCCAAACGAGGTGCTGACATGCCTTCAAAAACCAAGCAATTGGCCGAAAATGCCCTGATGCTGGGTATCGCACTGGTGCTGTTATTCCTCAGTACATACACAGTGCTAGGTGCATTAATCGGTATTTTGATCCCACTGCCTTTTCTACTCCTGGGTATGAGCAGAACCGTGCCGAACATGGTATGGATTTCCCTCGCGTTTACCTTTCTAGGGTGGATCATGACGGGACCAATCACTGCCTTTGCGGCTCTTGAGTTTGCAGCTTGGGGAGCGGTGATGGGGATTTTTTACAAGAGAAGAGGGACGGCACTCTCCGGAATTACAGCGGGAGCAGTCGCAGTTTTCTTCGGTTTTGTGTTCATGCTGGCCTTCATGGTGTTTGGCATGAATACGAGCTTTGATTCGATGATGCAGCAGGCTGCACTCCTTCGACCGGCATTCGTACCAAAGGAGCAGTACGATCAGTACATGGAGCTGGCGAAGATGCTTCTTCCTGTGAGTCTGGTCATGTTCAGCTTTGGTTCCAGCGCGATTGTGCACTGGCTGGCTCGTTTGGTTGGGAAACGTCTGCGCAGACCGGTACCGGCCCTAAAGCCTATCCGGGAATGGACCTTTCCGAGGTCGTTGCTTTACTACTACTTCATCGCTATGATTGCCATGCTGGTGTTTGGGTCAAGCATTCAGGGGACGTTCTGGGAAAGTGCGATCCTGAACGTAAAAGTCATGCTCGACACCATTTTCACTTTGCAGGGGCTAAGCTTTTGTGTATTCGCAGCCTATTTGTATGGCTGGAAGCGTTTGACTCCAGTGCTTATTGTCTGTCTATTTATTTTTCCCTTTCTAACCACTATACTGAGTCTAGTAGGGATCTTTGATTTGGGAATTCGGTTGCGTGAAAAACTGGAAACAAGAGTGAAGAGGGGCTGAGGAAATGCCCAAGTTCCTGTTAAAGCGTTGGTACGGGATGCATATGGTCCTGGCACTCAGCTTTAGCTTGTTGTTGTTGGGAATTTTGACCCTGCACCATTGGATGTACGGGGCGATCGGCATGGTCTGCTTGATTGGCCTGGTTCTTTATGCCCTCCAGGCTGAGAAAGGGTTCCAGCGCGATTTGCGCCTTTATCTGGCTACGGTCACACATCGTGTGAAGAAGGCAGGAGAAGGTGTCATCCAAGAGATGCCGATCGGGATCCTTTTATACAACGAGGAAAAGGCAATTGAGTGGGTAAACCCGTTCATGACACATATGTCCGGGGATGAGCTTCTGATTGGCAAAAACCTGCAGGAGGTTTTTCCTGGTCTGAATGGAAAGCTGGAGCAAAAGCGGCTGGAATTTACCTACAACGAACGGGTCTACGAGGTGCTGGTCCGATCCGAAGAACGTCTGCTGTATTTTACAGACATTACGGATTTCAAGGAACTGACAGCTCGCTATCACCGTGAAAAGGCTGCACTCGCGATTATCCATCTCGACAATTTGGATGAGATTGGACAAGTGATGGATGACCAGAGCCGGACGCTGCTTTCGACCAGTGTCGCTGGTGTCATCACGGAGTGGGCTACCAAACATGGCATATATCTTCGCCGAATCACGGCTGACAAATTTTTGGCGCTGATGGAACGGGAAGCACTTGATAAATTAGAAGAAACGCGTTTTGACATTTTGGATGTCGTACGGGAAATGACGGCTGACAACAAAATTCCGATCACACTGAGTATCGGGGTTGGGGCAGCTGCGAGTACGTACATCGAATTAGGGCAAATGGCGCAGTCCAGCCTGGATATCGCTTTGGGCCGTGGTGGTGACCAGAGTGCCGTCAAGGTCGGGAACAAGCTTACTTTCTACGGCGGGAAATCCAATGCCGTTGAGAAGCGGACACGCGTACGGGCACGTGTCATCGCCCATGCTTTGCGCGACCTGATCCATGAGGCAGAGCACGTCATCGTCATGGGACACAAGCAGCCGGACATGGACTCCATCGGCGCATCGCTCGGTGTTTTAAAAGCTGTACAGGTGCACAAAAAGGCTGCTTACATCGTCATGGACGAAGGAAACAATTCCGTCGAGCGCCTGATGCGGGAGATCTACGCAAACGAAGAGCTGGCTGAGACGTTCGTAACACCAGAACAAGCCATTCGACTGGTGACTGGTCGGACGCTGCTCGTGGTTGTCGATACGCACCGTCCTTCGCTGGTTATTGAGCCTAAGCTGTTGGGTGAAACCAGCCGGGTTGTCGTGATCGACCATCATCGCCGCTCAGAGGAATTTATTGAGCCCGTTCTGTTGTACTTGGAGCCGTATGCTTCCTCTACATCAGAGCTGGTCACAGAGCTTTTGCAGTACCAAAGCGAGCGCTTGAACATCGACAGTCTGATTGCAACTGCATTGCTTGCGGGAATCGTCGTCGACACCAAGAGCTTTGCCTTCCGTACAGGCTCGCGTACCTTCGAGGCTGCGTCGTTCCTGCGACGTAACGGTGCAGATACAGCAGCTGTCCAGCGTTTGCTGAAGGAAGATGTCAATCAGTACGTCAAGCGTGCTCGAATCATCATGAACACTGAAACGTACCGTGACAATATGGCGATCGCTACAGGTGATCCTGCAGAAGAATATACGCAAGTCCAGGTGGCTCAGGCGGCGGAACAGCTGCTGACCTTATCTGGCATTCAGGCATCGTTTGTCGTGGCACAGCGTGCTGACGGTGTGATTCTGATCAGTGGGCGCTCTCTCGGTGACATCAATGTACAGTCCGTCATGGAGCTTTTGGGCGGCGGCGGTCACTTGACAGGAGCAGCGACCCAAATCGAAGGCATTACCATAAAAGAAGCAGTGAAACGCTTGAAAGAAGCGATCGATTCGGTCATGTAGGCCAATATGAGAAGGGGGAAACGATGATGAAAGTCATTTTTCTTCAAGATGTTAAAGGCCAAGGCAAAAAAGGCGAAGTAAAAGATCTCTCCGAAGGTTATGTACGCAACTTCCTGCTGCCGCGCGGGCTGGCTAAGGAAGCGACAGATAGCAACGTGAAAACGCTCGACGCTCAAAAGCGCAGCGAAGAGAAGCGCAAAGAGCAAGAGAAACAGGAAGCCATCGAATTGGGTGAAAAACTCAGCGAGCTGACTGTGAAAGTAAAAGGCAAAGCAGGCGAAGGTGGTCGTCTGTTTGGCGCGATTTCCAGCAAGCAGGTAGCACAAGCGCTGGAAGAGCAGTTCAAGATCAAAGTGGACAAGCGCAAACTCGAAATGGATGCGATCCGCGCACTGGGTGTAACGCAAATTAAAGTAAAACTGCACAACGAAGTGACCACATCTCTCAAAGTACACGTGGTCGAAGAATAATGACAGACATGTGGAGGGTGTGACGTGAGCGACCTGTTTTTGGATCGTGTGCCGCCGCAGAACAAGGAAGCAGAACAGTCGGTACTAGGTGCCGTGTTCTTGTCCAAGGAAGCTCTTATCACGGCCATTGAGATTCTTCGCCCGGAGGATTTCTACAAGACAGCGCATCAGCGCATCTTTCAAACGATGGTGGACCTGTACGAAAAAGGCGAACCTGTCGATCTGGTCACAGTGACAGCAGACCTGCAGGACCATAAGCTGCTGGATGAGATAGGTGGCGTTACCTATCTGACGGAAATCGCAAGCTCTGTTCCGACAGCAGCAAACATCGAGTATTACGCAAAGATTGTGGAAGAAAAGTCGCTTCTACGGCGATTGATTCATACAGCAACAAAGATCGCCAATGATGGATACTCACGCGAGGATGAGGTCACGGCAATCATTGCCGACGCGGAGAAGTACATCATGGAGATCGGGCAGAATCGCAATAGCGGTGGTTTTACACCGATCCGTGATGCCTTGATGGAGACGTACGAGCGCATCGAGTTCTTGAGCCAGCGCAAGGGAGATATCACCGGGATATCGACGGGATACACCGACCTGGACAAGATGACGGCTGGCTTGCAGCGAAGCGACTTGATCATCCTCGCTGCCCGTCCTTCCGTAGGGAAAACGGCGTTTGCGTTGAATTTGGCACAGAATGTAGCCGCACGAGCTGGTGAGACCGTCGCCATTTTTTCTCTGGAGATGGGTGCGACCCAGCTCGTTCAACGTATGATCTGTGCCGAGGGGAATCTGGATGCTTCCCGGATGCGTTCGGGGGCATTGGAGGAAGACGATTGGCAGAAGCTGACGATGGCGATCGGGACTCTGGCGAAGGCGCCCATTTACATTGACGATAGTCCTGGGGTGACCGTCATGGATATCCGTGCCAAATGTCGTAGGCTGCAGGCGGAGAAAGGTCTCGGATTGATTCTGATCGACTATTTGCAATTGATTCATGGACGTGGAAAAGGAGATAACCGTCAGCAGGAAGTATCCGAAATTTCCCGTACCTTAAAAGGGATTGCCCGTGAGCTGAACGTCCCTGTAATCGCCCTGTCGCAGCTGAGCCGTGGTGTAGAGCAGCGTCAGGACAAGCGTCCGATGATGTCGGATATTCGTGAGTCCGGTTCGATCGAGCAGGACGCCGATATCGTTGCGTTCCTGTACCGCGACGACTACTACGACAAAGAGACCGAGAACAAGAACGTTATCGAGGTCATCATCGCAAAGCAACGTAACGGCCCTACCGGAACAGTGGAGCTGGCGTTTTTAAAGGAATACAACAAATTCGTCAGTCTGGATAATCGGTTCCGAAATCAGGCAGGATAAAATAGAAACAGAAAAGCCGGAGGGAATTCCGGCTTTTTTCTTTGGGAATTCCGTACTGCCCGATTTCAAAAAAGAGAAGGACAACAAGGGTTTGCATAGCGTATCATAATTACCGAACGTATAATGTTCTTACTATTCAAATGTTCGTATTTTCGTTGACATGCGGGAAATGGTTTAGTACACTTAGATTGTTTCAGGCCCAAAAGGACATGATTATATCAGGAGGTGTTTTTCGATGTCAACTGTCGTTGTCGTCGGAACCCAGTGGGGCGATGAAGGTAAAGGTAAAATTACTGACTATTTGGCTGAAAGCGCAGAAGTAGTGGCTCGTTACCAAGGCGGTAACAATGCAGGCCATACCATTATTTTTGATGGCAACAAATACAAACTGCACTTGATTCCATCTGGAATTTTTTATACAGATAAGACCTGCGTGATCGGTAATGGTATGGTAGTAGACCCAAGAGCGCTGATTAAAGAGCTGGAGTACATCCACAGCTTTGGTTTTACTACAAACAATTTGAAAATCAGTGATCGTGCCCACGTAATCTTGCCTTACCACATCAAACTGGATGGGGTAGAAGAAGATAGCCGTGGTGCAAACAAAATTGGTACGACTCGTAAAGGGATCGGTCCTGCCTACATGGATAAAGCGGCTCGTATCGGTATCCGTATTGCAGACCTGCTGGATCCAGAAGAGTTCAAACGCAAGCTGGAGCGCAACCTGGCTGAAAAGAACAACCTGTTGGAGAAAGTCTACAACACCACAGGGTTTGAATTGAATGAAATTCTGGACGAATACCTGGCTGTAGCTGAGGTTATCCGTCCTTATGTAACCGATACATCTGTAGTTTTGAACGATGCAATCGACCGCGGCAACCGCGTGCTGTTTGAGGGTGCCCAAGGCGTGCTGCTCGATATTGACCAAGGTACTTATCCGTACGTAACGTCTTCCAATCCAATCGCGGGTGGAGTGACGATCGGTTCCGGTGTGGGACCAACCAAAATCAATCAAGTCATCGGGGTAGCGAAAGCGTACACGACTCGTGTAGGGGACGGTCCGTTCCTGACTGAGTTGACTGATGCGATTGGTGATCAAATCCGTGAAGTGGGTGCCGAGTACGGTACGACAACTGGCCGCGCACGCCGTGTAGGCTGGTTTGACAGTGTAGTTGTTCGTCACGCTCGTCGTGTCAGTGGCATCACCGGTCTGGCTATCACGAAGCTGGATACTTTGACTGGCATCGAGACCCTGCGTATTTGCACCGCGTACAAATACAACGGTGAGATTATCGAATCGTTCCCGGCGAACCTGAACCTGCTCGCAAAATGCGAACCAGTTTACGAGGAGCTGCCAGGCTGGACAGAGGACATCACAGGTGTTCGCAACCTCAACGATTTGCCAGAAAACGCACGTCACTACATTGAGCGTATCACGCAGCTTACTGGCATTCCGATGTCGATCTTCTCTGTAGGACCAGACCGTGAGCAAACCGTAGTCGTTCGCGGCATTTACGGATAAGCCTTAGTCCCATAGACATAGCGAAAGCTGTCGATTATTCGACAGCTTTTTTTTGTACAACCAAGAATGGATCCCGTATGCGGGCAGCAGAGGAGAGACCTGTGCCCTCTTGCCGGGGGCAGTTTTCGAGTTGGACAAAAGTCCCGATACGGGTTTTTATGTTACGAGAAAATTTATTTCGAGAGGACAGACACGAAACGACACCTTCTGGGCATAAAGTAGAGCATAGCAAGGAAATGGAGAGGTGATCGTGATGATGGGTTTTGATCAAAAAGCCATGAAGCTGCTGGGGAAGAACGTACAGGTGAAGATGTTCAATGGCGTCGTCATCAAGGGAACCATGACTCATTTCGATAACGGATACCTGTGCTTCATCACCACTTACAAGCAGCAGGATACCGAAAAAACGACGATTCGCAGGCTGGCAATCAAAGAAGTAACTTCCATGCTCGAGGTGTGATAATCGAATGAGCAAAAAGCACTGAGCCACCTACTCATAGCGGAGCAGGTGGCTTTCTATTGACCTAGGCTGGTTACAAAGTCATATCATGCCGCCGCAGGAAGTAATGATTTGGGTAGCTTCGTCGCCTCTTTCTTCTGGAACGACTGCGGTCAGGAGGACACTTCGATTTAGATCGTCATCTCCCCGTTCAGCCATCCCGCTAGCATCTGGATCTACTGCGGCAAGTACGCTGGCATCCCGGCCGCTGGGAAAATCACCAGCCAGTGTCATGTTGCCCAGGCTCGGTATTTCGCCAGAGATCGGATTCATGATCGATTCGTTCCCATCGCCTGGAAATTGTCCGACTCTGTCGATTTGCATGGTGGAAAAACCAGCTTGTCGAAGAGCATCGGCCGCTTTTCCTGCATCCTCCTCCGTATGAAAACCTGCCAGAATGTTTCTTTCTTTCACGTAAATCACTCTCCTGACTGTCTAAAATATTCCAGTTTCATGTACATATCATGACTCTTGGTCAAGTTTTTTATTCGACAGCAATTTACACTTGATGTTGTCGTTAAATATGTGGTAAAGTCGACATAGTTGGTTTCTTTAGGCAATTTGGCAGATTACTGGAAACAAAATTTTGGGCTATATGTCCTAGTCGGTATATTTAAATAATTCAGGGAATACCGAATGCAAGGCGAGCTGCTAATGTTTTCAGGAGGGACAAGTTATGCAATGGTCGGAATGGAAGGCCAAGCTGCAGGAACGGTCAGAGCAAATCGTTCAGAATTGCAGACAATTGGCGAAGCGCACGATAGATCAAACAAGCTCATACATTCAAACACATAAGAAACAAACCATTTCTGTCGCGGCAGGGCTGGTACTGACCGTGGCAGCGGGAGCTTCCGCACAGTACTACTACACCAGCAACATCATTTCGGTGTATCACGTTCTCGTAAATGGTCAAGAGATTGGCGTGGTGGACAACCCCGCAGTGGTAAAGAACTGGACGGCAGCCAAGCTGGAGGAAGAGCAGGCAAAGAACGGCCTCTCTATGACGCTTGCTGATTACATCACGTTCCAGGAAGAGCGTAAGTACAAGGCGCCGTTTGATAACGAGTCGACTGTACGCGCACTATCCGACATCGCCGACATCAAAGTTGAGGCGGTTAAGCTGATTGTAGACGGGAAGGTTGTCGGTTATGCGGCGGATCAGAATACAGCTGATCAAGTGCTTGCTCATGTGAAAGAGAAGTTTTCGGGCATCCCAGCACAGGCAGACAAGAAAGTGGCCGTAGCGGCTGCATCGTTAAGCGCACCTGCAAAGAGCAGTCCCATCAAGGAAGTTACGTTTAAGGAGCAGGTAGAGACAGAGAGCGACTCAGTCACGGCCGCGCAGGTTTTGCCGGCGGACAAGCTGGAGGAGCTGCTCGTTAAAGGTACCTTCAAGCAGATGACGCATACAGTCGTTGAAGGAGATTGCATCGGTTGTATCGCTAAAAAGTACGGCATTACGTCAAATGATATCTATGCAAACAACCCTGGCATCACGGAAAATACGTTGCTCCAGCTGGGGCAGCAAATCAACGTGACCGCTATTCGTCCGTTTGTGACGGTACAGGTGAAAGAGGATCTCTCCCAAAAAGAAACGATTGCGTTCTCCACGCAAATCAACAACAACGATAAGCTGCCAAAGGGAGAAACAAAAGTCGTCCAGGAAGGTCGGGACGGCAGCAAGATGGTTCAGTATGAGATCGTGAAAGAAAATGGGCAAGTAGTTGCGAAAAATATCGTCAAGCAGGACGTGATCGCACAGCCTGTTGCGAAAATCGTGGAGCGGGGAACAAAGGTGATTCCATCTCGTGGGACAGGCCGTCTGAGCTGGCCAGCGAGCGGTTATATCAGCAGCGGATTTGGTACGCGCTGGGGCCGTATGCATAAAGGGATCGACATCGCTGGATCTGGTTCTGTTTTGGCTGCCGATAATGGTCGTGTCAAATTTGCTGGATGGGATGGCGACTACGGTAAAGCGGTCATCATCGATCACGGCAATGGCATGGAAACTCTTTATGGCCACATGAGCACAATCAGCGTCAAGGTAGGCGACGTGGTTGCGCAAGGCAAAAAAATCGGAGTAAAAGGATCGACTGGGGATTCTACGGGTGTTCACTTGCATTTTGAGGTTCATCAGAATGGACGAATCCAGAACCCTATGCGTTACTTGAAATAGACAAGTAATATATGGAAATAGAGAAAAGGGGGTCTCCACGCGAGATTACCCTTTTTTTGTGCACGTGAAACAGCTATAGGCAGGGAGTGCTTTCCAGAGGACTTCTTTACGCGCGGGACATGGTGTATTGTAGAGGAATAGATGCTCCTCGAGTGGAATCTTTTTATGAAGAAAAGGAGGGAGCAAGATGGCAAAACTCCTGGTTGTAGACGATGAAAAACCGATTGCAGATATTTTGAAGTTTACGTTTGAAAAGGAAGGCTATCAGGTGGTTTGCGCCTATGATGGTGATGAAGCACTGGTTGTCGTTCAAAATGAAAGGCCCGATCTGATTTTGCTGGATGTGATGCTGCCAGGCAGGGATGGTATGGACGTCTGCCGAGCTGTTCGTCAGTCTCATGATGTACCGATCATCATGCTGACAGCAAAGGACTCGGAGCTGGATAAAGTGCTAGGCCTGGAATTGGGAGCGGACGATTACGTCACGAAGCCATTTAGCACGCGCGAGCTGGTGGCACGGGTCAAAGCTCATTTGCGCAGACATCAGCCCAAGAATGAGGAAAAGGACCAGCAGCACCTGCTGCGTGTGCACGAGCTGGAGATCGACCTGCATTCATACACCGTTGATAAAACGGGTGAGCAGTTGGATTTGACCCATCGGGAGTTCGAGCTTCTGGTCTATTTGGCAAAGCATCAGGGGCAGGTACTGACACGAGAGCATTTGCTTCAGTCTGTATGGGGATTTGATTATTTTGGCGATGTGCGGACTGTCGATGTGACCATTCGTCGTTTACGGGAAAAAATCGAGGATGATCCGAGTCAGCCGAAATACATCATCACCCGTCGGGGCTTGGGCTATACACTGCGTAACCCTGGCATGGGAGGAACGCCTGGATGAGGCGGCTGTTTAAAACGGTTCAATGGAAAATGGTCGTCATTTACATGCTGCTCATTTTGTTGGCGATGCAATTCATTGGAGCTTACTTTGCCAGGGAAGTCGAGAGCTACTACATCAACACGTTTTCCGAGTCGCTAAACGGCCAGGCAAGTCTGCTGGCGAGCCTGTTGGAAGCGGATCTGCGGCCGACAGAAGGAAAGGAACAAAATCCGGAGCAATATCGACAGGATATCGACAACCTGATTAACAACCTGGTAAAGATCAACGGTGCCAACGTACAGGTGATCGACCAAACGGGTACCGTCGTCAGTACGACAGAGGACAAGAGCACGATTGGCCAACGGACGTCACAGCCGGAAGTCACCGTCGCACTGCTGGGGACTCGCAGTGAGTCTATGCGGATCGATCCGCGTACAGGTGCGCGCGTAAAAGTGCTGGTTCTCCCTGTCAAAGGCGATCAGATCGTGTACGGGGCGGTTTATATGGTCGCTTCGATGGAAGGCACGTATACCACGATTCGTAAAATGAACGGGATTTTGGCGACGGGTACGATGTTTGCCCTGATCATCACGGCTGGTCTGGGAGTCGTGCTGGCGCGGACCATTACCAAACCGGTGAAGGAAATGACTCGCCAGGCGCGAGCTGTCGCGGACGGAGACTTCAACCGCAATGTGAGGGTATATAGTGGAGATGAGATCGGTCAGCTAGGTATGGCCTTTAACCATATGACCATACGTCTTCAGGAGGCGATCCTGCAGCAGGAGGAAGAGCGGGAAAAGCTCGCCGGTATTTTGAGCAACATGACAGACGGAGTGATCGCTGCCGATCGGAAGGGCAGAATCATTTTGTTCAACCGTGCTGCCGAAGAGATGCTGCAGGTGACCATGACTGAGGTGTTGATCAAAGGAAGGACCCTGTACGACTTGTTGGGGCTGCCTCCTGAGGACGAAATGCCGCTTCATGAGCAGGAAGAGCCTTTGTTTATCGAGATGATGCTGCCCAATCGGGATGAGGTCATCTTGCGTGTGACGTTTACACCGCTGCAGCATGACAGTGGGAAAAAGGGCGGCATCATTGCCGTGGTCGCTGACGTGACGGAGCAGCAACGCTTGGAGCATCAGCGCAGGGAATTCGTTGCGAATGTATCCCATGAGCTGCGAACGCCGCTAACGACGATCAAAAGCTATGTGGAGGCCTTGCTGGATGGCGCGATGGACGAGCCTGATTTGTCCAATCGCTTTTTACGAGTGACCATGTCGGAAACGGAGCGAATGATCCGTCTGGTCAACGATTTGCTGCAGCTGTCCCGTTTTGACTCCCAAGGGGTGCGTTTGCATTGCAAGGAAGCCGATCTCAACCGGTTGCTTCACTATGCAGCGGATCGCTTTTCCATGTTTGGCGAGCAGCAGGAGGTAGAGCTTCATCTGGACGTGCCAGACAAGCTGCCTGCGGTATACATTGATACCGATGCGATCAACCAGGTACTGGACAATTTGCTATCCAATGCGATCAAGTACACTCCCCAAGGGGGCAAAGTGGTCTTGCATGCAAAAGTAAACAATCATCAGAAGCGGGTGCTTATCTCCATTGAAGATACGGGGATCGGGATCCCGAGCCGCGATTTGAAACGCATTTTCGAAAGGTTTTACCGGGTTGATAAAGCGCGCTCACGCGGACAGGGCGGCACGGGTCTGGGACTGGCTATTGCGCGTGAATTGGTGCAAGCGCATGGAGCGGACATCGAGATCACCAGTGAATGGAATGTGGGGACGACGGTAACGTTCTGGGTTCCATTTGCCCAAGGGGGTAAGGCGGTATGAAAAGGTGGCTGAGACGGTGGCTGGAGCCTACCAAGACCGTATTACTCAATGTGCTGGTGCTGTTGAGCTTTTGCCTGACCGGGTTGTTGTGGAGCAACCAGCCAAAATTTCAGTTTATCGAGCCTGCCCAATACACGGAATCAAAGCCAGTACAGGAAAAGCAGCTGATGCAGCTCGTGACACCGGAGTCCGTCGTATTTCACTATGGGGAAGACAGACATACCAAAGCGGTCGCCACGGATGGGCCGTACAGCATGATCGTAAGGGAAATGTCCAAGTGGATATTCCTCGATTTCACGCCGTATATGTTTTCCAATGACAAATGGGGGGAAATTGCCCGGGAAAAGATTGGGATTGAGGTACGGTTTAGAAGTACGATCCCTTTATCGATTGTCGGTCGCCTGGTTACTTTCCGGGACGAGTACGATAGCCAGATTAAAGGCGTCGATCGTTTGTGGCTGTACTACGAGAAGGACGAGGATCTCGTCTACGCTTTGTTCCTGTCTTCTGAAGAGGGAAAAATGATGCGTGCGCGGACTTCGATCAGCCCGAAGGATTTGCGTGATTCTTATTTGGCGACAGGCAATCAGATGCCCGAGCAGATCATGAAGATTGTAAAGCCGGAGAGAACCTATTCTTCACTGGAAGGGGCGCTTCCGGTATGGAACATGTACTATCTCCCGAAAAATCAGGTGCGCATGCAGCAATTCCGCTACAGCTATGAGACGATCAGCGACGAAAGATTGATCGAAGCGTATTTCCTCGATCCTTCGCTGGTGAGACAGATCATGGAGCGGGACAAGACCGTCATTTTTACCGACGGGAGCCGATCGGTACAGCTGCGTTCCGAGCAGCAGGCGTTTACCTTTACCGACCCTGCCTATCAGCAGAGAGCCCAAGAGCTGTCTGACGAAGAGAAGGTACAGGGTGCCGTGACCTTCATCAACAAGCATCTTGGGTGGCTGGATGAATACCATTTTGAACGGATGAAAAAGAGCTACAACGAGAAGGATCTGATCACGTTCCGCCAATACGTAGGATCCTATCCGCTGATTAGCAACAATGAAAAACCGATTGATACGATCCAGATTACCTCAGAGGCGGGGCAAGTGGTGACACTCAGTCGTTCTCTAATCAACCTGGATAAGTACATTTCCAACAAAGAGTGGAAAGTGATGTCGGGTCCAGAGCTCTATCAAATGATTCGTGACAGGAAGCTCGCGGATACCGACCAGATTTCGAATGCGTATCTGGCCTACCAGACCATATTTGGAGAAGGGTATGTAGACCTGATGCCGGTTTGGGTCGTGGAGATGGCGAATCAGGCAAACCTGTACATTTCCGCAGAAGCCAATCAGGGAGGAGGAAAGGTGCATGGATTGGAGTAGAACCAAGACCATTCTGATCTGGGCCTTTCTTCTCCTCGATTTGTTTCTTGGCTATCAAGTGTATGTGACGAGAATCAGTTTTTGGAATAACCAGGATGTAGCGCAAGGGGACAAATGGGATATGGAGCTGTACCTGAAGCAGCAGAACATCGCTCTCATGACAGAAGTGCCTCAGGATACGCCGGAGATGTCCTATTTGAATGCGGAGTACATCGGGATCAATCCGCTGTCCCTGCAAGACATGCCTGGTCTGACAGCGACGATGGAGAAAATGTCGCTCGCTGCCAAGCTGAACCCACCGCTGCAAATACGCGGACAAATCACGCCAACCGAGCTGCTGCGGCAAATTGGTCCTCGCTTGATGTACAGCGAGCAATATACGGCTGATATGTATCAGTCCAATCAGGGACGACTGCTTTACTGGCAGGTCTATCAGAAGATGCCGGTTTTCGTTGCGCCTTTGGAGGTGTATTTGGAGAACGGCTCGATCCTGGGCTATAGACAGACGTTTTTCCACATACGAAAACAGGAAGGCGGCGGCCGGCAAGTCATCTCAGGCTACACGGCATTGCGTTCGCTGGTGGACAAGCAGATCATTTTGCCAGGAGAGCGGATCGAGAGTGTGAGTTTGGGCTATTACGGATCCTATGACGCGGATATTCAGGCATTGGCACCTGTTTGGCGGGTCATTCACGATGGCAAGCAGCATTTCGTCAATGCGTTTACAGGAGCTTTGGAAAGACCCATGGTTACACAACGGTAGAATGAACGGAATGGAAAGCGAGAGACAGACAGCGAGGGAAGCTACGGGAAGAGGGATGTTGGGTGAGATTCAGTGTACTGGCAAGCGGAAGCACGGGCAACGCCATCTATGTGGCGACTGACCGTGTCTCCGTGCTAATCGATGTAGGGATTACAGGCAAACAAGCCGAAGCGGCGCTGCAGACCATCGGGGTCAATCCGGCTGATCTAAGTGCGATACTCGTGACTCATGAACACGTCGACCATATTAAAGGGGTCGGCGTCATGGCACGGCGCTATGGCCTGCCGATCTACGCCAACGCCAAGACTTGGGGCGAGCTGGACGGACAGATCGGAACCATCAAGGAAGAGCAGCGGCGTTTGTTTGCTGTTGGGGAAAAGCAGGAATTGGAAGATTTAGGGATTGAATCCTTTGGCATTTCGCATGACGCAGCAGAGCCGATGGGCTTTTGCTTTTACCACGGGGCGAAAAAGCTCAGTGTCGCTACCGATTTGGGCTATGTCAGCGACAAGATCAAGGAGACGATTCGTGGGGCAGACGCGTATGTGTTTGAATCGAATCACGACGTGGAGCTGCTGCGGATGTCGCAGTACCCGTGGAGTATCAAGCGGCGTATTTTGAGCGACGTGGGACACTTGTCCAACGAATCTGCTGGAGACGCCCTGCTTGATTGTCTGGGCGGGAATGCAGAACGCGTGTACCTGGCGCATTTGAGCAAAGAGAACAACATGATCGATCTGGCGAGACTGACTGTGAAGAACATATTAGAAGAAAAGGGCTTGGTGGTAGGAGACGATGTCCAGCTGCGCGACACCTATCCGGATCGCCCGACGAAGCTCGAGGTCCTATAGGAGCGGTTTGATTTGCATTTGTCGACTATTTACCGCATCTGTCAGCTTGGCGTACGTATCGACGTGAAAGGTGAGCTGCGTGTCCAGCTCGCTCATTTTGTGGGCGATTTCGTCTTTGGTCAGCAGACCCTTGGCGACTAATACCTCGATGACGGCGTGCAGGACAAGCGTGTTGTGGTAGTCTACTTCTTGCAAATCAGCCAGTTTCGCGATGAGATTCACTTCTTTCACGTTCTATCAACCCTTTCAAAAGCTTTTAATCTATCATATCCGGGCCTTCGGTGAAATATTCCGAAGGCCTTTGCAGTTTCCACAACCTTTCCTTATTTCTCACGCGATTTTGCCGAAAACGAAACGTATACTGAGGATGTCAAAAGGAAACCAAGCAAGAATGAGTGACAGTAAACATTCCAAATTGTCCAACCAAGTATAGGAGTGCAAAAAATCTGCCACCCTAGTAACAATAGAGTGAAGGAGAGTGTGAATCATGGGATTTTATGATGATTTGACTCACGTGGAGCGGAAAAATCGACGTGGGCCGGGTGTGGGACGTCTGATCATGACGTCGGTAACCTCTGCGGTGATTGGGGGAATGGTCGTTCTGCTCGCGTTGCCGACTCTCTCCAATGCAGGTTACATCAACATGGTAAAGCCAGGTGCATCGAATGTAATGAGCAACCCGACAGCCAATCTGTTTGCGACCCCTGTTTCTGTAAAGGTAGAAACCGGAACCGTAGACGCCGTGAAGAAAGTGGAAAACGCAGTCGTCGGTGTCATCAACATCGGTCGCACCAGAACAAACTGGATGAATAGCAGCACGCAGGATGTCGAACAGGGCGAAGGTTCCGGCGTCATCTTTGAGAAAAAGGGTGGAAAAGCCCATATCATCACCAACTACCACGTAATCGACCAGGCGCAAAAGCTTGAGATCGCGCTGCCGACAGGGGAGAAAGTAGAAGCGAAGATCCTCGGTGCCGATATGTATGCGGACCTGGCCGTTCTCGAGATTGACGGCTCCAAGGTAACGGCTGTTGCTGAACTGGGTGACTCTTCTACCCTGCAAGTCGGTGAGCCGGCGATCGCGATCGGGAACCCACTGGGTATGAAATTCTCCCGTACCGTGACACAAGGGATTATCAGTTCGTTGGAACGCTCGATGCCAATGGACTTTAACGAAGACGGTCAAGATGACTGGGAGCTGGATGTTCTGCAGACAGACGCAGCCATCAACCCTGGTAACAGCGGTGGCGCACTGGTCAATATCCAAGGTCAGGTCATCGGGATCAATACGCTCAAAATCTCTAAAGAAGGTGTCGAAGGACTGGGCTTTGCCCTCCCCATTAACGATGTCAAAGCCATCGTCAGCGAGTTGATGGAAAAAGGTAATTTGGAGCGCGCCTATCTAGGTGTTCAACCGTTCGACTTGACGAATGTGCCTCGTTACAACTGGAAAGAAACGCTGAATCTGCCGAATGAAGTCCAGGCGGGTGTTGTGATCCAGAACGAGGTGGGCAAATTCTCGCCAGCCGGTGAGGCAGGTTTGAAGCAATACGACGTCATCGTCAAACTGGACGATAAGGACATCAATACGGGTGCCCAGCTGCGCAAATTCCTGACTTTGAACAAAAAGCCAGGCGATTCGGTACAAGTGACGTACTACCGTGATGGCTTCAAGAAAACAGCGACTGTGAAACTGACGAAAACGCCAGAGTAAACATGCACTCTGGCAACCTTTGAAAAGCAACACTTGAACCTTCTAACAGGCAATTCCGGGATGCAGTTTGTCCCGTTTGCATATAGGTAGTTCCTAGTTCCCCTCTATCTATTTTTACAATAGATCCCTTCATTGAAAGCGCCGATGAATGTCGGTGCTCTTTTTTTTGCGTTTGCCGACCGCGTTTGTACCCGTGGCTCCTGTCCATTCGTTTGATCGAGGGGAGAGTGGCAATTTGTTTTCTCCCCGAACTGGGGTAGAATATAGGACGATAGCATTTACTGGACGGAAAAGGGGAAAGAAGATGGAGAGAAAGCTGGAAAGCGTAAAGATAGAGGGAAAAGAGGTCGCGCTGCTTGCCGATTTTCCTGTGCGGTTTGCCTGCATGGAGCATTTTGACGAGGAGCTGGATGACTACGTCAACGATTTCGAGGCAGCGCCAGATACACATCGGGCAGAGCTGATCGAGGACGAAACGATGGACAAGCGCTGCCGGGTATGCGGAGCACCCGCGCAGATCGCGCTTTTGAAAGAGAAAGGATTGTAGACACGTGCAGATTTCGATCATTACTGTAGGGAAGCTGAAGGAAAAATATTTGAGAGAGGGCATCGACGAGTACAGCAAGCGCCTCTCCGCTTACTGCAAGCTGCAGGTCGTCGAGGTCAGCGACGAAAAAGCGCCGGAAGAGATGAGCGCAGCGGAGATGGAGCAGGTCAAACGCAAGGAAGGCGAGCGCATCCTCGGGCAAATCAAGCAGGACCAGTACGTCATCGCTTTGGCGATCGAAGGCCAAATGTGGTCGTCCGAAAAGCTGTCGGCGGAGCTGGACAAGCTGGCGCTGCACGGCCGCAGTCAGGTGGCGTTTGTGATTGGCGGTTCTTTGGGGCTGGCGGATGCGGTGCTGAAGCGGGCCGATGCGCATCTGTCGTTTTCCAAGATGACGTTTCCGCATCAGCTGGTGCGATTGGTGCTGCTGGAGCAGGTTTATCGGGCGTTTCGGATTAGTCGGGGGGAAAAATACCATAAATGATATTGCAACGGTCATAGTTCTAAAAACCCAATAAAATGTAAAACAAGGGCAGGTCTCAAGGCTGCCCTTGTTTTGGTAACTTGTGATGCTAATAAATTCATTTTCCAAAGTCGGGTGATTGGGAACTGAATAGGTAGGTAAAAATCTACTAACTGACAGTTTTATATTTCATTAACCATTGAATTAATTTACCCTCGCGCTGCCAAATATGATAGTTAGCATTTACATACATGATGGCCTCGTTTGTATCGCCGTAACCGTAATAATTTGGCGCCTGGCGAGGCAGTTTCTTTCGACCTAAGAGAAAATCAATGACGTGAGGATTTTGCTGAATTGCCTTATCAAGTAAGCGATCCAGTTTTGAAGAAAGTCCACTTTTCCTATACTCCAGCAGCACACGACTGTAATTCATGTAGGCACAATCTTCGTCGTAGGTTTTCAACAGTCGCGATGCTTTTTCAAACTGGCTCGACTCCAAGTAGATCGACAGCAAAGAGTAGCGAACCCCTTGGTTATCGTTAGGATTAAGATCGAGCATTTCTACAAATTCTTTTTCAGCTTGTTCAATTTGCCCTTCCATCAAAAGGCAGTTGGCATAGCCCTCCTTTGATCGCATATACGGTCGGGTATGGATTAATCCCCAAAAATGACCTCGATCTTCATGAAAACATCTCAAGCCAAGATCGCGCTCTCCTGCTTCCTTTCCTTGTTTGTAAAGTCGTATTAACTCCTCCAGATCATCACTTGAATCAGCCAGGATGTTATAGGCATCCGGACTATCCGGATACAATTGAAGAGCTTGTTTAGCCAATTGAATTCGTTTTGTAACAGAAGGCTCTTCCCAAGCATTATACAGGATCTCCTGTGCCATCTCTTTTGGATCGAGGGAAGCGTTTTTAGTCAAACGAGTTTGGTTCGAGAGGTGCGAGTTAATAAACTCATTGAGTTGTTCCATTGATTCAAACTCTTTTCCCTTTACCTGGCTTGTCATCTCGTACAGAGCTCTTTCGACATTCAGTCGAGATGTATCGGTATGTGTCGGATGGCCGTTATTTTCTTGAATAATGGTATCAAACAACCATTCCTCACTGAGGATTTCCTGAGCACGCTTGGAGATGCTTCCTACAGAGATACCGTATTTTACCGCTAACTCGGATTGCTTCACAGGAAGATCCAGCATTTTGGCAACACAGTATTCAATAACTGCCTCCATTACTCCAGCTTTTCTAACGATTGGCTGAACCGCATTTGCGTACAGGTTCCATAATCGAATGGCAGAAGCAATAGTGTTAGGTTCATAATGGGAGTACATGGAATTGACAATGTTTCTAGCTAACAACTCATATAAATGATGATCCCAATCCAATTCCTGTTCGATATAAGAAAAAAGAAGGGCTTTGGTATCTTGTGGAGCTGATGGTGAAAAACCTCTGAGTTCGTTTTGGGATAGACAACATTTTTTGTACTTTTTCCCACTTCCGCATGGGCAGGGAGCGTTTCTACCAATATTCAAGATGGCCACTTCCCTCGTGCTACATATTAGTTGCTAATAGTATATCATAGTCCGATGATATTCCTCCGTGTTTCCATCTCCATGGAGTAAGGTCATGAAAAAAGATAAGTAGCAAATGGAGAAGCAGCTCTCAAAATATCCTGACATCGATGAAACTGTTCACTTTATCGACAACTACACGGGATCAGAATAGAAGGGAACCCTTTGGATTTGGAAGAGGTTTCCCAGGCGATAATCAAGCATCGAGATAGGCATGGTCTGAAGGCGGAACAAGAGGTGAGAAATTATTGGAACGCTCTTTCCTTTTTAAGCACATCCAAAAGATTAAAGATTCAAATCAGCGAAAACTTTATCAAGAGGCTACATTCCATTATTGAGGTTAGGGGCTCTGGGAGAAGAAATGAAGAAAGTGAATATAGAGAAGCAACGAGACCTGGAGTATTATTTGCTGTGTATGACAGTATTACAGGTCGGCCTGAGTATATTCCACCAGAAGCAAAAGATGTACCTCAGTTGATGAAAGAGTTTGTTAATTGGATCAATAGTGAATACGCAAGAGAATTACCCACACCAGTAAGAGCAGGTATTGCTGCATATCAACTGTTAACCATACATCCATTTTATGATGGAAATGGAAGAACGGCTCGGGCCCTTGCAACCTATATTCTTAGCATCGATGGTTATGATCTGAAAGGTTTTAACTCGATGGAAGAGTATTATGTGTCAGACTTGCAGGGATATTATTCTAAATTACAAATGGATCTGCCGGTACTTTATTATGATGGCAGGAATAATCCTTCTGACTTGGCACCTTGGCTTGAGTACTTTATCTTGACGATGGAGAGGGCTTTCCGTAAAGTAGCACGAATTGCTGAGAGTAAGTACAAACAGCAAATTGATCCGAGGGTAAAGAGGTTAGAGCCCCGAGAGCTTGTCGTAATTAAACTTTTGTTTGGAAAAGGTGGAGATATCACTCCTAAAGAAATTGCGGAGGAATTTAAAGTTGTACCAAGAACAGTTACTGAATGGGCTAAAGAATGGATGGAAAAAGGTATTATCGAGCCAGCTAGTGGAACCGAACGGATACGAGCATACAAGCTAGGTAGACAGTTCAGTGATCTCACATTGAGCGATCTAGGTTATGCAGATACAGATCATCAATAAAAGCTTACAATAGCGAACAGATGACGAGTAAATAGCGAATGAATAAGGAATGAATAGCGAATGAATAAGGAGCCAATAACGAAAACATAGTGAACGAATAAAGAACTAATAAATGGAAAAGTGGTTAGAGAATCCTTCGGCCACTTTTTTTCATGAAAAATTGACCGTCAGACACGTTACGGAGAAAAATACCATCAATGAATGTCTTAAACGGTCAATTCCTCATAATACATATCTTCCTTCAAAATTGAAGTACTATGAAGGATAGCTGTTTCATAAATGATTCCTAGCAACAGAGCAAGCAAAACAACATTACAACACCTAATAAGACTAGAATTAGTAGTAGCTGATTAAATTGAAATAGTACAGGTGCCTATGTGATGTTTCTTGTGAAGTCGTTTCCGTTCTCTTGTATCTCCTTAATAAGGATATTTGTCTTTATTACACATTCTCTTAAAGAAATTACCATTCTCCATAATTCATTATCTGTCTTTGCTTTAAAGTTGTGTATTTTATTAAATACAGAAACAATCATAAGTAAAAAATAATAGTTGAGCTCATTGAGATGATTTAGTGTACCATATGAAGCAAAAGAACCCATACCGAATAAACCTAGTTTATAGTCCTTATCTTTCTCAAACGGAAATGCATAAGAGCCTAATTGGCAACTATAGTATGCACCATGTGAAATACTAGAATAGAAACGATAAGATTCAGATCTAAATTTACAAAAATATTGAACGAGATGACTTGGAAGGCCAAGTTTAGATTCCAATTGGCATAATCGTTCATTGAGATGTTTAATTCGAAAGTTGTCACGCCAAACTGAAGTAGATGTTTTTTCATTGATTCCTTCTCTATACTTAATCATTTGCTCGTTACTTTCTGAAATAATTAATGCTATTGAAATTAGTTCAAAAAGAGGCCTTAGAATTAACCTAGCGGCAGAATCTAATCCATTTTCAACTAAAGTAATAACTGAACATGAGTAGTTTGTAATTTGAACAAATAAATTACTAAGAATTTCATTGGGATTAAATTTATTATCACTAGCCCAATCTTCTGGCAAAGGACCTTTATGTACATCTTGCTGATTAATTGCTAAACTTAGCGCTCCGATGGTTACAATGGATAAATAAGCCAATGAGGATTCTTTATTAAAGTATTTCGTTATTAAATCCAAACTATTTTTCCTTTGTTCTCGAATAAATGTAAGAGTGTTATCAAGTTCACGCATATTCATATGAAAATCTGATGATGTGTCAGCTCTTAAATACATTTTATGTTCTTTTAAAGTCTTAGATATCAAAATTCTAATTGTTTTATCATTAATATTCCTCATGGAGATACCTCCATATGTCATTTTGGAATGTTGAAAAATAGCATTTGAACGTTCTTGAAAATTTTATTGAGTGGATATCCTTCTTTAACAATTATGGGTAAATTTTGGGGTTCCTATAACCGTGTTTTATGTAATCAGATCAGCTAATAAAGAATAGACGAAGTAGGGAAACCAAAGAAAAGAATTATTACTACCTATAAAAATTGACCGTCCGACCTGTTACGGTGAACCGTACCACAAGTGATGGTAAACACGATGAGGAAAGAAATAGTTTTTGATAGTAGCTATATCAGCAGATTAAAACGATTGTGTTAATTGATGGGTTTACTTCTTGTAAGAAGGGTCGTACACTGTACACATTACAACGTACACACTTTACAAACTTGACCACACTTAGAAGGCTTATTCCACTTGTTGAAGATGGAGTGAGCCTTTTTTGCATGCAGAAAATCTAAGGAGATGGACAGACAATGGCAAAACGTGAACAGGTAGTAGCGGAAGTAGTAGAGGCACAGGTGGTAGAGGAAACGGTGCGTTCGATCGCCTAGGCACAAGCAGACTATGAACAGCTTATGGATGAGATTCGGGACTATTGCCAACAGGCTAGGGACTTGCGGGAGCAGGCCGCAGAGTTGAGCCGGTCAGGGCGGACGGATTCGCAGGTAGGGGCAGAAAAGCGGCAGCTATTAGATCAAGCTGAACAACTTGAAATGCTAGCCGATCAGAAGGACGGATACCCAAGATTGGAAGCACTTCGGTACATTGAAGATTTACAGCGTGATGCATCTGCATTGAGGTGTGTTAGCCCGTCAACAGCAGGAGCTGGAGGAAGCAAGGGAAGAAGCGGCGGCAATGGTTCAGCGAGCAGATGAACGAGTGCAGGAAACAGAACGGATTCTAGCTTACGAGATGGCGAAGCTGGCAGAACTGGAGGGGAACGGAGTTGAATAAAAAGCTACCTAGAGAACTTGAACCAACGGCAAAACACCTTAGGCGGAAATACGGCACAAAGAAGCCCCATTATCTGAATGGTCACGAAATAACTGGGGTAAAGGCTGAAGATGAGTTTGTCATTGAGATAGTGGACGAAGACGAAGTAATTGAAATAGTGGGGGATTAGTCATATGGCACAATTAAGCCACGAAGCACTGGAAGCACGCCGCCAGCACGAGAGGGAGTACAGAAGGAAGTGGCGGCAGAAGCCGGAGAACAAACAGAAGGAAAAAGAGTACAGACGGAGATATTGGGAGCGTAAGGCAAAGGAACTAACGTATTAATACGTGCAAACCAACGAGACGGGGGCAAATATACGTTGCGGGGAACTCATACCATAATTTACTAACCCCCGAAACAGAAAACACGACACAAACCAATTTTGACGGTTACAGGAGGGAATAACAAAGATGGACGAAATGACAGAACATGAAAGGTTTCTATGGGAAGAACTAAGTGCAGCAAACGATATGCTTCTACGAAATGCCTTCCTGTTAGAGGACTATATAGACTACATCAATGCAGCAGGACTGCATGAAGAGTTTGAAGCATTTAGGAAAGTAAAGGCACAGCAAGAAGCAAATGCGAGTAACTGAAATGCGGTTAGTTGAAAAGCAACTGATAAACATTGATGGATTGAGCGGCTGGGGGTGTAGACCTCCCCCCGGTCGGGGAAACAAACCCCATGACATGAGGTTAGGCGGTGAGAGAATGGAGAAAAAGCTGTGCGGAGCAAAGACAAGAAGCGGCGGACCATGTAAGAAAGCTGCTCTAGCAAACGGGCGTTGTAGGTTACATGGGGGGAAATCCACTGGACCGAAAGACCCCAGCAAGCTAAAGGGTAACAAAAACGCATTGAAGCATGGATTGTATGAAGTGATTTGGGCGGATACGTTGACGGATGAAGAAAGGGAACTGTTTAATTTGGCTTCAACTGACCCGAAGACACAAGTTGATAATGGGTTGAAGCTTTCGGAAATACGCATACGGCGCATGATGACCCGTATTAAGCAGGAAGAACAAAAAGAAAAGCCGAACCTTGCGGAAGTACGAGCCATTGAGGAAGCGATAACAAGAGTTGGGATGAACACGGTGAACCTTATAAGGGAGAGCAGTAGGCTATTAGAAATGAACAAAAGTAAGAGCGACGGGTCTTTAGATCAATTGGTGGAGATACTTGGCCGAGCAAGGAAGGAACATATACGCAGATAGCAGAGGGAGCAAACAGGCGAGGAGGCTTGTTCGTTCCCCCCTTTTAGTTTCTTCATAGGGCGACCGCCAACATAATGCGGATTTTGTACGCTAAGGATCGAAAACCTTACGCTAAGCACTATACCAGCGTTCTTGTCTCCAGGGGCAAAAGTATGGAAACAGATGGTAACCACTTTGCGGGGTTGTGACAGCTACGCTGGTTTTGTTAACGCAACAAATCCATGTCCGCTAAGGTCTTACCGTACAATTTTCGCATTTGGTTGGTGGTACCCCTAAGAGGAACTAACAATTAACATTGTTACAAATACGATTGCAATCAAGGTTATTCCAAAAGAAATAAGACCGGTTTTTACTAGTTTTTTCTTCTCAGCAACATTCCCTTTCTTATACTGGTTTACTGCTCTGAAAATACACACAACCGTGAAAGTTAAAGAAAAGATTAGAATTAAATTTGCCAAATATTGCATGTCTTTATCTCCTCCTTGTACAGAAAGAAATTTAAAAGTTTCCCCTACATTTTAATAGAGGAAACTTTTAAGGTGAATAAGAAAATACTTGTTACTGAGGTTCTATATCAAATACATATGCCCATGTCATATCCAAAATTACGCCAGTACTTCTGCTGTTATTCGCATATAGACGAGAAGACAATAAAGCCCAATAAGATCCAGCCAATCCAGGAGGAACAGCAGGTGCTACACCCCAAATACCTGCTACAATTGCAACACCTCCAGCTACTGATGCAGCACTAGCAAAATCAGCCGCAAGTTCATCAGTATCGCAGCTATCCAACATTCTGCTATAACCCCACCAATATTCTTCTACGGAAGTTGTTACGCCACCGCAAGTTGATGCGATGTTAATATCTGATGCAATTCCGGAGTTACTTGGTAGAATTTTCGTAATGTTTAAATTACTAGATGCCTTTAAATTTCCTTTTGCTATTTCAGAATTCAGCTGCTGAAGATGTTTTTGTTGGCCATTCAGTAATTCCTTTTTAAAACCATCAGCTTTTGCTTTTTTAATATCAAATTCAAAAAAGCCGAAAAGGGTGCGAGCCGGAAGGCATGTCATACACGTTGCGGCTAGAGACAAGACCTGAGTATTACTTTCATTTTAAAGAAGTGCTGGATGCTCTTCGCCGAGTTTCTAGCGGCATTTACTTTGTTAGCTGTGATATTGCCTACGATGTAAAGACTTCAATGGAACATGTGCTGGTAATTCCCCTAGATGGACGCCGAAAATTGAGGGAATTCAAAGGTACACGCTATTTCGGGGAGAAGCATCAACGGAAGACGAATGGTCATTGCAAGATATATAACAAGCAGTTGGAAATGTTAGAGAATCAAGGCAAAGTGATTGACCACGAATTAACCCGAAGTGAGATCGTGTACAAGCCAGCAAAGAGGATATCGTTAGCAGAGTTGCTTTATCATCCACCAGAACAGAATGAAGATTACTTTGCAGCGGTGATTACCGACTGGGGCAGCATTCCAAAGAAACGGGCAGAACAGGCTCGTATGCTGATGGATAAGGAAGAAAGTAAGCATGTATCGCCATATATACGAAAGAAGATAAAAGAAACCCTTGCTCCCTCGTCTCAAGTGGATTTGAACGAGTTAGCAAGGGAAGCATGGAAGCCGCTATTAGAAGAACTATGTGGGGTATTGCTTGGGCAGCAGGAACCACAAGTTCAAGAGCGACAGTTACAAATGGCAGTAACGAATACAGTATACGATGAACCCAAGGAAGAAAACGACATTAAAAACGAAGGTTGTGCAGATTTTGGAAAATATCGTATACTTCGCAACAATACAGGAGTACGCAAACGACTAAACCAGCAAAGAATGACTGGTGTATTTGAGTTGAGAAAGAAGACTGATTCCCATTCGATTGTGCCGTCTTCAAGAGCTCGTCAAAAAAACATCAACTTTTTTTGCTATCCCCTTAAAAAAATCGCCTCTTTTGATATATGTCTATTGCAAGCAAATATCATGAGGGAGGAACAAACAATGAAGAAGCACCAAGTCAAAGGGCATTATGTAAGGGAAGAGTACTTGAAGCAAAGGATTCAAGCGTTAGATGCTGCAATCGGGCATTTGGTTAGATTCAATACTAATGTTGGCGGCACAAATCTAAACCTCAGTGAGGTAGCCGATGTTGTGGATCTGTTAGACGAACATAAGGCCAAGGCCGAGCAAGAACTGTACCATGTTAGGCGCTACATTCTCGAACAACATATGAAGCAGTCTACGAAAAGTGCTGGTTAAGGGGTGGCATTATGACTGGTAATCAAATTGTCATGCCATCAGCGGAAGAAGTAAAGAGAATAGAAGTTGTTAGAGTTCTTGCTGAACTAATCAGGAAGTATGCCTATCAGAAATCAAAATAATGAACTGTTCAGGAATAGGTAGGCGCATTGGATTTTAGTGCTTACCTGTTTCTGGCAGAAAAGGAGAGGAAAAACGTGGGGAATCAACACAAAGCGGCAATTTATATTAGAGCAAATACTGGTTGTTTGTTGAGGGAACAAGAAGAGCAAATACGAAGGTTCATTGCTGCAAAGGAACTTTCTGTGTTTGATGTATACCGTGATAGTGGATATTCAGGAAATGACTTCAACCGACCGAAAATTCAACGTCTTTTTGCGGATATGAAGGAAGGTAAATTTCAGTATATAGTTGTATGGCGGCTAGATAGGCTTTCAAGAAACAACAAGGACATTTTGACATTGATAGATAATGAATTGGAGCCGAGAAAAATAAAACTTCTAATCAGTTCATGCGATATAGAGTCGTCAACACCAGAAGGTAAGATGTTCGTCGCACTACAAGGAATATTTGCCGAGTATGAACAGGCGATTTCGGGGAGCTAATTTGTGCTGAACGGTAAGTGCATGAGGATTAAGCACTTGCCGTTTTTCTTATAGACAGAATTGAGGGGTAAATTATGGATAAGGACAATCTAGCAATTTACATTAGAGTCAGTACTGAGGAGCAGAAGAACGCTGGCTGCTCACTAGAGGCACAAGAAGAAGAACTCCGTCGGTATGTTGCATCAATCGGTCTTACTGTGTTTGATGTTTATTGTGATGGTGGATATTCAGGTAAAGACTTTAACCGCCCTGAAGTGCAACGTCTTTTTTCTGACATGGCACAAAATAGGTTTCAAGCTATTGTTGTATGGCGACTAGATAGACTTTCAAGAAACAACAAGGACATTTTGATATTGATAGATAATGAGTTGCACCCAAGGAATATGCGGCTGTTAGTCAGTACATGCGGAATTGACTCTTCAACAATGGAAGGAAAAATGTTTATCAGTTTGCAGGGAACATTTGCTGAGTATGAGCGAAATGTAACCATTAATAGAGTGAAGTCAGGAATGAAAAAAAGAGCCAGCAATGGTGAATTTAACGGAGGAACCATACTAGGCTACGATATAGTCAATAAACAATTGATAGTTAATGAGCAGGAAAGCGAGATAGTTAAAAGGATATTTGAGATGCGAGCAGAAGGCATGGGCTATAAAACTATTGTAAACAGTCTTAATTCATATGGTTATAAAACCAAGAGAGGAAACAACTTTGGTATTTGTGCCGTTAGATTGATCTTACACAATAAAGAGTACGTGGGAGTGAATACTTGGGGGAAAAAGGAAGACTGGAACCTTAAAAGAAGAAAAGGAACACTTGAAGAAATGCCTGAAAGAAACGGTAAGCACCCAGCAATTATTTCAATAGAATTATGGGAGAAAGTCCACTGCATCGTCGCCAGCGTCCAGTACTGCGTGCTTCCACCCGTCCGCCACAGAACCGAACATTTCGGACGCCTTGACCGTCGCCCCGGTCAACAATGAGATGTCTCGCTGCCAAAACGGGTAAAAGCCGCCCGCACGAAACTTCACGCCAAGCACACGCCCCACTCCGCGCAGCTTGCGGACGAACGACTGCTTCGGAATGCCATACAGCAGCGCCCGGCGTCCCAGGTCATCGTGCTCGAAAACCAGATGCACGTTCGGATACGACAAGACTGTTTGGGAATAAGGCGTTTCGGGGTGCACATCGAAGTGTATAGTCCAGTAATGCTCGATGAACGGTTCGAGCAACGGACCCGGTTCGAAACGGGACAACGCAAACTTGTCTCGTCCGGCGGTCGCATGCAAGATGCCGCGCGTCGACGAGCCGTCTTTTTCCTTCATGCCTGGTCAACCTCCCGGTAAGTCGGCGATGTCGCCTTTTTACAATACTTAGGAAGTGCGAAACGCCTATAATAAAGAATAGCAGTTGCGATCCGATTTCTCAATTTCGATGAAGTCGCAATTGTCAGCTGACTTGACGAATTGGAGGAATAACAATGGACAACCACCAAAACGATGCAGGATCTTTAGGGAAATTCACCAAAAATGGAACGCCAAACGGATATACCGCTATTACGCCGTTTATCGTTGTAAACAAACCAGCTGAAGCGATCGCCTTTTACGAAACCGTATTTAACGCAAAGGCGAAAAGCGTAACGGAATTTGGCGAAGACGGCAACAAAATGATCGTACATGCAGATATCGATTTCGGCAACGGATATTTGCAACTCGGTGCCGCAAACCCAGCCTATCGACTCGTTTTACCAACGGGGGAAGGCAACGCGTGTTATTCGCTTGGGATTTATGTACCCGACGTTGACCGGACCTTTGCCTTGGCCGTAGCCAACGGAGCGACAGTCAGAGAGCAGGTTGCGAGCTTTGTTTCAGGCGATCGTTACTGCAGCATTCTGGACCCGTTTGGCATCAGATGGTCTATCATGACACGGGTTGAAGATATTTCTGAGGAAGAAAGCTACCGCAGAGTGGCAGAATGGAGTAAGAGCCAGTACGGGAATTAACGGCTAGGCTTCAAGAAGATGCAGGCGAACACTCGCCACATTGTAAAAGTATGCGACCGGCGGGATTGAGACGGCGGGAGCCGTTTCGCTCCCAATGCTTCTTCGACCCGTACTTCCGACTATAAGTACGGAGGCGTATTTCATCCAATGTTTTACAACAATATAAAGCATTCCACACATGTGGAGTGCCTAATATTGATGGTACGAAATGAGATGTGACAGTACTGCTCAAATCTAAAGTAAAGGAGACCTTGCATATAGCGAGGTCTCCTTTTCTAACCCTTGTACAACGGCGTCTGCCAAGTAAGCGTGAAACAACAAAGCATCCTAACAGTCCCAACTGAACAGCAAACTTTGGTAGATTAATAGAGCTTAAAGGGCGACTAACTCTGCGAGCTTGGCCGCGACGTCTGCCATGGGCTCTTCTGCAGTGTTCAATCCGCTTCGTGATCCGAGCAAGGGACTGACTTCGCGGAGAGCTTCATATGTTGTATCATGCACAATCGGAACGAGCCGATCACCTGCAAGGAGTGCCGAAAGTTCTTTGTCGGCGATGCCCTCTGTTGGGAGGCGGCGTAGCAATGCAGGAGTCACAAGCACAATTCCAACTCGCGAGTTGGCCAAGCCTTTGTCAATAGAGCGAAGCAGCGGCATACCAAGGCCAACGTCTTTCTCGCTAAACCAGACGGAGACACCGTGTGACTCTAGCAGATCGTGCAACTCCTTGGCGGCTCCCTTCCTGTCGTCCCACGCATGGCAAAGGAAGACGTCACGAAGGTCAGGTTGTTTTGCTAGGGTTTCGACGCTGTTGCGGATTGGTGTTAATGACCGAATTTCTTCGGACGTGTACAATAGAGCCGAACCTGCTCCTGACCAGCGCGGCTTTGAACTGCGGACGGAACCGCCGCCGCTGCTTCTGCCGCCCCCACTTGTCGGGGAAGTGGAGTAAGGCGAGGGCGAGTATGACATGTAGCCGCCACCACTACTATAGCGGCGATAACTCCCTCTGCATGCTGGGCAGTTGGCTGCGGCACTCGCCGAACGATGTCCTTCTACTGGGGCTGTACATCTAGCCATGTCTCTACCTCCTCTAAATAACTTGAATATTAAAACTATTGTATCATGTTTCCGTACATGTATCCTATCTCCAGTCCCTCATTCCAGATGCTTTTTTCATTTCAGCAAATTCAACCAAAACGATGAGAATATCTTGAAACAACGCCCCAAGAAATCTACCACACGACAAACTTCCAAGGAAGCGTTTTTCATGAACAAACCTATCCATGTATATCAACTCGAAAATCGACCCTGCGACCGAGCGGCATCTGCTCTCCCTCATGCAGCGGCATCTCAAATTGACACTCGAACATGGCAACTGTCAAACTGATGTCAGCCGCCGCGCCGAGATCAATATGAAGGTGGTACTAGTTGGTGGCTTCTAGCCTTGGGGAAATCTTGTGCTCTGGCGGCTCCGGCAGGCTTAGGCATCGTGCATCAGGTGCTGGTGGGGGTAACCATCTCTCATAACCACATCCAAGCCAGTTGCTAGTCAACTACCTCCGTCTATCTCATGCCGTCTGGCTACCTGGCTCGCGTTTCCTGCTTCTTGTGCCTCTTGGATCAGTTGTTGTTTGAACTCGATTGGATAGCGTTTCCGTTGCATAAAAAATCCCCCTCTGTTCTTCTGATACCAGCTTAACAAGATAAGGGGGGTAGACTCAAATCCAATTTCGGGGCTTAAGAGTAAATACAAAACCACTCTACGCACAGAGTGGTTTTTTCTTAGGCCACATTGTTCCCTCTTAGAATCGAACCAGATTTGTAACTGAAGAGATCTACAATGAAGGCGAGTGGTTACACCCAAGCACACTTTATTTAAGTAAAGAAAATATGTCATTTTCCCTGCTTTGAATGATAAACTCAAAGAATAAGCTTATGAATCTGCTAATGACAGGGGTGGAGCTTTGGCAGATAAATTTACGGACATGGACGCGGTCATAAAGAAAATGCAAGAGGTTGTAGCGGCAAAGCGTGAACAAGATCCCAAATTTTACGCGAAGTATCCAATCAATCTCGGGACCTTAGCGGACGATCAAGCAGTACATGAGGTTACGAACAAATGGAGCCTGCCTGATGACTACGTGTACTTCCTGAAGCATTATGTCCCAGAGTCGGTGACCTGGAGTACGGACGAATATACCAATTTGGAAATTTACGGGGCAAAGGACCTTCTGAAGGGGCAATGGGGATACAACTACAATCCAGTAACCCACGAGGATATTGTGGACTGACCGAGCAGTTATGTGGTGATTGCTTCAGACGAAGGCGACCCTTACTGCATCGATCTTTCCAGAGGAGATACGGTCATTTATACGGCAGCGCACGGGATGGGCACATGGGATTTTTCCGTTGCCTGTGGCAATCTTGAGGAGTTTCTTCATAGTGTATTAGTACCGCGGGGCTTTGAGGAATGGGATACGAGCGGAGATGAACCGTACGAGTACTACAAAGTGTTTCTGACAGGTGAGGGCAGCGATAAGAAAAAAACGCTGCTGTTCATCAAGAAAATGTTCTCGTGCGATTTTTCACAAGCGAAGGCATATTTAGAGGCGGCTCCCTTACTCGTGTATAAAGGACTTGAGCCTGGTGCCGCGAAAACCGGGGAACAGCTAAAAAGCATCGGTGCTGAATATGAGGTGCGGAAAGTCAGCGTGGCCGAGTTTCTGTCGTCCTAGCCGTTAGGAATATACGCATGATGGACGCGGCAAGGGAGCGAGGATACCAGGGCGATATCCCCGAGCCATGTTCAGATGCTGCCTAATGCTTTGGCTTCTAGCGGGTGCTACTCTTTTCTGATCAAGGGAGATAAGAACCCACTACTTCGAATTTTTGCTCATTGTCTATGGTCATCACCTTTACTTCAATGACGTTGCCTTTTTGAAAAGTAGGGACATTTATGATGGGAATAAAGGTTTTTGCCACAGTAGAAATAACCTTGCCATCCGGCATCGAGACGGTTAGATCGAGCAAGACTTCTGGCTGATCATCCATTTGTGCTTTGGTTTGCTGGATCGAGTTAATCACCGCTTGTGCGGACGTCCCTTGCTCGAGGATCGTTTTGCGCTGCGAATAGCGTTTCTTATTAGCCCCTAAGGTTTTGACTACAAATGCGACCGTCACTGCCGCCGTCAAACTTGAGAAGAGGACGAGTATGACAATGATAGTATTCAAGGAAAGACACCTCGCTTTCATCTCTAAAATAAGTGGAAAAATAAAACAAAATTTCTACAATAAGCTTAAATCATCAACAAAATGAAATCTAGGCTTTGTGAAGATTCTGTTAAATTATCGCGCAAATACAGCTTTTTCCTTATAAATACAAGAGAATCAAGACACGATATATGATTTTCTTGTATTTAAATAGTATATAATGACAAACATTTTATTCTATAACTAATAGTGATACAATATGAATAAGGTTATAATTGATCTAAAACAAGGGGTGTGACGGTGTCTCACCCTGGCTTGCTGTGGAGCATAAAGCAGGAGCGCCTGCAACATTTCTTCAAATTATACTAGTTAGGACGGTTAAAATGAGTAAAACAGACGTAATCTTAATTGGTGCCGGAATCATGAGTGCGACTTTAGGGTCACTGCTGAAAGAATTAGTACCAGATTGGGAAATTACAGTGTTTGAGAAGCTTGCAAAGGCAGGAGAGGAAAGTTCTAACGAATGGAATAATGCGGGAACAGGGCATGCTGCTCTGTGCGAGCTGAACTACACAAGCGAAAAGCCAGACGGATCGATAGATATTAAGAAAGCAATCAATATTAATGAACAGTTCCAACTCTCTAAACAGTTTTGGTCTTATCTTGTAAATAGCAAATTGATCAAGAATCCAGAGGACTTCATCATGCCACTGCCGCATATGAGCCTGGTTCAAGGTCAAAAAAATGTAGAGTTTTTAAAGAAACGTTTTGAAGCGATGTCTAAAAACCCTTTGTTCCAAGGTATGGAATTTTCCGATGACCCTGAAAAGCTGAAAGAGTGGCTCCCTCTCGTCATGCAAGGTCGTACCTCGAACGAGCCGATTGCAGCAACAAAAATTGACTCGGGTACAGATGTCAACTTTGGCGCTTTAACACGCATGCTGTTTGAACATCTGCAAACGAAGAACGTGAAAATCAACTACGGACACAGTGTGGATGATATTAAACGCACGAGCGACGGTTCGTGGGAATTGAAAGTGAAAAATGTGAATACTGGCAGCGTAGAGCGCCATACAGCAAAATTCGTCTTTATCGGAGGCGGAGGTGGAAGCCTGCATCTCCTGCAAAAGTCCGGTATTCCTGAAGGCAGACATATTGGTGGATTCCCTGTAAGCGGTCTATTTATGGTCTGTAAGAACCAGGAAATCGTTGAACAGCACCACGCAAAGGTATACGGGAAAGCAAAAGTTGGCGCGCCGCCAATGTCTGTTCCGCATCTGGACACCCGTTATATCGACAACAAAAAATCGCTGCTGTTTGGACCGTTTGCCGGCTTCTCGCCGAAGTTCCTCAAAACGGGTTCCATGCTCGATTTGGTCACTTCCGTAAAACCGGATAACGTGTTGACCATGTTGGCAGCAGGTGCAAAAGAAATGTCTTTGACCAAGTACCTGATTCAGCAAGTGATGCTCTCCAAAGAACAGCGCATGGAAGAGCTGCGCGAGTTTATCCCTGATGCGAAAAGCGAGGATTGGGATTTGGTCGTAGCCGGTCAGCGTGTTCAGGTTATCAAGGATACAGAAGCAGGCGGAAAAGGAACGCTTCAATTCGGTACAGAGGTCATTACAGCGGCTGATGGCTCGATTGCAGCATTGCTTGGTGCATCTCCGGGTGCTTCTACGGCCGTACACGTTATGCTCGAAGTAATCACCAAATGCTTCCCGCAGCAAATCAAATCGTGGGAACCAAAAATCAAAGAAATGATCCCTACCTATGGCGTGTCTCTCATGGAACACCCAGAGCTGATCGAAGAAATTCATACTTCAACAGGGCGCACGCTTGGTCTTACCAGAGAGCTTGCCCTCGTCAAGTAGAACGAACATATTGAAGATGAGATAAACGGCTTTCGCCCCCATCAGTCGGGACGAAGGCCGTTTATCTTTTATACATCAACCAGATTTGCCTTTAGGGGCAAGTCTTTTTTATTTGTATGGCACATGCTAATCGTGTTGCGTTTGAAAATAATCGATATATCGATTATTATTTTCGATATAACGGAGGAGGATGAAAATGAGACGTCGGAGAGGGTTTGTCCAATTGGCCATCCTGCATTTGCTGAAAGAGGAATCCATGCATGGCTACCAGATCATGAAGGAGCTGGAGGAACGATCTGATGGGGCGTATTCGGCAAGTGCCGGGACGATTTATCCTGCTCTTCAGGAAATGCTGGATCAACACATGATTGAACTGGAATCAGGTGCAGATAAAAAAGTGTATTTCCTCAGCGAAAAAGGCAATGAGAGGCTGATGGAATTCGCGAACCAGGGGGAGGGGGACTTCTGGGTCGAGTGGAAGGAACGCATGGTCTGGAGGAATTCCGAGGAATCGCTACGGCTGAGAGCGGCGCTGGAGGGATGGGAAACACAGCTTAAACGAACGATGAGACAAATACGTGGCAACCCGGAACGTGTCGAGGAGCTGATTTCGTTAATCGATGAAATGACCAATCGCTTAAAAAACCACAGGGATCAATAAGGGGAAGTATCATGAATGCGATGAGAAAGCTGTTGCGATATCTCAAGCCATACGCGTTATTTGCCATAGTAGGGCCGTTTTTGATGTGTATTGAGGTAGCGATGGATCTGCTGCAGCCGACGATCATGCAGGAGATGATCGATATCGGGATTGCCAATCAAGATAACGGGTATGTGATCAAGCTCGGGGTGTTTATGCTGATCAGTGCGATTATCGGATTGATTGGAGGGGCAGGGAGCTCGATTTATGCCGCAAAAGCAGCTGTTAATTTTGCTACCGATATTCGGCAGGATGTGTTCAAGAAGACAGAGCAATTTTCCAATCAAAATACAGATACCTTTGGGACTGGCAAATTAATTACCATACTAACCAATGATATTGCGACCCTGCAGCAGGCTGTCATCATGACCTTGCGTGTCTTTGTACGGGGACCTCTGCTGTTTATCGGGTCGGTCGTGATCGTTTGGCTTACGGCACGAGAGCTGTTTCCGGTGTTGCTGGTGGCGATCCCTATTCTGATCGCTCTAATCTATTTCTTTACGGTCAGGTCAGGACAGCTGTTCTCCCACGTGCAGAAGGCGATGGACCAGGTGAATACCAAGCTTCAGGAAATGCTGGCAGGGATTCGGGTGATCAAGGCTTTTGATCGCCATGATTATGAGCAGAGCCATTTTCAAACCGCCAATGATTGGTTGATGAAACGGAACATGACAGCCGAAAAGCTGATTGTCACCCTGATGCCTCTCATGATGTTCATCGTCAATATCGGAATCGTGGCAGGTCTATGGATGGGTGTGATCAAAGTAAGTGAAGGGACGCTTCAGATCGGGGTTATTTTAGCCTTTATCAACTACTTAAACATTATGTTGAACGGACTTGTGAGCAGCAGCAATGTCCTCATGCAGATTGCACGCTCGTTTTCGTCCGCAGAACGGATTGTGCAGGTGTTTGATACAGAAATCGACATAACAGAGCGGGAACAGCCGATCGCCGGACCAGAACTACGCGGAGAAGTGGAGTTTCGAAATGTGGATTTCAGCTATAGCAAAAATGGAGAATACGTACTAAAGGACATCTCCTTTCAGGCTAAGGCTGGTCAAAAAATCGGGATTATTGGGTCTACCGGTTGTGGGAAATCAACGCTCGTCAAGCTGATTCCCCGTCTGTATGATCCGGATGCAGGGCATGTCCTCATCGATGGGATCGACGTCAAGGATATGCCGTTGGAGAAGCTCCGTACCGCGATTGGATTTGTCCCGCAGAAGGCGACTCTGTTTTCAGGATCGATTGAGGATAATTTGCGTTTTGGGAAAGAAGAAGCTACAACGGATGACATGGAGCATGCCGCACAGGCAGCCGCGGCATCGGAATTCATTGATAGATTTGACGGAAGATTCGGGCATCAGCTTTTGCAAGGCGCAACGAATGTATCCGGCGGGCAAAAGCAAAGGCTGTCCATGGCACGGGCTTTTATCCGGGAACCAAAAATCTTGATTCTGGATGATTCGACCTCGGCGATCGATGCCTTGTCTGAAGCAGCTGTCCAACAGGCGCTGCGGGAGGCTTACACCGATTCGACCGTATTTATCATTTCCTCCAAAATATCCTCTATCATCGATGCGGATCAGATCCTGGTCATGGAGGATGGAAGGCTGGAAGCGAGCGGGACACACGAGACATTGCTTGCGACGAGCAAGGTATACCGCGATATTTACACTTCGCAAAGCGGAAGGGAGGTTACGTACTCATGAGCAAGCCTTCGTCAGCGTCTAATCCCAACATCATGAACCGGGCGAGGGGACCGATGGGCTTTAGTGGACCAGTGGTAAAAGCAAAGGATCGGAAGGGAACCATCAAACGGATTTGGCTGTACATGGAGAAGCAAAAAGCACAATTGGTAGCTTCAATTTTTTTTGTCATCATCTCTACGCTGCTGGGAATTCTCGGTCCCTATCTGATCGGAATAATCATGGACGAATACATCATACCGAGGGACATCGCAGGAACGATCAGACTTCTAGCTATCCTTGCGCTTGTCTACATCGCAACCGTGGTATTTACTTGGCTGCAAACGTTTATGATGGTTCGCGTATCGCTGCAAACGATTCGAAATTTGCGCCAGGATTTATTTGATAAATTTCAGACCTTATCCCTGCGCTTCTTTGACAGCCGCGCGCACGGCGATCTCATGAGCAGGGTAACGAATGACATTGATAGCTTAAATAATGCCCTTAGTCAGAGTGTTGTTCAAATATTTTCATCAGTTTTGATGGTTGTGGGAGTGGCGATTGCGATGTTTTCGCTCAATTGGCTCCTTGCCATCGTGACCCTGCTCGTGATCCCCATCATGATGCTAGCCTCGAAAAAGCTGATCACGTACAGCAGCAAGCACTTTAAGAAGAGACAAAAGGATCTGGGAGAGCTGAACGGATTTATCGAGGAGTCGATTTCGGGTAACGAAGTGATCACACTTTTCGGCAAAGAGGGGAAGTTTGACCGGGAATTTTCAGGCGTCAATGAACGATTGCGCCATTCGGCGATGGCGGCTGATACGGTCTCAGGATTCCTTGGTCCTGTGAACAATTTCATCAACAATCTTGGACTTGGTCTAGTGATTCTGGTCGGAGCAGTCCTGACGGTGAAGGGGATGGCTACCGTTGGGATTATTGCTGCCTTTGTGACCTACTCAAGGCAATTCTTTCGACCCATCAACCAGCTCTCCAATCTGTTTAATATGTTTCAATCGGCCATTGCTGGGGCGGAGCGCGTATTTGAGGTCATGGACGAGACACCGGATATGGTTGATAAAAAGGATGCCATCGCAGTGGAGTCTTTTCGGGGCGATGTGGAATTCTCTCACGTTCACTTCGGCTATGAGAAGGGAAAACCGATCCTAAAGGACATCCATTTCGCGGTGAAGCCAGGACAGAAGGTCGCTCTTGTGGGGCCCACTGGTTCCGGAAAGACGACCATCATTAATCTCTTGATGAGGTTCTATGATGTAACAGCTGGCGAGCTAAAAGTGGACGGCCGCGATATTCGCGATTATCAGCTTAGCGGACTGCGGAAAAAAATCGGTGTCGTGCTTCAGGATACGTTCCTGTTTTCCGGTACGATCATGGAGAATATTCGTTACGGACGTTTAGAGGCAACGGATGAGGAAGTCATCGCAGCAGCCAAAATGGCTTCGGCACACCAATACATCAAGCATCTCCCTGATGGCTACCAGACGCGCATCACATCTGGTGGAGCCAACTTAAGTCAGGGGCAGCGTCAATTACTCGCCATCGCGAGAGCTATCTTGGCCGATTCCGACATCTTGATTTTGGATGAGGCCACCTCGAGCATCGATACCAGCACAGAGATCGAGATTCAAAAGGGACTCAACCGCTTAACGGAGGGAAGAACAAGCTTTGTCATCGCTCACCGTTTGAAAACCATAGAAAATGCGGATCTGATCTTGGTCATTCACTTGGGGGAAATCATCGAGTCGGGTACCCATGAGGAGCTTTTGCAGAAAAAGGGCTTTTATTTCGAAATGTATCACAGCCAGTTTGCTCATCTGCAAAATGTGTCCGCTCAGGAAGCAGTCGAATCGTAGCAAAAAGAAAGCCGCTTTGCTCCATGACGGAGGACAAAGCGGCTTTCGCTGTTCTAATGGCGAAGCCAAATTTTCTAATTAATTTCGAATCAGATAATCAAATGCACCCAATGCTGCGGTCGCACCCGATCCCATCGAAATAATGATCTGTTTGTACGGGCTATTCGTGCAGTCACCTGCAGCAAATACGCCAGGGATGGTGGTAGCACCATGCTTGTCGACGACGATCTCGCCCATGCGAGTGCGCTCAATCTCATCGCCCAGCCAATCCGTGTTTGGTACAAGACCGATCTGAACAAATACGCCTTCGAGCTCAACGTGGTGAACGGTTTCTGTCTCGCGATCCATGTAGGAAATACCATTTACCTTGTCGGTACCGGTAATTTCCTTGGTTTGCGCGTTCTTGATCACCGTTACGTTTGGCAGGCTGTAAAGACGCTCTTGCAGAACAGAGTCGGCTTTCAGCTCAGCTGCGAATTCGAGAACGGTAACATGCTTCACAATACCAGCGAGGTCAATCGCTGCTTCGATACCGGAGTTTCCGCCGCCAATTACGGCAACGCGTTTTCCAGCGAAGAGAGGACCGTCGCAGTGTGGGCAATAAGCTACGCCTTTGTTCTTGAACTCGGCTTCACCAGGAACACCTACATTGCGCCAGCGAGCACCAGTCGAAAGGATCACCGTTTTGCTCTTGAGGACAGCACCGTTTTCCAGTTCGATTTCGATCAAGTCTTTCTTTTCCAAACGTTTTGCACGCTGGAGGTTCATGACATCGACATTGTACTCTTTGACATGCTCTTCCAGGCTTGCTGCGAGTTTAGGACCCTCGGTGTACGTCACACTGATAAAGTTTTCAATACCCATGGTGTCCATGATCTGACCGCCGAAGCGCTCAGCCACAATGCCGGTACGAATGCCTTTGCGCGCTGCGTAGATTGCAGCACTTGCCCCAGCTGGGCCGCCGCCGACAACGAGCACATCGAAAGGCTCTTTGTCCGCAAAAGCGGAAGCATCGGGAGCATTGCCCAGCTTGGACAGGATTTCTTCCAGAGTCATACGGCCGCTGCCAAAGGCTTCTCCATTCAGGAGAACAGTTGGAACAGCCATGATGTCTTTACTTTCTACTTCTTCTTTGAACGCAGCACCGTCAATCATGGTATGGGTAATGCCAGGATTGAGAACGCTCATCACGTTCAGGGCTTGTACAACATCAGGACAATTGTGGCAGCTCAGGCTTACATACGTTTCAAAATGGTACTCGCCCTGGATGCCCTTCACTTGATCGATCAGCTTCTGATCAACCTTTGGCGGTCTTCCGCTGACTTGCAGCAGAGCCAATACCAAAGAAGTGAATTCATGTCCCAGTGGTACGCCTGCGAAAGTTACCCCGGTGTCTTCGCCGATGCGATTTACACTGAAGCTTGGTGTACGCTGCATGGTTGTTTCTTCAAGCTTGATTCGCGTAGACATGGTGGCCAGCTCATCGAGGAGAGCCAGCATGTCACGCGATACGCTATCGGAGCCCGCACTATATTTCAGCAGTACGTCGCCTTCTAACAGCTGAAGGTACTGCTCCAATTGTGCTTTAATTTCTGCGTCCAGTATCATTTATACCACTCCTTAGATCTTACCAACGAGATCCAGGCTAGGTTTCAGGGTAGCAGCACCTTCTTGCCATTTTGCTGGGCAAACTTCACCTGGATTGCTGCGAACATATTGAGCTGCTTTCAGTTTGCTGACAACTGCGCTTGCATCGCGACCGATACCGCCAGCGTTGATTTCCAGAGCTTGTACAACACCGTCTGGGTCGATGATGAAAGTACCGCGATCAGCCAGTCCATCTTCTTCGATCAATACATCGAAGTTGCGGGAGATGGTGTGAGTTGGGTCACCGATCATGGTGTAAGTGATTTTGCCGATAGTCTCGGAAGTGTCATGCCATGCTTTATGAGTGAAGTGAGTATCTGTGGAAACGGAGTATACTTCAGCTCCCATAGATTTCAATGTTTCGTATTGGTTTTGGAGATCTTCCAGTTCAGTTGGGCAAACGAAAGTGAAGTCTGCTGGGTAGAAGCAAACAACGCTCCATTGACCTTTGAAGTTTGCATCTGTAACTTCTACGAATTCACCGTTTTTGTAAGCTTGTGCTTTGAAAGGCAGTACTTGTTTTCCGATGAGAGACATTCTGAAATTCCTCCTAAATATTTGTTGTAGAGAATTATTATTAAATGTAATAATTCTAACCTGATAACCATTATCACTCATGTTCTTCTGTTTGTCAATGAAAATAATAATAATTTTAATTAAGAAGTAATTACTAGCTAGTCTTGATCATTTGAAGAAGGAATATACTTGCGATTTGGTCTTTTTTATACTTATTTCATAATAGTGCTGAATCTAGCCTTTACCAAATGTAACGTTTATATGCTTCGGGCAGTGCTTGCATTTTTAATGGAGGTGGCTGTTCCAAGATTCTAGAGCAGATCGGATTTTTACTTCTTCATTACTGCCGTCCGTTCTCAGTCTTATATAAGGGATCGAGTACTTTTGTAAAATTGTATCTTTCCTATTATCTCGCTCTTTTTGTCTGCTACCCTCACGGTGGAAGGTCACTCCATCTACTTCAATCACGAGTACCGGGGCGTGGCTGATTCGATCGTAGATTAGGAAATCAACGTGCGTCATGAGATTAGAAGTATACCTTACTTCCTCTTCATTCAACTTTGAAAAATCTCGAATCATCATCTTTAGCGGAATGTGAGAGACAACTTTCAATTTCCGGTATTCTGGGTCAGCTGTGATTTTTATTAGTAATTCGTACATAATATTTTCGCTGTCGTAGACCGAAATTTTCTTTTTCATACGTTTAAGCAATTCTTTACGTTGTTCGGTGTACTCCTTATACAAATAATCAAAAACAGAATAAAGCTGGCTATTGATAATCTCAAAGTTGTTATATTCGATATAGTTTACGAGGTCATTTATATTTGTGTTCCTCGTATCTTTGTTACCACTTGTTACAACAAATAGCTGTTTCACAGCGCGCGATACGGCCACGTTCAATAGGTTGGGCGAATCTGTAAATTCGGTGATCTGGTTATCGACGGTTGATAATATAATGCGATCCTTTTCTCTACCTTGGTACTTGTGTACTGTTGCCACTTCTATTGCTGTTCCTTGAATTCTGCTTTGCAAGGCTTCGATTTGTTTATTGTAGGGAGTAATAATTCCTATTGAATCAGCTGCTATATCTAGCTTCTCTTTTGGAATGAGTTCATCAAAGATCACATCGATCTCCCTTTGATTCACTTTTCCACGTGAATGGTTACCCTTGACTGTTTTATACAATGTAAGTGGTTTATCTTTAGGATTACTTTCAGTTTGCACAATGAGTTGGTTTTCGTAAAACTTCTGATTGCAAAAGCCAATAATTTTGGGGTGGCAACGGTAATGCTCCCTCAAAAGGGTACGTGGCGCATGGGTGAACACCTTCACAACGGAAGAAAGTAAACTGTTCGTAGCAAATTGATACGATTCCGGAATCTCGAATGAATGAAAAATCACATTGGTTGCGTTTGCTGTCTCCTGTGATACGACGTTTGGCAACTGCATTCGATCTCCTACAATTATGGCTCGGGAGGCACAAGAAAAGGCGAGTGCTCCAGTTACCACATCAACCTGGGATGCCTCATCAATAATTAAGTAATCATATGTTGTGGTGGGGGATAGGCTACTCCTGAGTGAATAAGTAGTGCTCAAAATAACAGGATAATCTTCAAGAAATGATCTCGTGTTTTTCTTTAGATCCTCAAGCGAATAGACATGACGCTCATCTTTATTGTTATATTTTTCAACTAAAAGCGATTTAAATAGCTTCATAGAAAGCTCTGCGTACTTCTGTATCTCTACGTCAAAGTTAAATGCAAAAAGCTCTTGCTCTAGCTCACTGATTTCGGAATGAAGCTCCCTTCTTTTGTGCATGTAATAATGCTGTTGAAATAAAGCGATCCGATGCTCCCAAGGAAGGCGATATACGTTTAGGTTGAAAAGACCGTAATGGAAAAAATGCTTGCATTCCATCCATAGCTGGAGAAAAAGGTTCCTTTCTCGGGCCAACTGATACTCGTTCCATAACCTCAAGAAGGTGTGGGAACGGAGGGTGTTCCGTCTTTTGATCCGATGTTTACTGTCATAGGTTTCCTTAAAATAATCCTCGAAATAGTGAATCTCTGTTTCAAGCTCCATCTTTTCTGTGCGAAGCTGAGAAAGTTTGTTTTTCTTGAGAAGCAGTAGATCAAGCTCTTTTCCCAGCTGAGATAACTGCTCAGCCATTCTTTGCTGTTCATCGTGTGTTATTTGCCAACTCGTCATATCTGGTAGAAGAGGCTGGTTTTGTATAAAGGCGGTTTTGTTTGAGGAGCTGCCAAGAGAAGCAACGAGAAAATCAAGCTCATACGTCTTGAGCTTTTCGAGTATGTTCAATGTCGCAGAATTATTACCTGAAACCACTGCGACAGTTCGGCCGTGCCTGACGATGTTGGCTATAATATTCAAGATGGTTTGCGTCTTACCTGTACCGGGTGGTCCTTCAATCATGCTTACTTTTTGGCATAGTGCGTGATGTACGGCTTCCTTCTGACTATGATTAAAACCGAATGGAAATAGAGGAAGTTCGTCCACGTTGCTCTCAGGGCTGGTCACTACTTTGGATGGATCGAGGAAAGCAGCGAGGATGCTATCGTCTCGGATGAAATCGATCTGATTGTATTGTGTTGCAAGAATATTGTTTCCATCATCCGACTTGAGGCTTACCACTGAGGCTATTTGCTTTAAGTATTCAAAGGTATTTCGGGATTTTGTGTCACTAAGGCACGACCGGACGATTTGGACGTTATTAGTAGGTATAACCTCTTTTTTGCCCCATTTATAGATCACGCGGATATGCTTTTCAAAACAATAAGTCTTCTCTATAGAAGTGAGCATTTGATTTTGACTGAAGATTGCATATTTATCGAGATCCAGCTCACTCGGATTTGTATAGATGAGAACATTCGACTCCAAATAGGTATAGGTTTTACCACCCTGAAACGTGATTTCAAACTTTCCGTTTTTGTATTGGTACTCTTGAATTTGCTCGGTTTTATCTTCACCTTTTACCAATATAAGATAATGATCCAATTCCAATAGGTTCACCTCGTAAAATGCCAATAGAATAATCATAAACGATTTGGGAGAGAAACCTAAGCTTTGATTGGTAATTCATCCCCCTTACGCTAAGCCATATTGACACAAGAAACACATCATTGTACACTTTCAACATAATTAAATAAGACCTCACTTAAATCAGTGAGGTAGAGGCGCGATGTTTAACAGTCCTTAGCGGAGCTTGAGACGCTGTGATGCTAGGGAGAAGGAAATGTCGCCGAAGCTTGGAATACGCTCGGTATTACTTGCTGGGTCTGCAGTTAAGAGCTGCAGGACTGTCTCAATAAATTGTCCCGATTTATTGAGTTGTGCTATCTCATTTGGGTAAAGAGAGGTTTTTGGGTAACTGCGCATTTCACGCGGCCTGAGACAATCTCAGGTCGCTTTTTGCTTTGTAAAAATACAAATATTTTTAAAGAGGGGTAATCATCATGAAAAAACAGTCTACATTTTTGGCAGTGTTTCTATCCGCAATGGTAGCTTTAGCAGGATGTGGTTCGAGCACGACGAGCAGTCCGGCAGCAGCACCAGCAGCATCCGATAATACGTTCAAAGTTGGCTTGGAAGCAGGATACGCTCCTTTTAACTGGACGCAAATGGACGATGCCAATGGTGGCGTGAAAATTGACGGCAACGCCGAATATGCAGGCGGCTACGATGTAGAAATCGCGAAAAAGATTGCAAAAGGCTTGGGCAAAGAATTAGTGATCGTGAAAACGGAATGGGATGGTCTGGTACCAGCGTTGACCTCCGGGAAGATCGATGCGATCATCGCGGGTATGTCTCCAACAGCTGAGCGTAAACAAACCATCGACTTCTCGGACAACTACTATAAATCGAATCTGGTTATGGTTGTGAAAAAAGGCGGAAAATACGAGGGAGCTACCTCTATCCAGGATTTCAAAGGGGCGAAGGTAACGGCTCAATTGAACACCTTCCACTACTCTGTAATCAATCAAATTGAGGGTGTCGCTCAAGAGCCTGCGATGGATAACTTCCCGGCAATGCGCGTGGCACTGGAATCCGGTATGATTGACGGTTACGTTTCCGAGCGTCCAGAGGCAGTTAGTGCTTCCTCTGCAAACCCTAACTTTGCCATGGTTGAGTTTAAAGATGGATTTAAAACATCCGAAGACGATACAGCGATTGCCGTAGGGGTACAAAAAGGCAGCGAGCTGACTGGCAAAATCAACGAGATTTTGAAAGGCATCTCCGAGGAAGAGCGCACGAGCATCATGGATGCGGCAATCAAGAATCAACCAGCAGCAAAATAGCTCGACTCCCCAAAAACCGGCTGCACGATCCGCAGTCGGTTTTATCACGGGATAGGTCCAACATGTAAGGGCGGAGTGTAGCCGAGTTTTCTAATCAAGGAATGGAGGAGTAAGATGAGCTTTGAGTGGATTGTAAAAATCGTCTCCGATAACTGGCCGATGTTCCTGCGCGGAGCGGGGATGACCCTTCTCGTCGCCTTGCTCGGTACGATTGTAGGGGCCATCATTGGTCTCTTGGTTGGGGTCATCCGTACGATCCCTGTGCCAGAACGCGGCCCTAAACGCGCGGTTCTCAAACTGGTTAATGCCATTCTCTCTATTTATATTGAATTTTTCCGTGGAACGCCGATGATCGTTCAGGCGATGGTCATTTATTACGGCTCTGCCTTGGCATTCGGTTTCGATATGGACCGGATTTTTGCGGCGATCTTTGTCGTTTCGATTAATACAGGAGCGTATATGGCTGAGATCGTTCGCGGCGGTATCATTTCCGTTGATAAAGGTCAGTTCGAAGCGGCACAAGCCATTGGGATGAATCATGTGCAAACGATGTGGAATGTCGTCTTGCCTCAGGTAATTCGCAATATCCTGCCGGCAACGGGCAATCAGTTTGTCATCAATATCAAGGATACTTCCGTATTGAACGTGATTTCTGTTTCAGAATTGTATTTTACAACCAAGTCGATCGCCGGAAACAACTTCCGCTATTTTGAATCGTTCTTTGTCGCATGCGTCATTTACTTTATCATGACGCTGATCGTGACCCAAATTTTGCGTTACATCGAAAGAAAATTGGACGGGCCAGACAGCTATACAATGGTGGGCATGGAGACAGCGGGCAAGAAATAATCGAGGAAGGAGGGCACAGACATGGAAACGATCATTGATATCCAGCAACTAAAAAAATCCTACGGGAATCACGAGGTCTTAAAGGACATCCAATTCTCCGTTGAAAAAGGTGAAGTGGTCACCATCATTGGTTCATCGGGGTCCGGCAAATCGACGCTTCTGCGCTGCATCAACCTGCTGGAGAAGCCAAGCGGCGGCAAGATCATTTACCACGGGGAAAACATCTTGGACGACAAGCACGATATTTTTGCGTATCGTCAAAAGCTAGGGATGGTTTTTCAGCAGTTTAATTTGTTCAATAACCACAATGTTCTCGGCAATTGTGTGGTCGGGCAGATCAAGGTGCTGAAGCGCTCCAAAGAAGAGGCTGAAAAAGTAGCCATGAAGTATTTGAAGGTCGTGGGGATGGACAAGTACGTGAATGCCATGCCGAAGCAGCTGTCAGGAGGTCAAAAGCAGCGTGTGGCTATCGCCCGAGCACTTTCCATGGAGCCGGATGTCATGCTGTTTGATGAACCGACATCGGCCCTTGATCCGGAAATGGTGGGAGAAGTTCTGAAAGTCATGAAGGAGCTGGCGGGTTCGGGTCTGACGATGCTGGTGGTAACGCACGAAATGGAATTCGCCCGGGAAGTATCCGATCGCGTGGTGTTTATGGACAAAGGCGTCATCGCAGAAGAAGGAAGTCCGGAGCAAATATTCAATCAGCCGAAGCAAGAGCGCACGAGAGAGTTCTTGAAGCGTACTTTAAAGCAAGCCTGATGATAAAAAGGAGTGGCCCCATTTGTGGTCACTCCTTTTTTGCACACGGATCGAGAACTAGAATACGTCATGCAATCCCGTATCCGAGTAAACCGAGATCAAAACAACAGCTTTCTCATCCCCGATATTTTTCACAAAGTGCGGCACGCTGGCGTTCCAGCTGAAGGAGTCGCCTTCCTCCAGAATCATCGAGTCTTCCCCTTGTTCGGCAAGCACCTTTCCTTCCAGCACTAGATGGCATTCCTCTCCCTCATGGGCATTGGCCTCGCCCATCGAAGCGCCAGGAGGGAACTCCACCAGCATCATGCGCAGTCCGCCTTTAGAGGTGACATGCTCGATTTTCAGGTTGTTGTGGGTAGAAAAGGAACGCTCCGCTTTGCGAACGACGCGCATATGCTGTTCCTTTTCCAGCAGTAAATACGGAAGCGGAACGCGGAGAAAGCTGGAGATGGTCTGCAGCGTCTGTATGGAAGGAGACGTGTTATTGTTTTCGACGTTGCTGATAAATCCTTTGGAAAGTCCTGTTCCTTCGCACATTTGTGCGATGGTGATTTTCTTTCGATTACGTATGGCACGGATTTTTGATCCTATATCCAAATGGTCCACCTCAAATGTTTCCTGATAAAAAACTTAATCCTATATTAGCAAAAATAAATTTGACAATCTACAGCAATCGTTGTTATCTTATAGATGAATAATATTCTTATTGGGAAACATTTAGAGACAACTTTTTCTTTATTTTTTTGCCCGATTGTTTTCTAATATGAATGTAATATCTTTATTTAAAAACAGTGTCGTTCTATACATCGTATTTGGGGAAGGGAGACGGCTAGATGAAAACGCCCATGATTTATGAGCTGCAGCGTCCGAAGGCGATCGATCCGAACAAAAAATACCCAGCCCTTTTCGTGATGCATGGCATCGGAAGCAATGAGCAAAACATGCTGTCGTTGGTTCGTGGGATGGAGGAGCAGTTCTTCATTTTCAGCATTCGAGGGCATTTGCCACAGCCGCCGGGTTATGCGTTTTTTACGATTCAGGGCTATGGGAAGCCGCATCGCGAGGTTTTTGATCACGCCATCGGCAAGCTGACCAGCTTTATCGAGTATGCGACAGAGCAGTATCCAGTGGAGCAAAGCCAGCTGTACCTGCTCGGCTTCAGTCAAGGTGCGATTTTGTCCCTGACACTGGGTCTGACACTGGGCGATCGCATCAAAGGAATTGTCGCACTCAGCGGGTACATTCCGGGATTTGTAAAAGAAGAGTATGGGAAGAAATCGGTCGACCACATGAGCTTATTTATCTCCCACGGAGAGATGGACCAGGTGCTGCCGTACGAGTGGGGGGTCGCGAATCATGAGTATTATCAAGGACTTGGTGCAAGTGTTACGTTTAAATCCTATCAGGATGGGCATGCCGTTTCGATCCAAAACCTGCACGATTTTCAGCAGTGGCTGCTCGCATCACTGACCAAGTGAGAACCAATGACAAAGGAGAGGATTTCCATGTTTCCGTCCTTTTTTATCGCGCATGGGGCGCCCATGATCGCGCTGGAAAACAACGACTACACCCAATTTATCAATGAGCTGGGAAAATCCCTGCCAAGACCAAAAGCCATCGTTCTTTTCTCCGCTCACTGGGAGTCGCAAACGCAGCAAGTAAGCGACGTAGAGGAATTCAGCACGATTTACGATTTTGGAGGCTTTTCCGAAGAACTGTACCGCATTCAATACCCGGCAAAGGGACAGAAAGACATCACCCATGAAATTATAGGCCTATTTGAAAAGCAGGGAATCTCCTTTTCGGTAGATACTAGCCGCGGATTGGACCATGGGGCATGGGTCGTATTGCGATTGCTATACCCAAATGCGGATGTACCTGTGATATCGATGTCGGTCAATTCGAAGTTAGCTCCGAAAGAGCAGTACCAGATCGGGAAAGCTCTGGCAGCGCTCAGAGATCAGGACATTCTCATTATTGGCAGCGGGGGGACTGTCCATAACCTGCGGGCGTTGAAGTGGGCGGAAGATAACGGGCAGGCAGACGACTGGGCACTGGCGTTCGATGAGTGGCTGGAAGGTCGTTTGAAGGCTTGGGATGTAGATTCCCTGTTTGACTACCGAGCATTGGCACCAGCGTCTCAGTATGCTGTGCCTCCTTATGGCAGCGAGCATTTTGTCCCGATTTTTTACGCGATGGGTGCAGCAGATCAGGAGCGTGAGGCGAAATTGCTGCATCGCAGTTATCGCTATGGCAACCTGAGCCATAGTGTTTGGCAATTCGGGTGATGGAAAAGCAAGCAAAGCAAAAGTCCCTAACGGTTTCGTGTTAGGGACTTTTTACTGCTCATCCTTCATCCGGCCTGCTTGCAATGGAAAGGCCCTGACCGTACAGCTGGGTCAAACGCCGGTGCGTATTTGCTACCCCAATCCCGCTTTTCCCTTTCACGGTGAAGCATCGTATCTTGATCCATTCCTTTGCCATCGTCCTTGACTTCAACCAGCGTAAAAACTGGAGCACGCTGACAAACAACAGGACGATCAGGAAATCCTTTATTCGATCATTGGCATACGAGGCATCGGGATAAAACATCTTGAAATTAAGATGATAATGTCTCAAAATAGAGATATTGCGATGGTACAGATGCGATTGCTCTGAAATCAACCAGAGCAAGCTATGGAAAAGGAGGAATCGCGAGTGGAAATCGGGCTAAGTACTTTTGTAGAAACAACACCGGACCCCAAGACCGGTGTCGTGATAAGCCATGCGCAGCGTTTGCGCGATGTCGTGGAGGAGATCGTTCTTGCGGATCAGGTCGGACTGGATGTCTTTGGGGTAGGGGAGCATCATCGCAAGGATTATGCGGCGTCTTCTCCAGCGGTTGTGCTGGCAGCAGCTGCCCCTCAGACCAAGCGGATCCGACTTACGAGTGCAGTGACTGTGCTGTCATCTGCTGATCCCGTTCGTGTGTTTCAAGATTTTGCAACGCTGGACGCACTTTCAAATGGGCGCGCGGAGATCATGGCTGGTCGGGGGTCTTTTATTGAGTCCTTTCCCCTGTTCGGGTACGACCTGAACGATTACGACGAGCTGTTCGATGAAAAACTGGAGCTGCTGTTGAAAATTCGCCAGTCCGAGAAGGTGACCTGGAGAGGCGGTCATCGGCCTGCGATTCACAATCTCGGTGTCTATCCGCGACCAGTCCAAAATCCTTTGCCGGTCTGGATCGGCAGCGGAGGAAATGCCCAGTCAGCCATTCGCGCGGGGCTGTTGGGATTGCCGTTTGTTCTCGCGATTATCGGGGGGCGTCCAGTCCAATTCGCCCCAATCGTGGATCTGTACAAGAGGGCGGCAGCGCAGGCCGGTCATGACCCGTCCAAGCTCACTGTCGCTTCTCACTCCCATGGGTTTATTGCAAAGGATAACGAGACGGCAGCGGACAAGTTCTTTCCATCCACCCAGCAAGCGATGAATGTTCTTGGTAAAGAGCGTGGCTGGGGACATTACGATCGAGCCACCTTTGATGCGGCACGCAGCTTTGAAGGTGCGTTGTACGTAGGTGATCCGGAGACGGTCGCGCAAAAAATCATTCATCTGCGAAAAAAGGTCGGCATTACCCGTTTTATGCTGCACGTACCTGTAGGCACGATGCCACATGAGGATGTCATGAATGCCATTCACCTGCTGGGAACAGAGGTGGCGCCGCGAGTACGTGAGGAAGTCGCCGAATGGGAAGCGGAGCAGAAACAGGATAGCTGATCGAAAGAGGGCATGAAAGAGGTCATTCTTCATATAAAAACGGTGCCAACGCGAGCGTTTCGCAAGGCACCGTTTTTTGTGTGTAAGCTTATGATTGAATAGCAGCAGCCGTTTTGGCATTTACTTGCTTCTTGATCTTGACTGCCATGAGCGAAGCGAAGAAGCAGACAAAGCCCGCGATCATAAAGGCTTGGGAGTACGTACCGAGCCAGTCGCGCATGACACCCGCTCCATAGGCAGCAGCAGAAGCCCCTACCTGATGGGCAACGACAATCCAGCCAAAGATCATTCCAGACTTCTCTTTGCCAAATACTTGGCTGGAGAGCTTGGCAGTCGGCGGTACTGTCGCGATCCAGTCCAAGCCGTAAAATACCGAGAAGATGATGAGCATCGTGGGGGTGGAATCGAGCGCATACGGCAGGAAAAGCAAGGACAAGCCGCGCAGTCCGTAGTACCAGAAAAGCAGCCAGCGATTGTCAAAACGATCGGACAGCCAGCCGGAGATCGTTGTGCCGACGAGATCGAACAAGCCCATCATGGCGAGCAAGCCAGCAGCGGTTACTTCCGGTAGACCAAAATCTCCACAGGCGGCGATAAGATGAGTACCGATAAGGCCATTGGTGGAAAAACCGCAGAAGAAGAAGGTTCCCGAGAGCAGCCAAAAGGTCGAATTCTTCATCGCATAGCGTAAATTTTGCAGCGGGGCCAAAAAGATATTTCCGGCAAAAGGTGTAGGCGGCACGATTTCATCGGTTCCATAAGGGGCAGCGCCTACATCTGATGGATGGTTTCGCATCCAGACCGCGACAATTACCAAGACGAGGATCAGGACGGCAACAGCCGTAAAGATGGCATATCTCCAGCCCAGGTCGGTCGTCAGCTTTGCCATCAGCGGCAAAAAGATCAGCTGACCGGTAGCGGCACTAGCAGTTAGCACGCCTACTACCAGCCCTTTGTTTTTGACGAACCATAGATTGCTGACCGTTACCCCCAGTACGTTTGCCATCATTCCCGTTGCAAGACCAGAGACGAGGCCCCATAACAGCTGGAATTGCCATAGCGCGGTCATGAAAGGGGTAGCAGCCAGGCTGATGGCCAGCACGGCAAGGGATAAGACGACGACCTTGCGAACGCCGAAGCGCAAAAGCAAAGCAGCAGAGAAGGGCCCCACCAAGCCGTACAGAAAGATCCCCATGGAGAGAACGCTGGAGATGCTGCCTCTGCTCCAGCCAAACTCATCCTGGAAGGGGACGAGCAAAATACTCGGCAGCGAGCGAATCCCGGCAGAGACCAGAAGAGTGACGAAGGTCAAGAGGACAATGATCCAGCCGTAGAACATGCGGGATTTTGGCTTGAAGCCGTTTTGCGCATTGAGAGAATCCATACATACACCCCACGCTTTATTATTTTGTTTGTACATACAAATTAGTTGAAGGCATAACAGCTGGTTATTTTTCCAGCTGCTTGCTGGACGACGTCAAGTATTCCGTTAGCTGATCGCTGAGTTCTTTTCCAAGGATCTCCTCGTAGTTCTGCTTCAGCCTTTTGGAAGCCTGGCGAAGCGTCGGTCCAAGCTCGATGCCCTTTTCGGTCGGATATACCATGACGGTCTTTCCGTGAACTTTACGCTCCACGAGATGTTTGGTCTCAAGCTTATCGACGAAACGAGTCAGCGTGGAAGGCGTAATAGACAGCTTTTCAGAAAGCTCCTTTTGGGTAATGCCCGGGGAACCAATCACGAGACGAATGAGATACCCGTAAGCTGGTGCTAATCCGGTGGTGGCAAACGCCTCGTCGGCCATACGCGTAATCGCCCGACTCAGACGGTTGGTGGTAAAGTACAGGCAGTCTTGCAGAAAAGCCTCGTCTTTTTCAGGCTTTTGATTCATAGGTTGGGTCATCTTCTTTCCTCCACGTGGGGTAGGCTTGATGAATTTCTATTTTGTATGTACAACAAACAGTAAGCGGGAAGATCCAATCTGTCAATTAGAAAAATTACATTTTATGGGAAGAAAGTTTTTTGCAGCACGTTTGGCGCAGCGACTGGACTGGAAGGGATACAAAATACGCGTAAGCTTCAGCTGAATCTCGAGTGATTTTGCACGAGGCAATCGCGTGCTTGTCAGAAAAAGGGCGTTGTCGGTAGGCATGTACAGTTACAAACCTGTCTTTCTCTCAATAGGATAGAACAACACAAGAAGTTGTCTGAGAAAGAGGTAGGTAACACATGGCGAATCATCGCAGAAGAGCTCAAATCCGTTTATCGCCGCCTGAATTTACGTACTTTAACGAAATCAAATTCTCGATCGGCAATGACCCGTTGGTTCAAGTAGAGCCACTGCGTCAACTGGCAGGTGGGGACTTTCTCATCACGATACGTGTTCAAGGCATGCAAAAAGCACGGGCGCTCGCAACGCTGATCATAGCGACCAAACAAATCGGAAACTTACGGATACAGGTGAGAGTTGTCACCAGCGAGGGGAATCGCGTACAGCCCATCACACGAGCATTGACCCCTCGTGAAATCGCGGCACTCTACCAAACCGCGTTCCGAACGAATCGTCTGTTCAACTTCGCAGTAGTGCGCGCATCCATCAGCTTTACGGCCGTGTACCCCGTATTCAAGGCGCAAGTCATCCAGTTTTTCAACGATGATCTTTCCGACCTGTTCAACAATTTCAATCAGGTAGCCGCGTTTGTCTTTCGAGATGTGCTTCGGAATAGAATCAACCAAACGCCGATCCTGTTTTCTACGGCGCGCAAGACAATCAGCATGGCCAATCGAAAACGGAAGCCGAAAACGTAGTCTCTCACCAGGGACTGCGTTTTCTCGTTGTTTTTAACCTTTCCCATGTATTTTTGGTACTATTGGTTATGAGTTGGTGGGAAAGGGTGTTGGACATGAGCAAAACACTGGTGCTGGCTGAAAAGCCTTCTGTAGGACGAGACATTGCGCGCGTGCTGCAGTGTCAGAAAAAAGGAAACGGTTATTTGGAAGGCGATAAATATATCGTGACGTGGGCTTTGGGGCATCTCGTCACTCTGGCTGATCCAGAGGTGTATGGACAGCAATACAGCTCCTGGAAAATAGAAGATTTGCCGATCATGCCTTCTCCACTGAAGCTGGTAGTGATCAAGGAAAGCAACAGGCAGTTCCACAGCGTGAAGCAGCAAATGAGGCGAAACGATGTAAAAGAGATCGTCATCGCGACAGATGCAGCTATATCCCTATAAATTAATAATGTGCACTACAAAAAATTATCCTATACCTGAATTTTTCTAAGGTTAGACAACACTGTTCAAAATGCACATAATTAATTGGTGTACATAAATGATAGATTATAAGCTCCTTTATGTGCAATTTAGAAGCGCTAAAATTTCACCTGCCCTTCCGAGAAAGTTGCTCTCAGCTTGGGCGCTCGACAAGACGAAACGACTCACTGACTCTTCGCAAGATCACTTTCACTTTTTGTTTGACCATTCAGGGCATCTATTATCTGAAAAGATTATAGATGCCCTGAATGGTCATATCTATATTCAACGACTGCTGCGATTTGTTAATAGTCTTGTGTCCTGATTAAGCAAGTTTAACTGTGTAGAGCTAATAAATATAATTGTAATTTATTTACATGTAAAAATATGTAGTTTATTGTAATATTTGTAAGAATCTTAATATGGGAGGAATCAACTTGAAGAAGACATTACTTAAAAAACTAGGTTTTTGTTGCTACAGCATTAATTGCTTATGCTACTCCGGCTTTTGCATGGTCAAGTGTAAGTGCTTACGCAACAGTTACTTTTACTGACTACGCCTCATATTATTATGCAAAAGGCACAGGGAAGGTATCTTCATCAGGTTCGAATACTGGATCGCAAGCACTTGAAAACTACTCCGTTTTTACAAGAGATGGAGAAGTAATAGATTCTGATGAATCTCGTGAAGGATCCAGTCCTGTTACATTAAGTTTCAGAAGTGATCGTGAAGGCGATAGTATAACGTGGGACTTGTCTGTTTATGGTTATCTCTATGAAGATGGTGAAGAGATAGATTCCGATGAGGACTATGATGGAGAAACACATCCTGGCATTTAATCTATTGAGAAATCGGAGGGTGTAAATAATGAAAGTAAAAGGAATTATGAAAGTAAAAGGAATTATGATAACAAGTGTACTAGCATTGCTAGTAGTATTTAATGGATCAGGACATACTGAAGCAAGCACTGATAAGTTTGTTGCTAAAACAAAAGAAGAAAAAGCATGGAAGGAATATGTAGACAAATCGGTCAAAGATAAATTGTTCGATACTTATGAAGATTCGACTGATAGTTTTGGTGTTAATCTTTCAGATTATACATACCATAGCATTCATGCTATACCAACAGAACAGGAGGGAATCGATCAGAAAACGGTTCTCTCCCTTAAAAAGGCTATATTTAAAACAGCCATGAAAGATATCAAAGCTGGTGATTTCCAACCTGGTATTTTTATCAAGAATGATGGATCTGATGCATTTGTTACCTTTAAAGAGGGGGATACTGGTGAGAATCATATTTACTGGTTCAAACCGGCTTCCAAGGGGAAATGGGAATTAGATAAAAGTGCTGAAAAGAAAGGGAAAAAAGTAGAAAAACTCAAGCTAAAGAAGCTTAAAGAGTTTGTTAAAGAGAATATTGACAAGTAGCATTTTGTCAATCTGTGTGCAAAAAAAATACAGTTGGGAGAACCCGACTGTATTTTTTCTATTTAAATCAAGCAGGAAAAGGATCTGATATGACGAGAGTTTTTCAAGGAGGTATTCCACTAATTTGTGGGAATGCTTTTTACCCCCTGAACGCTTAAATTATCTTTAAGTATCCACTTTTCACTAGTTGATTCAAATGTAAATTTATACATATGATTTGTTTTATCTGAAGACTTGTAAATTACAATTGCTTCTGTTCCCACTTTGTTGACAAAAATCGCTGGCATTAAGTCCCCCTTCTTCAGTTTACTTCTAATGATTTTCATTGATTCTAAGGAAAGCTTTTCTAAATTATTTTCGGATTCAACGAATTCTTGTTTTGAGTTATTTTGTGGACGATAATACTGATAATCGTCTTTATTGAGACCGAAGCTATGAAATATTTCATCATGAACTTCGATCAAATAATATACATCATGCAGTTTTTTTACTATTGCACTGTTGTTTGTAAGGAATAACGTATGATTCTTCTTAAACAGATAATTTGGCCCGGAAGCTTTCAGTGGTGTAGATTCTTCCTTTATATCCAATCCTGTAAAGGTATAAGTTACATTCCCAGGCACACTAAAATCCTCAACCAATTTTACACTCTCTACATCAACACTTTCCGGGAATATGGCTACATCAATTTGTCCTTTGTTCGTCTTCAATTGAACGACTTTCTCTACACTCAAGAAAACATTCGTAAGTTGAGAATTACTTATATCATTAACTTCTATATCAGAATATTCGTGCAGTATCTTGATAATGTTATTAACTGCATCATTATTTTCAATTGATAGGTTGGAATGCATTGTTACAGAATTCATACCTTTTTGCTGGCTGATATTCCAACCCATCCAACTTGGTATTATGATGGTGATAGCAAGTAAAGTGACTATCGCAGGAATGGGTAACTTAAACAATTTTGACCCCTTACGTTTAATCCGTAAATTGATTCTTTCTTCTACCTCCTTAACATGTACCCTGTCATTTTCGAAATTCAGTTGACTAGTCTTTCCAAGTTTTCGTAACATGTCCTCTACATCCATATTTCTCCCTCCTTACTTATCAAGGTTTTTATTTGTTCGCGCGCCCGATGCAATCGTGTATATACAGCTCCTGTCGAAATACCGAGAATTTCACTAATGGTCTCAATACTCAACTCTTCATAATAATGGAGGATGAGTATCTGCCTATGTCGAAAAGGGAGTTTATCAATTAGTAAAGCTAAATTAGCAAGTTCGTCTTTTCGGATAACTTGCGATTCAGTATCAATAATTCCTTTGTCCACTGGCTGAGCGAAATAGAATATGTTACGAAACGACCATGAACGTACGTATCGTTTAGACTCATTTACAGCAATTCGATATAACCAGGTCTCTATTCGGCTGTCTCCTCGAAAAGTTGAGAGATGCTTGTATGCCCTCAAAAACACTTCTTGTGTAATATCCTCTGCAGCTGTTCGATCTTTGACTAACCAGTAACATAGCCTATACACTTTGTAAAGATGTGCTTGCATTAGATGTTCGAATGACGAGTCCATTGTTTCGTTTAACAGCGTCATGCCGGGTATCATTTCATTTTCCTTCAGTGTTCTCTCCTCCTCTCTATAATTTAGATACAGCAATTAAATATTTCTTACAGATATAATTAGAAAACATTTGGAGTCCCTGAATGGGGATAAAAATTCAGCCATGTAATTCCAATTTTATGCAGGGAATTTGTACATTTGGCGGATGGGTGTATTTTACCAAAGTACAAGCATACGAGGGGATATTGAGATGGCTACTCAGTCGCTAAATATGGTTCTAAAATCCCTATTTAAGTTATTTAATTGAAAATTGACCAAAAAATGGTAAAATCATCCCTAGAATGGAAAGGGTGATTACATTGATTAGAAAGTACAGGATCATTTTTTTTATGGGTATGTTATGTGTAGCGGTGTTATTTGGCTGCACGATAAACTCGGAAGATAGCTTAACCACTCCTGTTAAATCTAGTATTTTGGATAAGGTGAAAAATGGTGAATTAGAAGGTATCTCAATCAATTTAGGAGCAACGAAAAAAGAGGTATTAGATAAATATGGGGATCCAATTCGCTCGGGGAACTCTGAATATGGATTTACTTTTTATTATGATGGTTTTAGTCTAGAATTTGAGGATTATGCTGATTCAATTGATCAGGTAAAAGAAACTAGTAAAGTTGTACTTATGAATGCTGACCCAAAGACTGTCGGTCTTACCGGATCACCTGATGAAATTAAGGGAATCCTGGGAATCCCTTCACGGGAGATACAAGATGATACTGGTGATAACACTTTCATTTTGGAGTATTCTGTGAGTGACTATTTATTTAAGATAACCTTTGATACCTCTAATAGTCCTGTAAAATATATAACTTTGCAAATCAAATAACTGTACAACACGACCTTCCAGATTTCAACCAATTGGATGACAAACTGATCACACAAGCCCGATATTCGCAATGTGCACCAACACTGGGCAAAGAACCTAACGACGTCGACATTCCGTATGTGAAGCATCACGGAAAAGGGAGAGGCATTAGACTTAAACTGCCAAGGCGGTTACGGATAATAAAGAAAAAGGGGAAGAAGAATAGTTCTTTTCCCAGCACGACTGAAAAATCCCCTTCATGTGAACAGGCAGTAGCTCGCCCTGCCTGCTTTCCCTGAAGGGGATTCCTTATTAGTATAGTCGTTGGCCATGTAAGGAGGTCTTCAGACACCAGCAGCATCCTATGCCTTTGGTATTGCGTACTGGTAAAATCAAGGACTTAGAATCGTAGTGGTATAATTTGATGTCGTTGTAGACAAAATCAACGTCGTATACCGAACGTTATATCATATAAGGGTGATTTACCCCCTCAGATCAATTATTTGTTTTTCAATTTTTTCTTTTTGTTCTTCTCCTTTGCTTTTTCTTTTGCCTCATTGTCAATTTTTTTAATATCCTTGTCCGTTACATTAAAGTGCTTTTTAAAATTAGTCAATGTTCTGTCGTCTGGCTCATTATTGTTCATCCACTCGTAGAACTTATCTTGGCCAACATGGTCTATCAAAATCTGATCGATGTAATACTCAGGATTATCAATGTTTTTATCGAAATGATCATGATCACTTTCAGCTGTTAATGTAGCAAAATTCAATACATTTGGCCAAAAAAATTCTGGATTAATTGTATCTGAGTAGGACGGAGTTTTAGTATTTTCATTGTTTACATCAAAGTGTAGGTGATATCCTCTGTCCTCTTCCTCTCCAGGCGCCCCTGTATTACCTGATTCTGCGATTTCTTCGCCTCTACTAACATTTTCATACTTACTAACATAGTAATCATTTACATGAAGATACCGAGTAATGAGGTTATTACCATTTGGATCCTCATCATCATGTTTGATTGTTACATATTTAATAGGAGCAGAAGTATATTCTCCTACCGCAACTACCTCACCATCAGCAACTGCATAGACTGGTTTAAGTTTTACTCCAATATCGATCCCTTTATGTCGTCCATCCGAGCGGCTTTCACCATAATCTCCAGTAATAGTATAAAGGGTTGTTGGCCATCTCCATCCTAAAGAACCATAAGGATCATCAGGATCAGACATAGGAATAACCTCATCTACATTTTTAGTTTGAGCGATCGCAGCACTAGAAGCACTAAGCGATAATAAAGCAGCAAACAATCCAAGTGTAACTCGTTTCACTTCTTCACAACCCCTTTTCCAAATTTTTACTCTATACAACCTAATTCTATCATATTTGTAAAAATTTACAATATTAGGAATAAAAACAAGAAACAACCAGTTCCCTTTTCAAAAAGGAACTGACGAGGGGGCTGTTATATCTCGACTTTCGACGTTATTAGAAAGGGCATCCAGTAATACCCTGAATAGTGTCAAAGATCATATGAATTCTTCATAGATTAGAGGATCACATGGTTTATAAAACAAGTGAATATAATAGGCCTCTCTATGTGAGACTGTTGCAATGGATTGTCTTTGGAAAAGTCAAATCATTTTGGGGGACAAATAAGGTCTTCCTAAATGCGAAACGAGCCTTAGAAGTGATACAAGAGGCTCGTTTATCTTTGATACGTTTTGTTGTTCTGAAAAAATTGACTTTTGTAGTGCTTTCTTTTTATACTTTACTACTTCATCTCTTAACGCTTGAATTGTTTTTTGATGACTCCTGATAGTGTCTGTCCTTTTCTTTATATTCCCTCAACTCGTTATACTGTTTAAGAAATGTAAGTTCCATATTCAGCAATTCGTTTTTTAAAGCCTGTTTGTCTTTGCCGTGCTTTTGGCGGATTAGCTCTTTACTTGGAAGGTAAACTGTATTTTTATCCCGAAGCTCATGAGATCTCATGACAGGTTGATTTAGTTCGTCAATAAAGTCTTTCATTCGACGACTCTAAGTATTTCTACCGACTTCAGTTTCCTTTTGGAGAAGGGAAGGGGTCAATTTTATACTATTCTTTTTTATGTTTCACTTCTAAGGTTAGTTCTTTAAGCAGCTCATCAGTCCACTCTTGTGGTTTTCCTCTTGTATAACGGGTGCTTTTTTGATCATATGCAGATTCCTCCATTAGCTTAAAGTCAATGGTTGCCTTTATATCCATATAGGATAATAACTGTCTTGAAGTTTTTAAGACATCATTATTTGCATTTCTTAATGAGTTAGCCAGACTCGTTGAAATCTCTTTCAATAATTCGATGGACTCACGAATTTTCACTTTTAAAACTTCGATGAATCTGCTAACCATTGGATTGCTTGTTCCCGTTCATTGATGGCAGGATTAAAAATGAAATTCGGACAATATTCACAGAACCTAATACAGTTGTTAGGGAACACAACCCGGTTTTCTATACAGGTTCCACAATGAATTTGCCCAACAACAACATCATCTCTTTAGGTAACAGAAACTGTTTTACCTCTGTCGTCCACGTATCTCATCCATCCGTTAAAACCGCTATGCTCCATATTTTAGATCCTTCTGATTGTTCTAATTGTTTTTGCACAAAGCGTTGATGCTCTCATATCCCCTTCTACCCACTCCCGAGCAATTTCTAGTTAGTGTGGTACTATTGGTTATGAGTTGGTGGGAAAGGGTGTTGGACATGAGCAAAACACTGGTGCTGGCTGAAAAGCCTTCTGTAGGACGGGACATTGCGCGCGTGCTGCAGTGTCAGAAAAAAGGAAACGGTTATTTGGAAGGCGATAAATATATCGTGACGTGGGTCTTGGGGCATCTCGTCACTCTGGCTGATCCAGAGGTGTATGGGCAGCATTACAGCTCCTGGAAAATAGAAGATTTGCCGATCATGCCTTCTCCACTGAAGCTGGTAGTGATCAAGGAAAGCAACAAGCAGTTCCACAGCGTGAAACAGCAAATGAGGCGAAACGACGTGAAAGAGATCGTCATCGCGACAGATCCAGGTTTATCTCTATAAATTAATTATGTACACTACAATAAATTTATCCCACTCCTTTATTTATCTAAGGTTAGACAACACAATTAAAAATGCACTTAAATAAATATTTGTACATAAATGATTCATAATAAGGCTTTTATGTACAATTAAGAAACGCTATTGGGGTGGTCAAACCGTTCAGTTTCCTCAATCTCTGGCAAAATTGTTGTAGCAATCTTGTCCCCCATCGGGAATAATTCGGAGAGAATCATATTCTTTTCTTTCTTTAGCCAGAGCATCTAGTTGTCATTAAAGTGGCGATGGGTGGGGCTGTGCCTGTTGGCATTGTTCTGCCTGGCTCTGCTGCGGATCTGATCGCGCCCTACTCTGCTTCGCTCCCTCTCTACCTTGGCGATCTTTACCGTGATACTGTATCTTGTTGGGCTTCTGCCTCTCTGGATCCTCTCTCTGCGAAGGAAGTTGCCACTCATACTTGGCTCATTCTCAAGCAGACGCTCATGACTTGTCTCCGTACTACCAAGCGTGAGCGCATTGCTCATCTGACTGCTTACGTACGGCAGGCTATGTCTTCTGCTCTGCTTGACCTGGTTGTGCGCGGCTATAGCGTGGATCGCTTGCCTGCTTCTGTCCAGAGGCAACTAGCCGATCCTGGCCCTAGCTTTCCTTAACTTTAACTCTATTTGGGGGAAGCTAATCATGTTTTGCTCCTTGCCTTTTGCGTAATCAACTAGCGCGGACAGCTCCGTTTCTCAACTTACGCAAAGAGGAGCATTCTGGAGCTACAATGAGTTCGTAAAATTTAGTGTGCAAGCCGGTTTGTCCACCACTGACGGACAAATGATGGTTGCTTGTTTTGTGCTAATCGCTGAAAACGGCGAAAAACGCCCGAATTTGGACATTCAGACGCTTGTTTACATAAAATGGATTATCCTTCAGACCCCGGAAAGCCAGTTAAGTTTTGTTGTTCGCCCCTAATTTTGGCACAATATCAGCGTAGTGCAACGCAAATGCATGAAAATGCATGGTAATTACCGCGAACACTGAAACCAAAACGATTTTGGGAAGTTCCGATTTTTATTTGGGGATCAGGGCAGACGCCTCATACGATTGGTCGTCCCGTATTCGGGAGCAACGAAAAGTAAGAAAAGTCTATCAACAGGGGTAGTACCAGCACTGGTACTACCCCTGTTTGCATGTACAGCTGATGTTCCTATTCCTGTAAACCGTAAATAGGAGTTTTGAAGAAGTCATTGTGTTTGTAACTCAATACGTTCCGAATAGAATTTTCCATTTTTGTCACTCCAATTGATAGTGACAGATGAGTTCTCAAACATATTCTTTAAATTATCCAGTAGTGGATTCTTCTCAATTGAAGGGGAAAACGATATGGTGTAAATTTTTTTGTCATATTTATAAGCGTTGGGATAGGTTATTTGCTTATGTAGATCTAATTGTCCTGATAATTGTGCATCTATGGATTCAATCAAGATAGGTATATCATCTTTTCGATAGGATAATTCCAAGTCATTTACCTGTAAACGTTCGTCTATTACATGGGCGCTGAAGGTCGCCGTCCAATGTTCTGACGAACCCGTTAATTTGATTCCTTTTCCAAAAGAGTTATAGATGAGAACGAATAGTACAATAATTGCGATTAGGATAATGTACCGCCATTTTTTATTCAAGGTGTCACCGCCTTTTCTTATAATTTTATTTCTCAACATCAAATAAAAAAAGGGGCAAAATGCCCCATCCTTATATTCCTGAAGGATCGATTGTTGTTTTTTGGTCTGTTTTTACTTTGCTTCCGTTTTTGTAGATATCGGACAGAACCACTTGTTGAATATAGCTTGGGGAATTGATGTACACCGGTTCTACCGAAACAGTTGATGTAGCCCATGTCCATGAATTTGATGTAGAATTGTCTTTCCAAGTAGGTGTCCACGGGTTGCTTGGTGCTCCTGTATTTATATTTACAGAATTACCGCAATAGTTAGTACCGAAAATGTCGAGAATTATTCTTGCGTTTTTAACTGTGTAGGCGGTAGATGATCGTGTCCACCAGGTGGTAAGTGAAGTGGATTTATACAAGCTTCCAACGTTACCAGGAGGAGCATTGTAAACGTTCATAAAGGCATCTAAGTACTGTCTCACGGCGTAGTTATCGTATTGGCTTGAAGTTGTCACATGGGCTGTGTGATCATATCCACTACCATAATCACAGGTAGCAGCAGTGCTAAATTCGGCAGCTGAATCATATAGGGGGCTTGTCTGTTTTGATCCATCTTTCGGGAATATCCGGAAGATCTCAATTTTTTCAACTTTTGTTTTTTGGTTTTCAAGCTTCTTTAATTCGTCATAAGTTTTTTTGGTTTTCGCGTTCTTTTGGATTTCCTCATCTGTCAACTGAACATAGTCATATCCTTCTGGTACGATGTCTTCAATGGCAGGTGGATTTTCTTTTACGGCGACACCATTTTCACCAAAGTTCGGAGATTCTGCAAATGCAGAAGCACCAGTTAAAGAAATTATGACTGACAAGAAGAATGGGACAAGTTTCTTCAACATCAAGATCCCTCCTCTTTTTTACTACATTTGAATGATATTATAATATTTGGTGATTAAAAAGGGGCGAAAGAACTGTTTTGGCAATTAATGTAAATTCCAATGGTGCCAGGGGCAAACGTTTAAAGAAATTGGTAATACACTTGAAGAAGTACCTAAAATAATGAGTACTTGAACAAAACCTTAACTCACAGCCTGTCTTCAAGTTGACGTTCCGGGTTTATATCCTCCAGAGTCACCACATTCCGATTTCAAATTATAGTCGGAACTTCCCTAAGTCGTTGTGTCAGCCATTTTGAGATATTTCTCATGTTTTTTCACAAAAGGTATTTCGTATCATCAAATGACCAACGCTGCATAATGGCGGCTTTACGAGGATGCAATAATAAGTTCAGGATGTACTCGCCAATATCCATCATAAGTTAGCACTGTTGTCTTACTGGGGAGACGGAATCGCGTCCTCCTTGGACGGGATGCGTGTACAAGTTGACGTTGTGGCCCTACATGCTAATGCCAGTCCTTATAACTGCTCAGGTAAATGAGCAACGATTTACCGATTCATAAGGGTTCAGTTCTCCAGCGTTTACTCCAGGGGTAATTAAGTAAGAACTCACGTGATGCTGATCACATCATTGACGGACGCTTACATAATGAGACAGATCTGATGATCGAGGAATTCTATACTAATACAGCAGGTTACACGGATCAAGTTTTTTGGTTTGACGCACCTGTTGGGCTTTCGTTTTGCTCCACAGCTGCGTGATCGGCCGATTCCAAACTATATACTATTGGAAAAGGGAACGACTTGCAAAAGCTGGATAACCAGTTGCGCGGGCAAATCAATACAAAGATCATTAAAGAAAATTATGATGACGTGCTACGCTTGGCCCATTCCATCCGGAACAGAACAGTGTCCGCCTTACTTATCATGCGGAACCTCGGTTCCTTTGCACGTCAAAACCGACTAGCCACAGCGTTGCGTAAAATGGGACGTTTCGAAAGGACCATATTTGTTCTAGATTACATATCGAGTGAAGCTTTGCATCGCGGATTAATTACTCATACCAGGGTCCCACCACCGAAACGACGTCAGACCCACGATAGTGAAAGAGCCGGTTTTTCCTTTGTTAAGGAATACCGGCTTTCTGTTTTACATACGAAGTGGCCGTAATGACTGTAGGTCCCCTAGCTGATTTAGGTTAAACTTGTACTCGCCCAAGAAATAGATGTGTTCCATCCGAGTGGGGAAATATGATGGAGAAGCACTTCACGTAACGTACCACTCTCTTTTTGATGCCCCTGCTTTTGCCAGAAACACTGTATTTCAAACACTGTTAACGTTAATTAGAATGTTTAGGGCACTGGCGCGTTGGAGCGATCTTTTAACGCCCAATGTCGTAACTCTCTTTACTTGCCAAAGAGGATGGCTCGTGCTAAGAGTTTACCTTGCGTTTTCCGTAAGCGCATGTCGAAAATATCATATGTATAGTTCTGTATACTCGACATAAATCGACAGTTTTATTGATGGAATTGAGATATTATAGTAAAAAATGTAAAAGGAGGGTTTTTTATGGGATTTAAAAGGCGTTTTGTTATTGGTACATTTCTCGCATTGACTCTATCTTTAAGTACGATAGCAGTTGCAGCTGGAGAACTAAGAAATAGTGACGCATTTTATAGTGGAGGAGGATACAAAGTTCTGAGTGTAACAGAGAACTTGAAGTATTATGTAACACCAGATGCTTGGAACGAATTTGGAGATTATATTGAGGATGCATTTTCTGATTATTCTTCTATCCCAGGAGTCGACTTTGACTTCCAAGAAGTTGATTGGGCTGATGAAGCAGAACTAATAATTCTCAATACACAAGATGATGGCACGTATGATGGGTTACCGGGAATTATGATTCCTTGCGACTGGTCTAGAACACCTACTTGTGAAAAGACACGCTATCAGAGTAGATGGGACACTGCGGCGGTATTTTTATTTCCAGATAATATGGATCTGAAAGGTTATAACCAAACAAACAGACACAAGACCATCGTACATGAAATAGGTCATGCTTATGCTTTAGTTCACCAACCTGTCGGTGTCGATTCTGTAATGGTAGGCGGAAAATCAACAATTACAAGTCCAACTTCTCTAGATATTAGCAACTTACAATTTAAGTATTAAAGGTGGCGATAATTATGATTAAGAATAAAATCCCGATGGTTACTACTATATTAGTCCTAGCTATTGGATTTATCGTTTTATCAACAAATGATTTAACTGCTGAAGCTAGTAAAGAGGAAAAAATAATTTCTTACCCTGGTGAGATTATAAAGTATGATGATTTGAATGATCTTGAAAAGGATGCTCCAATAATTGTTCAGGCAACTTTTACTGGAGATCGTGAAACCGTTTATCCGAATATAACAGAAGGAAGACTTTTCCGATCAGATTCGCTAGTCGAAATCAAAAAAGTATTTAAAGGCGATCTAAATAAAAAGGATCAAATCGTTGTGTACGAGCCAGCCTATTTAGATGAAAATGACGTTTTTGTAACTATCGATGGATATAATCTTATGGACGAGAAGGAAACCTACACATTGTTTTTAAAACCAGTTAAAAACAAAAAGGGTTACGCGATTGCTGGCATGTATCAAGGGAAATACTATAATAAAGTACAGGGAAATGGCAAAAGTGTGAAGAGAAGTTTCGACTATAAAGATTTAAATGAGGTCGATTACTTTGGTGGAAATGTAGAGCATTTTAAAAGATTAAAAGAGCAGGTGGTAAAAAAATATAAATTGGTAGATTGATTAAATGAAAATCCGATTGGGAATAATTCCATTCGGATTTTTAATATAAATTCGCGAACGTAAATAAAGATGTAACAATAGAGAAGTTAGTATCATCTAAAGATCAGCAGTATATGGAGGTGACCTTATGAAACTCATGTTAATTCCCCTAATACTAATCTTCTTGATGGATAGCAACTCTTTTAATTCCTACCACCATGCTGTAACGCAGGAAGAACTATCAAAATACAATGAATTTACTGGTGAATGCGGCTTATTAGTCGATGAGTATGATCCTGAATTGATGTGGAATAACATCAAATATTTGAAGAACTATGAATCAGATACGAAAGGGTTAGAACGTGGCAAGAAAATCGGAGAAGTATTGTTTAAAATGAACGGGAATGTTTGCCTAGGTTACAAAAGGAAACATGGAGATGCAACATGGGCAGAGATTGGAACCCCCATCTATCAAGTAAAAGGATATACAGAAAAATTTCGGATCTTCGTAGGTGATGATTTGTACGAAGCATTGGAAAATCCCTATGCAAAAAAAATTGGGGACATTTTCGATATATCCGGAAAAATAAAGAAGATCACTATCGAGTACCCTATTGAAAACTCCCCTTCAGTCGAATTTCCAGAAGAAGCTACGAAAAAATTCATTGATGAATTTCTGAATTTAGAATATGTTCCATTTAAAGACATTTACAAAACTTCAATGTTTAGGAGTGAAAAATATTTTTTGCGTTTCCAACTTCATGACGACTCTAGTTTTATCGTTTCTTTTTGGCCCGATGAGAATGTATTTATACAAGGACATGGAAATGACGTGACTAAAAAAATAATAATGAGCCATGCGGAAAAGCTCACGACTAAATACCCGCGATTCTATAATTAATAACTCAACTTTCGCAGCTCA
>NZ_RHHP01000012.1 GCF_003710815.1 Brevibacillus centrosporus
ACTTTTTGGGGTCACTTCAGATCCTCGACGGCTTTTTGAGTTGTAAATGACTGTCCTTGCGCTCATTCGTTCGCGACTGCAAAGCTCGGGATATAACTTTATTCTCATTCGCTCTCCTTCTGGTTCACGATTCTGTAGTAACATAAGAGTGAACAGGAGGAGATTGCAGATGACCATGCCGGAAGAAATCTTGGACAAGCTCAAGCTATTTATCTACCAGCAGGACGAGATCGCCAAGAAAAAGCAGCAGTACATCCAAAAGGAGATTATCGAGCTCGCGTTGATCAGCGAACCAATCTCTCTCGCTGAAATTCACGTTCTCGATTACATAGGCAGTGACCCCAACCTGAATGTGATCGGCATTTCCAAGCAGATGAACATGACCCGGGGCGCCATTTCCAAAATTACCGCCCGCTTGGAGCGAAAAGGCTTGGTCGTGAAAACCCAGCTGCCCTCCAACCAAAAAGAGGTTTTCTTTCAGCTGACGCCGACTGGCCAGAAGCTTTGGGACCTGCACCGCCGTGATAACCAGAACAAACGCAATCACTTCTTGAATCTGTTCCAAGGCTACAGTGAAGCAGAGCTTTCTGGCATTATTCACTTTCTAGATGATATCCTGCGCGAAGGCAGCCGCATCCTGGAAGCAGATACCTAAGCTAGATCCTGTCTGCCTGGTCCAGCCGCAATCGATAGCTTTTTACAGTCGCTTCCCCGTTAAAAAAGTCTTTCTCTACGGCTCGTTCAAAACCGAGCCTTTCATAGAGCTTCACGGCCGCTTCCATCATGTCGGTCGTGTGCAAATGCAGCGTGGAGGCACCGATGGCCAAGCATCGCCGGATACTTTCGCGGATGAGCTGAACGGCAATTCCCTGCCCTCTCGCTTGCGGCGATACGGCAAGAAACCGGATAATCGGGGAATGAATCGCAAGCTCGGGCTTGTCATAGGCTGCCTCTGAAGACGCGAACAGCTGCACGCTGCCTACGATCTCGTTCTCCTTGCGCGCCACGAGAAAAGCAAACGTGCGCTCTCCTGCTGCAGACTTCCTCATCTCTTCCTTGTAAAGCTCCCATCTTTTCGCCGACAGCTTCTGTTCATACTGCTGATAGGCCTCGATCAGATGTTTCTCGAGCGATTCACGGTCCCTCCCTTCTGCGTCCTGTATCGTGATGGAGTGAATTCCTCTCATGTCGATCGCCCTCCTGGTTTCCCTACGTTAAAAGGCAGGCACTACTGCAACACCGTATTTGTCTTCGATGAATTTTTTCACCTCAGGGGTCGTCAGGGCAGCATCCAGCTTCTTGATTTCCTCACGATTCTCGTCTCCTTTGCGTACGACGATCACGTTTGCGTAAGGAGAGTTAGCCCCTTCCCGAAACAGAGCGCTGTTTGGATCGATTTTCGCTTCGAGTACGACGTTCGTATTGATCACCGCTCCGTCCAGATCGGGGAGTGCACGCGGCAAGGTAGCTGCCTCTGCCTCGATAAATTCCAGCTTCTTCGGATTTTCCGCGATGTCTTTTGGGGTAGCCTCATATGTTGTCAGCCCATCCTTGAGCTTGATCAGCCCTTGCTCCTGCAAGAGGGTCAGCGCTCGAAACTCGTTGGAAGGGTTGTTCGGTATGCCGATCTTCGCGCCTTCCTTGATTTCGCCGGCAGATTTCAGCTTATCGGAGTAAAATCCGATTGGCTCTACATGTACCTTGGTCGTAACGGCAAAATTAAACCCTTTTTCCCCGCGAACCGAGTCCAGATAGGGGACGTGCTGGAAGAAGTTGGCGTCGATCTGGTTATCCTTTAACGCCGGGTTCAGCTGCCCTTCATCATCGAGAATCACGACCTCCAGATTGACTCCTTCTTCCTTCAGCTTCGGCTTGATAAACTCCAAAATCTCCGCATGCGGCACAGGGGCCGCTCCTACCTTCAGCGTAACCTCTTTTGGAGCCTCCACTGTTTGCCCTGCGCTGGGGCTTGCCTGAGCGGCTCCCCCACCAGATGCCTGATTGCTTGCGTCAGAACCGCAGCCAGCCAGCATCACACTAACCCCCACTAGCAAACTGAAGACGACGATCAAACCTTTCTTCATGCCCATGCCACTCCCTTATCAGATCTATGTTTTCTCTTTGGACTTACTCGAATTTGTAACGCTTTTTGTTGATCGATTTCGCGATAGAGTCACCTGACCATTGAATGATCTGAACCAGTAGAATAATGACGATGACGGTGGCGATCAGGACGTCCTCGCGAAAGCGTTGGTAGCCAAAGCGGATAGCCAGACTGCCCAGCCCGCCAGCGCCAATCGCTCCCGCTACCGCCGTAAATTCAGTGATGCCGATGATCCCGATGGTAATCCCGCGAACGAGCGCAGGAAGAGCTTCCGGGATGAGTACCCGAAAAATGATCGTAAAAGGAGTCGCTCCCACGGATTTCGCCGCTTCAATCTTCCCGGCACTTACTTCTTTGAGTGAGTTTTCAATGATCCGTCCCAGAAAGGGGGCTGCTCCGATGGAAAGAGAGACGATCGCTGCTGTCGGTCCCAGTGACGTGCCCACAATCAGCCGGGAGAGAGGCAGCAGCAGGACGATCAGGATGATCAGCGGCAGCGACCTTACCCCGTTGATCACGGTGCCAATGGCCTTGTTCAGCTTGGGCGCCTCCAAAATGCCTCCCTTTTCCGTAACGACGAGCGTGACACCGAGCACAATCCCGATGGCGAGGGCAAACAGAGACGACCAGAAGACCATGTAGAGGGTTTCGAGCAGTCCTTCCCAGAGCAGCTCTAGCAAATCGTCTTTCATATGCCTGCCCCCACTCCCTCCATCACATTGCGTTTGTCGCGGTAATGATCGATGATACTGACGAAGCGTTTGGCCGTATCGCTTTCCGGGCGCAGGAAAAATTTTTCTACCGAACCGGTTTCGACGATTCTGCCTTTTTCAAGAACGGCCATGTTGTTGCAAATATGCTGCAGCACGTCCAGCTCATGGGTGATCAGCACGATCGTCAGGTTCAGCTGGCGATTGATTTCTTTCAGCAGCTCCAAAATGGAGTACGTCGTCTGCGGGTCGAGCGCAGATGTCGCCTCGTCACTGAGCAGCAAATCTGGCTCGTTGACCAACGCACGGGCGATTCCGACGCGCTGCTTCTGCCCGCCGCTCAGCTGAAACGGGTAGACGTTTTCCTTGTCCCCGAGTTGAACCAAATCGAGTATCTCGCGGACCCGCTGCTGGATATAGCGTTTGGGATGGCCCGCTACCTCCAGCGGAAACGCGACGTTCTGGTAAACGGTCTTCGCATCGAGCAGGTTAAACTGCTGAAAAATCATCCCGATCTTTTGCCGCGCCTGCCGCAGCTCTTTTTCGTTCAGATTCGTCACGAGCCTGCCGCCGATCTCGATGGTGCCGAAGTCCGGTTCCTCCAGCCGGTTGAGGCAGCGGATCAGGGTCGATTTCCCCGCGCCACTGAAGCCGATGATGCCAAAGATGTCCCCTTTTTCGATGGTGAGATCAATATTTTGCAAAACGGTGATCGAGCCTTTTGCCGTCTTGTAGGTTTTCGTGAGGTTGTGAATGCCGATCATATGGCTTACCTCCCCTCCAGCGCGGCCAGCGCGGCTTCCGCCAGATAGTGCACGCTCTGTTGCAGGGCTCGATCATCCAGCGTGAATCCGGGGTGATGCCATTCATGTGTACCAGATGTCCCGATAAACACAAACGATCCGGGTATCGCGGACTGATAGTAGGCAAAATCCTCTCCCGCAGGAGACTGCACGGGGACGACGACCGCAAGCCCTGCCTTTTTAGCCGCCTCAACGGACAGCCTCGACAGTCTCTCATCGTTGCGAACAGCAGGTGGCCCCTCAAACCAGCTCAGACTGATTTTGGTTCCATAGGCAGCCGTCACGCCTTCGATAATCCGTCGGAAGTGCTCGGGAATTTTCGCCCGCACCTGCTCCTGGAAGGTTCGCACGGTCCCACCCAGAACCACTTTGTCCGGGATCACATTCCAGGTCGATCCCCCGTGGATGCTGGTAACGCTGACCACCGCATTGTGCAACGGGCTGATATTGCGGCTGACGATGGTCTGCAGGGAGGACACGATCTGGGCAGCAGCCACGATCGGATCGACGCCCGCCTCGGGGATTGCCGCGTGTGTTCCTATCCCTTCGATCTCGATATCAAAGCCGTCTACTGCTGCCATCAGAGGACCCGGCAGTATTCCCACGGTTCCGGTTTTCAAATCCGGTTTGTTATGCAATCCGAAGATCGCTTGCACACCTTCCAGTGCACCGCTCTCGATGATCCGTTTTGCCCCCGTCCCTTTTTCCTCAGCAGGCTGGAAGATAAAGCGCACCGTTCCTTTTAGCTGCTTCTCCTGTGTTTTCAGCAGATAGGCAGCGCCGAGAACAGCCGCCGTATGAAAGTCATGACCGCATGCGTGCATCTTTCCCGAGATTCGGGAAGCGTATGGCAATCCCGTCTCCTCCTGAATCGGCAGGGCATCGATGTCAGCCCGCAAAGCAACGACCGGTCCATCCGCACTGCCGCTCACTTCCGCTATCACCCCGGTTTGCAGAGGGGCTTCTAGGATACGGATCCCCGCTTCCGCAAGCCACCCACGGATGGAGCGTGTCGTCTCCACCTCTTCATAGGCGACCTCCGGGTATTGGTGCAGGTGACGGCGTATTTGTATCAGCTGGGGGGTGAGCTGTGCAGCGAGCCCCGCAAAATCTGGAATTCCCATCCACCGTCCTCCTTTTCAGCTACGCCATTTGTCATTACGATTCAACGAGTGAATTTCGTGCGACGAATCGGTTGACCGGCTTGTGAAGTCCGAGATGATCGCGCAGCGTATCTCCTTCGTAATCCAGACGGTACAAGCCCCGCTCCTGCAAGATCGGAACGACTTTGTCTACAAAATCCTCCAGACCTTTCGGCAGGATCGGTGCGACGAACATGAAGCCATCTGCCGCCTTTTGGGTAAACCATTTCTCCAGGACGTCCGCGATTTGCTCTGGTGTGCCGATCAGCTCTTGATTGACTCCGCCCTCCAGCAGCGCGTACAGCTCGCGCAAGGTCGGGTTCACTTTTTGGATCAGCTCCGTCATCCGTTCAAAATGGCTCTGAATGCCGTTGTCTTGCGGGAACTCCACTTCCGCTGCCAGAGTGTCCAGCGTGTATTTGCTGAAATCCACCTTGCCCAGATAGCCTGACAAAAAGCGCAGACCTTGCTCAGGCAGCAGCAGATCGCTCAGCTGCCGATGGATCGCTTCGGCTTCTTCCTTCGTATCTGCCACGATCGGGGAAATGCCCTGCAAAATATGGAGCTGGTCAGGAGTTCGACCATAATCCGCCAGCTTTCCTTTCAGGCTCTTGTAAAATTCCTGCGCCTTTTGAAAGTCCTTTACGTGCGAGAAGACGACTTCCGCGGTTCTCGCCGCGAGACGCTGTCCGGGCTCGGATGCTCCCGCCTGGACGATCACGGGCTGCCCTTGCCGCGACCTGCCGATGTTGAGCGGGCCTTGGACGGAGTAATACGTCCCTTGGTAATTCAACCGATGCATTTTCTGCGGATCGAAGTACACCCCCGATTCCTTGTCTTGCACAAAAGCGTCGTCTTCCCAGGAATCCCATAGCCCCTGCACCACATCGATGAATTCTTCCGCTTGTTTATAGCGCTCGTCGTGCTCTACGTGACTCGCACGGCTGAAATTGCGTCCGGTTTCCCCTGTCGCATCTCCTGTCGTGACCATGTTCCAGCCTGCGCGGCCATCGCTGATGTGATCTACGGACGCGAACAGACGCGCCAGATTGTACGGCTCGTGATAGGTCGTCGAAGCTGTCGCGACCAGACCGATCTTGGAGGTAGCTCCCGCCAGAGCTGCCAAAAGTGTCGTCGGTTCAAAGCGATTCAAAATATTTGGATGGGAATTTTCATTGACCGCCAGACTGTCCGCGATAAAAGCAATGTCAAACTTCCCCCGCTCGGCGATCTGCGCCATCTTTTGGTAAAACGCAAGGTCAATGCTGGCATTGCGCTGCGCTTCCGGCAGTCGCCATGACGCCACATGAATCCCGGTTCCCACCAGATAGGCTGAAAAATGGATTTGCCGTTTTTGGGTCATCTTTTCTCCTCCTGTTTCCTGCCCTGAGCTTTCCTGATCCGTCACTTATTTGCTGGCATACGCGCTCTTGAAGTTTTTCAGTTCGTCTACCGTGACTTGTGTCGGAATGTAGTTTCCTTTGTACGTCTCGGTGATAAAGTCAGAGACTGCTTTGGACTGATAGATTTCCACCAGCTTTTTGAGGTCTTCGCGGTTTTCGTTTTGCTTGGTTGTCGCGATGATATTGATGTATGGCTTCGCCGTATTGCTCTCATGGAAAATAGAGTCCTTCAGCAAAAATCCTGCTTCCACTGCTACCCCGTTATTGATGATGGAAGCAGCAACGTCCTTCATGACACGCGGCGTAGTCGCTCCATCGACAGGGACGATCTCGAGATGTTTCGGGTTTTCCTTGATTTTGTCCGCGCCGCCAAATCCGTCGAAATTGTCTACGACTGTAATCAAGCCCGCTTCCTGCAAGAGAACGAGTGAGCGCCCCCAGTTGGAATCGTCGTTTGGTACTGCGATCTTGGCGTTGTCCGGGATTTCTTCGATTTTCTTGAACTTATCCGAATAGATCCCCAGCGGCGCGATGATCGTGGAACCGACAGGAACGATCTCGGAATTGTTTTTCTGGTTGAACTGATCGAGGAAAGCGACGTGCTGGAATGCGTTTGCGTCGATATCGCCTTCGAGCAGGACGGTGTTCGGGTTCACGTTTGCGTTCAGCTGAACCAGCTCGATGGAAAGCCCCTCTTTTTGCGCCTGTTCTTTCACGAAATCCCACGTACGGCTTTCCGACCCGCGAATCCCGATTTTCAGTGTTTTCGAAGTGGATGCTTCATCTGCTTTTCCGCAACCGACTGCTCCTACTGCTGCTAGAATGACGAGTAAAAACAAAATGGCTATTTTCTTCATGGATGTCTCTCCTGTCCGTTACGATGACGGTTCTATTTTCTGCGAATTTTACGTGCCAGCCGGTTGCCGAGCGACTGAATGCCCTGTACCAGAACGACCAGAATGATGACGGTCGCGACAATGGTAATCGTGCTAAAGCGTTGATACCCGTAGGTGATGGCCAAATCGCCGATCCCCCCGCCTCCAACGGCCCCCGCCATTGCCGTAGCACCGATCAGTCCAATCGTAGCTGTCGTGATGGACAGAACGAGTGAACCGAGCGTCTCCGGAATGAGGAAGCGGAAAATGATCTGCAAGGGTGTCGCTCCCATCGCTTCTGCGGCTTCGATGATCCCTGCGTTTACTTCCAAAAGCGAGTTCTCGATCAGGCGGGCGATGTACGGTCCCGTGTAAATGACCAGCGGTACGATCGCCGCAGTCGTTCCGATGGAGGTTCCGACGAGTAATCGCGTAAACGGGATGATCGCCACCAGCAAAATGATGAACGGGACGGAGCGCAGTACGTTGATGATCGGGTTCAAAATCGAGAATATTGCTTGGTTCTCCAAAATGTGGCCTTTGCGCGTGACGACCAAAAGAATCCCCAATGGTAATCCGATTAGTGTGGCAAAGACCAGGGAGACCCCTACCATGTACAGTGTCTGATAGACGGCTTGCCATATTTGCTCTGAGCTGACTTCCATCGCTACGAAATCTCCTTCACGGTTACATTTTGCTGCTGGATGTATTGGTAGGCACGAGCAATGTCCGCCGAGCTGCCCCCTATTTCCACGATCATGTTGCCAAAGGGCACGCCTTGCAGCTCCGAGATGTTGCCGAACAGCATATGGACCTGGGTCTGGAACTGCTTTGCGACCTGGGACACGACCTGTTGGCCCGAGTTTTCCCCGACGAAATGGATTTGATAGATTTTCGATTGCCCCCGGCTGTTTGCCAATGCCTTGTAAACACTTGGCGGAATGTCGTCACGGATGACCGATTTCACGAAATTACGTGCGGTTTCCGTCTGTGGATGCGCGAACATATCCAGAACCTCGCCTTGCTCCACAACCGTTCCATGCTCCATGACCGCTACCCGGTTGCAAATCTCTTTGATCACATTCATTTCGTGCGTGATCATAAGAATCGTGATGTTGTATTCCTTGTTCACTCTTTTTAAAAGCTCCAGAATCGATTCCGTCGTTTGCGGGTCCAGTGCGGAAGTCGCTTCATCACTCAGCAGAATGGACGGGTTTGTCGCCAAGGCCCGCGCGATCCCTACACGCTGTTTTTGTCCCCCGGATAATTCATCCGGAAAGCTTTTCGCCTTATCGGATAGTCCCACAAAGGACAGCAGCTCGGCTACTCGCTCCTGCACGACTTTTTTGGGAGTCTGACTCAGGAGCAGCGGCATTGCCACATTTTCAAAGACGGTTTTGGATTCCAAGAGGTTAAACTGCTGAAAGATCATCCCGATGTCCTTTTTCACGCGACGAAGCTGCGCAACAGACAGCGTCGTCAAATCTTTGCCGTCGACAATGACTGTTCCCGAAGTTGGCCGCTCCAATAGGTTCACCGTACGCAGCAGCGTGCTTTTTCCAGCGCCTGAAAAACCGATGACCCCAAAGATGTCACCCTTTTCTACCGTGAGTGTAACTCCCTTCAGCGCTTCGATAATCTTTCCGCCGCTTTCAAACTTCTTTTCAACCTGCAAAAATTCAATCTTTTTTTCTTTGGGCAGGGCGTACCTTTGCTCTTGTACTTCGTTTTGGCGAAGGGATGTATCTGTCTGCTCCAGCAAGCTCAATTGGTTTCCCACTCCTTTTTTCATGTGCGGGGATGAGCAGGAATTGCTCACCCTCCGCTTCACATCAACAGAGAATTTAATCGGCTTTCAGGAAGGATTCCAGACGATCCAGCTCCGTGTGAAGCAAAGCCTCAAACTTGCCTTCCCCTCCGATTTCGACTACGGGAATCAGACGCGAGCCGTATTTGACCTCCAGCACATTGCGCAGTACGTCCTTTCCCTCTACATCAATCCATTCGTACGGGTAATCGTGGGCCGCCAAAACGGACTTTACATTGTCGCAAAAGGAGCAGCCATTGCGCCCCCAGAGAATTACTTTTTGTGGAACTGCCATTTTCATTTCCTCCCTTAGACATCTGGCCAAAAAACAAAGAGACCCCAAAGCCCGCTCCTAATGAAAGAAAGAGGAAGGCGAAATGAGGTCTCCAGTGGTCTGGTCGACGATTTCTTAAATTCAGATGAGTTTACTTGGTATTTGTATTCTAGCGCTGGTTTTCGCATTCGTCAACCGTCTTTTCTCGTTCATCCGACAGGAATTTTCATTGACTTTCCCCCATGTGTTGGATAAAATCCAAGTAAACTAATAAGAAATTAATGTTTTGACTTTTCCCACTACCATCTATCCATATTTACCAGCTGACTGGACCACCAGAGGCCGCTTAGTACATCTACGACTAACGGCCTTTTTGCGTTCATTTTACCGATAAGGAGAGATATGACTGTGACACTTACCTTGAGCATTTTGGATCAAACCATTATTCAAAGCGGCGAGACGTCCACGCAAGCATTTCAGCATACGATTCAGCTCGTCAAAATTGCGGAGAAGCTCGGCTACCATCGCTTTTGGGTATCGGAGCATCACGACCTGGACAATGTCGTCGGCTCCTCTCCTGAAGTTCTCATCTCCCATTTGCTTGCCCATACCACGCGCATCCGCCTTGGCTCCGGCGGGGTGATGCTGCAGCATTACAGTCCTTATAAAGTAGCGGAAAGCTTTCACGTCCTCGCCTCCCTCGCCCCAGGACGAGTAGACCTCGGAATCGGCAGAGCGCCAGGTGGACTCCCGCTATCCACACGCGCCCTGCAGCAGGAGGGTGGCTCGACTCGCTCCCTCGAAGAAAAGCTGGTGGAGCTGGAGAAGTTCCTCCACAACAACCTCGAGCCCGAGCATCCGCTCTATGGCTTAAAGGCGATTCCCAATCCTTCGCAGCCTGCAGACCTGTACTTGCTGGGAACCAGTGTCGCGAGCGCAGAGCTGGCCGCACAGCGCGGTGTTCCCTACGTCTTCGCACAGTTCATCAACAGCGATGAGTCCGTTAGTCTGGAAGCGATCACGACGTATCGGGAACGGTTTGTCCCTCGTGCGATCGCCAAGCCCCAAGCGATCCTCGCGCTTTCCGTGATCGTCTCAGACACAGACGAGAATGCGAGGAAGCTCGCAAATGAAAACGAGTTCGTCAAAATCAATCTCGCAAGCGGCAAGACGATCACAGTAAACAGCCTGAAAAAAGCGGAGGAATACGGGAAGCACACGAGCGAGCCGTACACCATCGAGGTCAAGGAGCCAAACATCATCGCGGGCTCAAAAGAGACTGTGCGCAAGCGACTGCTGGAAATCCAGCAAGCCTATCAGGTAGAGGAAGTGGTCATCATTACCCCAGTAAAAGACTTCCAAAAGCGTGTCACATCTTATGAGCTGCTTGCCGAAGCTTTTTCGGAACAGCCCGTCACGAACCACCTGTAATAACGAAAGAAGCTGCCCCTTTGCACGATGCAGGGAGCAGCTTCTATTTTTGTGTCCAGCTAGACAAGCGCCTCATCAGATTTGGCAGCATAGCGATTGACCGGAACAGGAATCCCCAGGTTTCCGCGCAGCGTATCCGCTTCGTACTCCGTGCGGTATAGTCCTCGCTCCTGCAAGATCGGAACGACCTGATCGACGAAATCGTTTAGGGCTTGTGGAAGACTGGAGCTAACAATAAAACCGTCTGCACCGCGCTCTTCAAACCACTCCGCAGCGAGATTCGCCACCTTTTCCGGGGTGCCCATGAACAATGGACGGGGCGTCGTCTCCTGAAGAGCGACCTGCCGCAGGGTCGGATTGCCTTCCTTTGCATCTCGCTTGATTCGCTCCGTCGTACTCCGAAAGCTGTTTTGGCCGATAGCACCTAGGTCAGGGAATGGCGCGTCGAGATCGTAGACGGAAAAATCGTGATGATCGTAGTATCTGCCCAAGTATGCCAGGGCCTGCTGGATCGATACCAGATTCGCCAGCTCCTGATACTTCTGCTCCGCTTCCTCCTCCGTACGTCCAATGATCGGCGCGATCCCCGGCATGATGAGCACCTTCTCAGGATCTCGCCCTGCTGCAGCTGCCCTGCCTTTTACATCCTCGTAAAATGCCTGGGCATCCGCCAAGTTTAAGTGCCCCGTAAAAATCGCATCTGCCCATGTCGCAGCAAAGCTTTTCCCATCCTCTGAAGCGCCCGCCTGAAAAATAACTGGCTGTCCCTGCTTCGATCTGCCGATGTTCAATGGGCCCTGCACGGAGAAAAACTCCCCTTTATGGTTAAGTGCATGCATTTTTTTCGGGTCAAAAAACACGCCTGATTCCTTATCCCGCACAAATGCATCTACTTCCCACGAATCCCACAGCCCTTTGGCTACTTCCAAATACTCTGTCGCGATCCGGTAGCGCTTGGCATGATCGGGATGCTCCTCGACGGTTTTGCTGTAATTCAAGGCAGAGCCCTCCAAAGGCGAGGTCACGACATTCCACCCCGCTCTTCCCCCGCTGATATGGTCGAGAGATGCGAGCTGTCTGGATACGGTGAAGGGCTCGCTGTACGAGGTCGATATGGTTCCGACAAGCCCGATGCGTGACGTTACCGCAGCGAGCGCAGACAGGATCGTGAGCGGCTCAAACCGGTTCAGGAAATGGGGAATGGACTTTTCGTTAATAAACAAGCCATCCGCGATAAAGACAAAATCAAACTTTCCTGTCTCCGCCTTTTGTGCCTGTGAGGTATAGAACCCAAAGTCGATGCTCGCATCCGGTTGGGCGAGTGGATGTCTCCACCCCGCGATATGCCCGCCCACCCCATGAATGAACGCACCAAGTTTGATTTGCCTGGAAGTGCCCATCGTATGAATCCTCCTTTGTTGTGAAAAGAAAAAGGCTCCCTCACGATTGCTTCTGCAAAGTCAGGGAGCCTTCAGTTGTCTGATCGGCTAATGATACATTCAGTTTAATTTAATTAATTCCCATCGGTCAAGTAAGAATTATATTTTCCACACAATCGGTCACTCGCTACTTATGGCACTACTCATCTTCCAGCGTAACCATCGACTTGATCACTCCGCGGTTGGGCTGAATCAGCTCTTTGTGATTTTCGGCAAACTGCTCGAACGGAATCTTCTCCGTGATATAGGCAGAGGAGTTGATTTTTCCTTCGTTCATGCACCCAATCACAAATTGAAAATCCTCCAGCGTCGCATTGCGGCTTCCCATCAAGGTAAGCTCCTTGGCATGGAAGTCCGGATCAGAGAAGGCGATCTGTTCCTTGACCAGACCGACATAGACGAGAGTCCCACCATGGGCGACGAAATCAAAAGCGCCCGTCATGGAATGCTTATTGCCGGTCGCATCGAAAACAACTGTCGGCAGATCCTGTCCGTTGAGCTGACGTATGCGTTCCTTTGGCTCAGAAGAAGCCAGCACGATCTCGTCACACTCTGCCCACTCCTGGCAGAAGGCGAGTCTCTCCTCGCTCATATCCATAGCGATGACCTTTGCTCCCTGCAGCTTGGCAAAGCGGGCGACACCCAGGCCGATTGGACCTGCTCCGATCACAAGTACAGTTACTCCAGGCTGGATTCGTGCGCGACGAACCGCATGGGCACCGATGCAGAGTGGTTCGACGATCGCTGCTTCTTCCCAGGAAAGATTCGGTACAGGCAGGACATGTGTCGCCGGAACGACGATCGATTCGCGCATCCCTCCGTCGATATGTACCCCCAGTACTTTCATTTGCGTGCAGCAGTTTGTTTTCCCGCTGCGGCAGGAAATGCAGGTCCCGCAATGCATGTAAGGAATGACCGACACTCTGTCTTTGGCCTTCAGATTGGTGACAGCAGCTCCTACCTCTGCGACCTCTCCTGACAGCTCATGACCAAGCACACGCGGATAGGCAAAAAACGGCTGATTGCCGCCAAACGCGTGGATGTCCGTTCCGCAAATACCGATTCGTTTGATGTTCAGCAATACCTCGTTCTCTCCTGGGCTTGCTGGAGCTTCCGTCTCGATGAGCTCCATTTTTCCCGGCTCCTGGCATACGATTGTCTTCATCCTCTATACCCCTTTCCTAGTCGCTTATCCCAGATTCCGCAAAGCCTGTCGGATACCGTGCTGCGCGATTTCCTCCGCATACCTTGTGGCCTGTTCCGTTAGATCCGCTACTTCGTTCAAGTCCTCTCCCCAAATACCCGCCATGCCGAGGTAGCTTTCTACTGCAAGAGTCAGGGACGCTGTCGTGCTGTTTTCCCGCACCTGCTTCCACAGCTCGCCAATAGCGTGAACATGCTCTGCCTGATCGCGAATCTCGTATTCCGTACCGTCTTCTCGCACACCGTAAAGGCTCTCTCCTTCCATGCGTGCCACCCGGTAAAAGAAAAAGCTGGCCACAAGCCCAAACACCAACGCCTGCGGCAGTGCTCCTTTTGCCTTTTGATAGGCATGCATGCTAGGAAGTACGCGAGTCACGAGCTTGGACAATCCATTCAAGCTAATATCGAGCAGACGGTGCTGCAAATACGGATTGGAAAAACGCTGCAGGACGTCTTTGATATACGCATCCGCAACTGCCTGAACCTCTGGTGCCAGCGACTCTTTGATTTCCTCCTGCATGGCACGCAGCAGGTAAGCCCGAAGCTTTGGATCATCCACTGCTTCCCGCACCGTATCCGCACCTGCCAAATAGGCAACAGAGGCAAGCAGGGTATGAGGTGCGTTCAACAGCTTCACTTTTCGTTCGCGATACGCATCAATCCGGTCGAAATAGACGCGCAAATCCGCCTGCTGAAACGGCAGCTCCTGCGCCAAGCCTTCTGGTCCTTCTATGACAAACAGATGGTACGGCTCACTCACTGTCAAAAGCTCATCGCGATAGCCCAGCCTGTCCTCCCACACGTTTTCCTCGCCGTGCGGATAGCCTGTCACGATCCGATCGACCAGCGTATTGCAGAAGACACATGCTTCCTTCATCCAGGTGAAAAATGCGGCTGGCAGGCCCCAATGCTTGGCTGCCCGTTCGCAAAGCTCCTGTAGCACTTCGCCATTTTTCTCTACCAGCTCGCACGGCAAAAGAATCCAGCCTGCATCCGCCGCCCCGGAAAAATGCAGAAAGCGATGGTACAAAAGAGCCACCAGCTTGCCTGGATAGGAAAGGGGAGCAGTCAGCGGATCGTACGCCTCCTCACTCCATTGCAGTCCAGCTTCTGTCGTATTGGAAAAGACGAACCGGATGTCGCGCGACTCTGCAACCTGCAATACTTCCTGCCAATTCTCATATGGATTGATCCCTCGACTGATCACGTCAATCCGCTCGACTCGCTCGACCGCCTCTCCCTTTTCCAGCCCGCGCTGGACCAGTGTAAACAGACCATCCTGGCGGTTGAGCTTGGGTACGACTTTGCCCCTCGGTGTCGGCTGAATGGCGACAGAACGTCCATGGAAGCAGCCTCTGCGGTTCATGCTGTAGAGCATCCAGTCAATAAATCCACGCATGAAGTTGCCTTCTCCGATTTGCAGGACGCGCTCAGGGAATTCACCCAGCTCCACGCTTACTCCTGAAGCTTGAAGGGCGCCGCGGCTCAAGCCGGGAGCCTGCTTTTGCTCCATAGCTGATCTCTCCTCACAATGTGACGCCATCTTTGAAGATCGCGATCTCTTTGTACCCGTACATCTCGTTCTTCGTGCGGATTCGACCAGAGGCCAAATCAATGACATATTGGAAAAAGTCTGCGGATACGTCTTCCATGTTGGCTCCTTGTACCAGCTTGCCTGCGTTGTAGTCGATCCAGTTTTTCTTGCGTTCATACAGCGCTGTGTTGGTCGACATTTTCACCGTTGGCACCGGTCCCCCAAAAGGAGTGCCTCGTCCGGTCGTAAACAAGACGATTTGACAGCCGGATGCGGACAATGCCGTAACTGAAACCAGATCGTTCCCCGGCCCCTGCAGCAGAGACAGCCCGCTTTGCCGCACGCGATCACCGTATTGCAGCACGTCATCTACACGCCCGAAGCCGCCCTTTTGCACACAGCCCAGCGACTTTTCTTCCAACGTTGTGATCCCGCCCTTTTTATTTCCCGGCGATGGATTTTCATAGATAGGCTGATCATTCTTGGCGAAGTAGTGCTTGAAGTCGTTAATCAGGTCAACGATTTGACTGTATACCACCTCATCCTTCGCCCGCTCCATCAGCATCGTCTCTGCGCCGAACATCTCCGGAACCTCTGTCAAAACAGTCGCGCCCCCAGCCGAAATGAGCTGATCGGAGAATGCGCCCACCAACGGATTCGCTGTAATCCCGGAGAGGCCATCCGAACCACCGCACTTGAGCCCCACCTTCAGCTTGGAAACAGGAACCTCCTGACGCTCGAAGCGGGAAGCGTATGTGACAAGCTCCTCGATCAGCTCCATACCTTGCTCCATCTCGTCCTCCACCTGCTGAACGGCGAGGAATTTGACACGGTCGGGATGATAGTCTCCGATCGCTTCCTTGAACAAGTCGATGTAGTTGTTTTCACAGCCTAGGCCGAGCACCAGGACGCCACCCGCATTGGGATGATGCACCAGGTCCGCTAAAATCTTTTGCGTATGCACGAGATCGTCTCCTAGCTGCGAACAGCCAAACGGATGAGGAAAATGGTAAACGCCATCGATATTTTCATGCACGAAGCTCTGGTCGGCCATTTTTGCCAGCTGTTCCGCAACCTTGTTGATACAGCCTACCGTGTTGACGATCCAGATCTCGTTGCGTACCCCGACATTCCCGTTTTCACGCACATAGCCGGCAAATGTCCGCTCGCTCTGGGCTGCCTGCGGAAATACATTCGTCGGTACAGGTTTGTAGGAATAGGAAAGCTCCCCGTCCAAATTGGTTTTAACGTTGTGACTATGAACCCATTCGCCACTTGCGATATCTACTGTGGCATGTCCAATGGGAAAGCCGTATTTGATGATGTCCGCTCCAGCTGCGATCGCTTGATTGGAAATCTTATGGCCGCTCGGAATATCTTCCTGCGCAACGACAAAGCTGCCGTTCACCTCTACACTATCGCCCTTTTTTACATCCTGAAGGCAGATCCAGACATTATCGGCCTTGTTGATTTGTATAAACCCCTTTTGGTTCTCTTCCACATTCCCACCTCATCTACGTAGAAACAGTATGAAAAGCTCAGCGGCGCACTGCATCCTCGGATTCCCTCTCCGTTTGCGTCAAGCAAATCAGTGGAAGCGTTGCCAAGAAAGCTCATTTGTTAATAAATCGGTTTAGTAATTCGGTTTATTACGATCATAAACGAGCGTCTGCGCATAAATCAAGCTAATTTTCTTAACAATGGGAATAAAATATCATTCGCACAGGAAAATTTCACGGCAATAAGGAATTGGAAATATTGACAAATTAATAATTAGTAATATAGACTTAATTCGACATATTCAAGCATTAATCGACATAATTCATCCGGTATTTCCGTCTATATTCGCACCAAGAGATAGGACCAAAGAACCGAATGGCGACGATACCTAGAAACACGTTTCCGAACTCTTTTTCGACTAGGAGGCTCAACATGTTCTCTACTATTCCGAATCGAGATTTTTAAGTAAAATAAAGAACTCAAAGAAATAATCCAACATCGAAGATTACACAAAAAGGAGTTACCATGAAATTACAATCGCTCTTTCGGCAGTTTGTTTCTTCTTCTGCTCCTTCCGAGCAGGATCAAGAACCAGCCTACAAAGAACTGGATTCTCGTCTGATCAAATCCACTCGCTACGATTTCGACTCCCAGCATCTGTACATTCGGTTTCAAGACGGCCGCGAAATGGTGTACTGCCGTGTCACTCCGTACGCCTACAACGCCTTTTTGAACGCAGAATCGTTCAGTGACCACTTTTACTCTTTCATTCATATGCGCTATTTGAAATATCCGCTGATGTAGCCGCCTTCGCGACTCCCCTCTTTACCGCCTTGGGAGTCGCTCGTCTCTATCCCCCGCCCCCAAAAGAAAAAACTCCAGCTACTGCATAGCTGAAGTCTATTTCAAAGATTTCTGGAGGAAAGCCCGCGTCCGTTCAAACTGTGGGTTTCCAAACATCTCATCCGGCGTCCCCGATTCGATAAACTCGCCGTTGTCCATGAACATCACCTTGCCCGCAACCTCTCTGGCAAATCCCATCTCGTGCGTCACGACCATCATCGTCATGCTTTCCTTGGCGAGCTGTTTGATCACCTGCAAAACCTCTCCCGTCAACTCTGGGTCAAGTGCAGAAGTCGGTTCGTCAAAAAGCAGAATCTCCGGATCCATCATGAGTGCCCTGGCAATCGCTACGCGCTGCTTTTGTCCCCCTGACAGCCTCGCAGGGTAATTGTCGGCTTTGTCAGACAAGCCTACTTTCTCCAACAGCTCCGCACTTTTTCGCCGTACGATTTCGTCTGCCTCGCCTTTGACCGTCCGTGGCGCCAGCTCCAGATTTTCTCGCACGGTTAAATGAGGGAACAGGTTGAAATGCTGAAACACCATCCCCATTTTGGCTGTAATCTGCTTGATCTGCTGTGGAGAAGCATAGACGCCTTCCCGTACGAGATCTTGATCAAGCAAGCGGATCGTGCCACCGTTCACCTGCTCGAGGTGGATCAAGCTTCTCAGCATGGTGCTCTTCCCCGAACCGGATGGCCCGATGACCGCTACCACATCGTTTCGATTTACTTCAAAGCTGACACTTTTCAATACGTCCAACGTCCCGAACGACTTTTTCAATTGGGAAACTTGTATGATCGCCATAGTACGCCAATCCTTTTATTCAAATTTAAAACGCTTTTCCAGCCACTTAAAGAACAGCGTCAATAAGAGAGTCATCACCAGATAAATCACACCCGCAATGAAAAACGGTACAATCGTAAAGTCGCGATTCACGGCTGTCTGGGCGTAGTGCAAAAGCTCCGGTACGGCAACTGCGTACAGCAGGGCGGTATCCTTCACCAGCGTGATCGACTCATTGGAGACGGCAGGCAAGGCTACGCGAAACATTTGCGGTAGAATAATCTTCGTGGTGGTTTGCCATTTGCTGAAGCCCAAGACCTGCGCCGCTTCGTACTGGCCTTTATCAATCGCCAGCAGGCCGCCGCGGAAAATCTCAGCAAAGTACGCCGCGTAGTTGAGAACAAACCCGATACACGCCGCTACGAACCGGTCAAAGACCAAATATTCACCGACGATCGGGAGCAGCGGCAGTCCGAAACAGATGAACAGCAGCTGCAGCAAAAGCGGTGTTCCACGCATGACGTAAACATACGCATGGGCGAGCCACGCCACGGCCTTGATACTGCTTTTTGCCAAAAGCGTGATGACGAATCCCAAAGGAATGGCCAGTACAATCGCCACGAGAAACAGCAGGATCGTCATCTGTGCGCCTTCCAGCATCGGCTTGGTAATGTTGAGAATGTATTCTGCGCTCATACTTGTTGGCTCCTAGTAAAAAGATCTATTCCTACTGCAAAAAAACATGGCTTCGCCCAGGTGCGGCGAAGCCCTTGCTGCTTTCCTCGATTACTTCAGTACGCGATTCTCACCAAACCATTTTTCCGAGATTTTCGCCGCTGTTCCGTCCTGATTCATGGTGTCCAATGCTTTTTGCAATTCGTTCAACAGCGCTTCATTGCCTTTTTTCACGCCGATTCCGTATTCTTCAGGTGCCAGCGATTCATCCAGCTGCTTGAAGGTTCCTTTGTCTTTTGCCATGTAGTAGTCGGCTACGATCTGGTCAATTACCACTGCATCGACGCGTCCGATTTTCAAGTCGCTCAAAGCGAGGACGTTGTCAGGAAACTCGGTAATGGTTTTGATGTTGTTTTTGATGGGGCTAGCGTCCAATGCGTCTGCTGCCGAGGACAGTTTTTGCAAACCGACGATTTTACCGGACAGGTCGTCCAATTTGGTAATGTCGGAATTCGCCGCCGTCACAATGACTTGTGCGTTTTTCAAGTAAGGCTTGGTAAACAAGACTTTTTCTTTTCGTTCATCCGTAATGGTATATCCATTCCAGATCAAATCGATCCGGCCACTGTTCAGCTCTGATTCTTTGGAGCTCCAGTCGATGGTTTGAAAGACGACCTCTTTCCCCATTTTCTCTCCGGCAGCCCGTGCGTAGTCGATGTCAAAACCGACGATCTCATTTTTATCATCGCGGAAGCCCATTGGTGCAAACTTGTCGTCGATTCCGATGATCAGCTGCTTGCCGCTTCCACCTGTATTTGTGCTGGAGCATCCAACAACGAGTGACAGCATAGCGGTAAGCAGGATAGAAATAGCTGCAAATCTTTTCATGATGATCCCCCTAAAACCTTTTGTGTATGTTTACTATGGTAAAGTGGTAATACGTTAACAAGGTCTCATGATAGCACATCATCGAAAAAGAGTCGAGGAAGTTTAGCAAATTTAAACATTACAATCCATTCCAATTGCGTATGACTAACAAATGCACGTCTTTTTCTTGTGACCGATCTTTCCTCGCTCTTCTATCTTTTTGATGTATTCCGTAGCTAGCGGTACCTTGCAAGCCGTCTGTCCCATGTCAACGCGAACAACTCCTATACGGGCTGCCACATCGACGGCTTCATGATGCATGGCAGACACATAAGCACCAACGGCGATCACAAATTGATTCATGGTGTAGCGCACCCGATTTCGTTCCGAATGAATAGTGTTTTGAATGAGCTGCAGGAGGCTTTTGATTTCGTCCAAATCGAGCTTTTCATCTGGGGTGATGGACAGATAATTGGAGTACGTATTCCAGCCGCAAGCGGCGATCATCTCTTCCTCGGAGTGGATCCATTCCCGTGCCAGCTCTTGGTCGCGTTTCACCTCTTTGACAAGCTTTTTCATATCGCCGACACGCACGCCAAAGAAAGGCTCCTTTGCCCCATGGCGCAAAAAAGTCTTCTTGGTTTGCTCGGTTCCCATCTCCTCGAGCTTTTGCATGACCTCATCGACTGTCATGAAACCCCTCCGCTCCGCTTTTGTATTTCCCTATTCTTTCCACAGGATGCTGCGCACAGTCAAGCCTCTTCTTTCCCCAAATAAAAATCTCCCCGGAATCAGCTCCTAGGGAGAAGGTACGTTCCATTCCATTACTGGCTTAGCTCCAGCTGTTTTTTTTGCTCGATCTTCCACACCGTACAAATGAGGATAACCAGCACAACCATCATCGCCACCAACGCAGGTGTATAGCTGTTGTCAAAAATATCAAGGGTCAGCCCGATTACAAACGGTCCCGTTGACCCGATGAGATAACCGCCAAATTGCGTCTGTGCCGACCAGGAAGTGGCCTCTTCTGGCGTGCTTGCCTCACCGAGAGGAAGCAGCAATGCCAAAGGAAACAGACCTCCTGCGCCCATTCCCAAAAAGACGGTCGCTGCCCATACCGACATATGCCCAAGCAGCAAAGCTACTCCGATCAGCTCCGACACAGCGCAGAGCAGCAGCCACCGTTTTCGGTTTCCTTTTCTGCCTACAACGATCGGCAGTAAAAAGCTTACCGGGATTTGAATGACGGTAAACAGGGTCAGGACGAGTCCCGATTGCGCAGCGCTCATCCCCATCGATTGAGCCACGGGTGCTAGCCACGCCGTGATCGAGTAAAACATCGCGGACATGCAGCCAAAAAACAGCAGGAACAGGTAGACGCGCTTGTTGGTAATTTTAAGCGACGGCATCCCCCCTGTTTGAATTTGCTTTCCTTTTGTCAGGAGTGGAAGCATGAACACGGCCCCAAGTAAAGCCAATACACCCCAGAAGCCCAAAGACCATTGCCACGAATCATTCATGAGATGAAACAACGGGATGGAAAACGTCGTAGCTAGGGCGGCTCCAATGACCAACGATAACGAGTACACGCTCGCCACACCGAGACTGCCTGGAAAGTGCAGCTTGATAAAGCCGGAGATAAGGGGTCCCGCGATCCCGATTCCAATCCCTGAAATCAGCGACGTCGCAAGCAGCAGCCAGCTGCTGGAAAGAAATCCACGTGCCAAGGTAGCCACCAAGATCAGTGCCATCGCGATGAAGAGCGACTTTTCAATTCCTACCCGATTGCTTAGTTGAATGGATAAAAGAGCAAAGACTCCCATGCACAGCACAGGAAGCGTCGTAAGCAAGCTCACTATACCACTGCTCATTCCCAAATCAGTTTTGATCACATCAAGCAAAGGCCCGATCGATGTGATGGACGGCCGCAGGTTCAAGGATAGGACAAAAATGACTGCGATTAGATACATCAAACGCAACTGTGCGACCTCCTTTCTTTTTCCATTCTCTCAGTGTAGGATAGATACAAGTATAGCTCAATACTATTTTTTCTATCTAAATAATAGTTTCAAACTATAATAAAAGGTGATTTCCCGTGGAGCTTAGACAGTTACAGTATTTCCTCACCCTGTGCAGTGAACTTCATTTTTCCGAGGCTGCCTTCAAGCTCGGCATTTCCCAACCCACTTTGAGTCAGCAAATACGCGTGCTGGAAGACGAAATAGGCGTCCCGTTGTTTGATCGAATCGGAAAGAAAACGCTCAAGACAGAAGCAGGAGCTATACTCGAGCATTACGCTTTGGAGATTTTCCAAAAGCTCGAAAATGCCAAAAGCGCCATCGCCGATCTGACCGATTTGCATGCCGGTCACCTGCGGGTAGCCGTTCTCGCCTCAGATCTGGATTATCGTTTTACATCGCTGCTGGTTGATTTCCATAAAGAATTTCCGCAAACCAAAGTGCAAATGATTCCCTCCATTAAAATCGTAGAAAAGGTTTTGGACAATGTCGTGGATATCGGGGTCGGACTCGCCTTCAAGACAGACAGCCGCTTGAACAGGATTCCTTTTTACACGGAAACCTACAGCCTGTACGTTCACGAAGACCATGAGCTCGCAAATCACGCTCAAGTCGATCCGCAAGAATTGGTCGATCTTCCTTTCGTCATGTATCCAACGGGCTTCTACGGCCGCAACTTAATTGATACGTGGTGCCAGGAGAACGGGATCACGATCGCGACCATCATGGAGACAGGGTCCGCCACCTCACTTTTGCAGCTTGTCCACGAAGGTGTAGGTGCCACGATTCAACCGAGCGAATTGATTACCAGCTTTCGATCGTTGCGTATTCGTGCCATCCCGATCCGCAATTCCCCGGTTCGTGAGCTGGAGATCTACTATCGAAATGATAAATATGTAAGCAAAGCCGCGACAGCGTTTATGAGAAAGCTGGAGGACTACTTCCATCGCCCTGGGTGATAGCCGCCTTCCACTCTATGTCCATAACAAAAGAAGAGGACCCTGCCAGGTCATGCAGCCCAGCAGGCGTCCTCTTTGCGTTGGGAATACGTTAGCTAGAGCACGCTCACTCTCCGTCCTTTTCACTATTAAAAGAGTCGCTCCCCGCCACTGACCTTTCCCTTTTCAAGCGATCCAATGTTATTTGCAGTCGTCTGATCTCCAACGGCTTTCGCATATAGTCGAACGCGCGCAGCTCAAGCGCATCCATGGCAAATCTCCCATCTCCGCTTACAAACACTATTTCTACATCCGGGACTGTCGATTTAAGCTGTCTCCCCATTTCCAAACCGTCAATCCCCGGCATGTAAATATCTGCGAACACGACATCCGGTTTTTGTTTTATTACGGCATGCATCGCTGCAACCGGATCTGTAAATGTTCCAATGACCTCTACATCGAGGCTGACCTGCTCCAGCATGTTTTTCAGATGTAACAATGCCAATCTCTCGTCGTCTATTAAGATTGCTTTCACCAAATTCCACTCTCCCTGCCAATGCCGTTGAACACCACGATAGCAAGTGGACCTCAACAAAAACTATACAAACGCTAGTACGACCTAGCGGCAGGTTCCAAAATCTGCACAAAAAAACACCCCGCTTTTCGCGAGGGCTGAAAAAGGTTGTTAACAGTGTAGTTAGTATCATTTCCATATTTTCACTTCTTCATACGTGGGCGCCCGATTCTAGGTCACTCCACATATGCTACCTATTTTCTTTCCAGCAAATACCTATCCTTCTGCTTCTTTACCGTTTCCTCATCCAACATCGTATTTGTCAGCACTTGACCAAGCAGCGCTTCTCTTACCTGCTCTTCACTCTCTACCTGGACAGGCTGCGGCTTGGATTTGCTGAGCATGGAATCTGCAATTTTATTTTTCATACTACCTCCGAAGATCCGTCTTGATGGTTATTCTTTCTATTCCTGCTGGATCGCATTCACCCATCTTATTCGTATCTTTCGCAGGGAATGGAAAAAATTATGAGCGTGAAACCCACCCTACATGCCACTTACCAGCCCGTGCAGCAGCCAGCTATCACTGTAGAACAGGCAAAAACAATCGCTCTCCAACAGAAAAAGAAAACGACTGATGATCCGACGGCACTAGCGATTTTGCATATGCTTTCCCCATCTGGCAAGGGCCTCAAGTGAAGGTACGAGGTCCTTGCCTTCTTGCGTCAGCGAGTATTCCACTCGTGGCGGAATTTCTAAATACTGCTTGCGCACAATCAGCCCTGTAATCTCCATCTCTTTTAGCACCTGTGACAGCATCATATTCGTGATTCCATCAATCCGTCGTTTCAGCTCGTTGTAACGCAGGGTATCATTTTTCCACAATGCCCAAATGATCGGGAGACGCCACTTGCCGCCAATGACATTCATGGCATACGTCAAAGGACAATTTTGAATATCCCGTTTTTGACTTTCCTCTTGCAGCATACCGACGCCCCTCTCCTTTACTCAGTTTTACCTGACTTAGTAGGCAAAACCTGCCTACTTGTTTTCGTTTCTCTATGTAATAAGATTATATCGTAGCTGCGAACACTTTTAAAATTTTCTGACATTTTTCGAGGGAGTGATTGTAATGGAATTGCGTTATGAAATTTTGCCAGATTCTCAAATAGAAGAATGTCGGGACTCCTGCAACGAGCTCATGGCTTTCCAAAAGTCGAAAGCGACCATCAAGCCTGAGCTTTTTGACAGCATGAATTTTGAAACGCGCTTGGTCCCATCCGTGAAGGCGGCTTTGCACAATTATACAGTCGTTGTAAAAGATGGGGAACAAATTGTCGGGTACGTTTATTCCAATATCTCTCCCAAGGAAGCTTACTCCAATTCCTTTGCTACCTTTTTTGATCTCTCCACTGTCCGTCAGAAAAATGTAGGCTGTCTCTCCCAATTCTATATAAAAGAAGGGTATCGACAATACGGCATCGGCTCCAAGCTTTTCGATCTGTCGATGAGCTGGCTGCAGCAATTTGAGGATGTAGAAGATTATTTTATCTACGTCTCAAACGGCAATGACAACGCCCTGGAATTTTACAAACGGAAAGGCTTTGCCGTAAGTCATCAGATTTTGGATGGGTTTATCACCGTATTGCGCAGCAAAAAGGCATCTTGAAACCTTCTTTGGGATTCCAATACGGCCTCCCTTTGCTCCTTGTAAAGCAGGCTACGATTCCGGCAGGTGGCATTTGGGGGGAGGCGGGCATGAGCGATCTAACAAAAACACAGCACGAAGAAACATTGTCGACTGATTTGGAAGACAACCGGGCATTTACGATTTCCAAAGCTGCTGAGATTACCGGACTCTCCACAGATACATTGCGCTATTACGAGAAGATCGGACTCGTCTCCACTCCCGAAAGAGGCGATAAGATAAGAAAAGGTGCCTTCGTACTCTTCACTGTTAACAAGAAAAGCTCTCCACCGTCTGTATCGGTGAAGAGCTTCTTGTTTTTTGCTTCCTCTATCCTTTTCCACTTCCTGCCTTACACGCCCACTTCCTTCTTCCCAAAAAACGCTCGCAGCGCCTTGTATACCTCTCCCTTTTCCCGGATCACGCAGTGCATGAACTTCGGCTCCTTGATGTGCCGATAGGCTGACATCAGGGTGGAGTGGCGGTTGTACTGATTCACCTCTCCGTAGCCAAACATGTTGCAGCGATCCATGAGCTCCTTCACCAGCTTGACGCAGCGCTCGTTGTCAGAGGTGAGGTTGTCGCCGTCAGAAAAGTGGAATGGGTAAATGTTGTACTGGGATGGCGGGTAGCGACTATCGATGATCTCCAACGCTTTTTTGTAGGCGGAGGAACAAATCGTTCCCCCGCTCTCGCCTTTGGAGAAAAAGGTATCTTCCGTCACTTCCTTTGCGTCCGTATGATGGGCGATGAAAACGATCTCGACCTTCTCATACTTCGTGCGCAAGAAGCGGACCATCCAGAAGAAAAAGCTGCGAGCAATATACTTCTCGAATACCCCCATAGATCCTGAGGTATCCATCATCGCGATGATGACCGCATTGGAGTGGGGTTTGATGATTTCCTCCCACGTTTTAAACCGCAAGTCGTCATCTGTGATGCCCAGTTCCAGATCGTTGTAGCCGGCCAGCCCGTTGCGGCGGATAGCGGCGATCAGCGTCCGTTTCTTATCGATGTTGCCCATCAAGCCCTTTTTGCGAACATCGTTAAACCGGGTTTCCTCAATCACGATCTGGTCTTCGTCTTTCTTTTGCAGGTTGGGCAGCTCCAGCTCGGCGAACAGCATTTCCTGCAGCTCTTCCACGCTGATCTCTGCCTCATAATAGTCCACACCAGGCTGATCTCCTGCGCCCTGCCCTTTTCCTGGCCCCTGCGCTGGATCACCGTCCTTGGCGACCACATCTCCTACCTTGCTGTTGCCTTTACCTTGACCGCCGTGCTTCCCTTTTTGGAAGTTGAAACGCAACCGGTACTCATCCAGGGAGCGAATAGGGATCTTGATAACTTCCCGACCGTTCGACATGATGATGTTTTCTTCGCTGACGAGATCAGGCAAGTTTTTCTTGATCGCTTCTTTCACTTTTTCCTGGTGTCGATTTTGGTCCTGGTACCCTTTGCGGTGCAGCGACCAGTCTTCCCGGGAGACAATGAACGATGTTGCATCTTCCATGCCGTCTCCTCCTAGCAACTGGCGCACTCTGCGCCGAATTTGACGTGCACGATCATGCCATGGCCGTGTTCTCGTATCGTTATCGATTCAGCAGGCTGCCGACGTAGCGCAAGAGCTCGTTGGCGCACATTGGGCAGTAATGATGCTCTTCGATGAGGCGCTTTGTCACTTCGTTGATCTTTTTCAGCTGATGCTCATCCGGCGTTTTGTTGGAGGTCGTAATTTTCACGACGTCCTTGAGGTCGGCAAACAGCTTCTTCTCGATCGCTTCCCGCAGACGATCATGCGTGCTGTAGTCAAATCGCTTTCCTTTGCGCGCATAAGCCGAAATGCGGATGAGGATCTCTTCCCGGAACGCACGCTTGGCATTTTCAGAAATGCCGATTTGCTCCTCGATGGAACGCATCAGGCGCTCATCTGGATCCATTTCCTCACCAGTAACGGGGTCCCGAATTTTGTTCATGTTGCAATAGGCTTCGACGTTATCCAGGTAATTGTCCATGAGCGTTTTGGCAGACTCCTCATAGCTGTATACGAAGGCCTTTTGCACTTCTTTTTTCGCGAGCTCGTCGTATTCCTTACGTGCGCTGGAGATGAAGTTCATGTACCGCTCCCGCTGCTCTTTGGTGATGGAAGGATGCTGGTCAAAGCCTTCCTTGAGCGCGCGCAGGATATCCAATGCATTGATGCACTCCGTGTCGCGGCGTATCAATGCACTGGAGATGCGGTTAATGACGTAACGGGGGTCGATTCCCGCCATTCCTTCATCTGCATGCTCGTTTCGCAATTCCTCGAGATCGGCGCCTTTGAAGCCCTCTACCGACTCGCCATCGTAGAGCCGCATCTTTTTCAGCAGATCGGCACCCTGTTTTTTCGAATCCTTCAATCGGGTAAGAATGGAAAAAATAGCAGCGGAACGCAGTGCATGCGGCGCTATGTGCACATGTCCCAGATCGGACTGTTTAATAAGCTTGGAATAAATTTTTTCCTCATCGCTCACCCGCAGGTTGTACGGCATCGGCATCACGATGATCCGGGACTGCAAGGCTTCGTTTTTCTTGTTCGCGATAAACGCCTTGTACTCGGATTCATTCGTATGGGCGACAATAAGCTCATCAGCAGAAATGAGCGCAAACCGTCCTGCCTTGAAGTTGCCTTCCTGTGTGAGGGACAGCAGGTGCCAGAGGAATTTTTCATCGCACTTCAGCATTTCCTGGAATTCCATCAGACCGCGGTTGGCCTTGTTTAACTCACCATCGAAACGATAGGCGCGCGGGTCGGACTCGGAGCCGTATTTCGTGATCGTCGAAAAGTCGATGCTTCCCGTCAAATCCGCGATGTCCTGAGATTTCGGGTCAGAAGGGCTGAACGTACCGATCCCGACGCGGTTGGCTTCCGAAAAAAGAATCCGGCAAACAGGGAAATCCTCGATGCATCCACCGTATTCCGATTCCAGACGCATCCGGTTGTACGGGGTAAGCTCTCCCTCGATTTTAATGCCAAGCTCTTCTTCCACCTCAGCGCGTAGTTCATGCGGAATGAGATGCAGCGGCTCTTCTTGCATCGGGCAGCCTTCCAGCGCATAGATGGCTCCCGCTTCGGTACGGGAATACTCCTCCAGTCCCCGTTTCAACATGGTCACCAACGTCGATTTACCACCGCTGACTGGGCCCATCAGCAGCAAAATCCGTTTGCGAACATCCAGACGGCGGGCAGCAGAGTGGAAATATTCTTCTACCAATCGCTCCACAGAACGGTCCAAACCAAAAATTTCACGGCTGAAAAATTGATACGAACGGCTGCCATCCTCATTCTCTTCCACACCGGCACTCTTGATCATGTTGTAGACGCGTGAATGTGCCGTTTGGGCGATCTGCGGATTTTTGCGAACCAGCTCCAAATATTCAGCGAACGTTCCTCTCCACATCAGGTTCTCTTCTCGGGCCCGGTGCTCGGATATACGTTTTAAAATGTCCATGCTCGACACTCCTCCCTCATAAGCCCCTCTCTCTTCCCCAACGACAATGTACTCTCATGTATATGTCTGCCTGCGGTCACGCATTCGCGTGGCACCCGTTTTCTTCGGTTTGGAGCAGGCTCGTAAAGCCTTTACATATGTGTATGCGAGACATCTGCACAAGTTTCAGCAATCTTGCCACAAAAAATTAAGGAGGTGTAGGGAAACTTGTCCTTTTCCTCCTCCAATTTGCCATTGACAGCCCTGCTAATCCGTTTGCAAAGTGGGCAGGCTACGCTATAATGGGAGTAGTTTGTTCACGAAAGGAGCAGTCGAACATGGGTGCGTTTATCGTAGCAGTGGTTTTTGCAGCTTTTCTTTTCTTCATTCTGACGGCTGGATACAACGAAGACAAAACCTGGAACCTGTAAGGATAGACAGAGGCGATCAGCTCGTTTTACGGCTTCTCGCTCCCAGGAAAAAAAGCAGACTGCCTCCATCAGGCAATCTGCTTTTTTTGTTCCAGTATGCGGTTATACTTTCTTTGCCGCCTTTTTCTCAGCCTTTTTCTCAGCCTTTTTCTCTGCCTTGCTCGCTTTGATTTCTTCCTTCAACTGCTTCGCCGTTTTGCCGCTTGCTTCGATTCCCAGCTTTTCTGCTTTCGTCGACAGCTTGGACAGTCCCGCTTCCTTCTTCGCTGCTTTAGCCGCTTGAATCGCCGCTTTTCCTTCCTCTTTCGTCTTCCCTGTGAGGTCGACTCCCCACTTCGCAGCTTTTGCTTCCCGTTTGGCCGTCTTTAGCGTTTTCTTTTCCGCCTGCTTGGCTGCCAGCTCAGCCTTAATCTCTGTGGCCGTTTTGCCAGCTGCTTCTACACCCAGCTTCTCCGCCTTTACCTGCAGCTTTTCCAGACGCTGCTCGGCTTTTTGCTCCTTTGTCGCCTTCGTTCCATGTGTGGAGGTGGTATCATCTTCCGCATTGACAATGGATACACCACTCACCAATAAGCTGCACAGTACAATGGAAGAAATCAGTTTCTTCATGGGATGCTCCCCTTCCTTTTGCCCAATCGGGTTATGTACAAGTCCAGCCTACCTTACGTCTTTGGGAAAAGTATGGGATTGGTGTAAATCCATCGTGATTTCGTCCAAAACAAAAGCAGGCTTGTCCTCTGCGACAGCCTGCTATGTCTTCGTCTTTAGCGTGCAAATACACCTGTACCTGCTTCAATCGCTTGGTACAGCTCCTCCAGCGATCCTCTCTGATCCACCGGATATTGCGGTTCTCCACGGTCCTCCATCCAGTTGGTTACCAGAAACGTCTTCATTCCCAGCTTGGATGCGACCATGTCTTCCTGCATGTGGTTGCCGACCATGACACAGTCGGTTGGCTCCACGCCGAGCTTCTCGCAGATTTCCGCAAAATAACTCGGGTTTGGCTTGGTGGAGTGCATGTCCTCATACACGGTGACCAGCTCAAATTCATCCGCCGTCATCCCGATCCAAGCAAGCCGGTGGTAGATCGCCTCTCGAGGGAACACCGGATTGGTTGCGACCGCGACTCGGAAGCCTTGATTTTTCGCTGCTTCCACGATCCTTTTTGCCCAAGGAGATGGATACGTCAGGTGGGACAAGGTCGGGAACACATCGCGGTAAAAGGAGTCAAACAACGGCCACACCTCTTCGCGCTTCCAGTCGCTGTGCGTCGTAAAGTACTCGATAAATACCTGTTCATTCGTCTTGTCAGGCTCCTGACTCACGATCATCGCTTTGGTCGCGTCCCAGATCAGCGAGAGGAGCTTTTGTGTATCAAATTGATCGCCGACATGACGACCGACTTCCTTCAAATAGCTTTTGACAAATGGGTCCGTCTGCATTTCCAAAAGTGTGCCGTCGAGGTCAAACAGGATCGTATTCACAGTCATTTTCCTTTTCTCTCCCTTGTTTATGGTCGGTCTGCGTGCCCTGCTCCGGTATCTGTGTCGTGTTATTTGAGCCCTGGGAAGCCTAGCTGGCGCAGGCCTTCAAACAGGACGATTGCCGCGCAGTTGGACAAATTGACAGAACGGGTAGCACCACTCATCGGAATCCGTATGGTCTGCTCACGGTAGCGGTCTGTCAGCTCTGGAGGAAGACCCGTCGTTTCTTTTCCCAAAATGATGTAGTCCCCATCGCGAAAGGAAACGTCCGAATAAAGCGTCTCTCCCCATGTCTCCACGAAGTAGAAGGTTCCCGCATCCGGCCCCTGCGACTCTGCAAAAGCTTCAAAGCTATCGTGATAATGGATGTTTACTGCGTGCCAATAATCCAGGCCAGCACGTTTCAAATAACGATCATCGGTAGAAAAACCAAGCGGGTGAATCAGATGCAAATGTGCGCCTGTCGCTGCGCAGGAACGGGCAATATTTCCCGTGTTCGCAGGGATGAGCGGCTCATGCAATACGATGTGTAACGGCATACCGGCAAATCTCCTCATGTCCCGAACTAAAAATCAAACCAAGCTCTATTATACATAAAGAAACATAGCCATGACCACCTAGCAGCTGCTGTAACAAAAAGTCACCCTCTTGCATCTAAAAGAAAATCGATGAAAAGGGTGTGGTCATCGTGTTCGAAATGGAAAGCAAATGGCTTCGTTCATGGACCTATGTTTTCTGTCTGCTGCTGCTCGCAGCCGCATCTGGCTGGAAGTGGCACCACTTTGCTATGTTTCCCCCTATGGAAACCTGGAGCATGCTGTTCGGTTATTTCGCTTTTTTCCTGATCGGTGCGACCTTGTTGATCGGTCCACTATGTACCTGGCTGCCTGCCAGATGGGCCCCAACGTTGCTGTCTATCCGCCGCGATGTGGGGATCTGTGCCGGACTGACTGGGCTTCTTCACGTCGCTTTGGTGCTTATCCTTTTTCAGGGAGAACCTCGGTTGTTGATCATCTCTGATAGCCAAGCTCCCAAAGCAGATGGCTGGCTCGGCCTGTTCTTTCTCTCCTCTGCGGAAAACGGTTCTTGGGAGTGGCCCGTCCCGAACTGGTCATTAGCTGGAGTAGCCAATTACCTGGGAGCTTGTGCACTTCTTATCCTTTTCGTACTCTGGGTGAGCTCCTATCTCCCCGCCAAAAATGGTTGGGCACAGCTGCCTGGAAGCGGCTACATCTCTCTAATCCTTTATTATTCTTGCTTGTTTTGTTTCACGGATTAATCTACGTGCAGACCATCAAAGGAGAGCCGCATTCTTTCGCTGATCTTCTGTGGCTCGCTGTCCTCGTCTGGCTCGCTCGGAGCCTGAGCTTTCTGACTGCGATCTTGCGACGAAAACGGTAACGGCACTCCCCTGCTTACACCCCTCTAATATGAAAAAACGCATAACGCATATTGGGTGTATAGGCTGTAGAATCCTCATACGCCCAGTATCGCATGCTGCTGTCGGTTGTATGCGCATTGACGAGCGGCATATTGTTGGCATCCTTGGCAACGACGATCGTATTGTGCTGAAAACGTCCATCGCCATCGAAGTCATAGCAAATAATATCGCCCGGCTCCAGCTGGTCCGGAGATGATTTTGTCACGGCCCGCATCGGTGCAGCTCCTGATTTGAGCATCAGGTACAAAGCATGGGCAACCGACCAGCTGTAGCTCCACTCGCCGCCTTTTCCCGTCCGAATCCACCAGCCTCTCCCTTTCTCCTTGGAAAAGAGCATGGGAATTCCCCCAGCGTACAGACATTGCGAAATAAAGTTCGTGCAATCGTCAGTAAAATGCGGGTAGGCTGGGTTTGGCGAGTTCCAATACCGCTCCGCATACGCCACTGCATTCCACGGATTGTATCCGCCTGCCCCATGCACGACAAGCAACGGCTGGGAAACAGCGTCCTCCACCATCGAGGTGGCCCCTTCTGCTTCCTCCTCCCCTTGCAAAGAGTCGAACGGTACTTTCGCGTCACCGTCCCACTCCGTATGAGAATCGATGCGCCAGCTCGCTGCTTCTTTTTGCAAACGAATCCGATGGACAAAGCGGCTGGCTTCTGACAGTAAATGCTCTCCCATTCCATAGTGGCGTTTTCCGCTCCAGGAGAGCAAAATGTCCATCGACTGCTCCGTTTCCATCCAACATAAAGGGACCAGCCTTCCCTGAACGGACTGTGTCTGTCCCCCACGCCCCACCAGCTGCACGTGCTCTCGCCTCATGCGTTCCCATTCATTCTTTGTTCCCTGTCCGTGGTCGGAATAGTAAGGCAGCAAACGCTGATACTCGCCATCCAGCCACGCCTTCTGCACGCTATCAAAATAGCTTCGGATAAACTGTCGCCAGTCCACTCGCCTCTCCTCCTTCACCAGCCACCATTGGACTTTGCCTGCCGTCTGCTCAATGAAGAATATGTCACAGGCGACTCGTTCAGAAGAAAAAGAAAAGCTATCCGTTAGAGTCGGATAGCTTGGCTACCCGTCAGAAGCGGATAGCTTGATCTAGTGTAGTCTGTATGTGCAGCGGAACGCCTTCGAGGGCTAGCAAATGCTCCTTGATCGGCAATCCTCCTCCGTAGCCAACCAGTGCACCATTCGATCCGATCACACGATGGCAAGGAATGATGATCGGAATCGGGTTGCGATTGTTCGCTCCTCCGATCGCTCGTACAGCCTTCGCTGCCCCGATCGCCAAAGCAATGTCCTTATAGGATTTCGTCTCCCCATAGGGAATATCGGCAAGCGCGTTCCAAACGGATTTCTGAAACGGCGTCCCATATAAAACGATCGGCAAGTCAAAGACCTTTCTTTCCCCGGCAAAATACTCCTCCAGCTGCTTTTTAGCTGCTGCATTGCGCTCGTCATCGCGCACGGGAGTTACACCTAAAAACGTCTTTTTGCACCAACGCGTAAGCTGTGCGATCCCATCCTGCTCTACTTCAAACTGGATATGGCACAGCCCTTCTTCGGTAGAAGCAAGCAACAACGGTCCAATCGGTGAGTCCATGATGGTATACCCCAATCCATTTGCCATCCAACGTTCCTCCCATACCCGTTTTCCTTGTTCTTTTCTACACACGTCTGACTAGTGACTGCTTGCCGATTGCTCCGGGAGCATCGCCAGTCCTTTTTGCACCTCTGCCAGTACGGCAGCGTCACTCTCACGCTCGATCGCCTTCATCAAAGCCAATCGTGCCTCATCTCCGCCGATTTTCCCTAGTGCCCATCCAGCCGTTCCCCGAATGACGGGACGCGGGTCGTTCTCCAACAAGCGAGCCAGATGCGGAACGGCCGTCTTGTCCTTGAAATGAGCAAGCGCCAATATCGCATTTCGCTGAATTGGCTTTTTCCCCCTCCAGGATGACGAGGAAAGGCCAAATTTTTCCTTGAACTCTTTATTGCTCATGTCCAGTAAAGGCAGCAGGAGCGGCTTGGCGATCTCGGGATCTGGCTGAAATTCTGCATGATGGGTATTGTTGAGGCGGCGATTTTTCGGACACACCGTCTGGCACGTATCGCATCCGTAAAGCCGGTTGCCTATTTTTCCGCGGAATTCATCAGGAATGAAATCCTTTACTTGTGTCAAATACGCGACACATCGCTGGGCGTCCAGCTGTCCACCCTGTACCAGCGCACCGGTCGGACAGGCATCCACACAAATATTGCAATCTCCGCAGCCTTCCTCTACTGGCTGATCCGCGGGCAGGGGCAGATTGGTGACCAGCTCCCCCAAATACACCCACGAACCGAATTCCTCCGTAATCAAAGCGCAGTTCTTGCCTACAAACCCAAGTCCTGCTCGCTCTGCAACCGCTCGATCCGAAAGCGCCCCCGTATCTACCATCGACTCGATCTTTACTCCCGGCTCGAGCTCGGTAATAAAGGCACTCAGCTTGGCTAGCTTGTCGCGCAAAACATGGTGGTAATCGGTGCCCCATGCCGCTCTGCACAAGATCCCGCGATAGGCCCCGGGCTCTGACTTCGGTGGATTTTCCAGCTTGGAAGGATACGCCAACGCAATAGAAATCAAGGAGCGCGCCCCTTCAACGAGCAAGCCTGGCTCTGTACGCTTATCCAGATCCGGCTCCTCAAAGCCTGATTCGTACCCTTTTTCCCGATGGACAATTAGCCTTTCTTTCAGCTCCAGAAAGGGATCAGCACTCGCAAAACCAATTTTGTCGATCCCGATCTGTGCGGCATAATCGATGATGGACTGCTTCGTTTGTTCCCAGTACTGCTGATTGCTCACAGCTGCTTGATCGCTCCTGTCGCGAGCTCATCGCATCGATTATTCCACTTGTTGTCCGCATGTCCCTTTACTTTTACGTACTGCACTTTATGCGTATCCATCAATCGAAGCAGCTCTTTCCACAAATCCTGATTCTCCACCTGCTGTCCCTTGCTGTTCTTCCAGCCGTTTTTCAGCCAGCCTTTGTACCAGCCCTGCAAAAAGCAGTTGACCAGATAGGCGCTATCGCTGTACAAGGTCACCTGACAAGGCTCCTTCAAAACAGAAAGCGCCTCGATCGCAGCCTTCAGCTCCATCCGGTTGTTGGTCGTATTCGGTTCTGCACCGGACATCTCCTTGATATGCTGTCCGTACATCAATACGGCTCCCCAGCCGCCAGGACCTGGGTTGCCTGAACAAGCTCCGTCTGTATAAATCTGTACTTCTCGTGTCGTCATCGTCAGGGGATTCCTCCTTCTATTCTTTTTCCACTCTATATCGAAAAGGCATGACTTGTTTTATCTAGTGCTTTTTCTATTGTAACGAAGGTTAGTCGCTTCCACAAAAAAAATTTGTTATACTACCAAAAATAGGTTCGAAAAGGAGTGACACATGATGAAAGTACAGCTGGACGCCACTGTGTCCGAACGCCTCCCTCGCCTTTCCCTGGGCATTCTCCACTACAGCGGTGCTTCCGTCAGCGACTCTCCCAAAATGCTTCAAGGACGCATCAACTACTTTGTCGAAGGGCTTCGCCTGGAGCACGATGTGTCCAAACTGACTGAAATCGAAGGCATCCGGGAATGGCGTGCTGCTTTTAAACAAGCGGGGATCGACCCGTCTCGGTACCGCCCCTCTTCAGAAGCCCTGCTCCGCCGACTTCTCCAGGGAAATGCCTTCTTCTGGATCAACAGCGCAGTGGATATCAATAATTTCTTCTCCGTCCACCACGCTCTTCCTTTTGGCATCTATGACCAGGACCAGCTCGTGGGTGATGTAGTATTTCGAATCGGACGCGCGGATGACATTTATGAAGGCTTGAACGGACGCGAGGTCAATATGGAAGGCAAGCTGCTGCTCGCGGACGAAAACGGGGCATTCGGCAGCCCGATCGTCGATTCCAAGCGCACCAGTGTTACTGAAAGCAGCCGCAATCTCATGCAGGTCATTTTCTTTCACGAGCAGGTCTCTGCACAAAAGCAGGACGAGATACTCGGCTCAGTAGGCAGAATGTTTACAGAGATAAACGGTGGCGAAGTTACTAGCTCCTACCTCCTGCATTCCTAAAAAAGAAAGACGGCCCGTCAAGCTGCGTGGTCGTCTTTCTTTTGCGTATCTCCTTTTTGGCGGAAAACGACGTGCTCCAGTAGCAGACAAACAATTACCCCTAGCAGTAAGCCATTCCCGAATAAAAAGCTGACAAGAGCCGGCAAGTGCTGCCAAGCTGTCGCCGGCACGAACATGACGCCAATCCCCACCAGCAGCGAGCTTCCGCCAACCATAATGGTTCGATCGTCCATTTTGACGTTCACGTAATCCTTCAGTCCAAAGCCGAGCAGCTGTGTGTAGGAAATAAACATCGCGGCATACGCGACCGGTGTAGGCAGAGCTGCCAAAAAATGAGCCACATACGGGAACAAGCCGATCGCCATGATCCCGATCATCGCCAGCATGAAAGGCAGTCGAGCTGCCATTCTCGTCGTCTGGATGACAGCAGCTGCCAGAGAGAGCGGAATCATCCCCACTACGCCACCCAATCCGGAAAGCACATGAGAGACGCCTGTAAAGACCCCACCGCGATTGTATTGCTGCTCAGTCGGCACCGTATCTGTGGCTTTCCCCATAACAACCATGCTTGTCACCAGATTCGTCAACAGGACAAAGCCTGTCAGCATACTCGTCAGAACGACACCCCAATCCCAGCGAGGAGCTCCCCAGAAAAAGAGCGATGGCCACGCAATCACTTGCTCTGCCGGGCGAACAGGCTCTGTCCAGCCCATGACGGCATATAGCACCCAGCCAATGACCATTCCAAACAGGACGGCAAAGCTGGAAAACCTCTTCGTACGCATGACCAAAACCACCAATGCCACAATTGCGACGGAAACGATCGCAACGTGCGGGATCACCTCTTTGGAATGCTGAAATCCGATCCCGAGCATCCCTGCCAGGATATTGCTGCATAGCGAGACGGCAAGCAAGATCATATACGTTCCCGAAACGAGCGGAGTAAACCATCTCTGCAGCTTCCCAATCCATCCCATCAAACCGAAGACCATAAACAGCAGCCCAGCCATGCCTAGGCCAATTTGAAAGGACTGACCGATCTCACGCGGCTGCAGCCCCACACTGGTTCCTATTTGTGCCAAAATAATAAAGATTCCCCACCACAGCCCTGCTGGTCCTTCCAGCATCGGATAGCGGTGGCCGATCCATACTTGCAGTAGGGATGCCAATCCGATAAAGAACATCGTTTGCTGCATCAGATTGCCAATCTCATCCGCCTGCAGTCCATAGACGTCTCCGATCATCAGCGGAACCGCCACACTGCTGGAGACCGCGACAATCATCCATTGGAGTGCCGACAATATCGTTGTGCCAACTGGCGGTTTATCATGCAAACCGTACTTCATTTGAAACCACCTCATTTTCCCTTACTGACAAAAACCCCCCACGTATTCCCTATTCCCGAAAAGACTGAGCTATTCAAAGACGATTGTAATTTTACCAACCTGGTTATTTGCAAGCGGGCGCTAGACATATGAAAGTATACAATACCGCTTTGAATATAACCATCTGGTTTCCTCGCAAATATGCAGACCCATCATACCCCTGCATCAGAGTCTGCTGCATAAAGGGCTATTTCCTATCCATGCGACTTTGGAAAATATCGTTGTGGGAAGAAAAAATTCCACCTTTTTGCGCTTCCGGCTGAATAAATAATTTCGTCTGGTTTACAGCATTCGCGGCATCTTGGAAAGCTCCAGCCATCAAGTGAACTTTTCCCTCATACTTCAGGACATCACCCGCTGCGTAAATGCCCGGCACAGAGGTCGTGCTAGTGGCTAGACCCGATAAAACGATCTTCGCTTAATTCGAGCTTCACTTTGCTATTTTCCAATAAAGATCTGTCGCGCTCATAGCCATGATTAATGATCACTTCGTCAATGTAGAGCTCCTGCACTTCCCCTGTCACGTGGTTGGTCAGCTCAACTCTCTCAATCTTCTCATGATCAGCAGAAGCAATCAGCCTGGTAATGGAGGTATCCAAAAAGCATTTTACTGAGCTGTTCATGAGCTGTTTTACCTGCGCTTCGTGCCCCGATAAAGTGTCTTTCCGATAAGTGAGGTATACTTGATGAGCGAGCGGTTCAAGCTCATTTGCCCAATCAGCCGCCGAGTTTCCTCCACCAGAAATGATTATAGTCTTATCTTTAAAACGCATCTCGATATTTGCTCAAATAACGCTTGCTCTCCATCGTTGCTTTGGTTGCGGACACAGACGAACAGTTCCTCTGGTGCACAACGAAACAGCATTTCAGTCTGAAAGGCGGAAATCCCGCCCGGCTCACGAGACACCTTCCACAGGAGCCCCAGAAGCTCCGTCAGACGTGGGCTATGCCCGGGTACAAGCTCAAAATGCGATTTTGGGAGACAGAACCCTCCTGGCTCTGGTGCACAGATTCGATACAGCACGAGCAAGTACTCCCATCTGCTGTCGCCAAGTACATGCCGATCCAGTTGCATATGCGCGCCACCGTGCACCACATTCCCCAGGGCAAGCGTATAGGGCGTTCCATTAAAAACAAACTCAGCCTTCCCTCTTAAGGGAAACACAAAGCCTGGAAAAGTCTCCGTATTGCCATCACAACGCATTCCCGGATCACGCGAATAGCGAAAAACCTGCTCCACTCGGAAAGAAGTATGTGCATAATGCTCCGCGAGCATATTGATATCGATTTTTATGGGAAACACCCCCATTTTCTGTGGATGCAGCAAAGATACGCTATAGTGATAATCATTTTGCTAGTCATCCCTCTATTCATCTTACTTATGATGAGATTGATAATCAATATTAATCGTGCTATTCACGTACTTATGACCGAACTAGTCATGTCACAAAGACAAATAAAAAAGCCCTGAAATCAATAAAATTGATGTTCAGAGCTTTCTTATATGTATGGTGCCGGTGAAGGGACTTGAACCCCCACGGTTTCCCTCACGATTTTGAGTCGCGCGCGTCTGCCATTCCGCCACACCGGCAAATCATATGGAGGAGGCACCCGGATTTGAACCGGGGATAAGGGTTTTGCAGACCCGTGCCTTACCCCTTGGCTATGCCTCCATGTTCTAAGCATTCGATTTGATGAAGCTTATGGAGCGGACGAAGGGTCTCGAACCCTCGACCTTCGCCTTGGCAAGGCGACGCTCTACCAATTGAGCTACGTCCGCATATAAATGGCTGGGGTACTAGGATTTGAACCTAGGAATGACGGAGTCAAAGTCCGTTGCCTTACCGCTTGGCTATACCCCAATAAGTAATCCCCAACTTTGAAAAGAATGGGGCGATCGATGGGACTTGAACCCACGAGTGCCGGAGCCACAATCCGGTGCGTTAACCCCTTCGCCACGACCGCCATGTATCATGCTTCATTCAAAAGTGGCAGGGGCAGTAGGAATCGAACCCACACCAAAGGTTTTGGAGACCTTCGTTCTACCTTTAAACTATGCCCCTACAAAGGTGGCTCGGGACGGAATCGAACCGCCGACACGAGGATTTTCAGTCCTCTGCTCTACCGACTGAGCTACCGAGCCTTATGTATTCAATCGCCATTTCTTTGAAAGAAAATGGCGGAGCTGACGGGACTCGAACCCGCGACCTCCGGTGTGACAGACCGGCGTGAACTCCAACTTCACCACAGCTCCATAAAGGAGAAAATTTGGTTGCGGGAGCAGGATTTGAACCTGCGACCTTCGGGTTATGAGCCCGACGAGCTACCGAGCTGCTCCATCCCGCGACGATATTATGGTGGAGGCTGACGGGATCGAACCGCCGACCCTCTGCTTGTAAGGCAGATGCTCTCCCAGCTGAGCTAAGCCTCCACGTTTCCCCGACACATGTCGGGCCCTACAGAGTAGGAATGTTTTGTATGGTGACCCGTAGGGGATTCGAACCCCTGTATGACAGCGTGAAAGGCTGCTGTGTTAAACCGCTTCACCAACGGGCCAATATGGCGGATGGAGTGGGATTTGAACCCACGAGACGGGTCGACCCCGCCTACACGATTTCCAATCGTGCTCCTTCGGCCGCTCGGACATCCATCCATATGGCTCCTCGGGACGGACTCGAACCGCCGACCGATCGGTTAACAGCCGATTGCTCTACCAACTGAGCTACCGAGGAACGTTTGAAGGATTCGTACCTTCAAAACTGGAACTGCATGTTTGCTAAGAGTGTGGATAAGTCCTCGACCGATTAGTATTCG
>NZ_RHHP01000013.1 GCF_003710815.1 Brevibacillus centrosporus
CCACCACCGCCACCACCGCCACCAAACCATCCTGCACTGCTCGCTCCCGAAGTCGCATCCGTCTCCGTGCCGCCGATAAATCCAAGCGGCGCATCTTTCTCCACGCGCAGAAAGTCGGTCAATATCATAGCGGCGATCCCAATCCCCAGTACGACGATCAGATAGTGAAGGGGCTTCAGCTTTTTGCTCCCACTGTTTCCTTCCCATAGCTTCTTCAGCTTTTCCAGCATCTTACTCACCTCGCTTTTTAAGCCACATCCGTTACTGTTTTTCTCCTTGGTGAGACTCGTCCGTAACGACCACTTGATCGCTCGTCAGGCCCCATTGTTTTGCTATATCTTCAGCGATCTTCGCATACGTAGGATCTTGCTTTTGCGAAGCCGCTTCGATGTCTTTTCGCGTATCCGTCACGGTTTGCCCGTTCAGCTGAATCGAAACTGGTTGAACCGGCTTGATTGGCGTGATCGAAGACTTTCCTTTCTGCTCGCTATCCCCCACGCTCAGCTCGATTTTTTCCAAAGCGGGCTGCTGGGGATTTTGATAGTTCACCTGGATTTCCACATGCTGGACCTCCATGCCGTACTCGTCTTTGACCTTTGCTATCACGGCCGCCTCCACTTGCGATTGGACGTATGCTGTCACCTGTGCGTCCTGCTGACCCAGCAGCTTGTCAGTGACGCGCTTCCATTCCACTGCAGCGGGCTTGTTCAACTCCTGCTGGTATCGGTCAAGCCGCAGCGCCAGGTCATCCTGCGACAGGCTAAACAAGGAGAAAACGGGTGAGATGATCGTCAGCAGCAGAATAAGCCCCATCACCATCTTGACGTATCGCTGCAAAGTCGTATTGGGCAAGATCAGATCGAGAAAGGCTGCCAAGAGCACGAGCAAGATGATTTTTTTTAGCCAGAGCGTTAACCAGTCCATTTGATCACCTACCGAACCATCATGGAGATGTTGCCCGCTGCAATAATGATGGTAATCGCCAGAAAAAACATCAGTCCCACCGTTGCCAACGCGGCGAAAACGAACAACAGACTTTTGCCGATCGTTCCCAGTGCGCTAATGATCGGGCTATTTCCTAAAGGCTGCAATACCGCGGATGACAGATTGTAGATCAGTGCCAGCACCAAAATCTTCAGGGCTGGGAACGCACACAGCATGATCAGGATCACCACACCTGCCAATCCGACTGCGTTCTTGACCAGCAGCGAAGCATTGAGCACGGTATCTGCTGCATCGGAGAACACCCTGCCGACGATGGGAATGAAATTTCCGGTGATGTATTTGGCTGTTCGCAAGGTAACGCCGTCGGTTACAGCTGAGGTCGCTCCCTGGATCGAGATCACCGCCAAAAAGATAGTGAGAAACGACCCGAGTACCCCCATCGCGATGTTGCGCAGCAGCGTTGCAAGCTGTGTCACTTTATACCGCTCGGAAAAGAGACTGACGATCGACAGCATCGCAGAAAGGAAGAGCAAGGGAAACACGACGTAGGAAATCATCATGCCGCTGATGTTGATCATGAAGATAATGAGCGGATGAAACATCGTCGCCGTTGCCAGGTTCCCCACGGACGCCAAGAGCGCGATTACCAGTGGAATCATCGCGAGCATGAAGTCGGACATGTCGGTAATTGCATCCTTGGCGTAAGAAATGGCGACGTGAAAGCTGTTGATGGCAAGTACCATCAAAACGAGGTACGCAATCGAGTAAGCTACTGTGGAAACAGCGTTTCGCTCAAAAGCATTTTGCATGGTCTCCAGGATCATCGCGAACACGGTAATGATAATAATGGAGCTGAGCAGCTTGCCGTTCATCAAAATTTCGTGAAAGACAAATTTGCCCATTCCTTTAAGAACTCCTGAGATACTCAGCTCGCCCTGCTGCATGAGCAGTTGAATAAAGCCCGGTGATTGAAGGTCAGGCAGGTAGCCTTTGTACTCGCGCTGCAGCTGCTGCCAATACTGCTCTACCCGCTCCAGCTGCAAATGGTCGACCTGCTCTTGAACCATTTGATTAATCGGTCCGGAGGTGGTTGTCCCCTCGGCAGACGCACCTTCAAACGGTACAAACAGGAATAGCAGGAAGAGTACGATTATTTTGCCTGTACGCACCACGGACTTCATCCCTCCCCTCATGCAGGCAGCAAGTCGATGACTGTTTCGATAATGATCTGGATAATCGGTACCGCCATGACCAGGATAAGAACCTTGCCAGCCAGCTCGATCTTGGAAGCGATTGCCCCTTGTCCCGCATCTCTCGTCATCTGTGCACCGAATTCAGCAATGTACGCAATTCCAATAATTTTGAGGATCGTTTCCAGAAATACGAGGTTCAGATCAGCCTGGACGGCCAACCGTTCGAGGATCCGGATTACTTCGGCGATTTTTCCTACGAGAAAGAAAAAGATGATGACGCCACTCGCGATCGCCAGCAAAAAGGCGAACATCGGCTTCTGTTCCTTGATGACCAGCGCGAGAATGGTAGCCACCAGCCCAAGTCCGACGATTTGTACGATTTCCATCTGCCCTTGCCTCCTCAGTTAAAAAGGAAGACACGTTTCACCTCGGTAAACAGATCGCCAATGTAGTGGGATACCATGTACAGGACGATGACAAACCCGACCAGCGTAGCCCAATGCGCGATTTCTTCCTTCCCTGCCTGCTTGAGTATGGCATGCAGGATCGCTGTGATAAATCCTACTGCACCGATCTGGAAAACAGGTGTCAAATCAAAACCCACTGTGAACACCTCGCCTTTAGAACATCAGGATGACGACCAGCAGTCCACCCAAAAACCCGAGACTCTTGTACATCTTTTCGTATTTCGCTTGCTCGACCCGCGCTTCTTCCTCCAAGCCCCGTAAATGGGTGACAGCGAGACGCAGATGTTTTTGCTGGTCTTCCCGGTCGGAGGAACCGAGTACTTGCGAAAGGCTTGCCAGCACATCGCCTTCTTGCTTACGCAGCGCTGTCTGCGACCAATGACGGCTCATCGCTTGCCGTAGAGAATCTTCAGCGGAGTGTGCCTTTTCTGTCACTAAGAGCTCTGCAGCGAAGACAAACATTTTGCCGACTTCCTCGTTTACGCGATTGCCCACCTTTACAAACGCGCGGTGGAGAGGGGTCAAGCCGTAGACGATTTCCGTCTCCAGCATTTGCAGGGCGACGAGCAGGGCGCGAAGTTGGATCGGGCGGTACGCGTAATAACGTCCAATTTGCCAGCCGACCATGGAAGCGGAAAACAGGATCAGCACTGCTCCAATCAGCTTGACCATGCCACCCTCTCCTTTTCCACTAGTTTTAATTGCTGGTCGTAAATAGCTTGGATCGTTCCGACTCCTTGCGCGCGACTCAGCACGATGTAGCGAGAGAAGGCGCCATACTGAATCAGCTTGCCAAGCATCGGTCTTTGTGACACCTCAGAAACATCAGCCCCATGTGCCGAGCAAATGACGGCGACACCCGCGTGAATCGCTTCCCAGACAGCCTCTCCGTCTTCCGGTCTGCCTACTTCGTCTACGATCAGAACATCCGGGGACATCGAGCGAATGAGCATCATCATGCCGGCAGCTTTGGGACAAGCATCAAGCACATCGGTACGTGGGCCTACATCTCGCTGGGGCACTCCTTGGAGGCAGCCTGCCAGCTCCGAACGCTCGTCCACGATCCCTACCTTGCGACTCGACGCCCATTCACTCCCGTAGCTGATGGAACGGGCCATGTCACGCAGCAGCGTCGTTTTCCCGCATTGCGGCGGGGAGATGAGTAACGTATTTTGCAGTTTCCCCCCGTCGAACAAGTACGGCATGACCTTCGTCGCTGCTCCTTTTTTCTCGCGGGCGATCCGGATGTTGAAGCTCGTTACATCCCGAATCCCCTTTACTTCACCTCTGTCCAGCACCACCTTGCCCGCAATACCGATCCGGTGACCACCAACGACAGTGATGTACCCGCGCTTCAGCTCTTCCTCCAGCGCGTACAGGGAATGCTGGCTTACCTGATTTAGCAGTTTCACTGCGTTTTCCTCGGTAAACAGCCACCCTTGCTTGGCAATCGCTGTAAGCTGGCCGCTAGGTGTCACATAGCTGGATTGTTGGCCGTAACGGATTTCTAGTGGCTGATTTTGCCGAAGCCGTATTTCCTCCAGATGCTCTCTGACCGCGGAGGGGAGGGCGGTCAAAATGCTTCGTACGGAAGCGGGCAAGATCGCCAGTATCTCTCTCACAGCAGTAACCCTCCTTTTGTGGCCAGATATTCATCCAGCCTTTGTCCACATTGACTTACCTCCATCCTATGCATGGCTGGACGAGATTTATGCTAACAAAACTCTACGAGTCCTCCTCAACTTGCATCCTGTACTCTCGCAGAATTCTACTTTTCCTCCACTCAAAAACTCGACGGAGGAAGCCTTCTGTGATCCCATTTGCCCCCGTGCAGGTTCAACTTGCGTCACGCTGCCCTGCTGCTGGATCAGAATCTTTTCCCATCTTATCTGCACAAAAAAATCGCCCTGCACGATACGCACAGGACGGGCTGCACAAGCCTCGTTTTCAGAAGCTTTTAGGTGGGATTGATAGCTTCGATATCCGATCCCGTATGATACGGCTCGATGACGAAATGATAGTAACCGTCTTCATCTATACCCTCATGCAAGAAAATCATCTCCTGACAAGACGGGCAAGCAAATTCATACGTGGTTTCCAAATGATCTTCGTCGTCCACGGATTCGTACACGCGGGCATCCTCATCATCATCCAGATCGTAGTAGGTAACGTATTCGTCATCCTCGTCCTCGCAATCGGTGACAGTCTCATAGAGCTCCTCCTCGTTGTCAAACAGGATCAGCTCTACATCCTCCAAATCTTCATCGATCGCTTCCATGTAATCCTCTGTTTCCTCGATCCTCATATGCAGCTCGCGAAATTCATTTTGCATCTCATCCAGAATACCCACGATTTCTACCAGCAGCTTGCCTTCTGCACTCTTTTCACTCACATCCAGTCCATCTGCCAGACCGCGCAAGTATGAAATTCGCCCTGTCAACGTTTCGAGCATGATCATTCCCCTCCTCTTGTCCATTCCTTCCTCTATCATTCCCAGAGGAGTAGATGGTTACCAGTGGAAGGAATTGGGGATTTATTTGCGCACCCCTATCAAAATGCACGAAATGCCGACCAAGATCCAAGCCAGCTTGGAAAAGCTGATACGATCCGACATCCCCAGAAGACCGATAGTGGTCGTCGTAATCAAGATAATGGGTCCCACAATCGCCAGCCCGGAATTAATTAAAAGAGCTTTTTCCACTTCGTTTACTTTCAGGATCAACAGAGCAGCCAGGATTTCCAAGCTCCCAGACAGTATGCGCAGCGCTGCCATGCCGATAATCGCTTTTTCCCACATTTCGCTCGTCCTCCCTTTCTTCCACTCTATGCTTGTACCTAGTTCGCTCAGCACTCCTCTGGGCAATCGCCTAGAGACGCAAGCCTTCACTCCTGCTCAGCAAGAGGCATACACTGAACCATACGCCTAGAAGAAATGAGGAAACAGCCTATGCTAGACTGCGACCACCCTTTTTTGCCCGTTCATTGGGCAAATCCCTCCGGTTCCAGGCGAGAAAAGCCACGGGCAGAGGGATTGACGATGGTCATTGACAAGGGCGTCGGACTTACCGCCTATCGAGATCTGCTGGAAATGGCCTCTCCTTATATGGATATATACAAGTTAGGCTTTGGCACAGCGGCTCTGTATCCTGATGAGCTGCTGAGGCAAAAAGTGCATCTAGCAGTCCAGTACGGGCTGCACATTATGCCAGGCGGCACTTTCTTTGAGATCGCCCTGAGACAATCCCCCGTCTCCGCTTACATGAAGGCGATCAAATCGGCTGGCTTTAACGCTGTGGAGATTTCAGACGGTACCTTTCCGCTGAGCGCAGAAAAGCGTAGAGCTGCTATCACGGCAGGATGTGAAGCTGGACTGTTCGTTTATTCCGAGGTAGGGAAAAAGGCTTCGGATTATCGAGCGGAGCGTGAAGAGCTTTTAAAGACGCTGCAGGCAGACCTAGAAGCTGGGGCCAGTCATGTGATCGTGGAAGCGAGAGAAAGCGGCACGGTAGGCATCTTTGACAAAAACGGCAGTGCAGATGACACCTTTATACGAGATGTCGTCAGAGCTGCAGGTGAACGGGCGAGCCGTCTCATCTGGGAGGCTCCCCAAAAAGAACAGCAGGTGCTGTTGATCTGTACACTCGGCACAAAGGTAAATTTAGGGAATATCCACTATCAGGATGTCTTGTCAGTGGAGACACTTCGTCGAGGCTTACGGGGAGACACTGCTGCCATCATGGAGGCAGGGAGGCCTGCCGCGTGCGAATAGAAGTTGTTCCATCCGTAGAGGAAATACGGTTCGACCAGATTAGCAACCATGTGGTCATCGTGATCGACGTTCTGCGCGCCTCCAGTACCATTGTAACGGCTCTTGGCAACGGCTGTGTTTCCGTCATTCCCGTAGAGACAATCGGTCAGGCCAACGCTTTGCGCACAGCGGGCTGCCTGCTGGCTGGCGAGCGTCACTGCCGCAAAATCCCGGATTTTGATTGCAACAACTCGCCCACTGAAATCGCTGCTCGAACATTAACTGACAAACAGCTGATCCTGACCACTACAAACGGAACACGTGCCATCCAAAAGGCAGAACGAGCCGCTGCCCTTCTGATTGGCTGCTTCCTCAATGCTACTGCCTGTATGTCTCACGCTCTGAGCTTTCATCTGGACGTCACACTGTACTGTGCAGGTACGCGCTCCGAGTTCGCCCTCGAGGATGGATTGGCAGCGGGACTCATGATCGCGCAGGCACAAAAAATGGCACCTCATTTTCAAGTCTGCGATCTCGGAGAGGCTCTCAAGGCAAGCTACTTGTATTTTGCGGACAGAATCAGTGAGCTTTTGCCGCAAACCACTACGGGAAAACGCCTGATGCAGCATCATTTTGCGGACGATGTATCCTACTGTGCAAAAGTGGATCAGTACCGACTCGTTCCCTACATCAAGGAGAAACGCATACTCCCACACCTTGTCTCATAAAGTGAAAGGAGAACAGGAACAGGGGTTTTGATGCCAATGATGTCTGGAGAAGTGATGCTCGTCATCCTAATCGTGATAGGGTTAATAGGCCGTTCACCGATCATCGCTACTGCCGCGAGCATCCTTTTGGTTCTGAAGCTCACGGCGCTGGAACGTTTTTTTCCTTCCGTAGAAAGACGCGGGCTGGAGCTGGGGTTGCTTTTCCTGACGATCTCCGTCCTCGTTCCCTTTGCCAGTGAAAAAATATCGTGGAAAGATGTGCTCCCCTTATTCACTACCGTCGTCGGCTTGACTGCACTGGCGGGCGGAGCACTTGCCACCTGGATGAACGGCAAAGGACTCGATCTGCTTCGGACCGAGCCCCATATGATCGTCGGCTTGGTCATTGGCTCGATTATTGGTATCGTCTTTCTGCGGGGCATTCCGGTCGGCCCTCTCATGGCTGCGGGCATAACGGCTTTCGTGCTGAAGCTGTGGGAATGGCTCGGGGGACGATAATACAAAAAGGCAGTACCCTTCGAGTGGGTACTGCCTTTCTTTCGTCTTTCCCTTTTTATGCGCGAGAAACGTATGCTTCGGTACGCGTATCGATGATCAGACGCTCGCCTTCTTCTACGAAGAGAGGTACGTTGACAACGAATCCTGTTTCCAGGGTAGCTTTTTTCGTTACGTTGGAAGCAGTGTCGCCTTTTACGCCTGGCTCACACTCGGTAACCACGAGTTCAACAGTGTTTGGCAGCTGAATTCCGATGGTTTCACCGTTGTACTGCATGATTTGCACGTTCATGTTTTCTTTGAGGAAACGAAGTTCGCGCTCGATTTGGCTGCGAGTGAACGTCATTTGCTCATACGTTTCCGTATTCATGAAAGTGTAGTCATCGCCGCTTGCATACAGATATTGCATTGTGCTGGATTCAATCCGCGCAGGGTTTACTTTTTCTCCGCCGCGGAAGGTCATTTCAGTCGTATTGCCGTTACGCAGATTGCGCAGTTTGGAACGAACGAATGCCGCACCTTTACCCGGTTTTACGTGTTGGAATTCAAGAACCGTGTAAATGTTGCCGTCTACTTCGATCGTCAAACCTGTCCGAAAATCGTTCACAGAGATCATGGTAGTCCTCCCAAATCAATCGATAACAGAATAAGTATAAATTACACCGGCAAAATGATCAACTCTTTCGTAGACTTGTTCAGAACCTCGTGTCCGTCAGCTGTGATCAGCACGTCATCCTCGATCCGAACGCCACCTACGCCACTAACGTAAATTCCTGGCTCCATCGTAACCAGCATGCCTGGCTCCAATACAAAGGTGCTGACAGTGGAGAGGCTTGGCAGCTCATGCACCTCAATACCCAAACCATGTCCTGCACTGTGGCCGTAGCAGTCACCATAACCCGCTGCCGCGATAATGTCGCGAGTTGCAGCGTCCGCTTCTTTCCCTGTCACACCCGGCTTCAACGCCTCCACACCGGCGAGCTGGGCACGCAGAACGATGTCGTAGATTTCTTTCATTTTGGCACTTGGTTCACCTACGGACAAGGTACGGGTAATATCGGAATTGTAGCCTTTATAAGCCGCGCCAAAGTCAAGGGTAACCATTTCACCGGCTTGAATGATTTTTTCACTTGCACGACCATGTGGCAGCGCGCCGCGAGGACCAGAAGCCACGATCATGTCGAATGCAGAACCAGACGCGCCTTGTTTACGCATGAAAAATTCCAGTTCCAGCGCTACGTCTTCTTCGCGCACTCCCGGTCGGATATAGCTTTGAATATGCGCAAAACCTGCTTCGGCAATACGCACCGCTTCTCGAATGATGACCATTTCGGACTCATCCTTGAACATGCGGATCTTTTCCAACAGGCCGTTTGTCGCTACCAGCTCCACGCCATCAAAAGCTTTGCTCCACTCTTGATGAGTATGGAAAGAAACAGAGCTTTCAAATGCCAAACGCTTTACTCCTTTTTCTTTCAGAAGCTTTGCGATCGCTTCTACTGCTTTGCGTTCGTTGTTCACAACCGTGAAGTGAGGAGCTTGTTCCCCAGCCTGCTCCACATAGCGGAAATCCGTTACGAGAAACGCTTCCTTTTCGGTTACGACGACCCACCCCGTAGAACCGGTGAATCCACTAAAATAAAATCGGTTTTCCGCTTTTTCTGTGATCAGAGCATCTGCCCCCACATTTGCCAAAGCCTCGCGCAATTTGTCCAGACGTTGTTGCATGACAACCTCCCCTTTCTATGAACAACCCATTGGTCTATTTTTTCTCGATTTTACGAACCAAGGCACGCAATGCCCACTCGTATCCGTCTGTTCCCAAGCCGACTACCTGCCCAACGACAACAGGGGCGATCACGGATTGATGGCGGAATTCTTCTCTCGCATGAACATTGGAGATATGTACTTCAATGGTTGGCAGAGCCACACTCGCAAAAGCATCGCGGATCGCGTAGCTGTAGTGTGTAAATGCACCTGGATTGATTAGGATCCCATCATGCACGCCTTTTGCGCGATGAATGGCGTCGATCAGCACGCCTTCGTGATTGGACTGAATGTGCTCCAGTTCGCCACCCAGCTCTTGCATCACCTTGCGCAGGTTTGTGACCACGTCCTCTAGCGTTTCACTGCCGTATACTCCCGGTTCCCGCAATCCCAATAAATTGAGATTCGGCCCATTCAGCACCAGAACGGAAGCCATCGTTCATCCCTCCCAGGTAGAATTTCTCACAAAAAGTTTTTTTACTAATGAAACATTTTACCACAAGCCTTGCAGAGTTCAACTGTCGATCCGCTGTTTTAAGAAAGATGGCAAGATTCGCACGCTAACGGACAGAAATGGGCGTTTCCACCCATCAGTAGGAAAGCTGCTATTCCTCATCGGATGCCTCAAGGGTCAAGGTCATCCCGATAAACAACCCGTAAGACAAATACCAAGCAGCTTCTGTACTTAACGTGGACATCTCCCAATTCCCGATCCGAAAGAAAAATCCTGCTACCAAGAGCATAACAGCCCCCAGTACCAATCCGCTCCACCACACTCTCAGCTTGCCAAACAGCGTGGAAAAAATAGCGGAGACGATCAGCGACTCTACAAACAGAAAGATAACTCCCAGACCGAGAGCAGCAAGGGACTTCTCATCGATTCCAGCGAGGATCGGACGCGCGAACGATCCTAAACCATAGGGGGTCAGATTTAAAAAATGGGCAGTCAAACGGATGATTCCCCAGAAGATTGTCCCCCAGAGGGCGACCTCCAATATTTTTTTCGATGCGCTCTGTTCCGTTCGCTGCTCTTGTCGATGTTGTTCACTCTGTCTTCCCCGCAAACCTCTAAAACTTCTCCGAGTTTTCGTTGCATCCACTCTCCATCACCTCGCCACTAGTATGTGCGTTGCTGCTGTTTTTCACTAATTGTTGACATTTGCTTGTTAGGCCATGAACTGTATGTAGCTTCAAGACTCTATTTCCGTTAATATAGGGAATAAGGATGGTGATTCAAGTTGGCGCAGCAAATCGTACCCAGCTACGGTGGTCAGGCCGTCATTGAAGGTGTCATGTTCGGTGGCAAATCCATGACCGTCACAGCTATTCGGAAAAAAAATCAAGAAATTGAGTATTTTGAAGCACCCCGTACGGAATATAAATGGATTACTCCCTTGAAAAAGATTCCGTTCTTGCGTGGGGTTGTTGGATTGATCGAATCCGCTGCAAACGGGGCCAGACATCTGAACTTTGCCTCTGAACGCTACAACTCAGAGTCCGGCGAAGAAGTGACAGAGAGTCCTTCCCGCTTGACGATGATTCTCGGCGTAACCCTCGTAGGTGTCCTGTCTTTCTTGTTTGGGAAATTTGTCTTTACGCTCGTCCCTGTATTCCTAGCCGAGTTCCTTCTGGGAAAATGGGTCCCGGATGGTGTCCCGCAGACCCTTGCAGAGGGCGGCTTCAAAATTATTCTGCTTCTCGGCTACATCACCGCGATTGCGAAAGCACCGATCATCAAAAGGCTGTTCCAATATCATGGGGCAGAACACAAGGTGATTAACGCATTCGAGTCCGGGGTAGAATTAACAGTAGCCAATGTACAAAAATTTTCCACCTTGCATTATCGTTGCGGTAGCAGTTTTCTCATATTCACGGTGTTCGTTGGCGTAGTGATTTACTCCCTGTTCCCTTATGACTCCCTGACGGAACGAGTCATACAGCGCATCGTTCTCCTGCCAGTCGTAATGGGCGTCTCTTATGAGGTGCTGCAATGGACAAACAAGCTCCGCGATACACCTGTCCTGCGTTTTTTGGGATACCCGGGATTGTGGCTGCAAAGAGTAACAACCCGTGAACCGGAAGACCATCAGGTGGAAGTGGCCATCGCCTCCTTCCTGAAAATGCGTGAGCTTGATCAACAACAGGTCCAAGAGAGAATGGCAGCGAATTGATAACGTGAGGCATTTTTGAATCTCTCAGAGGTGAGGCCCTATGTTACGCCGCATTCCACCAGTGATTTTAATCGTGATGTTGCTGGCCATTTACGGTTTTCTGTTGACGTTCATCGAAGACCCTGTGAATACGTTGATCATTCTGGGGTTGTCTGCCTTGCTCATCATCGTAGTGCGCAACTACTTGCGTACAGGATCGTTTTTCCAGCGTAGCAGCGGGCCTCGCAAACCGAAGCCAACCAAGCCGAAGTCGCCTGGATTGCGACAAGCGACCAAAAAGCAAGCTCCCACCCCCAGGAGAGATCATCCTTTCCGTGTCATTGATGGCAAAAAAGGAAAGGCCAAGCAAAAACAGGACGACCAAAACTCACACAACAACATTTCGCATTAAACGAAAAAGAGACAGACAGCCGGTTGCAGCTGTCTGTCTCTTTTTTTATTCCCCTTTTCTTACACCAGATGCTTGGGGGACGTATTCCGAAAAACCTTGACGTACTCCTCGAAGTCCCATTTCCCCAGAAAGCGCTGCGCCGATTCCTCCCCCGACGTGAACAGCTTTTGACGAAGCTCGAGAGGCATTTGAAACTGAGTAGCCCGAATCCCAAGGGTGTTGATGAATATGGTGCGGACAGCACTTGCTTTCTCTACGTAGAGTCTGTCGTGCGCGTCCAGCATCGTCGTCAACAGGCCTCGCGTAAACGAAAAGAGCCCGTGTATAGGTGTCGCTTCCGTTTCGATCTTATTGTCGTGCAGACGAAATCCGATCGTCGGCCACTGCGGTTTGCCTGGCACATCAAATAACCAAACCGGATAGTTACTGAGTAAAGCCCCATCGACAATATAATGGTTCTGTCCCTCGCTTTGCAGATGAGCAGGCTGAAAAAAGAAAGGAATGGAGGAGGACATCCGCGCTGCTTTTGCAATCGGGAAATCATTTGGGTCTATATCGTAGCGCGGCAAGTCATCCGGCAAAACCAGCATCTTGCCCGCAGTTACATCTGATGCAACTATTCGCAGCTTTTCCGGCGGCAGATCCCCGAATGTACGTATCCCCTTGCGACGCAGCAAATCCTCTATAAACAGCTCCAAGCGATCTGCTCGAAAGAGGCCTTCGTGAAACACAAGCTCAATGATCGGGCCAATCACGGGAAGACGCCCCAGCCCTTTTCGCTGAAGAAAAAATAGATAATCCATTTCTTCAAAAATCGGCTTCAGCTCCAGGCTGGTATAGCCAGCGCTCAGTAAGGCGGCTACAATCGAGCCAGCCGATGTTCCCGCGACTTTTTCCCAGGTGTATCCATGCTCCTCCATGACCTTCAAGGCTCCGATAAAAGCGATCCCCTTCACCCCTCCACCTTCAAAGACCGCGTCCGCTTTCATCTGCTCGCCCCCTGTGACTGGAATTCTTAGTCTCTTTACCAAATATAGGGGGATAGCCTATCCATTACGACTAGAAAACTCGGAATTGCCGAGCATTTCTATACGAAAGCTTGACTGCGCCAAGAAAGTCTTGCTTTCTCACTTCGTTCGAAGTCTCGCTATGTAGCACGTATACAAGCTCGGAATCTTTTACTTTTTTTCTGCACAAGAAAAGCGTAAGCCACATCGCTGCCTACGCTCTCATTTCCCCACCTATGCTATTCTTCTTTTTGCTCATCTTCCTGACGAATGCGCCGCAGCTCTTCCATCCGGATGGGATCTGCCTGAAAGTATTGAACCAAATATTCCAAGCAAGTGATAGACTCCCAGCTCAAGTGGTGTTCGATCCCTTCCACGTCCTGATAAATATGATCTTCATCGACACCAATCACCCGCATGAATTCTTCCAGCAGGCTATGACGATCAACGAGCCGTTTGCCTATCTTTTTCCCTTTTGTCGTCAAAACAAGACCACGGTACTTTTCGTAGACAAGGTATTTGTCTTTGTCCAGCTTTTGTACCATCTTCGTAACCGAAGAGGGATGTACTTCCAACGCTTCAGCAATATCGGAGACACGAGCATAGCCCTTTTCTTCAATTAAGCTGTAAATGCGTTCCAAATAGTCTTCCATACTCGGCGTCGGCATGTGAACCCCTCATTTCAAACCGTATTTCTGACGTCCTTCAAAAAAAATCGGGTTTTCGCCAAAGAGCGCAAGCCATCATTTTTCATATACTATCGTTTCCGTATAGTACAAAAAAGCACGTAGAAATATAATACCGCGTAATGAAAACGATTTGCAAGGGGAACCTGCCTTAGTGGACCTGTTTTTCCGTTTGCGGGTTCATCGATTGGATGTACTGGACAAGTTGTTTGCCCAGCAATTCAAATCGGGCCTGCAGACGCTCGTCCTTTAGCTTACCTTCCGGTGTGAATGCATTGTAAGCATTGGAGATGCTCGGACTTGCAGGAAGCGGCCATGCATGCAAATTGCGCATGATGAGTTGCAATGTGTTGACTGTATTGGTTGCCCCCATACTTCCCCCTGCAACTCCGATAATGGCGACCTGCTTATCCCGCAAATGGCGACCTTCCAAAAAGTCCAAGCTATTTTTCAGCGCCCCTGTCATCGTACCGTGATACTCGGGTGAACCGATGACCAGCCCGTCTGCTTCCGTAATTTTCTGGATAAAATCATGAACCACCTTTGGATAGGTGGAGGATTCCTCGCGATTGTCATATATAGGCATTGGCCACTCACCCAGATGAATGAGCTCTACTTTTGCACCTGCCGTTTTTGCTGCATCAAGAACGATGCTCACAGCCTTTTTCGTAGTGGAATCGGCGTTCATGCTCCCGGAAATTCCTACAATTTTCACGAAACGTCACCTCGTCTTCACTTATTTACCTGTTGTCCTTATCCATTATATGCAATTTACCATAAATAGCAAACATTAAAGTTTAATTAGTATCCTCGGTTCTGAACAAGCCTTGCATCCTCATACACTTGTACCAAGCTGGAAATAAGGATGATGCCTATGGACAAAGGCGCTTGGCAAATCGCCGTTCTTTTTGCAGGAGCTGCCCTTGGGGGTACGTATCTGGGTGGATATGAGTGGCTGCGATTCTTTGCTTATTTCGGTTCTTGGGGAACGATCGGGGTGGTGCTCGCCAGTCTTGCCCTCGGATGGTTTGGCTATTCTGTTTTGAGTATTTGTTATCGTGCCCATATCCGTTCCTTGCACGAGCTATTTTTGCACTGGTTCGGGGAAGCGTTTGGTCCTACGCTTTCCGTTCTTACTCATTTGTTTTTATTAGCGTATGCGGGCGTCATTACGGGACAGTTTGCGATGCAGGCACCAGCTGGAGCTTCCCCGCTCCTCTTTGTCCTAGTCCCCTTGCTTGTCGCCATTGTTTGGCTGCAAAAGGGCTGGTCATGGCTGATTACCGGGATGTCTGTCTCCCTCGCTACAGGGTTTCTGCTTTTCGGAGTGATCTTCCTGGAACAACCCCATGTTCCGATCCCCAATCTCGGTTATCAGATGAACCTGAACTGGATCGTTCATGCCCTGCTGTACGTAGGACTGCACTTTTTGCTCTGCCTGGCAGTAGCCATTCCTTTGGTAAAGCATGTCGCGCACCACCAATCCATTCGACTCGGGGTTGGCATCGGCTCCTTGCTGTTCTTTCTCCTTCTGATCACCGGACATGCGATTTTGCTGTCTTACTGGCACGATGTTCATGCTTCTGCATCGCCATTCAAGCTGATCATGCTGCAGCTGATCCCCAAGGGTGACTGGCTGCTCGGCTTGTTTTCCCTCTTTCATGGGGGCGTCCTCATCGCAGCAATCCTGTACGCGCTCGCCGAGCCTATCACAGACCGCCATGATCTTCATCTCCTGCCACTGCTCCTGGTGATGCTGTCCTTTCTTGCCCTTTTTGCCCTGCTCCCCATGGCGTTAAGCTGGAGTGTCCCGCTCATTGCCTCGGGTACTACCTACTGCGGCCTCAGCCTGTTAATTCGCTTCATCTGGAAACACCAAGCTCCCAAATAAACGGATCCCCTGGGCAAATAGACTCCAGGGGTCTTCGTCTACCTATACAGGCAGCGTAATATGTACGGTCGTTCCTTTTTCCGGCTCACTCTCGATCGTTAAACTGCCTCCGTGTTCTTCCAAAATGCGATAGCTGACCATGAGGCCAAGTCCTGTTCCATTTTCCTTCGTCGTATAAAACGGCTCTCCCAGACGTGGTATACGGATTGGATCGATCCCTTTCCCTGTGTCACGGATGCTGATACGGATACGTGATGCGGCAAGTCTCGAGCTTTCCACGTAGATATCTCCCCCCTCTGGAAGTGCCTCAATCGCATTCTTGCAGACATTAATGAAGACCTGCTTCAATTGATTTTCATCACAAGAAATAGTCGGCAGGCTCCTCTCGAGATGGTCGTGAAAGATGACGTTGTTCATGTTTGCCTGGCTTTCGAGCAAGGAGATGACATCATAGATGATTTGCGTCGGTTTTTTGTCCTGGAATTTCATCTGCTTAGGCTTGGCCAAAACCAGCAGCTCGCTCACGATAAAATTGATCCGGTCCAGCTCTGCCAGCATAATTTCGCAGTAGCGCGGGTCAGCGAGCGAGGCTTGCAGTAGCTGCACAAACCCTCGCAAGGACGTTAGCGGATTTCGAATTTCATGCGCAATACCTGCGGCCAGCTGTCCGATCGCAGAGAGCTTGTCCGTTTGTCGCAGCAGTTCTTTCGTGTGCATGACCTCGGAGACATCCCGAGAGACAATCATGACACTGTCGAGCCTTCCCGCTTCATCCAGAATGGGGTTGTACCTGGATTCGATCGAGATCCAGTGCCCTTCCTGATGTCGGATCCGAAACACAGTCGTCGTCCCGCTGCACTTTTCCCAATCCCGAGTGAAAACCTTTGCGACCATAGCCAGATCGTCTGGATGAATCAAACCGGCGAGTTCATCCGGCTTCATCGCGACAAGCTCATGGATGGGGTAACCAAGCTGCTTCGTGTGGGAAGCAGATGCGTACAGAACGTTGCCACTTGGCTGATAGACAAAAATCATATCCGACATATTTTCTGTGATCAGGCGATAATTGGCTTTACTCGCTTTGAGCTCCTGCTCGATTCTTTTTCGCTCTGTCAAATCTCGAGAGCATCCGATTATCCGTACGACCTCTCCCCTCTGATTGAAAACGGGGGTCAACGTATAAGAAACCGCGAGCGGCGATCCGTTCTGGTGTACCCACGTTTCACAACCACTGGCGGTACTGCCCTGCAAAACCTGGGTGTACATCGCTTGAATATCTTCACTTCGTTTTTTATGTAGATGCGGCTGTTTTTTTCCGAGCAGCATTTCTTCTGTGTATCCCGTCAGCTCCGCGTAGGCGTGATTGATACGCTCAATTCTGCCCTCTGCATCCATGATCGCGATCGCATCAGTGGGATGCTGCAGCAAGACTTCCAATAGCTCCCGCGTTTGCTCCAGGTCGGCTCCTCCCTGCCTGCCCCGATGAAAGGTGCGCCAGTTCCCATACAGCAGCCAGATGATTCCCCCGCCTAGAATTACAGGAATGACACTGAGATGCGGTGTGTTGATCAGCTGTTTATTCGACGCGAGCAAATAAAGAGTGAACGGGAACCACCCCGCGAGGAATAGAACAAGAATGAATAAAGGATGATACCCAATGCGATTCATTACGACCTCCACGATCTTTGGTGTGCGAACTTCGGTTTTATGTGAGGATGGATAGCTAGGAAGTATGTCGTATAATCCGTGACGCTCATTCACAAAAATCAGATAATGGAGAATTTTTTTAGGACTCTTAAAAATTATACGACTTTTCTAAGTTCGTGACCATTCCTTGTCACTCGACATTGTTCGACACACACGCTCTCTCGTTCGAGCCAATAAAAATAGCGCCCTTTTCAAGGACGCTTTTTCACTCTCTTTGCTATTGCGTTGATTCGGATTCCATTGATTTCCCACTTTGACTGCCGTCAGCATTTTCCCTGTAGGCAGGTGATGCAAAGTCAGTTATTTGGGTCACCGCGGAAAACACAACATGAACAGCCTCTGCGAGACGCTCACGGTCGATCTTTTCTACTGTGTCCTCTGGTTGATCCCGCCATGTATCTGCGGGTGCTCTCGTGAGAAGGGCTGCCGGTATGCCTGCATCTGTGAGAGCCAGATGATCACCTGTTTTCTCCCCCCGATCATTCCAAACCGTAGAGAATACGGCACCGCTGCTCTCTGACAGGGAGACAGGCAAATTTTTCGTTCCTTGCTCATCGGTTACCGTGAGATTTCCCGCCTCCCTGCTCCCGACAGCATCCAGACAAAAAGCGGCGATGGTTTTCCGTCTATCGGCATCCGAGAGGGATTCTACATATGCAGCTGGTCCTCTCTCCCCTGTCGAGGTCGAGCCAAAGCTCACCAGGCGCACCTCCGTATCGATCGGTCGCTCCGCTAGCATCCTCGCTACCTCCAGTAAGGCTGCAACACCGGAAGCCCCGTTGTTGGCACCTGGCGATTTCGCTGCACTGTCATGATGAGCTGTCACAAGCACGGTCTGTCCTGTTCCTGCCTGGCTCGGCTTTCGAGATGCCACGAGATTGTACGAGGTTTGCCTGGTCGTTAATCCACCGTCTACCTTTACGGTTCCTTTGAGCGTTCCCTTTATTAGCGCCTCCTGCAATCTGCCCCCCTGCTCTTTTGATAGGGAAACCACGGGAACAGACATATCAAGCGGTTCTCCAAGAGTTGCCTTCCGATTGTCATCTCGATCGTTCCAGATGATGACTGCCACAGCACCGGCAGCAGCTGCCTGTCGCACTTTTTCCCCGAATGTCGTCTGCCCTCTTTTTACCAACGCAATTTTTCCTCTTGCTTTCCCATCCTGAAAGTCAGCAGCCGTTCCAAAGCCGCTGTCTACCAGCTCTCCTGTTCCTGTCCCGTTCGGACCGTATGTAAAGCTGCGCACATCCCACGCAGAGCCCTTCCATCCCTCCACAGAGAGGGTTAGACTGGATGGCTGGCGATAGGTGTAGTAGTAAAAAGGCTGCAAGTCGGTTTCATAGCCGTATGCACGAAGCTGATTCTCTACATAAACAGCTGCTGCAAACTCGGACTCCGTAGCAGGTGGCCGCGGTGTACGCGACAATTTTTCCACATGCTCGTATAGCGTATCTGCATCGATCCATTCAGGTACCGATTGGGCATTTGCCTCTGTGAAGAAGGGCAACGGCAGCAGTAGCAGCCCACTGGCTAGCAAGGCAGTCAGCGAGTAATTTCGTAACGGTCGCACGGCAGTTCCCTCCTTACGTCCTCTTTGCCTTTTTATTATGAGCCGTTGCTGCAAACAGCGTCTAGTCAGAATAGTTAGTCAAATACCTTCATCCCACGCCAGCGGACGACAGCTTTAGTTTTCCTTCCCCCTATTCTTCCTTCCGACCGATGTCGAATCAGAAATACCGTCGATTCTTGCTTTTTCAGGAGGCGTTCCGACAGCATTATATTTCTTTATAGACACGGCTTTTTCTGACGAAATAATTGATAGCCTTTTCGCTACTTTCAAATTGACCCTCCTGTGTCGATTTGCTAAGGTTGAGTCATAAAAGCGCTGGAAGGGTTAGCAACCAATTGTTCGTAAGTAGGGCAATTGCAGATTGTTCTAGCAATTCATTCCTGTCATCATTATTCTTGAACTGACCGAAGGAGGACTCACCATGCTGTATGTAGGTGGAAAATGGGTAGAAGAAGGGGAAGTAGCCGTTCATCCAGAGGATCGAGGTTACAACTTTGGAGACGGGATTTACGAGGTAGTGCGGATCTACAAAGGCAAGATGTATCAATGGGATGCTCACCTCACCCGCTTGTTCAGAAGTGCACGGGAGATCAAAATGGAGCTGCCTTGGACTGCTGATGAGCTGAGCACGCTCGCCCAGCAGCTGCTGGAGAAAAACAACATCACGAAAGATGTGGATGCAACTCTCTATCTGCAAGTCTCTCGCGGCATTTCCCATCGCGTTCACGATATACCAGAAAAGACTGAGCCTATCCTCATGGCTTTTGCCCGTCCGAAAGCACGCCCTCTGGCAGATATGAAAAAGGGAATGACTGCGCAATTGATCGAGGATATCCGCTGGCTTCGCTGCGATATCAAAACACTGAACCTCTTGGGTGCTGTTCTCGTGAAACAGTACGCAAAGGACGCGGGCGCTCAGGATTCGATCCTGCACCGGAACGGTATCGTGACCGAATGCAGCTCCGCGAATGTTTTTGCGGTTAAAAATGGCGCTCTCTACACTCATCAGGCAGATAACATGATCCTGCACGGTATCACGCGCCAAGTCGTCATCGACCTCGCAAAGGAAAATGGCATTCCTGTTCACGAGGAAGCCTTTACCACAGACTTCCTGAAGCAAGCTGACGAAGTGTTCTTGACCAGCACTACTGCTGAAATCATGCCGTTGGTGTCTGTAGACGGACAGCCCGTGGGAACCGGCGCAGTTGGCCCCCTTTCCCTGAAGCTGCAAGACCTGTTTGAGCAGCACATCAACGAGAGCGTACTAGTCTAAACAGCAAAAGCTCCCTTGGTCATCTCGATGGCCTCGGGAGCTTCTTTTGTTCTGGTGCGGGTAATGCTAGCGTCGCAAATTCCATTCATCAGTCGAATATCGCGTGCGGGCCAGCTCTTCTGCCAGCGCCAGCTCTTCTGCGGTCAGCTCCGTTGACACGAGCTCTACTTCCAAACCAGATGCAAAGCCCGGCCCAAATGCTGCGATCGCTTCCTGCAAGCCGATCGGACGCGGGCTCACTTCGTTGATCGTGACTGCTTTCTGGCGGAAGCTGTCCATCATTCTTTCCTTGACTCGCTCAGACGGGAAGTTCAACAGGGAGAACAACAGCTCTACGTCCATGTCCAACAGGATGGAGCCATGCTGGAGGATGACGCCTTTTTGTCTAGTCTGCGCACTGCCTGCTACTTTTTTCCCTTCTACCACGAGCTCATACCAGGAAGGAGAGTCAAAGCAAGCAGACGAGCCAGGAGAGCTGTACTTCTCTTTTTCTTCTTCACTGGCGAGCGACACCATCTCTGCCTTCAGTCCCAGATTTTGAAAACCGTGCAGCAGCCCAAGACTTATGATTTTGTAGGCTTCTGTCACGCTGGAAGGCATCTTGGGATGGTCCTCGGACACGATCACACTGTAGGTGAGCTCTTTATCGTGCAGAACCGCACGTCCCCCTGTCGCCCTGCGCACAAACCCCAAACCGCTCTCATGCAAAGCCTCCATGTTGATTTCCTTGACTGCCTTTTGAAAATAGCCAATCGACAGCGTGGCTGGCTTCCATGTGTAAAAACGGACAGTTGGCGGTACTTTGCCTTCACTGTGCAACTGCAAAATCGCTTCATCCACTGCCATATTCATCGCGGGAGACATCGCTTCCGTCACGATATAACGCCACTGTTCCATTCTATGTACCTCCCTCATCACTACGCATACATTGTAGCCTTCTGCCGGGGGAATCGGCAATACCTCTGTGGGCTTCCTTTTGTTGACGGATAATAAAGTGTTAGACTGGCTTAGTTTATCGAAGGCCGCCGGTTTATAATCGGCAGCCTCATTTTGTGTTTATTCCGCTATCAAACCCCGCTAGCGTAACAAAGTATGTCAAGCCGCCTATATCGATTCAATATAATGGCGCGTACCTACAGAGTACGCGCCAAGACAACTGTTCGAGTTACGAGGATCAGATCATGAACCCGCCGTTGTTAAAGGGTATGCGATTCTGCAAATCAAGGAAAATGATAATAAGGTTGCATTAATTAATTTATCTAACGAAAAAGATGACATCTAATTAAAAATTGCATTCTATTTTCTTTATTGTTATATTCCGTTTTTGTTTGTGTTTATTTATATGAAGCACAAGATAATGAAACAGCAAAACAATGTGGTTTCCCATAATGAGAAATGGATGTTTCTTCAATGTCTATGCTGATAAAATTTTTCTGCAGGGAAACTCTATAAACAAAGTAAACTTTTATCGGTTGGAGGCCGTTAAAATGAAGGTTTTATCAATGATTCAGCCTTGGGCAAGTCTTTTTGTCCTTCGTGAGGCCAAATATGAAACAAGGACATGGAGAACGAATTATCGAGGGCCATTGGCGATTCACACAAGTAAAAAAATAGATAAGGCTGTCTGCAACCATGTAGCAATCCAGGCGTTGCTTGGAAAGCATGGGTACACAAAAGAGAACCTTCCAACTGGCATGATCATTGCGGTATGCAGGCTGGAAAATTGTTTGATGGTGACTGAAAACAACCAGACGAGTTCAATCCTGGAGGATGGAAGAATTGTATCAGGTAATGACTATTTTTTAGGTGACTTTCAAGTGGGAGGTTTTGCTTGGGAAGTTCAGGACATGCAGATACTGGATGAGTTTATTCCAGCGAAAGGAAAACTAGGGCTATGGGAATATAATTTATAACAATTTTTAGATAAAACTTATCTGCAGAATAAATTACACTGACTTAATTATTTGGGTGCTATTCAGTTTTTAGATCTTTTTTCACCACAACACGTATAGAACGGTTACATATGTTCGTTGAAATTAAATTCTTTATTTTTCAGTCTAATGGTTTATTTTCTTTTAACACCTTTACCCTGCTGTTTGCTCAAGCAAAGCGATGACCTTCACCAAAGAATCGGTGTGAGGGTCTTCCTTCATCCGGTTCATTAGCTGGAACCGATTTTCCTCCAGCTTTTTCAGTGCTGCAAGAAACGTGGATTCTGTCAGCTCCTCCTCCAGCAGAACCTCGCAAAAGCCTCTTTTTTCAAACGACCGCGCATTTACTATCTGATCCCCGCGGCTGGCAGCTTTGGGCAAAGGAATGAGGAGCATCGGCTTTCGCAATGCCAAGTATTCAAAAATAGCATTGGAGCCAGCCCGGGATACGACCATGTCGGCCATAGCCAAGAGATCAGGAAGCTCCTCTTTGACATATTCGTATTGGCGATAGCCTGCCCTTTTAATGGAATCATCACATTGACCTTTGCCGCAGATATGAACAACCTGATAGCTCTCCAGGAGAGCAGACAGCTGAGAGCGAATGACTTCATTGATGCGTCGTGCGCCCAAGCTACCTCCCATCACAAGCAGAATCGGCATTTTGGGAGTAAAACCGCAGTAGGAGATACCATGCTCCCGAGAGCCCTTCAAGAGCTCATCGCGGATCACAGCTCCTACATGCACTCCTTTTGCTTGGGGCAGATGCTGGACCGTTTCTGGAAAGGTCACACAAACCTTGCTCGCGAACGGCACGGACAATCGGTTGGCGAGCCCTGGGGTCAGATCCGATTCGTGTATGACCACAGGCAATCGGTTCATCCACGCCCCTAGTACCACCGGCACCGAAACGAAGCCCCCCTTTGAAAAGATCACGTCCGGCTTCCACCTTCGCAAAAAGAGAAAGGCCTCCCCGATTCCTTTGGCGACACGCATCGGATCCGTGACATTTTTCCAGTCAAAATAACGCCGCAGCTTCCCGGTGGAAATCCCGACGTACTGAACTCCTGCCAGCCCGGCTACCAGTTCCTTCTCTATTCCGCTTGTGGAGCCAATATAGGCAACCTCCCAGCCAGATTCGAGAAAATGGGGAATCAACGCAAGATTGACGGTCACATGTCCTGCAGAACCACCGCCGGTAAAGACAATTCGCTTTTTCATCCCGACACCCCCATACCCCACATCATAACATCGCCAAATGGAAAGAAAAACCGCCCAAATGATCAGGCGGTTGTTCGCTCCTCTTGGCTATTAAGCTTGCGGCTGGTAGCGCAGGATCGGTTTGCGGGCAGCTGTTGCTTCGTCCAGTCGTTTTACCACAGTGGTGTGTGGCGCTTCCTGTACGAGTTCCGGAGTTTCTTCGCACTCACGGGCAATCTGCAGCATAGCGTCAATGAACTCATCCAGTGTTTCTTTGGTTTCGGTCTCGGTTGGCTCGATCATCAGGCACTCGTCGACGATCAACGGGAAGTAGATTGTTGGTGGATGGTAGCCAAAGTCCAAGAGACGTTTTGCAATATCGAGTGTACGAACACCCAGTTTCTTTTGAATCACGCCAGACAAGACGAATTCGTGCTTGCAAACCTGATCAAACGGCAGATGGTAAGCCGTAGCCAGGCGGCGCATCATGTAGTTCGCGTTCAGCACTGCGTTTTGGGATACCTGCAGCAAGCCTTCTGGACCCATCGTACGAATGTAGCTGTACGCGCGAACCAGAATACCGAAGTTTCCGTTGTAGCCTTTTACGCGGCCGATAGATTGTGGACGGTTGCTGTCCCAGTAGAATGTGCCATCTTCTTTTTTCTCCACGATTGGAGTTGGCAGGAATGGCTCGAGTACTTTTTTGACCCCGACAGGACCTGCACCCGGTCCGCCACCGCCGTGAGGACCCGTAAAGGTTTTGTGCAAGTTGAGATGCACCACGTCAAAGCCCATATCCCCTGGTCTGGCAATACCCAAGATCGCATTTGCATTGGCTCCGTCATAATACAGGAGTCCACCTGCTTCGTGCACGATTTGTGCCATTTCCACGATATCTTCTTCAAACAGACCAAGCGTGTTTGGATTGGTCAGCATCAGGGCAGCGGTATCCGACCCAACTGCATCACGCAGCGCTTGAATGTCTACCAAGCCGCGCTCATTCGACGGGATCGTTACTGTATCGAGACCCGCAACAGCTGCAGAAGCTGGGTTGGTACCGTGCGCAGAGTTCGGTACGATGACTTTTGTACGATGTCCTTCCCCACGGCTCTCGTGGTAAGCACGAATCATCATCAAACCTGTCCATTCCCCTGCGGCACCAGCTGCTGGCTGCAGAGTCACTTTATCCATGCCCGTGATTTCAGCCAGCTCTTCCTGGAGGTTGTAGAGCAGCTCCAGTGCGCCCTGTACCGTCTCTTCCGGTTGGTAAGGATGCGTCTGAGCAAAGCCAGGATAACGGGCAATATCTTCATTGATTTTCGGATTGTATTTCATGGTGCAGGAGCCGAGCGGATAGAAGCCGTTGTCTACCCCGTGGTTGCGACGGGACAGCTCGGTGTAGTGACGAACGAGCTGCAGCTCGGATACTTCCGGCAGCTCCGCAGGTGTTTCCCGGATGAGATGCTTCGGCAGCAGGCTGGCTACCTCTACCTCAGGCACATCCAATTCAGGCAGATTGTAACCCACACGGCCTGGTTTGCTCATTTCAAAAATCAGTGCTTTCTCCTGGTTTTTATGCACGGGTGATCGCCTCCAGTTCCTGCGCCAGTTGGTCAATTTCTTCTTTCGTTCTCAGTTCTGTTACCGCCAGGAGCATATGGTCCGCAAACTCTGGATAATCCAGTCCCAGATCGTAGCCACCGATGATGCCTGCAGCAAGCAGGTTTTTGTTTACTTCTGCTACTGGTTTGGACAGCTTCACGGCAAATTCGTTGAAGAACGGCGAAGCGAAAACAACTTCCAGCCCTTTTGCTTGCAGGGCTTGTTTGGCATAGTGCGCTTTTTGCAGGTTCATCATCGCCATTTCCTGAACACCCTGCTTGCCGAGTGCCGTCATGGTGATGGAAGCTGCCAAAGCGAGCAGCGCCTGGTTGGAGCAAATATTCGAAGTCGCTTTTTCACGACGGATGTGCTGTTCACGAGCTTGCAGCGTTAGTACGAAGCCGCGCTTGCCATTTTCATCTTTCGTTTGACCGACGATACGACCTGGCATTTTACGCATCAGCTTGGTAGTGGTTGCAAAATAACCGCAGTGTGGTCCGCCAAAAGAAGCCGGAATCCCGAATGGCTGCATGTCGCCTACAACGATGTCTGCGCCCAGCTTTCCTGGAGCCTCCAGCACGCCCAAAGCAAGTGGGTTGGAGGAAGTGATCAGGAGTGCGCCGTTTCCATGTGCGATGGATTCGATCGCAGACAGATCCTCTACGTTGCCGAAGAAGTTCGGGTATTGGACAATCACAGCTGCTGTGCTGTCGTTGATCAGAGCTTCCAGCGCTTGTGGATCCGTCACGCCGTCACTGTTGATGCCAACTTCAACCAACTCAACGTTTTGGCCGTACGCGTACGTTTTCAGAACGCCGCGTGCTTCTGGATGTACGGCGCGAGAGACGATTACGCGCTTTTTGCCAGTATGTCCAGCAGCCATCATGGCAGCTTCTGCCAAAGAAGTGGCGCCATCATACATGGAGGAGTTCGCTACTTCCATGCCTGTCAGCTCGCAAACCATGGTTTGGAATTCAAAAATCGCTTGCAGCTCGCCTTGGCTGATTTCCGGCTGGTACGGTGTATACGCGGTGAAAAATTCCCCGCGAAGCAGCATGTGGTTGACTGTGCTTGGCGTATAGTGCTGATAAACTCCGGCACCCAGGAAGTTTACGTGTGTGCTGAAGTTGACGTTTTTATTGGACAGGCCGGTAAAGTACTTGACCAGCTCTGGCTCAGAGAGTGCTTCCGGGATTTGGAGCGCACCTTTGAAGCGCACTTCCTCTGGGATGTCAGAAAACAGTTCTTCTATGCTGGAAATGCCGAGTGTTTCCAGCATTTCGCGCTTGTCCTGATCAGTTTGTGGCAGGTAGCGGTATTTCACGAACGTAGTCCTCCTTTAGTATGGGAAATGGGCATTGCCATTAGTTTTTCGGACGTTTATAGAAAGGAGCGGCAACCACTTGCGCTTTCAGTCGTTTTCCGCGAATTTCCACTTCGAGTGTCGTTCCCAGAGCAGCATGCTCTGTTTTGATCAGCGCCAGACCCACATTCTTTTTCAAAGTCGGCGATTGTGTTCCTGTCGTTACTTCTCCGATCAGCTCTTCCCCAGCATAAACCGGATAGTGCGTACGCGGGATACCGCGGTCGATCATTTCGATGCCGACCAGCTTGCGCGGAGCACCGTTTTCTTTTTGCGCTTTTAATACTTCTTGGCCGATAAACGGCACTTCTTTGTCGACCTTCACCGCGAAGCCGATACCCGCTTCGATCGGAGTAATCGTTTGGCTCAGCTCTTGTCCGTAGAGAGGGAGCTTTGCCTCGAAGCGCAAAGTATCACGAGCGCCGAGACCGCATGGAACCAGGCCTTCTTCAGCACCTGCAGCCAAGAGGGTGTCCCAGAGCTTTGCTGCTTGGTCTGCAGCCAGATAAATTTCAAAGCCGTCTTCACCCGTATACCCGGTACGGGAAACCAGTGCAGGAACTCCATCGACCAATACGTCGGATTGAAAGCGGAACACGCCGATTTGAGACAAATCTGTCGTCGTCAGCTTTTGCAAAATCTCTTCTGCCGATGGACCTTGGATCGCAAGCTGAGCGGTTTGAGGAGAGATATTTTCAATCGTAACTCCTTCGATCAGATGCTCTTGCAGCCAAGCGTAGTCTTTGTCAATATTGCCAGCATTAATGACCAGCAGGTAGTGATCATCTGCGTATTTATACACCAGAAGGTCGTCGACGGTGCCTCCATCCGGGTAGCAAAGCACGCTGTACTGTGCCTGACCAACCGCCAGTTTCGACACGTCGTTGGTTGTGACGCGCTGGAGATAGGCGAGTGCGTTCTCTCCTTTTACATCCACTTCTCCCATGTGGGAAACATCGAACAGACCAGCCTTTGTCCGGACTGCTTCGTGCTCTTGACCGATGCTGGAAAACTGAACAGGCAATTCCCAGCCGCCGAAGTCAATAGTTTTCCCACCGTACTTTGCATAAGAATCAAACAGCGGTGTTCTTTTTAATGTGGACATATCGGCACCTCCTGATAGCCAACTGAGTTGGCGTTTTTCCCCGCGAATAACATCCAAGCTGGAAAAACGAATGACGTTTTTCCGCATAAGAAAACCTCTGTCGAGGCCATCTCATGGAGGAGCGACCGCGTTTTAGCGGAAAGTTTCCATGCGCTCCAGAATTCATAAGCATTACGCTTATAAATTCCTACACGTAAAAAAAGAGGAGGAAAAATGGGTACACCAAGTAATGGTGCCCATTTCTCCTCCTCTGTCCTTGGTACCTGAGAGTTACCTTGCATATCAAGCGAGGCGGGGAACACCTCGCTTGCAAGTTTCCCCTTTGGTGGCTCCGAATTGAGCTCTCTCCAGAGTTGCGTCCAGTAGAGGTACTTTTGCCTGAGAGATTCACCGTTACCGGCTTGCTCCTTCGGCGCTGCCTCGATCGGCAGTCTCTCCCTGCTACTATCATTCGCGTTGGATTTGTGGTCATACATAAGTTTTTCATATGATTCCATACTAACAAGTGAACTTCCTCTATATCCTACCATGAGAGTACGCACTTGAAAATATGCAAATTCACAGTCATCTTAAGAAATACTTAACAAAATGATCTATCAAAATAAAAACGTTAAGATTTTTTCCTCTCGTTATGTAAGATATGGCACAGACATGCAAAGGAGCTATACGTATGCCGAATATTCCTCTTACCTTCGACACCAGCTGGCTCGATCCGCTTGCGGAGCGCATGCAGGAGGACGGACCTTGGGACAAGTGGGAGCTGTTTAAACTGGCTCTGGAGGCCGAAGAAGCCATGGCCGTGCGCGAGTTTGACCAGCTGCAGTCCTTAAAGTATCTGCCTCTTTTGTCTCCTTTTCCTCATCAGCTCCAAACGGCGGAGAAAGTCCTGCTAGAAATGCGCGGACGTGCCATTTTGGCGGATGAAGTAGGATTAGGCAAAACGATAGAGGCCGGACTCATTATGAAGGAATACATGGTCCGCGGTCTGGCGAAAAAGATCCTGGTGCTGGTCCCCGCCTCCCTCGTGATTCAGTGGACGAAGGAGCTGTATCAAAAATTCGGGATCGCCGCTGTCGCCCAAAAAAAGGAGTACATGTGGCGGCAGCATGATGTCGTCGTGGCTTCCATCGATACGGCGAAACGAGACCCACATCGTCGCCACGTCCTCGATATCGACTATGACATGCTGATCATTGACGAAGCACACAAGCTCAAAAACAAGCGCACGCGCAACTACCAGTTCGTCAAGGAAATCCGCAAGAAATACTGCCTGCTTTTGACCGCAACGCCGATTCAAAATGAGATGGACGAGCTGTACAACCTGATCAATCTGCTCAAACCTGGTCATTTGGGACATAACGCGACGTTCTCTTCCAATTACGTCGAAGGCAAACGCCAATCCAAAAACAGTGAGAAGCTGCGGGAAGAAATCGAAAAGGTCATGATCCGCAACAAGCGAAGCGATGGCGGGATTCAATTCACCAGCCGCCGCGTACAATCTGTGCCCATTCAGCTGTCTGCCGAAGAAATGGCCCTCTATGATGGCGTAACCCGCTTCGTTCGAGAGCAGTACCATACCGGCATCACAGGCGGAGCAGGCGGTTTTAACTCGCTGTCGCTGATCACCTTGCAGCGCGAGGTTTGTTCCAGCAAGGAAGCGGCCTTCATGACCTTATACAATATGCATCAGCGCACCGCTGAGAACTCTGTGATGCGCGAGCAAATCATGGAGCTCGTCGAGATGATCAAGCAGATCGACACGCATTCCAAAGCCGCCAAAACCGTCGAGCTGATTCAAGACATCAACGACAAGGTAATTATCTTTACGGAGTACCGTGCCACCCAAAACTATCTGCAAAAGTATTTGCATGACCATGGCATCACCTCTGTCCCCTTTCGCGGCGGCTTCAAACGCAGCAAAAAGGACTGGATGACCGACCTGTTTCAGAACCGCGCCCAAGTCCTGATCGCTACGGAAGCAGGTGGGGAAGGCATTAACTTGCAATTTTGCAACCAGGTCATCAACTACGATATGCCCTGGAACCCCATGCGCGTCGAGCAGCGGATCGGACGCGTCCATCGACTCGGTCAGAAACGGGATGTCCATATCCACAATCTGTCTACCGTGGGTACAATTGAAGAGCATATCCTAAATCTGCTCTATGAAAAAATCGATTTGTTCGAGATGGTAATCGGAGAGCTGGATGACATCGTGGAGCGTCTCAGTCTCAACCATTCGCTCGAAGAAAATCTCATCCAGATCATCATGGATTCCCGCTCGTCCAGAGAAATGGCTCTCAAGCTGGACAATATGGGACATGCCATTCGTGCCATCCGGCAGACGCAGGCTCGGACTTCATCACCTCTATCCGAAGCCGCAGACCAATAAACACGAAAAGAGGTTCTCCTATGCAGCAAGAGCAGGTTCGACAATTTGTGGAGCGCTATCTCGCCTCCTTTTCTGCCCATATCGTCGAATCCCATCCCGATTACTTGACCGTCAAGCTCCCCGTCGAGGTAGACAAAGATATCGGCAACCGCCCGTTTTATTGGAGCTGGGTAGAAAAGATGAATATCGCTTACCAGCCATTAGTGATGACGTTTGCCTTTCACCCTGACCGCATTCCTGAGGGGAAGCGGGCAGAATACCTCCATCTCGGAGCCGCACGCATGCAGCAGATCTTTGCTTCTACCCAAAAGCATGGCCGTTTTCTTTGCATGTATGAACAAAAAGGCGGGCTGCTGGGAGGAACGCGCCGCTCGACGCCGCTCGTGCCTTGGCTGGGGCTAAATTTAAAAGTCTCTCTCCTCTGTGACAAGAAGCGAGACATCCTGCTCTACCTGGGGATCAATCTTCACAACCCGCAGGTGGTCCATGATTTCACGTCGTTTTTATTCAGCCTGCCGCTTACTCCGACAATCCCGGACTACTTTTACACCTTGGACCGTCGGATCACTGTTCCTCAGGCACTCAGCATGGCAGAAAAGACGGTAGCAGATGTATTGGAGTTAGAGGATCAAACCTGGGCAATGGAAGCCAAAGCTCGTCTGCAGGAAGAGCTAGAGATCCTCTCAGCCTACTACGAAGAGCTTGCCCGGCGCGAACCCGAATCTGCGGAGAAAGAAGAAGACGAGCAAGAAGTGGAGGAAAATGTCGAGATAATCCCGGAGGTGGAAGCTCCTGCCGCTCCTACTCCCCCTCCTGTCGAACAAGTGCAGACGTTTGACGAATATCGGGCGTCGGGAGGAAGAATCCTCGACTTTTTACGTGCGAACGGCATTCATGAAACCCCTAAAGAAGAAGTCAATCAGAAGGAATGGCGAAAAAGTACACCAGATGAGGAACGGCAGCGTCGCATGGATGAGCTGACCTGGCAGTACGAGCCGCGAATCGAGGTGCAGTTTATCAACGGAGGCCTGTTTTACCTGTCGACTACCCCTCCGTCCAACTCGACGCCAAAAGGGAGAAACACATCCAAATCCCCCGTATCCGGACGAATTCTGTAAAAGAAGTGCGAGAAAAGAAGACAAGGAGAAGACAAGTTGCAACAAATCTTTTTGGCATACCTGGTTACAATAGGAACGTAGAAAGCCTTTGCAAAAGGTGGTGCATGCAAGTGACCAGACGCTTGGTTCCGTTCTTTATCACGCTGTTTTCCCTGCTCGTGTATCTCACTCCTGCCCATGCAGAAGGGGAAAGCGGCTGGGATAAACAATTTCAGACGAAAATTCACTCGTGGATGGACACAATCGCAACCCGCGATGCCCAATTCAAGCAATGGCAAAATGCAAAAACTGACGTTCAAACCTTGGGAGCAGGTCAACATCAATGGCTTGTCAGCATTAGCCAAAACGGTAAGCAGGTCGGCTATCTCGTCGTCGGCGAGCTGCCCTCCCCGAAGGGTGCTGAAAAATTCGTTCTGCTGGAATATGGGGTAGGCGAGTACATTTTGTTCGATGACGCTTTTGCTCCGCGCGAAATCGCTGCTGAGCCCGTCTATGACGGATTCGCTTCCCACTGGCTGCTGACTCAAAATCCCGCCGCACAAATGGTGAATGCGAAAACGGGTGAATCCTACCCGACAGACTTCACCGCAAATGAAGCAGTAATGAGGTCCTTACCCGTAGATGAGCTTGCAGCCGAGGGTCAGAGTCTTACACAAGCAAGGGTGCTGCGCTCCGAAGAGGCAAGCCCCTTCGATCAGATCAGCTGGGTGTATGATTTGAATTCCGCTTCAGATGTGAGCTTGGCGCAGCTCTGGCAGCAGCAATCAGAGGCAGGGCCAGTCACGTTGACCGTACCGATGTACCAGTCTCGTGTTCTTGCTCCTTTCGTTGTCGGCTCTCTCCATCTGTGGAACAATCAAAATGCCTATGTCGGGGTCTGGGATGAAGGATTGCGTTTCGTCCCTTACTCGTACGCTCATAAAGTCGGCACGTTTCATGTCAAGACTGCTCAAGTGATGCCGGTACAGTAAACAAAAAGGATAGAGCACTGAATTCACTCAGCTGCTCTATCCTTTTTCTTGTGGTTCCTCCCCTCGTTAATGGGCGGGGTGTGTCTCGAGAAAATGCTTTCCGTATTCCCCATGGTTATGGAAGGAAGCGTGCTCCGCCTGAATCGTTGCATGAGCAATCCCGTACTTTTCCTTCAGCATTTCGTTAATCGCCAAAATGACGCAAAACGTCTGAATGTTGTCGTGAATAAACACATGGGCAGTAAGCGAGTAGTGGTCAGTGGAAATGGCCCATAAATGCAATTCATGCACATCCTCCACGCCTTCAATCTTGGAGATTTCAGAACGGATTTCATCGAGGTCGAACTTTTCCGGCACCGATTCCATCAGGATCAAGAAGGATTCTCGAATTATTTTGGCTCCGCCGACGAATATGATCACGGCAATCACCATACTGATCAACGGGTCAAAGAAGTACATGCCTGTAAAATAAATGAGCACAGACGAGATGATGACTCCAATCGAACTGAGCAGATCACCGATAAAATGCCACAACGCGCTTTGCACATTCAAGTTTTCTTCCTCTTTCATGCTGCGTGACAAAACGAGTGTCAACACCAGATTCACGATAAGACCGATGGTGGAGATGATCAGCATCAGCTTGAAATCAATGTTTTGAGGTTGAATAAAGCGATGAATGCCCTCTACCAAAATCCCAATCGCAATGATGGCCAGCGCCAAGCCATTCAGGAAGGAGGCGATGATCTCAAAGCGCAGATAGCCAAAAGTACGTTTGGCATCGGGCTCGCGCGTAGCCAGATAGATCGCCAGCATACTGAGGCCCAGCGCCAGCACATCGGAAATCATATGCGCGGAGTCAGACAGCAGCGCGAGTGAATTGGAGGCGATTCCCCCAACAATCTCTACGATCGTAAAAAACAGTGTCAAAAAGAGAGTGATCCACAATGTTTTCTTTGATTTGGATTGTTCCTTCACATGAGGAAGATGATGATAATCGTACATAATTGCGCACCTGCTTTCTATGATTCATGTCTTACAGAGAATGATTCTTATTTAGAATAATTTTAATCAAATACTTATTTTTATTGTATGCGCCTTTTTCTTATTTTACAAATGAAGATTTTATGGATCTTTATATTGAAAATCATTATCTGTCAAGTGGTTTTGAGAATCTTTATCGACAAAATCGTTAACTGAATAGACAGAAAATGGTCATAGACAAAAAATAAAACAAGCTCCCTTGCCGTATCCACGGTGGAGAGCTTGTCTTTTGTCGCGGCTTTTTCCCTGCTTTAGCGATGCTCTGTCGGGGACAATCGCTCATGAACGGCATGAAACACTTCGCTGGCAGTCATACCTTCCGCATTGATGACAGGGGCGCCCGTAATGGTCTTGCTTTCATCACCTAGCACATTCACATCTTGTCCTGTAATGACGACAGCATCTACAACCTGCTGCCAGTTACCCAAATCGACGACATCATACCCGTTATCCCGCAGCAACTTGCTGATTTGGGATAGAGATTGTTCTACTGCGACTCTCGCCATATGCATCCTCCGTCCACGTTTCCAGGTATGGGGTTATTTACGCCATAACAGCTTTATCGACATGGGGATCGCCCCAAACCAGCGGGACGACCAGGATTCCCGCGGCATCTTCCGCTGACGCCGTTCATCTTTCGGGGTTTCCATGTACTGGACAAACAATCTGGTCAGAAATTTTAAATACTCCTGAAAAGACATGGTACGTGCCTCCTTTGTCGTGCGGATTCACGCCGTCTTCCCTGCGGCGGAGCGCTTCATTCCTAGTCTTCCCCGCCTGTTTCGTTTTCAACCAAAAGCCCCTTTATTTCCTCTACGATCGCGGTCAGGCTTTTCCCCGTCGTGTCTATCTGGATCGGTGCGAAGTCATAAGCGCCAGCACGCTCTGCAAGCAGCGTACGCACGCGCTGTGCCACTCCTCCTGCCAGCAACGGACGGCCTGTATCGTTTTCCAACCGCTTGATCAGCTCTTCCTCGGATGCGGACAGAGCCACGACCAAGCCCTTTTGGACCATGACCTCGACGTTTTGCGGACGAAGAACGACTCCTCCCCCGGTGGTCAGGATGCAAGGACCATGCTCCAGCAAATCGGCCAAATACTTGCTTTCAGCATCCCGGAAGTACGGTTCCCCCTGTTCAGCGAACAAAGCAGGGATGCTTTTGCCTTCTCTTCTCACGATCTCTTCGTCCAGGTCGATTTGAGTCATTCCTAGCGCCTCTGACAACGCCGCTCCTACGGTTGTCTTGCCCGTTCCCATAAATCCAACCAGCACCACGTTTTTCATGGTTTATTCTCCCGCCTTTCCGGATGCCTTGCGCGTCACAATTTTTACCGTTCTTTCCTGCGCGTCATACACGCTTTCAAAATCCATCGCCAATCGGAAGAACGCCATAGGAACCATCGTACGCTCTTTGATCGAACGGATGGGCTTACCCAGATCTACCCGCTTACCTGCTACCCATGCAAAAGAGTCGCCTTCTTTGAGGTAGACTACACGCCCATTTCCGGATACCTCAATCATCTGCTTCTCTTTGGACCATTCCACCGAAAGCCCCATACGTTCCCCCACTTCCCGCAAAGGAATGTAGGCCGTTTGATTCGTCACTCTTGCGGGGATGGACGGATAAAAGCTCATTCCGTTAATAAAGGTAGTCACATATGGCTCGAATTGTACCGGCCCAAACGCTGTTGTATTGAGAGCCTGCGTATATTTACGGAAATATACCGCTTCGCCTCGCAAGGCTTGTCCTAATGCCTGGTCGAGATGCTCAGCACCAATGACACTGCCATGATAATTTTGCTGCACCTTATGCAAAAATTGTTTATAAGCTTCGTCGCCGATCTGACGTCTCAAGTGGTCAAAGAGCAGTGCTCCCCGCGAGTACCACGTCCAGTGAAATTCTTCTTCTGTAGCAAACTTCTGCAGCGGCTTGTCCAGCTTTCCACCCGGATAGCGCTGCCCCAAACGCTGAGAGTCACTCGCATACTCGTCCAGCAGGGAGGTAGCCGCTTGGTTCCCGTAGCGGTTTTGCAAATAATGCGTCACGCTGACCTCTACCAGGCCCTCGTCAAGCCAGCCGTGTGTTGCTTCCAGCGTAGCCACGCTGTTGTACCACCACAGATGGGCGATCTCATGCGGCAGCCAATGATCGATTAGATTTCGCTGGTACATATCTCGCTTGAAAATGGCCATATTGGCATACTCCATCGCGTATGTAGTCCCCGTGCTCGTCTCGGCAATGGCTACATGTGGATACGGCAGATTTCCGTACCAATCCGCGTAGGTAGGGAATACCGACTGGGCAATCGTTTTGATCCTCTCGATGTTGCCCTTGTCCACTGAGGCGATATCCACGGAGAGGTTTTGACCGAGCGTGATCGTTTCCACGTGATAAAGAGGACTTCCCACCAACGCAAAATTCAGCAGCTTTTTCCCCTGATAGCGTACCTGCTGCCTGCTTCCATCCAGCGGAGTGCTGACACCCCGCCCCCAGGAGCTCACCCAGTTGTAGCCTTGAGGCGAGACGAAGGTCACGTCGTAATCCGCGTAATGATAAATGAACGGATCACCATAATCGATGCGCAGGGGAGGATCGTACCATTTTCCTTGCTGGTTTTGCGCGCCCAGCATCGGGTACCATGTCGTCAATGTCCAGATGTCATCTTTGACCCCAAAACGGGTCCCTCTACGCGGTACCGGGTTTTCAAACTCAATCGCAAGCGCCCCACGCAGCTCTGCTCCAAACGGGTTCGAAAGCTTGATGGCTGTTGTCTCCCGGTCGAAAGCAAGCGGCTTATCCTTATATCGGATCGATTTCACACTCATTCGGTTCCATAGATAGTCATAAACGAACAAGCGGATATCCTTGGTTTTCGGATTATCGAACTCCACAGTCATTTTACCGGCTATTTTTGCGTCTGACGTATGCAGTTCAGCCTGTATGTGGTATTTCGGATGTAGGTCTTTTACATAGGAAGGCAGCGGCGGATCATAGGAAAACGGATCTGCACCGATCTGTTCTTCTCCTGTTGATTTGCTCATCGCTTCTGCCAGCACCTGAGATATCGTAGGCCAGTAAAAAACGATTCCCGCTGAACCAAACAGGATTAAAATCGTGATGCAAACCAATAAACTCGTTTGTTGAATTTTTTTCATGTCAACCCTCAAATCGCTCGGCGGCAAGCATTCGTTTTTTTTATAATAGCAAATCCTTGTCAACCTGAGTAGAAATTCGGGAGATTCTGTAAAGAAAAGGTTTATTTTGTCGACCAAACACAGAAAAAGCCGCCTCCCCGCAAGCACTCTTGCTTGGACGGCGGTCTCCATGTGGTTTACCAAGTCTCGTACATGATCTTCCCTGTATGCGTCAGCTCGTACCCTCCGATTGCACTCAGCTCTTTTTGAAAAAGCTCTGACCGTAATATCTCCAGCACGCGGGATATCAGCTGCTCGTTCTCCTCGTTTTTCAGAATCACCAAATCGTATCGCTCGCGGACCAATGGCACAAAATCCACGCCGACCATGGCGGCTGCCCGCTCAATGCCTATGCCTACATCGGCTTCCATCCGTGCGACGGTGCCTGCCACAGCGAGATGATTGGCTTCCTCCCGCTCGTAGCCCATTACTTCGCTGCCCTTGATCTTGTGCAGGCGAAACTCCTCTTCGATCAGTGTACGCGCACCTGAGCCTTTCTCTCTATTGACCATCTGGATACCTGCTTTACGCAAGTCTGCCCAGGTCTGTATCGCTTTCGGGTTCCCTGGATGCACGTAAAAGCCAGCCCATCTCGACAGCAGATTGACGATCATGTACCGGTGACCGGAAAGGATGCTCCTCACGTGCGGAATGTTATATTCGCCCGTTTCTCCATCAAACAGGTGTGTGCTTACAATGTCAGCTTGTCCTGCGTACATCGCGATGAGACTGTTTATACTTCCTACATAGGAGCGAAGAGGTCGATAGGCTTGATCGCGGCTTCGCAAGTGACTGGCCAGCATGTCGAGGCTGACATCCTGACCGCTGATGATAATGTCCCGGACCGCTCCTGCTTTTACCAAAGCGGGTTCTGCCACTTGTGTTCCAGCCACAGCAGCAGAAGGTGCTGGCTGCTGCTTGTACTCTCCCTTGGCCTTTGCTTTATATGCTTCCAGATCGCTTGCATCTACTCGCATCTGCCGTCCAACCCGGTATGCAGGCAAGTCTCCCTTTTTTATCAAGTCGTACACGGTCAGCTTAGAGATCCGCAACAGCTTGGCGATTTCCTCTGTCGTATATGAATTTTCACTGCTCATGGCTGACCCCCTATTTCCTTATTCCTACCTTTCATTTTCTTTTACTTTTCGTAAAATAGCAATTGATTATCGAATACAACCTAATATAATCTAATTATATCAAGTTATATTTAATTATAACCAAATATAATTACGGAGGGTTTTCTTCATGAAAAAGCAATTACTCGCATTATGTACTTCTCTGGGCCTTTTGCTCACTGCGTGCTCCGGCACTCCTGCAGCACCTCAGGCAGCTCAGCCTGCCCCTGCCACATCCGCATCGGAATCACCTGCAGCTCCTGCAGCGCCAACCGAAAAAGCAGAGATCTTGGTTTCCGCCGCTGCCAGCTTGACCGATGCTCTCAATGAGTTGAAATCCACCTTCGAAGCAGATAATCCTGGCATCACTGTTTCCTATAACTTTGGAAGCTCGGGCAAATTAGCGCAGCAAATCGGACAAGGTGCTCCTTCTGACGTATTCTTGTCAGCAAGTGCCAAGGACATGAATGGCTTGGAAGAAAAGCAGTTGATTACCAAAGATACCCGTCAAGACTTCACCAAAAATGAGCTGGTCCTCATCACCGGTGCGTCTAGCTCCGTTACCATCGATTCCTTTGAAAAGCTGACTGATGCTTCCCTGAAGCATATTGCTGTTGGCGAACCGGAAACCGTTCCAGCAGGCCGCTATGCAAAAGAAGTCATGGACACCCTGAAAATCGGCGACAGCGTCAAGGATCGGCTCGTCTACGGCAGCGATGTACGCCAAGTGTTGACCTTTGTAGAGTCTGGTAACGCTGAAGTGGGAATCGTGTATGCCAGTGATGCTCTCATCTCCAAAAACGTGAAAGTATTGGCTACCGCAAAATCCGAATGGCACAAACCGATCGTGTATCCAGGTGCCGTTGTCGCCGCTTCTGAGCATGCAGATGCAGCAAAAACTTTCCTTTCCTACTTGACTTCTGATAAAGGAAAAGAGATCTTAAAAAAATACGGTTTCCAATAATAGACGGAATGGAGGTGGCCAGCGTTGATCGAAACCAATTTCACACCCTTGATCCTCTCTTTAAAAGTAGCCGCGCTTTCCACCTCCCTTGTTTTTGTCATCGGCTTACTGCTTGCCCGAATCATGACCCAGCGGGATTTTTTTGGAAAGAACCTGCTGGAGTCTTTCTTTTTACTCCCGCTGGTTCTCCCACCAACTGTCGTGGGGTTCGGCCTCTTGATTCTGTTTGGCAAATACGGATTTTTCGGAAAGCTGTTACATGAATGGTTTGGAATCCAAATTGTCTTTACCCTGACAGGGGCAGTGATTGCCTCCATCGTCGTCTCTTTTCCTTTGATGTATCAAAGCGCTGTTGCTGCTTTTACCAGTATCGACCGCCGCTTGGAGGATGCCGCCCGAACTCTTGGGTCGTCTGAATGGCGTCTGTTCTGGACCGTTTCCTTCCCTCTCGCATGGCCCGGGCTTTTGGCAGGGTTTGTCCTTTCCTTTGCACGTGGCTTGGGAGAATTCGGGGCTACGCTCATGCTCGCAGGCTACATCCCCGGGAAAACGGATACCATTCCTGTTGCGATTTACTTCGCCGTCGAAGCAGGCCAAATGGAAAAAGCGATGTTCTGGGTCGTCATCATCGTATCACTGGGAATGGGTACGACTTTCTGGCTGAACTGGTGGAGTAAGCGAAATCTCCGTCGGTATGCCCATCACAAATGAGGAAGGTGGTCTCCATGTTGAAGGTTTCGATCCAGAAGCAGCTTCCGGATTTTTTGCTGGACGTCTCGTTCTCAGTGAACCAGGAAATTGTGGCTCTATTCGGCCCATCCGGCTCCGGGAAAACAACTATCCTGAGCACCATCGCCGGCCTCATACATCCGGATGCCGGAGAAATTACCCTTGGGGATCAACATTATTTCGAGCAGGGAAAGAAGCCCATGCCCGTACAAAAACGAAAAATCGGCTACCTGTTTCAGGACTACGCGCTCTTTCCTCACATGACCGTCGACCGAAATATTCGCTACGGGATGAAGCCAGGCCATGAGCTTGCTCTCGAAGCCTTGCTCTCGACTGTCGGCATCGATCACCTGCTGGACAAGTACCCCCATCAGCTCTCCGGGGGGCAGAAGCAGCGTGTCGCCCTGGTGCGGGCATTGGCTACCGAGCCTGAAATTTTGCTTCTCGATGAGCCGCTCTCCGCCCTAGATTCAGACACACGCAAGCAGTGCCAGGATGAGCTGCTTCGTTTGCATCGAATGTGGAATATTCCTTTTTTACTTGTCACCCACGATCGCGAAGAAGCCGAAAAGCTTGCGGACGTGATTTTGTTTATCGAGAACGGACGAATCAAAGAAAGCCATGCTGCGACATCCTTGTCCCGTTAACCGGGGGATGTCACATGCATGGCTTTTCTTTTCAGCTTTGTGCCTATCGGGCATGAATTGGTTCGATGATGACCTCGTTCTGCTTTGCCCAGCGATGCAGCTCGACTAGAAACTGCAGGACATCCGAGCTTTCGTGATGGACACAAAGTGTATCTGCAGCCAGATCGATCTGCTGGCCATCTACCGTCTGCACTCTTTGGTTGAGAACCAGCTGACGCGTCTGCTCCATTCTTTCCTCTTTACTGATCAGCACACTGCCCTCCAGCTCGCGAGGGGCAAGCCGACCGTTCGGCAGATAAGCACGCTCTGCAAACACTTCCTCGGCTACCTGAAGGCCATGCTCCAAGCCTGCCTCCACCAGCTTGCTGCCTGACAAGGCATACAGAATCAGATCCTCGTCGATGTCAGCAACTGCCTGTACGACAGCCTCTGCCAACTCAGGTCTTTCTGCAGCCTCGTTATAAAGCGCACCATGCAATTTCACATGATGCAATTCTCCTCCGAGAGCTCGAGTCATGCCTGAAAGAGCTGCGACCTGATACAAAACCAGTTCATAAACCTCGTTCACCGATAGATTCATGGAACGGCGCCCAAATCCTTGAACATCCGGATAGCCAGGATGCGCCCCAATTTTCACATCATGCCTAAGCGCTGCTTCGATCGTTCGGCAAATGATATGTGGGTCACCAGCGTGCATACCACACGCGATATTGACGGAGGTGATCCACTTCATAATGCCCAAATCCTCAAATTGTCGCCCTCTGCTAAAGCCCTCGGCCAAGTCACAGTTAATATCTAGATGTATCATGAAGGTACTCCCCCACCTTTCCACCGCTATTCTTTATTCCATGAAAACGGATTCATACTTCCTTCTTATGGATTTCCTCTTCTAAGAATACCATGTTCTAGGTGTAAGCAAAAGGAAAAAAGCTACCGAAAACTGGCAGCTCGTGTCGGTTTTTAGGAAGAAACTGCTGTCGGTTGATTCCCTTCTTCTGTGGAGAGCGTCTCAGCCAGAGCCAGCAATTGGCTTTTCTCTTGCTTGTAATCGTACTCCTTCGCCTTATCCGGTCTGGCGTTATTGTACTCAACCGGAATCTCATGGCGATGGGACCGCTCGATTTTTGTGACGAAATGTAATTTCTCCATGGTGCGGATCGTTTCGTCGATGAGCTTGGCATCAACGTACATCGAAACGTAATTCAACCGCTTGGAGATGTAGTGAATGGTGCCAAATTTACGTAAATTTTTGGCGGCACGCGTGTTCTTCACCCACACGGCAACCCCCAGACGTCGCTCTCTCATGTCTTGGCGTCGGTCTCCTTCCCAAATCGTGGTATAATGACCTTGAAAGCTTCCGATGAAAGGAATCGTGGTCGATAATGCTGGCTACGTTTTATCAGCAATTTGAAAAAACGCTTCTCCAAGAAGGAACCATCACGTCTTACAACTGGCGCACGCACGCCGGCCAGCGCTTCTTTTATGTAAGCAGCGCGCTCCCCGCCACGAGCCTGACTACACGGCTGATGGAAACAGGAGAGCGCCTGACTACTGGTACAAAGTTGAAACCTGAGTGCATCTACGTACGCTCAGATGACCGCCATCACGTGTATCGTTTCCGTTTTCTCGTTCCAAGCGAGAAGCAATTTTGCTGCGGAAACCTTTGTGAGGACTGCTTTTTGCTAAGAGAAAATCGCTAGTACGATGCGGTTCAGGATGGCTTTTTCACGCTGCAGCCGCAGCTTCCTCCTGTTCCGCAGCCGCTGCTCTGTGCTTCGAGAAACGGATTGTTGCTCGGAACCTTGATCGTACCCGATACGGCATTTGCTATCGTGCGGCTCACTTGGTAAAGCAGTTCATCCAGGGAGTCTTCCGCCCGTTTGAATGCTTGTACGGAATCCAGCAGCTCGATGGTACGCTTCAGCTCGCGAACTTCTTTGGATATATGGTTGTAGTCGGGATGGTACTTCCCGAATCTTTGAACATCCTCGTACTGCTCTTTCTTCTTTTCAAAAAGCGCCAACAACCGCTGCGCCTCCACATCTGCCTCCATTTGCCTTTTGGCCGACAGATAGTCCGAGACCTCGCGCGACTGGTTGATCATTGTGGACAGTTCATGTGACTCCATCAGCAGCTGTGTCATGTCCGCTGCTTCCAATGTTTCCATTTGGCGAGACCTCCTTTCTCAAGGTAACTACACCTCGATTGTACCACGATCATACCCCTTCGTACAGATAATCGGGCACTACAATGCGCACTCGCTCAATATCGTCCAGGCGATAGCGCTGTTTGCCACCTTCGCCCGCAAGCAGCACAGTCCAGTACCCCATCTCAATCCGCACTTCGGTTGGCAATCCTCGCAGCTTGTCCTTGCCCGCCCGCCCAATCTCGACCTCAAGCTGTAATTCGCTTGCTCGTTTTAACAAGTCCCGCATCGATTGCGGATGGTACGATTGGAAATGCTGCGTCCACATTTTTGGAAGAGCTGCCACCTCCCCCATCCCTTCTAATGGGTCGGGAAAAGTGTTCTCTACCGCGTATCCATCCCACGGACGCTCCACCACGAACCAGCCTGCGGGCGCATTTGCTCCCTCTGCCGTTTGATCAGCAGTCTCGAAGAAATCTGGCGTTTGCGAAAGCACTTGAGGCTCGTAGCCATACTCACGGAGCAGCTCCACAAGCTGAGATTTCTGGGAAAGTGCGATCAGAAAGTCGGTTGGAGAAATGATCTGCGACAAAAATGGTTGAAAGTCAGCGATTTCCTTCCACTCTTCGAGAAACCCTGCGTGGGCGGTTCGAACCCGATAATACGGCTCCATCTGAATCTGACGTGCCGTCTTTGCCCAATGGCTGATCGTCTCCACAAGTGCTTCTGGCAGCGGATGAACACATCCTGCACGCAAAAAGTCGATGATTTGCTCTTCGGTTTTCCCAGAGGCGAGATACGCTTGCACCTCTTTCGCTTGGATCTCCCCCCGGATCATCGGACCATCAAAATGAATGGTGCAAAACCGACTGATTTCCCACACATGCAGCAGCGGTACGAGGGGAGGGATCGTGATCGAGCCTGTCGCATCGATGAACCACCCTTCTTCTGCTGTCAAATGAGGCAGACTGATCCAGCGCCAGTACAATTGATTCTCACTGTCGCTCCCTAGCTGAATCCATCCCATCCCCAGAAGCAGGTGTAGCCATTTGGATGCAATGAGCTGTTCTGCGTCAGCGGGCATAGAAAAACCCGCTTCCTTTAGTATGTGCATTTGCTCCGCCAAGGAACACCACTGATCAAGCGGGGCTTGTCTCATGAGAAGGGAAAAAGCCTCCCACCAGTCGCCATGTGGCAAATACTGGGCTGCCACCTGCTCATACAACCCCTTCCAGCGGTCAGGAGACGACTGTGCCATCCAGCGCCGGACCTCTTGCGGACGTATGGAGAGGTGCTTGTTTTGAACGTGGATGAAACCAAGGCGAATCGCTATGTCCAATGCGACGGTTAATGCCAGCCCTTCTCTTTCTTCTTGATCCAAAGGGGCCAGCGTCAAGCCCGCACAATGCTCGTCCGAAAGGGAAATGATTCCTGCCATGCGTACCGACATCCTGCGATGAATGGTGCCTTTTTGTGTAACGGGTACCTGGTTGTCGCGAATGAAAAGCAGGAGCCCAAAAAGATCCAGATGTATGCCCCGTCCACCCGTTATATAATAAGGGAGCGTTTTTGAAAGAGTAACGAACGCCCTCGAAGGTTCCGCGAGCATGAAGCTTGTTATTTGCTCCCGAATCTCTTGCGGCATGAGATAACCGATCTCGCTCCACATTTTGCGGACGGTCATAACCAATCCCAGCCGTCTCAGCCTAGTCAAGCCGACGGTTAATTGTCTTTGGTCAGAGGCAGCTTCTCGCTCCCAAGCGCGTTTGCTAAAAAAGCCTCTGGTTGATGCGATGACAAATCGCTTCATCACGTTTCGTTCGATGTCACTGGCCTGCTCCCACACGCACCGCAGAAATTGCGGGTCTTGCAGCCGAGTGGACAGATTTTGATCATCAGCGGCACCAAAGCGTTTCGTCTGCTCCACCATGATTGCTTGCCGAGTTGTTTCGGACAAATATTCCAGCGAATCCTGGACTCGCACGACTGTCACCTCTTCTTTATCATTTTCAAAAGGATATCCACAATAATGGAGGGATGTTTGAGATGTTTACAATGATTCCCGGACTGTTGCTCTCTGCTGCTTTGACATTGACAGGAATTCAGCCATCGCCTACTCCACATCCTACCCCATCAGCGACTTCTGCGGAAGGGTACGAGCCGGTAGCTGCCCCTTATCCACCAGCCGTTCAGAGCGCTCTTAGCAAAGTACGAAAAAGCGGTGGTCATACAATCGTTCGTGCCAATGGCAAATCGTACGTCGTCATCGGAGCCGGACAACGCCCAACTGGCGGCTATCAGCTGGTAGCCGATCAAGTGAAGCGTACAGGTCCGCATGGCTTTACGGTATCCGTACACATGAAGGCCCCCGCTCCCGGCTCGATGAAAATCCAGGTCATTTCCTACCCAACCCTGGTCATTGCTCTGCCGGACCAGCAAGCACAAGTAACGGTACAGATGCGATAACAGAAGCTTTTTACAGAAAAAGCCGACTTCTAAGTGCGCCAAACGGGCACTCGGAACGTCGGCTTTCTGCATGAAATGCCTTGGTGATTCTCGATCTACGGTTTGACTTCAATCGGAATACGCTGGGAGACGCCGTAGGATTCATGGTTGTTATTTGCCAGCTCCACCATGACCTCATGCTTGCCGCTAGGAATATCCTTCATTACGTAAGTGGGCTCAAATACCTTTGCCACCTTTTTCCCATCCAGATAGAGATGGACATGCCCTTCTCCTTGTCGATTCTCTTTTCCCATATTTTCGAGGGAAAAAGAAAAATTCGTGACCGCAATCTTGAGCTCCAAATCATCCTGATTCAGAGTATGGGTCACGCTCAAGGTCGGAGCTTGCTGATGGCTGTGCCCTGCTTCGACCGCTGCTTCTGTTGGGGCAGCTTCGTTATTCGCATAGACGAACCACTCCACGCAAGCAGCGATCCCGATCAGCAGCAATAATCGGTAAACAAAACGTCTGGCCTTCATCGGGACACTCCTTTCCAAATTCAGTCATCCCCCAGTGTGCCCGATTGGACCATCGTTCATTCGCCTATAAAGTTAGAAGAATTTCTTGCGGCCTTGCTCTTCTTTCAAAATCTCCACGGCTTCACGGAAGCGCAAAGAGTGGACAACTTCTCTCTCACGCAAATACTTCAAGCCGTCCTGGATATCCACATCATCTGTCATGTCAATGAGCCATTGATACGTCGCGCGCGCTTTTTCCTCCGCTGCGATATCTTCGTACAAATCGGCGATGGGATCGCCTTTTGCTTGAATGTAAGTAGCGGTAAAGGGCACCCCACCTGCATTTTCATAGAAAAGAGCTCGGTCGTGGTTGGCGTAGTGGGCACCAAGGCCCGCTGCCTCTAGCTCTTCCATTGTTGCGTCCTTGGTCAATTTATACACCATGGTCGCGATCATTTCCAAATGCGCAAATTCTTCCGTCCCGATATCCGTCAATAGTCCGATGACTTTATCCGGGATCGTGTATCGTTGATTCAAATAACGCAGGGCAGCAGCCAATTCACCATCGGCACCGCCGTATTGCTCCATCAAAAACTTTGCCATGCGGACATCGCACTTGCCGACACGAACCGGGTACTGTAGCTTTTTCTCATAAATCCACATCGTCGCGTTTTCCCCCTCATTTCTCTTTGTTAGACTTGCCAAGGCCAAGGTGCATCGTTCCATTGCCATGGATAACCCGAATAGCTGTGTCCGAGGTTCATGAGCGGCCCGTACAAGGTCTCGAATTCATTGGCCATATGCCAGCGCTGCTGCACGAGTTCATTGTATTGCTCGATGGCGTTCGCATCATTCGGATGGGTATCCAGATATAAATTCAGCTCACACAAGACGAAGTCAACTGCCTGCAGCTGTGTAAGCATTTCCATGTACTGCTCATCGCCAGGTCTTGTATGCGGATTAGCGTTCATGAATGGCCCTCCCCTCTTCTTTCCCTCTGTCCTGTCGGAACGTAAGGACTGTACAGCGCAGGCCACAGCGTGCCATGCATCAGGGCCTCCATAGGAGAGAACTGCGGCAGGTTTTCAGGCTGAAAGCCGATAAAAAGCTGGGGTGGGACGTAGTAGGATTTGACACGAATCGGCGGGCAAGGATCATGCGGGCTCACGTAAGGAAAATAGACCCGAGTTTGAGAATCCAATGGAGACATCCTCCTCCAAAAAATAGGTATCTGACCAGTCATGATTACCTTATGTCGCCCACCCATTTCAGGTGCTGGGCAAACACCCAAAAGTAGCCTCTCCTACGCAAAAAAGCTGATCCCGCTATCAGGGAATCAGCTTAGGACATGGTATTCGTTTTTTGTCTGGCCTTATTCCTTCCGTTGTAAATGCGTTCTCAAATGACCTCTCAGAACACCTACTTGCGGTTCCTTCAAGATCATGGCGTGATCCGCTTCCATGCAGTGTTCTTCAATGAGTCCGGTCGGCGACGTTTGCCAGCCGAGTCTTTCTGCAGGGTTAAGATTCGTCACCGCACGGATCAGCAAGAGCTTCCCGGGGTATGGCTTAGGCCGATAGGAGCGCGTCGCGGAAACTAACTCTTGCACGTTGTCATCCTCGGGTGAAGATTCATCAACGGACTTCTTCAGCACCTTCCCTACAAACCGCAGCTTTTGCATCACAAACGGTTTGCGCAGCTCGGAAGGCAGACGGAATAGCAGTTTGAAGCTGTTGATGATTTTGTCTTGCATTGTCAGCGGAGGCAGAGCTGGGCTCGCGTAGTTGAGGATCGCAAGCAGCTCGATTTCTTCTCCCGCCTGCAAGAGCTGCTGTGCCATTTCGTAAGCAATCGCGCCACCAAGGCAAAACCCGATGAGATGATAGGGTCCTTTTGGCTGAACCTCGCGAAGCTCGTGGATGTATTTGCGTGCGATCGACTCTACGCTTACCTCGGGAGCACCTGCAACATACCTTAACCCGTACAGCGGCTGATCCTGCCCCAAGCAGCGCGCCAATTCTCCGTAGATCAACACTTCTCCCCCTCCTCCGTGAATGCAGAAGTAAGGAGGCTTCGTTCCTACGGGCGAAATGGGCACCAGTGACTTGGACAGCTCTGCGTGATCTTCGTCAGATGCCAGCAGCTTCGCCAGCTTTTCGATCGTGTCTTCCTGGAAGACACTCGAGACAGCAAGTCGTTTCTGGAACGTTTTTTCCATATAGGAGAACATCCGCATAGCGAGCAACGAATTGCCGCCTAGGTGAAAAAAGTTGTCCGTGACACTGATTGGCTTTACGTCCAGCAACTGCTCCCAGATTTGGACGAGCGTATCTTCAATTTGATTTCGCGGCGCGGTGAAGTGTGCTTCATTGCTGGCTACCGTGGGTACGGGCAATCGCTTGCGGTCGATCTTGCCAACCGGCGTAACGGGGACCTCCTGCAGCTCCACAAAGAAGGTAGGAATCATGTACTCCGGCAATTTATCCCGGACAAACGCTCGGATCGCTTGCTGCTCAAAGCTGGCACCCGCATTCATCACCACGTAGGAGACGAGGCCAGTGGTCCCATCCTTGCCTTTCGTTACCCCTGCCACAGACTGTCGAACGCCGGGGAAGAGCCCCACAACCGTTTCGATTTCCCCCAATTCAATCCGGCAGCCCCTAATCTTCACCTGATCGTCTGCTCGACCGATAAAATCCACATGACCGTCCGCTCGATAGCGTGCCAGATCCCCCGATTTGTACATTCTCTCGCCTGCTTTTGGGCTAAACGGGTCAAGCGGGAATCTTTCTTCTGTCAATTCTGGCCGGTTCAAATATCCTCGCGCCACGCCATCTCCTGCCATGTACAAGTCGCCAATCACTCCGATCGGCACCGGCTGCAGCTGTGAATCCAGAATATACAGTCGATCTGTCGCGATGGGACGTCCGATCGGGATCGTCGTTTCATTTTGCGCGATCTCTTTGACGTGGTAGCTCGTCGTGTTGACCGCATTCTCCGTCGGTCCATACAGATTGATCAATCTGCAATTCGGAAGCTTCATTAGGCATTTGCGAGCGAGCCACACGGGCAGCGCCTCTCCACCGGGCATAACCTGACGCAATCCAACCAGCGCCTCGCTGTAATCCTCTAGCAGGACATTGAGCCGATCCGGTGTGACGTTGAGAGAGGTGACTCTGTAGCGCTGAATCGTCTGCGCGATCTCTCCAAAGGAAGGCTTATTGGTGGACAGGATGACCAGTCTGCCTCCGTTTAAAAGCGCGCCATAAATTTCAAAGGCGGATACGTCAAAGGCGACCGCGCCCAAATTCATGTACGTCTCATCCGGTCCGACACTGGCGTAGTCGATATTTTTCACCAAGCGAACGATCCCGCGATGATCAATCATGACGCCCTTTGGTTTTCCGGTTGATCCAGAGGTATACATCACGTAAGCCAAATGGGCAGCGCTGCTGCTTCTGGGGAACGAATCAGCCTTACTTTTGGCCTCCAGTGAATCCTGATCGAGGAAAACCATCGTAGCGTTCAGCCGGGGAAGGTCTGCAAAAATGCGTTCAGTGGTAATCACAAAGGATGCCGCTGAATCTTCCAGCATGTACGCAATCCTCTCACTAGGGTATGTCAAATCGATAGGTACGTAGGCCCCTCCAGCTTTTAGCACGCCCAGGTAGCTGGCGATCATGTCTGGCGATCTGTCTAGACACACTGCGACGAGCTGCTCAGGGGCAATTCCTTGGCTACGCAGGCGGTGAGCGATTTCATTTGCCCGACGATCGAGCTGTTGGTAGGAGATTCCCTGATCTTCAAACAGCAAGGCAATCTGATCGGGCCCAAGCTTTACCTGCTCTTCAAACAGATCCACCATGCTCGCGTCACGGGGATAAGCTGGCTTTGCAGTGTTCCAGTCCACGAGCAGCTGCTTGCGCTCAGCATCCGTCAAAATCGGCAAGGTGAATAGCCTTGCAGCTGGATCTGCGAGTGCGCCCTCCAGCAGCTTGAAATAATGCCCCGCTACTCGGTTGATAGTCTCCTCTCTGAACAGGTCCGTCGCATACGTGATCGCGAGCGTCATCTCTTCTTCTGACTCTACGATTCTAAACATCAGATCGGCCAGGGCGTCACCATGCCATCCATCGTCCCTTTTCGCCAGCAGATTTCCTTCCGTCAAATTCTCTCCGTAGGAAGACATGTCTAGCATGACGCGAAACATAGGAACAGATCCAGCAGATTGGCTCAAACCGAGCAACGATGCAAGCTCATCAAGTGGAATACTCTGATGCTCCCTAGCTTCCGCGAAAGCTTCTTGAACTTCTCGTACAGCTTTATCCAGTGATTTTTCCCCCGTCCAAAAGCTTTGCACGATCACCGGATTTGCCATTGGCGCAAGTTCTGATATTGTGCCAGACAACAAGGCAGCGACACGGATTTCGTCTTCAGCGTTATACCGATGCATCAGCATTTTTAACACAGTGAGCAGCACGAGAAACGAGCTTACCTGTGCTTGCTTGGCATACGTCTCGATACTCTGCCGGATCGCAGCTGGGAGGGAATAGGAGCGGGTGGTTCTAGAAGGTGCTGAAGCCGGTGAGGTTCTCGAAAAATCGGCAGGCAAATACTGCTCGGGAGGCTCATAGCCCATTTTACGTTTCCAAAAGGCAATATCCAGCTTTCTTTCTTCCTCCGTGAAGCGAATTTTTTGTCCCTCACGATACATGTCCTCTTGCTCCAAAAGAATGTTTTTCACCTGCTACTCCTCCTTTTGCACCTTCACGTCCTGAACGCGTCTTGACCTTTGAACGAACAAAAACGAACGACTGGCGTATCTGAATCTGTCGCCACCGTTCCTACGTAATGGTTCTGATAACAAAATGGCACCAGCTGCAGATTCTCTATCGCAAACCTTTCCGCTCGATCTGCCTCCAAATCAAGCGCAGCTAATCCGAGTCCAAGTGCTTTGAGCTGAGCTTCCTTTCTTGTCCAAAGCTGAAAAAACACCCGGTTCTGTTCTGCTTCTGGCATGGATTTGAGCAAATCCTGTTCTTCTCGGGAAAAAACAGCTTGCCCAATACCGTCCCACTCGAAGTCAGGATCGAGAAGCTCCAGATCGATGCCTACCGCACGATTTCTGGCGAGTACATAACAGACATGATCCCGCGAGTGCGACATATTAAATTCAAGGGCGAATGGAATGTCGTGATGGAGAAGTGATGGTTTTCCGAAGCGATTTTTTTGAAAGTGGATGGCAGAAGGCTGTATTTCGATATAAGCAGCTAAAAGAAACCGGAGGAGACGATGTGAAAATTGGTAACGAAACTGATCGTGGGGAGATCGGAAGCTTGCAGCTTGTCTTACTTCTTCCTGGGAGAGCACTTCTTGGCACGCAGGTAAAGACCCTATTTGTGCCAGCCAAACGTGAACCTCATTGCCAGCGATAAATGCCTGGCTCTTTGCTATGTCAATCGGTCGTCCGCCTTTCTCCCAGTGAGTATCGGCCTGTCCGAATGGTGTTGATTGGTCTGCATTTGCAATCGTCATGAATCCTGTACCGGATAACAGCTTGTTACACTCGTTTTCACTCGTACGGTCCCTCCCCGATATCAAAGCAATGGCTATACCCCCTATTGTACCAGCTTTTCGTTCGTTGTAAAGAACACTCGAGCGAACAATCTTTCTACTCTTTCTATTCCAAAAACAAAATGCCACCCCCATTATCTACGTTACGGGGGTGGCATTTTGTCATGTTCATCTCTCAAGAGGGCGAGAATTCTCACAAACCATGACCTTCATTAACGTTTCGGCGCTCGGAAACCGGCAGCCTTCGCTTCTTCCTCTGTTGCAAACCACATTTCCGCATTGGTTTGCTCATAGCTTGCAGAGCCAGGCACGTGATAGATTTTTTCGCCTTTGGCATTGATGTTTCCTTTGATCGTCTTGCCCTCTGGCGCGGCCTCCTTGGCAGGCTTGGCCGTTGTCGCTTTCTTCTCGGGCTTCTCTTCGGATTCGGATAGTCCCCATAGCCCTTTGTTGTTCTCCCTCGCCTCTCGTTCCGCTTCTAAAAACAGATCGGCATAGGCTACGTTGGGAGGAATCGTCATGATGCGTGCGTAACCGTCGCGCACCAGCTTTTCGTTGACGAAGGTCCCATCCTGCAGGTACATATACGCTAACAAGCGCTTGTATTTATCGTATGGCTCTACATCGAACTTCAGCTTGACCTTTTGGCCTGTCAGCAGCTGCTTGGAGAACTCACTTGCTTCTTTTCCATACGGCTGTACTGGTGTATTCGGTTTCACCGTTTCTGGCGTATCCACCCCGATGAGCCGCACTTTCTCTCCTGTTGAAAGTTCAACTGTATCTCCATCCACTACCCGCTGGACGGTCGCTTCCATTTCCCCGTTTGCCACAGGTTGTCCCGTCGTTGAAGAACAGGCACCCAGCAAAGCAGAGAACAGTGCCAGGCAGATTGCAATACGTTTCATCTCGTTCCTTCCCTTCTCCCACGTTGCATCGGCTTATAGCGTAGTGGAAGTTCCTTCTCAGGTCAAGAATCAAGCTCGCAGCCGCGCAAACGCACGGAAAAAACGACCTATCCGATGAGGTCGTTTTTGTCTATACATGTGGATTAGTCACGATCCGCGTTAAATAAGAACAGCAACACGACCACCACAATAATAATCCAAAGAAGCTCGTCGTTATCTCGATCAAAAAAACTGTCAAACAGACCCATTTCGGAGTCCCCCTTTCCTTCTCGCTACAGCCTATGCAAAAGACTAGACGCGTGTCAGTAGGTGGAAGAGCCCAAAAGTGAAAAAGATGTTCTATAGCAGCTTGGCAGAAATTACGTGCACGTATGGGGTGATTTGCTGTGCTTGGTTCTGAAAGCCTAGCTTTGTCAACTCCTCTTGCATGCGAGTACGATTCGCATAGCATTCCTTTCTCATCTGCTCCACCGCCTGCTCATCTCCTGCCGCTTCCAATTGCTGCAGACGGGCAAGACGTTCCTCTTCATTTTTAAACATCAGGTCAGCGATTACCAAACGTCCGCCGGGCTTGAGTACACGCCGACACTCCGCCAGCGCCAGCGGCTTTTGCTCATCGGTCAAATGGTGGAGCGCATAGCTGGAAACGGCAAAATCAAAGCGGTTCTCCAAAAACGGAAACGCGAAAAAAGTCCCGATCTTCGTCTCCACCTCAGGATGCTTGCGCCTGCACTGCCGCAGCATTTCCAAGGATTGATCAAACCCGCTCATCTTGACACCCGCACGGACAAAGCGTCCCGCCAGGTTGCCGGTTCCCGTTCCGACATCCAACCCCCATTCGCCTGGCATGGGAGCAGCCGCTTGGAGGACGGCATCCAGCACTTCCTCGTAGTTTTCGTGTTTGTTGAAGCCATCCTGTTTTCGCGTTACCAGCTCGTCATACACTTCTGCGATCTGATTAAAATTCCATCGATCTACCCAATCCGCCCGTGTCTGACGTAGGCGCTTGCTTCCTTCCGCCAGCTCAAAAAGCGAAGCAGGGTCGATGACCGTATCGCTTTTGACCCGCTCGATCATCGCCTCGGTCGTCTCGATCACCTTGCTAAGCTCTACCCACCGGTCGTACATAAAAGAGCGCTGCAGCTCCAGATAGTTCAGCAGGCTCCCCTCTCCTTCCTCCATTTGCCGCAGGAGCTCACCGATGTCTTCAATAGGCATCCCTACCTCGCGCAGGGTGATGATCGTCTGCAAACGCCACAGGTCTTCCTCGGAAAATTGACGATACCCGGATTCATCTGCCTTTTGCGGGTGAATTAATCCTTTTTCTTCGTAATAGCGGATGGCTCGCGGCGTAATTTGCAGTCGCTGTGCCATGTCCTTTATTTGCATCAGGTACATCTCCCTGCTTGTTTTTTCCTCGTCAGTCGTATTCTAAACCTTTCCGTTACGTCATAGTAAAGGGAAGCTTTTTCTTTAAGGATAGGAGAGACGGATAAAGAACTCTAGAGGGCTAAATGAAATAGGGATATTTCGCCAGCGCAACGGCAGCTTGGGCAGCCTCCCTGGTGTTTACCTTTTCCAACTGGTAGTCATCGTGGTTCGCATTGTAGATGATTACATCGTACTTTTCCTTCTGCGCCTTGCTTATGATCACACCTGCAGACTCGGCAAAGAAGGGGTTTGAAATATTCCCGATAATCAATCCAATTGTTCTGGTCTTCTTTTCAACCAAGCTTCGCGCGATCTCGTCTCGGGTAAAGCCTAGCTCATTGATCGCCTTAAGCACTTTTTCTCGTGTACCTTCCTTGATAAACGGGTAATTATTCAATACACGGGAAACGGTTGACTGCGACACCCCCGCCTTTTTGGCGACGTCGTCTGCTGTAACTCTTCCTTTCATCATCAAACGAATCCTTTCCTTACACCAACAAACGGAACGATCTTTTGAGTAATATAATGGCTTTCTTTTTCATTTTCAACACATTTCTGACAACTTTTTATGTAAAAAAGGCTGACGGACTCTATCGCCGGCAGCCTCGTACAAATGAGCGTTCCCCACAAATCGTTTTAATGTGTAGCAGGCTCCGAGATTTCCTGGAGGGCATCGCTCGCCTCGTCGTGGTGCACTTGGCGAATGGCCATGTCAGCCAAAGCAACGATCCCTACGAGCTTGCCGTTCTCTACGACAGGCAGGCGACGAATCTGGTGCTGTGCCATGATTTTCGCCGCTTCGTCCACAGTCATTCCTGGCTGACCAAGAATGATGTCACGCGTCATCACGACTTCTGTCGCTGTTGAACCTTCGTGCTTCTCAGCCAACCCGCGAATGACAATATCACGGTCAGTTATGATTCCAATCACGTCATTTTTCTCGTTGACGACCGGGATCACACCTACGTTCCAGTCACGCATCTTGCATGCCACTTCATACACATTATCCTTCAGCGTCACGGTCGCGATATCTTTTGTCATGATTTCGCGCAATGTACGATTCTCTACTTTCGCCATCTATGTTCTCCTCCTTTAGCTAATGAACGCTTGTAGTGTGTCCTGTTACCTATTCCTTCATTCGTTCAACTGGGACATGCGTCATGATTTTCGACTAGAGCAGACCTGTCTGACTGTGATAAGATGGAAGCATGGTGCTTTTGGACAGTAGCAAAAAAAGACCGCTGGGTGCTGCAACACCCGCGCGGTCCGTAAGCTACAATGGTCGTTCCTTTCGGGGAGTCGGCTCCTAGTACCTGCCTGTAGACCTCCCGGCTGTGAAGCTCAAGGGAGGTCTACTTTTTCTTACTAGATGACAGCATTATTACTAAAGTCCCAAATGTCAACATTAGACTTAGTGCTTCGAATACTGTCATAGTATCACCCCCTTTCATTCGGGGATGCCGACCGCCCTTGAGAATCAATCCATTGTGTAGCAAATTATACCATATCATGGCAATTCCGGTCATCTACTCGTAAGATTGACTTATACATTGCGCTTCTTCCAAAAACAGACTATCATTAGGATGTGAAAATCTTACCTTTTTGTAGGAGGAAAAAGAATGGTTATCAAGGATACTGGGGTAAGCACCAAGGAAGTCTTTTTCGCCGATCTGGAACACTATATGAGTGATCTCGGTTTCGATCGTGGTGCTTGGGATTACAAACACGCTACATACGACTATAAAATCCAAGATAAAGGAAACGTTTATTACCTGCGTCTGGAAGCAAACGTGACCGAAGGAAAGCTGGAAGACTCCCACGCTGTCCTGAAATTGGAAGATCCTTATATGGGTAAGCATCTGTTCCCACATGGCTTGGACTACGATTATCCGATTCCAGATTCCGTGATCAAATCGGCCAAGCTGAAACTGCAAATGCTGAACGAAAAGCTGTCTTCGCACTAAGCCTCGGCATTGCGACAATTGAAATAGTGCTGCGAAACAGAGAGGTGTCCCCTCTCTGTTTCACGTAGAAGGGGGTTCTACGATGAAAACACGGGGCGTACCTGATTTTTTGTTACTGTTTTTAACCGCCCTGATCGTGGGGTTCGGCATCACAATGGTACTCAGTTCCAGTTCGATTTTTGCGCTGACCAGCTTCACCTCAAACGGCTGTGATTACTGCAATGGCGATGAACTGTACTTTGTGAAACGGCAAATTCGCTTCTTAGTTTTAGGCATAGTCGGGATGCTGGTTGCCATGAACATTCCCTTTTCTTTTTACAAACGCAATTTCTTGCTAATCGCCACGGTAAGCTTTTTCGCCTTGCTGCTGGTACTGGTGCCAGGTATCGGGGAGAACATCAAAGGGGCTCGCTCCTGGTTTCGCATCGGTTCTTCCAACCTCCAGCCTGCCGAGTTCGCGAAGCTGGGGCTGATTTTGTACCTGGCTGCCATCATCTCCAAAAAAGGGGATGGGATACGAAAGCTAAAATCCGGCTTGATGCCTCCCCTCTTAGTGACCGGGCTGTTTTTTCTTTTGATTGTTGCCCAGCCTGACCTGGGATCGGCTGCCATTTTGCTTGGGACCGGCCTGATTGTCATGGTGTGTGGTGGCGCTCGGCTCCGTTATTTGATTGGGATTGGCGGCCCTGTAGTTGCGCTAGCTTTGGCCGCTTACATTACCGTCAAGCAGCACGCACTCAACCGAATTCACTCCTATCTGGACCCGTGGAGCGATCCCCTGAATACGGGCTACAACATCATTCAGTCGTGGATTGCTATCGCCCACGGCGGCCTGTCTGGTACGGGATTTGGTAAGAGCATTCAAAAGTATTTATATTTGCCGGAAGCGCATACCGATTTCATCTTTTCGATTATTTCCGAAGAGCTGGGCTTTATCGGGGCTTCCATCTTCCTGCTCATCTATCTGTTATTTTTGCTGCGGGGGATCCACATTTGTCTGCGCGTCAAGGATACCTTTGCCAGCCTCGTCGGAATCGGCATCATCAGCATGATTGCCCTCCAAGCTGCGATCAACATCGGGGGTGTGACGGGAATCATTCCTTTGACGGGTGTCCCTCTTCCCTTTATCAGCTACGGAGGTTCCTCCCTATTGGTTTGCCTGATCTCTACAGGAATCCTGCTGAACGTGTCCCGAGAAGTCAGCCGTCAAAAAGTGGACGAGCAAGTAACAAAAACGACCTATACCGTTTGAGGAAAGAAAAAACGACCTGCTTTTGCCGCAGGTCGTTCTTATTTGATTTCGATCGTTTCGACACGGACATTGATTGCATCCACCCAGAGACCAGTCAGTGTTTCAACCGCATCCTTCACTTTTTCCTGGAGAGTGTGACAGACCTGATGGATAGGCGCCCCGTATTTGACGGATACCCGCATGTCGATGGTTACCTTGTCTTCCACCATCGAGACGCTGATTCCTTTGGATCCGCCATTGATTTTCTTAGCTAAATCCTGATACAGCCCCCCCGAACGGACTGAAACCTCCAGCACCTCTTCTACCGCCACTCCTGCTATTACTGCAATGACTTGATCTGCGACTCTGATTTCACCGAGTTTTTCAACCACTGGACGCCCTCCTCCTTGCCCGATTTTTACTCTCTCCCACCCGTTTTATCTGACTTTTCTCTCATTATAAACAAATCATGCTTGGGCTTGGAAGGGGATTTGTTTTTTTCTCTCCGTTAATGTCGGAGAAGTGCATGTCACGTCGAGAAGTGTCAGTACATTGGTCGAAAGAGCTTCACTGATGGCGCTGCTCAAGTCACCGACCGTACGTACATGACGCCCGGAAACGCCACAGGCTTGTGCCCACATGACGAAGTCGGGATTGTGCAGCTTTGTACCAAATGAGCGATAGCCCGCTTGCTTCATTTTGACTTCTTCCAAGCCTAATGACGCGTTATTGACGACGATCAGGAGAAAATCCGTATGCTGCTCCACCGCTGTCATCAGCTCCGCGAGATGTATCTGCAAGCCACCGTCCCCTGTGATGCAGACGACCTGCTGCTTTGGATGAGTAAGCTTGGCGGCGATTGCTGCAGGCAAGCCAAAGCCCATCGTACGCCACTTGCCCGAAAACAAAGGAGTTTGTGCACGCGTACGAAACGCACGGTTAAACCAGAGCGTGTGCTCGCCGGTGTCTAAGGCGATGATCGCGTCATCTTTCACCAGCCTTCCCAAGGTGTGCAGCAAGGTTTCGGGTTTGATCTGCTCACTTCCTCCTTGATTGGTGATGCTTTGCGTCTCTTCCCAAAACCGGGCATGCCATTTTTCTACCTGTTCTTCCCAAGCATGTTCGACTGTACGCATTTCTAAACGTCTCTGCCATAATGGAAGGACATCATCGAGATTCGCGGTCACAGAAACAAGATGTGGATGCGCATGAATGGACTCCGAATGAGAATCCACTTGAATGATGGGAAGGTGCTTGGGAACAAACGATTGAGGAAACCAGCTCGCTCCCAAAATGACCAGCAGATCCGCCTTTGCAAGTGCTTGGAGAGCCGCTTCACTGCCACCTTCCCCGAGTCCCCCTAGCACCAGCGGATGAGAATCCTCTATACTTCCCTTCGCTCCCAGCGACAAGAGAATGCCGGCACCGAGGTTCTCTGCAAACCTGCGGCAGCTCTCTGCATCTGCCCGCCCTCCCGCACCTACCAGAACCAACGGCCTTTTTGCCTGTACCAGCTGCTGTGCAGCATGCTCCATCTCGATCCTATCCGGCCTGACAGCCTGAGAAACCCGCGGCAGTTCAGGAGTAATTTCTGCTGTGGTCATTTCCTCGAAAACATCCTTGCATATCGCTACATGCGCGACTCCTTTTTGCTGGGCAGCTGTAGCAAATGCTTTGTGCAGGACGGATCCAATGGCTTTTGGATGAGTGACGGTCGTCGTGTACTTGCACAAGGGTCGCATCAGGTCTTCTTGGGGAACATACTGCTTGTACGCTCCTCCCATTTTGTACGTTTCGACCTGTCCTGTGATGGCAACGACGGGCACATGATCGGCCCACGCATCTGCGAGACCATTTAAAAGGTTAACGGTTCCCGGGCCTGTTGTGGCGATACAGACAGCGGGACGCCCTGTGAGCTTCGCCTCTGCACTCGCCATCAAGGCTGCTGCCGCCTCGTGCTTGCAAGGTACATAGTGAATCGAATTTTGCTTGCTGAGCGAATCCAAGAAGGCAAAGAGTGCGTCTCCGGTAACACCATAGATTCGTGTAACACCCCAGGCCTGCAACTGCTCCGTAATGAATGAAGCGACTTTCCGCATACGTGCGCCCTCCTTTCTTTGTACAAAGCTAGTGTGTACTTCCTCCAGTATTTTACTAATGGCCCTTTTTCACTTCTTGGAGAACCTAATCTCTATCATCTGGTGTTCAGCACCCTTACGAAGGAGGATTTGCCATGAAACAGCCTTTTAAATGGCTGATGGCCGTAGCGGTACTTGCAATTCTCATCACGACTGCAGTAGTGGTGTACCCTCATCGTTCTGATGCATTCAGCCAACAGATCGTGAAAGTTGGTGCACAAGGCTCCGATGTCCGTGAGATGCAATACCGCCTGAAATTTTTAGGCTTCTACACAGGGAAAGTAGATGGCGTATTCGGATGGCGCTCCTACTGGGCTCTACGCAACTTCCAGTACGAGTTTGGGCTTCCTATCGATGGTGTTCTCGGTGCCAAAACTAAAGTGAAGCTTTATAACGCAACGAAGAACTACAAGCCTACTGCCTCTGATTTGGGCGTACCGCAAACCTCTCAAGGGACGCGAAGCAATACGGGCACACCCAGCAAACAGACGTATCACGCAGCAGGTATTTCCGAGAATGACCTGCGCTTGATGGCGAATGCCGTATACGGAGAGTCTCGTGGAGAACCGTACATCGGCCAAGTGGCCGTAGCAGCCGTCATCCTCAACCGCACGAAAAACCCTGCGTTCCCGAATACGCCGGCTGGAGTCATTTTTGAGCCACGTGCCTTTACCGCTGTTGCAGACGGACAAATCTGGCTAACGCCCAACGAAACCTCCAAGCGCGCTGTTAACGACGCTTTAAAAGGATGGGACCCTACTGGTGGCGCCATTTACTACTTCAACCCGGACACGGCGACTTCCGGATGGATTTGGAGCCGTCCGCAAATCAAGAAGATTGGCCGACACATTTTCTGCCGTTAAATTCCTATACGTTCAAAAAACAGGCACGTGAGCCGTCAGACTCCGTGCCTGTTTTTATCCTGTATCCTTTAGGTGCGTTGATTTTGCATGTGCTGCGCCATTTTGACGAATCTCTCTTCTGGTTCCGTAGTCCCACACACTCCGCATTGAATCATGTATGCGTCACCTTTATAAGGCTTGTGGAACATATCCAGCTGGTCAGCGCTCAACTCGGCTACTACCTCTCCGGATTGCGGGTCAAGGCGCATGTAGCGCGGAGTCTGCTCGATTACCGTAAATCGCATGCGATTCGATTTACACGTTGGACACAAGTAAGGCATGGTCATGCTTTGCCACCTCCCATTCCATATTCATCGTTTAGTTTCTTCCACAAGAGGAACTCTATACCTATAGGCATCTTCATGAAGAATATGGTAATTTTTAGAAGGAATTGAACGTACATAATCGAGGTGACCGTATGAATTTGCGTCTGTTTTTCAGCTTAGTGGGAGGAAGCTTCCTCCTGGCCGCGTTTGCTCACTATTTTACCGAAAGTGAGATGTTCCAGTTTATCACCGCTGCCATCTGCGTCGTATTTCTGGCTGCCTGGCTAGGAAAATCGACGGAGAGTGTGGCCCATTATGCGGGGGATCGAATCGGTGGATTTCTGAACGCTACCTTCGGAAATGCAGCCGAGCTGATCATTGCCTTCTTCCTTGTAAAAGAAGGACTTTTTGAAATGGTGAAGGCTTCCATCACCGGTGCCATCATCGGTAATATGCTGCTGGTACTGGGACTGAGCGTTCTGATGGGCGGGCTCAAATTCAAGGAGCAGAAGTTTAACAGCAAGCTTGCGGGGCACAATGCCTCCCTGATGACCCTGGCGATTGTCGCTTTGTTCATCCCTGCTGTCTTTATGCGTGAGCTGCCCTCTGTCAAGATCGAGACTTTGAGCATCGTCATCGCCGTTCTTTTGATCATCGCGTACATTCTCTGGCTGATTTTCTCGATGATCACGCATAGCGACTTTTTGTCGGATATCGAGGAGCACGATAGCGAAGCCGTGTGGTCCAAAGGCATTTCGATTCTGATGCTCGGTATATCCACGGTCTTCGTGGCGATCGTCTCCGAATGGCTGGTCCACGGTGTCCAGCACGTCTCGGAATCGTTGGGCTGGTCAGAGCTGTTCGTCGGTGCTTTTGTGATCGCCATCATCGGGAATGCAGCGGAACACAGCGCTGCCCTGCTGCTCGCCATGAAAGGCCGTATCGGAGCCGCCGTCGAGATTGCCATCGGCTCCAGCCTGCAAATCGCTCTGTTCGTCGCTCCGACCCTCGTGCTCGTCAGCCTCTTGATCGGAAAACCGATGGATATCGTGTTTACTGCCTATGAACTGGCCGCAATCGGCGTCGCAACCTTTATTACGATTTCGATCACCAAGGACGGGGCCACCAACTGGTTTGAGGGGGTTCTCTTGCTCACGGTCTACATCATCCTGGGCACGGCATTCTTCTTTGCATAAGAGCTTTCCTGGATGCGAAAAAAGGACTGCGCTGGCATTTCCGCCTCGCAGTCCTTTTCGTTTGCTTCCTTACATAAAGCCAACCATATACAAAAATACACACAAAATCGCCACTGGCGCCAAATATTTGAGTAACAACAGCCACAGGACAAACATTTTGCGTCCCGCACCACTCTTCACTTTCAGCTCTTCAAGCAAGGTCTCGCGCTTCATTTTCAAAGGAACAAACACGGCGATCAAAAGCGCCCCAAGCGGCATGAGGATATTGCTTACCAAAAAGTCGAAAGCATCGAAAATCGATTTGCCAAAAATGGTGTACTCGCTCCAGATTCCAAAGGAAAGGGCGGACGGAATCCCGACGATAAAAATCAGCAGGGCTATCACCCAGGAAAGACGCTTGCGCTGCTTCTCCTCTCCTTTCGCCAAAGACGCTACGATGATTTCCAGCATGGAAAACGCTGAGGTTAGCGTAGCAAACAGGAACAAGGCGAGGAAAATCCATAGGAACACACTGCCTAACGCAATTTTTTCAAACACGGAAGGCAGGACAATAAAGAGCAATCCGGGTCCCGCAGTCGGCTCCATCCCAAGGGAAAAAACGGCTGGGAAAATCGCTAGCCCTGCAAACAGGGATACCAGCAAGTTCAGTCCTACAATCGATCCGGCAGAGCGCACGAGGCTTTCATTTTTCGCCAGATAGGAGCTGTAGGTTACCATGACGGATACACCTACACTCAGCGCGAAAAACGATTGGCCCAAAGCGTACAAAATCGAATCTCCATTCAGCCTTGAGAAGTCGGGACTGAGAAAGAATAAAACCCCTTCCATCGCCCCATCCAATGTGAGCGAACGAATCATCAAAATGACAAAAAGGATGAAAAGGCCTGGCATCAAGTATTTGTTCGCAGACTCAATTCCGCTCTGTACCCCTCTGGCTACGACCCAAGCCGTGATGACCATGAACACCAGCTGCGCGAATACCGCACCCAGCGGATCCCCAATGATCGAGCTGAAAAGCTTGTCGTAGGCAGGACCATTGATTTGACCGGTGATGCCCTTTGCCAAATACGTAAGAATCCAGCCGCCCACTACGCTATAGAAGGAAAGCAGGAGAAAACACGTTATGACCCCAAGCCGTCCAACCCAATGCCACAGCGTACCGGGCGCGATCACTTTGTAGGCGCTGACCGCTTCCTTTTGTGTACTTCTTCCAATCACAAATTCGCCCAGCAAGAGCGGCATGCCGATCGCAAGGGTAAAGATCAGGAACAAGAGAAAAAAGGCTCCACCCCCGCTCGTCCCAACGATATAGGGAAACTTCCAAATCGCTCCGAGTCCGATCGCAGAACCGGCTGCGGCCAAAATAAACCCGAGCCGACTCGTCCACTGGTCTGTCTGCTTCATACAGCTTACACTCCTCCATCTGTCTTTCTTGGCTGTCAAAATCGAAAATTGTTGGCTTCGCCGTGATTTGGCAAAGCCTTCGCTGTGCTTGAGCTGGATAGGAATCTGGTAAATTCCTCTTTACACAAAAAAACCCGCCCCCAAAAAGGGACGAGTTCATTTCATTTCTCGCGGTACCACCCTACTTAGACATCAGCTGCTCTAGCTGACGGTCTCGCTCTTACATTGGTAACGGAATGACCCAAATGCTCCAGAGTGAATTCAACAGGACAACCTCAAAGCTGCTCCCAGTCTTAGACAGCTTCTCCCTGACAAGTTGTTAGTCTGCTTACTACTCTCTTTCTACACATTTACCTATTATTAAAAATCATATCTTTTAATTTAATGTACGCACAAAAAATATGCAACCTCTTTTTTCAGGAGGCTGCATAGTGGTCCCAAGCAAAATGAAAAGCGAGGAATATCGCCGTTCTCCTCGCCTTACCTTTGGTTATACAATTCATGCAGATGGGCCAATTTTCGTTCCAGGGAACCCATGATTTCGCGCCCAACCTCATCTTCAATAAGTCCAAGGCGAACCGCATATTCTACTTCGCGGGAAAGCCCGAACATTTGCGTATCCAAAACCTCTTCATACAGCGGGCACTGCGGCATGGTCAGGTTTTCCATCTGTACGTCGATCAGCTTGTAAATTTTGTCCGCGTCTGCTTGAAGCAACGCTAGCGCTTTTTGTTCCAGATCGGGAACCTTAATTTCTGTCAAAACCTATCCCTCCGTTTGCCTCCATCCTTATCATCCATAGTACGCGATTCTGGGCCATTTGAAAAGGGGAGAAGGTACATCAACTGCAAGTATCTAAAAGATACCAAGTTTCCATTCCTTTGATAGAAGCTCAAGCAGCTTGACTCCCGCTACTGAGTTTCCTTTTTCATCCAAGGCTGGGCCAAATACCCCTATGCCCATCTTATTTGGAACTGTGGCTAAAATGCCACCTGCCACGCCACTTTTTGCCGGAATGCCGACGTCGATAGCAAACTCTCCAGAGGCGTTGTACATGCCGCATGTAACCATGAACGTCTTGCAAATCCGCGCTACTTCTGCGGGAAACACTCTCTCTTTGGTCATGATATCCATGCCATCCGCTGCGAGTACCATGCCCAGTCTCGCTACTTCCTTGGCTGTGACCTCAATCGAGCAATGGCGAAAATAAAGATCCAGCGTCTCCTCCACGTCACCGGTCAGCACTCCGCTGTCTTTTAAAAACCAGGCGAGTGCGCGATTTCGGTCTGCCGTTTTCTTTTCAGAGCAATAGACGGCTTCATTTATGCCAATTTGTGGATTCCCGGTCATCTTGCGCAAAAGCTCCAGCACGCTTTGTAACCGCTCTTCCACATCTTTTCCTCGAATCATCCCCGCCACCGCGATCGCCCCTGCATTAATCATCGGGTTTAACGGCCTATGTGGCTTGATTGTCTCTAATTTGATGATCGAGTTGAACGGATCCCCTGTCGGTTCTTTCCCCACCCGCTCAAACACATATGACTGACCATTTTGGCAGAGCGCCACAATCAGGGAAAAGATCTTTGATATGCTTTGAAGCGTAAACGGCTTATCTGCTTCCCCAGCAGAGAGAATGGTCCCATCTGGCAGGCAGACGCTAACGCCAATCTGGCAAGGATCCTCTTTTGCCAGCTCAGGTATATAGGAGGCCACCTTCCCTTTGTCCGTATAGGCGTAGGCTTCTTGGCGCATTTGCTCCAGCTGCTTTGTTGCATGCTCGATGTTCATCCGCTATCCCCTCTTGACAAATTTCTTTTCGCTAATATACCAAATTGTAAAGAGGAATTTTATCCCTGTCAAACTCCCCGCATTCCTACTTCCACGGAGGCTGACCAAAGGGAAGGGCACAGATAAAAATAGAGCCGCACCAAAAGGCACGACTCTAATCGCTTCCTAACGCGGATATACACCCGGCCCGACTGGCAGGTCGAGAAAATACCAGATTGCCATCTGAATGATCCAGATCACGAGGAAGACGAGCGCGTACGGCGTCATCGTGGCGAAAATCGTTCCCATACCCGCATTCTTGTTGTACTTTTGATAGAATGCCAAAATGAGCGGGAGGTATGGATTTACTGGTGAGATCGTATTCGTCGCAGAATCGGCGATCCGATAAGCGACCTGAATAAAAGCAGGGCTGTAGTCCAGCAGCATCAGCATCGGCATAAATACCGGGGCGAGAATCGCCCACAGGGCCGAACCACTCGTAATGAACAAGCTGCATATCCCGGTGAACAGAGTGAAGCCAATCACGATGGGAAGGCCGGTCAATCCGATGCTTTTCATAAACTCAGCACCGTTCACAGCCATCAGGATGCCGATATTGCTCCAGTTGAAAAAGGCGATGAACTGTGCTGCCGTAAAAGCCAACACGATAAAGCCGGACATGTCCTTGATCGCCTCGGACATGTAATGCGGCATGTCTTTTGAGGTTTTGATCAGTCCCATTACCTTCCCGTAAACAAACGAAATAGTCACGAAGAACAAGAGAATGATCGGAATGATGCCTTTCAGAAAAGGCGAGGTCAGAAAGTCGCCTGTTTTCGGGTCGCGAAGCAGTGCTCCTTCTGGGACGACCAGTACAGCGAGAACAGCAATAAATAGCAAGGCGACGAGCCCGGTCACGCGCAGCGCCTTGTTTTCCTGAGGTGTCAGCTCATCAAACTGCACGCTGGTATCACCCTTGAAAGTGCCTAGGCGCGGCTCGATCACCTTGTCCGTAATCCATCCACCGATAAAAGCGAGAATGAAAACCGAGGATGACATGAAAAACCAGTTGTCAACAGGTGTGACATGGGCATTCGCATCAATGGTTTGAGCGACGGAGGTACTGATTCCGGACAAGAGAGCATCCGTACCTGCGATAAACAAGTTTGCTGTAAAACCGGACGATACTCCCGCCATCCCGGCGGCAAACCCGGCAATCGGATGGCGACCCATGGCGAGGAAGACGAGCCCGCCAAGCGGAGGAATGATCACCATAGCTGCATCAGATGCGAGGTTTCCCAAAACTCCTACAAAGACAACCGCGTAACTGACGATCGCAGTGGGTACGTGTGACATCATCTTGCGAAGGACCGTTGTCAAGAGCCCTACTTTTTCCGCCAGACCGATCCCGAGCGTCATCGCCAAGACGAGGCCGAGCGCGGGAAACTCGACGAAGTTTTTGAGCATGCTGGTCAAAATCCAGTGTATGCCCTCGACACTGAGCAGGTTTTTGACCGCGACCGCTTCTCCCTTTCCGGGATGAATGACAGATAGATTCATCGCCGAGAGAATCGCCGAGACGACCATCAATACTCCGCAAAGAATGATGAAGAGCATGAACGGATGGGGAAGCTTGTTCCCAACCGTTTCGATCCATTTTAAGATTCCTTTTTGATTTTGCAGCTCCGTATTCAGTCCTGCTGCGCCATTTGCCATATTCCTCCGCCTCCATTTCACATGTCCTTACGATCCTGGTGTCCCTGCCAAAGTCTTGCAGATGTATCGAACAAACAGCCTTACCCCGTCCTGCAGCGCGTCTTCATCGATCGTAAAACGCGGATGGTGATGCGGATAGACGATGCCCTTCTCTTCATTTCCGGCACCCACGAGGATGAAACAGCTTGGCACCACGTCTGAAAAGGCTGAGAAATCCTCTCCACCCATCATCGGAGGATGCTGCAGAAGCACATCTTCTCCCCACTCCTCCACGATCAGTTCCTCAACCGATCGGGTAACCTCTTCATCATTGATGACGGAGCCGTATCCGTAGCGATAGTCAAAGCTGTAAGTTGCTTCATGCGCGAGTGTGATCCCTTTGATGATCCGCTCCATCCCGTTGACAGCCAGCTCTCTCACCTCTGGGGCAAAGCTGCGTACAGAACCGCTCAGCGTCGCCCGATCCGGGATGACATTGTAGGCTCCTGTGCCACCGTGAAAATTCGTTACGGAGATGACCAGATTCTCCAGTGGGTCCGCGTTTCTGGAAACGATCTGCTGCAAATTCGCAATGACCTGCGCTCCGATGGCCACCGGGTCAACAGAGGAATTCGGTGTGGAGGCATGTCCGCCCTTACCTTGGATGGTGATGTCAAAACGGTCCGAATTGGCCGTGACCGCTCCGTAGGTAAGTCCGATTTTGCCGACAGAAAGATGGGACATCAGATGAATTCCCAGCATCAGGTCGACGCCCTCTGTCACGTTGGCCTGCACCATTTCCCTCGCCCCACCTGGATGCATTTCTTCCGCATGCTGAAAAAGAAAGCGTACTTCTCCTGCGAGATGAGCCCTCAGCTGGGAAAGCACCTTGGCAGCTCCCAAGAGCATCGCCGTATGTCCGTCATGGCCGCAAGCATGCATCACCCCTGGCACTGAAGAGGCAAACTCGAAATCATTTTCTTCCGTGATCGCCAGTGCATCCATGTCGGCACGTAATCCGATGACCTTGCCTGGTCTAGCCCCGATCAGCCTCGCCATGACACTCGTCTTAGTCGGTCGTGTGAGCTCCAGATTTCCAAAGGATTGCAGCTGCTCATAGACGAAGTTGGCCGTCTTTTCCTCTTGAAAGGACAATTCTGGGTTCCTGTGCAAGTAACGACGCCAAATTATCACTTCTTGACGCACGGATTCTAGCAATGAAGAGACAGAACTCGGATTCATCGGGGGAAATCTCCTCTCACAATGGGATATAACGAATGACAAAATCGGACGGATTTTTACACTCCTCTCATATAAGTAATCTATTATTTTATTACAATTATATAAACTCTGAATTGAGTGTCAATAAATTTTGGAATAATTTCTGAAATTTTCGCTATATTGCATTCGTTTGCCGACCTCTGTGAACTTGCAGTAAAATGTAAGATGAGATTGATAGATTACGGAGGAATGCTTCATGTCAGATGTTATCGTGTTTAAAGGGGCAGTTTCCTACCCTATTACATTAGACCCTACTGTCTGGGTGTTTGATGATCGCAAGTTTGACCTGCGTGAGTACGTAGGAGAGCAAGAAGGTGCTGATCACAGGCAGGCGAAATATTTGCAAGGAACTGGTTCCCAATGGGACAAGGAGCTCGCGGAAGGGGCACAGCCCCCATCCGAACGCAAGAAAACTCTCGCGGAGGAACGGAAAGTCCTCGAGGGCGATTACGGCATTCTTCTGGCGCCCTTCATCAACAATGCTGAGCCCTCAGCTGAAGCCACGCGCGTTCGCCTGCACCGCGAAGGTCTCGAGCCGTATGAGCTGACTCTCGCTGATGCGAAACGTGCCATCCTGCAGTTCGCAAAAGACGGCAAGCCGATACGCGAAAACGGTCCTGTCTATTTCTATTTGCCGGAGACTCTGCTCGCCAAGGAAGCACCGATCGATCGCATTTATGCCATGGAATTCATTGTTTGAAAATCCCCATGATGCACAGACACAGAAAAAGCCATCCTCCTAATAGGGGATGGCTTTGCCAATCTTATACTAGCCCGCTTTTTACGCACTTACTTGCGCAATCCGAATTTCTCGATGATCCAATTCAGAACGGAGCAACTCAATAAATGCTGAATCTAGTTGAAGGTCGACAGCTCGATGATATACTTCTATCAACATTTGGTCACTCAAGTATTTCACCTTTGCTCACCTCCACCTTGTTTATGAGCCCATTGTATCAAATGCTTTCAAATCGAACAACCGTTCCGATATCCACACGCCATGTGGAAAAGTTGTGGAAAAGGTGTGAGTAAGATGTGCGCAACTTTCCAAATCCTTGAAGTACCCATGTGGATTTTCTTTCCAACTTTATCCACAACCAGTCGAAAATTGTCGAAAAATTATTCTCGAAATCGAGGCATGTTTTTCTTTTTCCATGACAAAAGACTATCCTCCAAAGAGAATAGCCTTTTGTCAAAGGAATCTTATGCGTTTGCTGTTTCCGTTACATGCAGGACTTGCTTGATTTGCGCGATTGCCCAATCCAAATCTTCCTTGGAAATGACAAGCGGTGGCGCAAAACGGATGGTCGTTTCATGCGTTTCCTTGCAAAGCAAGCCCAATTCTTTCAGCTTCTCGCAGTAAGGGCGAGCAGCTGTTTTCAGTTCCAGTCCGATGAACAACCCGCGTCCACGGATGTCTGCAATCAATGGGTTGTTGATTTCCATGAGCTTCGCCAGGAAGTACTCCCCCATTTCCAAAGAGCGCTGTACGAGGCCTTCATCCTGCAGTACGTCCATTGCCGCTACAGCAACTGCACAACCGAGTGGGTTCCCACCAAAGGTAGAGCCATGGGAGCCTGGTTCAAAAACAGACAGGATTTCTTTGTCAGCCGCTACTGCCGAGATTGGGAACACGCCACCGCCAAGTGCTTTCCCCATGATGTACATATCTGGCTTTACGCCGTCCCAATCGCTCGCAAACAGCTTTCCGGTACGACCGAAGCCTGTTTGGATTTCGTCGCTGACCAAGAGAACGTTGTTTTCTTTACAAATGTCATACGCTTGCTTCAGGAAGCCTTCTGGTGGAATGATAATGCCCGCTTCCCCTTGGATTGGTTCGAGCATGAAAGCAGCTGTGTTTGGCGTGATTGCCTGTTTCAGTGCCTCGATGTCGCCGTAAGGAATGATTTTGAAGCCTGGTGTGAATGGTCCAAATCCGCGTTTGTACTCATCCGCCGAAGAGAAAGAAGTAATGGTAACCGTACGGCCGTGGAAGTTGCCTTCACAAACGATGATCTCCGCTTGGTTTTCAGGTACTTTCTTCACATCGTATGCCCAGCGGCGAACAGCCTTGAGTGCGGTTTCCACAGCTTCAGCACCTGTATTCATCGGCAGGATCATGTCCTTGCCAGTTACCTTCGACAATCTTTCGTAGAATTCACCCAGCTGGTCATTGTAAAATGCACGGGAAGTCAGGGTTACTTTGTCTGCCTGATCCTTCAGAGCTTGAATGATCCGTGGATGACGGTGTCCTTGGTTCAGAGCGGAATAAGCGCTCAGCATATCCATGTACTTGTTGCCTTCTGGATCCTCTACCCATACGCCCTCTGCTTTGGAAATCACGATTGGCAGTGGATGATAGTTGTGTGCACCGTATTTTTCTGTTTGGTCAATGACTTTTTTGGTTTGTTCCATGTTGACGACCTCCTTATTTTCACATACCACCAATACTTGCAAAAATGATGCCAACAGAATTTTCCGTGTAAGCTGCAAAAAATCGAACCCTAAATGCAAAATTCCTTTGCATATTGTTTTAACTTTTTCGGCACCTGCATAATCATTTTGCACTCTTCTCTTCCTGTGATATGATACTTTCACGAGGAAAGGCTGGTGAACAATTGTGTCGTCTCCCCTGCAACATTCTTCACTCGACACTTTTTTACGCATTTACGAACAAATATTGGACAGAATGAATGAAGGTGTCCATGTCATTGACGCGAATGGGACCACGATCGTCTACAATCAGAAGATGACAGAGCTTGAATCCATGACGATTCAGGATGTGCTGCACAAGCCATTGTCTGAGGTCTTTGCTTTTCCGGACGGTCAGGAAAGCACGCTGCTCACCTGCCTTCATACAGGAAAAAGCATTCGAAATACACGCCAGACGTATTTCAATGACAAACAAAAAGAGATCACAACGATCAATAATACGTATCCCATCATGGAAAACGGAAAAATCGTGGGTGCGATGGAAATAGCGGACGACATCACCAAAATGGAACGGCTGATTCGTGAAAATTTGCTCGAGAAAAACGGGTCTCGCTATACCTTTGATCAAATCATCGGGAGCAGCGGGGCGATCCTCGATGTCATCGAAAGCGCCAAACGGGTCGCCCGTACCTCTTCCTCCGTTTTGGTCGTTGGCGAAACGGGAGCTGGCAAAGAGCTGTTTGTACAAAGTATTCACAACGCTAGTTTGCGCGCTTCCGGGCCCCTTATTTCTCAAAACTGTGCGGCTCTTCCTGACAGCTTGATCGAGGGCCTTTTGTTTGGAACGGCACGCGGTGCTTTTACCGGAGCCATCGAGCGCCCAGGGCTGTTTGAGCAAGCTGAAAAAGGAACACTTTTTCTCGATGAAATCAACTCGCTTAGTATGCCTCTGCAGGCAAAATTGTTACGTGCCCTGCAGGAGAAGTCCATTCGCAGGATTGGAGACACCAAAGACCGCTCCATCGATGTGCGCATCATCGCAGCCATCAATGAGGATCCCGTGGAGGCCATTGCGCATTCACATCTGCGAAAAGACTTGTACTATAGACTTGGCGTCGTCACCTTGTTCATTCCTCCGCTTCGGGATCGAAAAGAAGATATCCCCCTGTTAGCCAATCATTTCGTGGAGAAGTACAACCAGCTGTTTCAGATGGAAGTGCGTGGTCTGAGCGACGAGGTTATTAAATTTTTCAACGAGCATGATTGGCCCGGGAATGTGCGTGAGCTGCAGCATTTAATAGAAGGTGCCATGAATTTGATGATCGATGAGACGATCATTGGGTATGAGCACCTGCCCCTGCACTTTCTGCGACGCACACCTGCTGCTGCCATCATTGCCGAGCATGAAAAACAGCCGTTTCTCCCTTTTCCAGAAGAAGGAAAGCCGCTAAAGGAAACGATGCTGGAATTTGAAACTTCCTATATTCACCACGTCGTCGATAAGTACAACGGCAATATTTCACGGGCTGCCAAAGAATTGCAAATCAGCCGACAGAGCCTTCAGTACCGCCTGCGCAAACTGGGAATCAGAGGTTAAAACAGCATAGCGATTGTAAATACGCCAAAAATATTGGCGTATTTTTTAATTATTTTGCACAAAACTGCAAATTATTATTGCACTCCTTCGTTATAAGGTTGACGAAACCATGAATTTTCTGCTTATTTTATTTGGTATCATTCTTGCAGAACATATCAGAATCCTGAAAACGCATTCATCTAGCCTATATTTTGCACGAAGGAGTCGACTACATGACCACACACAACGATCAACAGCACGAACTCAAACGCAGTATGAACAGCCGGCATCTATTCATGATTTCCTTGGGCGGTGTCATTGGTACTGGCCTGTTCCTCGGTTCAGGATATACGCTTAGCCAAGCTGGACCGGTTGGGACGATTCTCTCCTTCTTGGTCGGTGGTTTTATTATGTACTTGACCATGCTCTGCCTCGGTGAGCTTACCGTTGCCATGCCGGTTTCCGGATCCTTTCAGACGTATATGACCCGCTTTGTGAGTCCCTCTCTCGGCTTTGGCGTCGGCTGGCTTTACTGGTTAGGCTGGGCTGTCACAGTTGCTTTGGAGCTTTTGTCATCCGGTCTTCTGATGCAGCGCTGGTTTCCAGACTCCCCTGTCTGGATGTGGTGCGCCCTCTTTGGCGGTGTGTTGTTCCTGCTTAACGCTTTATCTGCCCGTGCTTTTGGCGAAACAGAGTTTTGGTTTTCCAGCATTAAAGTAAGCGCCATCATTCTGTTCATCATTTTGGGTGGCGCGGCGATGTTCGGCCTGATTGACTTGAAAAATGGTCAGCCTGCACCGATGTTTTCCAACTTTGCCACAAGCTCTTTGCTCCCGCACGGAATTACAGGCTTGTTGATGACGATGATTACCGTGAACTTCTCGTTTCAAGGAACGGAGCTGATCGGGATCGCCGCCGGTGAAAGCAAAGAACCGGAAAAAACGATTCCGAAGTCCATTCGCAACACGGTATGGCGCACGCTGGTTTTCTTTGTCCTTGCGATCTTTATCTTGGCAGGAATGATTCCTCACGAGCAAGCAGGAGTCGTGGAGAGCCCCTTTGTCGTCGTCTTTGACAGCATCGGGATTCCGTATGCAGCGGATATTATGAACTTCGTCGTCCTGACTGCCCTCTTGTCCGTTGCCAACTCCGGCTTGTACGCAGCGACTCGCATGCTTTTCGCTTTGTCAAAAGAAGGGATGGCGTCCGAAAAGCTTGCAGCGGTCAACAAAAAAGGCATCCCGATGAACGCCCTGCTCATTACATTCGTCATCGCGCTTCTGTCTCTCTTGTCCGGATTTTTTGCAGAGGACACGGTATTCATGGTTCTGTTGTCCATTGCCGGGCTCGGTGCCCAGGTAGGCTGGATCTCGATCTCTGCTTCTCAGCTCGCTTTCCGACGTCATTACCTGAAAAACGGCGGCCAGCTCGAGGATCTGAAATTCCGCACTCCCCTGTATCCGATCGTTCCGCTCCTGTCGCTGATTCTAAACCTGACCGTACTCGTCAGCTTAGCGTTTGATCCTGAGCAGCGAATCGCTCTTTATTGCGGTGTTCCTTTCATGATCGTCGCGATTATCGTGTACCAGCTGCACTTCAAAAAGAAGCTCGAGCCTTTGCAAAAGAACGCAGCATAGGTTTTCCCGTGGAAAAAGAAAAGCTTGCAGCCCTCTCAATCGGGCATGCAAGCTTTTCGTTCTTTATGACACGTATGTTTGTTTTTAAACTACAAGGAAATGCGTACGATTTCGGTAACGACTACCATTGCAAAGACAGCAAATCCTAGGGAACTCGTGACCAGCAGCATGCGTTTCAGCTTCTTCATATCTTCCATGAAACATTCCCTCACTTTCTAGCTCCAATCATCTCTATCGTTATATACGTACCACGAATGGAAAATGTTTCAAAAAGAGCCCAAATTTTTTTGTGACAGATGTGAATACTGCCTGCCTTCTTATGACCGAGCGATTTTCGCGTAATCTTTGCCAATTTTTCCTGTGCTATGTTCCATTTGATACAGCATCCACGCCACCAGAACCCCAACCAAAAGACAGATTGTCCACGGCAGCCACGTCGCTTCTAGCTGGATAGACTGGTCATAGACCCACCCTCCGGCAATCTGCCCTACAGAGCCGCCGACAGCGATCGAATACCCGTTAAAGCCGTAATAAGCTCCCACCAGGTCTCGCGGGGCAAAACGCGGAACGACATCCACCAGATTGGGTACCGCGATCATGGTTCCGAGCGCATAGAGGAACACATCGAGCAGTAGCATCCACAACGAGCTCGCAAACGTCAGCATGAACAGTCCAGTCCCCATGATCAGCGTGCCAACGCCGATCAGCGTCAATCGCTGAGAAAAACCCTCCATCCACTGACTGACCTTCATCTGCAGCAGGATGACAGATACCGAAACTGCCGATAAGACAATCCCTACGTCCCCTTTGTTGTGCGTTACATTTTCCACCAACAACGGAATCGTCAAGAAAATTTGATTACTTAAATAGTAGTACCCCATCAGAATGGCCGTGAAACGGACAAACTGCCGATCCTTCAAAACGTGAACCATGCTCTCCCACATACTGTGACGCGTACTTGTAGCAGCAATTGGAGGCAAGAGGAAAAAGGACACCAAAGCACAAATTCCAAAGACAGCTCCTGCAAAGAGAGACAAATACGTGAAATCGACAGCAGACAGGGCAGTGCCGATGATTTGTGACCCTACGACGCCAATATTGGTCAAAACATTGCGAAAAGCAAATACTTCTTTACGGATGGCTTCCGGTGTCAGTACGGCAAAAGCAGCAGACCCTGCCGGATCGAACAAGGCTCCCCCCAAGCCGGACAAGATCGCGGCCACAAAAAACTGCCATGTCTCCGTACAAAACGCGAACATGGCAAACCCGATTGCACGCACGGCCATCCCAAGGACCATGGTTCCTTTATATCCAAATGCATCAGCAGCGACTCCGCCAATAAAAGCCAATCCTTGCTGGGCAAATTGTCGGACACTCAAGACCAATCCGGCCATTGCCAACGCCCAACCGATACTGCCAGTCAAATACAGTGTAAGATACGGGATTAATGCATAAAAACCTAGGTTCATCATGAAAGAGGTGGACAACAGCAGCTTTACGCCAAACGGTGTTTCCCTCCAGATTTCCCGCTTCATCGAAATACCCCTCGTTCTTCCCTTTAGAATGCTTGAAATAGGGATATTCTCAGCTTAAAGAACAGGGTATAATTTGAGAAACGAACAATTTTGTATATGGTAATCAAATATTTAGATAAGAGGGTTTTACTTTATGGACTTTGAACAATTACGCGCATTTTACACGCTAGCACAGACAAAAAACTTTACAAAAGCTGCAGAAATGCTCCATCTTGTTCAGTCTACCGTGACCATGCGCATCAAGCAACTGGAAGAAAAAGTAGGAAAACCCCTCTTTATTCGGGATAAACGAAGTGTGGAAATCACACAGGCCGGACTGACGCTGCTGCCGTATGCTGAACGAATCTTGAAGCTTTCCCATGAGGCACTCAATGAGGTCGCCTCCCTGCAGCCTTATGAGGACTATTTATCGATCGGCAGTCTGAACGCAATCTGGACCTCGACTCTAGAGCCGATCCTCAAAGAATATCACTACCGGTACCCGCAAATTGCCATCAGTACAAAAACGGGACACTCCTCGGATGTCATTCAGTATTTACTCGACAACGTGATTCAGATCGGGATTGTATACGTGCCGCCATCTCTGCCGAACTTTGAGGTAATCCCCACCTGGGAGGATGAAGTCGTCCTCGTCAGCCGCCCCGGCTGTACCTACATCACGGCGCCGAAAATCGATTCCCGCGAGCTGCGCCGACTACCGCTCATCCACATGAGCTGGGGCCCACCTTTTAACGAATGGATTCGTCAGACACTCCCTAGGAATTACGTACCGAAGCTGACGGTGGACAAAGCGGAATTGGCCATTGATCTGATCAAGGAAGGCCTGGGAGTGAGTCTGATGACGCGTTCGGCCGTAAAGGCAGATTTGGCAGCTGGCGAGCTGATTGAAATTGAAATCAGCGGCAACAAACCGCCGAAGCGCTCCGCTTACATCGTCCTACCGCGCGAAAAAAAGAACAAACCCAGCGTAGAGAAATGGCTGGGTTTAATGAAAGAATTGGGATATTCCACGTAGCCCTACCTCGTCGGTACAACAGGCTGTACGGTGTCGCGTTTTCTCTCCAGATGCCGCTCATAGCCGTAGCGAACAAAGCAATAGCCACACATGGCCAGACAAAAGCCCGTCACGACGTCACTTAGAAAATGCACGCCCAAATATACCCGGCTAACGGACAACAGGACAACCAGCGCAAGCATCAGCGGCTGTACGAAAACAGCCCAGCCCTTTTTCTCTTGCCAGCGACTGATGAAGAAAGCGAGCATGCAGTAAAAGGCGGGAGCAATCATGGCATGCCCACTCGGAAACGAAAAAGACTCAGGCAGTGGAATTAAGTGAAAGTCTGTCGGGCGCGGTCTGGCAAAAATGGCCTTCATGATTTCGTTCAGAAGCTCGCCGCCCCCGAGCACCAGCAGTAGGACTATGGCTTCCGCCTTCCACCTTTTTACAAAGAGGAATACGATAAAAGTGACCCCTAAAGGAGCGAGTACTACTGCACTTCCCAAATAAGTGAAAACGTGAAAAAAAGAAGTCCATTCCTCTGTGCGCACAAAGGCTGCTGCAGCAAAGCCTGAATCGTCCATTCCCCTTACTCTTCCTGTCAGGAACAGACCAATCATCGCTGCGGAAATGGCTGCAAAAACGACCGCAATGGCGATTAGCCCTGCCCCTCTCTTCGACTGGATCAATCCGATTCCCCCTCCCTTTTTTTCATTAAGAAACGCAACGCCTCTTCAAATTTCTGGTCGTCTTCACGAGTGCGAGCCGCAGGTCCCCTTGTCCGGCCACCTCCGCGGCGAAAACGGGCTTTTTCATTTCGTTCCTCCAAGTGAAACGCGATGCGTTCCGGATCAAAGATCGTTCCGTGCGGTGTCAGCGATGCAGCCTTCTTTCCCAGAATCAAGGCTGCCAGCCCTATGTCCTGTGTGACGACAATATCTCCTGCTCGTGTATCATTTGCCAGCTTCATGTCCACCGCTTGTGGTCCCGCATCAACGGTGATATGGTTTTCTCCACGCAGCTGGTGGTTGAAGCTCGCGTATGTAAAACAGTTCCAGCCAAACTCCCTGCACAGGCCCTGCGCGATCGCCAAGGCTTGGCGTGGACAGGCATCTGCATCAATCAGCACGCGCAACTCATGCATGGACATCCACCCTTTCGTGAGCTTTTTTCTCCCCGTTCCGAGCCAAATTTGGTATGATGGTCTTGGAGAGGAGTGAACGAATCTTTGCGCAATCATTTTATCCTAGACGAACGACTTGGTATTCGACTCCCCGCTTTGGATATGGAGTGGGAGTCGTACTCGACAGAAGAGCGAGCCGACATTTTGTTGGAGTGGGAGGAAATCCGCGCTACGATTCCCGACCAAATTATCCGGATCGAAACGGTCATCATCGAAAAGACAAAACAGATGTCCGAAGAAGAAAACTTCATTCGATCATGCGAGCTGAACAGCGAAATTCACGAATTAGCCAGTGTCATTAATGATCTTAATATATGGTTCCGTGTCCAGCAAGATCATGACACCAAAGTCCATCAATAATGTCGTGAAAGCACCTAACAGCAAAGCCCCGGGAGATCATCCCAGGGCTTTTTCATGCTTGTTTTTTGGGAAATGCTGTGCAATATGTACACAGCTCTTTTGCTTACACCTGTTGCTTTCGCCTTTTCGAACGCGAAAGCTCGAGTGCTTTGAGGCCAGTAACGTGGGGTGCCGCCATGGAAGTCCCGTTCAACGTTTTGAATTGATTTCCCGGCCACGTCGATAAGATGTCTACACCAGGTGCCTTCGTGTTTGCTCCTTTGCCACGCGAGCTAAAATCGGCCAGCTTTCCGTTTTGATCAATTGCACTTACGCCGACGACTCCTTTGTACCTCGCCGGATACTCCACTTCACCCCCGTTGTTGCCTGCCGAAGCCACCATGATGATGCCCTGCTTGTTTGCCCGCTCGACTGCCCTGGCCAAGGCTTCACTGTATTGCGGCATGCCAAAGCTCATATTGATGATGTCCATTTTGTTTTCAATGGACCAGTTGATCGCCCGCAGGATCGTCCCCAACGATGATTTTCCGTCCTCGCCAAAAGCGCGCACATCATACAGATGTGCTTCTGGCGATACACCGACGATACCACGCTGATTCATTTCCGCCACGATAATGCCTGCCACGTGCGTTCCATGACCGTTTTGCCTTCCCGTCACGAAGTTGATTCCGCCCTTGATCTGATCCTTCAATTCAAAATGATCCCGGGAGATTCCCGTATCGATGACGGCAATTTTGACCCCCGTTCCTTTTCCTCTCCGCCATAGCCGCTCTGCTCCGACATAGCGGACGCCCCACGGAATTTCCTCCTCGGAATGGACGCTTACGATCACATCTTCCTCGACTGTGGCGGGATAGCGGCTAAAATGCGCTTTGTGCCTCTGGTAGATCTGCTCTGTCACGCACAGGCAGGACAAATCATCAAAGCAGCGCCAAACCTGCCTTTCCTTCTGCTCGGTGACGTGTGCCTGTAGGTCTTCCAAAATATCACGGAATGGCGTCTTCCGGTGAAAGCTGATAATTTTCACACTTCTAGCCTCCTGTCATGCATGCCCTGACAACATCCTATGATCGCTTGTGGTGGGTGGGTTTGGGCATACACACAGGCTTGCTAAAATAGGCGATTGGTCTAGTCCATCTGTCCAAGCAGACTATCCGCTTTTCCCATATAACTGCATAGGACGAAATTGTTCTATCCTGGAGAGGAGCGATGACGCGATGGCCAAAAAGAAAATCAAAGTCAGCAAGCTCAAAGGAAAACCAAACGATATCCTGAAAAAGATCAACAAAAAGAGCAAGAAAAAATGGAAGATGAGCGACATCAAAGCACTCGCGAAAGATTACTCGAAAAAAGACTTGAAGGACGACGAAAAGCTGAAAAAGTTGATCAAGAAAGTCAGCAAAGCCGTAGGAATCCAGCTGAGTGACAAACAGATTTCCAGCGTAAAAAAACAGGTACACGACGCCTTGGGATAAACGAGCGAGCTTGGCTGCGCCGAAAGCAGGCGTAGCCTTGTGTAGGGGTGGACGAGCTAATCGATCCGAATTGGGCTATCGCCAGCAAAAATCTACCAGGAAAGCTGCTCGTTCCCTTGGTATTACCCACTCGATGCTTGTCCGTCGCCTAGCCAAATATCACATTCAAAAAGAGGCCGATGTCGAGTAGGACTTTCCCGAAAAAGCAAAAGGGAGAGCCTCTCAGCTCTCCCTCTTGCTATCCAAGAATCAGATCACGCGAACTTAATCGCAGGCACACGCAACGATCGTCAGCAGTACGAATAACACCAATACCAAAGCAAAGTCGTCGAAGCCAAATCCGTTGAATCCGCTCATTCGCTTTCCCTCCTTCATCGGCAACTAATCATAGGGTATGTGCGAGAGGCTAGCGTTGATTGGACCATGGCCCATTTTTGACTATATTTCTCAAAAACGTTTTTCGAACCTCGATTTCTCTAGCTTGCTTGGCGTTTGACAGGCTCTGGCAAATTGTACTGCTTCTTCATGACCATTTCCCAAAACGGAATGGTGCGCTGGATCATCGGGCCTGTGAGCAATGCGATCAGTACGGTTCCGATTGATACCGGACCACCCAGTGCGGCACCTGCGATGAGTACAGTGACTTCAATAATCAGTCTGACTTTTTGAATGCTCCACCCCATCCGCTCGTTCATGGCAAGCATGAAGCTATCCCGTGGACCCGCTCCCAGCCGTGGAGAGATATACATCCCTATCCCGATCGCCATTACGATGACGCCCAGCAAAAACATCAGCAGCCTCGTGACAAAAGCCTGAGGCTCGGGAACGATATCCATCCACAAGATCCAGTCCAGAAAACTCCCGAAGCAAATCATATTTAAAAACATGGCAAAGTTCGGTCTGATTTTAGCCACTACATACGAGGATAAAATGACGATGACTCCCACAATTTGCGACCAAATGCCGATGGTAAGCCCGAACGTCCTCTGCAGCCCAATGTGAAAGGTATCCCAGGGGGCAACACCCATATTTGCCTTAATCGTCAAGACACATCCAAAGGCCCCGATAAACAGACCCAAAATAAACATGACATAGCGCATGGTAATCGGCCTGCTGATCCGTAAACCCGCCACTGCCACTCACCTATCCTCTCCTGCTTTTGCCAATTCGGCTCTCTCTATCGTTTGTCTTACGGCTTCCAGCTGGCCACTACTTCATAGAACACGCCGTCTTTTCGGTAGTACGCCTCCGCCTTTGGAGATTCGATGTACGTTTTCGCTTCGGGCAGCCGCTCCCCTGCCAGGACAACCTGACGCTGTTTGCCCGCTTCATCCCGGTACTCCACGACGAGACTAACTTGTTCGTTTTCACAATGCTGAATCAACTCTTCGGGTGTCGCAAAGACGATCCGTTTCATGCTCTCCCTCTTTTCGTACGCAATTGATCACTCATTATAACAAGGATCTGTCGATTCTCCCATCGTTTTTCGCACCCGTTTGACCGGTACATCCATGAAGTCCGCAGCCAATACAGTACTCGGATGGATGGCTTGTGCTTCTGCCAAGAGATCCTCCATGGTGAAATCGCCCTCCTCATCCTCATAGCGCGGACTGAAGTGGGTCAGACAAAGCTGGTTCACAGAAGCTTGCCTCGCGAGCTCAGCAGCTTCCTGCGCCGTCGAATGGCCGCTGCGTACTGCCAGCTCCTTGTCCCGCTGTGCATACGTCGCCTCGTGCACCAGCAAATCCGCGCCTTCTGCCAGCTCCCGTACCGCTGTACAAGGCTCGGTATCACCGCTAAACACAATCTTTCGCCCTGGCTGCGGCTCTCCTACAAAATCCTTTCCAGCCAAAATGGTGCCATCCGCAAGCGTCACTTCCTCTCCTCGCTTCAGAGCACCATACAACGGCCCAAATGGCACACCTGCCTCTTTGGCTCGCTCGACCTGGAACGCGCCCGGTTTGTCCTTTTCTTGGATGGCATACGCAAATGAAGGAACGCGATGCTTGGCCAAACGGCACGTGACGATGACCTCCTCATCCTCGTAAACCACGCCATCCCTCACAATCTTGAGCTCCAGCGGGTATTGCAGATGAACCGGACTTGTGTCCATCACCGCACGAAAATAACGATCCAGTCCCGGCGGACCGTATAGCTCCAAAGGGGCGGCTTCGCCATTTCGCAGCGACCGGCTCGCCAACAGCCCGATCAAACCGTACAAATGATCTCCGTGCAAATGCGTAATAAAAATTTTATCCAGCTGACTGATTTTCATAGGGGATCGGAGGAGCTGATGCTGGGTCCCTTCTCCGCAGTCGAATAGCCACCACTTGCCCGCTTGCAAAAAACGAAGCCCAATACCACTGACATTGCGGCGTGTGGTAGGTGCGCCCGAACCTGTTCCCAAAAATGTTACGATCACGTCCTGTGCATCTCCTTTTTGGCTCTACTTCCACTCCTGCCTCTTGGGCGTGCCTGTCAGTCTCTATGGGCATTCACCCTTTTTTCCATGGGCGCATACGCTACATCAAACAACAGCCTAGCAAGGAGGGACTCCTGATAATGAAACGACTCATCTCTATGGGTCTTGCCGCCGGCCTGGCCGTCATGGCTCTATTGGCCGGATGCTCGAGTGCCCCGGAAAAAATACGGATTGGCGAAGTGACGCGTTCGCTCTTTTACGCGCCTCAGTACGTCGCCATCGAAAAAGGATTTTTCAAAGAGGAAGGACTCGACGTCGAGCTGTCTACGATTCCTGGCGGGGACAAAGTCATGTCTGCACTTCTCTCTGGCGGAATCGAAGTCGCACTCGTGGGATCTGAAACCAGCATCTACGTAGCCCAGCAGGGCGCTGCAGATCCGGTTGTGAATTTCGCCCAGCTCACACAGACAGACGGCACTTTCCTCGTCGCTCGCAACAAAGTGGACAATTTCTCCTTTGACCAGTTGAAAGGGAAAGTCTTCCTGGGTCAACGCAAAGGCGGCATGCCGCAAATGGTTGGCGAGTACGTGCTCAAGCAGCACAATATCAATCCACAGAGCGACCTTGAGCTCATCCAAAACATTGAATTCAAAAATATAGCTGCCTCTTTCGCTTCCGGGACTGGCGAGTATGTACAGCTGTTTGAGCCAGAAGCCTCCCGCTTTGAACAAGAAGGGATCGGTCACGTCGTCGCTTCGTTCGGAAAAGAAAGCGGGACGGTTCCGTACACAGTCTTCATGACGAAGCAAAGCTATATCGACAGCAATTCCGCTACTATCCAAAAGTTTACCAATGCCGTCTACAAAGGGCAACAATGGGTTGCCAGCCACACACCTCAGGAAACGGCTGCCGTGATCGCCAAATACTTTGACACCATCCAGCCCGATATTCTGGAGAGCGCCGTCAAACGTTACCTGGAGCAGGGCTCCTACGCCACAGACCCCATCCTGGATGAAGCAGAGTGGAACCAGCTCCAGGACATCATGGACAAAGCAGGAGAACTAAAGCAGCGCGCGGATTACACCAAACTGGTCAACACCACCTTTGCCAAAGCTGCTAAAGAAGGGAAGTAGGCGAGGATGAACCAGACTCCTTCAACGCCGGCCAAAATAGAACTCGGCCACGTGACCCATCTCTACCTATCCGCTACCCGGGCATTCATGGCGGTCAGGGATATCAACCTGCGCGTGGAGGAAGGCGAGTTCATCTGCTTGGTTGGCCCGAGCGGCTGTGGAAAGACGACATTGCTTTCCATCATGGCCGGACTGGAGCGGCCTACGGCAGGAAAGGTCCTGATCGACGGAAATCCGGTTTCAGGCACCTCCCGGCAGGTCGGCTACATGCTCCAGCAGGATTACCTTTTCAACTGGCGCAGCATCGAAGACAATGTCTTTCTCGGACTGGATATTCAAGGGCTGCGGACCAAAGAAAACGAAGCATACGCCCTCCATTTGCTCGAGGAGATGGAGCTGATCGACGTACGTAAATCGTCTCCGATGCAGCTGTCTGGCGGGATGAGACAGCGGGTTGCTCTCGTGCGTACGCTGGCCTGTCAGCCAGACGTCCTGCTCCTGGATGAACCCTTCTCTGCCCTGGATTATCAAACCAAGCTCAAGCTCGAGGACCTGATATTCACAACTCTTCGCAGGCACAAAAAGACCGCCGTACTCGTCACACACGACCTCTCCGAATCTATCGCGATGGGTGACCGGGTTTATGTCCTCTCCCGCAATCCAGGCCGGATCAACAGCGAGGTCCATATACCCGCGCACATCCGCAATGCAATCCCGTTTGACGCACGAAATCAGGACGGATTCCAGGATCTGTTCCACCATGTCTGGAAAGAGATGGAGGTGGTTTCTGATGCAGCAAAAGGACATTGAATCCGCCCATCGAAAGTTCTTAAAGCAAGAAGCCCGCTCACGATCCTGGGTGCTTTCCACACAGCTTCTGCTGTTCATCGCTTTCATCGGATTATGGGAGCTGCTCGCACGGACGAATACGATCAACTCGCTCATTTTCAGCTACCCATCCAAAGTCGTGACAGAATTCTGGTCGAGACTCATGGATGGCAGCCTTCTCCCCCACGTAGGCATGACGGTCTGGGAGACGATCGTAGGCTTTCTGCTCGGCACTCTGCTCGGGACCTTGATCGCCGCCGTTATTTGGTGGTCGCCTTTCCTCTCCCGCGTACTGGAGCCGTACCTCGTCATCGCCAATAGCATGCCAAAGGTTGCGCTGGGCCCGGTTTTTATTGTCAGCTTCGGGCCGGGACTGTTCTCTGTGATTGCCATGGGCTGCGCAATCTCCGTGATCATTACCACCATCAACATCTACACCAGCTTCAAAGAAGTGAATCCGAATTATGTGAAAGTCGTGCAAACCTTGGGTGGGAGCAAGCGGCAAATTTTCTCGATGGTTATCCTCCCCTCCACCATCCCTACGATCCTCGCTACACTGAAGGTAAACGTCGGCCTCTCTTGGGTAGGGGTCATCGTGGGAGAATTCCTCGTCTCTCAGCAGGGGCTGGGATACCTGATCATTTACGGCTTCCAAGTCTTTAATTTCACCCTGGTCATGATGAGCCTCGCCATCATTGCAGTCGTCGCAACCTTGATGTACCAAGGCGTCGCGTACCTGGAAAGGCGGCTCACCAGCCAGTTTAAATAGATGGCAACACCAAACAGCGGCGCTGGTTCTTCCGGGATGAGAGCCAGCCCGCTTTTTTCTTATTCCAGTACGATTGGCAAACGTTTCTCCTGCATCTAACACACCTGCATCCCGAAAACAAAAAACGCCCGGACACATGGCGCGGGCGTTCTGATTGCTTTTTGCTATTTCCAGATTTTCCACCAGCTTTTTTTGGTGCCGGCATCAGCAGGTTGGCTTTGTGCCACTTTTGCTGCCGCCGCTGCTTCCACTTCCTGGGCGCCAGGTACGCGCAAGAGGAAATGATCGACCATTGGCTTGTAGTTGTCTGCCAGCTTCTCCTGCATGTTGCGGAGAATGGCGATAGCCTTTTCCTTCTGGTCCGTTGCAATGAGCGCATTGGCATAGTTGAATCCAGCATACGGGAACGGGAAATCCGGAGTCCAAAACTTTTCGCAAATCTGGATCAGCTGATAGACGTAGCCAGCTTGTCCGAGCTCACCGGTCACAGTCATTACGACTTCAAATCGATCCTTGGCACCTTCAATGGCCAGCGTATACCAATGCATGGCTTTCAAAAGGTTCTCTTCGGTCAATGCCAATCTCGCCAGGTGCAACTGTGGACGCCAGGCGCCTTCTTTGCCAGATAGCGTCTCGAGCTGCTGTCTCAGCTCTTCTTTTCGGCCCGATTGCAGGAAGCTTTCCACATACATATTCAAGCCGTTTTCCTGATTCGGGTCTTTATGCAGACCTGTATTCAGCGTTTCAAACGCTTTGGCTTCATCGCCTTCATAGGCATAGATTTTTGCCAGGTTCGTACAAGCTGTGCCGGACGAAGGAAAGCGCTCGAGGCAATCACTCAAGATCGCTTTTGCCCGATCAAACTCCCTCGCCTGCATATGGACGACTGCACGAAAAATGAGCGCAGACTCAATCGGACCGTACAATTCCAAAAGTCGGTTGGCCGCAACGGCTGCCTGCTCATGAAATTGCTCCTTCACCAATTCCATCGCAAAATCGCGAAGCTTTTCTTTATTGTCCCAGTACATGTCCAAGTTATGGGGGATCACTTTTTTCTGGTAGTCCTCTCGGGACATATCGATGGTTTGACCAAACTCATTGGTAAACGACACAAATTCAGACATGTAACGGCCTCGCTTTCATTTCCTCTGCAATTGTTTCAAGAAGCTGTCGCTCCCTGGTTTTAAATCCAAGCCTTCATATTTACTTTACGAATAAAATCCTCTACTGATTCCTTTACAGGTTCGTCATTTGCCTCTTCTTCATCCTGCAAGCCCACCAGTTGACGGAAAAGGGCCTCGTTGCGCGTAGCCAGAGCAAAGTCGAGCAGCGCTTCTCGTGAGATCCTCTCTGCCTCTTCTTCAAGCAGCTTCGCCTCGAGGGCGATGTCCTCTTCAACAACGGGGTACTGCTTATCTATTTTTGGTATGCGAACCACCCAAGCAAACGCACTGTCAGGATTCCGGTCGCGTGCGATCAAGTAACCGTATTCGCCCAATGGCAAGCCTTGCTCAAAGGAGTCGGCAACAATGACGACGCGTTGTCCTAGCTTGAACATGAGCGTCAACTCCCTAAAAAGATTAATTCTAATCATACTAAATTGTATGTGTTCTTGGGAAGAGCAAACCGGCAGGATGGGCATTTGCATAAAAAGTTTGTTGCCGTGCCAAAAATACGGTAAACTTCTATTAGCAAACATTTTCCTGTAAAAAGTACGCTTAACGAGGTGCCGAAGCATGTCACAAATGTCTACAGGGTTTTCCCTGTTTATCGTCGGCTGGTCCGTTCTTCTCGTGGGTTTAATGGGGATCGGCGGCTATTTCATGTTCCGCAAATTTTTAAAATCAATGCCGAAAAAAGACGGCAAATCCGATCTGGACTGGCAAGACTATTACATCGATCAGACTCGCTCTCTCTGGACAGAGGATGGACTCACCCTGCTCAACGAACTAGTCGATCCTGTCCCTCAGTTATTCCGTGACGTGGCTAGACGCACGATCGCGGGAAAAATCGGCCAGCTCGCTTTGGAGGAAAAAGCTTCTTCTATCAACATCGACCTGATTGTCAAAGGTTATATCCTAGCAACGCCAAAACGAGACCATAAATTTCTGATCTTGCACTTGAAGGACAAGCAGATCGACTACAAGCGCTATGAACATTACCTGAACGTCGAGAGCTGATCGTTTTTGAAACCACTCACCCACTCATCCGTATTACATGGTAGATTCATCGCCAAGGAGAAGATGCGGATGACAGTCATTCTTACAATATTGGGTATCGGGCTGGTGCTTTTCATTATCGCTGCCGTTATTGTCGTAGTTCTACTGAAAAAAGGGGCAAGCTTCCTCTGGAACATGGGTGGGAGACACTACCGGCACTACAGCAGCAGTGATTACAAGCGCCGCGGCCCATTTTGGTCACATGGACATAAATCATATGGGCATCATCATTACCGCAGAAAGCATAGCAGTCACAGTGGATTTTTCAGCAGCTGATCTAAGAAGGCTGTCCTTTGAAGAGTGAAATCTCTTTGAGGGGCAGCTTTTTTCATGCTCCACATAAAATTGGGCTACCTCATGCCAAAATATTAAGTTATTGCCTATTCATCGAGATGGGTAAACACATAGAAATACAGAGTATCCCGCGTGGAAGAAGCGTCATCCAAAATAAACATCCAATAATTCTTAAACGAGCTTTGGATAAAATACAATAGGAGGTATGTATGGCTGACCAATTTGTCGTGAGGTCTTTAGAAGAGATACGTTTCTGGTCGCGAATCATGAAAGAGCATTCTCTCTTTCTGAAATTAGGATTTAATTGCGACGATACACAATTGATAAACGAGGCTGATCGGTTTTACAGGGTCTTTGAGGATATTGAAAACCGCTCCCATTCCTACTCCGCTGATTCTGATCCACAAACGATCTACGAATTTAACAATATCGTTCATCAGGCAGTATGCCATATTTGGGCCTTTAAACGAAAGGTACTCGGCCTCATCCTTCACTGCAAAATACTGGGCAATAATTTTCCGTTGCTTGTCGATCATGTAAGCAGGGAAGCGAACTATTTCATGAAACGTCTGGAGCAGCTCAATACAGGAACGCTTGACGCTTTGCCAGACGCCGTTATTAATGAAAACGTGTTCTTCCTGCGAATCATGGCCGATCATGCTAAGTTTATTAACCATCTCCTTGACCCCTCGGAAAGAAAGCTGGTAGAGCAGGCACGAGATTTCAGTCATGACTTTGACCAGCTGCTGTTCCAAGCCATAGATCTCGACTCAATGCGACCTCAATCCCAAACTCAGCCACTCCTCGACCAGTTTGTTGATCAAAACCGCGTTTCTGTTCGCCAGCTACGCGATTTCAAGAAGACTGCCCACGAATTAATCGAGGCATGCAGAATCAAAAGCATCATCCCTCCTCTATTGGCTGACCACGTGTTCCGTGAAGCATCCCATTTCTTAGAGATACTAGATTCGTTCGATCATGCTTTAACAAAGGCTCGTTAGCAAAGATCGGACGCACATGCTAACCCACAAGTAAGCACTCCCGCACATTTTCAATCGAAATCGAGCCTGCACGGGATCATAAAAACGAGTTCGACGGGGAAACGAATAAAAGCCGATGCTCCTTATTTTAGGAGATCGGCTTTTTCGCTGCATTCTCTGCCTTTCCTGAAACCCCGCCCGACACGAGAAACGCCATCGCTTCCGAGCTTTCTACATCGAGCGGCTGAACCTGCTCGCTCGGAAACAGCAAAAGATTCCCCGCAAAATTGTACGACTGCGGCAGATAGACGGCTACATGGTCTTCCAAGCCGTATGCTTCCATGCTTTCCTTTGTGATAAAACCGATTGCTTTCGCACTGCCCTCCTTGGAGAGCGTGACCAAGACCGGCTTGTCAAAGCTTTTCTTCTCGCCCACGAATGCCCCGATCAGATCCTTGATGGATGTGTAGATCAATTTGATGAAAGGGACTTTCTCAAATACTTTGGATACGAGTGACAACACCCCTCGTGTCAGCACGTTAGATGCGAGAAAACCGATGACAGTAATACCTACGATGGTCAGAACAAACCCCACACCAGGGATTCCCAGGCCAAGCCAGCTATCTACCGTGACAAAAATCGTATACAAAATATAGATCGTGACGGCTAGCGGAATGACGTACAGCAAGCCCTCCAGGAAATATCGAATAAAACGTCTCATGACTTGGCTCCTTCCCCACAAACTAACCAGAATATTGTACCCTATCTAGTTGCTCTTCTGCTATGATGAAGGGAAAAAAGTGAAAGTAGGGAGATTCATGCAAGCACTCGTCTCACCGCAATGGCTGCACGAGCATCTTCACGACGACCAGATCGTCATCGTAGACTGCCGTTTCAATCTGAGCCTCGCAGAAGCAGGTTCTGAAAGCTTTGAGCAGGATCATATTCCAGGCGCTCTCTACTTCCATCTAAACCGCGATCTTTCCGGCCCGAAAGCGGAGCATGGCGGTCGCCATCCCCTGCCTGAACCTGAAACATTTGCTGCGTTCCTCTCTCAAAACGGCATTGATGAACAGACAACGGTAATCGCCTACGACGATCAGGAAATGGCGATGGCGGGTCGCCTCTGGTGGCTCCTGCGTTATTTGGGGCACGATAAAACCGCTGTTCTCAACGGTGGCTATGCCGCTTGGAAAAACGCAGGCTATGCGGTTACGGCAGAGGTTCGCACACCGACTCCGCGCACCTTCACGCCACATGTACGCTCCGAAATGCTCGTCGATATCAGTGGCGTTCGCGAAAGAAATCCGGAAACCATCCTGCTCGACTCCCGCGCCGGTGAACGCTATCGAGGCGAAGTGGAGCCACTCGACCCGAAAGCAGGCCATATCCCGGGCGCTCGTCATTTCTTCTACAAGGACAACCTTGGTTCGGATATGACCATGCTGCCGATTGACAAACTGCAGGAGCGAGTCGCTCCCTTTGCCGATCAGGAAGTCATCGTCTACTGCGGATCCGGTGTGACCGCATGCACGAACCTGCTCGCCCTGCATGCTGCTGGTCGCACAGATGTGAAGCTTTACGCAGGCAGCTGGAGCGATTGGAGCTCCTACGATTTGCCTGTTGCAGTCGGCCCTACTCCAGCTGACGAGATCAAAGAGTGATTCGTGCCTTTCGCCTCCTGCTGCACTTTGGCTACCAGGAGGCTATGTCCTGTCTGTTTCCAGTATTTATCTTCGCGTCACTCGCCTTGTCCATGTTCGTGACGATACCCGGTCTGGGCAGATACGATCTTTTGCTTATCCTTTGCCTGCTGTTTCAGGTCGTCATGGTGAAAAGCGGTCTGGAAACCAAAGACGAGCTAAAAGTGATTACCGTTTTTCACCTGATCGGCTTGGCATTGGAAATATTCAAAGTGCATATGGGCTCGTGGGGTTACCCTGAAGAGGCTTACAGCAAAATATTCGGCGTTCCGCTGTACAGCGGTTTTATGTATGCGAGTGTCGCGAGCTATTTATGCCAGGCTTGGCGTCGTCTGGACGTATCCCTGACAGCATGGCCTGCTCCTTGGTTAGCTGTTCTACTCGGAGCCGCGATTTATCTCAATTTCTTTGTCCATCACTTCTGGGTGGATATTCGCTGGTACCTGATGGCTGCGATCTTCGTCGTCTTTTGGCGCTCGCGAGTCCATTTTCGCGTCGCGGAGGAGCGGCTGTGGATGCCTCTTCCCCTCGCTTATTTTCTGATCGGGTTCTTCATCTGGATCGCCGAAAATATCGCTACGTTTTTTGGCGCCTGGTACTACCCGAACCAGCGAAATGGTTGGGAAATCGTCCACCTCAGCAAGATCAGCTCGTGGTTTTTGCTGGTCATTGTCAGCTTCATTATCGTGGCCCAGCTCAAGCATGTGAAAAGCCGGATTACGCAAGGCAACCCCAAATCGAAGCAGCGTTAGCCATCGAACTGCATGGCAAAGGCATTCCCCGTCTGACCTGGGAATGCCTTTTCTTTTTATGCAGTGCTATCGGGTGACTCCACTGAGAATGAGCCGGTGAATCCCTCCAGCCAAGCATACCCCTGCCGTCACGAAAAAGGCGATGAAATACGAGTGGTGCCAGTTGCCAATCAAACCAGCAATAATGGGACTCAGCACCGCTCCCATGGAGAGGATCGCCGAATAGATGCTAAATACACTGCCGTACAGCTCTCGCGGAGAATGTACGGTAAGCATCGTCGCAAATGCCGGGAACAGCATTCCAAAGCAGGCTCCCAGCAAAAACATCATGATCTGGAGTGGGATGGCTACCCCGATCGCCATCGTGTACAGCAGCAGACTCAATACGGCTAGTCCTGCAAACGCACGTTGCTCAATGGATACCTTGTACAACCAGAATTGTACGAGGATGGCCAGTGCCCCCAGCCCTTTCAGGCTGAAGAGAACTCCAGTGACAGCAGGTGAAAGTCCTTGCTTCTGGATCAATAGCGGAACCTCATAAATAATCGTCCCTTGCGCGTAGATGATCGCAAAGCCACCTAGAAATGCGGGATACAGTAACCGATTTTCCAGGACATGCGTTAAAGTCCCTTTCCCACCCGGCTTCTTTTTAGCGGCAGCGGCGGAACTGCTTGGCTCAATTAGACTGCCGGGTACCCTGGCTGGCAAAACCAATCCGGCAAATACACCTGCGATCAGCATGATATAGCCCAAGATGATGAAGGATTGACTATAGCCAAATTGGACAGCCAAAAAACTGCCCACCGCAGGCGATACAATCCCTGCCGACGTAAGCACCAGTCCTTTGTTGCCCATGATTTTTCCTTGCTCGACAGCAGTCTTGCCTGTCTCACCAAGCAATGCCGAGCAGGCCGGGGAAACGAAGGCCATCAAAAAGCCGAGCATGAGACGAAAGGCAAAAAATCCTCCTGTGTGCTGTACGACCCCTTGACCAATCAGCATGACCCCTGCTAGCATCAATCCCCCAGAGATGAACCACTTTTTCGGGTATCGATCCAAAAAGGGTCCAGCCAGCAGATTTCCGGTCAGATTGCTGATGGCATATCCCCCCAGAACAAAGCCAATCATGGCTGCTGAGACTCCCAGGATGTTTAAGTACGGCGCCAATAGCGGCGTCTGTGCGTGCATGTCAAATGAAACGAGGAACAACACGACAAACAGGAGAACCCTCAAGGCATTCTCCTCCTCTCCTTGGGTGTTACAGACCTTTGTCCCAGTATATGAGGGGAGTCGTCCAAATAGGATAACGGGGTTGATATTTTAACATGTGACCAAAAAAAGAAATGATGGAACGATAAAGGAATTTCTGCCAGGTATGTCAAAGACATCAACTTCTGCATTTCTGAAAGGATGTGATCTGCTTGATCGTACTGGAAACCGAACGCCTCCATCTTCGCTACCAGACACTGGACGATGCCCCCTTTATACTCGAGCTGGTAAACGACCCAGCCTGGCTGCAGTTTATCGGCGATCGTGGTGTTCGGACACTCGATGATGCGCGCTCCTACATTGCCAATGGCGCTATCAAATCATATGAAAGAGACGGATTTGGCTTTTATCTTGTGGAACGCAAAGAAGACCACACTCTGCTAGGCATGTGTGGCCTGGTCAAAAGAGAGGGGCTGGAGGATGTCGATATCGGCTTCGCTTTCCTTCCTGACTATCGCTCCAAAGGCTATGCGTACGAAGCAGCATCCGCCGTCATGCAATACGCGAAGGAAACTCTCGGTCTAACCAGAGTGGTCGCTATTACGACGCAAGACAACCACTCGTCTGGCCGTTTGCTGGAAAAGCTCGGCCTGCGGTTTGAACGTCTGATCCAAATGCCGAATGATACTGAACTGTTAAGGCTGTTCGTCTACGACGCTTCTCCTGCCAGCACCACTGTCTAGAAAGTATCATGCTAGGTGATTTGTGCTGTTAGTGAAGCGGATGAGCCTGCCTCGTTCTGTATTATTCGAGCAAGTGAATGTCGGGCAGCTTTTTGCATAGGCTCCTCCCTGGTTTCGTGAAAAAAAGGGTCTCACCTGTACTGGGAGCCCCTTTTCGCTTTATTTGATAGTCTTGCCTTGCCCTTATGACAGAACGGATTTCAAGCCCAGCGAGCTCTCGTGGAACTTGATCGACGAATGCTTATCCATCGCTACCCGCAGCTGGTATTCGCTTTCGAACAGCATGACCGGACGACCGTAGCGATCTGTTACAATCTTGTTTTTGAGTGCGTCAATCGCAGCCTTGTCGCCTTCCAGCCAACGAGCGATCTGGTAAGGCATGCGAGTCAGCATGATGTCGACTCCATACTCAGCTTTGAGACGGTACTCCAATACCTCGAACTGGAGAACCCCGACCACGCCCAGGATCAGCTCTTCCATCGGATGCGTACGGAACAGCTGGACTGTCCCCTCTTCCGTCAGCTGCATGATTCCTTTTTGGAACTGCTTGTGCTTCATCGCATCTTTTACCATGACTTTGGAGAAAAACTCTGGCGAGAAGTGCGGCATTTCTTCATATTCGAATGACTGCCCCACGCAGAGCGTATCGCCGATCTGGAAAATGCCCGGGTCAAACAAACCGATCACATCGCCCGCGAATGACTCATCGACAATCTCGCGGTCCTGCGCCATGAACTGCACAGGCTGCGCCAGCTTGATATCTTTGCCCAGACGCACGTGCTTCACAGACATGCCGCGTTCGAATTTGCCGGAGCAAATGCGCAGGAATGCAATGCGGTCGCGGTGAGCCGGGTTCATGTTTGCCTGGATTTTAAAGATGAAGCCCGAGAACGCATTCGAATACGGATCGATCAATCCGGCGTTGCTTTTCTTAGGCGACGGCGGCGGTGCCATTTGCAGGAAGTTGTCCAGGAAAGTCTGTACCCCGAAGTTGTTGATCGCACTTCCGAAAAAGACAGGAGTCAGCTCTCCTTTTGCAATCAGCTCTTCGTCGTAATCGTCCCCAGCCACATCCAGCAAGGAAACCTCATCTTGCAGCTGCTGCCACAGCTCCTGCCCGACACGATCTCCGATGAGCGGATCTTCGGCGCCTTCTACAGGGAAAAAAGAGATCTCCTCGTGCTGCGAGCCCGTTTGGTACAGCTCTACGCGGGATTTCATCCGGTCGTATACCCCGCTAAAGTAGCTGCCCATTCCGATCGGCCAGTTCATCGGATACGAACGAATCCCCAGCACACGCTCGATTTCTTCCAGCAGCTCGAAAGGATCTTTCCCGTGACGGTCCAGCTTGTTGACAAAGGTAAAGATCGGGATCCCGCGCATGCGACAGACCTTGAACAGCTTGATCGTCTGGGCCTCGACCCCTTTGGCGACGTCGATAATCATCACGGCCGCGTCTGCAGCCGTCAAAGTCCGATACGTATCTTCACTGAAGTCCTGGTGACCAGGTGTATCCAAAATGTTGATATGATGCCCTTTGTATTCAAAGTCCATCGCGGAGGACGTCACGGAAATTCCGCGCTTTTTCTCGATCTCCATCCAGTCGGAGGTCGCATGCTTGGAGTTTTTCCGTCCTTTGACCATCCCCGCTTCACGGATGGCTCCGCCGTAATAGAGCAGTTTTTCCGTCATCGTTGTTTTACCCGCATCCGGGTGGGAGATGATGGCAAAGGTGCGTCTTTTCGCTATTTCCTTCTCCCATTGGGGATTGATTTGACTCATCTTCATTCTCCTGTCATGACAAGTAAGTAGCCTCATTCTTTTCCTTACGATTATACCGACATTTTCGTGCTGCATCCACCTAGTATTTTTCCGCAAAACCATTATAATGTGTAGTAGTAAAAATTTTTTGACTGCATTCAAGAAAGTACATACGAAAACGATATCAGGAGGGACCTCATGTCGACCAATCTGGAAGCACGTTCAACCGCTTTTCGAGCGTATGTGAAAAAGCTGTCGAGCTACAATCAGGCTATCGCCGTCCTTCATTGGGACAAGGCTACCCAAGCTCCCCGCAAAGGAATGGAAGCGCGTTCCGAGGTCATTGGTACATTGGCTGGCGAACAGTTCAAGCTAGCGACCTCAAAAGAAATGGAAGAGTTTCTGGAGACGCTGAGTGAGCCCGCAGCTCTGGAAGCTCTTGACGAAGTAACCCGTCATACGGTTCTCGAATGCAAAAAGGAATATGACCGCAACAAGCAAATTCCCGCAGCCAGATACCAAGAGTACGTCATTCTGACTTCACAGGCAGAGACCATCTGGGAAGAAGCACGGGAAAAAGATGATTTCTCCCTGTTCCAGCCTTACCTCGAAAAAATCGTCGACTTCCAGCTTGCGTTCATCGACTACTGGGGGCACGACGGAAAAAACAAGTATAACACACTTCTCGATCTCTACGAACCCGGCATGACCGTCGATCAGCTAGACCCGATCTTCACTACCTTGCGTGAGAAAACGGTGAAGCTGGTGGCCGCGATTGCGGAGTCACCGAATAAGCCTGACACCTCTTCCTTGAAAAGACACTTTCCAGTAGCAGAACAGGAAGCCTTCAGCCGCTTCGTTTTGGAACGCATTGGCTACGACTTCCAAGCAGGTCGCATGGACCGCAGCGCCCATCCTTTCTGTACTTCATTCAACCCAGGAGATGTGCGCATCACGACCCGCTATGATGCCAATGAATTCAATACAGCTCTGTTTGGCTCCATCCATGAAGCAGGGCATGCCATGTACGAGCAAAATATCAATCCGAGTCTGTTGTTTACCCCATTGTGCGATGGTACTTCCATGGGTATTCACGAATCTCAATCCCGCTTCTGGGAAAACATGATCGGCCGCAGCCTGCCTTTCTGGAACGGCTTGTACAGCGATCTGCAAAAAGCATTCCCTGCCCAATTCGACGGGGTCAGTGTAGACGGGTTCTATCGCGCGATCAACGAAGTCACTCCGTCTTTCATCCGTATCGAAGCGGATGAGTTGACGTACAATCTCCATATCATGATTCGTTATGAGATCGAGAAAGGCTTGATCAACGGTACGCTGAAAGTCGCTGATCTGCCTACAATATGGAACGAAAGAATGCAAGAATACCTGGGGGTTACTCCTCCGACAAATGCACTCGGCGTGCTGCAAGACATCCACTGGTCTGGTGGGAGCTTCGGCTATTTCCCTACGTACTCCTTGGGGAACGTCTATGCTGCTCAGTTTGCCCACGTGATGGAGCAGCAAATCAGCGGCTATCACGACTTGATTGCCAAAGGAGATTTTGCTCCCATTCGCGAGTGGCTGAAAACAAACATTCACCAGTACGGAAAAATGAAGAGCCCTCAAGAGCTTGTTCAAGCCATTACCGGTGAAGGTACCAATGCCACCTACCTGATGGATTATCTGGAGAAGAAGTTCTCTGCCATCTATCAGCTATAAGGAATCCTCGTTGATTAGAAAACTTGGCTCCGCCAAAGCTTTGTGACGGAGCCTTAGTTGCACTTATACTGGCTAAGAATCTTATAAATTCTTACTGTACATGAAAAAAGCGTTCCTCTTTGGAGGAGCGCTTCTTGTTTGTAGAAGCAGGAGGTCGTCCCGCTATTTCTCGCAGCTCAGCTGGGAGCTTTTTCAAAGGCAAGCTTGATTCCAAATGCGACGAGAACAAATCCGGAGATCCCCTGTATGGCCCGCTGTGTGGACGGTTTCTTCATCCAGTTGCGAATGTAGTTGATGAACGACACGTACAGGATGAACCACAGAATCGTAAGCATGGTGTACGTCGCGCCCATCAGCAAGAATTGCAGAAACGGCTTGGTCCCCGCCGATAAAAATTGCGGAAGAAACGTCAGAAAAAAAACCGCAACCTTTGGGTTCAGCAGATTCGTCAGCAGCCCCTGACGAAACGGAGATTTATGCTTGTATTTGCCCTGCTGCTCCTCCTGCTCCGTTCCTTTGTTCTTTTTCAACGCCCAGATGGAGGTTAGGCCGAGGTAAATCAAATACACGGCACCGACGTATTTAAAAACAGAAAACAGGACTGCCGATTTGACCAGGATCGCCGAAAGCCCAAACACCGCCGCCAAAGTATGGAAGACCAAGCCAGTCGTGATGCCGAAGACCGTTTGAAACCCACCCTTTTTTCCGTGCGCAATCGTGTTTTGCGTGGCGAGTCCAGTATCGGGACCAGGAAGAATAATCAGTAATATAGACATGACGACGAACAACCAAAAGTTTCCCATCTTCCATTCCTTCCCCTCTTCATGAAAATGATGTGAATCACTTTAACACAAATGGAAAATGGTTAAAATACTTGATTTGTGATTTCCACGCACTAGACTCAGGGCTAAATGGACGAGGATGCAGGGAGTGTCTATAAACGATCCTTGCTACATCCTCGCGTCATTCTATAAAAAAGGCAGTTCAATCCCGGCTGCCTTCATGCATAGTTCTCCGTTTTTACAACTTGTTATATTCCTCTTCTGAAACTGGCTCCAACCATTCCGGTACCTCCAATAAATAGCACGACAATTTCATTAAGAAAACCTCTACCGAGGCTTGTTCATGGAGGAGCGACCGCGTTTTAGCGGAAAGTTTTACCGAAGTGATGCCAGAAGCTGACGCTGAGGCACTTCGTCATGCGTTCCAGAATTCATAAGCATGCTTATAAATTCTTATACGTTAAAATAAATGGAAACCATTGCTTTCGCTCCAATCAACTGTCATGCTTAAGTAAAATAAGAGACAACGTGTTCTCGACAAAGAATGTGCAGGTGATTGAAATGCTTACCGTAAAAACTTCCTCCCTCAGTAATGGCGATCTCAATCGGGGGGTATTTGCCACAAAAGATATTCGCAAAGGCGAACTGATTCACGAAGCACCCGTTCTCCCCTATCCCAATGCGGAGCATGAGCATATTGAGAAAACCATGATTGCCGACTACGCTTTTGAATATGGGGCTAACCACACTTGTATCCTTCTGGGCTACGGCATGCTGTTCAATCATTCCTATGAGCCGAATGCTGTATACGAAATCAATTTTGACAACCACACCTTTGATTTCTACGCCTATACGGACATCAAGGCGGGAGAAGAAGTGCTGATCAACTACAACGGTGATGTCGATAACAAAGATCCCCTCTGGTTCTACGAAGAGGAGTAATCGTTTGCCGTATCCCTAAATTTTCGTACTAAATTTATGCTGGCCGTTCGTTGAGACGGCCTTTTTTCATTGGACCTTTAACGGATTTGCTCCAAACGATCTCCCCTTCCCTTTTCGCATAGATCAGGTAGTATGCTACGATGAAGGGGACAGGAGGGATCGTGTGTTGGTTGACTTTACGGAAAAATGGCTGCCTACTTATATTCGGCGTGATCTGGCTGTTTTGTTTTGCGGGATCAACCCGGGACGCGTCTCGGCAACAGCCGGATATCATTATGCCAACCCCGCCAATCTGTTCTGGCGAGGCTTGTATGAGGGAGGATTGACTTCTAAACGATTTGCTCCCGAAGAGACCGCCTGTCTGCTCGACTTAAACTATGGCATTACTGACCTGGTCTCACGTCCGACTCGCTCTTCTACCGATCTTCGCGAGGATGACTATGCGACGGGAGCGGAGCAGTTCGTGCAAATGATTCAGACCTATCGTCCCCGCGTTATTTGCTTTAACGGTATCACTGCTTTCCGCCACGCCACCGGACAGAAAAAAACGAAGATTGCGCTCGGACTCCAATCCAAGCTCGAATTCGGCACAGACGATTGGCCTGGCAGCTATGTGTTTGTCATTCCCTCGACAAGCGGTGCGAACGCCTCCTTTTCCCGGGAAGAACGGCTGGCCATGTTCAGTGAGCTGAGCCAGTTTCTGCGGGAAAAAGGATGGCATCCCCTCTCTTGAGTATCACATTTCCTTTGTTCGCAGTACGATAAAGGATAGTCGCTTACTCGCTTTTCGTAGGAGGGTAGAGATGGAAGCACTAATCCGACTTATTGAAGAGGAGTACGGCCTCGGTATTCTCAGCTACGAGATTATGCGAAACTCTAATAAATCATTGGTGATTATCTTGCGGACACGCAAGGGCAAATTCCTAGGCAAAAGCCTGTTCACTACTGAAGAGCGGCAAAACTTCATCCTGGATGCAGAAGAGCATCTGCGAAAAAAAGGGATTCACATACCCAAATTGCAAAAAACGAAGTCCAATCAACGCTTTATTTATTGGAACGGGTATCCCTTTCTCATCCAGCATTGGGCATCCGGTCCCATGCTCGCTCTCAATCTTCCGGCACGCATCAGGCGAACCGGATCCACCCTCGGGCGAATTCACGCCGCATCTGTCGGCTTTTCCTCTGCATACAGTCACCTGTACAACGCCGCAAGCACGTGGGACGAGGAATATCGAAATGATTTTACTGCCCTGCAGCGCTGGAATCAGCAATATGAGTCAAGCAAAGAACCGAAGCATCAGATCATCTTTTTGCATCTTCCGTTCTTTCTGATCGCCGGTAAAATCGCCATGGAGAGCCTGGAAAAATCATCGTACTATCAGAATTGGAGGGCGCTCCCTACCTCCCGACATTTCTTGTGTCACGGCGATTTCAACAACGGAAACTTGCTCTCGGAAAAGCAGAAAATTACCGTCATTGATTGGGAGGACGTTCGCTTTGATTTTCCTTCCAAAGATATCAGCCGTGTGCTCTCCTTATTAATGCGAAAGAACAAAAAGTGGAATCCCAAAGCCTTCCACTACCTTCTCGACGGGTATCTCCGCGAGAATCCACTGTCCCGGCGACAGCGGCATCTTCTGTATACCGACCTTGCCTATCCCCATATTACCGAACGGTTTTTACGCCAGCAGCAATACCTCGAGATGTCGGAGCGGGATATCGAAAAATTCCTGAAACAGGAAATCAGGAAAACGGCTTATATGCTCGAAGAAATGAAAGCCCTTGAGTAAAGAGCGGCAATTTGCCTGTCTCTTCACACAAGGGCCTCTGTTCTGTCGATTGTATAGGCTAGTGGGTTGCTGTCTTCACGAGCGCACTTTGCTGTCGTACGTACTGCACCAGCTCAGCTACCATCGAGGAGTAATGGAATGGCGTGATCAGGTAAATGCCTTTGAAATACTGAATGGCGGTATCGAGCAGCTCCTTCGCCATTTTGATCCCCTCTTGCCTTGCCGCTTCCCCTTGCTCCACCGCTCTCATCCGTTCCAGTGCTTCAGGAGAAAGCTTGATACCAGGCACTTCATTGTGCAGGAACTCCGCATTTCGCAAGCTGGTCAACGGCATGATCCCGATGAAGACCGGTATGCCGATATGCTTGGTGGCCTCATACACTTGCTTGATCGATTCCGCATCGTATACGGGCTGGGTCATGATATAGTCCGCTCCGGCCTCTACCTTCTTTTCCAGACGAGCAATCGCCGCATCCATCTGTCTTACGTTTGGATTAAAAGCCGCACCTACGATGAACTGCGCTTTTTGCTTCAAAGGACGACCTGCAAAAGAGACACCCTCGTTCAACTGCTTCACCATGCGGATCAAATCAAAAGAGGTCACGTCAAACACAGAGGTAGCACCTGGCAAATCGCCGAAACGGGACGGGTCGCCGGTAATGACAAGGATTTGATCGATACCGAGGGCGTGCAAGCCCATCAGATGGGATTGCTGTCCGATCAAGTTGCGGTCGCGGCAGGCGATATGCAGCAGCGGATCGATACCGTGTCTGCTTTTCATCAAAGCGCCCAGCGCCATGTTGCTCATCCGTACGGTAGCCAGCGAGTTGTCGGCCAAAGTAATGGCATCAGCCCCTGCGCGGTGAAGCTCGCAGCAGCCATCCAGGAAGGACTCCGCATCCAGATCGCGCGGCGGGTCGAATTCTACGATAACCGTTGTCTCTGTTTTGACTCTTTCTACGATACTCGGCTTCGACTGATCGCGGATGCTCTGTACCGTCACCTGTGGACGATCACCAGGCACGATCGCCGGATTGATTCTCTCCTGTGGCTCAAGCGACTCCAGTGCATCTGCCATCGCTTTGACGTGCTCAGGTGTCGTTCCGCAGCATCCGCCGATCAAACGGATGCCCTGCTCCCGCAAACGCAAGGCACTCTGGCCGAAATAGTCAGGCGTCGACTTGTAGGCGTACTCCCCGTCTGTAAGACCGAGACGGCCCGCATTCGGGAAAGCAGACAAGAGTGCACCATGCGGAACCTGCGTATTTTCAAACGATCGCAAAATTTCCGCTGGACCGAGGCGGCAGTTGAGACCCACGATGTCCGCTCCTGCCTGCTTCAGCTGCCCAAACGCATCTGTCAGCGAGTATCCATCCCGCGTGCGTCCTACCTCGAGCGTAGCCAGCTGGGCGATCAGGGGAGCATCCGTCAGGGGACGAATGACCTCCAGCGCCATAAGCAGCTCCTCCAGGTCGAGAAACGTCTCCAAAATAATTCCGTCCACACCCGCGTGAAGCAGGGCAATGGCTTGCTCCTCATACTGGTCCCGGTATTCATCCAGCACTTTTTTACGCACGCGACCTGCCAGAATGGAGCCAATGCTCCCTGCGACATACGCATCGTCTCTTGCGGATTCCCGGGCAATTTTTACGGCTAAGCGATTGATCCTCGCCACGCGATGCTCCAGACCATAGCGGGACAAGGAATCCCGATTGGCTGAATACGTATTGGTCTCCAAAAGTCTGGCTCCAGCCGCATAATACGAATCATGAACCTCTTGGACAAGCTTCGGATTCGACAGCGACAGCTCTTCGAAGCTCACTCCGAGCGGGACGCCCAGCCTGTGCAGCTGGGTCGCCATCGCTCCATCTCCTACCAGCAGGTGATCCTGCAAATACTCCCGTAAATCTTTCTTGCCTGTGGTCAACTCAATCACTTCTCTCCTTTTGATTCCGTTTATACTTCAAACACCGACGGTCCGGCGTTAAAATAGCGAGCCTCTGGGTGTGCGAATACCATCGCAGATACGGACGCTTCCGGCTCCATCATAAAGCCTTCTGTCAGTTGAATGCCGATATTTTCCGGCTGCAGCAAGCGGAACAGCTGCGCCTGATCCTCCAATTTCGGGCAAGCAGGATAGCCAAACGATACGCGGATCCCTTGGTAGCGGGCACCGAATCGCTCCAGCATGGTCATCTCTGCCGGGTCAGGAATCCCCCAACCATCACGCATGATGTGGTGAATCCGCTCAGCGAACGCCTCTGCCAGCTCCAGCGCGAGTGCCTGCAGAACATGGGAGCGCAAATAGTCTCCGCGTTCCTTTAGCTCGGTAGAACGCTCGCGAATGCCTCCACCCGCTGTTACTGTCAGGAAGCCGACGTAATCCATTTCTCCACTCTCCACAGGTCGAAGGAAATCCGAGAGGCACAGATGCGGTTCTTCCGGCTGACGCGGGAACTCAAATCGCTCCAGCACCTTGCTGTGATCATTCGGATCGTAGACCAAAATCTCATTTCCCTGGGATTGCGCCGGGAAGAATTGGTACACCCCGTGTGCGGAAATCGTGCCCTGCTGTTTGGCGTCATTCAGCAAATCCTCCACCAGTCCGTACAGCTCCAGCGTTTTCTCATCTCCGGATTCAATCAGCTTATCTACGTTTCCACGTACCCCAAGATGCTTGCCGAGCAGCATCCGCAGATTCAAGTACGGCTGCAAATGCGTGATCGGATATTGGCGCAAAATGTGGCGCTCGCAATCTGGGGGAACATGGACAGGGACGGTTTTACTCACGGCCGAGCGTGCGGGGAGAGCTGTTTTTTTCTCCTCGACGACAGGTTGCGCGGTGGCGACTGCTTCTAGCAGATTTTGCTGCTCCTCCACCAAGCGTTCACGCTCTTCCGGATTTTGCAGTCGGTTCACGAGGTCCAGACCATCCATTGCATCTTTTGCATAGAGCACGATCCCGCGGTATTCTGGCGCGATCCGGTTGGATGTGAACTTCCGAGTCAGCGCGGCGCCGCCTACCATCATCGGTACGTCAATTCCTGCATCGCGCAAATCCTGCGCCGTAATGACCATCTGCTGTGCGGATTTCACCAAGAGACCGGACAGACCGATCGCATCCGGCTTCTGTTCCCGGCACGCTGCGATTAACTGCTCAGGTGGAACTTTGATCCCGAGGTTCACCACATCGTAGCCGTTATTCGCCAAAATGATTTCCACCAGGTTTTTGCCGATGTCATGCACATCGCCTTTTACCGTCGCCAGCAGGATCTTGCCCTTCGCTGCCGCATCGGATTTCTCCATATATGGTTCGAGATACGATACCGATGCCTTCATAACCTCGGCACTCTGCAGCACCTCTGCCACGATCAGCTGGTTGCCGTTGAAAAGCCGACCGACCTCTTCCATTCCCGTCATCAACGGTCCGTTGATAATTTCCAGCGGTGCATATTTTTCCAAAGCAAGCTTCAAGTCTTCCGTCAGACCATCCTTGGAACCCTCGACAACATAGCGTGCCAAGCGTTCTTCCAGCGTCAGCTTGGAGACCTCTACACTCACTTCTTTCTTCTTTTGACGATAAAACTCAGTAAAGGCGGCCAGCGTTTCGTCATTCGTTTCGAACAACAGCGCTTCGGCCAGCTTCCGCTCATTTTCCGGTATCGAAGCATAGCGCTCCAGCTTTTCCGTGTTGACGATCGCGTAGTCCAGACCGGCTACTGTCGTGTGATACAGGAACACGGCATTCAGCACTTCCCGACCTGCTGCCGGCAAGCCAAAGGATACGTTGCTGACTCCCAGAATGGTTTTGCACTCCGGCATTGCTTGTTTGATCAAACGAATCCCTTCCACCGTTTCCTTGGCAGAACCGATGTACTGCTCATCGCCTGTTCCAACAGGGAATACCAATGGGTCAAAAATGATATCCTGCGGCTTTACTCCGTATTGATTTACCAATATATCGTAGGAACGCTTGGCAACCTCGAGCTTTTTCTCACGAGTTACAGCCATCCCGGCTTCTTCAATCGTCCCGACAACGACTGCTGCACCGTATTTGTGAATGAGCGGTGCGACTTCCTCAAAACGCTCCAGCCCATCCTCGAGGTTAATCGAGTTGAGAATGGCCTTCCCTTGGGAGTAACGAAGACCCAGCTCCATCACTTTTGCATCGGTGGAGTCGATCATCAGCGGCGCCTTCACCTTTTTCACGATGAATTGCAGGAATTTTTCCATATCCTCGTATTCATCTCGGTCCGGGTCAGCCAAGCAGATGTCGATTACGTGGGCTCCACGCTTTACCTGTGCTCTGGCAATGTCGGATGCTTCCTCGTACTGACCTGCCGCGATCAAGTCACGGAATTTTTTCGAGCCGATGACGTTGGTACGCTCTCCTACGAGCAACGGACGATTGTCGTCTTCCACGTAAACCACTTCGATACCAGAGACGGCACTGACCGGCTCCTTCACTTGCCCACGCGGCTTGCAATCCTTTAGCGCCTCTGCCATTGCCCGGATATGCTCTGGCGTCGTACCGCAACAGCCCCCCGCTACGTTCAGCCAACCTTGCTCGGCGAACGCGCGCATTTTGGCTGCTAAGCCTTGGGGAGTTTCGTGATAATGACCGTTTTCATCCGGAAGCCCAGCGTTCGGGTAACAGCTGACGCCGCATTCCGCCAAACCGGACAGCGTACGCAGATGGTCACGCATGAATTCTGGGCCTGTCGCGCAGTTCAAACCGACCGAAACCGGCTTTAAGTGCTCCAGGGAAAAATAGAAAGCTTCAATGTTTTGACCGGCGAGGGTGGTTCCCATCGGCTCGATCGTCCCGGAGAGCATGATCGGCAGCTCGGTTTGCAGTTCTTCAAACGCTTTGCGGATCCCGATGCCCCCCGCTTTCACGTTCAGCGTGTCTTGGGAGGTCTCTAAAAGAAGCACATCGGCTCCCCCGAGAATCATCCCTTTAGCTTGGCGATAGTAGGACTCCACCAGTTCTTCAAAGGTGACGCCGCCTGTCAGAGACAGCGTTTTGGTTGTCGGCCCCATGGAACCTGCCACGTAGCGAGGCCATTCCGGAGTCGAATAGGCATCCACCGCTTCCTTCGCCAGCCGGGTTGCCGCTATATTGATTTCGAGGTCTTTATCGGCTACGTCGTACTCAGCCAATACCACAGAAGTCGCACCAAAGGTATTGGTCTCGACGATGTCTGCGCCTGCCTCCAAATACTTTTCATGGATGGAACGAATCACATCCGGTCTTGTCAAATTCAACAGCTCGTTACAGCCATCGTACTCCTCACCGCCAAAATCCTCGGCTGTCAGGTTTGCCTGTTGCAGCATGGTTCCCATTGCGCCATCTAAAATCAGAATTTTTCGGGAAAGCTGCTCGCGAAAAGTTGGTTTCATCAGCTTGCTCCTTTTCGGCCTCTTCTCAGCCGTTTCATACACTGCTCTGTTGTAGTTGCAAGTCTTCCTGTCTCACTTTGTTGTGCGTATACCGGATAAATCCTTATCCATGCTTATCTGCACAAAAAAATCCCCTTCTTAAGTAGAAGAGGATTTGTCCGCGAAATACAGAAGCGCCTGAGTCATCCTCTCATCTTTCAAAGCCGTAGCTTTGCTGGAATTGGCACCGGATTGCTACCGGTTGCCGAGGCTTCATCAGGCCAGTCCCTCTGCCTCTCTGGATAAGAGTCGTACATGGTTATGGAGTTGAAATGTCAAACTTCATGAATGTTTGCAAGTATCTTATCACCCCCCTGTCTCTTCGTCAATTAAGAATTTGTCTAATATTTACTCTTGTCTCAAAAGATTGTGCCCATTTTTCGTTGATCTAGACATCCGCCCACGCCAATCTGTGTGTTCGTGTATAGACTAGAGCATAACGGAAAGGAGGGGAAACAAACATGAGTACATCTTTCTGCGGCGGATTCTTTGGTGACAACTTCGCATTGGTGCTCGTACTGTTTATCCTGCTGGTAATTGTTGGGTGCTCCGAAGACTGCTAGTCATAGCGTATGAAAAGGGCCTAGATCCTCTAGGCTCTTTTTGCGTTTGCCTGGCTCGAAAAAACCTCCGTTCATTGTCACTCTAAAGCGCTTTTGCTATACTGAATACAAAAATGAATTGTATCGCGGCTTGGCAATACAAAGGAGCGAAACGCTGTGGACACACTAGATGCCCGTGAAAAAGACGAATTTTTATCGTCTCTCGAAAAAATCAAGGAACTGGAGCAAAGTGAATTCGAGACTTACTCCATCGTGAAAAATCGGGAGACGGGTGACCATTATCTGCATTACTTCCTTTCCCATCTCAATTTATCCGCGGGCGGACGTCGAGATGATTACGACTATTTTCTGCCCCTCGATTCGGATGAAGTACTCGGACTGATGTTTGGCGAGCAGCCTTACCATTTTCCCGATCATTGGCGCAATCCATACCTGCGCAGCGGAAACGACAATCGGCTGATCCCCTTCGATCCATCCGAGAACTACGATCTGGAAGAAGATGCTGCAGCCGAGCTGGCTATGCTGGCACAGCTCGAGCAATTCAAAGAGCAATGGATGAATGCAGAAAACATGAGTGCCGAGGAAAAGGAAAAGCTGACGAGAGAATACTTCGCACAGCTGGACAAGATTTTAAATAAACCGGAAGAGTGAGTTGCGCGAGTGCAGCCTCACCAGTTATAATGCTAGAGATATCGTTGAATCGTTGAAGAGGAAAGTACCTCATGTAAATGACGCTAGCGAGTCGGGGATGGTGGAAGCCCGATGCAGAGCATGAGAGGAAACGCACCTCGGAGATGCGTCCTGAACATTTGCGATTTGCAAATCGTGTAGGGAAACGCCGGGACTGCCCGATACAGCAGGTCAAGCGGTTTTTGCTTTCAAGCAAAAACAACAGGAGTGGCACCGCGGGAGCACAACCTCTCGTCTCTTTCTTATAGGAGACGTAGAGGTTTTTTTATTTGGAGCACCCACCCTCTTTCCAATCAGAAAGGAGATTCACATGAGCTACAAACACCAAGTGGCGGAAAAAATCGCCGACGCCCTCGCACAGCAAGGGGTAGAAAACTATCCAAAAGAAACCGTATACGGCATGCTGGAGACACCACCAAACCCTGCCATGGGAGATATCGCGTTCCCTTGCTTTCAATTAGCAAAAGCATTGCGTAAAGCTCCTCCGATGATTGCAGCAGAGCTGGCAGAGAAAATCAGTGGAGACCCTTTGCGTGAATCGACTGCAGTCGGTCCCTACATCAACTTTTTCCTTGATCAAGCAGCTGTTGCCAAGCAAGTGATTGGCACCATCCTCGCTCAAGGAAGTGCCTATGGAGACAGCCATATCGGACAAGGACGCAAGGTCCCGATCGACCTCTCCTCCCCGAACATCGCGAAGCCATTCTCCATGGGCCACCTGCGTTCGACCGTCATCGGAAACGCGATCGCCAACATCATGGAAAAGCAAGGCTACCAGCCCGTTCGCATCAACCATTTGGGCGACTGGGGCACGCAGTTTGGCAAGCTCATCGTAGCGTACCGTCTGTGGGGAGACGAAGCAAAAGTGAAAGCGGAGCCGATCAAGGAGCTGCTGACGCTCTACGTTCGCTTCCACGATGAAGCCAAGGACAACCCTTCCCTGGAAGACCAAGGACGCGAATGGTTCAAAAAGCTCGAGGACGGCGATGAAGAAGCGCTGCACCTGTGGAAATGGTTCCGCGATGAATCCTTGAAGGAATTCATGAAGATCTACGACCTGATGAATGTCTCCTTCGACTCCACCAACGGAGAAGCTTTCTACAATGACAAGATGGATCGTGTCGTCACCTTGCTCGAGGAAAAAGGTCTCTTGACTGAATCCGACGGCGCGCTTGTCGTCAGCCTGGACGAGTACGACATGCCGCCTTCCCTGATCAAAAAATCCGATGGCGCAACCCTGTATGCGACACGCGACTTGGCTGCTGCCCTCTACCGCCACGAGAGCTACGATTTTGCAAAAGCCGTATACGTCGTAGGAAACGAGCAGCGCCTCCACTTCCAGCAGCTGTATAAGGTACTGGAAAAAATGGGCTATGCGTGGGCGCGCGACATGCATCACGTGCCATTCGGGATGATGCTCAAGGACGGTAAAAAAATGTCCACCCGGAAAGGGAAGGTTGTCTTGCTGGAGGAAGTGCTCTCCCAAGCAATCGCGGATGTGCAGAAAGTGATCGAGGAGAAAAACCCTTCTCTGGCAAACAAAGAAGAAGTCGCTCGTCAAGTGGGCGTCGGCGCGGTCATTTTCCACGACCTGAAAAACTACCGCCTGAACGACATCAACTTCTCTCTGGAAGAAATGCTGACCTTTGAAGGCGAGACCGGCCCATATGTGCAATACACCCATGCGCGCGCCTGCTCCCTACTGCGCAGAGGCAACTTCCAGCCTGCATCTGCTCCATTGGCAGAGGGTGCGCTGGATAGCAAAGAGGCTTGGGCAGTCATTACACTGCTGAACGGATTCCCGGAAGTCATCGAACGCGCCGCTGACAACTTCGATCCTTCCCAAATCGGGAAATACGTGATCGACCTCGCTCAATCGTTCAATAAGTTCTATGCCAATGTCCGCATCTTGGCGGAGGAAGAAGACATCAAGGCTTCCCGCCTCCAGCTCGTTGCTGCAGTAGTAGCCGTACTCAAGGAAGGTTTGCGCCTGCTCGGTCTGGCTGCTCCGGAAGAAATGTAAGTGCTAAATACTGGAAAATAGAAAAACCGCTGCTCCTCACTTGCTGAGAGCGGCGGTTTTTCACGTTACAGGAAACCATTTTTTCATACCTAACAACAATTCACAGGTTTCTGCGTCAAACAGATAACAACGAAATCGAGGTGAATCCCTGTGTGGATGAAGCTATCTGCTGTTGCGTTGAATATTCTCTTTGGGATCGCAGGCTTTTACGTTTTTATTTTTGTCCTCATGACGGGTGGTGCGCTTAGTGGTAGTCAGGCTCCTAGTCCCAGTCCTTTGGGTTATTTGGTCATCGTGCTTTACTTCCTCATTTGTTTCGGAACCAATTTTCTTTTCGCCCGTAAAGCCTCGAGTACCTGGAGATACTGTCTAGTGAGCGTTTCCGTATGGATCGTTTCTTTTGTCATAACGATTCTATTATAGGTGCTACATTTTTTCACCCATGGTTCTCGCTTTCCCTAGGTTCGCTCATCCAGCTCGCATGAAAAAGAGGCTACCGAATTTTTTCAGTAGCCTCTGTCTCAGGAAAAGAATCCTCTTTTCTTTCATACCATTCATTTATGTGAAACGCTGTGGCACGATCACGAAACCATTTGCCCGACGTGATTTCAGCAGTTTGATCAACGACTCCTGCATAGCAGCAGGACATGTTACCTCTAGAAGAACCTCCCTACTAAACCAAGCAGCCCCCAAATAATGGGTCCCCAGTACAAGACAAATCCATAGATGGCTCCAAGCACCCCAAAGCTCGTTGCCCCCATCATGGCTCCATCCAACACTTTTCCCATCCACCCGATGGATAGAGTCGATAATATGGGTTTGAGACTCAAGATTTTCCAGAGGTAGAGCAACGATATTTTGCGAAGGTACTCCCAGCTTCTCCATATCGTGGATAACGATTTCCACAAATGGCGAATGCTCAAATGTGGCGATTACTTGTTCAACGGAATCGTTTTCTGCTTTGTGTAGGTGTGCCAACTTTTCAGCCCTCGCTCTGAGAAATCGGATTTGTTCAATATCGTATAGCTTTCATTTACCGAAGTATACGCCTGATAGATTGCAAAAGCATACATCGAAGGTAAAAAAAGAAACCACTGCCAATCCACCATTTCAGTCACGCTGCTAAAATCTCCGAGAAACGAATGAAGCCAGGCACGTATCGCCTCGGACTTATAGCAAACATAGATCCACCAGGCAAAATGAATGTGCCCACTACCGTACTGCCTCCATATAGTTGGCCCAATCCAGGTGATAAGGCGGACCAAACCAATCCTACCCATGGATGCTTCTTCTCGAGAATCATCACGTCGAAAAAAGTAAACAGCTGATGGAGTAATCGGTGCATCCTCGATTTCAGCCAAAGAATGGTTTTTATTGATTTCAACCGCGCAACGGTAACTGTCCCAGATGCTATACACAAATACTGCCACATAAAGAAGACCCCAGCTCTGGTTGATCTGAGCCTTTGCTTCGTCAAACCTGCCAAGAAACGATAAGGCAATGGCCATGTTGATATGAGCCTGGTTGTTGACCACCAGCTCCCAGATAGAGGCAGCAGACCACCAAGCTGCAATCCAAGGAGTACGGGGATGGATCGAGTTGATTCCAAATACGGATATCTGCCCTTTGGAATAACGAGGTTTACTATCAGCTGACTGGAACCTTTGATATGGCATCGTTTTTTCTCCTGCAGCATGAGGTCTCCCTATAATGTAACCAGCAACTTCCATACCTATCCCGACCGCCACCTCGCTGAGCGGCCTGCTGCGAAGCTTCATCTCTTTATTGAATTTCCAGAATATTACAAACGGAATGAAGTATCGGAAAAAAAGGAGGCGTTCCTATGGCGACACTTGTTTATCACGTAGCTGTTTCACTTGACTACTTCATTGCTGTGAGGCGGCGTAGAGCTCGCAGGCGCTTTGCTGGAAAAGAAGCTTGATTCAGGAGTACTGAAAACGACGTACGATATCCACTATCGCTAGCCTTCTCCCCCGCAATCAAGTGCCAGACAGATAGAAAAGGAGCGACCATAATGATCGCTCCTTTCCTCGTTAGCGTTTGAATGAAATGCTTTACGCATCCACATCCGCTTTTTGTTTCTTCCCAAACCACGTCTTGCTAACCTGCTCCACGACTTGCTTGGGCAGCGAAACCGGTGCCTTCGTTTCATTCCCAGCCTCATCTAACATGCGATAGAGCAGCGCTTTGTCATCTGCCGGATCGGACTTGGTTTGCAGCGTCAAATCTCCTATTTTTCCTGCATTTGTCCATTCCTCGATCATGAGCTGGTATTCCGTTGGAGCCAGTTCGAGATAGTTATCTTCCGAAAGGTCCACTACCGCATACCCGTCATGCTCGATTTCGGCGTCATATGTATTTCCATTGGCAGCTTCGTAAAGAGACAGCTCCTCAGGATCGTTCAGGTTTTGTTTGATCGGCTCAAAATCCGTGATCGTGACCTTAATCCGTTTCTTCATCAGTACTCCTCCTCTTGGACCGCATTCCAACTCACACTGTACCACATGTCGGTCATCCCTGCCACTGATCGATTAATGCTTGGACATGTTTGATCTCCTCGCGATGACTGTCCTCCCCTTGCTTCGGTGTTTCAAGCACGAGGGGCAAGTCATGCAATTCGGGTGTCCGCAAAAAAGCAGCAAAGGCAGCGTCCCCGATCTCGCCATGTCCGATATTCGCATGACGGTCGCGGAAGGAACCCGTTGGATATAGCGAATCGTTCAAATGTACAGCGCACAGGCTTGCAAAGAAGTCGAGCTCCCGCATTCTTTCTGCCACTTCTCCCCAGTCATTTCCTTTCCACATACCACTTGCAAATGCATGGCAAGTGTCCAGACAAAACCCCACTTTCTCCGGTTCTTCTACCAACAGTCTTACTTGCGTCAGCTCTTCCAGAGTCGTTCCCATCCGATTTCCTTGGCCAGCATTGTTCTCTACCAGGAGTCGCGCTTGCCCCTGCCAGCCAGTCAGGATCCGGTTGATCATCGTAATCATTCGTTTGTAGCCTTCCAATATATCGCTGCCTTTATAGTGGCCGAAGTGAACGACGACACCCATCGCACCACAGGCCTCAGCGATCTGCAAATCATTTTGCACCGAAGCGATCGTGACCTCAAACAGATCTGGATCCTCTGCACATAGATTGACCGTGTACGGGGTGTGTGCGATCGAGGATATCCCTTTCTGCCTGCAAAAGCTGCGGCAAGCCTCGGCATCTCGTTCATCGTACGCCTTTACACCTAAGCTTCGCGGGTTTTTCGGAAAGAATTGAAACGCCTTCGCTCCCAGTTTATTCGCTGTGATGGCAGCACCTTCATAACCGTTTCGTATGCTCACATGACTTCCAATCTTCATCCGATCACCCTCGCTTTCTCTTCTCCATTTTCCCCAGTCCTGTCAAGCGCTAGAAGTGCGGTAACATAAAAAAGCTGCCCTACTGAAGGACAGCACTTTTATCCGATCTGATTAGGATTTTACAATAAGCAAAGGCGTTTGCGCACGGTGAATGGTTTTGAAGGTTACACTGCCCACCAGTGTTCCAGCAATTCCACCCAAGCCATGATGCCCCAGAACAATGAGACCTGCTTGTTCTGCTTTGGCTGTTTCCCGAATTAGGGTAGCTGGATCACCGATCAGCACTTTGCTTTCAAATGGAACCTGCTTCGCCTCAAGGAATTCCTCGTAAGATCGATTCGTCTCTTTTCCCCAGCCCTCGAGTGTGGCCGTATCCTCCCATCCTGCGCCATACATGCCTGTATACGCTACAGGGGGAGTAACAACGGTTAGCAGCGTATAAGTGACGTCCATTCCCTCACTCAGCTGCAAGGCTGTCTGTAGGGCAGCCATAGCCGGTTCGGAGCCATCCACGGTAATGAGGACTTTACTCCACGGGAATGCATCCGCATTTGTCTCTTCCGATATGAGAAAGACAGGAATTTTCGAATCATGAATCGTAGGGTAGCTGACACTTTGCTTCAGATAGCCCGTCATTCGGCCATACCCATGTGTGCCCATGACGACTGCACGATAATCCGCCGTCGCGTGCTTGGCGATTTCCTCGTGAGGGATTCCAAAGACGATTTCGAGCTGATAGGAAGTACCTGCTTCCTCCAAAATCGCTATCATTGGCTGCAAATCTTCTTTTGCTTCTTCCAATTGAAACTTTTCGATATTTTGTTTTCCCAGCTTATTTACCACGTTGCGCGAAGGAAACGACTGTATGACATGCAAAATCGTCAGTTCATGACGATCCGCTGCATAGGCGACAGCAAAGCGGACAGCTTGCAAGGATTGTGCAGAAAAATCTACGGGTACCAGAATACGGGACATAAAAACACGTCCTTTCCTCTAATCATGGTCAAGGGCCAGCCCCTTGCCTGTTTTCATTGTAGATCAGACAATTTCCCCTGTATGTAGGGACTATCCCTGATCTTGGAAGAAAAAAACCCTGACTTTTGCCTTACTCCATAACCCCGGAAATGAACACCGTCACCTCTTCACCCAGATCAATGTCGCGGATTTCGTGTTCCTCGGCCATGTGCCTGCTCGCTTGCTGGTCTCGACGGATCACCCTCACCACTGGCCGCGCTGGCAATCCGCGATTCTGGTCAATGACGACCCCGATTTCCCCTGTGCTCAGCTTTAGCGATGTCCCTGTCGGATACAAGGCAATCGAGCGTAAAAAGTGAATCACCATCTTGTGATCAAAACGCTTTTCTGCAAGTCCCATGATTTTCTCGCAGGCCTCGTACGGTGCCAATGTCTCCTCTTCCTCGGAAAGAGGGGAAATCAGATTATCGTAGTAGTTGCAGATCGCCACAATCTTGCCAAAATCATGGATTTCATCCCCGACTAGTCCCCGTGGAATACCGCTCCCATCCACCCACTCATGATGTTGAAGAGGTATATGCGCGGAGACGATGCTCATCTCATGCTTTTTTCGCAACAGATGAAAGCCCAGCCAGGTGTGGTGATTCTCCATGCTTTTGGCCTTATAGGCAGGGGCGTCCTTGTCCACGCTGAGCTTGCCCACATCATGCAAAAGAGCCCCGATCGACAGCTCTTTTAATTGGGCCGTGTTATAGCCAAGACCTACTCCCATCACAGTCGCCATCATGCAGACGTTCAACGCATGGATGTACATGGCGTTGTCCGTCGTCCGGATCTCTCCCAGATTTAACAGCACGCGGCGATTGCGCAGTGTCTCGTCGACGATACTGTTCACCGACTTGTGAATCCCGCGCACATCCATATGCTTGCCAGTCTGCACGCATTGGAGTGCTGCAGAAAGATTGCGAATCGCATCTTTACGTGTTGCCTCTGTGATGACATCCTCTTCCTTTACTTCATCCAGCAACGGATCTTTCACACTCAGCATCGTCACACCAAAACGGCGCAACTTATGAATCATTCCGACAGTTAACTGAACGCCAGCATGCAATAAGGTCAAGCCTTCGCTCGTATAAATACTGCGGGCCAGCACGTCACCCGGTTCCACTTGCTCCACATTTACGTATTTCATGGGGTCTTCCTCCTGGTTGCTTCCTCCCCTCTGATACTTCCCTAGTTTACCACTGTGAAAACCTCTTTCGTAGTTCAATATGCTCAGACCATTCCTGCTCTTTCAATGGGAATACACATTTTTCCGGGGAGCAAAGTCTAGGGTGAAACGAAAAAAACGACCTTGATGGGTCGCTTTCATTCTTCCTTTTTCATCACGCTGTATTCGTCACGCACCATGGAAACATTGTCTCCTTGCTGGGTCATTTCCAGCTTGTGCAAAATATCTTGCAAAACCGAGGCAAAGATCAAGGTCAAATCCCCTGTATTGACAGGCTTGCGGAAATACTGACCCACCATTTCATAGCCTTGCCGCGTAAATTTCTCCGTATCCTCTTCATCCAGCGCTTCCTGCAGCTCATCGATCAGATCGACAAGAGCAAAACGCGCTCGCTCGTATACATCCATTTCCGCTTGCGAGGATTTGCTCGACTCTTTCTTCGTTCCCATGCCATTCCCCTCCCTCTTCGATAGGGTGGAACAGGCAGGTCTTCTTTATGCGCCTTCTCTCTCCACTTTTTGCCCTTTCCACTGCCGAATTCCCGTGTGCGCCTGGAAAAGCACTCGCTCAAACTGTTCATCTGCCAAAGCATCAGTCTTGCTGAGCCAGGTTCCAACCAACGCGCCCAAAAAGCCGAGGGGAATAGAAATCAGACCGGGATTCGTCAAAGGAAAGATTGGCGCACGATGAATCAAGCCATGGTCCAGATCCATGACAGCGGGCCCCAAAATGACGAGGACGACGGAGGAAATCAGACCCGTCAGCACGCCGGCAATTGCTCCTTGGACCGTGAATCTGCGCCAGTACAACGTGCAAAGCAGTAAAGGCAGATTGGAAGAAGCCGCGACAGCAAAGGTCAGCCCTACGAGGATGGCCACATTCATTTTTTCCGCCCCAATCGCAAGCCAGATGGAGATCAATCCTACCGCTACGGACGAAAATTTTGCGACCCTGACCTGCTCTCTCTCCGATGCCATCCCGCGCCGAATCAGATGGCTGTACACATCATGCGCAAAGGCAGAAGAAGCCGAAAGCACGAGACCTGTCACGACGGCGAGGATCGTCGCAAAGGCGACAGCTGCAATATACGCCATCAAAAACTCGCCACCCAGCGCATTTGCCAAAAGTGTCACCGTCAGATTTCCACCAAACCCGACGCCAGAAAGCGCCTCATAGCCGACGAACGCGCTGGCGCCAAAGCCGAGGAAAATGGTCATCAAGTAAAAAGCGCCGATGATCCAGGTGGCCGTATAGATCGAATATCGCGTCGTGATCGCGTCTTTTACCGTAAACAAACGTGAAATGATATGGGGCAAGCCAGCCGTGCCCAAAATGAGTGCCAAATGCAGCGAGATCGTTTCCAGTGGTTCATTCAAGTGATTGCCAGGCTGCAAAAACTTTTCTTGCAATGGCGTGATGGTACTGACGTGTGCAAACATTTCTGAGGGATTCCAGTGAAACCGCGATAGTACGATCAGGCTAAGAACAAGGGTACCGGTCAACAGCAGGATCGCTTTAATAATTTGCACCCAGGATGTAGCCACCATTCCACCGAAGACGACGTAAAAAGTCATCAAGCTCCCCACAACCAAGACAGCCTTGGTGTAATCCACGCCTAGCAGGTAATGCATGAGAGCGCCGGCCCCGACTAGCTGCGCGAGCATATAGAAAATAGTGATCATGAGAGTCGTCATAGCGACCACCCCACGCAGCCACAAGCTGCCAAACCTCACCGCGATCGCATCCGCAAGCGTATAACGCCCCAGATTGTGCAGCGGCTCTGCAATAATAAACAAAATGATCAAGTAAGAAACGAAAAAGCCAATCGCATAGACAAACCCGTCAAACCCGTACATCGCAATCGTACCGGCTATGCCGAGAAAAGAAGCTGCACTCATGTAGTCGCCAGCGATCGCTATGCCATTTTGCAACCCTGTCAGCCGATTTCCCGCTGCGTAAAAGTCTTTGGTCGTCCCTGTCTGCTTCGCCGCGGAATACGTGATGGCCATTGTTCCTATAATGACCGCTAAAAAAAAGATGATGGTAGTCAAAAGCACCACCTCCCAATCTGGCCAGCTCGGCATATAGAAAAGAGGCCGGGGATGACCCCAGCCTCCTGGTTGGCACGAGCTTCCTGTCTTACCTTTTTCTATGCGGACTCGGACATTCCTGTATTCGCTTTCACCAAAATTTCATCGTACTTGGCATCGTTGCGCGTGCTGGAGAGCATCGTACCGATCCAAGCAGCCAAAAAGCCCAGTGGGATGGAGACAATTCCCGGGTTCGGCAGCGGGAACAGGGCTTCCCCTACCAGGATCGCCTTTCCTGCCACCGGATTCCATACGTTCGGGCTCATCGCCACAAGGATCAGGGAGCTGAACAGTCCTACCAGCATCCCCGTAACCGCACCCGTGGTGTTAAACCGTCTCCAGAAGATCGTGAACAAAATCACGGGAAGATTGGCGCTGGCCGCTACCGCGAAAGCCAGGGACACCAGAAACGCTACGTTCAGCTTTTGAGCGAACAGGGCGAGGATGATCGAGACTACAGATACCCCGACGGATGCCCATTTCGCCATTTTCATCTGATCTTTTTCGGTCGCCTTGCCATGACGGAGTACGTGTCCATAGAAGTCATGGGCAAAAGCGGATGCGGCCGTGAGCACCAAGCCTGCCACTACGGCGAGGATCGTCGCAAAGGCTACTGCCGAAACAAACGCGAACAGGAAGTTGCCGCCGATCGACTGCGCCAAGAGCGGAGCGCCCATATTACCCGCTGCATCCATGTTGCTCGCACCCACGAAAGCTGCTGCCCCAAACCCGAGGAACACCGTCATGACGTAGAAAATACCGATAATCCACGTAGCGTAAACGACTGATTTGCGCGCTGTCGTCGCATCCTTCACGGTAAAGAAGCGAATGAGAATGTGCGGCAAGCCGGCTGTACCTAAAACCAACGCGAGATTCAGTGAAATCGTATCGAGACCAATCTTGAACTTGTTGCCCGGGTTCAGGAACTGCTCGCCTAGCGGTGTTGCTGTTTGCATATGAGTGAACATTTTCATGATGCTGAAATCGAATTTCGCAAAGACCATCATGGAGATGACAAAGGTACCCAGCATGAGCAGAACCGCTTTTACGATCTGCACCCACGATGTCGCCGTCATGCCGCCAAACACGACGTAGACTGTCATCAAAGCACCTACGATCAATACGGAGGTCGTATACTCGAGACCCAGCAGCAGCTTGATCAGAGCTCCTGCCCCTACGAGCTGCGCGATCATGTAGAAGATAGAGATCGCGATCGTGTTCAGTGCTGCCACACCGCGAATCTGTTTATTGTCAAACCGCGCGGCAATCATGTCTGCCATCGTATATTTTCCGAGGTTGCGCAGAGGCTCTGCCACCAGATACAGCACGACCAGATAAGCAACCAGAAACCCGATGCTGTAAAAGAAGCCGTCGAATCCGCTCAGTGCGATCATCCCTGCAATCCCCAGGAACGACGCTGCAGACATGTAATCGCCCGCAATCGCAAGCCCGTTTTGCCACCCTGTCAAGCCGCCGCCAGCCGTGTAAAACTCACTCGTCGTATTCGTTTTCTTGGATGCGTAATAGGTGATCACCAGTGTCATCAGGACAATCGCTAAAAAGAGTAAAAATGCGGTTACGTTCATTCTTTTCTACCCCCTGTCTCCTGCTTGATTTTCTCGACCAAATCGTCAAATTCTTTTGCCCGTTTGGTGTACAGGATACAGAGTCCCCACGTCATGATAAATTGTGCAAATGCGAAGACCCACGCCCATGAAATGGCTCCGAACGCTTTTGTATTCAAGACAGTGAAGTAGGAGGTAAGGATCGGGAGTGAAAAGTAAAAGACGAAGAAAAAGATAGATGAAGGCAAAATGAACGCTTTCTTTCTTTTTAGCAATTCTTGAAACGATGCAGATTTGATGACCGCTGCGTAGTGCGTAGCAGACTTGCCCGACGACCCGCCCTTTTGCGCGGAAACCGGATTGCCCATTGGAATCTCCCCTCTTCAAAGCAAATTGTAAGCGCTTCCTCTATTGTAGAGATTATGGCGATCCTATGGCGGTTTTCTGCGCCAAATGTCGTGGATGGTGCGCCAACGGTTTGCTTTGCCTCCCCATTTGCAAAAAAATGGAAGACTACTCCTCCAGCTTCCGCAGCAAATCCTTTGCGGAGGTGCGAGACACCGGGATCTTGGTTCGGGCATCTCCTTTGAGCGTCAAATTGTAGGCACCATTAAACCACGGGGTAAGCTCGCTGACAAATTGCAGATTGACGAGGTAGCTTTTATGGGTGCGGAAAAAATCGTACGCCTGCAGTTTTTCAGCGAGCTGCGTCAATGTCATTTTCGTCGTATACGTCTCTGTCTGTGTATGGATTTGAACAAAACGCTCCTCGCGAACGGCGTATACGATCGTGGCTGGATCGATAACGACAAGTCTGTTATTTTCTTCCACAAGGAGCTTCGAGCGCTTGCTTGGTGCTGTCTGTTCCGCTTTTGCTTTGACAAGCCGCTCGCGTACGCGCTGCATCGTCTCCTGGATGCGTTTTGGTTCAAAAGGCTTGAGCAAATAATCGACGGCGTACAGCTTGAAGGCATCGACCGCAAACTCTTCATGTGCGGTACAAAAGACGATCAGTGGCTGCTGCTTGCGCGATGCCAGCATGCGCGCTGCCTGAGTGCCTTCCAGCTCCGGCATTTTGATGTCGAGAAAGACCACATCCGGCTCATTGGCATCCACCTGCTCCAGAAGCTCTCTCCCGTTTGTCGCGGTTGCCAGCAGCTCTACATCCGTCTCCTGTTGGAGCAAGTAAACAAGCTCTTCACGCGCGAGCCTTTCATCTTCCGCGATCATAATGCGAATCTTCATCAGGCACTCTCCTCTTTTTGAATCGGAATGGAAAATGTAACGAGACACCCGCCCTCTGGCTTATTGCAAAAGTTCAGCTGCGCATCCGGTCCACGCAGGCTGACAAGTCTTTGATTGACGTTGTGGACGCCGATCCCATTTCCCTCTTTGCTCTCGGTCGGAACCCTGCCCAGCACCGGGAGTAGATCAGGAGCGACCCCGCAGCCGTTATCCTCCATATGGAAGCACACGAGGTTCCCCTCTTTTTTCACCGTAAGAGCGATCTCTCCTCCCGTTGGCATATGCCTTAGCCCATGCTGGATGCAATTTTCTACAAGAGGCTGCAATGTGCCTGGCGGGATGAGCGCATCCTCTACCCCTTCGCCAATATAGCAGCGTACAGCAAACTGCTCGGAAAAACGGACCTTGATGATCTCCAAATAAGCCAATAGATGATCCAGCTCCTGTTTGACAGAGACGAGTGGCGCTGCCGTCAGCTTCAGTGTCAGCCGCATAAAGGTACCGAGCTGAACGGTCATGTGCCGCGCCAGCTGTGGATCGATGCGAATCAACGTGACGATGGCATTGAGCGTGTTGAACAGAAAATGCGGGTGAATCTGGGCTTGAAGCATGCGCAGCTCCGCGTCCTTCATCAAGCCTTTCATTTTTTCTGTCAGCGCCACGGTAAGCTGGTTGGAAATCAGATTGCTCAAACCCTTTGCCAGCGCTTCCTGAACTTTTCCGATCTGCTGCGGCCTGCGAAAATAGAGCTTGATCAGCCCGACGACACTCCCGCCTTCACGGATCGGAACGAGAATCGCCGCTTGCAGCGTACAGTTTTTGACGCTGCATCCGAGCACTTCCCGGCCCAATCCCTTCTCGATCGCACCGCTGAAAAGAGCTCTTTTGTCCAGATCTCCTACGATCTCTGCACCCGGCAGGTGATGCTCCGCCCCTGCGCCGACATGTGCCAAGAGCTGCTCCCGATCGGTTACGGCCACTGCCGCCGCCTTCACTTCACGCTGGAGCAACAAGGCAGCAGCCTGCGCTGTCTGCGGGGTCAAGCCCATTTTCAGGTGGGGTAAAATTCTCTCTGCAATCGTAAAGGCACGCTCCGCCTCCAACGCTGCAGAGCGCTCCTGCTCCTGCAGGGCAACGCGGATCATCGTCGTAAAAATGGCAATCGAAATGCTATTCGTCAACACCATCGGAACCCCGATCACATTCACTACCGTTCGAACCAAATCAGGAGGCCCTGCCATAATCAGCATGAGCGACATCTGAATGACAGGTGCAAACATACCGATGAACAAGGCCTTGGACGGAGAGATGACCCGCTCCTGGGAGAAAAACCTCGCGACATACCCCGCCAGCAGCCCCGTCACCGGAATGGATATGCCAATCGGCAACGCGGCAAATCCCCCCATTCCGTATACATGGGCGCCAGCAATGAGTCCCGCTCCCAGCCCCACAAGCGGACCGCCCAATAGCCCGCCAATGACGACTCCTACCAGCGTCGAATTGGCAATGACATCTTCCGAGGAGAGAGCAAAGATCCAAAAAGCAGGCGAGAACGAGTCCTCTTTTATAACAACACCCGCATAAGTGCCCGCAATGCCGAACAGTCCAAACATCAACGAATACGATATGGATGTCCCCGCATGAACCTCCCGATCCAGCAGTTGGCGAAACAAGGGGATTCGCGTGAGGATAAATGCAAGCGTTAGCAAAATGCCCATTCTCTCGATGAGCAATAAAGTGAGATTGTCCACTGCGTCCTCCCAGCACGTTGAAATCTTCTATAAATTCCGCCTTTTGCTGCAAATTCCCTGCTGGACAGACAATCAAACTAGGCGACTTGCATACGCTGTGGGTGCAATGCTTCATGGGAAGGATGAATCGATATGTGTGGAATCGTAGGTTGGATTGATTGGGAAAAAGACCTTTCCCAGGAGCGTCCTGTTTTACATGCCATGACCCAGTGTTTGACGAATCGCGGCCCTGATGCAGAAGGCTTTTGGCTCACTCCTCGGGCAGCGTTTGGGCATCGTCGCTTAGTCGTTGTCGATCCGGCTGGAGGCCAACAGCCGATGGCGGCAATCCATAACGACTATGCATGTACCATGATCTACAATGGGGAGCTGTACAATACGGAAGATTTGCGCGCGGAGCTGCTAGCTGCCGGTCATACCTTCCAATCCCATTCCGATACGGAAGTCCTGCTGCACTCGTACCTCGAATGGGGTACGGAATGTGTAGCTCGCCTCAATGGCATTTTCGCCTTCGCCATCTGGGATGAACGCTACCAGCGCCTTTTTGTTGCACGTGACCGCATGGGCGTCAAGCCGTTGTTTTACGTACAGCGCGGGAGCTCTTTCCTGTTTGCCTCCGAGCTGAAATCCTTGCTCGCCCATCCCGATGTAAGGCCGGTGCTCTCGCGCGAAGGACTGGCTGAAGTTTTCGCGATTAGTCCTGCCCGTACTCCCGGCCATGGCGTCTTTCGGGATGTCCATGAAGTTCGCCCAGGCTATTCGTTCGTCGTCACTCGCGATGGCTTGAAAAAACAACGCTACTGGCAGCTGGAAAGCCACCCGCACACCGATGATGCAGAGGAAACCGCCCGAAAAGTAAGGGAGCTGGTAACCGATTCGATTCATCGTCAGCTCGTGGCAGATGTTCCTGTTTCGACCCTCCTGTCCGGTGGATTGGACTCAAGTGTTATTACGGCCGTGGCTGCACAATCCTTTCAAAAAGAAGGACGCGGGCAGCTGCACACGTATTCCATCGATTATGTAGACAATGCCCGTCACTTTCAGGCGAGTGCTTTTCAGCCCAATGAGGATGCTCCATTCGTCAAAGTGGTTTCCGACTTTTTAGGCACCCAGCATCACAACATCGTCTTTGACACCCACGAGCTGATCGATGCGCTCAAAACGGCCACCCTCGCCCGCGATTTGCCGGGGATGGCAGATGTAGATGCTTCGCTGTACCTGTTTTGCCGCGAAATCAAAAAAGAAACCACCGTCGTGCTCTCTGGTGAATGTGCAGATGAGGTATTTGGCGGCTATCCCTGGTTCCATCGGAAAGAGATGCTGAATGCCGGCACTTTCCCTTGGGCGAGAGCAACGAAAGAACGCGCCTCCTGGCTTTCTCCAGAGCTTCGGGACTGGGTGAATCCAGAAGAGTACGTAGCTATGCGCTATGAAGAAACACTCGATGAAGTCCCTCAGCTTCCTGGCGAAAGTCCCTTTGAAGCACGCCGCCGGGAGATGTTTTACCTGAATATTACCTGGTTCATGAATACCCTGCTGGACCGCAAAGACCGTATGAGCATGGCGGCAAGCCTTGAGGCTCGTGTGCCTTTTTGCGATCATCGCATCGTCGAATACGTATGGAACATCCCTTGGGCGCTGAAAACGTACGGAAACCGCGAGAAAGGCATCCTGCGAAAAGCCATGGAAGGCATTTTGCCTGATGAAGTGCTCTACCGCAAAAAAAGCCCGTACCCGAAAACGCACAATCCTTCCTATACAGAGGGAGTTCGCACCTGGCTATTGGATATATTAGGAGACCCTACCTCGCCCTTGCTCCCCTTGATCGATGTTCCTACCATTCGGCGGATCGCGGAATCGGATGCACAGGCGTCCAGTATCCCGTTTTTCGGTCAACTCATGAGTACTCCGCAGCTGTTTGCCTATCTGGGGCAGCTTGATTACTGGCTGCGGGAATATCACGTTTCCATCGAAGCATAATGGATGTGCGCCTTTCAAGAGCAAAGCTCCTCGACCCCAGGCTTACGGGGTTTTGAGGAGCTTTTGTCTTCCATTGGATTTGGATTTGGACTTGGACTTGGACTTTGGAGCTGCTGTCGAATTTACCAATGGCTTTGCCGGGGGCTTCGCTTTTGCTTTTGCCTTTGCATTTGTGTTTGTCGCAGCAGGTGGCCGATAGCGTCGATCGTACTCCTTGCCTGAACGCTTCATGATCATATACGGGGCAGTGGCTCCTACGCGAACAAAACGATACTCTACGCGTACCTTCCTATTGCCTCCTACTAATACCGCAGATACGACCTTCTGATTCGGCTGGTTTAATTTGAGCTGCAGAGTTTGGACATTCGTGGGAAAGACAGGGATCTCTCCGTACGGGATGCACAGCTTCCCTTTTACCAGACGCAGATTCAGATTTCGGATCAACGTTTCACTCAGCTGTCTTCCCCAATATCGGCGAAAGATACGGGAAATCTTTCGCTTCGAGTTGTACCTCTCGGGCAAAGGTGTAAAATCTACGCCATTGACCGTGTAAACAGGCTTTCCTCTCGGCGAGGTGGCTATCTGGGTCCAGACTTGTTCGGCCGCATGGATAAACTGTTTGAACATGCGCAATTCATCCAAGGAATTCACCTCCTCCATAAACCCTATGGAAAAGGGCTTATGCTAGTACGCCCTTTTGCTAACCATTTTTCCAAGGGGAAAAGAAGAGCGGGACAAATGCCGCAAAAAAGGCACCCACATGGTGGGCGCCTTCCTTCTTTTTATCGTTCTGCGACGACGATCACATATACCTGACCGTTTTCGTTGGTCCACAGGTCGATCTTGTCTGTGGTTTTGATATCCTCTTCGTCCAGTTCCGATCCATCGTAATATTTGATCTGTGCATCCTCTGTCAGCTTCAGGCTGCTGGATACATCTGTAAAAAAGACGTACTTGTCTCCGTTGACACGCGATTCAATCCCGACGAATTTCACTTCGCTCTGCGCCTTTTTCCCTTTGGCGGTAGCACCAGTTACTTCTCCGTCACGGTTCAAGGTCAGCGTAGCGTATTCGAACTGGTCCAGATCCGCTACGGCGTCCTCATCTGTTACATCGTACTTTTTACCGTTCAACTCTACTTCAGCAGATACCACTTTTCCATCCTCTTTGCGCACTTCTACGGAGTCGACTACCCCACTCACGGTTTTCGGCGCGCCGGAGACTGCTTTTACTTTTCCTGCATTATTCAGTGTCAGTGTATATTCCTTGTCATTGGACGCGGCATTGCTGTCAATGGTGACTCCCGAAGCCAGCTGATACACTTTACCGTTTACGGTGATCTTGTCTCCGGACTTTTTGGTTACGTAGCCTACTACCGTTTGTTTTTCCAAAGTCAGCTCCACGATGTCTTTGGTGCCGACGTTGTACTTCCATGTGATGATTTTATAGTCGTTCAATTGGTTGGCCCCAATCGAGGTTGGAGACACATTTTGTTTATCGATGGTCAGCTTTGCCGTTGTCAGGATCTGATAGGATTTCCCATCGACCTTGATGGTAGCGAGCTTCGCAGGATTGCCGGATTGATAAGCCGTCGTGCCCTCGATGAGCTTGTTGCTGGCTACGCCGACACCTTGCTCCACTTTGGTCAGGTTGCCGTTTTCATCAAAGGTCAGGATCGCCACTTGGCCGTCCTTCAAGTCATCCAGCTCGTTTACCTCGTCTTCATCGACGTACAGCTCCGTATCTTCCAGTACCTCGTACTCTACCCCATCAAAGCTGATCAGATTCTCATCCGTGTCGATCCGGATGGAGTCGGTGACGGAGAGCTTGGTTACAGTAACAGCAGTCACTTTTCCATCGACATCAAGTGTGAGTTCCACGAGATCGCCTTTTTCGATGTCTGCGAAGCTGCTCGATGCCGCTTTTGCTTGCGGGTGAGCTTTCTCCTTCACGGATGCAGCGGAAGTGAGCGTGTACGTCTCGCCATCGATTTTGATTTCCTTTTTCGCACTAGAGCCGCTCACGGACGATACTTTTTCTACGACCCCGGTTGTGGTGTTTTGCGAGAAGGTAATAGACGATACCTTGCCATCCTCATCGATGACAGCCACGAACTTTTGTCCAATCTGGCTGCGGGATACGTTTACCCCATTTTCTACCTCTAGCAGCACTTCCTTGCCGCCGACGATCGCTTTGAACTTTTCCTCGTCTCCTACGGCTGTGGTAGGGTTCAAGCCTGTCTTCACAACGCCCTCAACGATATTGGCATCTGCCGTCGATACGGTTAGAAACCCGACTTTTCCGCTTTTTACGATGTATTCGACCTGTGCCCCTACTACAATATTTCCGTAAACTTGTGCAGAATCAGGGATCGCCAGCTCACTGCTTTTGCCAACCAGCTTCAGCTTTTTGGAAGCTTTGTCATAGGAGGCAACTGTGCCTTTTTCTACAGGCAGCTTTTTGACCGTGCCCTCTGCATTGCCATCTTTGTCGTAATAGGCGCCATTTGCATATACCGGTGTTTCCATAAATCGATCTGTGTATTTCGCAACAATATCGCGTTTGGCTGAAATCGTCGGCGTTTCTTTTGCCTCGTAAATGCCCGCTTTGTCTGCCGCCAGCAGATACGGGTAATACCATTCACCTGTGCTAGCAGGGTTCACGCTGATTTTCAGGCCCTGAACGTACACGGTCAACGCTTCTGCAATTTTTACCTGATTGTCTGGCTTGAACGTTCCGTCTGGGTAGCCTTTAATAATACCTTGGGATACAGCCAGATTGATGTACCCAGTTGCCCAGTGACTAGCTGGCAGGTCTTTAAATGCGGTCTTGCCCTTCAAAAGATTTGCCTGTTCATCGGTATAACCCATTGCCAACACGGCGATCTTGGCAAACTCTGCGCGTGTCACTTCTTTGTCTGGTTTGAATGTTCCGTCTGTATAGCCTTTCAGTACACCTGCGTAGTTCAGCTTCAGGATCGCATCCTTGTTTGCGTTCTTGGCGATGTCAGACAGTGGCAGCGCACTTGCCGCAAAAGCAGAATGTGGGACCAGCAGCATGCTCGCAAGCATTGCCGTTGTCACTATTTTTTTTAGATCTTTCGCAGATCGTGATTGGTTCATTTTCAATTCAATCCCTCCATTGCAATTAGATAGCCCGTATATTTTCTCTGTCTTTTCTTGCCCTTGGTTCACTTTTTTTGATTTTTCTTTGAAAGAGGGGGCAAGTGATCTATTTGACGAGGATAATCTCTGAAATGTTGCATGTCGTCTCCCTGCCAACTTATGCCAGTCCAAAGCCCATTTCTTTTCGCTCTCTATCTTTCATAAACAAATCAAAAAAACCACCTGAAAAACTCAGGTGGTTTTATCTTTCATTCCAGCAGGAAATGCTATAAGCCAGGTTCTGTTTCTCTCGTGCTGCAAGCGGGTTGCCCCTCGCACATAGAGCGGTAGCCATCTATCTATGACGTCAATGACGCCATCCGTCCCTACGTTCAGTTCCTTCAGGACGGTTCCCCTACCAAATTTGGGTTTCTCGCTCGCAGGGTTTACCGCGTTCCATCTTTTCTGTCGCCAGAAAAGCTACGTTTCTGTGGCACTTTCAGCGTACTCAGGCCTCAGAGAGAGCCTTTTCCACGCCGTCAGCGAAGCGAACCTCGCTGCCCTGGTTTGCACCAGGTACGAACACTCCAAGCATCTCAGCTTGGGCGAGCCTGGACTTTCCTCTACTGCCGATCGAAAACGACCGCAGCAGCGACTACCCACATTTCCTGACATCAGAATCAGTAATAGTAACTTTATCATACGCCGCCTGATCGGTCAACTAAGCCAATTCTGGAATGCCAGCCAAATTGTTCATTCCTTGAAAGCTGTAGTACAATGAATAGGTGACAAGGAGGGTTGAACGTGATTACCATTACTTCACTCGCAGCAGCACGCCTCTCCCTGTTGATCGCGGAAGAACCGGATGCGCAGGATCTAGGAATCAAGCTCATTCCGACAACAACGGGTTGTGGAAGCTTCACCTACAGCATCGCGATCACAGAAGTGACGAGTCGTGATCATGTCCTGGATTTGAGTGGAATTCGCTTTTTGTACAGAGACGAAGAAGCGGAGCAACTGACAGGGACCGTCATCGACTTCGATGCGAACACCGGTCGCTTTTCCATTATTCATCCCCGGCCGTTGCAAAACGATTGCCCAACGTATATGAATTAGGAGGATATTATGTTACTGCTCTCATTTGAAGATATCAAACCGCGTATTCATCCATCTGTCTTCCTCGCAAAAGGAGTGGTCGTCTCTGGCGATGTAGAAATCGGCGAAGACTCCTCTATCTGGTACAACACCGTGATTCGCGGCGATATTGCCCCTACTGTGATCGGCCGCCGAGTCAGCGTACAGGATAACAGCACCTTGCATCAAAGCCCGAACAATCCACTGATCTTGGAAGATGAGGTTACAGTTGGACACAACGCTGTCTTGCACAGCTGCATCGTTCGCCGTGGTGCATTGATCGGTATGGGCTCCATCATTATGGATCGTGCAGAAATCGGTGAGGATGCTATGGTTGCAGCTGGCGCTCTCGTCCCGCCGGGCATGAAAGTCCCTCCCCGCTCCCTCGTTGTCGGAAATCCGGCAAAGGTCAAGCGCGAGCTGAACGAGGCCGATTACAAAGAGCTCGTCCGCATCCGCCAGTCGTATGTCGATAAAGGGAAAACCTACCGTCAGTTGGAGCAAACACCTTTAGAGCGTGAATAGCTTCCCTGCAAAAAAGCCGCTGCGGAGCGGCTTTTCTCCTTTCTTTTGATTTCGCTCCTTGCAAAAAGTGCGCTGCCCCCTTCCATAAAGCGGCAGTGTGTCGCCTCTACCGCTTCCTCGATCTTTCCTTTTCTGCGTCATATACGCGGATCAACTGCCTGATCCCTTCCCTCAGCTGTTGCTCACTCATGTAAGAATAGCTCAACCGAATCCACGACTTAAGCTCCCTCTGCGGATCACAGATCGACCCGGGCACAAAAGTGATCGACTTCTCCTTGCATTGCCCCAGCAGCCTTTCCATCCCGATCGTTGCCGGCAGCTTCACCCACAGATTAAACCCGCCAGCCGGGCTTGACCATTGCCAATCGGTGGCTCTCATTTCATCCTCCATGAGCTCTTTGCGCACCGACAGCGCGATTCGGAGCTTTTCCAGATGCTGCTGCATGCGTTCCGAAAAGAAATAGTGCAAAAAGATTTTTTGGTTCAGAAAAGGGGTTCCACTGTCAGAAAGCGATTTTGCACGCAGCAATAGCTTCATGATCGGCTCCCGGCAAGATACCGAAGCAATACTCAGCCCCGGAGCGATATACTTGCTAAAGCTGCGGATGTACACGACCACTCCGGAAGTATCGTACGAAAATAGCGGCAAAGGAGGCTCTTCTCCAAAATACATGTCCCGATAAGAATCGTCTTCCATGAGTAGGCAGTGATAGTGAGCGGCTAATTCCACGAGCCGTTTTCTTTGCTCTGTCGGCACCGTATAGCCTGTCGGATTGTGAAAGGTGGGATTCAGGTAGAATAGCCTTGGCTTGTGTATCTGCATAAGCTTTTCGATCTGCTCCAAATCATATCCGTTCTCTGTGATCTCAACAGGCAAAATGGTCGCACCTTGTCTCCGGAACACATCAATAGCCGGGCTGTAGGTCGGTCTCTCCAGCAGGACGACGTCACGCGGCTTAATCAGCACTCTTGCGGTCAGATCGATGGCTTCCTGTGAACCCGCTGTGATCAGCATTTCTTCCGCTGACAGATAGAAACGGAAGCGATGAACGAAATAGTGGCATAAGGCTTCTCGCAGCTCCAGATCTCCCTGTGTAGTGGAATAGGTTCCCAGAACTTTTGGATACAGATCAAACACTTTTTTCACGTATTCAGAGAAATAAAGATTGGGCAAAAGATTCGGTTCGAGCAACGCTTTTGAAAATTGATACGTTGCCTGGACTTGATGAATTTCCGAAAGATGGCTGTCCTGTACATAGGCAGTGATAATAGGGTCTTGCCGAGCCTCCACTGGCAACGAGCTGCCCGGCTGAACATAGTACCCTGATTTATCTTTTACATACACCTTTTGATTTTGCTTCAACAGCTGGTATGCTTTAAATACCGTAAGCCTGTGCACATTGAATTCCAGCGCTAGCGTACGCACCGATGGAAGCTTTTCGTGCTCCTTCCACTCTCCGCGCACAATCCGCTCCAGGATATAATCGTAAATTTGCTCAAACAGTTTGTCTGAATGATCATGGGAGAGAAAACCCCGTTTCATGTCAGCCCCACTCCTTTCCTTTCCATTATGCATGCATTCCATTCTATCTGTTCTGTTCTTCGCCATCTGTTCTATTCCCTTTCCTTTATGCTAGGGAAAAGGAGGAATTGTTATGGTGCTTTTCCAGTATGTCGTCATGTGTTTAATCTTTGGAACGACCTTTTTGGCCATTAAAGTGGGGATTGACGCAGGTGCAACTCCCTTCTTTTCCGCAGGCGTACGCTTTTTTCTGGCAGGCTTGATCTTGTTTGGGTGGATGTTCTGGAAAAAGAAAGCGAATCTTCGCCTGCTGCTGGGCAAAGAAATGTTTCTCACGGGTTTTTGCCTGACCTTTGGCGTTTTCGCTTCGTTATATTGGGCAGAACAGTACCTAAGCTCAGGCATTGCAGCTATCTTATCCGCTACAGCCCCTCTGATGATTCTGCTGCTTCAGTCCAGGACTTTTCGTCAGAAGCTGAATTTCACAGCCTGGGCAGGTTGTATCGTCGGCTTGGCGGGTGTGGTGATCCTGCTGCTACCCGGCCTGACCGTCAGCTTTAACAAGCTATGGTTAATCGCGTGCTTCGTAGTCTTGTTCGGTCAAATTTTTTATGCCAGTGGTACGGTGTACTCCCGAATCGTCATTCAGCGTTTTCGAGAAACCTCTCCCATTGCACTGAATGCTGCCCAGATGATGCATGGCGGGCTTCTCTTATTTCTGCTTTCTTTGTTTACCGAGGACGTACACATCGGGACGCTGTTCGCTCCCCAGGCTTCCCTCTCGCTGCTTTATTTGATTATCGCCGGCTCTATGATGGGGCACACGATCTTTTACTGGCTCGTGTCCAAAACGAATCCCGTATTTCCTTCTACGTGGCTGTATATCTCTCCATTAATTTCTCTTTGTCTGGGTCATTTTTTGTATAACGAGCCGCTTACCCTTTTGTCGTTGATCGGTGGGATTGCCATTATTGCAGGCATCATTCTGGTCAATCTGGACAATTTGAAAAAGGTGGTGAATCAAAGACAGCGCATGCTGCCAACAGTTGGTGATCACCGGTAGCGTCCCTTCATCCTCAAGCCATGTCTTTCGAGTGACAAGGATAAAGAATCAGGATACAATGATAAGGTTACCAACAGGCCATCTTTCGGGATCGTGTGGATTCCATCCGGAAATTTGACCATGAGAAGAGCTACTTCTTACGGTCTTTTTTGTCTAGAACGGGATCGCCTAATTTTGGAGGGGAAAACAACGACAGAAATGGAGGGTGCAGGATGAGGGACTATTTATTCATAAGCGACTACAGGCAAAACGAAACATGCAGGGAGAGCTTTAATCAGCTCGCTATGCAAGTATTTCAGCTGGATTTTCGCAAGTGGTACAACCAGGGATTCTGGACTGACGATTACATCTGTTACTCCTATATGGACAAGGATCGAATCATTGCGAATGCTTCAATAAATAAAATGGTCGTAACGGCATATGGCAAGGAGTATAAGGCACTCCAAATAGGCACGGTAATGACGCATCCAGACTATCGTCAGCAAGGACTGTCCGCCAAATTGATGCATCATATCATCGATCAATATGAGAGAGAGTATGATTTTCTTTATTTGTTTGCAAATGATACGGTCCTCGACTTTTATCCGAAATTCGGTTTTGAGAAGGTGCAAGAAAGTCGTTTTTTCCTAAATACAGCGGAGCTTACCAAGCATCCTCGCCAAAAATCCGCCCTGCGCAAGTTAGACGGCAGCAACGAGGCTGATCTTGCGTTGATGCAGGAATTTGCCCATGAAAGAATACCTGTATCGACACGATTGGGAATAAAGAATAACCCGTCCCTTTTGATGTTTTATTTCCTGCTGGCTTTTCCAGATGAAGTTTATTATGTAGAAGAAGAGGATGTGATTGTCCTCTTTTCTCAAACGGATCGTCATTTGAACATTTTCGATATCATCAGTAAACGGCCGTTCGATGTGGAGCAAGTCGTCAGCCATCTGATTCATGCAGATACGAATACCATCCAGTTTCACTTTATCCCTGATAATGACAATCAGAATATTGTGTCTGCCAGGATTACAGAGCCCCACGATACCCTGTTCGTCCGTCCATTCTTATTCGATGATCAGCAGCCGATTTTGTTTCCGCTAACATCCCATGCCTAATCCGAACGAAAAAGGCCGCCTGCTCTCGTCGCCAGGCGGCCGTATCTATTCGCGTTACTTTACTTCCTGCAGACGCTCTTCCAGACGATCCCATGTTTCGGTGATGCCTTGCAGCATTCCCATATCGATGACGGTCTTAAGCGACTCTGCGGACACATATTCCCCACGGTTGACCAGCTTGGTTTTGCCTTCAAGATCAATAAATTCCAAGGTGACCTTAGTCGATGGCAATTCCTCGTTCACATTTCCTTCGGCGTCCGCAAAGTAGTCCGTGTAGACGATCTTTTCCGGCTCTACTATTTCCGCATAAACGCCTTTCCCCCAGGACTCCATACCGAAAAAATCACCCTGGTTCTGATCGACGCACTTCATGCAGTAATGCCATACGCCACCTGGACGGAAATCGATGCTGCAGACGGGCACTTCCCAGCCTCTCGGTCCCCACCAGCGCTTGAGATGCTCAGGCACTTTAAACATCTGGAAGACAAGCTCACGCGGCGCATCGAATACGCGCTCCAGCACCAATACCCGTTCGTTCTCAACACGTGAAACCATTGAGCTGTTTGTCACTGTAATTCCTCCTCAAGGATTTGCTTGATTTTTATTTTCCTTGCCCTGCAATTCCCGCAAATACTCTTCCAAATTGTCAAATCTGCTTTCCATGACACTTTGGAAGGACTTAACCCAAGTATCCAGTGCTTGAAAAGGCTCCGACCTCAGCTTGTAAATACGCCTGTTGGCCTCTGCCTTCACTTCCAATATCCCGTTTTCACTCAGAACCTTCAAATGCTTGGAAGCCTGGGGCTGGCGCAACCCCAACCGGTCGGCGATTTCCCCTACCGTCAAAGGACCGTCGCGCAAGAGTTCAACGATCTGCATTCGATTTGGTTCGGCCAAAGCACTCAACGTCGCTACTTCCATGACAGGCTTATTCCCTGGCATGCTGCTCACCTCGTCATCCGATCTTCTTGGGTATCGTCCCCCTAATCGCACTTGTCGTCTATGTGTTACTTGCAATATACATCACAAGGAATATTCTTGTGAAGGAATATTTAAAAAACAGAAAAGGCACCGTCTCTGTGCCGATGCCCCAGCGCGCTCGCTTGTTATGCGGCCTGCCATTCTTTTTCCCGGATATGCTCGAATAAGATGTAGGAACGTAAGGCTGTCTCCAGGTGAATCCGATCCGGCTCCTTGGTCGTTAAATGCTTCTGGAAAAACTCTGAAAGCTTATACGCAAACCCGCAGTATTTGCGCAAATAGCGCTCACCGAACATTCCAGCGAGCAGAGTCGCTATACCGGCAGCCACACTCCATTCCAAAGGGAGCAACAAGACCGTGAGCAAAAAACCGACGAAAAACCAAACGACTAAATTTGTTGAGCAGCCTGCATTGACGATATTCGCCTGCGCAACCTCCTCGAGTGCACCCATTGATTTTTTCCCGTAGTGGCTAAATACTTTATGCTCCGCCCCATGAAACTTTTTCATGACACTGGGAAAGACGAAATGAAAGCCTCCTATGTAGACAGCCACCCACATGGGGTCAACGATCTCCAGGGAAGGGTACAAGAAAGCTGCAACCACATAAGCAGCCAACAGGAAATGAAATAGCTGATAGTACCAAGGAAAGGAGAAAAAAATCCGAAGCCATAGCTTGCCGATGGTTCGAATGGTTATTTTTTCCGCCCACAAATGGATAACTCCGTCTTTTACTTCCGCACAAGCCAGCACATTTCGATCGTGAAACAGCACTCCACGACTAAAAGACATCCCCATAATCATCTGTTAGCTATTCTCCTTCCGCTCGAATGTCGTTATAATAGGTTGAATGTACGCAGAATGAAGGAGGTTTCAACAATTGATCCGCATGGTTCCAACTACACCACTTACACCAAGGCAAGATCCATGGGAGCCGCTGTTCAATGCGACACCACCCAGTTACAAATTGACCAGCGTCGAATTTACTGTAACGAATCTGTGCAATCTCCGCTGTGAGCATTGTGCTGTTGGTGATACATTGCGTTACAAAGACGATCCTGCTCTCCCCGTCGACCTCATCCTTCGTCGATTGGATGAAGTCAGCGATTTGCTCACTCTCAGTATAACAGGCGGAGAACCGATGTACAGTGAACGTACGGTCAAAGAGGTCATCCTGCCCATCCTGAAGTACGCGACAAAACGCGGCTTGCGAACGCAAATCAACTCCAACATGACGATGCCCTTTTCTCGTTACGAGCTAATCCTGCCCTACATAGATGTCATGCATATTTCATGGAACTGGTCTACGCCAGAAGAATTCCATGATATTGTTTACGCAAAAGCGAGACAGTCGGTTTCATCCAAACAGGCAGAAGCCCTCTTTACAGGTATCATGGAGAGCTCGAAAAAGCTGGCGGAAGCTGGTGTCTTTGTCTCAGCGGAGACGATGCTGAACCATCGCACTTGGCCGAAGCTTGCGAAGCTTCATGAGCAAATCCAGCAGATGGGCGCTTGCCGTCACGAGGTTCACCCTATGTATGCGAGTGATTTCGCCCGTGAGCTGGATGTCCTTTCCCTGGATGAATTGCGGGCCGCCGTTCATCAGATGCTCGATATTCGCAACGAGGATTTGTGGATGCTCTTTGGCACTCTGCCCTTTTTCGCATGCAGCTCCCTAGAAGAGGATCGGCAGCTGATCAAGCGCCTGCGGGAAGCCCCCAATGTGACGACGCGCAACGACCCAGACGGACGTAATCGCTTGAACATCAACATCTTTACTGGCGAAGTCATCGTTACGGACTTTGGTGATGTGGAACCGCTTGGCAATATTTCGAGCGACCGCCTCCAGACCATGTTTGATAAATGGCAGGCCCATGCGCTAAACCAAAAAATCAACTGCTTCTGTCCAATCGCCAGCTGTGCGGGTCCGAACTTGCTCGTTGCCAATACCTACTATCCCGAAACAAACTTTACAGAACGCAAGGCTTTGGTCTAAACGGGCAACCTAAGGGTAGAGGTGATTGTACATGAGCAGACGCAGACGCCCTCTAGTCGCGAACTCCCAATCCGGCCTGGACGCCTTGAAAGCACGAGTTGCTCAGGTAGCCGACCCGAATGCGGCCAAATATGAAGTCGCCCGTGAGTTGGATGTCCCGTTGCAAAAAGGATATAACGGGCAGCTTAGCTCCCATGATGCGGGCCGGATTGGGGGAAGATTGGGTGGCGGCATGGTGAAAGAAATGGTCAAAATGGGCATGCAAGCGATGCAGAACAATCAGCACCCTTAAGGCTTGGTCCGTTTTTCTGATGAATATGACGAAAGAACCCCCTGCATTTTTTGGCAGCGGGGTTCTTTACGTGACTCGTTTAGCGAAGTCGATCCAGCTTTTTGGCACTAGGCTTACGTGGTCCAAGCATCGTCTTGCTGATCGAGTTCACCTTGTGGAAGGAATCAAAGACGTTATCCAGCACTTCCACCAGTTCACGAATCTGCACCACTTTTCCATAGACGCCCATGAAGTGGTGTTTCACCGTTTTCCCGTTCAGTCCAAACATGGCCGCACCTCCTCTTGGTCCTCTCCTATCACCCTATGCAGAAACCCGTATAAGGGAAATCGTGAATTCAGAAAAAAATAAAGGACACACAAAATGCCCGAAGGCAACTTTCGGGCATTTTCCGTACGAAGCTATCATTATGTCCTTGGACGAGGGGTCGGGGTTGTAGTCGGGCGTGGACGAGGTGGTGGTGCCGGTGGACGCTCCAGATTGGTTACTCGATTTTCCACACGTGTCATTCTCGTTTCCAGCCGATCTACGCGATCATTCAGCTTGGTGTAGTCATCGCGCAATGCATCTACTCGATACTCTACACGCGTCAAACGGCGGTCGAAATCACTCATGGGCGGCGGGGTTGGGGCAGGCGTCGCAGCTGTTGGGATGTAGATTGTCTGTCCGACGTAAATGTAATAAGGATATGCGATATTATTTACGCGGATCAATTCTTGTACAGGTACCCCAAAGCGGGCAGCGATGCTGTTGAGTGTATCACCCGCACGGACTACATAGTTCACTCGCGATCACTCCTTCTCGGTATCCTTTCGCTATTAACCTATGCCCGCCCGCAAACGCCGAACCTAAACCAATACCCATTTTTCAGAAGAATGGTCAAACACCCAGTATATACGCCGTGCCATTTTCACCTTGCACAGGCGCGCATACGAAAAAAGCCTCCAGCACCACACAGGTGCCAGAGGCTTTCCAATCTTCTTATTTAAATACCGGTGCAGCAAATTGCGCCAATTTTTCAAAGGAAGTCTTCTCTACGTCTGCGTGCAAGCTGTTGCCATGCGAATCCATCGTAACGATCGCAGCAAAGCCCTTCACGCGCAGATGCCACATGGCTTCTGGAATACCGAATTCCATAAAGTCTACACCTTCTACTTTTTCCAAGCATTCTGCGTAGTACTGTGCGGCTCCACCGATTGCATTGAGGTAAACAGCTCCATGCTCACCCAGTGCTTTCAGTGTTTTTGCACCCATACCGCCTTTTCCGATAACGGCACGGATACCAAACTTTTTAATGATGTCGCCTTGATATGGCTCCTCGCGAATGGAGGTAGTCGGACCAGCAGCTTTTACATGCCACTGGCCTGCTTCGTCTTTCAGCATAACCGGACCACAGTGGTAGATGATGCCACCGTTCAGGTCAACAGGGCAATCATTTTCCATCAAGTAGCTGTGCAGCGCATCGCGTCCTGTATGCATTTCGCCGTTGATGATTACCACGTCGCCCACTTTCAGGCTACGGATTTGCTCTTCGGAAATAGGAGCTTGCAGGACAACCTCTCTGCGCTCTTCTTTCTCTTCAGCTGCTACCACTGAAGTCAGGTCCATTTTTACTTCTTCGTCTTTGTACAGGTAACGGAGAATTTCGCCTGTTTCCGCGTTCAGGCGTACGCCTTGGCGACGGAATGCCCAGCAGTTGTATGCTACCGATACGAAGAAGCTTGCTGGCAGACGGTTTTCTACCCCTACTTTACAGCCAAGCAAGGTAGCGTTTCCACCAAAGCCCATAGTACCGATACCCAGCTGGTTTGCGGTTTCCATGATGTAGCTTTCCAGCTCAGCCAGTTCCGGAATCGGGTTCACATCATCCACTTTGCGGAACAGCTGGTGTTTTGCCAGAGCATAGCCGGATGTGCGGTCGCCACCGATCCCTACGCCAATGAAGCCTGCAGAGCAGCCTTGACCTTGGGCTTGGTATACCGCATGCAGAATGCATTTACGGATGCCATCCAGGTTGCGGCCTACTTTGCCGAGACCTTCGAGCTCACAAGGCAGGGAGTATTGAATGTTTTTGTTCTCACAGCCGCCGCCTTTGAGGATCAGCTTGATCTCAATTTCATCTTCTTCCCATTGCTCGAAGTGAATGACAGGAGTACCAGGTCCGAGGTTGTCCCCTGTGTTTGCTCCCGTCAAGGAATCTACGGAGTTGGAACGCAGCTTCCCTGTTCTGGTCGCCTCCGCGATCATTTCCTTGATAGCCTTTTTGATAATCAGCTGGTTCACGCCAACCGGTGTTTTCACTTCAAATGTCGGCATGCCAGTATCCTGACAGATTGGAGAAACGTTTTCTTCAGCCATGACTACGTTTTGTGCAATTGTCGACAAAGAAAGCGCTGCGCGAGTGCCCAAATCTTCTTGCACTTTTGCGGCATTGACCGCACGACGTACGTCCGGTGGCAGGTTTGTGGACGTATCCGTGATCAGCTCCAGGATGCTTTGCTTCAACTTTTCCATCTATGACGCCCCTTTTGACGAAGTGGTGTGATTGGTATCATAAACCGCCTATTATTATAGCACACGCTATCTCCCCTGTCCGTAGATTGTGCGGGAAGAAGTGTGAAACATTTGCTGAAGCTCTTCGTCTTATAGACAGTGAACTACAGAGAAACAAAAAAACGAATAGGGGGAATACGATGAAAAAAAGCTGGCGCGCTCTGCTCGTCGCTGCAAGCTTTACGCTGGCGATCATCCCGTTGTTCGGGGGAAATGGCGCGATGGGAGAAGAAGCACCACCCCATCCCAAGGAAGGCCTCCCCGTTGTCGGATCCTACACTCAGCTGAAAAAGCTGTTGGAGACTCAATGGCAAAACCAAAACACCATCGTTTACGCACCTGTCATGGAGTCAGCCGCGGTCTCTGCCGCTCCGCAAGCAAAGACAAGGGAGGCTTCCCTTGATTATTCGACGACCAACACGCAGGTGCAAGGAGTAGACGAAGCGGACATCGTCAAAACAGACGGTTCTCACATCTATCAAGCGACTGCCCAGGAAGTGCGAATCATCCAGGCGTACCCGGCCACCCGTATGAAAATCAGCAGCCGCATCACCTACGACAACGGACTCTTTCATCCTGTAGAGCTGTATGTAGATGGCGATCAGCTGGTCGTTATCGGTCAAAATAGGGAGTCCGTCAACCAGCCGGCTCCTTTCGTTTCCAAACGAAGACTTCCTACCTATCACGAAAAGCAAACGGTCAAAGCCATGATTTACGACATCCGTGACAAGTCCCACCCACAATTGACCCGTCAGGTGGAGGTAGAAGGCCAATACCTCACTTCTCGTAAAATTGGTCCGAACCTATACGTAACGGCCAATCAGTATGTAAACACGTACGAGATCTTCGAGGGCAAAGAGGAGTTTCCCGGCCCTCTCTATCGGGACAGTGCCCAGAGTGATCAGTATCAAACGGTTCCCTATTCGGACATCCGCTACTTCCCTGAAAACGTTCAGCCCGACTATTTAATGGTAGCTGGTGTCAATCTGGATCGCCCGCAGCAAAAAATGTACTTGCACACGTATCTGGGTGCTGGGGAAAATGTGTATGCTTCCACAGATCGTCTGTATGTAGCCGTCACAGAGTATGAAGCCCCCTCGAAAAATGCACAGACAGCTCAGTTCATGCCGGTACCGCTGAAGTCCGATACTACCGTCTATCGCTTTGGAATGGCAGACGGTTTGCTAACGTACTCAGGAAAAGGAACCGTTCCTGGCCGTATTCTCAACCAGTTTTCCCTCGACGAGCACGACGGGTACCTGCGCATCGCAACGACTACCGGGGACATGTGGCGTACGGATGAAAACACGTCCAAAAACAATCTGTACGTGCTAGACCAGAAGCTGCAGACATATGGGAAGCTGGAAGGCATCGCCCCCGGCGAGCGCATTTTCTCCGTTCGTTTCATAGGAAACCGCGCTTACATGGTCACCTTTAAAAAGGTAGATCCTCTGTTTGTCATCGATCTGGCGAAGCCGTCTTCTCCATCTATCCTTGGTGCTCTGAAAATTCCTGGATACAGTGATTACTTGCATCCGTATGATGAAAATCATATCATCGGCTTCGGGAAGGACGCGGAATCGGACAAGGATATGGCTTTCTATCAGGGGATGAAGATCGCGCTCTTCGATGTGACCGACGTCAAACATCCAAAAGAGCAGTACAAGACCGTCATCGGCGACCGCGGGACAGATTCTGAGCTTTTGGCGAACCACAAAGCTCTCCTCTTTTCCAAGGAAAAAGAGCTGCTCGCCTTCCCTGTGACCGTCATGGAATGGACTGCTGAGCAGAAGGCCCAAAACGACATTCACGCATATGGACAGTTTGCCTTCCAAGGAGCGTATGTCTACCAATTGAATCTGAAATCTGGCTTTACGCTCCAAAGTAAGATTACCCATCTGTCTGATGAAGAAATGAAAAAATCAGGCGACGGCTGGTATAACAGCCAGAACAATATCAATCGGATTCTCACCATCAACGACACGCTCTACACGGTCTCTGAAGGGAAAGTGATGGCCCAGGATCTATCTGGCAAACGCCAGCTCGCTACTCTTCCTCTGACGAAATAAAGGCAACTCTCTGTCATGCTGACAGGTTCTGTGCTAAGATGGATGAGTAGAAGCAGCTGGGAAGAGAGGGTGTCAACTCCGTGGATTATTTGAATCTGAATCTGACATCAACTTTGGCGGGGGTTGCGGTCGTGCTCGTGGTCATGTTTATCCGACTGCATTGGCCTTTCCGCTTTCAATATATGGCCAATCTGAACAAGCGGCGCGCAAATGTCAGGCTCCGCTGGCTGGATGCCTCGTACCGAAAAAATCGTTCGCGCGCAGTCGCTATGCTGGATAAATCCACCCATGAAATCATGACGGGCAATTATGAACTAGCGGAAAAGTTCATCGTACAGGGAATTCATGTTTGCAAAGATCAGCCCTCCCTGTTCAACCAAGCCATGATTCACTATTTGTTCTACAACCTGGCCATCGTCTACTATTCCTCCGGTCGCTACAGCGAAGCGCTGGAAGTCGCTTTTCGCATCTATCAGCGCGATCAAGGCATGACAGATTCGCTGGCGCTCATCGCTTGTTCGCACGCTCGTCTGGGAGAAGTTGAAAGTGCGTGGGAAGCCTATCAGCTGATCGCTTCCAAACGCTCTGGCCGTGAATGGAGACTATTTTGTCTGGCTGAGATCGAAGCAGCAAAAGGAAATTACGAACGCGCCCTCACCCACCTGCGTCAATTAATGGGCAAATCTTCATCCAGTTTTCTGCATTTGAACCGTACTGAGCTGGAGAAACGTTTGGAAGAATGGCAAAAAGCATCCACGCAAGCAGGATAGCAAATAGGAGTCAATTGGAATCACAAGCCGCACAATCGTTTTGGCTGTGCGGTTTTTCCTTTGTTTGGAGGCGAATTTTTGCTGCGTCAATGCGCTCCCATAAGTTCCTAGCAAATGTGGAATTCTTGTAAGAAGGGGTTACATATTTCTCCCGTATGTACACCCTATACTGTTTGGCAGATAAGCACGAAAGAGAGGGTCAACTCTATGAAAAAGTTCGATGTATCCATTCTCACTGTATCCGTATTAATCCTCGGCCTCGCTGTCATCGGCGTGTCTCAAGCAAAAGGTACTGGGACAGCTTCTTCCGATCCAGTGGTAGCCAAGATTGGTGATACCACGATTACTCAAAATCAAGTATATGATTCCATCAAGCTCAAATCGGGTCCGAACGCCATGACACAGCTGGTAGCTGCTGAGCTTTACCGACTCGAAGGAAAAGCCCAAGGCGTTACCGTGACTGATGAGGAACTGGACAAAGTCATTAACCCGATTAAGGAAAAGCTGGGCACGGCAGATAAATTCCAGGAGTACCTGGACGGAAAAGGCGCGACGGAAGCCGAGTTCCGTGAGAAGACGCGCTTGATCATCCTGCGTGACAAGCTGCTCGAGAAAGCTTTCCCTGTCACCGAGGACCAAATCAAGGCCTACTATGAGAAAAATAAGGACAAGTATGAAAAGCAAACACTGGAACAAGCTCGTCCTGACATTACCGAAAAAGTAAAAGATAAAAACAGAAGAGCCAACATCGACAAATGGCTGGAAGATCTGCACAAGAAATACAACGTCGAAATCCTCGATCCGGCTCTTGTAGAGAAAGAGAAGAAAAAATAAGCACCCACAATAAAAAGACTTGTGTCGGCGAGAAGTGTCAGCCGTCCAAGTCTTTTTGCTTGCTATCCGCGAACGATCGTCAGGATCTCTTGTATAAAAGGGACGATATTCCCTTTCAAAATCGGTCCGTGTCCTGTCGCCAATATTTCGATGGGCCAATCCAGCAAAATTTCCAGACCTTCCGCATACTCAACAGCGCGCTCCGGCTCTTTTGCCTTCCACATCTGAATATATTGCTTATACGCCTCGCGATCGTCGGGCAGATCCCCTTCCACGCTGCCAAGCTCCGCATCCGGAAAACAAAGGTGATCGCCTGTAAAGCAGACCTTCGATTGCGGGTCGAATAAGGCGACAGATCCTTCTGTGTGATAGGACAATTGTCGAAAACGAAGCGATGGAAGATCTCCCCCAGAACCGGTAAACGTATGGCCGAACATCGTTTGGGAAAAATCGTCCAGCTCGTAGTAATCATCCAGATGAATCCAGTTGATCCGGGATGGAAACAAGTCGGCGTTGCCGATATGATCAGGGTGGCGATGGGTAAAGTATACATACTCTATTTTTTCTGCCGATGCCCCGATATCCTCAAGCGATTTTTGAAAAAAGGCCCGATGCTTCCGCAATTGGGAATCAATCAACACAAACGCGTCACCCTGTTTGATCACATAGCTATTGATGTAGCTTTTCCATGCTTCTTCATAGGTGATGATCGCCCAGGTGGAGTCTGCGATCGGTGCAACCACATTGGTCATGCCTCCATCTCTCCTCTCCTCCCAGATTCAGTTCCTTACACCTATTATACACAATCATAAGCTCGCGTGCTTTCGCCAATAAACTTAGCGAACGATCGCCTCTTCGCCGAGACTGATCCAGGAACGTCCCTGCGAACGGTGGATATTTACGCTCACTCCGAAAAACCGTGACAGCTCGTCCGTTGTCAGAACCTGATCGTTCTCACCTGCCTGATACACTTTGCCATCCTTTAAGAGCAGGGTGTGGGTAAAGCAAGGCAAAATTTCTTCGATATGATGGGTGACGTACACCAGTGCCGGTCCGCCCGGTTGTTTTGCGATCTGCTCGATCATGGCGAGCAGCTGCTCTCGAGACAGCAAATCGAGTCCTGTACATGGCTCGTCCAAAATCAACAGACGAGGCTTGGCCATGAGCGCACGGGCGATCAGCACTTTTTGCCGCTCCCCTTGGGAGAGAGCGCCGTATGGCCGATTCTTCAAATGCACACAGCGAAACATCTCGAGCAGCTCCTGTGCCTGCTGCTTGTCCTCCACTGTTGGAGCTGTGTACAGGCCAATCGTCGCTTCCCTGCCGCTCAGAATCACGCGAAAGGCCGTCTCATGCTCGTGAAGCTGTGACATCAGCGACGTGCTCACCCACCCGATTGATTTGCGAACCTCCCGCAGGTCAACGGTTCCGTAGAGATTGTCCAGAACACTGACTTCCCCTTTTGTCGGCCATGTGTATCCACTGATAATTTTCAGTAGACTCGTTTTTCCGGAACCGTTTAACCCTACCAGACACCAGTGCTCCCCTTCACTGACCTGCCAGTTAATCTGGTCCAGGATAGTCGTCTCATCGCGCTGCCAGCTGACATTTTTCACATCGATAATCATGATTTCTCCACTCCTGTCTCTCTCTATGTGTCCCGTAATGTTCTGATTATTACGAGTATAACCGTCATTTCCTGATCGATCAATTCATTTTGTACCACGAGAGAGCTTGAATTCGACAAGCTTCTGCTTCAAATAGTAATGGTCCTGACTTGATTGATTGCACGTAAACACGGAATAAAGAAAACCTCCGTGCATAAACGCACATGGAGGCTTTCTGGTCATTCCTGAAATTAGAACTTCCCTTGGATCTTAAAGATAATTTCTGCAAAGAGGGTGGCGAAAAGGAATGTTCCCGTGAACACTACCAGGGAAACGACTACAATTCTCCAGCTGAGCTGTTTGAACAAGTGAATATCTTTCCCCAGAGACAGCCCTGCGTAGGCAAGGATCGGTGTCGCAAGCGCCAGCAGATTGATTTTACCGATAGCAGCGGCGGTGAATGCATTCCCCGGGAAGAAGGGAGACGTTGCAATCATCGCGAACAAGGAAATCCACACGATGACCGGCGACTTGAAGGGCAGAATTTTCGTGAAACCCATCCCAATCACTGTAATGAGTGCCAGCAAAAGAATACCTGGCAGCGATTCCATCGGAGGCACCTGATAGCCAATCCAGTTACCTATGAGTGCAATTACGCCAATGAGTAAGATCGTCAGTATTTGATTCATGCGCTTTTTTGCCCCCCTACGTTGCTGTTTTTACTCTTGCGTCCGATGATTGGCTCGAGCCATGCATACAGGCGCTGGGTGAGTGGGAGAGAAACAAAAATACACACATACGTACCGATGATGCTCATCATCAGATTGGCAGCGCCGGAATAGAAAGCAATGTCCTTTGCCGCGTCTGGGAAAATAACCGCCAGAGAGCCTGTCGCTGCTGCCATCATACTACCGGAACCAACAGCTGCTCCCATCGCGAGTGAGATCGGATGGAACAACCCGCTGCTTCCTAGCAAGCTGGCCAGAATGGACATGTAGATCGCACCGAACAGCGTACCGCAGATGTAGACCCCGAGCGCACCACGGGCTTCTGCAGAGTTCGCGCCGAACTTTTCAACCACGATTGCGAGATTCGGTTCACGGTCGAGCGAGTAGGTTGCCCCGATCGCTTCCCGTTTCAATCCGAGCCACAGGGCAATCGGCAGCCCCAGGGCAATTGTTCCGACGATATGACCTACTTCTTGGAACAAAAGCGATACGCCAGAGCCCATCAGCTTCGGCAGCTCAGGACCGATATTTGCCCCCAGTTTGCAAATAAAAAGGAAGAAAGAAAGTCCCAAAATATTTGCTGCCACATTCATTTCGTTTTCTTTGAGCCATTTGAATTTCGGCCAGCTGATAAAGCCCCCGAGAACCAGTGCATAAAGCATCGGGAACAGAGCGATCACGCCAATTCCGATGTTGATTTTTTTCGTACCGATAAACTCGGTTAGAGCTACCAGTACGAGTACAATGAAGTGCAGCTTGAATACATTAACGCGTTGCTCCATCATGATGTACCCCCCAGTACGATCTTTGTTGTTATTTCATTACCACTTTCTCAGCTGCACGAAGGAATAGCTCTACTCCTCGAGCGAGGCAATCTTCATCGAAGTCAAAGCGCGGATGATGATGGGGATAAGTGAATCCCTTTTCCGGGTTGCCCGCTCCCAATTGAATGAAGCAGCCTGGTGCTTTTTCCAAATAGGCTGAAAAATCTTCTCCCGGCATAAGCGGGTCAATATAAATGATTTCTTCTTCGCCCCAGCCCTCACGGATGGTCTCTTCCATCAGCTTCGTGACGGCAGCGTCATTGATGACGGACGAATAGCCCAATGAATAGTGGAACTCGTAGGAAGCTCCATGCGCATCCGTTACGCCTTTGACGATTCGTTCGATCCACATCGGAATGTTCTTGCGGATTTCTGCGTCAAAACAGCGCGTAGATCCGGTTAACGTCAAAGTATCCGGAATAATGTTGTAAGCGGTCCCTGCATTCAGCATCGTTACGGAAATGACCACTTTCTCCAAGGCACTCACATGGCGGGAAACAATTTGCTGCAAATGGTTGATGACTTGCGCCCCGATCACGATAGGATCTACGGTCATTTCAGGTTGGGAGGAATGCCCGCCCACTCCTTTGATCGTGATATCGAAACGGTCTGTGGATGATGTCAACGCCCCGTAGAGAACACCGAATTTCCCCACAGGCATGTAAGACGCCAAATGGATACCGATGATGGAATCCAAGCCGTCGGCAGCGCCTGCCTTGACGATCTCCGCAGCTCCACCTGGCGGCAGCTCCTCTGCATGCTGGAAAAAGAATCGAACTTCACCCTTGATCTGTTCCTTGTATTGAGACAAAATCTTGGCCGTCCCTAAAAGCATAGCGGTATGGCCGTCATGGCCACATGCATGCATCACACCCGCTTCGGAGGAAGCATATGGCACTTGATTTTCTTCCTGAATCGGCAAAGCATCGATATCGGCGCGAATTCCAAGTACAGGACCAGGCTGTGCACCGATAAGACGTGCCACAACACTCGTAGCAGTGGGACGACTAATCTCCAGATTTCCAAAGGACGATAATGTTTCGTAAATATACTGAGATGTTTTATTTTCCTGAAAAGAGAGCTCAGGGTTTTGATGCAGAAAGCGGCGCCATGCGACGACTTGATCCGCGACTTCCGCTGCCAATGACTCTGCATTCCAATTCAAGGTCAACCACTCCTTTTTGTCGATCATTCACAATAGTTAAGTATAATTAAAAATAATAACCTTTTGTGAATATACCATGATTACATAGAAATGACAAATGTCCTTTTTAGGTGGACACTTTTTTTAGTGAGCCTCCTATTCTTTCCGATTTATTAGATAGTTTAGTCAATTTAGCTGAACATGTCCACGCTAAACAAACATTATGAATGATAAAATAAATTTAACTGAAGTTTTTACTAAACTAAACACTCGTGAAACCCCATTCAAGATCTGAGCACAAAAAAACCAGCCAATTATATTTTCCTTCTCTGGAAGAGGCTGGTTCTCGATTTGATTTCATTGATTGACTGCCACGATGACAAACTTCTTTTCTTTTTCCCTCAGCCAAAGCTCTCCGTTTCCCACCATGACTCCCTGATAATTGACAAACGTATTCTTTACATCCTGCTGTAAGAGTGCCTGCTTCACTTTCTCCGTCATAATCCGGTCATACTCGGCAAGAAATTGCTTCTCTGTCGCAATCAATCGACTCTGTCCATCCTTGTTCACGCGAAGCGGATATTGCACATGGTTCGCGATAGCAGCCTTATTCCCTTTTGCCACCCAGACCTGGAGCTTTCTATAGAAAGCTTCAAATGCTTGCGGATTCGTGATGCCGGCTACCTCATATCGATTCGCCGTCTCCTGTGCAGCCACGACGAAGACTCCCCACTTCCCCCAAGCTGGTCCATACAACAGCCCAGATACGATGCCCATCACCAATAGTGCTCTCCTTGCTTTTTGCATTCACTTGCTCCTTTTTTGCGATAGTCTATTTCTTTTGATAGGTTCCCCGCTTCTCGCTCCTCTCTATACAAAAAAGCACTCTGCCGGATCGCCCCGACAAAGTGCTGGATCGTTTATCGCGCTTGATTAGGAGTCGCGAAACCTGGCTTCCTGACTTTTTATTTCTTCCTCCGACTTGCTCAGAGCTGCTTGTGGACCAGGGAAGTGATTCTTGTAATAGGCCAAATCCATGATCAACAGCACGACAAACATGGCGATCAAGGCGTAGCCAGCCGTCTGGTTAGGGGGAATCACCATCATGATCGAGATGAAAATGATCCATAGCAAGCTGAGCACATTGATCGTTTTACTCCAATTCCCCAAATTCCATGGGCCATAATGCTTGCGCTGGAATACTCCTTTCGCCTCAGCACGCAGCTTGAGATAGAGCGGAATGCCGTACGCTACGTACAGGCCGACAACGCTTACTGCCGTCAAAAAGGCTAACGTCGTATACGTCGCCTCCGGATTGACTCTTTTGACAATGTAGTCAAACAAGGCAAGGGCAAAAGACAAAATGATAACCAGCCAGATGGCTTTCGCTGGCGTTCTGTATTTCGTGGAGATTTCAGCCCAATGACGGCTCCAGGGCATCCCTTTGTCGCGGGAAAATGCGTAGAGCATCCGCGAAAACGATGTGATCGATGCCAAGCCGCAGAACCACATCGCAAAGGTCACCAGCCACAACACCACCGAACCGAAAGTACCGCCTAATGCTTCGCTGATGACGTAGATGAACGCATTAGGCGCTTCACTAGCCGCCGCCGCATTTTTGATGGACAGGGTAACGAAGGCGAGCATGATAAAACCGAAAATAAAAGAAAAGGCCACCGATGTAAAAATGCCCCACGCCGCACGAACTCGCGGATTAATCGTCTCTTCGATGGTGTGCGCAGATGCATCATATCCGGTAAACGTCCACTGCGCCTGCAAAAGTCCAATCAGAAAAGCAAGGGCGTAGGGCTTGTCAGAAAACGTCTGCCCCACCTGGAACAAATAGTCGAGCGGCTGCAGCTCATGACGCGAAAAGAAAACTAAGCTGCCGACGAGGATGACTACCACGCCGATGTGATACCAAGCGGAAAAATCGTTCAGGCGCGCTACCAGACGAATCCCGATGTGATTGAAGGCACCGTGGAGCAAAAGGGTAATCCCGAAAAGAATCAGCGTGGTTGTTTCTGTCGAGGTATAGCCAAATGCGCTTGCCAAGAGCGGATCGGCAAACAACGAAAAGGAATAGTCAATCCCGGCTACAATCCCGATTTGTCCGATGAGGTTGATCCAAGCCGTGTACCAGCCCCATCTTTTACTCCCCAGGATCGCCGCCCAGTGATACAGTGCCCCAGCTGTCGGAATCGCTGATGCAAGCTCCGACATCGAAGCTGCAATCAAGATAACGAAGAGTGCGACGATCGTCCAACCAAAGCCCATCATCCCGGAACCACCGTATAGCAAACCGTGTCCGTACAAAGAAACAGCGCCAGTCAAAATGGAAATGATGGAAAAGGAAATGGCGAAATTGGAGAATCCCCCCATATCCCGCAAAAGCTCCTGCGCGTACCCAAACTTGTTTAAGTCTCTTTTGTCTTCTAACAACTGATCTTCTCTTTTGTGCTGCATTCCGTCCCCTCCTTTGCTCATGAATTGTTCTTCGATCCGATAAAGCTTTCGTGCTCTTCCTCGTCAAAACGACGCACGCTTTCGTTTGCCCGATACCCGATCGCCACTGCTACTCCAATCGTCACGACAACCAACAAGATCCCCAACCCGAGCATTGCATCTCCTCCTTCCTCTTAGATGAGGCAAATGGCATGTCAGCAAGATTAGTACATTGTACGTTTGAAAAGAGCAGCTATACCAGTTTCTGGATCTCTCTGAAGGAGCTGATCTACACAAAAAAACGCAGGAGCTTTTCCTGCGTTCTACCATAGTAGCCTTATGAAATTTTTTGCTTTCGCTTCTGCATATAGGTAGTGATTTCATCCTGAGGAAGCGGCTTACTGAACAGGTACCCCTGCACCTCTTCACATAGATGCTCCTGCAAAAATGCGAGCTCATCGTCTGTTTCGACGCCTTCCGCAATGACTCGCAGCTCCAGATTGTGCGCCATGGCAATGATCGTGGAGACAATCGCTCTGTTGCTGGGACTTTGCTTCATGTCCCTGACAAACGAACGATCAATTTTCAGGCGGTTTAAGGGAAATTCCTTCAAATAGGACAAAGAGCTATAGCCCGTCCCAAAATCATCGATGGCGATATGTACACCCAGCTGCTTCAGCTCAGCCAGTGTGCTGCTCGCCCGGTGTACGTCGATCATAGTGCTCTCCGTGATTTCCAGCTCCAGATAGTGAGGCGCGAGCCCCGTTTGCTCGAGTATATCCGCAACCAACTGGGTAAAGTCTTTTTTCAAAAACTGGCGTGCTGACAAATTCACTGCCATGCGAATGGGAGGTAGGCCTTGGCTTTGCCATTCCATGTTTTGCTTGCACGCCGTCTGCAGAACCCACTCACCAATTGGCACAATCAAGCCGGTCTCTTCTGCAACAGCAATGAACTGGTCGGGTGACACTAGCCCTCGCTCCGGATGATTCCAGCGCAGCAATGCCTCCATGCCTACGATGTCCCCATTGCTGACACTGATCTGCGGCTGATAGTACAAATCCAGCTCGCCCAATGCCAATGCCCGATTTAATTCATTTTGAATGAACATTTTATCGCTGGTTATTTGCTGCAGATCGGGGGCGTACATGTGATAGCTGTTTTTTCCCCGCTCCTTGGCAGAGTACATGGCCGTATCCGCCGTTTTCATCAACCCGTGGCGGTCAACCCCGTCCAGTGGGTAGCGAGATATTCCAATGCTCGTGGTAATGTACAGCTCATGACCATTGATGAGGAAGGACTGCTCGATGGTCCGATTCAAGGAATCCCCTACCTGTGCAACCGTTTCCTCTGGAACATCTGCCAGTATTACCATAAATTCGTCCCCACCCAGCCTGCTCACAACGCCTCTTTGCCCAATACAGTTGCTCAGGCGCATAGCTGCTTCCTTTAACAACAGATCGCCATAATCGTGTCCGAGGGAATCGTTAACGAGCTTGAAGCGATCCAGATCGAGAAACATCACGTACACGCTATATCCACCTTGGCGTGCCTCTTCAATCATGACATCCAGCTTTTCTTCCACGTATCTGCGGTTCGGCAGACCAGTAAGCGCGTCATGAAAAGCCAAATAATTGATTTTCGCCTCTGCCTGCTTTTGATTCGAAACATCGCGTGCAATGATAAAAACGCCAGCAACGGCATCGTCTACAAAAACAGGAACATTGGTTAAATTCAAATGAACTTGCTTTTTATTGGTCGTCATACAAACTTCGTAGTTATTGGAGTTTCCCCTTACAGCTTCCTCGAAAAACTTCGTTACCTGCTCTGCATCCTGCGTACTGCACAGAGCCCTCAACGAATCCAGCGGCAGCCGCTCTGCTCCTGTCAAATCCTTCGCTGCCGGATTTAAAACGTTTTCTTTTCCATCGATGGAATAAAACATGACGCCGTCGTAATTATGCTCAAACAAGGATTTGTATCGCTGGTTGCTTACCATGACACGCAGTGTATTTCGGGCAAAGAGCTTGTCCATGTAAATGGAGAACAGTGTCACTCCGAGAATAAACAGGGTGACGACCCCAACTGCATAAGCAATCAGCCTCATATCAGCTGCCATGAACTCTGCCTGATGGCCTGACAGGTGGTCCCCTCCTACGAAAGTCGTTGCGTACATTCCTGTGTAATGCATGAAGGCAACAGCAGCGCCCATGAGCAGTCCAGCAGCCAGCTTGAGTCCGACTCCTTTTGCATCCGACGCATAACGCAAGCGAAACGTCAACAGAAGTGCAACTACGGAGACGACGATCGCCACCAGGATCGACAGTCCGAAAAAGAACCAGTTATACTCGATGACTGCATCCATTTTCATGGCAGCCATTCCCGTATAGTGCATGGAAGCGATCCCCACTCCCATAAAAAGAGCACCGATGACAAGCCTTTTTCTCGTCATGGTTTTGGTATTGATCACCCATAAAGCGATGCCGGAAGCAACCATGGCAAAAAGGATCGACAAAATAACGATCGCCACATCGTACTCAACCTCAACCGGCAGATGGAGTGCTAGCATGGCGACAAAATGCATGGCCCAAATGCCGAACCCCATAGAAATTGCTCCCGCGCAGAGCCAGAAAATCCGTCCCTTTTTTTGAGAGTCATGGATGCGCGTACTCAAACTCAATGCCGTGTAAGACGCCATTACCGCAAGGAGATAAGAAAAAATGACGAGGGCAAAATTATATGAATAACTGAGCGTGTTCATTAAACTCCCCTTTTTTGTTCGGAGTCAAGCTCGGACGCGGTATGGTAATATTCCCCTATCTTATCCGTTTTGTTTTCAACTGACAAGAACTCAGTCGGCTGGTGTGACTGGTTTTGTTGGGAACTTTTCAGCCCGCTAAATCTCGGTTTGCACGGGGATACTACAGCGTAGACACGCCGTATAAAGGGAGGGAGTTCCTTGATTCGTTTGGGTTATGCCTGCATCAGTGTAAAAACGAAAAACAACCCGAACAAGAAAACGACTGTCGCCCAGCTGAACAAGCTTGAACCACAAGCACGCCTAAAGAAATTGAGACAGATCCTGCAGACCAACTTTTTCAATTTGATGGATTTGCTTGCCTACAATGTGGATAACCATATTTTTTTGTATCGCTTGCCCTCGGAGTTTGTCCCATTAGCTACCCATGCAGTAGCCGAAAGTTGGGACTGGGCAAAGGAATTCGCCTGGGATTTTCAAAAAGCAGGCGAGTTTATCCGCAGCAACGGCATTCGTATGACAGCTCATCCCGGTCATTTCAGCATATTAAACAGTGACAAGCCATCCGTAGTTGCGTCCACGATCAAAGATTTTCAATATCACGCCCGTGTATTTGATCTGCTGGGATTGGATGACAACTCCGTTCTGGTTACACATGTTGGCGGCATCATCGATGATAAGCCCTCGGCTACTGAACGATTCGCAGCCCATTTCGAACAGCTCCCGGAGGAAGTAAAAAAACGGCTTGTGGTCGAAAACGACGATTCTTCCTTTTCCATGGTCGATGTACTCACGCTATGCGAACGACTTGGCATTCCGATGGTTTTTGATTACCACCATCACAAATGCCTCAACGACGGAGAGAATTGGGTCGATTATGTGCCGCGCATCATTCAGACGTGGGGAACGCGAACGCCGAAAATGCATATGTCCTCGCCGAAATCAGAAAAAGACTTTCGTGCCCACGCGGACAACATCGACCCAGATCAATTTATCGAATTTATTTCTCCGCTCGCCCATTACCATGTGGATATTATCTTGGAATGCAAAAACAAGGATGACGCCCTCTTCACACTGCGTCGCGAATTACAAAAGCGCGGAATGGACGTTGAAGTGACGGCTTCTCTTTCCTGAATCACATAACAAAACAGACGCCACTGTCCAAGCGGCGTCTGTTGCACTTTCTAATCGGAACAACCACAACCACAGCCGCATCCAGAAGATGATCCTCTATGGCCATGGGAGGAAGAACCTCTGCTTGCTGAGCTGCTTCCCCGATGATCCCATGTCTGGCATCGATCGTGGTAATGCTTCATCCTGCGCTGGTGGTGTTTATAATGCTTGCGATATTCACTGTACTTGCGGCGGTTCTCGCGGTGTTGCTCGCATTTGTGATGATAGTATTGCATCCGATCCATATGGAACTGGAATTTGAACAGATACAGCTCAATGTCTACACCGCCATGAGCTTGCGGCGGACGATTGTTAGGAGATCCCCAGTTCGGCGGCATATTGTTGGCAGAGGAATTCGGTGGTCTCCTGTTTGGCAGCGGCATCCGATTTGGCGAGGAATTTGGTCTTCTGTGCGGCATGTTAGGAGAAACGTTCGGCGGCCGGTGATTTGGCATTGGCATACCCATATTTGGCGGCATTGGGTTGGCCGGCATCCGGTTCGGCGGCATTGGATTGGCTGGCATCCGATTGGGGGCCATTGGGTTGGCTGGCATCCGGTTTGGAGGCATTGGATTGGCTGGCATCCGGTTCGGTGTATTGGGAAGCGACTGATTCGGCTTGGGCAGGATCGGTCTTTGCGGCATTGGTCGAAGTGGCTTGATTGGCTTCGGTTTTGGTGCCTCCATTTTCGGCGATGGCAAATTGGGGGATGGACGATTCGGCGATGGCAGGTTTGGCGATGGGATATTGGGAGATGGCAAATTCGGCGAAGGAACATTCGGTGACGGGACGTTTGGCGATGGCAAATTTGGCGACGGCACGTTCGGCGATGGCACGTTCGGCGATGGCATCATCGAAGGCGGTTTCGGCATTTCTTTCGGTCTGCGCGGCAATGCGGGAGGCATTGGAGCCATGCTTGGAGGGACTCTACGTCGTCTTTCCACGGAATGGAACACGTCCTTTCAAGTGAAATCACACAGTACATGGTATGACATTTATCCCAATCGAGAAACGACACTCGCCTATATCAGGAAAATGGACTAAGCCCGTTTTTTCGAAAATAGTGTAGTCGCCGTGACAATGTACCACTTGACTATGCGCATGCATACGCTACAATTGAGGTACTTCTTAAAATAATCAGACAGCCGCATTTGAACGAAAGTGAGGAAGACATATGCCGGGAAATAAGGCTTCAACGGTCTGCCAATCACATAGATGCCCAGGAAGAGGGGTTAGGATCTAGTATCCTAACCCCTCTTTCTTTTCGTTCTCTGCTAAGCTAAAGGAGGAAAATGAGGACATGAATCAGCAAGCAAACGGAATGAAAATGGATGGGAATCACTTGCGAATTGAAGATGTAGTCGCAATCGCAAGAGGTGGTGCGCGCATTGAATTAACGAAGGAAGCGATCGAAAACGTGCGCCGTTCCAGGTCCATGGTAGACCGAATGGTGGAAGAACAGCGCGTTATCTACGGGATCACTACCGGATTCGGCAAATTCTCTGATGTGATGATCTCTGGGGAAGACGTGAGCAAGCTTCAGGAAAATCTCATCATGAGTCACGCGTGCGGTATGGGTGATCCCTACCCAGTAGAGGTCGTACGCGGGATCATGGCCTTGCGGATCAACGCATTGGCAAAAGGCTACTCCGGCATTCGGGAGGAAACGCTCCTGCATCTCGTGGAGCTTTGCAACCGCGGCGTTCATCCCATCATCCCTCAGCAAGGCTCTCTTGGAGCCAGCGGAGATCTCGCTCCCCTCGCGCATATGGTACTCGTCATGCTGGGCAAAGGGGAAGCGGAGGTAAACGGTCAAAGGCTTTCCGGAAAAGACGCTCTCGAACAGGTAGGGCTTGCTCCGATACGTCTGCAGGCAAAGGAAGGTCTCGCCCTTATCAATGGCACGCAGGCCATGACGGCACAGCTTTGCCTTGCTCTGTACGACGCTAGAGTTGTCCTGGAAAGTGCTGAGGTCATTTCTGCCATGACCGTAGAGGCTCTGCGCGGCATTCCCAAAGCCTTTGATCCGCAGCTGCATCTCGTGCGCCCTCATCCGGGCCAGCAGGAATCTGCTCGCAAGCTTTTGCTCCATCTGGCAGGCAGCGAGCGCACCTCCTCCCAAGGTGAGCTGCGGGTACAAGATCCGTACAGCCTGCGCTGCATCCCGCAAGTCCATGGCGCAACCCGCGACACACTCGAGTACGTATGGCAAACCGTCACACGGGAATGCAACAGCGTAACGGATAATCCGATTCTGTTCTCCGAAACGGGCGATGTCATCTCCGGTGGAAACTTCCACGGTCAGCCGATGGCCTTCGCTGCCGATTTCATGGCGATTGCGATAGCCGAGCTCGCCAACATCTCGGAGCGTCGTACGGAGAGACTGGTGAATCCACAGCTAAGCGGGCTCCCTGGCTTTTTGACAGAGAACGGCGGCCTCCACTCTGGCTTCATGATTACACAATACGTAGCAGCATCCATCGTCTCCGAAAACAAAGTTCTGTGCCATCCAGCTTCCGTCGACTCCATCCCTTCTTCTGCCAATCAGGAGGATCACGTGAGTATGGGGACGACAGCCACTCGAAAGCTGCGAACCGTCGTTGGCAATACAGCGAAGGTACTCGCCATCGAATATTTGGCGGCAGCCCAAGCTATCGAGTTTGGTACAGGTGAACTCGGTGCGGGTACGGGGCGCGCTTATCAGCAGCTGCGCAATGTCATTCCTCGCCTCACGGAAGATCGGGAAATGCACCCGGATCTTGCGAGAGCGGAGCAGCTCGTTCGCGAGGGAACTCTTTTTTGGGAATAGGAGCGAGCAGCGAGTATGCTCCCCATTCTTTTTCCAACGTGTGTTTGATATGATGGAGGCGTAACGATTATTCTCATGGAACTGGGAGGGCTGCGTCTATGAAACCGATCCACGCTTCAGGCGAGCCTGCATCGATCCTGCTCTTCGATGGCGTTTGTCATTTGTGTCACGGCGCCGTCCAATTTATTTTGCAGCGCGATCCAAAAGGGTGCATCCATTTCGCTTCTTTGCAATCGGAGAAGGGACGCGAGCTGCTGGCAGCTTTTCATCATGAGAATCACCTGCAATCCGTAGTACTGATTGAAAACGGCACCCTTTACACGAAATCTGATGCCATTTTACGCGTCGGACGCAAGCTTCGTGGTGGATGGCCTGCTTTGTCCTTCGTGGCGGGGCTGCTTCCTAGGAGCCTGCGCGACATGGGATATGATTTTATCGCACGGAATCGATACCGCTGGATGGGCAAGGCCGAGCATTGTATGCTGCCTACCCCTGACATCCGCTCTCGTTTTTTAGAGTAACCGTACGCTTCGCCCATAGAAAGGGGCCGTATCCTTTGATACGGCCCCTTTACCACGATTCCTATTCCGTTATGAGAGATGAACCGCTAGTGGATGATCGTCACTCACGAATTCCGCCGCTTTGGCATTCGCTTCGACCTGAGCAGGGCTCTTGCTTCCCGGGATCACGGTAGTTACCGCAGGATGCTTGAGGCACCATGCCAATGCCCACTGAGCCATGTCCATTCCTTCTGGCACTTCGTTTTGCTTGATATCCTCCACCTGCTTCAGCAGATTCGCCACGTGCTGCTGATCGTGTCTGTGGCGCACGTCATTTCCGGCAAAAACAGAGCCTGGCTTGTATTTCCCGCTCAAATATCCGCTCGCCAGAGGAACACGTGCCAAAACTCCAAGATCTTGCTCTTCGCAGGAAGCAAACACACCTTCTTCTGGAATGCGATCCAGACGGTTGTAAACAGCCTGAATGGTCTTGGCATTGATAGACGATGCTTTGCTCGTCTGATACAGATTGCCGTTTTTCGAAATGGAAAGACCCAGATGCCTGATCTTTCCGGCCTGTACCTGTTTATCGAGCATGGTCCACAGAGCGTCGTTATCAAATGCCGAATCAGGACCCGAGTGGAATTGATACAGGTCAATGTAATCCGTTTGCAGAGCAGCCAGGGATTGATCCAGCTGCTGCAGTACCTCTGCTGCACCGTACTGATCGGTTCGGGAAAACTTGTCATGAAATTGATGACCGAATTTGGTAGCGACGATCCAGTCCTCTCGGCGGTCCTTTTGCAGATAGCCGCCGATCAAACGCTCGGACAGGTGATCTCCATAGCATTCCGCCGTATCAATCAGGTTGATCCCGAGTTCCTTTGCCTTATCGAGAATCTGGTCGACTTCCTGCTGGGTAAAGTCCATTCCCCATTCTCCACCAAACTGCCACGTACCTACTCCCACTACAGATACTTTCAGTTCTGTTTTCCCCAGTCTGCGGTACTTCATGCCTGTCCCTCCTCTTCTCAATAGCCACTTTGATCAAATGGTTTTCTCAATCGTCAACTCGCTGATAAACGCTTGCGTATTCGCCTTGCGCTCTTTGCGCATTTTCTTTCGTTCCTCGGCGGATGCCATCAGACGTTTTTCTTCATCTGTTTCGGCTACGATGCCCGGCACCTCAGTAGGGTTGCCCGCTTCATCCAGCGCAACGAACGTCAGGAAGGAGGTGGCCGTCAAAATACGCTCACCCGTTTGCAAATTTTCGGAAATGACTTTTACAAATACTTCCATCGAGGTGCGTCCCGTAGAGGTTACAATGGCTTCCAAACAAATGGAATGTCCCATTTTTACGGGAGCCAAAAAGTCGATGGAGTCTATAGAAGCGGTCACGACAGGGCGGCGTGAATGACGCATCGCGGCGATGGCAGCGACCTCATCGATGTACGCCATCATGGAGCCCCCGAAGATCGTACCGTGATAGTTCGTATCGGATGGTTGAACCAGAGAAGCCTGGATCGTACGCGAATCTTGCATTGTCTTGATATTCATAGCTGATACTCCTTTGCGAATCTACTACATGCCGTACCCATCATAACACAAGGGGTCTCGCGTTCCAATTAGCAAGGCACATTCACAGAACGTTCTGCCAGAAGGGCTTCGATCTGCTCTGCATGCTCCTTCAGCAAATAGCGCAGCAAAGGCATATTCCATTCATAAGCCGGGCGATAGCCATCCAGCGAAAACAGCTCAGCGTTTACATGGTCCGCCTGCTGCCTGCGTTCCTTGCTCGCACAATAGAAATGCTCCAAATAATCTGTTCCCCAGCGTGAAAAGGAAGAAGTATCTGGCGTCACGGCGGTGAGTAAGATGGCATCTCCTGTATCGATGAGATCTAGCGGATACAGCTGACAGCTAAATGGCTTGAGGGGAAACAGCTCTTTCCCCGTCCTTTCAGCATAGGCGTGGATCGCACATCCACGTCTGCCATCCAGTTCCTGATAGAACAGGCAGTTTCCATGTCGCATGCGAATCGTGCCGGGTGGCTGCGCAATATCCCAGATCCCGTATTCCATCCAGTGAGTGCGTTCCTTTTCTTCCCCCAGCTGTGCGGCGACCAAAGCCAGTTCTTCTTCCAAGATCGACATCTGCTGTTTTTGCACGGCGTACGGCTGTCCCCCTTCACAACAGGTTTCGCCGTGCACGGAACGACAATTCCAGCAATCCAGGTGAAACAAGGACAACAGCGCAGGCACATCCACCAGATACTCTCCGGCTCTCACCAGACTATCCCGATTTTTCTTCACGTATTTCTCGCATTGATACGCCTCTTTTTGCGTCATAGGGTCTGGCGTACCCACGTACCTGTATCGTTGCTGCCGTCTCATTTTTCCAGAACAACTTCTGCTTCTGTACCAAAAATGGCGAGGCGTCCATTTTCGAAGGTAGCCAGATCGACTTCTTCCCCTGGAATTTCCATCAAGATTTCAACCGATTCCGCTTCTTCATCTGCAAACAACAGCAGCAAATCTTTCTCTTCAAATTCATTATCGGTCAGCTTGTAGCCAACGAGCTTGCCCGCAAACTGGGTTTCTTCTTCTTCGTCCTCGCTGTCTGTGTCCCACTGTGTAAACGTGACTGTTGCCATTTTATTCTCGAATTCGTCTGTCAAAAGACGGAGCAAACGCTCGTGTTGTTGGATATCCATTTTCATCCCTCCGATGTGATGTTACTGCCCATCATATCAAACTAGCCGCAGAATGCCAAAAGAAATACCGCTTCCAGCATCGAAGCGGCAGGCTGGGCAGCCCTTTATTGAATAAGAACCGGCTGCTTGATAGCATAGAAAATCATTCGCTCAGAATTTGCAGCATGGAATGGCTCAAACTCGTAGTTTCCAAATATCTGGATTGGAGATATGCCTGCCATCTGAAGCATTTCGATCATCTGCTCCACTGTGAACAAGCGCACCTGCTCCTCATACTCACGAGGATCGGAAGCCGCAGGATCATGAATGAGAATTCGTTTTTTGACGAAGCCATCTTCAATCCAACGCTCTTCTTGAATCCGCATGCCATCTTCCTCTTTTTCCGAGTAAGGCACCAGATTCTCTGCTACATGGTTAGGACTCAGGTAGTCTATGACCACCTCTCCCCCTGCTTTCAATGCCTGTGCCATATTATGAACGACTATCGCGTTTTCCTGATCCGTGGCGAAGTAACCAAAGCTTGTAAACAGATTGACCACGATATCGAATTCGTCGTGAAACGGCAGATAGCGCATGTCATAACGCTTGAATGTCAGATGCGGATCACTGTTTTGTTCTGCTGCCTGCTTGAGGAGTACAGCAGACAGGTCGACTCCGACAACTTCATAGCCCCGGCGAGCCAGAGCTCTTGAATGACGCCCGTTGCCACAGCAAAGATCAAGCACTCGCCCCGAGTCTCGGATCGGCAAATGCCTCAAGAGATTGACAACCTCCGAGTCGGCTGTGGAATCATCCCGATGCCGGTACACCAGCATGTAATCTTCTTGAAAGCTGCGCTCAAACCATTCTTCTGCCATGTCTGCGCTCCTTTATGGGAAGAGTACGTGTATTATGCCTCGCCAGCGCAGAACAAAAACCCCCTTTCTCAGCCCATAGCCGCAAAGGGGGATCAACACACTTATAAACGAGTCTCTCGCCCGAGACGAATTTTTTCGGCAACGCGAGCGATGATGCTCTCTACCGAAGCAGGGTCATCCACGACGTCGTATTCGTTGATGTTAACACGCAGGATCGGACATGCATTGAACGAGCTGATCCATTTTTCATAACGGCCAAACAAGTCCTGCCAATAATCGACCGGTGTCTGCTGCTCCATCGGACGTCCTCGCTCTTTTACGCGATCGATGATGTCGTCAAAGCTTCCTTCCAGGTAAATCAAGACATCCGGGTGCGGGAAGTAAGGGGTCATGACCATCGCTTCAAATAGCTCCGTATACGTACGATAGTCCTCTTCCGTCATGTTTCCTTGGTCGTACAGCATGCGGGCAAAAATGCCCGTGTCTTCATAAATCGAGCGATCCTGGACAAACCCGCCTCCGTAATCAAACATCCGCTTTTGCTCCTTGAAGCGCTCAGCCAAGAAAAAGACTTGCAGATGAAAGCCCCAACGCGACAAATCACCATAGTAGCGGCTCAAATACGGGTTGTTGTCCACTTTTTCAACGGACACTCGAAAGCCCAGCTGATCGGCAAGTGCATGTGTGAAAGTCGACTTGCCTACGCCGACCGTCCCCCCGATTGTGATGACCGCGTTATTTGGTATTCCGTATTTTTCTCGGATTTGGCTGTTTTGAAACCTAGACATGTACGCAACTCCTTATTCACAGTTCTCGCTATAGCTCGTCCCTTTTTACCCCTGCTTCGCCTGCAGCTCCAAAACGCGAGGAGCAATCGTCTCCAGAACTTTGCGCAAATCTTCAGGACGATGCACAAAGTCCAAATCATCACAGTTGAACTTAATGACGGGTGTGGCAGGGTGATGTTTTTCAAATGCTTCCATAAATTCGTTGTAATCCGCAATCAGGTTTTCCATGTACGTGACGTCCATGCTTCTTTCGATCTCCCGGTCACGCAAGGCAATTCGTTTCATGACAGTATCGATAGAGGCCGTCAAATAAATGACCAAATCTGCCTGTGGTAAATCCTCGGTCAAAATATCATAGATCTTGAGATACTTGGGCAGGTTATCTCCAGTCAGCGTACGTTTAGCAAAAATTGTATTTTTGAAAATATTGTAATCGGCAACGACAGAAGTCCCTTTGTTCAAATACTGGGAATGAATGTCTTGAAGCTGCTTGTATCGGTTGCACAAGAAAAACATTTCGAGTTGAAAGCTCCACTCCGCAATGTTTTCATAAAATTTGCCCAAAAACGGATTTTCGTAAACGATCTCTTCGAGCAGCTCCAGCTGAAACGCACGGCTCAATTCCCGAGACAGGGATGTTTTGCCGATTCCAATGGGCCCCTCAACTGTAATCAATATGGACTTCATGTATCCTTCGTTTCCTTTCACGAAAATGAGAGCACTCCATATTGTAGCACGCACATAATCTTTTGTCGAAAAAAATCATTTGATGTTAGAAAACCTCTATCGTGGCCTGTCTATACGTTCAAAAAAGAAAAAACTGCCATTTTTTCTGGCAGCTTTTCCTTTTTCCGCTAGGTAAAATATTCTATTTTTGCACGTGGGAACAAGCGGCTGATTTCGTTTTCCATATGAGCCTGCAAAGCCTTCGCCTGCACATCCGGGTACACATACTTTCCCTTTCCGTACTTGCCCCATTTGTATTTGCGTTCCTCTTCGTTCATCTCCAGCTTTGTTTTAGGGTAGCGTTGCAGAATCAGATTTTTCGCGATCTTGGTAAATCGATGCGAAATGAGCTCAAACGTCAGATCCTCCAAAGCCTCCGGCACGAGCTGGCTGCGCAGTCTCTCCAGCAAGTCGGTATAGCCTTCTTCCCATCCATCAAACCAGTATAACGGCGCCAGAATAAAACCAAGTGGATAGCCTGCCCTCGCCACTTTGCCGGCCGCCTCGATTCGCTGCGCGAAGGTGGATGTACCGGGTTCAAAGTTTTTAATCACATAATCGGCGTTCATGCTGAAACGAAACCGTGTGTGCTTGTTGTGCTTCGCATCCAGCAACGAATCCACGTGATGAAATTTCGTAACGAATCGAAGTCTGCCAAATTCTTGGGTGCCCATAAACTCGATGGCTCGCTTCAGGTTCCCGGTGATATGCTCAATGCTGACGGGATCTGATGTACAGGCTGCTTCAAAGCGAGTCATTTCCCCTGGTCTTTCCAGGATGTACTTTTGCGCCTGCGCAAGGATATCGTCCGTATTGACATAAACACGAATGTACGGCTTGGTCCCCACGTTTGTGTTCAAATAACAATAATGGCAATGGGCCGCGCAGCCTGTTGCGAGTGGAATCGCATATTCAGCTGATGGTTTGGAGGTTTCAAATTTGAGCGTTTTCCGTACGCCGATCACAAGCGTTCGCTTGGCATTGCGGTATTTTTCCAAATCTGTCTCGCCGGGAATCCCACGCACCTGATTGTGACTGGTTGTCATTTGAATCGGGATGCCTTCCCGGGAAAAGCGCTCGTACAGCTCCCGTCCGAGCGGATAATCCAAGGCATGCGGCTCGACAAATACGTAGTCCGGGACAAAGAGCTGCGAGCTTTTTGCTGCCGTCTGCTTCGGTGGTTCCTTCACGCTGGTGGCCATGTCTCACTCCCCCTCCTACTAGTATGACCCGTCCTTTGCTGAGGCCGACAGGGGGCAGCTGGCAGTCTTCCTTTTCATCCCGCTACGAAATGGCATCTTTAAAAGCCTGTAAACAGATCCGCGCTAGCTCTTCTTGATCGGCTGGCACTTGCAGCATGTATACATGTCCGGCTCGTTTCGTTTGCTTGAAATAAATCCGTACGCGGATGCCCTGACTTTCCAAATATCTGCGGCACTCCTGCGCTACTCGCGGCAATCCATACGACTCATGAATCGTTACCCATTTGATCCACCACATTCACTTCGCCTCACCTTTTCTTTCTATAAAGTAAGCGCTAGCTGGGCGTTCGGTTCTCATCTGAAGCATAATGTTTTGATTTTAGGAAAACCGTTTGCCCTCCTCGCGCGTCTAATCGACTAGGAGGGGTGAACGTGAATCTCGAACATCTGGTAAAGGAAGCCCGAAGCGGTAATGACGAGGCTTTTTACCAACTTATGAGGCTACACAAGGATAAACTGTACAAAGTCGCCTATGCGTTCCTGCGAAATGAGACGGATGCTCTAGAAGCCATACAAGAAGCGACCTGCAGAGCCTATCTCAAGCTGTCACAGGTAAAGCATCCTGCTTATGTGTCTACTTGGCTGACGCGCATCGTGATTCATATTTGTACGGATGAACAAAGACGAAAGAAACGTCTGATCCTGCGCTCCACACAACCAGAAACGGGAGCAGGAGAAATCATCGGAGAATCTGACCAAGCGGCTATCCGTCTCCATTTGGAAGAAGCTCTCGCCAAGCTCGCTCCCCTCTACCGCCACGTTGTCATTCTGAAGTATTTCGAGGATTTGACAATTCGGGAAATTGCCACGGTCCTCGGCCAGCCAGAAGGAACGATCAAGACGTGGCTGCACAAGGGGCTAAACATGCTTCGGCACGATCTGGGAAAGGAGTGGTAGGCAATGCATGAGGATCAATCGTGGGAACAGCTGGAGCAGGAATTGTGGAAAGACAAACAGAGGGTGGAGAGCATCCCCGTTCCTGAGAAAATCGACTTGTCCATCCTGATGGGCATGCAACAGGCCAAGCAGCAGCTTGCCCAAAGACAACGCCGCTCACATTTTCGCTGGGCAACCAGTGGAATCGCTTGCCTTATCCTGCTAGGGCTGTTCTTTTCCATTCGTCTCTCACCTGCTGTAGCCGCTTATGTCAGCCACCTGCCTGGCATGGAGAAGCTGGTTGAGCTAATACGGGATGACAAAGGCCTGCAGATGGCCGCTGAGCACAACATGATACAACCTATTGGCGCCAGCGCTGAGCATGATGGTGTCCGCTTTACGGTTGATCAGGTTCTGATGGATCAAAAGCGGATGCTGCTTTTTTATACCATTCGCCACGAACAGCCTGGTCATCATGTGGAGCTGAATCAAGTCAAATTTTACAATCAGAACGGTGAACAAACGACTGCCGGATACTCCTGGTCGTCTCGGGGAGATAACGAAGAAAGCCGATCCAGCCTGGAACAAAATCGTCTGGATGTTTATTGGCAGGATACGACCCACATTCCGGATGCACTGGTTGCAAACGTTACCCTTACAGTAGATCAGAAGCAGCTGGATACGCCCTTTCAAGTTTCCTTTCCGATCGATAAGAGAAAGTACGAGTCGCTAAAAGAAACCGTTTATCCGCTTAATCAGAAGGTTACCGTAGATGACCAGCAATTTACCATTACCAAGATCGTCGTTTACCCTACCCAGACCGAGGTGTCTATTCAGTTTGATCCAGCCAATTCCAAGCGCATATTCGGATTTGACCAGCTGCGGCTGGAGGATGAAAAAGGACGGACGTACTCTTTCTGGGGCATCGGGATTGTCTCCACGCCAGATGGGGAAACCGGCGTCACCTACAACCTGGAGAGCGTTTATTTTGAACAGCCCAAACAGCTTGTGCTGAAAGCAGACGGGATCCGTGCTCTGGACAAACACAAGCTGCAGGTCGTCATTGATGCCAAAACAGGCAAACTGATCAAAGCACCCGACTCCCGTCTCACTCTGTCAGCCATTCGGCAAAATCAAGACGTTGTGGGCATCGACCTCTCCCTTCAGGTGGGAAGTCAAGACGAAAATCGAATGCTTTCGGTCGGGAATGATCTGACGGATGATCGCGGAAATCAATATGAGTACGCCAGTGGTTCCACTTCATCCCGTCCTGCCGAAGAGCCAAATAAGGGGTATCTGCAAAACAGCAGCATTCTCTATAAGCGCAAAACCGACAAAGGAGCTCCACAAGAGTACCGCTTCACGCTGGAGGATTATACCTCCCGACTCTCCACTGGATTTTCCGTGCCGATTACCGGCCAATGAAAAAGAGAGCCCCTCAAAAGGGCTCTCTTTTCTATTCATCAATCACAGCCCAATGGTTTGTCGGACCATGCCCTCCACCCAGCTGTGGAGCGGTTTTGATGGCTTCAAAGATAAAGCGGTTCGCCTTCTCTACTGCCGTTACCAATGGGGTGCCTTTCGCCAGCTCAGCGGTCAGTGCCGCCGAAAAGGTGCAGCCTGTCCCATGGGTATGTCGCGTCTGTATCCGCTCATGGGAAATCTCGTAAAAGGCTTGTCCATCGAACAGCATATCGACGACGATGTCTCCCTCCAGATGTCCGCCTTTCATAAGCACATTCCGTACACCGAGTGCGTGAATCGCTCGGGCGCCCTCTCGCATGTCTTCTGGTGTGCGAATTTGCATGCCTGTCAAGCACTCCGCCTCTGGCAGATTCGGGGTCACGACTTCGGATACCGGCAGCAAATGCTTTTGCAAGGCTACGATCGCTTCATCAAGCAATAGCTTGGCACCGCCTTTTGCCACCATGACAGGATCAACCACCAGCTTTTGAATACCGAATGCTTTCACTTCCTCTGCCACGGCCGAAATGATGGCGGCATCAAACAGCATCCCTGTCTTGGCTGCATCCGCCCCAATATCTCGCAGGACTTCGCGAATTTGCAGGGATACGGCCTCCACAGAAAGTGGATAAACGCCTGCTACCCCTAATGTATTTTGAGCCGTTACGGCTGTTATTGCACTCATTCCGTAAACACCCAGCTGATGAAAGGTCTTTAGATCCGCCTGAATCCCTGCTCCTCCACCGCTGTCGGAACCTGCTATCGTTAACGCTGTTGCCACTTTACCCAATGTTCTCCCTCCTGCTCCTGACGCTTGCTCTGATACCGAGTATATCATCCAGCCGCCTGCTTCGGTATACTAGGATTGATTGATACAGGTAAGGAAGGGATTGCCACAATGAGCTACCGCATTTTTTACTGGTTGACTGTTCTGATCCCCACCATCATCATTGGTGGCTTTGAGTTTGTCCGGCATGACTTTTTGCTGCCCTACATGTCCATGGAGACTGGCAACGTATATATCACCCTGCTGACCCTGCTCCTGTCCTTTTTGTTTGCCACCTGGATGTTTAGAACCATCGAACGAATGAACGCGAAAATCGTGGAAGAACAAGCCCGGCGAGCGGTTTACGAAGAAAGAGAGCGTCTCGCTCGCGAGCTGCACGACGGGATTGCCCAATCTCTGTTTTTTTTGAATGTCAAATTGAAGCAGGGCCAGCTCGACGATGCTCGCGTCGCCGTTTCCGCCATAGACAATCATGTGCGCCAAGCTATTTTTAACCTGCGCTCTCTCCCGGAGGAAGGCAGCCTGGAGCAGCGCCTGGAAAAATGGCTGACGCAATGGAGTGCGCTATCCGGTGTCGATGTTACCCCGCAGCTGCAAATAAAGGAAAACTTCTATACACCAGCTGAGGAGGTTCAGCTTTTTGGGATCATCCAGGAAGCGTTTGCCAACATCCGGAAGCATGCGCAAGCAAAGCACGCCTGGATTCAGCTCACGACAAACGAACCGCGGGGCTGGACACTTGCCATCGAGGATGATGGTATCGGCTTGTCTGGGCTCAGTGAAACATCAAAGAAATACGGCTTGTCCATGATGAAGGACCGCGCGAGGCAGCTGCAGGCCTCACTGGATATTTGCACACGCTCGAGTGGCGGCACCATCATTACCTTGACATCTCACACTGGAGGTTTTGCCAAATGAACGGCTATCGAGTATTAATCGCAGACGACCATCCGATGGCACGATCCGCCATACGCAGCTTGCTCGATCCTGACCCTTCTTTTGAAGTGATCGGCGAGGCTGAAAACGGCGAGCAGGCTTTCCACTTATGTGGAGAGCTGCAGCCGGATCTCGTGCTGATGGATATCAATATGCCAAAGTGGAGCGGGCTGGAAGCCACGCGTGAAGTCAAAAAAGCATACCCCCACATTAAAGTCGTTATTTTAAGTGTTTCTGATGATGTCGGCGACCTGATCACCGCGATCCAGTTTGGCGCTCAGGGGTATTTGCTAAAAAATCTGGAGCCAGACGACTGGATCAATTACTTGCATGCTTTACTGGGAGAAGACAGCGAGCTTTCCCGTGAAATGGCAAACCGGCTCCTCCACCGCTTCCGTCAAGAAGATCAACCGACTGGCACAGGACCCGAGATCCTCACCCCTCGTGAGCGAGAAATCGTGATGTACGTCGGAGCGGGGAAAACCAATCGAGAAATCAGCGAGACACTCATCATCGCGGAAAACACGGTAAAAAATCATGTGAAAAACATTTTGGACAAGCTGCAGCTAGCAAACCGGGTGCAGCTGGCCGCTTACGCTGTAAGGCATCATCTCATCGCACGTGAATAGGAGTTAAATGGGCAGGTGACACACTCACCTGCCTTTTGCATATGCTGATTCACAAAAACAGCAGATTCGTCTCCTAAAATTTTGCGCGAAGGAAACATTTTTGTGATAAGCGAATACTGTTGCATCAAGGAATCATTATGTGCTAAAGTTGCCCTAAGGAAACATTCATGCATAAACTAAAAAGAATTGAAGGGAGACAAACTTGATGTCTACATACTTTACACGTTGGAAAAAAGGGCTGTTGAGTCTCATTCTGGGTACTACACTCGTATTTGCCGGTTGCTCCGGGAGTACTGCACCTGAGGAAGGAAACGGTGCCTGGAAGGTTACGGCAACGACTGGCATGGTCGCTGACATCGTCAAGCAAGTAGGTGGTGAGCACGTCGAAGTGACCCAGCTGATGGGCGCAGGCGTCGACCCGCATTTATACAAAGCATCAGAAGGCGACATCAAACGAATCGATCAAGCTGATATCATCTTTTACTCTGGACTTCACCTCGAAGGAAAAATGGTCGAAATCTTCGAGAAAATCGGAAAAACAAAACCAGTGAAGCCCGTTACTGCCAAATTGACAAAGGAAGATTTGCTGGCTGATCCCGCTTCCCCTGATAATCCTGACCCTCATGTCTGGTTCGACGTCTCCTTGTGGATGAAAGCGGTCGAGCAGGTCCGGGATGATCTGATCGCATTTGACGCCGCCAACCAAGCTGATTATTCGGCGAATGCTGAGAAGTATTTGGCAGAGCTAAAGGAGCTCGACGCCTATGCAAAAGCGCAGCTGGCTTCCATCCCGAAGGAACAGCGGGTACTGGTTACCGCTCATGATGCCTTCCAATATTTTGGTCGCGCCTACGAAGTGGAGGTACTTGGTTTGCAAGGCATCAGCACCGCATCCGAGTATGGGCTCAAGGATGTACAGAAGCTCGTTGACACCCTCGTCGATCGCCGAATTAAAGCCGTCTTCGTCGAGTCTTCCGTCCCGAAACGCTCGATCGAAGCAGTCGTTCAAGGGGCTGCCGCCAAAAACCACTCAGTCTCGATCGGCGGTGAATTGTTCTCGGATGCCATGGGAGCGCCTGGAACTCCAGAGGGCAATTACCTGGGTATGGTGAAGCACAACGTCGATACAATCGTTGGGGCGTTGAAATAGACAACGCGGAGAAAGGAAGGGTTTTGGTATGACAATGACATCGCAAAAAGCTCCCTTGGTGGTCAAAGACTTGACGGTTGCCTATCAGAAGAAGCCTGTGCTAAGAAGCGTGCACATAGAAGTGCCTGAGGGCAAGCTCATTGGCATTATCGGGCCAAACGGTGCGGGGAAATCCACATTTATCAAAGCGGTACAGGGTCTGATCCCCATCGCTTCGGGTGAAACCGAAATATACGGGAAGCCTTACAAGCAGCAGCGAAAGCTAGTCGGATACGTCCCTCAGCGTGAATCCGTGGATTGGGATTTCCCCACGGATGCGCTGGATGTCGTTTTGATGGGTAGATACGGAAGACTGGGCTGGTTTCGTCGCCCTGGAAAAGCGGACCGCGACTTTGCCTTGGAGTGCCTGTCAAAGGTAGGAATGGCAGACTACGCAAACCGGCAAATCAGCCAGCTATCCGGCGGTCAGCAGCAGCGGGTATTTCTGGCACGCGCATTGGCTCAAGAGGCACAATTGTACTTCATGGATGAACCATTTGCTGGAGTAGATGCTGCCACCGAGAGGGCCATCATTCAGCTCCTCAACGAGCTAAAGCAGCAGAAAAAAACCGTTCTCGTCGTCCATCATGACCTGCAAACAGTGGAAGAATACTTTGACTGGACCATCCTGCTCAATCGTCGTGTGATCGCGGCTGGCCCCACCCACGAGGCCTTTACCCCTGAAAATTTGCAGAAGACCTATGGCGGCCGGCTGCATGTCTTGGGCAATCAGGTACTACTGACCGGCTCTGCTGCAACGGAGGAGGCATCCGCGCAATGAATATTTGGCTTGCATTGCAGGATCCCAATACACAGTGGGTCCTCATGGGTTGCGTGTTGCTCGGAATTAGCAGCGGCGTTCTCGGTTGCTTTGCTTTCCTGCGAGGGCGGTCTCTGGTAGGCGATGCCCTCGCCCATGCCGCTTTGCCTGGGGTCTGCCTAGTCTATTTGCTCACAGGGTCCAAGTCCATCGGTCTCTTTCTGATCGGAGCGGGTGTCGCTGGACTTTTAGCCACCTACTGCATCACGGCCATTTCGCGCCATACACGAATCAAGGAAGATACCTCTCTGGCCCTCACCCTCTCTGTCTTTTTCGGGGTCGGGATCGTGCTCTTGACTCACATCCAGCACAGCGCAAGCGGAAATCAGAGCGGTCTGGATAAGTTCCTGTTTGGGCAGGCAGCTTCTCTTGTTTTTACCGATGTCATTACGATCATGCTCGTTGCGGCTGTCCTGATTGTCATCACTGCCCTTTTGTTCAAAGAATTTACCCTGCTCTCCTTTGACCCCGGCTTTGGGCGCGGACTGGGCTTCCCTATGGGCTTGCTCGATGGTCTGCTCATGCTGATGCTGCTTATGTCTGTCGTCATTGGCCTGCAAGCCGTTGGGGTCGTGCTGGTAGCCGCCATGCTGATTGCTCCTGCTGTCACAGCCCGCTATTGGACAGATAAGCTCAGCAAAATGGTGTTGCTGTCCGGATTCTTTGGAGCCTTGAGCGGTGTACTCGGAACCTTGATCAGTACCCAGCAGGAAAATTTGCCAACAGGTCCGACCATTGTGCTATCCGCTACCGCCTTCTTCCTGTTTTCCCTTTTATTCTCCCCTCGCCGTGGCGTGCTAGCCCGGATGGCTCGTTTCTTGCGCATGCGTAAAAAAGTCCTGCGCGAGGATGTCATGCAAGCCTTGTACGAGCGTTTGGAGGAACAGACAAAAAGCCGCCCTACCAGCGTGTATCACGGTTTTGGAGCGGAACAACTGGCACAGAAATGCGGAAAACGGGCCACAGCTGTTCGCAAAGCTCTGTACGATTTACAAAAGCTAGCTTTCGTCTCAGAGCCTTCACGTACGGAAGTGGAAACACTGTGGACCTTCACGCCTGAAGGACTGAAGGAAGCTCACCGGCTCGTGCTGAATCAGCGTCTTTGGGATTTGTATCATATGAACCAGAACCAATACCACAGCCTGGAGATTGATGTAAACCAAGAGGAATTGGCCCCTCAGCTGTCGGACGCAACGCTGTCACTCATGCTCGCGCAGCTTAACGCCTACGATTTGACTCCGAGGCTGTCCGACCATCACAGCGTTTCTCACCTTCTTCACCCTTCCAAACAAGGAGGGCTCTCGCTATGAACTCGTTCTGGATCATTCTAACCGGGTCACTCGTGGCTGCCTCTTGCGGGTTTCTCGGCTGCTTCCTCATCTTGCGCCGAATGGCCATGCTCGGTGATGCGATCAGCCATGCCATCCTCCCTGGTATCGTACTCGCCTTCCTTTTCAGCGGAAGCCGGGAAATCCTGCCTATGCTCATGGGGGCTGCCATCATTGGCTTGATCACGGTCTTCATCGTTCAGATGCTGCATCAAAGCGGGGTCAAATCAGACGCTGCCATAGGCGTTACCTTTACCGCCCTCTTCTCTGTCGGGGTCGTGCTGGTTTCCCTGTATACCCAACAGGTCGATCTAGATCTGGATTGCGTTTTGTACGGGGAGATTGCCTATGTTCCATGGGACACCTGGCAGTTTGGCGGAATGGACATGGGACCGCGTGCTCTGTGGGGGGTAGGAGGCGTGTTTTTGTTCAGTCTTCTCATCATCGGATTGTTTTTCAAGCAATTCAAGCTGTGCGCTTTTGACCCTGCGCTCGCTGCTGCCATCGGGATTCCTGTTGTCCTTTTCCACTACCTTCTGATGACACTCGTCTCCCTGACGACAGTCGCTGCTTTCGAAAGTGTTGGCGCGATTCTGGTCGTCGCGATGCTGGTGGTTCCGAGCGCTACGGCCTACCTGCTGACGGACCGTCTCCACATCATGCTCTTTATCAGCATGGCAGTCGGTGTCCTCTCCGCCATCCTTGGCTACTTTTTCGCCTCCTGGCTGGACAGTTCGATTGCTGGCGCGATGACAGCGGTAGCTGGGCTGCTCTTTTTCCTGGCTTTCCTGTTCTCCCCTCGCCACGGCATGATCAGCAAGATGGTGGCGAGAAGAAAGATCCACATCGGCGAAGCATAAGAAAAGCGGAAACGCTGACGTTCAAAAAAGAGCGTCAGCGTTTTTGTGTCACGCACAATGGTTTGATTGCCTGGAGGATTTCACGGTTCCCCTATGGAAGTAAAAGGAAAATGATAGGAGATAAGGGAGGGACGCACTTGATCTACCGTAGAAAAACGTATCGTATCAGCCCAGAGGTGCTAGAGGTTTTTACCGATTTTTTTCACATGTATCTGTACCCGAATCAAATTCAGCATGGAGCCAGATTGGTCGGGCGCTGGGTCAATGAATCCAAAGACGAGATCGTTGCCATATGGGAATACGACAGCATGGAGCACTACGAACAAATCGAGCGAATGATCAAACAGAGTGACTTGCACACCAAGGCAATGAGCAAGCGTAAAGAATTAGGTGAGTTGTATCTGGACTTCACTCAAGACTTTTTGACATCTACTACGCATTCGCAAAAAGGATCACAGACTCCTCGGCACATTACTGCCGTCAGCGGTTTCATCACCAATCAGGATGGGGAAGTATTACTTGTTCGCAATTTGCATCGCCCTGACACACTCGAAATGCCAGGTGGGCAAGTCGAGGAAGGCGAAACCCTCGAAGAAGCTTTGCATCGCGAAATTGCGGAGGAAACCGGTGCGACCGTACGGCTGATCGGGATGACAGGCATCTACCAAAATGTCACCTCAGGCATTCTCTGTGTAGTCTTCCGTGGTGAGTATCTCAGTGGAGAGCTGCAGCCAGCTGAAGGCGAGACCTCAGAGGTCGTATTCAAGAACATTACCAAAGAAAATGCGGAAGCCTGGATTACCCGCCCCCATTTCAGGAGTAGATTGCTCGATGCACTGGAGCCCAACTACTTGCCTTATGAAGCTTTTCGCTTGCGGCCTTATGAGCTTCTCTGTCGTTATGAAGCAAAAAAAGAATTCAGCTGACTCGGTAGGCGCGGTCAGCTGAATTGGTTGTGTACGCTCATCCATTCGATTCTGGTAGATCATAATTGTAATACACATACGGATCTTTTGGCGCCTTGGCTTGCTCGACTTTGCTCGCCCGAAGGACTAGCATGTCATACCCGTCCACACTTCTTGCCTCCAGCTTACCTCGTACTTTTACCCAGCTGTCCTTTGCCCATTTGCTCGCCTGCCCGTCTTCCACCAGCACGCCAAACACACTAGCATCTGCTGTGCAGCATGTGACGGAGAAACGGGCGACCACAAATTGTTGGGAGGTAAAATCGGGCTGTCGATAAACGAAGCCAAATAGAGCATGGGACCAAAAACAAGAAACGCTAATAGGGACCCACTATGAAAGGACTGGGAAAAGGACGCGGCGATAAAGGCGTCTGCCTCGGAGCATAAAGAAAAGAGATACGCCATACCCATCATGACCAGATGAGAAGCATACGGCGCCTGTCCGACTTCAACAAGTGTCTCCCTGCTTACGTACACTTGAAGAATGGCGCTGATAAAGGCACCCAGCAGCAAATATTTCCCCATGTCAAAAAATTCATCGATGGCGTGGCCAAAGGTGGCAGACAGCCTCCCTCTGATCGCTTCTGAATGCGCTGCCTCATGACGGATTTGCGATTCCATGCCTAGACGTAAAGGATTTTTACGCACAAACAGATAAACGAGAGCACCTATCAAGATCGCAACGACAAAAGCGGCTGCCGCTCGATGGAACGCCATATCAGGCTGTCTGGTAAAAGCAATGTATGTAGAGGACATAACGACTGGATTGACGATGGGGCCCGCTAGTAAAAATGTGATCCCTACATGCAGCGGCATGACTTTTTGAATCAATCGACGTACAACCGGTATGATGGCACATTCGCAGACCGGGAATAAAAATCCAAGCAACGCTCCAAAGGGAAGCGCTATCAGCGGATGCTTGGGGGTCCAGCGCCGAACCTGCTCTTCTGTGATAAACGTCTGGATGAAAGCAGAAAAGAATACCCCGAGCAAAACAAACGGGATGGCTTCCAAGACGATACTCAGAAAAAACGTTTTGACGTCCAGCCAACGCGGCGACCATTCCCATTGCCCACCAGCAAACCAGTCCTTTTTGCCGATCGTGGTCAACCAGACGGCTCCCAGTCCCAGAATAAGAGCACCTATAATCTCCAGGAAAAAATGGCGCAGCATCGTAAGCAACTCGAGCTTCCCCTCTCTAAATCGTAATCATTCCGAATTATATTCATTTCCGGACAAACATACAACGATTTTTTTCTCCCCCACTTCTTCGACTTCTTCCCTTCCTCCACTTGCGAATGAAACGGGTACTCTCGCATATCTTCCATGAGCGTCAGCCATAATCAGTCTCTTTCATCGTCTGAGAGCAGCGGACATGAATCGCAAACCCGGCTTTTATCACCGCCACGTACGATGTAAGCGAGACAACAGTGCTTGCGGATATAATAGGGACTGCTTCCATCTGACGGGTGATAGAGGCGAAACTCCATGGCAAGTGGATTCTTTTTCGTTCGGTCACAGCCAGCAGGAACCTCTAGTAATCTCTTCCATTGCCGATCGATCTGAAACGCTTTTTCGGGAATGTCCATTTTCAGCTGCAAAGCCTTCTGTGCGGTATTATACAAATCTGCGAAAACAGATGTGTAGTCTTGCTTCTCGACACCTCGGACACCCGCTGAAACAACGGAGTCAGGTGCTTGTACACAAAAGAAGACAGGAAGACCTCGACTTCATGGTCGGATAGCTCGCTCAACAGCTTTACCGCCGTTTCAGGAAGAACAAACCCCATTTCTCCTCCGTCTTTTCGCGTAATAAACATATGCTGAGGCGAGGTATCCAAAATAATCTGATAGCGGATAAGCGCATCGAACACTCCCATGCTAAGGACTGAATAACGCTTGGCAAACAGCGTGCCAGTGACAGCTAAAGCTATATGATTCATCTGACTGCTCTGCGCTTCTAAAAACTCCCTCATTTGCACCTTCTGTTCGATCAGATCCTGTACCGTATACTCACCTTTTGCCTGCGAAAGATCGTCTTCGATAGAGATGCCATATTGTTTTGCTAAATACATTGACCATTCCCGATTCATGTACGCACAACCTTCCGCATCATGTGATAATAATTCTTATTCTCACTTGTATTGTACCGAAGACAGCACGCTATGAAAAGATTCCCAGTTTTTTGTGTTTCGATTGTCTCTCTACGGGACAAGCGCCCTACATCAGGCAAGCAAGAATTGCTTCCAATCACCTATCCTTCCATCCTTTTTATTCCAGTTCCAACCCTTTATAATAGAAGTACCAACTCTCGTCCATCTGGAAAGGAGGTGGGTCCCCCAAAAAGCCGCTCACATGATTTGACGTAACCGTGTCCGGAGCACCTACTCTCTAGACGAATGGAGGCGTCACGCATGAACCATCCTGATTTCCGCCATCTGTTAGCCTGCATGGACGACGTCACGTCCGCTGCCATGGACGAAAACACGGGTCCAGCAGATCCTGCCGAGTACCACTCTCTGTACGGGCGTTTGCAAGATGCTGCCGACACCCTCCCGCCGCTTTATCGCGTACATGTTTATGAACCGTTTATGCTAGCCGTGGACAAGCTTTCCGAGGCTGGATTCAACAGCATGCTTAGCCGCGATCCTCGAAAAGAACGGGAGGCAGGGTTGTTTTTGGATATTGCCCACGCCATTCTCCAAAACAGTGAAGCGTACGAACGTGAAGCAACTGATGCCTTTCAGGAAGTAGTCAGCGATTTGTACGACGGCTTTTTAAGTGAGGAAGACAGGAAAGGAATCAAGCCACCAGATGAAAGCCTGATCGCTCCTCTCGTGAAATGGGGACGCCCCCAGTTTGGACCCTATACCTGGACGGCTGAAGCTGCCGCCCATTTTGACATCAAAACAGGAATTGTCAACCTCCCTCCGGCCAACGCTCGGCATGGTTTGTTGGCGTGGTCAGCGCTTGGCCACGAGACAGCCGGACATGACATCCTGCACGCGGACAAAGGATTGCTTGCCGAGCTGCAGCATCATGTTTACGACGCTTTGGCTGATGAGCTGTCCAATTCTACTTTAGCCAACTACTGGGCACTGCGTATCGATGAGACCGCCTCGGATGTCCTCGGCATTTTAAATACAGGCCCGGCCGCAGGCATCGGTTTGATCGGTTATTTCCGCGGATTGAACAAGGCATACACGGGAGTGCCCACTTTGCGCAACACGGGTCCACAAAACGATCCTCACCCAGCAGATATTCTTCGAGGCTACCTAGCCGCCGAGACCGTTCGCCTCCTCCAGTTCGACAATGCCACCGAGTGGGCGGAAGCCTTAGAGGAAGAAACAGATAAAGACCACTCAGGAATTCTTCTCGGAAGGACCTCCTTAGATGTAGAGACTGCCAAAAAGTCAGCGGCGATTGTCGCTCGCACCATTACCAATGCACGATTAAATAGTCTGGAGGGGCATGCCCTCGGTCAAATTCAAAACTGGCAGAATCACGATGAAAAAATCGTTCGGAATCTCCGCACACATTTGTCCGAATCACAAGCTGTTCACGATTGCGTCGTTTCAGGCATGTATGCCGCACATGTCGTCGCTGCTGCGGTCACGGCATCCATTGCGGGTGAAGTCCCCATTTCCGATGCCTTTCCCCGTATGACTGCCTTGCTGAAAACGATGCACGATGCCAACCCTTCTTGGGGACCACTGTATGTTCGGCATCGTGGAGATCTATCGCCACACCGTGCTTATTCTCGTACCGCTAGCTAGTTTTGTTTTTCACTTTCCTTCCGAAAAGCCGTTGTCTTTTGCGAGACGGCTTTTTTTGCTGTTCAAATAAACATTCAAATGATTACTTGAATATTGTATTTTATCTGGTATGATTTAGGAAAAGACAGTCAAGAAAGAGGAGATACACATGACTGACTACGACGTGATCGTGATTGGCGCAGGCCAAGCGGGGTTATCCATCGGGTACTACCTTCAGCGACATAAGCTTTCCTTTGTCATTCTGGAAAAAAATGATCGTGTCGGTACAAGCTGGCGCGAACGTTACGACTCTTTGGTCCTTTTCACTCCACGTGCTTTTAATGATTTGCCCGGACTCCCCTTTCCCGGAGATCGACATGGATTTCCAGACAAAAATGAAGCGGCTCATTATTTGGAAATGTATGCCCACTACCATTCATTCCCCATCCGGCTAGGTGTGGAAGTCCTGCGCGTGGAAAACCAGGGAGGGAGCTATCAGGTGCACACGCAGGAGCAGGTTTTTCGTACTCGGTCAGTAGTTGTCGCGACTGGGCCTTTTCAAGAGCCCTATCGGCCTTCTCTGCATGCCCATGTCGGGAAGGAGATCGCGCAATGGCATACGGCCACTTTTCGAAATGGGCAGCAGATAAATCCAGGCACCGTACTTGTTGTTGGGGGAGGGAATTCAGGCATCCAAATCGCGACCGAGCTGGCGCAAAAGCATTCCGTTATTTTATCCATCGGGCAGTCACGAACCCATCTGCCGCTTTCCATATTGGGTAAAACTATTTTTTATTACCTCCGCTCACTGGGCTTGCTTACTGCTCCTTCCTCTTCCCGGCTCGGAAGGCTGTACCGCTCATTGCCTGACCCCATTTTCGGATACAAAAAAGAGCTTCGGCAGCTGCAACGTGCTGGCAAACTAAAAATAGCACCACGAACCGTATCCCTGTCAGGCTGTACCGCTGCTTTTGAAGATGGCAGCACCGCTGACTTTTCAACGATCATTTGGGCAACGGGCTATCGCCCCAACTATGCATGGCTGGACGTACCCGGTGCATGCAACGAGCTAGGCCGCCCTTTCCATCAAAAAGGCGTCTCCCCAGTTCCCGGACTGTTTTTTCTGGGATTGCCGTGGCAGCGCAACCGGCTGTCTGCCTTGATGGGCGGCGTTGGCCATGACGCGGCTATACTGACAAACGAAATTGTAGACTTTCTTCGCACGGAAACTGTTTCTATAGGAGGCACGATGTATGGGACACCACCATCACTCTCATGATCATAGTCACCATCACCATGGCAGAGGTGCCAGCAAAAAGGCTCTGCTTGTATCCCTCTGCATCATCACGCTGTTTTTGATTGTAGAAATTATCGGAGGCTTCTTCACGAACAGCTTGGCGCTCCTATCCGATGCAGGCCATATGCTCAGCGACGCCTCGGCTCTTTTGCTCAGCTTGATTGCCCTTCACTTTGCTTCGCGCCCACCATCTGCCCAGAAGACGTTTGGGATGCACCGCTTTGAAATTTTGGCTGCCTTGATCAACGGTGTCACGCTCGTCGTGATTTCCCTGATCATCATCTGGGAAGCCTACCAGCGCCTCCTCGCACCGCCTGAGGTCGCCAGTGGAACCATGATTATCATTGCGACTGTCGGGTTGTTGGCGAACGTCGCAGCTGCCTTTGTCCTCATGCGTGGAGACTACAAGGGAAATATGAATGTCAGAAGCGCCTATCTGCACGTCCTCGGTGACATGCTGGGTTCCATCGGCGCCATTCTTGGCGGAATTTTGATGTGGTCATTTGGCTGGTATATCGCCGATCCCCTGATCAGTGTAGTCGTCGCCATCCTCATCATGCTCAGCGCTTGGCGGGTTACAAAGGAATCCGTCCATATCCTGCTGGAAGGAGCGCCAAGCCGACTTGACACTACCGAGATCGCAGGAAGGCTGCAGCAGCTGGAAGGTGTCACTGCTGTACATGACTTGCATGTGTGGACCGTTACTTCCGGCTTCGAATCCCTCACCTGCCATTTAATCGCAGCGGACGATTTGCCTAGCTATCCGATATTGGCACAGGCTCTCCAGGTATTGGAGCATGATTTTGGGATCACGCACGCGACAATCCAAATCGAGAATTCTTCCGTCCATCACGATCGACTTCATTGTGAAGAAAGCCCTCATCAGGAGGACCATGAAGCGCACAATCACGCGCATACTTGTCAGGGACACGAGCATTAGCGAAAAAAACCATCTCCCTGTTGATAGGAGATGGTTTTTGCTTGTTCTGTTATTAGTCTTCCATGGTAGACAGGTCGCCTGTCGGCAAGCCCAGCTCCCATGCTTTCAAGACGCGGCGCATGATTTTACCGGAGCGCGTCTTCGGCAGCTTGTCGCGGAATTCGATCTCACGCGGCGCAGCATGCGCAGCCAGACCTTCCTTCACAAACTTGCGGATTTCTTCCATCAGTTCATCGGTAGGCTCATAACCGGCACGCAGCGCGATGAACGCTTTGATGATCTCTCCACGAACAGGGTCCGGTTTACCGATCACCCCTGCTTCCGCTACAGCTGGATGCTCGACCAGCTTGCTTTCTACCTCAAACGGGCCAACGCGCTCACCCGATGTATTGATCACATCATCAATACGTCCTTGGAACCAGAAATAACCTTCTTCATCCTTGTAGGCAGAGTCGCCAGAAACGTACCAGCCCGGGATGTGGAAATACTCCTGATATTTCGCAGGGTTGTTCCAGATTTGACGCATCATTGCTGGCCAGCCGACTTTGACAGCCAGATTCCCCATGCGGTTTGGCGGCAGCTCATTGCCTTGGTCGTCGATGATAGATGCGTAGACACCCGGAATCGGTTTGCCCATCGAGCCAGGCTTGATCGCCATGGATTTGTAGTTACAGATCAACTGGCCACCTGTCTCCGTCATCCACCATGTATCGTGAATGCGATGGTTGAATACACGCATGCCCCAATACACAACCTCTGGATTGAGTGGTTCACCGACGCTCAAAACGTGACGCAGGTTGGAGAAATCGTATTTTTTGACCAGCTCATCCCCTGCTCCCATCAGCATGCGGAAGGATGTCGGTGCGCTGTACCAGACGCTGACTTTGTACTTTTCCACGGTTTCGTACCAGGATTCCGGTGTGAAACGTCCACCGCGGACTACGTTTGTCACACCATTCAGCCAAGGGGCAAAGATCCCGTAGGCAGTACCCGTTACCCAGCCTGGATCGGCTGTGCACCAGTAGATGTCGTCCTCCTGCAGGTCCAGTACCCATTTTCCTGTTTGATAGTGCTGGATCATGGCATTGTGCACGTGCAAGACACCTTTGGGTTTCCCCGTAGATCCAGACGTATAATGCAGGATCATTCCGTCTTCACGATCCACCCATTCGATTTCAAAATCGGAGGGGGCTTCTGCCATCGCTGCTTCGAAGCTGATTTGTCCTTCTGGCAGCTCGTCTTTGGAGCCTACCACGATTACGTGCTTCAAAGCAGGCAGTTCGTTCACCGGAATGCGAGGCAGCAGCGCAGGTGTGGTGATGATCGCAACAGCTTCACTGTTTTCCAGACGATCGCGCACAGCTGCTTCCATGAACGCCTCGAACAGAGGCCCTACGATTGCTCCTACTTTTAACGTCCCTAAAACGCTTACATAAAGCTCTGGCGTACGAGGCATGAAGACGAATACGCGGTCTCCTTTTGCAATTCCCAGCCCGCGCAGGACGTTCCCGAATTTATTGGACAGCTCGCTAAGCTGTGCATACGTGTACGTTTCATCACGAGTCAAATCACTGTATATGAGAGCGGTTTTGTCTTTACGATCAGTCAATACATGGCGGTCAATGGCTTCGTACGCCATGTTTACTTTCCCTGTCTCGTGCCAAGAGAATTGTTTTTCCACTTCAGCCCAATCAAAGTTCGCGTAGACTTCGTCGTAATTGCCCAGATTAAACCGGCCTTCCGTAGCCGGAATTTTTTCCACGTTCATACTTTCACTCTCCTAGACTCCAATGGATTCTTTTTCATTCAACTTTCTTAATATTTCTGCACTTCTTCGTAAATTCCTTCTGCCAGTAACCTACTTATTCGAAGATCGTGCAAATCTAGTATAATGAGCGGTACTCACACCCAAGAAGGAGATGGCACCCGGAAATGATATGGTTGTTCCTTGCCGTAGCTATCGCCCTGTTATTCATTCGCGCTTACCGCAATACATTTGACGTGCATACCAATTATGTATCCGTCCCGCTTCAGCCTTCCCGCAGACTCCCTGATCCCGCGGATTGGGAGCCGTTGTCTATCTTGCACTTATCTGATTTGCACATGGAAAATATCTCTGTGGAAGCATCCAGAGTCGTCGAAGATTTTTCCGATCGTCAGCTCGATCTCATTGCGATCACCGGAGATCTGTTAGACCGTCAAAAAAACATTCCGAAGGCGATTCACTATGTGAAAACGGTGATGACGCTGCAGCCTGCTCTCGGCACCTACGTCGTTTTCGGCAATCACGATTACGTACTGCCAGCCTCCAAGCTCGCCCTCCTGAAAACGGAGCTAGAGCGCATCGGCTGCAAGGTACTCATCAACCAGCATGTAACGGTTTCCCATCGCGGAAACCCACTGCACATCATTGGAGTAGACAACTTCTCAACAGGACACTGCAAGCTAGGCAAGTCTTTTGAGCACGTACCCATGACAGGGGCAAGACTGGTGCTCACCCATGATCCAAACGTGGTCCTGCACATGAAGGACTACTCGTACGACTACTTGCTTTCCGGTCACTTCCACGGAGGGCAGATTCACTGGCCGCGCCCGTTTCACCTCGCGAAAATGGGAAAGCTGCCTAAGCTGAACATGGTAGTGGGGCTGCATCACGTGGATGGGCGCCCTTTTTACATCAGTGAAGGTCTGGGGCAGACTGGGCTCAATATCCGCTTGCGTTCGCGGCCGGAAATCACCCTGCACACCATGGCAGGCTCAGCCTATTTCCCCCACGGACAAAATGCACCCTTCGCCACTTCTATGCAGGAAGCTTCTGCCACGCTCGCCCTTGACTGAGGTATAATGCAAGAAAAGGGCGAGGAGAGAGCGCTTGCATGGAACAATGGATGAACTACGCTGAACAGATTCGTCAAGAAACTGGTTTACCTATTATTTGCGTTCAGACCTCTCGTGTATCTGTCGACCAGCTCCTGCTTGAGCACCAAGAGCGCGGGTGGGAGCTTTCGGCCATTACGGAGGACGACTCGGGCGCGGTTTGGCTTATTTTCATTGAGAGTCTCTCCTGGCATGAATCAGCAAGGGCTTTGCTCCGTCTTTTTTTCACCCCGCAAGCCACTAGAACAGGCGGATCCGTAATCAATCAGGTCTCCGCCTGGTTACATAGCATTTGTCATGGCTCACCGATCTCCCCCCCAGCTCGCCTCGAACAGCTTTGGTCCTGGCGTGAGCCGCGCGCTGTTTTTCTCATGGAGCATTCCAGATGGGAGAGCGTATTTGAGTGGCAAACCCTCCAGCCCTTGCTCCAAGACTTTTTCAAAGGAGAGGATTCCTCTTTTCTTGGAATCCCGCTTGGTCGCTCCTATTATTTGCTTCTCGTCCCCATCTCCATCCTTGGAAATCAAAACGATCCGGAAGATTTACTGGAGTGGGCATCCGGGCTGCATGATCTCGTTTCGACCGAGCAGATGGAGCATGTCCGCCTTTTGGTGAGCAGAACGATCTCGACGCCGCTTTTGCTCGGAAAAGCGCTGCAAGAGCTTCTCTCCCTGTCCCACGCCTTGACCACTTTTCGTCCTCGGACCATGGTTGCCGGCTCCTGGCAATATCCGTTAGAGCAGTGGGCGCAAGCCTTGCCATCCGAGACGAGACTCGAGCTTTTGCGCAGCCTTCCTCCCTTCATCACCGCTCATACCTTAAACGCAGAACAGATCGAGACACTGGAGACGCTGTTTCACTGCCAGTGGAACATCAGCGATACGGCCCGCCAGCTGTATGTGCATCGCAATACCCTTCTCTACCGCTTGGACAAGCTGACAGAGCAAACGGGACTTGACCCGCGACAGTTTCCACATGCCATCCTTTTCCGGCTATTGCTGCTTTTTCGGCAAAATTGACCAAACAATTCGTGCAATTTTACCGTGGAGCCATCTGCCATGACTTGGTACCCTTGTGGTAGAACCTCATCCATGATTCTCTTCACGCTGCTTGGGAGGTATCCACGATTATGGCAAAAGTAACCTTAAACCACATTTACAAAAAATACGGCAACAACGTAACCGCAGTAGATAACTTTCATCTGGAAATTCAGGATCGGGAATTCCTCGTCCTCGTCGGTCCGTCTGGATGCGGGAAATCGACGACCCTGCGCATGATTGCTGGCTTGGAGGAAATATCGGAAGGCGATATGTACATCGGAGAAAAACGCGTCAACGACGTCGCCCCAAAAGATCGGGATATCGCCATGGTATTCCAAAGCTATGCCCTCTATCCTCACATGAATGTGTATGAGAACATGGCTTTCGGGCTGAAGCTGCGCAAATTTTCCAAATCGGATATCGATGCACGCATTCAGGAGGCTGCACGTATCCTCGATATTTCCCACTTGCTCGACCGCAAGCCAAAAGCGCTGTCCGGTGGTCAACGCCAGCGGGTAGCATTGGGCCGTGCAATCGTGCGTGAGCCACAGGTTTTTCTCATGGATGAACCGCTGTCCAACCTGGATGCCAAGCTGCGGGTTCAGATGCGCACGGAAATTTTGAAGCTCCACCAGCGCCTGAACACCACGATCATCTACGTTACTCATGATCAGACAGAGGCCATGACGATGGGAGATCGTATCGTTGTCATGAAAGATGGACTCATCCAACAGGTAGCGACACCTACTGAAATTTATAATCATCCGCTAAATCTGTTTGTCGCCAGCTTCATCGGCTCCCCTGCGATGAACTTCGTGAAGGGCAGTGTCGTCGAACGAGAGGGCCAGCTATTTTTCGAATCAGATCAGCTGATCGTGACCTTCCCGACAGACAAGGCCAAACAACTGCGTGAGCGAGGCTACGTTAACAAAAGCGTCATTTTCGGCATCCGCCCCGAAGACCTGTACAGTGACGCGCAATTTATCGAAGCGAATCCATTTGACAGCTTCCTTGAAGCAGATGTGGATGTCGTCGAAAATATGGGCTCGGAGCTGTACGTTTATTTCCATAATATAGCCCAGACACAAATGGTTGCTCGTGTAGATGCCAGAGAAGGCCTGAAGCCTCGTATGAAGGTAAAACTGGGAATGGATTTGTCCAAATGCCACGTATTTGACAGCGAGACGGAACTGGCTGTATTCTAATAGCAAAGTGAAGGTGGAATGTCTTTTTTCCGACATTCCCTTTTCTATTTTTTACGATCAAATCTTTTGGATCAGGCACGATTTTCCTGGTTCTTGGATTATACAGAGAAAGAGTGGAGAGGAAAGAAAATGGCGTATAAAATTGTCTTTTTTGACATTGACGGTACCCTGCTCAATACGAAGCATGCCATACCGGCAGCAACCTTCGAAGCCGTGCAGCGCCTGAAGGATAAAGGCGTCCAGATTGCCATTGCCACGGGGCGTTCGCCTTATCACTTGTCGAACATCGCTAATCAGCTGGGCATCGATACCTTTGTCAGCTTTAACGGCTCTTATGTGGTAAGTAAAGGCAACGTGATCGCACACACGCCTTTTTCTACAGAGACTTTGGCGAAGCTTGAGGGAATGGCAGACGGAAACCAGCATCCCATGGTGTTCCTCAGTGCAGACAGCTGCTATGCAAACGTCAGCGATCATCCGTACGTCATCGAATCGTTTGATTCCTTGCGCCTGCCTGCTCCCGCTCATCGTCACCGCTACTGGGCGGAAGCACCTATTTATCAAGCATTTCTTTATTGCAATGCCGATGAAGAGGAGCCGTATGTCGATCGTTTCCATGAGGTTTCCTATGTACGCTGGCACAAGCAAGTTCTGGACGTCTTGCCGCCAAACGGCTCGAAGGCAAAAGGCATTGAAGCTGCCCTGCGCCATTTTGGCTACAGCCCGGACGAAGCTGTCGCGTTTGGAGACGGACTGAACGACAAAGAGATGCTCGCCTACGTCGGAATGGGAATCGCGATGGGGAATGCCCACGATGAGCTCAAACCATTTGCGAACCGCATTACCCGTCACGTCGATGAGGACGGCATTCATCATGGATTATTACAACTAGGGCTGATTTAGTAGGAAGGATGTAGGAAAAAGCATGTCTTGGGAATGGTTTAATATTATTGGAACGGTCGCATTCGTGATCAGCGGCGCTGTCATCGCGATGGAGGAAGAATACGATCTTCTCGGCGTTATCGTCTTGGGGATGGCTACCGCTTTTGGTGGAGGGATTTTGCGCAACATCTTGCTGGGAATCCCGCTTACTGCTTTTTGGAATCAAGGCACATTGTTTACTATCGCACTCGTATCTATGCTCATCGTCTTTGTCCTCCCCCACAAATATATTGGCTATTGGAACCGATGGGGACTGTTTTTCGATGCTGTCGGGCTTTCCGCTTTTGCGATTCAGGGGGCGATGTATGCAACTCAAATGAATTATCCCCTCAGCGCAACGATCGTCGCTGCTGTTTTGACCGGTATCGGCGGCGGGATTATCCGCGATGTGCTTGCAGGACGTAAGCCACTCGTGTTCAAGGAAGAAATCTATGCGGTTTGGGCCATGGTGGCTGGTGTCGCGGTCGGCTTAAAATGGGCGACATCAATTCCAGAGCTGTATACACTGTTCTCTGCTATCATCGGGTGCAGAATGGTTTCTGTCTATCGGGGCTGGAAGCTTCCACGCCGCTCTCTGCGTCCTACCCCCACCCCCTCTTCTGCTCCACGACCTCTAAACAATCGAATGTAAGCTTTTACCTTCATAATCACTCTCTCGGTGTGCAGGCTATATCCATAAGCACATGAGGGAGTGATTTTTTTGCGCTTTGCCCCAATTGTCGTCGCTGTCGCTTTGGTCGGGCTCGTCGTCGTTCCCTATCGCATGCATCAAAATGCAGAGCAGGAAATGCGCGAGCCCCATCCTCGGGTCACTTCACTGAATGCCAGTATCCCGAGGATCAACTACATCGAACAAGTAAAAGACATACGCCGAGGCTTGGAGAAGCGCAGCCACATTCAGACGCTGCATCACAACCCTCGCGATCGGAGCCATTATATCGAGCATGAAGTCGTTGTTCGCTTTTCACCGCGCCCTGATCAGAAAACGATAGACAAAATGGTCGCCTCCCTCGATGCCAAAATCAAACGGGACTTTGACAAATTCATCATCATCAAATCACGCAGCCTCACTACCAAGCAGTTGATGAAGAAGCTGGCCGAGCATCCGGATTCCGTTTTTGCGGAGCCAAACTTTCTTCTGCTTCCGAACAGAACGCCGAACGATCCCTACTATACGGAGTACCAGTGGAACCTCCCGCTGATTGGAATGGAACAGAGCTGGGATGTCAGTGAGGGCAGCAGTGACGTCATTGTTGCTGTTGTCGATACAGGGGTAGACATGGAGCACCCAGAGTTTGAAGGCAAGCTCGTAGAGGGCTACAACGTTCTTGACGGCAGCAATAAGCCTCAGGATGACAATGGTCACGGCACACATGTCTCCGGAGTGATCGCGGCCAAAACAAACAACAACGACGGCATTGCCGGGATGACCTGGAAAAGCAAGCTGATGCCCGTCAAAGCGATCGGTGCTGACGGCTCAGGCTCGGCAGTAGACATCGCGCAAGGCATTTACTGGGCGACGGATCACGGTGCGGATGTCATTAACCTGAGCGTAGGTAACTACACATCCTCAGCCGCTCTGAAGGAAGCGTGCAAGTACGCCTACGACAACAATGTCGTGCTGGTCGCGGCTTCCGGAAACGACGCATCTGATCAGCCGAGCTACCCCGCTGCCTATGACGAAGTGCTTTCCGTTGCTGCCGTTGATCACCTGAAGGAACGCGCCGATTTCTCCAATTTTGGGGACTATGTAGACGTTGCAGCACCCGGGGTCGATATCCCCAGCACCTACATTTACAGCGACTATGCCTCCCTGTCCGGGACGTCCATGGCATGTCCACATGTAGCCGCGCTGGCAGCGCTCGTACGCTCCGTGCATCCGGATATGAAATCCCATGACGTGATGGAGCTCATTCGCAGCTCTGCCCTCGATCTGGGGCCACCTGGACATGACCAGCTGTACGGATATGGGATGATCGACGTCAATCGAACATTAAGACAGCTGCATACGGAGCCAGCCCAATCCGAGCAAACCCCACCAACTTTTGGCGGCCTCCTCAACAAATTTTTGCTGCGTCTTCGCTTTGGTTTTGAATGAAGAAACTTTTGGAGGAGGAAGAGATATGAAGGCTTGCATCCTGTTTGCCCATGAAGGTGAATCCAGCTTTTGTCACGCGATTCTATCCCATGTTACCCAAGCGCTGGAGAAGCAAAATATCGAGTACAAGCTGCGCGATCTGTACAAGATGAACTTTCAGCCGGTGTTTCGTTCAGAGGATATGAAGCTGGTTGAGCAAGGTAGCGCTTCTCCCGATATTCTCGAAGAACAAACCATCATCTCCGAATCGGATCTGCTCGTTATGATCTATCCCGTATGGTGGTGGTCAACCCCTGCCATTTTAAAAGGATATATCGACCGCGTCTTTACAGATGGCTTTGCTTTTCATTACGAGGAAAAAGGTCCTGTCGGTTTGCTCGCGGGCAAGCAGGCCATGGTGTTTACAACGACTCGGGAAACGGCGAAAGAATTGGTTGGCAAAGGCATGGATGCGGTCATCGAAAAACAAATTGCCGAGGGCACCCTTGGGATGATTGGTTATCATGTCGACTATCATAACTTCGCTGCCGTCTCCCATAACGAGGAAGGAGCGCTCAGCAACATGCTTCGCCAGGTGGACGAGCGCATGCTGCACATCCGTCAGCCCGTAGGCGTGTAAGTCCGGTTACTTCCCTTCGCCTCAAGCGCTCAAAGCAATAGCCAGATAAACAGAAATGGATAGAGATTCAGTTGATGACTGAACCTCTATCCATTTTTTTTGCAGTCAGCTCGCACTTATGCCTGTGCTTGCTCCTTCTGCATCCGTTTTTTGGTGATATAATCCGTTTCGTAATATTGCAGATCATCTCGCATTTGCTCAAATACCTTGGACAGAGATAGCGTCAGCTGCTGCAGCTCAGGGGTGACCTGTTTGCGGAAAATAATAGCGTCTTGTCCGGTATAGGAATAGCGACCGTCTTCGTCATAGACCTCGCCTTTGGGGTAGTAGAAGTTATTGACACAGGTATGGTAGACCTGATACAAAACTTCTTCGGCAAACTCCTCATTGAATCGTGCTCGGCGAAGGGAAACCCCTAGCCTGTCGTACGCATTTTCGCAGTATACAAGTAAATGGCGCAGGTCAGAAAGATAGGTCCGATAGTAAGATTCGTACTCTTCCTTATCACCGGACTGGGAAACTAGGCTGGATAAGGTCACCTGGTTCAAATAGCGTTCCACTTCCATGCTTACCTTTTTCAACTTGGTGTACGTCTCTTCGCACAATTGTTTCAGATGAGTCGCTGACATAATGTCCCCCTTGCGTTGAAAATCTGCCTTTTTTAAGTAAGTATATAGGATAGATTCTTTACAACACAAGAGATTCTTTTCCTTTTTCCCCTTCTTAAACCGTTGCCGACTCGCCCACTTTTTCCGTTTTTTTCCTTGTCTGTACCAGGTAGAACACATAGGCTGCGAACAGGCCCAGCGCGGACATGAAGCATAAAATCAGGAGATCAGACGTGACTTGGGACAGCCCGTGTCCCTTCGTTAAAATTTCTCTGGTTCCATGTAAAAAATAGGTAAGCGGTAAAGATTTTCCAATCGCAGCCACTCCAGCTGGCATAGACATGAACGGCCACGTAAATCCGGAAAGCATAAAGGACGGAACCGCAATGAGCATAGCCGTTTGGGTTGCCTGCAGCTGGTCTTTGGAGAAAAAGGAAATCGCAAAGCCGATCGACAGGACCGCCAAATTGAAGGCACTTGCGATGAGCATGAGATTGACCGTGCTACCGTAGTACGGGATGCCAAATACCTTCAGCAACAGCGTAAACCCGATAAACATATTGAGTGTTCCTGCCAGAAAATAAGGGAGCAGCTTGCTTATTGCTATTGACCAAAAGCTGTTCTTCTCCATCGTGCTTCGCCAGGTTCCCGCTTCTTTTTGTTGCGTCACGGAGATCGCAATGCCGAGAAACAGCACCTGCTGTAGAACCGTTCCTGCCAACCCGAAGACCATGAAGGACATGTAGCTAAAGGTCGGATTGTAAAGGACCCGATAGCGGTAATCGATCCCTGTGTACAGGTTTTTCCCCTCTTCTCCCCAACCCCCTTTTGCCTCCAGCTTTTTGAGGGTAGCACCGGCTGAGACCGTCTTAACTACGGTACTGGCAGTCCTTACAGCCGTGTTGGAGATCATCATGTTGCTACCGTCGATAACCGTCAGTACTTCTGCTTCTCGTCCCGCCTTCACGTTCTTTTCCAATTCTGCCGGGATGATCAAGGCGACGTTTGCCTGCCCCTGGTCAATCAGCCGCATCGCTTCCTCCTCGGTCCCGACAATGGAAGTGATTTGAAAGGTCTGATCGACCTCAAATGCACGGTACAGCTCCCGGCTCAGCTCTGTTTGATCCGCATCCACCATGACCGTCGGGATATGCATGACCTTTTTCTCACTGTACAAAAAGCCAAACAAGGTCAAATACATCAATGGAACGATGAAGATGATGTTCCGAATTGTTTTATTGGTAAAAAGGTTTTGCCATTCTGTCCAGAAGAGGCGGGAGAAGTTACTCACCGTTACCAGCCCCTTCAACGTTCCACTCGACCGTCAGGCCCGGACGCAGCTGCGGATCATTCACAATCAGTTTCACCTGGAAGGAACGAATATCTCGGTCCCCTAATTCCTGTGTCGCTTTTTTCACCGCAAAATCCGCAGCAGGGGCAACCGTAACGACTTTTGCATCCACTTCCCGTTTCAATGCCGGTACGTACAATTTCACAGTATCTCCCGCTTTTACAGCGGACAGGCTGTACTCATCCACGTAAAACTTCACATAGTTATCTGCTTTGGACTGAATGGTCAACACGGTAAAGCCCTGTGCGACCAATTCGCCTTTTTGAACCGCTACCGATTTCACGACACCGTCAACAGGCGCAGTCAGCTTCGTGTTGTTCAAATACGCTTCGATCTCCGCCAAAGCCCCTTTTGCCTGCTGGACACCCGCTTCTGCCGATTTCACATCCAGCTCTTTCAGGCCTACCTGTCCGCGCGCTGCTACCGCCTGATTGTACGCCGCTTTCGCTTGATCCAGCTGGGCCTGCGCTGCATCTACCTGTTCGCGTCTGGCTCCCGACTGTGCCATTTTCAGCGACTCAACAGCCGCTTTGTTCTCTGCAGTCGCTTGTTGATACTGCATGTCGGCTTCCTCCACTTTTACTTGGGGGACAGCCCCTTCTGCAAACAGCTTTTTCATCCGCTCCAGGTTGGTTGCCGCGATCTGCTTCGCTGTAGCTGTGGCCTGTACTTTCGCTTTCAGCTGAGCGACCTCTTCAACCCGCGCACCATTTTTGTTTGCAGCCAATTGAGCAGCAGCGGAGTTTACTTGCGCGCTTGCCTGATCCACCTGTGCATCGCTCGAGCTATCCGTCAGAGACACTCCCTTTTTCGCCTGCTCCAGCTTTACTTGCGCCAGACGATAGGCTGCCTCTGCCTGTTCTTTCTTTGCCAAAAGCTCCTCACTGTTCAGCGTGGCAACCAGCTGCCCTGCCTTGACCTCATCGCCCTCGGCGAGGGACAATTGCTCGATGGAGCCGCCCATTTTAAAGGACAAGTCGACTTCGGTTCCCTCAATGACCCCTGCTATTTTATCCGCTCGCTGCCCGGAGACGTTTCCTACTCCCGGTCCAAATAATACGGTTCCCAATACTGCGATGCCGGCCGCAAAGCCAGCCACCCCGATCCATGCACGCTTGTTCATCTGTTTTCCCCTCTTTTGTGTATGTGTATTTCTTGTAGATTAGCAACGCTTATCCAAGATACCCGCCAGCATCGTCCGCAGCGTCTCCCGAACTGCATCCGTGTTCAGCGGCTCCTTCCGAAACTGTTTGCGCAAAACGGTGAATCCGATCATGCCAAACAGAGCCGAAGCCAAAGTCCGTATCTCCACATCTGCTCGAATATATCCTTTTTGCTGCAAATCGGTCATGTAGGTCTCCATGGTGGTAAAATACCCGGTCAACAGACTTCCGACCAACTGATCTCGTTGTTCGTCACCCGTAAAGAAGCTCAGCAATAAGAAGCAAAGCTCCTGATTTTCGGAAAAGAAGCGAAGATGCTCATCCAACACACTCATCATGCGGTCTTCCAGTGATAGATCTTCCTTTTGCATGACACTGTCTACATGGTAAATCAGCATCTTCACGCCTTTTTCGATGACGTATAAAAACAGCTCCTCCTTGGTGGAAAAGTGGTAGTATAGCGTCCCTTTTGCGACCTGCGAGACTTCTGCGATCGTGTCCATCGAAGTTTCACTAAAGCCGTACTGGGCAAACGCAGTTAAAGCCCCCTGCGCAATCTGGTCTTTTTTTGATGAGGCCATCACTCCCATCTCCTTTCATTTTTGAACTGACTGGTCAGTACAAAAACAGTGTAATTTGCCTTCCTAGTTTTGTCAAGAGAGTCCCGCCTTATGTCTCCCTTGTTTTTGCATGAAAAAAAGACCGCGTCGTGGCGGTCTTACTGGGTCATGATTTTTTGATACGTTTCCTGCGTAGCGAGCATGGGCGCAACCCCCAGCTGCTCCTGAAGCTTGGCCACACATTTTTCGTACCATCGAATAGCCTGCTTGCGATTATTCAATCGGTAGTAGGCTGTCATCAGCAGGCGGTAGGCTTCCTCCCAGCAGTCATCTACCTTCAGGATGGCCTCGCACCAGCGGATCACCCCTTCCAGGCGATTCTCCTCCAGCCTGATTTTCGCCAGTCTCTCGGCTCCCCGTAGGAACAAGGCTTGCAGCCGCTCTCTTTCCTCTACACACCAGTCGTCGTAGCGGCATTCCGGCAGATAGTCCCCCTGGTAATACCCTAGCCCTTTTTCGAGCAAAATCGCCGCCTGCACGGGGTCTGCTTCAGCGAAACCTAGCGTGACGAGCTTCTCGAATTCTTCGACATCGATGTGATAGCCGGAAGCGAGGTTAAATCCGTAGGAGCTGCCGTGCCTTTGGATGAAAAATGTTTCGGCTCTTGCTGCTCGGTTCGGCTCCAGCGCTTTATTCAAAGCATTTAATGCAACCTTGAAGTCCCGGATCGCCGACTCCTCGTCACTGTCTGCCCACAGGCGGTTCATAATCTCCTCTCGAGCGAGCAGATGCTGCCGTTTGGTGAGCAGGAGCTGAAACAACAGCTTGGCAGTACCGCGCTGCCATGCTTTTTCACTCAGTTCGTTTTCCCCAAGCCATACACGGAATTGCCCCAGCGTTTGTATGCGCAGTGTGTAGCCGGGGTGGAACGTCACGTTTTGCAGACCTAGATCGTTCAGCAGCTGAGAAACGTAATCCGGCGATACTTGACGCCGCTCCGCTTCGATGAGCACAGGCATCAGCTGCTGAACGTCCTGAGGAGTAAGCATCGTCGGACGTCTCAGCAAGAAGTGATACTCGCCAGACTGCATGAGTGACAAGGCTTGGGTCATGGCGGGTACGAATTTGTCCCATTCTTTGTTGCGATAGGCCAGATAGCTGATCCACAGCTGACTGGTAACGACACCATAGCTGTCACCGCATTTGCTCAGCCGCTCCACACAATCGGCAAAGACCTCCTGAGCCTCTCTGTCCTTTCCATAGGTCGCATAAGCAATCCCGATCGCCATACGAACCAAGCTGTTCAGCCAGTCGTCTCGCATCGCGTCCGTCTCCTGCTTGCCTCGCTCGCCGTATTGCAAGGCGAGATCAAGTGCTTTTTCCCTGCCGTACAGCAATGTGAGTCCCAGGAGCGTTTCCGATTTTCCACGCGTGGACTGCAGCTCCTCCATCATGCGCAGCCCTTTTTCGTACAGCAGACGAATTTCTTCCGCTGGGAGCTGCTGGCTGATCAGAGCTGCATGCGCTTTTCGGACGTAGCCATTCGCTTCCACAAAAGGAGAGTTCGCCGCTCTGCCCAGCTCAATCGCCGTTTCAGCCGCTTGCCAGCCGCGCTCCCAGTCTCCGTTCAAGGCGTACACAAACGAAAGAAGAAGGGAAGTCTCCCGGTACGAACGTGTCAGCTTTGGGTGCTTCTTTCTCTCGTCTAAAGACTTGTTCTCCAGCAGTTGGATGGAGGATTGCAGTCGCCCGGTGCGAAACAGTAGCCGTGATTCGAGCTCCACCTCTGTCAACTGCTCCAGCTCTTGGCTTTTTCCATACCATTCTGCAGCCTGTTTTGCGTCCCCGCGATTGGTGTATATCTCGGCAAGCACCCGGTACAGTCTAGGAGCCGTTTCCTGCCCTTGTTCCGCCGGAGGAAGAAGCTCAATCGCCTGCTTCAGCAAGGTCTCCGCACGATCTCCGCCCTGAACGCTGTCGAGGTGTACACGTGCCATTCCCTCCAGGCCTCGGCATTGACCGATTAGATCATGCTTGGTCTGGCTTAGGTCAATAAAATGCTGGTACGACCCAAATGCATTTACGTAGTGGCAGCGGTAACGTTCTACCTCAGCCTGATAAAACCACAGCCAATGCTTTTCCTCTTTGATCGTGTCGGGCAAAAGCGTGATCCAGTGATACAGAACATCGAGCTTTCCGTCCATCAGTAATCGCTCGGATGCCTGATAGAGCCACTCTCCCAGCACATCCCATTTTGCTGCCAGCTGCAAATGCTCGAAGGCTTTCCCGTCTTCCCCTTTTCGTCGATACCAAAGGGCAGCCGCTTCGTTCACTTCCAAATACAGGTCACTATGGGAAGCCAGCTTACTTGCAAGCAGCCGGTGGAAGAGCGGATGGAAGAAATGCCGCCCTTGTGCATCCACGGAAATGAACAGATTGCCATCGTGCGCCTCTCTCAGATTCTTTACGCCTTCATTTCCGAGGACTTGGCGGCAATCCTCCTCTTCAAACTGTTCCAGCACAGCGCATTTCATTAAAAAGGTCTGCAAGGAGCCGTCCAGCTGACTCCATACCTCCGCGTCCAGCAAGTGAACCAACCGCGACAAGTCCCGTAAGCTTTCGGAAACGGAGGTCCCCATCGCCATTTTATCTCCCAAGAAACGTAGCGAGAGCACCCAGCCGCGTGAAACCTGCTCCACGCGGCTCCACTCCTCGTCCGAGAGCCAGACGTCGTACTCATCCTGAAAAAAGGCTTCGCTGTCATCCCTGGAAAACGTCAAATCGGCTGTATCCACTTCCAAGCAATCCCCTCGCGTTTTCCATAGCTCCATCTCTGTCCACGTCAGACGGGTTCGAGATAAAACCACCAGCTTGAAGCGATGGGGGAGCTGTCCAGCAAGCTTTCGAACGAACACGTCAACTGGACTGTCCTTTGGAATAAACTGAAACCCATCTAAAACAACAAAGTAGTCAGAATGCGCCTGCAGCTGCATCCATTCCCGAACGAACAACTCTGCCAACCGATGTGGCTCAAGCGCTTCGGTCTCTTCGGTCAGCTTTTGCATCAGCGATTCACCAAAGTGAGGCAATACACGCCGCACGCTCTCCATCAGCCCGTACAGAAATGCGGATAGCTCTAGATCCACCTCGGACAAGAAATACCAGCACGTTTCCCTCGCGGCATCATGCAAAAACGTAGCGACTGCCATGGTCTTTCCGTAGCCAGTGGCTGCGTGCACGACGCAAAACGGGACGTGATCCATCAGACGAAGCTTTTTCGCCAAAGTTGGACGCCTTAGCACGTATGGTTTTGGGGTGGGAGGGGTTATTTTTGTGATCGAGACCTGCGGTGTTTTCATACATTGCACTCCTTGCCGTTCTCCTTCTCTCTTCTTTTGTTATTTCCCCTTTATTGCTGTATTTCCTGCCTCGGGAGTGCAAACGCCAAAAAGCCCACCCGGACAATCCAGGTGGTGCTTTGTCAGTCGACCAAATTGTAGCCCTTGATCGTGTATCCAATGTCGTTGATCAAAACTTGAAACTCTTCATGACTCACCGGCTCTTTACGAATAATCCGCTCGTGCAGATCAGCGATCCGATCGTACAAAGCCCGACTCGTGGACACGTACATAATATTGTACTGGGATTCGGTCTGCAAACGAACGCGCATTCTGTCGACTACCCGTTTTTGCAGGGCATCCGTGTGGCCGTTGTCGTTGCGAATGATCTTGCCTTTCGTATAGGGAATGCTGGGGTGTGGATTGACCTCATCAGGCTTCGGCGTATCGATCGGCAGTACCCCCACGAGGAGTGTATCTTTATACGCCAGCACTTTGATGTCGACTACTCCCGGTATCTTCTCGGCGTGTCTTTCCAGCCTGGAAACGAGATGTGGCTCGCGCTGGTGTACGTATTTTTGGCTAATCATCGCCGCTGGGCCTTTATCCAGCCCGGCATTGTCATTGCGATAGTTGATCCCGTACGATTCGTACTTCGCCTGATTTCCGTTCAAATCCTCCGATCCCTGTTCTTTGTTTGGCGAACAGCCTGCAAGCAAACCGGCGAGCATCATGGAAGCGCAGATTCCCACTTGAATTCGTTTCAACAAAAAACACCTCCTTGCCCATAGTGTGATGTGCAGGAGGTGTTCTTACTCACAAATCGTAGGGGGATTCCTTTGCCAATTCCTTACGAATTGCTTACAAACTCGCCTTCATAGGTATCGACTTTTCCATCTTTTTCTGCCTTCAGCGTGAAATTACGAATTCCATCATAGGTATCTTTGTTAAACTCAAAGGATCCATCCGCATTTACGTCTACTTCAAAGGTATTGTCCTCCAGCGTAACCACTACTTCACTACCTGGTTCGACATTCCCGCTTACACGATACAAACCAATTGTAGCAATCGTAAATGTTCTTCCTTTGATCGTAGTACGATCAATCAACTTGACTGCAGCTTCATTTGCTGCCGGCTTTTGTGTGGCGCTGTTGTCTTTGGGCTCTGCGGTCGCATTCGATTGAGTAGCTTGCTCGTCCGTAATCAGAACAGTTTGAGTCGCTTGGTTCCAATTCACATTATAGCTCAAGGCTTCCGCGATAAAACGTACAGGCACCATCGTCCGCTGGTTGATAATTTGTGCAGGTACATCCAAATTGATGGTTTGTCCGTTTTTCTTGGCGATTTTTTGTGTAACAACCAGTCGGACATTACTCGTACCTTTGTTGATCGTTACCGTTCTCGTTTGCTCGTTCCAGTCTACATCGAAGCCAAGGCTCTCTGCGATTGGTCGGATTGGCACCAAGGTGCGGCTGTCTCGAATGACAGGTTTTTGGTCAGGAAATACAATTGCCTTCTGGTTGTATTCCACTTTAATGGCAGCTGGCGCAGAAGCTGCGGATGCAGAAAAAGCTGCCACTGGTACAAGCGCAATAGCCAGTACAAGCGAGGCGAATTTTTTAAGCATTTCGTCCACTCCATTTCAATAAAGATTCACACGGTTCTTAATCTACTATAGGAAGTAGACCGTTGCAAGCTAATCATTCTATGTTTCATGCTGGATTCTATGAAAATAAGCAGGGAAGAAATGGATACTTTCGAACTATTTTCAAATTGTTACAAAAATGAAACCATCTTTCCCCAAAAAACCGTTACAATGGACATACAGCGACGAAATTTTTCCTTTGAAAGAGGCAATGCCGATGAAAAAATTAATTCCGCTCCTCATCCTCGCACTCATTTTTTGCATGATTCCGCCTGGCGGAAGCTCTGCGAACACTACTGCCATTCAATTGGGAAGTGATGTTCTGTTCGAGCAATTTCATTCTTTGCTGGAAGGCAAAAAAGTGGGGCTCCTCACCAATCAAACGGGAATCAACAGCCAAGGAGTCAGCACCATCGATATGCTCAGACGAGATCGCACGGTTAGCCTAGTAGCTCTCTTTTCTCCAGAAAACGGTCTGGATGGAAAGCAGCCGATCACCTCTGAAGTAGGAGTCAGCACGCATCCGGTATACGGCATTCCCGTTTTCAGCATGAACGCTGCCCATCGCGAGCCCAGTAAAGAAGTCTTCGACAAGCTGGATGTCTTGCTAGTAGACGTACAGGATAGCGGTGCCCGAACAAACCCATACATTACGAATCTGTATGACTGCATGTCTGCCGCGAAGCGTCTCGGCAAGCCAGTCATCGTTCTGGATCGCCCCAATCCTCTTGGAGGGCGTATCGTCGATGGACCCGTTCTCGAACCTGCCTATCGTTCCTATATTGGCCCTGATATCCTGCCACTCGCTCATGGCATGACGATCGGTGAGCTTGCTTTATACTTTAACCGAAATGTCGGTGCTGATCTAACCGTTGTCCCTATGCAGGGGTATACGCGATCCATGCTGTACCAGGAAACGGGTCTAGCCTGGAAACATAGCACGCCAGATTTGCCGACTCTCCCTTCTGTGTACAGTTCCCTGGCTACCGGCATTGGGGCAGGAACCGCCCTGCGTGTGGAAAATTCTTATTCATGGATCGGCGCTGAGGGAATCGATGCGAGCAAGTATGCTGATCTCCTGAACGCAAGCCTCCTGCCAGGTGTCATGTTCTTCCCTGTAAACAAAGAATCCGCTGGCGGAGTTCGCATGCAAATTACCGACCCGCATCTTTTTAACCCAGCCAAGACAGGCATGTACGCTTTGGCATACGCTAGACAGCTCAGTCATTTTCCCGTCCCCAAAACCAGCGCGAATGAAATTCCGCTATTTGTCCAAATCATGGGAACGGACAAAATCAGTAAAATTCTGGAGCAGGAAAAAAGCCCGCAAGATATAGAAGCGTCCTACTCCGCACAGCTGACGACCTTTCAAGAAACGCGCAAGTCTTTCCTTATTTATGGGGAGGAGCCCTATCAGCCTCTCTTGCCGATTGTGAGCAGACCAGCTGCAGCCCAAACAAGTCAGCCTCCTGCGCCGTCCAAGCCAGCAACAGGGGGAACGACCACACCTGCAAAGCCGTCACAACCTGTACCAAAGCCGCCTGTGACAAAGCCTGCGGAGTCGACACAGCCTGCTGCCAAACCGCCAGCTGCGCCAAAGTCTCCTGCGAAGCCAACCGCTACCGATAAAGTCGCTTACCTGACTTTCGATGACGGACCGTCTGTGGTGACACCACAAGTGCTCGATATTTTAAAAAAATTTGATGTGAAGGCAACCTTCTTTATTGTAGGACGCAATGTTCCTGGTCACGAAGCCATCCTCAAGCGCACGCTTGCCGAGGGACATGCGATCGGTGGCCATACTTACTCCCATGATTACCGCATCGTGTACAAAAGCATGGAAGCCTTCTTTGCTGACTTGGAAAAAGGAAATCAGCTGATCGAAAAAGCCACCGGGATCAAGCCCGCTCTCTTTCGCTACCCTGGTGGAAGTTCCAACACAGTCAGCCTCAAATATCAGGATCCAAAGCTCTACAATAAGATGAATCCCGTTATGAAGTCCATCAAGGCGGAAGCCAACAAGCGCAAGTATACCTTTATCGACTGGAATATAACAAACGGCGATGCTAGAAGCAATCAATACACCGCTCAAGCAGCTCTCTCCAATATCAAGCAGCAAGTGAAGAACCAAAAAGAAATCGTCGTCCTGATGCACGATTCCAGCACGAAGGCTCCCACAGCTCAGGCACTACCGGAAGTCATTACCTTTTTAAAGTCGAAAGGATATCGCTTTGATGTCATTCATCCAGAGCACCCTACGGTATCCACAGTGAAATAGAACGAAACAGCCCGCTCCTCGTTGCAATCGTCCGAGAGCGGGCTGTTTCCTTTTATACGGCTATCGACTTACTGCTGAGAAGCGAGAACGTCATAGCGCAACCGCAGCTCACGCTTGAGAATCTTTCCGCTCGGGTTGCGCGGCAAGTTGTCCGCAATGACGATATATTTCGGTGCTTTAAACGCCGAGAGCCGTTCCTTGCAGAAGGTCAGCATCTCTTCTTCGGTCAATGCTTCGCCAGCTTTTGGCACGACAACTGCTGTAACAGCCTCGATCCAGTATGGATGTGGAATGCCGATGACTGCCACCTCGGATACCTTTGGATGCAAATAGATCATCTCCTCCACTTCCCGGCTGGCTACATTTTCCCCGCCAGACTTGATCATATCCTTTTTACGATCCACGATCGTTATAAATCCTTCGTCGTCCATGATTCCCAGATCCCCGCTGTGGAACCAGCCTCCCTCGAAAGCAGCCTGCGTTTTCACTGGGTCACGGAAGTAGCCGATCATGGCGTGACTGGTACGATGTACGATCTCCCCGATGCTGCCTCGGGGCACTTCGTTTCCTTCGTCATCCACGATCCTGGTCTCCACATTGAGTGCAGGTTTTCCTGCTGATCCAGCTTTACGGATCTGCTCTCCGGGCTTGAGCACCGTTGCAAGTGGTGCCACCTCTGTTTGCCCGTAAAAGTTGTAGAACTGTGCGCTTGGCAGTCGTTGATTGAGCTCTTTTAACACCTCAACGGGCATGATGGCAGCTCCATAGTAGCATTTCTTGAGAGAGCTTAGATTACGCGAAGCAAAATCAGGAGAACGCAGAAGCGCGATCCAGACTGTTGGCGGGCAAAACAGCTGCGTCGCTTGAAAGGTCTCCACGGTTTCCAGCGTGCTTGCAGGAGTGGCCTGCTCCAGAATGATACCGCTTCCACCTAAATATATGTATGGCCCTAAAAAGCAGTGCAGCTGCGCGCTATGGAATAATGGCAGCGCGTGAACGGCTACGTCGTCCTCTTTCATATCGCCTTCGATGATGGTACTGACGTATTCGGATATGATGCTCTTATGAGTCAGCATGACCCCTTTTGGCTTGGACTCGGTACCGCTCGTGTACAAAATATGGGCAACATCCTCGTCATCGAGATCGACTTCCGGCTCCTGTTGATCAGCGCCTTCCAGCATCTCACGGAAGGGCTGCCATTCCTCTACTTGTGCTGCCGGCTTGGAGATAAGCAACTTCACCCGAATGGCTAGCCCCGACTGTTCTATCGCGCCCTGAGCAAGCCCACGGAACTCAGGAGATGCGAAGACCGCACTTACTTCCGAGTGTCCTAGGATAAAAGCCACATCCTCCTTATTCAGCATGAAATTGATGGGAACCATGATGACGCCTGCTTTTGCCAAAGCAAAATTGAGAATCACAAAGTCCATCGAGTTGCGCGATAAGACAGCTGCCCGGTCTCCCTTTTTCAATCCCTTTTCTATTAAGGCATGCGCAGCTTGATTGACGATTCCATCAAGCTCGCGATAGGTAAGCACTTCTTCTTCAAACTGCAAAGCCTTTTTGTCAGGAAAACGCATGTGACTTCGGCGCAGAATATCACCCAACGTATTTCTCCTTACCCTTTTGGCTTCGATCATGTACACGCCTCCTAGCATCATTTCTTGTATTATACTATAATTTTCTTTATTGCAATTATATTCTGATATTTTTCCATAAAAAAAACGGCAGCTTCGTCTGCATTTTTGAAGCTGCCGCAGGGCCCCAAGAATCAATCGAGTCCTTACGTACAGGATATATCATTCTGACCTATTCAACGACATTGGTTTTGCTGGATTTTAAGGAAAATAACGGTCAATCGAGCATTTTCGGCAGAAAAAGCTTACCCACAGCAGCTGTGTCATTGGTTTTGCCAAACAATTCCGCTCATAAAAAGCAAAAAAAACTCCAACCCATACTGGTTGGAGAAGGGATAGTACGTTGAGTACTTACGTGAATGTCTTTAAGATACACGATTTTATCCCTATTGCCTACAAGCATATACAGGCAACAATGCCTAAAATGGGCAAAAAAATAGCGACGACTCTCTGCATGGTTTAGTCCGCCGCATATTCCCCAAATGTTTGTACTAGATTTCCTTACAAATCCATTATGCTCCTGGTCAACTGTTGGTTCCACAAGTAAATAATGGGAAGCTAGGGAGATCGAACTAATTTTTGAAGGTCAGACAACAAAAAAACGTCCCATCTGCAAGGCTCTCAAAATCGCCTTTTGACGGAACGTGTATCTACTTATATATGGCGGAGGGAGCAGGATTCGAACCCGCGTGAGCTTTCACTCTAACGGTTTTCAAGACCGCCCCGTTATGACCACTTCGGTATCCCTCCACGTTTCAACAAGTATTACTATAGCATAGCTGCTTTCCCATGCGCAAGAGCCCAGCACTAGAAAACGTTGGCCACATTACCAGCTAACTGGCTAGCTGCGCCCCTCTGCTACAGACCTGGTTAGCAGATATCGACTTGCTCAATGAAAAAAGCCTTGGCTCCTCCACTTCTGTGACAGGAAACCAGGCTTTTTACTCTTTCTACTATTTCTTGACGACAACCAGCTTCAGCTCCGTGAGCTCTTCGATCGCGTACTTGACCCCTTCACGCCCCATACCGCTTTCCTTGACGCCTCCATATGGCATATGATCCACACGGAAGGTAGGGATATCGTTAATCATCACACCGCCAACATGAAGCTCATCTGCTGCCTGCAGTGCGAGCGACAGGTTGTTCGTATACAAACCAGCCTGCAAGCCATAACGCGAATCGTTAACGAGACTGATTGCCTCCTGGACAGACTCGACTGCATTGACCAGAACTACTGGACCGAAAACTTCTTGGCAGGATACTTTTGCATCTGCAGGAACTCCTGTCAGTACCGTTGGCTGGAGCATGCGATCGACTACTTCTCCGCCACATTCCACGCGTGCGCCATTTTGCTTAGCTTCCTCGATCCAGTTCACTGCCCGCTCTGTCTCACGCGGATTGATCATTGCCGAATAATCCGCCTCTTCCGACAGGGAATCTCCCCCGCGAAGCTTCTTCGTCTCCGCCACAAACTTGGTTACGAATTCCTCGAAGCGGTCTTTGACTACATAAATGCGTTGAACGGAAATGCACACTTGACCGGAGTAAGCAAAAGCTCCGAAAATGCAGCGTGGGATTACCTCGTCAACATTGACATCTTTATCAATAATCACTGCGGAGTTAGATCCGAGCTCCAATGTAACGCGCTTCAGTCCTGCCCGATTCCGGATATCGATCCCAACGGCTGGGCTTCCCGTAAAGGTCAACGCTTTCACGCGCGGGTCTTTCACCAGGAGGTCACCAACGGACGCCCCGCTGCCCGTGACGACGTTCAGAGCGCCTGCAGGGGCACCCGCCTGCTCAGCGATCTCCGCCAGGAAAAAGGCAGACAATGGTGTTTGGGAGGCTGGCTTCAAGACAACTGCATTTCCTGCAGCAAGCGCTGGCCCTACTTTGTGGGCAACCAGATTCATCGGGAAATTGAATGGAGTAATCGCCCCGATCACGCCCAGTGGCTCTCGCACGGTGTAAGCGAGCCTGCCTTCGCCGCCAATCGCCGCATCCAGTGGCAGCGTTTCGCCGTGAATACGCTTCGCTTCCTCAGCCGCAAACTTGTACGTCTGAATCGTCCGAATCACTTCTCCACGAGCGGTTTTGATCGGCTTTCCCGCTTCCAATGCGATGATCCGCGCAGCCTCCTCCAGGCGTTCGTCCATGAGCAGAGACATTTTCTCCAAAATCGCCGCCCGCTGATAGGCAGGCATGCGTCTCATGACTGCTGTCGCTTCTTCTGCAGCGTCAATTGCCTTTTGCACCGTTTCTGGATCAGCCTGCGGTATTTGAGCGATTTCCTCGCCACTGTATGGAGAATACAACGGCGCATACACCGAAGCTTCTACCCATTGCCCGCCAATAAAGCAGTTTTTCTTCAAAACAACCGCCTCCGTCCAATTAGTGATTAGGTGTGCACAGCTCAGCCAGGACGCTTTCCAGTACGTTCAAGCCTTCTTCCAGCTGCTCATCGGAAATGACCAGTGGCGACAGTACACGAATGACATTGCTGTACAAACCTGCTGCCATGACAACCAAGCCGTTTTGATAGCAAGCCTGCACGATTTTGGCCGTCAGCTCTTTATTCGGCTCCTTCGATCCTTTGTCCTTCACAAGCTCGATCGCGCACATTGCTCCCAGTCCGCGAGCATCGCCTACTTCAGCAAATTGCTGTTTGAATTTCTCGAAACGATTGAGAATTGTACTGCCCACTTTATTGGCATGATCCAAGAATCCGTCTTGCTCCATCATTTCGATGACTTTCAACGCAGCGATACAACCGAGCGGGCTGCCTCCATAGGTACCACCGATTTCACCCGGGTTTGGTGCATCCATGATTTCCGCACGACCGGTCACCGCACTGATCGGCATACCAGCCCCCATGGACTTGGACATAGTAATGATATCCGGCACAACATCATAGTGCTCCATCGCAAACATTTTACCAGTGCGGCCAAATCCGGTTTGCACTTCATCTGCAATCAGGAGAATGCCATACTTTTCGCAAATCGCCTTGACGCCTTTGACAAATGTTTTGGATGGTACCACGAATCCACCTTCGCCTTGCACAGGCTCCATGATGATTGCAGCTACGTTGTCTGCAGCAACCTCTGCGAGGAAGAAGTCTTCAAAGCGGCGCAATACCTCTGCATCGGTCTCTTCTGGAGATGCATCGTATGGAGAACGATAGTAGTACGGGTAGGTCATTTTGTAGGTGTCAGGAGCAAACGGCCCGAATTCGTATTTGTACGGACGTACTTTGCTCGTCAGCGACATCGCCAGCAGCGTGCGTCCGTGGAAGCCGCGCTCGAACGAGATGATTGCCTTGCGCCCTGTGTATTTGCGTGCGATTTTCACCGCATTCTCGACTGCTTCTGCTCCGCTGTTGAGGAAGAAGGTCTTTTTCGCGTGGTCGCCCGGCGTGATTTGATTGAGCTTTTCTGCTAGCTGGACATACGGCTCATACATCATCACGTGGAAGCATGTGTGTATGTATTGATCCAGCTGTGCCTTGAGCGCCTCGACCACAGCGGGCGGGCAGTGACCAGCATTGATGGAGCCGATCGCCCCAGCAAAGTCGATGAAGGTGTTGCCGTCGATATCGGTCAAGAGTGCGCCTTCCGCTTTGGCTACAAAAGCTGGAGTCGTATTGGATGGCCCCCGTGGAACATTGGCTTCCTTTTTCGCGAGCATCTCCTGCGATTTTGGTCCAGGAACAGCTGTTTTCAGTTGAATAAACTTTGTGGTGATCGGACTCATGTATATCCCTCTCCCTCTAGTTCTGGGTATTTTGTTCGGCAACACCGCACCATTCAATCAAGGCTAGTGCAAAGATCTCTGCGCACGTAAAGACATCGTCGAGTACGATATGTTCGTTGGGATAATGGGCAACCTGTGTAACTCCAGGGCCTACGACGATAGCAGGCGTGTCGGCGAGCGCCGTCAGCAAGCCGCCATCTGTTCCCCATGGAGAAGCTTCGACAACAGCCCGCTTCCCTGTTACTGCCTCAAACTGGCGATGTAGAATATTCATTAATGGATGGTCTTCCGCTACGGAGCCCGGTACCCATCGCGCCCCATACCACTCCAGCTCCACCGGCTGCTCGGCAAACCAGGGATCGACTTCAGCCAGTCGCTTCAATGCAGCGGTCATCTCTGCCTTTGCATCCTCCATCTGTTCTCCTGGTGCGACTCCCATTCGACCTTCTAGCTTAACGAGATCGGCAACAGAAGAGGGCCATTTTCCTCCCTCGATGACCCCGATGTTGATCGGGATAGGAATCGGAAGTTTCTCATAGAGCGGATCGTCCAAACGATCGTTTCGATCTTTTTCCAGCTTTCCGATTGCTTGCACGACAGCCAGGCTCTTTTCGATGGCACTCACGCCTTCGTAACGGGTTCCCCCATGTGCAGAGCGGCCTTTCACAGAAAGACGGAACCACATCGAGCCTTGCTGCTTCGGGAAAATCTTCATGTTCGTGGGTTCTGGTATCAGTGCCGCATCTGCCTTGTAGCCGCGCAGGATGGTCGCCAAGGTACCCGCACCGCCGCTCTCCTCTTCAACGACGCTTTGGAAAATGACGTCGCCTTTCAGCTTTACACCGAGCTTCTGCAGGACCGAAATAGCCAAGAGGGAAGAAAGATTTCCCCCTTTCATGTCGGTTGCTCCGCGTCCATACAGCTTTCCGTCCTCAATTTTTCCACTGAACGGATCATCGCTCCACTGTGCCCGGTCACCGGCAGGCACTACGTCCACATGACCGTTTAAAATGAGGGAGCGCCCCTCACCTGCGCCCTTCCATACCCCAACTACGTTTGGACTGCCCGTAAAGACCGTACGCGGGGACACAAAGTACGGGTGAGATAGGAGCTCCTCCCCCTCCATCACCCACAAATCGACGTCCAAGCCCATCGATGCCAGCGTTTTCGCAATGCTCTCTTGGATAGATTCTTCCTCGCCCTGTACGCTCGGATTTTTTACCCATGCCTGCAACAGCGCTGTTGCCTCATCCCGATCCTTTTCCAACTGCTCCCGAATAAGAGTCTGCCAGTCTGCCATGGTTCTCCTCCTGACTCGCGGAAATTTGGTATTGCCCGTATAGTAAGAAAACCTCATTAACGAAAAACGGCTACTTCGCCTTCGATCTTCAGTTCTGCTTCTGTCGCCCCGATCACATCCGCTACACAATACGGATACATCACCTCGCGCAGATAGAGACCGTCTGACTTGACCTCCATGACAGCCATGTCGGTGATGATCCAATCGGCTGCGCCACGAGCGGTCAGTGGCAGCGAGCACTCCCTGACGATCTTGGAGCGTCCGTTTTTATCCAAATGGGTAGTGACGACCATGACTTTCTTCGCCTTCTGTGCCAGTTCCATCGCTCCCCCCATGCCAGGTACGCGTTTGCCTGGGACGATCCAGTTGGCGATATCGCCGCTCTGGCTTACCTCTAATACTCCGAGGATCGTCATATCGAGCAGCCCACGTCGGATGATGGCAAACGCCGTAGCGCTGTCAAAAAAGGAAGCTCCAGTCGCCAGTGTGACGGGAAAGCCGCCAGCATTGCAGAGCATCGGGTTTTCCTCACCCTTTACTGGGCTAGGTCCCGTACCTAAAATGCCGTTCTCTGCGTGAAACATCACGCGCACATCAGCCGGAATAAAATCAGCAACCAGCGTCGGGATGCCGATACCGAGGTTGATGATCATGCCATCCTCGACTTCCAACGCTGCACGCCGGGCAATCCGCTCTCGGTAGCTCTCGGTCTCTTTTACTTCTCCCACGCCCATTGCCAGTTCACCCCTTCGCTCTGCACGATAAAGTTAATGAAAACGCCTGGTGTTACGATCTCCTCCGGCGACAGCTCGCCAATCTCGACGATTTCATCCGCTTCCACAATTGTGATGTCTCCTGCCATCGCCACCAGCGGGTTAAAGTTTCGTGCGCTAGTATCATAAACGAGATTCCCGTAGCGATCCGCTTTTTTGGCGTGAATGATCGATACTTCCGCGGTGAGCGGCGTCTCCAGCAAGTACTCTTTGTCTCCCACTACGACTTTTTGCTTTCCCTTTTCCGCGATCGTGCCGATTCCGACATCGGACAAGATCCCGCCCAGACCGACACCACCTGCCCGCACGCGCTCTGCCAGGATACCCTGAGGGCAAAACTCCACCTCGAGCTCGCCTGCTGTCATCTGGGCGCCCGCATTTGGATTCGACCCGATGTGAGATGCGATCACCTTTTTGACTCGCTTTTCTGTTACCAGCTTGCCGATGCCGATGTGAGGAAACGCTGTGTCATTGCTGACCAGAGTAATTTCGCGGACACCTTTATCTAAAATCCCCTGAATCAGCGAGGGTGGATTGCCCACTCCACCGAATCCGCCAGACATCAGCGTCATTCCATCGCGGAAATGTGTCAGCGCTTCCTCCATGGAAATCACTTTTTCAAATCGATTAGTCATGAACGCGCGCTCCCTTCTATCCGATCAACGCTTTTTGCTGCAGCTCTTGCTGAACGGCTTCAATCGCCTCTTTCAAAATGCCGATCAGTGTATCAATTTCTTCTTGGGTAATCGTAAGCGGCGGTGCGAGAATGACCGAATCACCTGCTACACCATCAATTCCTCCGACTGCCGGATACACCAGCAAGCCCTTTTCAAATGCTTTGGCAATCACCTTCGCGCTCACGTTTTCAGAGAGGGCGAACGGCTCTTTGGTCTGCTTGTTTTTCACAAACTCGAGTCCGCACAGCATACCCAATCCGCGGGCATCTCCGACTAGAGGCAGCTCGTCTGCGAGCCCTTGCAGGCGTTGCAGCAGGTAAGCACCGTTTTCGGCCGATTTCTCAATCAGATTGTTCTTCTCAATATAGTTCAGGACAGCCAAAGATACGGCTGCGGACTGTGGGTTGGCGCTGTACGTATGTCCTGCCATGATGGAAGCGCTGCCTTTTTGGATGACTTCAATGATCTCCTCTGTCACGATCGTTGCGGCCATCGGCGTATATCCTGCGCTCATACCTTTTCCGATCGTAATCATGTCAGGCACGACGCCCCAGTGATCTACCCCAAATGCTTTTCCAGTTCGTCCCATTCCAGTCATGACTTCATCGGCAATGAACAGCACGTTGTATTTATCACAAATTTCACGGATTCGCTGGAAGTACCCCGGTGGAGGAACCACAGCACCCGCAGTCGCCCCGATAACCGGCTCAGCGATGAAGGCGGCTACCTGCTCGGGTCCTACGCGCAGGATGGCTGTCTCCAGCTCGTTCGCACATTGCATCGCGTATTCTTCCAGGCTGATTCCTTCTGGCTTACGGTAAGGGTACGGCCCCGTAATCGCCGGGTAGTCTTCGAGCAATGGCACAAACCGTTTGCGGCGCAGCACATGCCCGGACATCGACAAGGCTCCCATCGTGATTCCGTGATAGCTCATCCAGCGGGAAATGATGCGGTTTTTCGTGAAATTTCCTTGTTCCTGCCAATATTGAATGGCTATTTTTTGTGCCGTCTCCGTCGCTTCAGAACCACTGCTGACGAAGAACGTCCAGTTGAGGGAGCCCGGTGCCCACTCCGCCAGCTTTTTCCCCAGCTGCTCAACAGCATCACTGCTGAAATGAGAGCGATACGCGAAGGAAATGCTCTTGGCTTGCTCGTACATGGCATCCACGACTTCGTCTACCGCATGGCCGATGAGGGCTGTAACGGCACCGCTGCATCCATCGATGTATTGTTTTCCCTCTTTATCGTAGAGATAAATCCCTTTCCCATGAGAGATGACCGGATAGGCCTTTCCCAGTTCAGGCTTAATGACATAACTTCTTTCCATTGTCGCCACCTCGCTTTTCTCTACCTTCATCCTATCCGACCGAAGCGCAAGCGCCATCCGACGAGCTGGCAAAAAAACATGGAAAAGAGACAAAATCTTTTGTACATTTTGTATAAAGAACTTTTTCGGAGGGATCACTATGAGCATTACCATTCGGGAGGCCCTTCAATTGCCTGATATGGTTCAGACCAGATTGATTGCCGGCGCTGGTGGATTGGACAACCCCATTCGCTGGGTGACGATAGTAGAAGTACTGGAGGACGCGACACGGCTGCAGGAAGGGGAGTTTCTCATCACGACAGGCTTTGGGCTTGCTGACAACACGGAGCGTCTCTCTTCCTTCATCCCATCCCTTGCCAGCCAAAAGCTGAGCGGGGTAGCGATTCATACCGGATTTTATTTGCGAGAGATCCCTGCCGCTTTTATCGAGGTGGCCGACCAGCTGCAGCTGCCCCTCATTGAAATCCCGGCGGAAATCAATTTTTCGACGATTACAAAGGCCATCCTGCAGCCTATTATCAACCGCCAGTTCGAGACCCTGGCTTATTCGCAAGCAATTCACAACCGCATGATTGACGCCGCTCTCTCCCGGGGAGGATTAGCCGCCATCGCAGCCGAATTGGCAACGCTCACGGGTGGAGTCGTATCACTGGTTGATGCCTTGGGCTTTGAGGTGACTCAGCATGGAACAACAGAGCAAAGAGAAGAAGCCGAGGGAGAAGGTAGCACCCACTCGATCCCGATCCGCGCCAATCGCGAGCATTTTGGCACTCTTTCGTTGGTCAAGCCTTTGCATGCATGGAAAGAGCTCGATGATGTGGCACTGCAGCACGCCTCGACCCTCTGTGCGTTGGAATATGTAAAAGAACGAGCCGTTTCTGCAACGGAATGGCGGTTAAAAGGGGACTTTGTAGAAGAGCTGTTAAATGGCAAGCAGATGAGCCATTCGGAATTGGAAAGCCGCTGTCGGATGCTGGGCTATCCTTTGGCTGGTGGACACTTGGTTGCTGCTCTAAAAGTAGATGTGAGCGACGATGCTGGTCTCTACGAGCTGCATCAAAGTGCCATCATGCTGATGCGCAGGCTGTGTGATCGTCAGCAGCGCTCCTACCTGCTCCGTGAGCGCCCTCATTATTTACTGTTCGTTTTCCCCGACAATCGTGCGAGCCTGCAGCTTTTGGAGCTATTCGCGCAGCGCTGGGAGCAGCTGCACAAGGAGTATTCGCTCCATTTAGCCTTGAGCACCCCTCGTCAGCAGCTCTCTGACGTAGCTACTGCGGCTGAGGAAGCCACCTTTGCCCTGCAGGCTTACCCGCTGCTCGCAAAACCTCCGGGCATCTTGCGCTATCGTGACATGCAAGGCTATCAGTTTCTGTTTCCTTACCATCGCAGTGAAGAGGCTTTGCAGCAGCTATGGAAGCCTTTGCTCGCACCACTGATCGGATACGATAGCAAACATAATCAGCAGCTGCTGGAGACGTTAAGCGTGTACCTGCAGCAGAACGGCAACGGACTTCAAACGTCCCAAGCCTTATATATTCATCGCCATACCCTGAAATACCGACTCACCCAGATTGAAGAAAAAACGGGCTACCACCTGGAGGATGCGCATCAACGCTGGCAGCTGCAACTCGCTCTCATGGCGCGCAGTCTCCAGCAACAGCTCTATCCTTCACAGGCGCAGCCCTAGCTTTCTTACTCCCAGGATGGGCGGAGTGGCTTCACCCAAATATTCATATCTTCGTAGCCGGAAAATATCGTGCAGTTGTTGATCAATCTCCCGCGATACGTATAGCCCATTTTCGCGGCAGTCACATTCATCCCTGGTGATTGCGCGCGGGTAAGCGAATACAAGTAGTAAATGCCGGATTCCTCCATTTTGCGTTCCAGCGCAACAAACAACGCTTGGAGGAGTCCTTTGCCCCCGTGATCGGGGTGAGTGGCGCAGTCCGTCATTTCGGCAGAGCCCATCCGCTCGTTCACTTCCGCTGATGCGGCACAAGCGATTTTCCCCTCGTACTCGACGACCATGTATCGAGTCCCTTCCTCCATCGTTTTACGGACATAGACAGGGTCATCCATCGGTGTCGGATAGGTAGCAAACACGAGTGCATACAGCTTCGCAAGCTCCTCCGCGTCTGCCTCACCCGCCTCTCGCATGGAATAGCCTGCCGGCAGTGCCTTCTCCTCGCCGTTGCCTTGTTTGCCAAGGCTAAGCGCAAGTACTTCTTCCGCGAGTTCAGGTGCGACGGAAGTAGCCCGCTCCTTCGTCAGAAAGCTAGAGAGCATTTGTGCATTTTCTCCATGAAAAAAGCCTTCGATGACACCTTCCAGCGCGTACCCCAAAGCGGTCCATTTTTCCACATCCGCTTTTTTGCCGTAGACAATGAGCTTTGTCGCGCCAGACTCTTGTGCAAGCTTTCTCATCCATTGATCAAGCACCACGACCTGATTCGGGTCATATACGTGCAGCTTCACCCGCCGGTTTTGCTGGTCCACGACCAGATCCCCTGAGGCGAGCATGATCTCTACATTTACCATGACGCACTCCCCTTTCCGTTCTCTATTCATTGTAGCAAACGGAAATTCTGCGTCATCTGCCAATCTGTATAAAATCCTGCTTCGTTGCTGCCGGAGCATCATTTCCCTCTTCTATTGTCTTGAGATAGGTATTCGATGAGAGCCATTTGTACCTTCCGCTCATAGCATGATAGAAGGAACAGTCAAAGACGGGGAAGGAGGGGATTTTCATGAGTATTGGAAACAACAATTTCGCCCTGGTACTGGTGCTTTTCATCCTTCTGGTGATCGTGCTCAGCGCAATTGGATAGTCCGCTGTTTACGTCGCGCCCCTCATCGCGGTAGTATCGAGGGGCTTTTTACATATCATGGTAGTATGTGGATTTAAGTCTGTCTTTGAAAGGAGGAAGCTCACGTGACTCCCCTCATCTACGCCCATCGCGGTGCTTCCGGCCTTTTTCCGGAAAACACCATGGAGTCTTTTTACGCGGCTGTTCGGCGTCGTGCTGACGGCATCGAGCTGGATGTGCAGCTGACCCGTGACGATAAACTCGTCGTCATTCACGACCATACACTGGATCGCACAACCACAGGCAGTGGTCTTGTCCGCAGGCATACCTTGCAAGAGCTTCGACAATTTCGTGCTGACAGAGGCTCATCCTCTCGTTATTCTCGCGCGAGGATCCCGACGCTGCGCGAGGTCTTCCATGCTTTTGCCGAAACGCCCCTCCACTTTATCATTGAACTGAAAAACTTTCTCTCCGATCAGCCGCATCTGGAGGAGCTCGTTATTGAGCAGATCCGACGTTATCATCTGACGGACCGAACCATCATCTCCTCATTTAACTTCGACAGCTTGCAGCGCATCAAACAGCTGGATCCCGCTCTGACTACGGGTCTGCTGTATGTCGGCCCGATTCCGCGTCCCTGGGAAGTCGCCAAGCGCTATGCTGCCGATCAGTTGCATGTACCTATGGATCAGCTATCGGCACAGCTGGTCAAGGAATCCCACAAGCATAACCTCACTGTTCTCGGATGGACCGTGAACAGCTCCAAGGACATCCAGGATGCCTTCGATATGGGTGTCGATGGCCTGATCACCAATTACCCCGGGCGAGCACGAAAGATCCTGCGAGCCCGTTCGTAATCAGCTGTAACAAAAAGGGAGCCTCCTTTCATCGGCTCCCTTTTGCTGTGTCGCTTTATCATCCGTTCATTTGCGGAACGAAAAATTTCCCTTGCCACGAGTTGCGATTTTTCAACTCAGCATCGATGCCATTGAGGACTTCCCATTTCTTTCGGCTCCACATAGGACCAATCAGCAGGTCTGGAGGGCCATCGCCTGTAATGCGGTGCACGATCATCTCTGGCGGCAAGACCTCCAGCGAATCCACAACCAGCTTGGTGTATTCTTCTTGCGACAGGAACTCCAGGAGCCCTGCTTCATACTGCTTTACCATCGGCGTCTTGCGGAGAAGATGCAGCAGATGGATTTTGATTCCCTGCACATCCAGATGCGCCACTGCGTTTGCCGTCTGCATCATCTCTTCATGCGTCTCTCCCGGCAGCCCGTAAATAATGTGGGAGCAGATGCGGATGTTGTGCTTACGGAGCTTCTCAACGGCCTGCAGATAGCACTCGTAGTCATGCGCACGGTTGATCAGCTGGGCCGTATGTTCGTGAATGGTTTGCAAGCCGAGCTCTACCCACAAATACGTCCTCTCGTTTAATTCAGCCAAATATTCCACCACATCGTCCGGCAAGCAGTCAGGACGCGTCGCGATCGACAGCCCTACAACCCCCTCCTGCCTGAGGATGACTTCATACATCTCGCGCAGCTCAGCCACAGGTGCGTACGTATTGGTGTAGGCTTGAAAGAAACCGAGGTACTTGGCGCTCGGCCACTTTTCATGCATGCGATTCTTCACATCATGAAATTGGCGTTCCAGGTCCATTCGACGGTCACCCGCGAAGTCCCCCGAGCCTCTGGCACTGCAAAACGTGCAGCCGCCAGTCGCGACCTTTCCATCTCGGTTCGGGCAGCTGAAGCCCCCGTCCAGCGGCACCTTGAAGATTTTTTCGTGAAACGTATTTCGCAAATGGTAGTTCCATGTATGATAACGTTTATCTCCCCACATCAAGGGAGACTCGTTATGGAAACACTTTGGTGCGAGCTTCATTGCTGTATTCCCTCCTCGTGGCGAAGCTGCTTTCAGTCGCCACTCTCTTACGTCCATCCTGTTTGACGATTCGGTACTCGATCCAATTATTATACCAACTGGAGGCAACCACTGCCACCCCCGTAAAACAGGAAAACCACAGGTTCCCCTGTGGTTTTTACACGTGTAGCTGCTATTGCTGGATTTCCTCGATCCGAATTGCACGACTGTGAGATGTATGGCTCCACACCTGATTTTTCTTAGTAAAGAAGGCGTAAAACATAATCGGGAGCCAGGTGAGGAAAAAGAACGGGAGACACAGTATTCCCAGATACCCCTTAAGAGGCACTTTTTCCAGATATAGAGCCATGAACGGCAGCAAATAGAAGACTGCTGTCGATGTATATACTAACCAGCTAGGTAAAATGCTTGCAGCAGGCATCAACATATCAATTTCGAAGAATCGACCCAAGAACACCAAAGACATGAACGTTACAATCAATACGTACATCGGCTGGAACAAATAAAATGCAGCATCCAGCATTCCCAAACGTCCTTTGGTAATCCCGTTTTTCAAAACGGAACCAATGTAGCGTCCAGCGACATCGTAGTGTCCTTGCATCCAACGCAGACGTTGGCGCATGGAAGATTTCAGGTCAATCGGCTTTTCATCCCAAACCTTGGTGTCATGAGCCCATGTCGGGTAAATGCCCCGTTCAATGCAGCGTGTGGCGAACTCAAGGTCTTCCGTCAAGCTCGTAGCACCCCAGCCCATTTCCTTGAGCAGGCTGCTCTCGATGCAAAGTCCAGTACCCCCTAATGTGTTCGGCAGTCCAAGGTTATGACGTGCCAGCTGCCACATCCGGTTGGTGAACCAGTAGGTCACCGCGTAAGACAGGGTAATCCAAGAATCGAACGGGTTTTTCGAATCGAGGTAGCCTTGAATGACTCTTGCCCCTTTGCAAAGACGATCGTTCATGACACGCAGGAAATTTTTCTCTACCAGATTGTCTGCGTCAAACATGACGACAGCATCGTATTGCTCTGGTCGTGCCCAAAGATTTTCCAGCATCCACTCAATCCCGAAGCCTTTTCCTCGTTTCGATGTGTCAAATCGCTCGCACGCAATCGCGCCATGAGCTCGGCTGATTTCCGCAGTATTATCTGTACAATTGTCACAAATAACGAAGATGTCGTACTTCTCGCGCGGGTAATCAAGCTTTTTCAGGTTTTCAATCAGTGGCGCGATAACGGCGCTCTCGTTATGTGCCGCGATCAGCACTGCAAAGGTTTTCTCCGGTTCATGTGTGACTTGCTCCTTTTTGCGGAACAGCCCTGCACAGGAAACCAGTGTTTGGTACGTGCTGACTACACCTACCGTTGTACTAAATCCGATGAATAATCCCTCAATGATCTCTCTAAATACACTCATGGGTTCTTCTCCTCGACCTGAATCAAAATTGGGTCAGTTTTTCGTTCAGGTAGTGTTGTTTTTCCAACATTTCTCTATTGTTTTTCTCTCAATTGGGAGTGTACATCAAATGCGATTCATTAGCAATGACCCAAAAGTGGGAAAAAGAAGGCACTGCTATCACCTTTCCCACGTTTCTTTCTTTCTATTCGACATCTCACGACAGTGAGCAGAAAAAAAAGCCTTCGTAACAAAAGGCTTCGATTATTCAGTCTGACTAAAAAAATGGTGACCCGTAGGGGATTCGAACCCCTGTATGACAGCGTGAAAGGCTGCTGTGTTAAACCGCTTCACCAACGGGCCAATCTGTCCATTCTTTATGGTGCGGTCGGCGAGACTCGAACTCGCACGGGTCGCCCCGCCACCCCCTCAAGATGGTGTGTCTGCCAATTCCACCACGACCGCAAAACCTTTAATCCCCAATCACGTTCTCGAGTATACACAATCCGTTTTCGTAAGTCAATACGATTTTCTGACTGTTCGGCGCCCATTTTCATTCAAATAAAATCCGTTTTCACAGCCTCAATTCTTTCTTATTATATGTCGAGTCGAAACAGGTCTGACCGTGTAGAAAACTTTTCTGATATCGGTAAGAAACTCTTTCGGAAAATATCACAGATTCGTCACACTCGACAATATTTCCTACAAGTCTTTCCACTCTTTCCATACATATTTTCTATGCTCCGAGGAAAATACTAAAGCGAAACAGCATGGAACGAAGCGTCTATTCAAAAATGATCCGATGGGAGATTGCCATGATACCTGAAAATATTAAGCTGCTCTTGCATGATATCAGGCTGATAGGCGGTGGCATGGAGGAATATGAGAACCCGGATGATTGGCAGTTAATCCGTGGCCTGGTAGGTGAGGAATGGAACGTAGACCAGTGTGACGCTACACCAGAGTTTTGGGAGAAGCTGAAAGCCTCACTGGAGCAGCAAAAAGAGGTCGCGATGAGTAAGGCAGAGAAACGGTACCTTCACGGGCTCTACTACTACAACCCGTTTGTTTGATTACGCCTCACTCTAGTTTACTCACTAGGCTAAAAGTATGAATCTACTTGGAATTTGTAAGCTTGAATAAGAATACGTGGATCGCATTTGCCCGTTTTTTCTCAATGAATACAAAAAAGCCTCCTTTACACTCAAAGCAATTCCCTTGAGTACACAGGAGGTCTTTTCGTATTTTTCCAGTAGGCAACGATGGCGTCCCAGGAGAGATTCGAACTCCCGACCGACGGCTTAGAAGGCCGTTGCTCTATCCAGCTGAGCTACTGGGACAGAATTGGAGGGAGTACCCGGATTTGAACCGGGGATGAGGGTTTTGCAGACCCGTGCCTTACCACTTGGCTATACTCCCATAACATGGGGCGATCGATGGGACTTGAACCCACGAGTGCCGGAGCCACAATCCGGTGCGTTAACCCCTTCGCCACGACCGCCATAGCAAGATTAAAGTCCTTCTGGCAGGGGCAGTAGGAATCGAACCCACACCAAAGGTTTTGGAGACCTTCGTTCTACCTTTAAACTATGCCCCTTTGGTAGCGGTGGAGGGAATCGAACCCCCGACCTTTCGGGTATGAACCGAACGCTCTAACCAGCTGAGCTACGCCGCCAAAATAGAAAATGGCGGAGAGTGAGGGATTCGAACCCTCGCTACGCTTGCGCATACTAACGGTTTAGCAAACCGTCCCCTTCGGCCTCTTGGGTAACTCTCCGCGATAGATATATGTTCCTTCAAAACTGGAACTGCATGTTTGCTAAGATGT